>DATNMX010000001.1:0-3347 GCA_035602135.1 Candidatus Dormiibacterota bacterium
CTCCGATACGTCACCCATTCGTTTCAAAGGAATCAGGGGCTTGACCAACTCGGCAAGCGCTGAGGTCATGTCGGTCGCTGTGGGTCCGGGCTGAACATTGTTTACCGTGATGGCGCGCGGGGCGAGATCGATTGCTGCGCCGCGAACAAGTCCTACGAGCGCAGCCTTGGTCATGCTGTAGACACTTGCTCCAGGGAAGGCGGTGCGGATAGCGGTGTTGCTACCGATGATAACGATCCGGCCGCCATCGTTCATTTCTTGGGCGGCTGCCTGAATACCGACGAAGGCGGCACGGACGTTAATGGCCACCATGCGGTCGAAGTCTTCGAGAGTATAAGTGTCGATTGTGCCCCTGGTGAGGATGCCCGCGTTGCTGACGAAGATGTCAAGAGTGCCGAAGGCTTCTGCAGTTCTGGCCACAGCGGCCCGCAGCTCTTCGGCCGAGCCGCTGTCGGCTTTGAGGGATAGGGCTTTGCCTCCTGCGGATTCGATTTCACGAACAAGTTCAAGGGCCTTTTCTGGGGAATTGGAATAAGTGAAGGCAACGGACGCGCCATCCGCCGCCAGTCGGCGAACGATGCCTGCTCCGATGCCTCTTGAACCACCCGTGACGAGAGCTATTTTGCCTTTAAACGATTTTGCCTGCATATGTCACCAAAATCCTTTCAGTCACTTATTATGCCCATTCTGGATTGTTGTGTCCAGAATGGAAGTTCGACGGAACAGTTTCCCGAGATGCCCCCCTCGATCGTTTTTCTTGGCGTTTTGGTTCTCGCAGCGAGATTCAGCAACTCAGCAATTGGTCCGCTCTGTGAGTTAATGCAATCGGTTGTCGGAGCGCCCATCTTCAAAAACCGTTGAAACGGTTAGATGCCGCCACTTGTCGGCCTCGGCCGCGCGCTCAGCTTCTGCTTGCTGCACTCGTTTTTCCGCATCGACACCGAGGATCAGCCGCACTGGCACCTCGTCGCTATTCGCCAGTTGCACCATTACGTCCGCGATTTTCCGTGGATCGCCTTCCAAACGGCCTTCGAGGCTTCGCAACATCTTCAGGAACGAACCGACCGAGGCTTCATACTCCGGCAGCAGGTTCGGCGCATTCTGAACGGCGCGCCGTGCCCAGTTGGTCCGAATACCTCCCGGCTCTAGCGTGCAGACCTTGACTCCGAACGGCGCGACTTCCGTCGCCAGCAAGTCGCTGAAACCGCCCACTGCCCACTTGGCCGCGTGATACGGCGTATTGGCACTTTCAATTTATTTCCCCTCTCTGTGCGGAGAAAGTTTTGTCAGTATGTCGAGCACAGCTTCTGGGTTTGCACGTCCGGTCATAAAATTAGGATCGACCTGGGCGAAACGCACGACTCCCTTCGTGTCGATGACGAAGGTTCCCGGGACCGGTAGCTCCCATTTGTCGCTGCCATTGCGCTTAGAAATATCATTGCCGAAATTAAGGGCAATAGCCTTAACTTCAGAATTCATTTGGTAAACCAACCCATACTTCCGACCGATCAAATTTTCGCGGTCCGTGAGAACGGGGAAAGTGAGCTTTTGTTTATCTGCCAGGAGCTGGGAAAATTCCGGTTTTTCGGGAGACACGGCGACGAATGCCGCGCCTAGCGCTTCCATCTTAGGCAAAGCCTGTTGATAGGCTCTCAATTCGAGATTGCAAAACGGACACCACTCGCCCCGATAGAAGCTAAGGACAACTGGCCCCTTTTCTAGAAGACCAGAGAGTGAGACCTCGCCGCCAGTCGCATTCGGCAACGTAAAGTCAGGCGCTTTCTGGCCAACTTGAAGTGAGTTTTTAATGATCCCAGATTGAAGCAAAGCCTCGGTTACACGATCGATAAAGTTTATCTTATCGCCAATTTTTGCCTCAAGGATTTTACGCTCGACGCTCGAATCATCTTGTAGAGACATGATTTCCTCTCTCGCCTTGGGCGAGCCTATTGGCTGCGGCATCCAGTTCAGCTTTCTTCCTCCCCCTGATGTAGACAACAGCGCCTTCTCGAATCAGTTCTTCCGTCGACGCCAGCCCGATCCCGCTGCTACCCCCGGTCACAAGTGCCACTTTCCCTGCCAGTGTTCCCATCTCCTGCTCCTATTCCTGCGCCAAGCGCGAAACTGTATTTTTCATAAGAACATCGGACTTCAATTCCTGAATGCGATCGCGCGAAGTAATGAGCTTGTCCCGGGATCTCGTAGGGCCCGCTTTGTTGCCAAGCGGGCCCATTTGGGCGAGTCATGCCGAACGCCGCGCCTGAATCCTGTATCGAGACGCGGGTACGGAATTGCCGAAGCGCTGTGAAATGGCCCGGCGCGCGGCCTCGAAAAGGGTCCATTCGCCTCCATCATGGAGACCGGGAATCGTCACCAGTTCTCCCTGGTCGAGGCCGACTAACGCTGCATCGACCATGTCTTCCACCGGCATGACGATCGACGGGGGCAGTTTCTGCCAAGGCAGGCCAGCGATTTCCCACATGTCGGTTGCCGTCGCGCCGGGCAGGACCGCTTGGACGCGGATCCCTTTGTCGGCGAGTTCGTGCTGCAGCGAATGACTGAAGGCGAGGACATAGGCTTTGGTGGCGCCGTACACACCGTTGAGCGTCTCAGGCGAGATGCCAACGACGGAGCTGATGTTGATGATCGTGCCCACGCCACGCTTGACGAATGCAGGTGCCGCGGCGTACGTCAGTCGCGTGAGCGCGATGCTGTTGAGTGCAATCATCTCTTCCATTTTCTCGATGTCGGCATTGAGAAGAGGCACGACGGCGCCGATACCAGCGTTGTTGACGAGCGTTGTGATACTCGAGTCTTCCTTCAGCTTCGCTTCCACTTTCGCGCGATCTACTCTGTTGTTGAGGTCCGCCACGATGGGAGTGATGTGACGTCCGCTCGCGCCCGCGAGGCTCGTAGCGAGCGCTTTGAGGGGCGCCTCGCTGCGGGCTACAAGAATCAGATCATATCCGCGCTTTGCGAGACGGTCCGCATAGACAGCCCCGATGCCCCTGGAGGCACCCGTTACCAGAGCGGTGCCTTTTGATGTCGAATTGCTCATATTCTTTTTCTCCTGTCTCCAGTCGAGTCTCATTGCATTTCATATGGATTATGATTATAATCCATTCTCCGACTTCGATTCGTACAGTCGGGCTTTGGTTACAAACTTTTTTGGGGGCTCTGTGCGCCACTCCAAGGCTGAAAAGGCAAAAACTCATAAGCGCATCGTTGCTATCGCTTCAAGGAGGTTCCGCGAAGAGGGGCTTGCCGGGATCGGAATCGCAGATCTGATGAAAGAAGCCGGCCTTACCGTGGGCGGCTTCTACAAACACTTCAATTCGCGTGACGCG
>DATNMX010000002.1:0-21940 GCA_035602135.1 Candidatus Dormiibacterota bacterium
GACATCCATGATAAGTCTTTGTCAAGAGGCAAAAGCTCTCCTGACGCGCTCAGGAGGAGCGCGTGAAAAAGTTTTTCAAGGTCCTTCAGTTCGCGGTTGTTGCCTCTCGGCAGTGGTTCTTGCTTTCAGCAGAACCAGACATCCATGATAAGTCTTTGTCAAGAGGGCAATACTTCCCTCTAGAGAACCGATCTGTCCGGCTGTACTCAATCAGAACTAGACAGGGTAGTGTTCCGTTTGAATCAACGCTCACGAACGACTTTAGCTGTTGAGACTCCTGCAAGTAGACTTCGAGCTAGTGTTGCGACCCATTGAGACCGCCGCACAAACCGGACAATTGAAAATCAAGTTTCCGATTACGCGACTTCCATGATAAGTCCGTGTCAAGAGGGCAAAAACTCTCCCGACGCGCTTTGGAGAAACGCGTGAATGAAATTCTTAGGTGCTTCAGCTCGCCTTCGTGTCTCTCGGCGGTGGTTCCTCTTCGATCGTGAACCAGACATCCATTTGCTGTCTCCGCCCCGCAGGGCCTGCACAGAAGATTGAGTTTGTGATCTCCTACCAGTCTCGAAACAAATCGAAGTGAGATTAAATGCTTAATGGCCTGCGTCCGCGCTACCCGGCCTTCGAGTCAGGAAAATGCCCTGAGCGTGTTGGCGCCGATGGCCTTGGCTCTCGGCCTGTAGTCACAATGTGGCGCTGAAATGCTCCCACTGCTGCTTCTGCTGCGCCATAAATGCAATAAACCTCGGGTCCTTTCTCAGGTTATCCAACTGAGCGTCACCCTCAAAAAGCGGATAATTAGGGAAGCCCTCATCGCCGGTCACTTGCAACCATTTCATCGCTTGCCCTGACTCATTCATAAGAGCGTAAGCGGAAGCGATGTTATAAGACGTGTGATGGAAGTGAGCGTAACCACGGCCGATCTCGATAGCGTGCTGGATCGTGGCTTCCGCTTCGCTATTCTTGCCAGCCTTGGCCAGCATCATGGCTTTCACGCTGGTAACCATCCCACCTTTATCTTTCGAATAATCTCTGAAGTATCGCTCAATTAACGCCGAGGCTTCTTCGTTCCGCCCCAGCCGGAATGAAGCGTTGGATGTATAAAATGCCAAGAGTTCAACAACGCGGAAACTATCCCAACGGCGCCGTCACAAAATTCTAGAGCCGCACCGCCGCAGAGTTCCCAGATGGAATATCCGAGCCGCATTTCAGTAACTCGCTAGGTGCCTGAGTCGAGTTTTTACTAGCATACAAATTATAGATTAGGATTTTCTCCTAGAGGCGCACGACTGTAGTATGTAACCGGTTTTTGTGACTCCGATGGGACCCATACCCCTAGGCTTTGTACGTGCGCGTAAATGAAGAATTTTTAGGTACTGCGGATTAGGTAGCGGGCCGCCCACACAACAAAATCCTAGCTCTCCGTGTACCCGCCGTGTACCTTACTTAGGCGGTTTAGGCGTTTTTAACGTTTTTGGCGTTATGTAAAATCAATAAGTTACGTGGTTTCAATGTGGGGCGTGGGTTCGAATCCCACCCGCGCCTCCAAATTTTCCCCTTTGTTTTCTTTCAGTAGGGAAAACCATTGCCTCTTGCGTGATTCGTTTTAGCGGTATCTATTTAAGGCTAACGATCGTTGAGGTGCCCGATGAAAAAAGACTCTCTCGCGCCACGTGTTTTAGCCATAGGTACAGTGCTAATTGGTGCAGCCCTGCTCATCGGCGGCAGCGCCACGCATATTATGGCAGATGCGGTGTCTTCGTGGGGATTTGAGACGAAAAACCTCGATAAGAGCTGCAAACCTTGTGAGGATTTCTACCAGTTTGCCATGGGCGGGTGGATGAAGAATAACCCTATACCTCCCGATTACTCTACATGGGGCACCTTTTCTGAGCTCGCGGACAAAAACCAAACCTCACTGCGGCAAATCGCGGAAGATTCGGCAAGCGCGAAGGCTCTCACGGGCTCGAACCAACAGAAAGTCGGCGATCTTTATGCCAGTTGCATGAATACCGCGGCGATCGAAACGGTGGGGACGAAACCCCTTGCGCCGGAGATGGCAAGCATTGAGGCAATGCAGAGCCACGACGCGTTGCTAGCGGTAGTGGCGCACCTTCACCGCGAGGGTGTGCGGGCCGTATTCCTTTTTGGCTCCACGCAAGACCTGGCTGACAGCACACAAGTAACTGGTGACGCGGAACAAGCCGGATTGGGTTTGCCCGACCGCGACTACTACGTGCGTAGCGATGATCGCTCCAAGCAACTACGCGCGGACTACCTGGCACATGTCGCCAAGATGTTTGAACTTTCCGGGGATCAGGCGGCAAAAGCATCCGAGGAAGCTCAAACCGTGATGAACGTTGAAACGGCGTTGGCGCGAGCGTCGATGACCAACGTGCAATTGCGGGATCCCAAGGCGGTCTATCACAAGCTGAGCCTCGCGCAGCTGAAGGAACTGACACCGGAATGGTCGTGGGAAGCTTACTTCAAAGAGACGGGCGCGCCGGGCTTGAAGGAAAGCAACATAGGACAACCGGATTTTTTTAAGGAAATGAATCGTCAACTCACCGCCACACCTCTAGCTGATTGGAAGACGTACCTGCGCTGGCACGTCCTGCATGGCAGTGCCACAGCGCTTTCCGACGCTTTCGTGCAAGAAAATTTCAATTTCTACGGCAAGCGGCTGGCGGGAACCAAAGAGCTGCTGCCGCGGTGGAAGCGCTGCGTTCAATCCGTAAACCTCAACCTCGGCGAAGCGTTGGGGCAGGTTTACGTGGAGAAGTATTTCCCGCCAGATGCCAAGGCTCACGCGCGCGACATGGTGAGCAACCTAAGCTCCGCGTTGCGCGACGACATACCCACGCTTTCCTGGATGAGCCCGGAGACCAAAAAGGCTGCAGTAGAGAAGCTCCAGGCATTCAATGTAAAGATCGGGTACCCAGATAAATGGCGCGATTATTCGAAGCTCTCCATTGATCGTAGTTCGTATCTCGGTAATCTAAAACGTGCGGCGGCTTTCGAGCATGCTCGTGACCTAGGCAAAATCGGCAAGCCGGTGGACCGCAATGAATGGGATATGACGCCGCCGACCGTCAACGCTTATTACAATCCCAGCATGAACGAGATCGTGTTCCCGGCGGGCATTCTGCAGCCGCCCTTTTTCAACCCACAAGCGGACGACGCCATAAATTATGGCGGAATGGGCGCGGTCATCGGCCATGAGATTACTCACGGGTTCGACGACCAAGGGTCGCAGTTCGATGAAAAAGGCAATCTGCGCAACTGGTGGAGAGAGGCCGACAAAAAGAATTTCGATGAGCGAGCCACGTGCATCGAGAAGCAGTTCGACGCCTACGAGGTCGAACCGGGCCTGCACCAAAACGGCAAACTGGTTTTGGGGGAAAGCATCGCCGATCTGGGCGGACTGGCGATCTCCTACGCTGCTTACCAAAAATCGCTCGAGGGCAAGCCGCATCCGACGGATATCGAGGGGTTCACGCCGGAGCAGCGGTTCTTCCTGGGTTGGGCGCAAGTGTGGGCGACCAATCAACGGCCGGAGGCCGCGCGACTGCAAGCCAACACCAACGCGCATCCGCTGGCGCGATTCCGCGCCAATGGCCCACTGTCGAATATGGGAGCTTTTGCAAAGGTATTCGGGTGCAAAAGCGGCGATGCCATGGTGCGTGGACAGATGTGCAAGATATGGTGAGCTTCCTCGCCGGGAATTACCAACCAAGATACGTTCCGCCGCGGCCATGTTGAGGGTTTTGGGTAAGCAGTTACGATCACTCCTCGGCTGAGTGCAGTGAACAGTATTCTTTCTGGACTGGCAATTCTTCTGCAAGGATTTCTACGAAGTTTGGCGACGCATAATACAGGTACGCCGAGTTTCTGAGTATACAGAAATGTTTTATTGACCTTCGCGAAAGCGATGCACGACATTGCGCATTGCGGTTCCGTAAAACACACCTTTGCCGCTCCGTAAATCGCGGCCATAAGAAAGAAGCACGGTCAAACCGCCCAAGATTCGAACTCTGCATTGAACGCCGGAATCCCACAGCCAGCGCTGAGAGCCGAAAAAACCGGAGGAATCCGCCACTGCGCCATTGTCGAAGAACGGCCCGAGTTTTACAGTAAAGAAACCGTTTCTGTAGATATTCTTGTCCATCTCCCAATTCGCGAGGAAAAAGCGCCGCCCCAGAGGTGCAGCACCTTTTCTCCCGCTAAGAGTTCCGGGATGGCCGCGAAGCCAGAGATCGTTATCGCGCTCGACGCCTAGTTGGAACAGCTCATCGAGTGTGGCTTTGCCCATGGTGCCACCTGCACGAATTTCTCCCTGCATCTCGTAATCGTCACCCTGTGCGCGAGCGAACCAGTGTGCGCGAAGCGATCCCTGCAGCGTGCCGAACAGCCCGAGGCCGGCTGTAAACTCGCGCACCGCCCTTGCTTCCGCAGAAGAATCCAAAGTAAATCTTCGTTCGGGCAGTCGCACAAGAAAGCGTTCAATGCCAAGCCATCCGGCGAGGGAAGTACCGCTCGTGAAGAAGGTGCGCTCGGCAGGAGAGTTGAGATCATTAAGATTTCGAAAATTGCGACTGGCAATCTCCGCGCCGCCGCTCCAGCTCCAGCGCCCATTCACAATGGAATGAATCTCCCCGCCCGCCGCTGTGCGCCGCATGTTCAAATCGCTGAGGGGTGCGCCGGAGCCGAAAAACGTTTGCGTTAGGTTCCAGTTTTCATTTCGTGCATCCGCGTACACACGCAGGCGGAGGCCGGGATCGTCATAGATCGGCATGGAAAACGACAATAAAACACGGCGCTTCTCGGAATCCCACCTCACGAGTGAAGTCAGATTCACGGCACCATGCCCAATGTTGTAAAACTCCGGATAAACGGTCGCGTAAGGTAACCCGCTGAGGAGCGAGAGAACGCCTTCTAATTTGGAGTCGCCCCACCCATTTCTCTCCGCCAAATGCAACGTCACGTCGTAATTCCCTGAGTCAGCGGGTGTAAGTTCGACCCGCCGATTCGAAAAAACTTCCAGATTGTCCAGCCGCGATTCCGTTGTAAGAAGGGAATCGCTGGTCAGAATTTGCGGAGCATTGAAAGCGAGAGCGCGATTGCGGAGCGACTCATTCAACTGCAGCGAAGGGACATACTCAACACTTCGTAAGCGCGGTTTGTCTTCGGGATTCCAGTATTTCAAAGCTGCTTCGAGGTTGCCTTCGAGGAAATAAATTGTGGCAAGAAATTCACGCGGGTATGCGTCATTCGATTTTAGTCGCAACGCAGCATGCAAATCGTCTTTTGCCGCTCGCAAATCCTTCTGCTTGTACGCGACACCGGCCAGCTCTATCAAAAACCGCGGATCATTCGGTGCTTTTCGCAAGCCCGCATCAAAAGCTGCTCTAGCCTCAGGCCATTTCTCCAGCCGGGCCAGCGCGAGTCCTTCCAAAAAGTCGAATTCAGGTAATTGATCCGCGGGACCTCGCGCGAGGTTGCAAACTTCCTCCCAGTGCCCCGCATCGAAAGCATCTTGCGCGGCGGAAAGGCGGGCGTGCTCGACAGAATGATCCTGGGCAAATACTGACGAACTCAGCGTCAATACAGCAATCAGAAGTAGGTTCACACAGCCTTTTCGGGGAGAGTCAGTAGCATCCAATTGAAGTTCGAGCGCCATTCTTTTTCGAAGTCCGCGCGCTCGATCCGGAGAAGTTTGCCGCGGACAGGGTCGTTTATGAATACGGCCGCCTTCTGCCAATCGATTCCTGTCACCACGACGTAATGCAGCGGTGCCTTAAAGTTACCCGGCTGGAGGCTCACGATCAGCGGTCGCCCTCGCACCAATTGCTCCCGAAGATCCTTCCATTCTCCGTGAAGTGGGAAGACGCGAAAGCCCGACTCTATGAGATAGCTTTCCAAGTCGGAAGCATAAATTCCGCGGACTTTGCGGGAATAAAGCCGCCGTTGAATGGTCGCGGCGTCGGCGCGTTCCGAAAAGACCTGCGCACCGTGGGAACTCCAATATTGAAGAACCATGGAAATCGCGGCGGAGCCGCAGCCATCCTCAGCTTGCTTTACGAAAGGCACATCGAGCCACACTCCTGCACTTTCCTGGGACGCCGGTTGCATCGTGCGTCCCAGGAAAAAAAGCAGCAGGAAAGCGCATGCGAAGCGTTTCATCCGCGAACAACGAGCGCAATGATGATGATGCCGACGACGATCAGAATGATCCATAACAAATCGCGGTCTGATAGGCGTCCGGCAGCGAAATCATTCTGCGCCCGGCTAGACCTCTCAGCCAGCCTGGCAAGATCTTCATCATTCAATTGGCCAACGGCCTTATCTACTTTTTGGTAGTCGAGGTGGGCGGATTTCAAAGCTTTTTGCCCCGGGTCGGAAGAAAGCATCGTTCGGACAGCTTCTTCGTTTGCTTGGCGCGTCTGGGCAGGTCGCGCGGCATCTTTGTTCAGATCGCTCAGAGAAACGACATGATGCTTGTCCTGGGCCCCCGCCGCAATTCCCGCCAAACCGAGCAGAGCGGCAATCGCCAGCATCGACACGCACATCTTGAGGCGAAAATGCATTCTTCCTCCTATTTTTGGCTGGGGTAAAACTAGTCTACGAATTGCAGCGTGTCGTGACAAGAGGCTTCTGTCGGGATCAATCCAGATCAAAACTAGCAGACGCCGGCGGTGTTACGCACGTACCAGTTAATCGATTGGACTGGAAAGCAAGATGGCCATGAACAGAGAACCCTTAGAATCATTCGGCTGCAATCTCGCGCATCACATTCACATTTGCCTGGATGGCCCGCGCCAGAATATCTGCCTGGCGTTGCGCTTCGTCCCAATTTTCTGCCTCAATTGCTTCCGTCAGACCGGGAAGTTCCAGATGAGCGTACGTGTATCGGGCGCAATACAGGAGGTGCTTAAACCAAGGTCTGCCAGGTATACCGTTTGGATTCAGCCAATTGCTCTCCACGGTCATTAGCGCTTCATTATCCTTATCCAGAACTTCTCCAGTGATCCGGCCTGAGACCACTGCGTTGTCCAATACTTTTTTCGCTTGCGTCCCGCTGGCCTCAAATTCATGAGCCAAGCTCTTCAATTTCTTTAAGTCAAGCCGCTTCGAATCGTAGTGAGGATTCTTCTGCAAGTCCTCCAAAAATTGACCAAGGGTCTTTCCGTAAAATCCAAAATCAAACGGCAAAACATCTGCTTGCGCCAGTCGCAGCGCGGTGATTCCCCAGAGTCGCGACATCGTGGCGTGGTACTTGTATCCAGGATCGCCAAAGTGATTCATCCAATAAAAATCATCGTACATTGAGTGGTACACGCCGTAAGGCCCGTCGAATCCGAGCCCGATTACCGGACGGCCCAAAAAATTAAGAAACACGGTATGGTCCGAGCCACTGCCAATGCGCGTATTCACTAAGTCTTCGTCTTTGACTGTTTCTCGATTTTTATTTTCTTTGCCGTCGCGCGTGCTGGACTTCACCCAGGCGTCATGCAAGCTCGTGCCGCTCGGGTCCGCCACTGAATGAGTAGCCTCCACTAACATCGGCGCCAGCGAGCCCACCGCATCGCCATTGAAATTCGGACCCGATGCCGAGGAATCAACGTTAATATACGCGACCAGTTTCTTGCGAAGCTCGTCAGCGAACTGCTCACCCCATTCCGTCGATCCTGTAAGCCCGATTTCTTCCCCATCCCAACTGCAAAAAACCAGCGTTCGGCGTGGACGCTTCCCGTCTTTCAACATCGCGGCAAAGCCCCTGGTGAGTTCCATCATTGAAGCGGTGCCGCTACTTGGATCAACCCCGCCGTATTCCCACGCGTCATGGTGATTGCCAAGCACGACCCATTGGTCTGGAAATTCACCGCCGCGAATCTTCGCTTCCACCACGTAGTAAGGCTGCGTGGAGTTGTCCATTTCCACTTTGATGTGCGCTTTCACGGCGCCACTGAGCCGGTAAGTAATTGGCAATCCGCCCTGCCACTCGCGTGGAGCCACCGGGCCGTCCATGTTTTCAAGCAGTGGCTTCGCGTCGTGCCAGGACAGTGGCAGTGCTATTAGGCGGGGCAGCGAACGTGCCTCGCTGGCCGGAATACGTTTCGCGCCCGGAACGGATGCCCAGCCGGGAGTAAGCGGATCGCCCGGAACCATAAAGTCATAAGTGATCGCACCTCGTTGAATATGCGTTTCTGGACCCCACGGCCCATCAGGAAACACTTTGCCTCGTTTGTATCCGTCTTCGGCCGGATCAGAATAGATAATCAACGCAGCAACCCCATTCTTCTCCGCCGTCAACGCCTTAAATCCACGGTAACTGTAAGGATTCGAGTAACGAACCAGCACGATCTTGCCTTTAACATCGATGCCGTTTCTGCGCAGCAAATCGTAATCTTCAGGATTCCCGCTATGAGCGTAAACAACAGGTGCGGTCACCTCGCCACTCGCAGAGAATCCCATCCAGGCGTTAGCCACCTCGGGATTTTTCGTGTCCGGGTCCACTTCGTAGGCCTGTTCGCGAAGACTCGCCTCGTAGTGCCTGGGCTCAACCATCTCAAGCATGGTTGATACTGGTCGCGTGCCCAGCACGTCATATTGCCGGATAACTACATCCTCTAAGCCCTGCTTTTTCCACTGCGCCTCAATGTATTGTGCAACCTCATAATTGTGCTTGCTTCCCGCCGGGTGCGGCATCGACGTAAAGTAGCGATGTTGTTTGCGAATCTCTTCCTCCGAGATTCCGCTCTTCAGCCGTTCTTCCACTTCCGCTTCTTCCGCGGCATGTTGTGGCGAAAAGCCTGATATTTTTGCCGCGGATACATTGTTCGGTGCCTTGGAGGCCGCCGATATCCACGGCAGCACGCATGCGAAGATAGCTATCGCAGTGACGGCTAAATATCTCACACGAATAGAAAGTAGCTTGTGCACGTTGTGGAGTTCTCTAAAGTTTTTTGCTCGACCGACAGACTTTATCCCGCGACAATTTTCTTGTAAAGCTCCACCGTAAAGTGTCAAAAGATAGTTTAAGTTTCTGCACGTGCAAGAATGAACCAGTTGTGCTGGTGGTCCTCAGCGGTCATCATCGCGGTGGAGCGGAAGAACTCCACGAGGCGATGGCGCGTGTTGCGGCCGTGGTTGCCCAACATTATGGATTGCAACTATCGCCAAATTTCAAACCTGAATACTTTTCATTGCAGTGCGCACACAGAAATGTTGTTGTAACGGCTGTGAAAACGGCCTCGATTCCATCGATGCCGTAAAAAACCTGAGCGGCGCTCCCGGCTTCCAATTGACTCGCAGTCGCACTGCACCTACTATGCTTTATTTTGAACGCCTTCGGACCGATGATTGGCCAAACCATCTCGCACTATCGCATCCTAGAACAGTTGGGTAGTGGTGGGATGGGTGTCGTCTATAAGGCCGAGGATACCCGACTACACCGATTGGTCGCCCTCAAATTCCTACCTAGCGATATGGCCAGCGACCGTGCCGCACTCGAACGTTTCCGGCTTGAGGCGGAGGCTGCTTCGGCTCTAAATCATCCGAACATCTGCACTGTTCACGACATCGGCGAGGAGGCCGGCCAACATTTCATCGTTATGGAGTTTCTGGACGGTCACACACTGAAGCACCGTATTAAGGGCAACCCGCTGCGGATTGATCAGATGCTAGATTTAGCGATGCAAATTAGCGATGCGCTGGATGCCGCACATGCCGAGGGCATCATTCATCGTGACATCAAGCCCGCCAATATCTTCGTTACAAAGCGAGGCCAGGCGAAGGTGCTTGACTTCGGCGTGGCGAAGCTGGTTTCTATACACCGCGTTGCGGGTGGTGTAGAAGCCTCGGAAATGGTGACAGCCACAGCGGGGTCACTCACCAGCCCGGGCTCGACCGTTGGCACGACGGCTTACATGTCGCCTGAACAAGTGCGCGGCGAAGAAATCGATACGCGCGTGGATCTGTTTTCCTTCGGCGCAGTTTTGTACGAGATGGCCACGGGTCGCCAGGCGTTCACCGGGAACACACCGGGCGTGGTCTTGAACGCGATTCTAGAGCGGACACCCGCCCCAATTCGGTCGGCGAACTCAGCCCCACCGGCCAAGCTCGAAGAAATCATCAGTAAGGCGTTAGAGAAGGATCGGGATCTACGCTACCAAACAGCTGCCGAGCTGCGCGCCGACTTTAAGCGTCTCAAGCGCGATCTAAGTTCGGTACAAAGCTCTGCCTCGGCCGCAGAGATGCATGCGCTGGGGCCAGGACTTGTGCCGCCGCGGAAAGCGTTAGGGTGGTGGGGCGTCGGTAGTCTTGTCTTGGCCGTAACTGCTGCGATTGGGTGGTGGGCTGGCAACATGCATCACAGGTCTCCCCCTCACACTGTCCAACTCTCTCGGCTGACCGACTTTATTGGACTGGAGGAGTTCCCTTCTATTTCTCCTGATGGCAAGTCCGTGGCGTTCACCGCCGACATCGGTGGGCGCCGACAGATCTGGGTACGCCTCCTGGCCGGCGGAGCACCGCTTCAGATCGCCCACGATGCGGCCCAGCATCAATCCCCCCGGTGGACGCCCGAGTCGTCCGCCCTTATATACTTTACCCTGCCGGCCGAAGGGGAATCGCAAGGAACTATTTGGGAAGTTTCGGCACTCGGCGGAGCCCCGCGGCGCATTGTCAGCAGTTTGAGTGGCGCAGACTTGAGTCACGATGGGAAGCGGATCGCATTTTTTCGCTTCAACAACGGTCAGGTCGAATTAACCGTTGCGGATCGCGATGGTTCCAAACCGCAGGTCTTGGCACGGCTCGCGCCGCGGTACAACTACTCCTTTCCGCGCTGGTCGCCAGATGATAGATGGGTCGCCTACCAGCGCGGCTTAATTTTCGATTGGGACATCTTTGTTGTGCAATCAGGCGGCGGGGAACCACGAAATATCACCCGCGAGAGCAGTTTGCTAGAGGGTTTGTCTTGGCTTCCCGACGGTTCAGGACTGGTTTTCAGCTCGGCACGGGGGAGCACAGTTTTTTACTTACCTACATTCAATCTCTGGACGGTTAACCTGAGAGGCACCGAGCTTCGGCAGCTCACGTTCGGCGAAGTCTCTTACCTGCATCCCGACGTCAGCGTTAAAGGCCAAGTCATCGCGAGCCGCAGGCAAACGCACTTCGATATCTGGAAATACCCAACGGAGGGAACACCGCTCGAAAATGTCCGCCGGGGTGCCAGGATTACGCAACAGACCGGACAAGTGCAAACACCCTCAGTCGGTCCTGGTGACAAGGAATTGGTGTACCTTTCCGACGTGGGTGGTCACGGCAATCTTTGGGTCATGAAGCTCGATACCGGTGAGAGCCGCCAACTGACGTACGAACAGCATCCCGAAGTTCCAGTCGGTACTCCGGTTTGGTCACCAGATGGAAAACACATCGCATTTGTGAAGGGCAGAGGGGGTGTCAATGCGATCTATTGGATGATCAATCCAGATGGTAGCAATCTGCGCGTGGTGGCGGAGAACGTCGGATGGGCCACATGGTCCGGCGACGGTAGTTGGCTGTATTACAGTGTGTTCAAGGATGGGACCTGGCATGTTGAGAAGGTGCCATCCGAAGGTGGACAGGCTGTTACGGTGCGTACAGACAATGCCGAACGTGCGGCGGCAGCTCCCGACGGGTCCTCGCTTTATTACCTAGTGCAGATAGCAAACGTGAATGGTGTTTCTGATCTTGAGATCCACATGGCTCGGCCAGAGAGTGGCCCTTCCCGAGTGCTGGCGCGAATCTCCGGCTCAAAGATTCCGTCCTGGCAGCTTCTCCATCCCATCATTTCCCCGGACGGTAATTGGCTAGCCCTGCTACTAAACGATGGATCAACCACTAACATCTGGGCATTGCCCACTTCCGGTGGCCCTATGCGCCAGATTACAGATTTCAGTCAGCAGGGTATCTTCATCGCTCGCCGAATCTCGTGGTCTTCCGATGGCCGTTTCATCTTTGCTGCGGTCGGGCAGGGCGATGCGGATGTAGTCTTGCTGGATGGCCTTTTGCCGTAACCGCCAACTTTGCACGCGGAAAGCGCGGTTCCACTTCAGGCAACTGACCTGATTGCACGGGAAGACTAGAGGTTTGTCGTCGACGAGCCCACCCAAGCCTCCAACCTTTCCAAGTTCAAGCACTTACGTTGGCCCTGCACCCACTGCGCCCGCAACCGGCGTTCTGCTAAGAACGCCTTGCTAACCAAGCCTGTGGCGAGAACGTAAAGGATAAAGCTATTCGTAAGATCGAGAGTTTCGATTCGACACTTACATGTGTTTTGCCTACAGTTCGACTCTCGAAGAACTGACCGCCTGTGGCAAAAACGGCGGAAGCAGCGAGAAATGTAGAGTGCAGCCATGTTGTACCCAAGAGGCACGCGGAGGAGACAGCGTGCCGGTCGACGCTCCATTGAAGACCCGCTGACCCCGACGGTAGTACCTGCTCGACCTGTTGTTCCGCCTTCTTTCGTGCACTATCGGTTTGAAAACTCCTACGACGAAATGTTTGAAGCTCCAGGTGGGCCCATTATCAGACGCTTTACCAGACGCTTCTGCGGCTGCCTCCGGAAGAGTTGTGGCGGAGCCAGCAGGCGGCGGATTTGTCATTCCTCAACGAGGGAATCACCTTCACGGTGTATGGGAACAAAGAAGGGACCGAACGGATTTTCCCCAACGACCTGGTGCCGCGGATCATTCCATCGCATGAGTGGGCGCAGATCGAGACCGGACTCACTCAGCGAATCACCGCCCTGAACCTTTTTCTGAACGACATCTACCACCATGGAAAAATCTTGAATGATGGCGTGGTGCCGCGGGAGTTGGTGTGCAGTTGCCGTCATTTCCGGCGAGAGATGCGTGGACTCCAGGTGCCGCGAGACACGTACGTCAGCATTTGCCGAACCGATCTGGTGCGCCTTCCAGACAGCAGCTTCGCCGTGTTGGAGGACAACCTGCGTGTCCCAAGCGGCGTGTCCTACATGCTGGCCAACCGTAAAGTGCTGAAGCGCGTGTTTCCGACGATGTTTCAGGACTATGGCGTCTTTCCGATTGATCACTACCCGCAGGCGCTGCTGGCAACGCTTCGGGGGCTGGCGCCTGCAGACGCTCCGGTCCGAAATGATCCGGTAACTGTGCTGCTGACGCCGGGCGTAGGAAACTCGGCCTATTTCGAACACACCTTTCTGGCGCAGCAGATGGGTATCGAATTGGTGGAGGGGCGCGACCTGCTGGTTCACGATAATGTCGTATATATGCGTACGACCGCAGGCCTGCGGCGCGTGGACGTGATCTACCGGCGAGTTGATGACGATTTTCTCGATCAGCTCTGTTTCCGGAGGGATTCCGCCCTAGGTGTGCCAGGTTTGTTCAACGCCTATCGCGCAGGAAACGTGTCGCTCGCGAACGCGATTGGGACAGGAGTAGCTGACGACAAAGCAGTCTATGCATACGTGCCGGAAATCATCAAATATTACCTGAATGAAGATGCCATCCTGCCGAATGTACCGACCTTCCTACTGACGAACGAAACGCAACGGAGTCACGTGTTGCAACACTTGGACCAGATGGTGGTGAAAGCGGTGGGCGAATCAGGCGGCTACGGGATGTTAATCGGACCGCGGAGCACAGCCGCGCAGCGTGAGGAATTCCGCGGGCGTATACTTGCCGATCCGCGCAACTATATAGCACAACCTACCCTGGCTCTTTCGCGCGCTCCGTGTCTCATCGATGGCGATGTGGAATCGCGCCATGTCGATTTGCGCCCGTATATATTGTTCGGCGAAAGAGTGACCCTGGTTCCTGGCGGGCTGACCCGAGTAGCCTTGCGAAAGGGCTCACTGGTCGTGAATTCATCGCAGGGCGGCGGCAGCAAGGACACTTGGGTGCTGCGGGAGACGAACAACGGGAACCATTCCGAACTGCGGCCCGGCGTGTTGTATTCCGCGAACCGAAAAACCCGGGAATGGTCGGTATAAGTGAGACCTCCGAGAAACTATTTCGTCCGATCCTTCCAGCGCGAAGCGGGCATGCTTTCACGCGTTGCGGACGGACTGTACTGGATGAGCCGCTACCTGGAGCGCGCAGAACATTCGGCCAGGATCGTCGATGTCGAATTGCAGCTGTGGCTCGATCAGTCTCCGGATGCAGGTGCGGGAAGGTGGAGATTTTTCCTGGAAGCCCTACTGCCCGCGAGCGCGGAAACTGGGCCAGTGTGCCCAACCAAATTGGTGGACAAACTGGTGTTCAGCCGCACAAATCCCTCATCAATCGTGTCTTGCATCGCGGCGGCGCGCGAGAATCTGCATCATGTACGCGAACAGTGCAGCTCGGAGATGTGGGAGCAACTCAACCGTCTTTATTTGGAAATCATGGGGAAAAGCCCGGAGCAGGGCTGGATTCTGAACTCTCATGGGTTTTTCCGGATGGTGCAGGAAGGCGCGCACCTCTTCCAAGGAATCACAGACAGCACCATGAGCCACGGTGAAGGGTGGCAATACATCCAGCTCGGAAGATACGTGGAACGCGCGGATACGCTGGCTGCGCTCATTGGAGCGCATTTTAAGCGGTTGGCGCAGCCGGCGGACCAAGCCGTGGAAGCGGCCGCGTACTTGGAATGGATCGGTTTGCTGCGCGGCTGCGGGGCCTTCGAGGCGTATTGCAAGGTTTATACCGCGGAGATTCTTCCGCTGCGCGTGGCCGAATTTTTGGTGTTGAACCCAGATTTTCCGCACTCGCTGCGGTTTTCGGTAGACCGCATCAACGCAGCGCTGCACATCATCGGAGATCTGACTGAGCGCCGGGCGAAGTTACCAGCCCGCGTGGCAGGGAGACTGCGGGCGCAGCTCAGCTTCAGCCAGATCGAAGAGATCATGGCGGAAGGTGTGCACGCCTACCTCGCGGCGGTACGCAACGAGTGTGCGGAAATTCACGCCGCGATCCATGATATCTATTTTGATTATCCGATTGAGACCGAGCTTGCGTCCTGAACGGGAAGGGTATCAACGATGGCATATTCCGTGCGGCACATCACGAATTTTGATTATCAACCCGCCGTGCGCGAGAGCGTTATGGAAGTGCGGGTGCAACCGAGAAGCGAAACTCGCCAGCGATGCCTTTCATTCTCGCTAGACGTGACCCCGCGCGCAAATGTCATGCTCTATCGGGACTTTCTTGGCAACACCGTGCATCACTTCGATATTCCCGGGCAGCACGGGCAGATCCAAGTGTCGGCCCACGCGCTAGTAGAGGTCATGGCATCGCCAGTGCCTCAGCCAGAGGACGTGAAGGACTGGCAGGAGTTGGACGCTTGCATTTCGGGCGGCGATTTCTGGGAAATGCTGCTACCCAGCCAGTACACACAACCTACCCCGTTGCTGGAGGAGTTCGCCAGCGAGCTGCGCGTGGAACGCCATGGGAACCCAATGGAGCTGCTGCTGGAATTGAACGAGGCGCTCTATCACGCGTTAGCTTATGTGCCCAACAGCACCAAGGTCGATTCGCCCATCGACGATGCGTTGCGCGCGCGACAGGGTGTCTGCCAGGACTTTGCGCATATTATGACGGCGCTAGTGAGGCAGCTCAGGATCCCTTGCCGCTACGTGAGCGGCTATCTTTTTCACGAAGCCGACTCGAAAGACCGTTCGTCGGCGGGAGCGACGCATGCCTGGGTCGAAGCATTTCTAGGTGATGCCGGATGGGTTGCCTTCGATCCCACGAACCGACTCATCGGGAGCGAACGGCACATTCGCGTGGCTCTGGGGCGCGACTATGCCGACGTGGCACCGACTCGCGGAGTGTACAAAGGAGATGCAGAAAGCACGCTGTCGGTGGTGGTGACGGTCGCGCCGGTGAATTCACCCGAGCCGGAGGAATTGCCGCCGGCAACAGTGATTCGCTCCAGGTCGCTCAATCCGAGAACAGGCAATTCGTACGAGGACCAACAGCAGCAATAACGAAGTCGCGTCGGACGCGGCTATGCAGCTAGCAACCAACCACGCAATCTTCTGCGCGCATTTCTACGTTCCGGCTGCTGAAGCCTTGGCCGAGCCTCCCAAGTGTGATCAGAAGAGTCCACTTGGACGGATGCTCACGTAGACTGTCGAAATTGTGACTGCGTGCTCAACGGAGTGGCATCGCACACTGCGCTATTCCTTGTAATCGGCCTCTACTTTCCGTCACTTACAAACTCAACATGTTTGGCAACCGGGTTGCCTGTTCCAGTTGTGTCGCTCGTGGCACCGGAGCTTTTCGTGAAGACAGAAACGAGGAGAAATTACCGTGATCATTGATCAAAAGGGGAGCTAGCGCTTCACCCGAAGCCCTGGCTGTACGCCGCGATTCGCCGTTGGCTGGGGGGAGCAAAATATAACTGGCTAACGGTTATGCCAGTAAAACGTTAGGAGGCATCGTGAAAAGATTGTTCGTGGTTCTGGCATTTCTGCTGTGCTCAACCTTCACTGCTCAAGCTGGCGTGTTGACAACCAGCACCAAGGTGGTGAAGAAGAGCGCTAAGGTGACAAAGAAGGTCGGTAAGGGAGTTTGGAAGGTGCTGAAGTAGTCCGTATGCCGGTCTGTACGCTGCGCGAAGTGCGTGCTGACTTCGGTGTCGTTTACTTCGGAGTTGCGCATATCACGCATTGCACGTGCTTTAGGAAAAGACATTCCAACCCTTGCTATTGCGGCGTCTGAGATTTTCTGTTGGCTAGATTGATGGGGAAGCCGCCAAGTCTGGTTTCGAAGATCCCGGATGTTTGAACCAAACACTCCAACCTTGCGGTTGTCATCCGACGAGTGGCCTGTCGAAGTAATGACAGTTGACCAAAAACTGGACAGGATAGGGGTGGCTGATAGTCTCTAAATATATCTATTTTCAATAGTCTCCCGCCCCCGATTGCGCTCGATACTGGCAGTTCAGCTGCATATTCCTTTTCTACGGCAAGAAAAAACAATGCGAAATAGAGGCTTCACCAATTGGCGCAGGCGCTTTGCAGCGCAGGTGATTGGTCTGCTTTGTTTGCCAGTAGCTGCTCTAGCAGCTCCTGAGGATCGCTCTCTTAGTCCAACAAACATTTTTGCGCCCGTTTCCACGCCGGCCCATTCGATCGTTGAGCTCTCACTTTTTGTGCTTGCGGTTACCGCAATCATATTCGTCATCGTGTTCAGCTTGCTGGTGTACTGCGTCGTGAAATTTGGAAAGCGGGCAGACGATGACGGCCGCGAGCCTCCTCAGGTTTACGGCAGCAATCAAGTGGAACTGGCATGGACCGTCATTCCGGTTCTCATCATTGTGGTTTTGTTCATGGCAACGGCGCGGGTGATCGCCAGCATCCAGAAGGCTGCCCAGCCGCACAACGCAATTCAAGTGATCGCTATCGGCCATCAGTTCTGGTGGGAGTATCGCTATCCGGGTCTAAAGGTCGTGACCGCAAATGAACTGCACGTGCCGGTGAATGACCCGGCTCATCCGAGCCCAACTTTCCTTACTCTGCTCTCTGCAGATACGGATCACAGCTTCTGGGTTCCCCGTCTGGCCGGTAAGACCGACCTGATTCCCAACCACCCCAATACCATGTGGTTTGACCCGCAGCAGACGGGACTCTACTTGGGCCAGTGTGCGCAATATTGTGGAACGCAACATGCCAAGATGCTTCTCCGCGTCTATGTGCAATCGCGCCAGGAGTTCGATCGCTGGATTGAAGAGCAAAGTCGGCCGGCGCACGCGAGTGCGGCAGTTTCTGAAGGACAGCGCATTTTTGAGACGACTGCCTGCATCAATTGTCATGCCGTGACCGGCACGGTGGCAGACGGGCGCTTCGGCCCGGACCTCACGCACCTGATGAGCCGCGAAACGATTGCTTCCGGAGCAGCGCCGAACACACCCGAAAATCTCCGGCTTTGGATTCAAAATCCCGAAGCCATCAAACCTGGCTCCAAAATGCCGGCCATGGGATTGAGCGATCACGAACTGGACGCGGTGACGGCATATTTGGAGACGCTGCGCTGAGCGCGTTGAGGAGAACACTCCATGTCGACTGATTCAATCTCAACGCATAGGGCCGGCATGGAGTCGATTCCTCTCGTTGCAAAGCTTCACGAATGGGTGATCACCGTCGATCACAAGCGGCTGGGCATCCTGTACATCCTTTATTCCTTGGTGTTTCTTGTGATCGGCGGGATCGAAGCGATGATCATGCGCATCCAGCTCATCCGTCCGCATAATAATTTCGTCTCGCCCGACGTATTCAATCGCATGTTCACCATGCATGGGACCACCATGATTTTCTTCGTGGTCATGCCCATGTTGTTTGGGTTCGCGAATTACCTCATCCCGTTAATGATCGGTGCGCGGGACATGGCCTTCCCGCGTCTCAATGCTTTCAGTTTCTGGCTGACGGCATTCGGAGGCATTCTTCTTTATTTTAGTTTCCTAGGGGCCAATGGGCTGTACGGGGCCGGAAATGCTCCTGACGTTGGATGGTTTGCCTACGCGCCGCTCACCTCGCAGACCTTTTCGGTGGGGCACAGCACGGATTTCTGGACGTTGAGCTTGCTCGTTTCGGGGTTCGGCAGCATCGGCACCGCGATCAATATCATCGCCACTATCCTGTGCATGCGCTGCCCGGGAATGACCTTGGGGAGGATGCCGCTGTTGGCGTGGCTCAATCTGGTCATGGCAGTGTTGGTGATACTTGCCGTCAGCCCGCTTTCCGCCGCGCAGATCATGTTGCTTGTCGACCGTTACCTCGGCGGACATTTCTTCGACACGCAAGCGGGAGGCTCGGCAGTGATCTGGATGCACTTCTTCTGGATTTTCGGCCACCCGGAAGTCTATGTGCTGGTTATTCCGGCGTTCGCTTTTGCCTCCGAGATCATCCCGGTCTTTTCAAGAAAGGCGATTTTCGGCTACCCGGCAATGGTGGCGGCAACGGTCTGTATTGCATTCATCGCTATGAGCGTGTGGGCCCACCACATGTTCACAGTCGGTATGAACTCAAACGCCAACACCTTTTTCGTGCTCACGACGATGGCCATCGCTGTTCCGACCGGCATCAAGATCTTCAACTGGCTGGCGACGATGTGGGGTGGAAAGATCCACTTTAAGACGCCGATGCTGTTCTCGATAGGTTTTCTCTTTCAATTCTTGATCGCTGGTCTTACGGGGGTCATGTTGAGCGCAGCGCCGTTCACTTGGCACCTTGGGAATTCCTACTTCGTCGTCGCCCATTTTCATTACGTCCTCGCGGGCGCCATTCTTTTCACGACTTTTGGCGCCTTCTATTATTGGTTTCCCAAGATGTCAGGAAAGATGTACAACGAGACGCTCGGTAAACTGCACTTCTGGCTCTTCGTCATCGGATTCCATCTGACCTTTGATTTCATGCACATTCCCGGCATTCTCGGAATGCCGCGAAGAATTTATACCTACGAGCCGGGTCGCGGATGGGACACCTGGAACATGATTGTTACGATCGGGGTGTTCTTCCAGGCGGCAGCTATTTTGGTCTTCGTTGCCAACCTGCTCTGGTCGTACTTCCATGGCGAGATTGCGGGAAGCGATCCCTGGGACGGATGGACACTGGAATGGTCGACTAGCTCACCTCCGCCCGCATACAACTTCGCGACGATTCCAGAGGTCCGCAGCCGCCGCCCTCTGTGGGATCGCAAACACCCTGAAGATCCTGACTGGAAATACGAATAAAAGGAACTCTCATGAGCGCGCCTCCCGCAGTAATGTCTGACGCCAACATCACGTGGGAACTTCCTTCACGCGGCCGCATCGGTATGTATTGTTTGATTTCGGCGGAGTCTGCGATTTTTACCATTTTTGTTGTGGCTTATCTCTTTTACATCGGGAAGAGTCTGACGGGGCCTATGCCCAAGGACGTGCTTCACGTCCCGATTTTCTTCACCGTTTGTTTGCTTTCGAGCAGTATGACGATTCACTTAGCTGTGAAATCGCTGAAGAGCGCAAAGGTGGGTACCTTTGGACTGTGGTGGTTTCTGACCCTCACCCTCGGAGCGATTTTTCTTGCAGGCACAGCTGTCGAGTGGCACCACTTGATCTACGACAAAGGTCTCACGATTCAGACTAACCTGTTCGGAACAACCTACTATTCGCTCGTCGGTCTGCATGCTTTCCATGTGACGGTAGGCCTCCTGGGCATAACAACGGTATTGCTGTTTGTGTTGCTTGGATATGTAAGACAGGAGCACGCTGAGCGCATCGATGTTTTGGCCCTTTATTGGCATTTCGTGGACGCCGTGTGGGCGGTCGTTTTTACAGTGGTCTACGTCATCGGACGCTGAAGGACAAGCAAGAGTATGGCCTCGGAATCACCAATAGAAACGCGGCGGACCACGCCAGCAACCATGCAACTACCTGCGCCCACGGCCTGGCCGATCGTTCTCGCGTTTGGTCTTACTTTAATTTTCGCAGGATTGGTGACGAGCATATCCGTGAGCATTCTGGGCGCGGTGCTCGCCCTCGCGGGGACAGTTGGCTGGTTTCGTGACATCCTGCCTCACGAAGCGCACGAAACGGTGGCGGTTTCCGACAGAGTGGAGCCTATCCTCACGACCCGCCCCGAGGTAGCTCGCGTGGGATGGATCACGCACGAATTGCACCGATCTTGGCTGCCGCTCGAGATTTATCCGGTTTCCGCAGGAATCAAGGGTGGGTTGGCGGGCAGCGTAGCTATGGCGGTCTTGGCGATGATTTACGGAATCGCCAGCAAGCATGGCATTTGGTATCCGATCAACCTCTTGGCTGTCGGCTTCTTCCCGGGAAGACAGACCACGGCACAAATCGCTGCATTTCATTGGGATTCTTTCGTCATCGCGGTAGCCGTTCACTTGGTAACCTCTTTGCTGGTTGGGCTTCTCTACGGCGCAATGCTTCCTATGTTTTCGCGCCGGCCAATTTTGCTGGGAGGCTTCGTCGCGCCCGTCCTGTGGTCTGGTTTGCTTCACAGCATTCTTGGAATCGTAAATCCAGCGCTCAACGAGCGCATCGACTGGCTTTGGTTTGTTTTTTCGCAATTCGGATTCGGCATCATTGCCGGCATCGTAGTCTCCAGACAGCAGCGCGTGCACACTTGGCAACACTTGCCCTTTGCTGTTCGGGCTGGGATGGAGGCGACTGGAGCCGTCAACGAGAAAAGTAGAGAGGATCAGCGGCAATGAAACGGCCGTTCATTCTTCTGGCTTTAGGGGCGTTTGCCGCTTTGGCTTGCGTCGCCTGCAACCGTTCACCCGGAAACCCGGGACCAGACTTCGAGGTCCTTCCGCCTGATCAGATTGTGGAGTTCAGTATTCTCTACGGACAAAATTGTGCGGGATGTCATGGCACCGGCGGAAACGGTGGAGCGACGGTCGCGCTGCGAGATCCCGTTTACCTGACCGTCGCTGACGATGCTGCGATTCGCCAAGCCACCGCCAACGGAGTACGTGGCACTGCGATGCCCGCGTTTGCGCAAAGCGCTGGCGGAATGCTCACGGACAAACAGATCGATGCGCTGGTTCGCGGAATCCGCTCCTGGAATCAGGCTGGTCTTCTCCGCGGGGCTAATCCTCCTCCCTATGCAGCGAAAACTCCCGGCGATCCGCAGCGTGGCGCCGGGACGTATCAAACGTTTTGTTCCTCTTGTCACGGCCCTGATGGAACAGGAGGCAAGAAGGCCAGTTCGATTGTAGACGGGTCATATCTGGCGCTAGTGAGTGATCAACATCTTCGAACGACTGTGATCGCCGGGCGGCCAGAATTGGGCGCCCCGGACTGGCGAGAGAATGTGCCTGGCAGGCCCATGTCCGACCAGGAAATCACCGATGTAGTTGCTTGGCTGGCCTCGCGGCGCGCCCATAGCCCCGGCCAGCCTTACCCAGACTCGAAGAACGTGGCG
>DATNMX010000003.1:0-7277 GCA_035602135.1 Candidatus Dormiibacterota bacterium
AACAAACAAGCCGGACGGTTATCCGCTCAGATAAGCGGCAACTCATGGTCCTATTGGAGACTCGTGGCCTATGACTTTCTTTGGTTATCCGAAGGGGCATAGGGTGAAATCGGAGACTCTCGTGTTTGAACAACACGGTGGCCTGACTTCTCCGGTTGATACTCTCCCTCGAACCAAGCGTCTCAAGAACCCGACGGCCACCGCTAAGGATGATCCCCAGGATGGAATGGACCCTCAGGTGCGCCTGGGACACACGTGTGGCGTCTGCATGCATTTCATCACGCTGTTCTTGGTCGGGCATGGCCGCACTGAGATGCTATACGCAATTTGCGCTGGATGTGATGAGAACCTCCGTCGGGTCGCAGCGACAAGCGTCAGCGAAATGTCGTATGGGGCGGCTTAGCCCGCGGCCTATCACGAACGAAGCACAACCATGGGAGACACATGCCCACCGAAACTGAAAAGCACATGGCCGTCGAGCTATTTCTAGTGGAGTTGAAGAACCACAAGTGGGATCTATTGAGAGCTACGCCGCATAGGGTCGCCCCATCGTGCCGTGAGGCAACGCAAGTTCAGAAGGTTTACATCGTTCCTTTTCCGAATCCTCCTCTGATAACATCGTGAGGCCATTAGAGGCCAGCAATCACCCGCATGATTGCAACGGGGTTGGAACGCGATGAAAACCTTCCCGACCTTCTTTGGAATTCAAAACAGAAATGTAAGTATGAGAACCCAGGCATAGGCTTGGAGAGGAAGTACCGCCATGTCGGATACGAACATAAACGCCAAGCTAACTCAGTTCGAACCGCCGCAGCACATTTTCCCAACCCTTAATGCGACTCAAATCGCTCGCATCTCGGCTCATGGAAGAAAACGCGCGGTCCAGGCCGGAGAGGTGCTGGTGGAGCCGGGCGACAATAATCTTCCTTTCTTCCTGGTCACATTGGGTGCAATAGAAATCATGCGGCCCACGTGCGAGGGTGAAGATCCCGTCGTCGTACACGAAGTCGGCCAATTCTTAGGAGAAATCGGCATATTGTCGGGCCGGAGGAGCATGGTGCGCGCACGAGTGCGTGAAGCAGGCGAGGTCATCGAGGTGGACCGTTCTGGTTTGCAGGAATTGATCGAGACCGACAGCGAGTTGAGCGAGATTCTAATGCGCGCATTCATCCTGCGCCGGGTAGAATTCATCGCCCACGGGTGGGGAGACGCGGTGCTCCTGGGTACGAACAATTCGTCCGGGACGCTGCGACTCAAGGAATTCCTGACTCGCAATGGGTACCCGCACGCTTACATCGATCTTGAGGGCGAGTCCAAGGTCCAGGAACTGCTCGACCATTTCCAAGTGACGGCCGGTGATGTGCCCATTGTCATCTGCCGGGGAAAAATCGTACTTCGCAATCCGACAAATCAGCAGGTAGCCGACTGTCTGGGATTCAACGAAGGGATCGATTTGACCAAGGTTCGTGACGTGATCGTGGTCGGCGCGGGACCATCGGGGCTTGCGGCGGCGGTTTACGCCGCTTCGGAGGGGCTTGATGTCCTCGTCATCGAAACCTACGCTCCGGGAGGACAGGCCGGTTCCAGCTCGAAAATCGAAAATTACCTGGGATTTCCGACGGGAATTTCAGGGCAGGAGCTAGCGGGGCGGGCGTATACACAGGCGCAAAAATTTGGCGCAAGGGTGGTGATCGCTCGCGGCGCGGTGCGTCTTGAGTGCGGGCGCAGTCCGTATCTTGTCGAAATTGAAGGCGGCGCAACTTTGCCGGCCCGGACGGTGATCATCGCCACCGGAGCCGAATACCGCAAGCTCCCGCTCGAAAACCTGCAACGACTCGAAGGGAATGGCGTGTACTACGGGGCAACATTCCTTGAGGCGCAATTGTGCGGGGACGAAGAAGTGATCATTGTTGGAGGCGGCAATGCCGCCGGTCAAGCGGCTGTATTTTTGTCGCAGACAGCGAAACATGTCCACGTGGTGATCCGATCGGGGCGTCTGGCGGACACGATGTCGAGCTATCTGATTCGCCGGATTGAACAAAGTAAAACAATCACACCGCACACAGACACCGAGATCGTTGCTCTGGAGGGAGTCGACCGGCTGGATCACGTGCAGTGTCGCAACAATAAGACTGGCGACCTGAAGACCCGCGACATTCGGCACGTTTTCCTGATGACGGGAGCGAACCCGAACACAGCCTGGCTTGCAGGCTGTCTGGCGCTCGATGAAAAAGGATTCGTCAAGACGGGCGTTGACTTGATTCCTGTGGATTTGACGACCGCTCATTGGCCGTTGACGCGTAGACCGTATCTGCTTGAAGCTAGTCTTCCGGGAGTGTTTGCCGTGGGGGATGTACGGTCGGGCAATGTGAAGCGTGTTGCATCGGCGGTTGGGGAAGGATCGATCGCAATTTCGATGGTGCACAAGGTTCTCCAGGAATGGAGAGATGAACCTGCTGCAAGCGCCACGGCAAAGTAATTGCCCTCAACGCGACGCCTTCTTCCGGAAGGTACGAGACGTTCTGCCGTGAGATCTCCTATTTCCACGAATTCACCTACTCTGTGATAAGCGACCCTGGCAGCGACGCCCCTGCTGAACAGTTGCTGAACAATAGAGTGCAAATGGGGCTTTCAGTGCAACTGGGAAGATCGCAACACAAGCAAAACAAACGAAAATCGGTCTGTGCGAACGGGTCAGGGTGAATTAGCAAACCGCCGCCTTCCACTTCTTTGCAAGGGGTTCGATCTAGAGATCTTGACTCCGCCGCGCACTAAGAATTTGGGAATTTGGCTGGTTCGCGTTCTTACTTCGTGCAAGGTTTGGTGCAACTTTGGAGCAGGTCAAGGATGGCTCGGAACTCGTAAGCGCAACCGGAGCAACGACTTGGATTGATCTTGCGTCCACTTAGAAGGCAGGAGTTCTACCAGCATCAACTAAATTTCGCGCATAGGGATTCGCCATGGCAACCAGGAAACGAATCTTTTCTTTTGTGGACGACGTGGATGTTCGGATGCCGCGAATGTGGATAGAATCAGGAGGAGCGGGCGAAGTTCAATAGCAGAACAGATGCTTCCCAAGTTTCCTCTAGCAAACCTTAAATCGCTGGAACGGCGGCACTTATACACGACGAGGCAGCGCCGAATTGGAAAATGATGGAAAATGTGAATAAGATTTCCGTCACCTACCGTGACGGAGTAGCAGTCAGAGGTAACTGTTTGTAATCTAAGTTCTTTCACCTTCGTCGCGAGCGCGTCACAGTCCGAAACACTGAAATAAATCTGCCAGTGCGGCGGAGCGCGCGGATCAAGGTGTTTCGCCGGCTGAATCCCGCCGACGAATTCTTCTCCATTTCGAATGTGATGGTCTCCGTGCGCCGGATCCTCATCTTCGCTTTTCGATTTTCCAGCCGAACAGGCTTGAATGGAAAGCCCTCGCGCTCCTGGTCCGGGATCATCAGATCGGCCCAGCAGAGTGCGCCGTCAACTCCGGCGAGGCCTGTCCCGATATTTTTCTTGGGCTGCCACACTGAAAAAACCGCGCCCGTCGGGTCCCGAATCACCGCCATCCTGCCCACATCGTAAACATCGAATAGTTGAGCCTGCACCTCAGCGCCAAGCTCCGCCGCGCGGGTTTGCGTTGGCCTGCCGATGCAAAAAGCGGATGGAGACATGATCTTTCCGGTGGTCGATTTCACGATCACCGTTGCTCAGCTTCTTGATCTACTTGACAAGAATGCCCTGAGCCGCGATGGAATTCGGAGATTCGCGGACGGGCAAGAAGAAGAGGAAGCGCCGTAGCACCGATGCGTCTTGGTGTCTTTGATCTCTGTTGGAGGCCGAAATTGGCAGCGTTTCGTTGAAGCAGTGGAAAAGGTGTAAAATCTAGGCGAGCCAACGAACAGTGAATGAATTAGGGGCGGACGAGTTATGCGATTTCGGGACCAGATAGAGTTTTGTCGAAGCACAGGCTACCTGAAGCAATTCAAGTTTGCATTGTTGGTAGTTGACTGCACTCGATTGCGCCGCACTACAACATCTTCTCAAATTCGGCTTTCTTCCATTTGTCACAACTCCAAGTTCAGGTGATCAGCTTGCTCGCGATCGCGCTTCCTTCCATATCGGAATGCCATCCAGACGCCGAGCGTCATGAATCCAAGCGGTGGAACCAAAAGTACGATCACGCCTCTGCTGATGGCCCTTTGCCCATCTTTGGAAGTCGCCTTGGCCGTGCTATAACACATGGAACAAGCCTGGCTGAATGCCGGCGTGGCCCATAGCAACAGGCAAGCGGCGAGAATGGCGGCGCGAAATCTCATTTCACTCCCAGCGAGAGGATGCGAAGCGCGTCCGGGAAGAAAATCATCATCAGCGCCAGGCAGGCAACCAGGCAACACATCGTCAGCCACTTCATGCGCGACACTTCATACTTCATGTGCATGAAGTAGCCGATGATCAGCGCCGCCTTCACGAGCGACAAGCCCATCAAGATCGTCAGCATCCGCACGGGCTGCATATTTTGATAGGTCAGATAAACTTCGATGGCGGTCATTGCGAGCAGCGCGCCCCAAACCCAGAAGAACTGCGACTTGCCATGATGGCGATGTTGCTCGGCGACGCGTTCCGCGATGGCTTGTTGGAAGGCTTCCATGTCTTTCTGGTTCCTAGAGTATTCTGGCGGACATCAAATACACCAGGGGGAAGATAAACATCCAAACCAAATCGACGAAGTGCCAGTACAAACCGGCCACCTCGACATCAGACGAATCGTAGGCCTTGGGCTTCAGCCAAAGGATGATCGAACACACGATGGCCGCCACCAGCAGTACGTGCGCGCCGTAGTGGAAGGGGCTGTAGGATGGTGTCCCCAGCCACGCCGCCAGCCAGAACACCAGCAAAATGGGAATGAAATTGCGGCGCAACGCGACCACGCCGAGGTAAATCACCCCCAGCGTCACGTGCAGCATGTGCATTGCCGTCAGGCCAAAAAACGTGGCGGGAAACTGCGGCACGGTCTGTGCCACGTTGGCAAACTCACCCACTGCTGCGTGACCCGGCAGTTTGGGAAACACGGGTAAAGTCAGGCCTTCCGCGATTAACTTGCTCCACTCCCGCCCGTGCAGGATGACGAAACACATCCCGCATGCCATGGTGGCTAGCAACCAGAGCCGCTGTGCTTTCGCGTTTCCGTGGACTGCCGCGCGCACGGCCATCACCATGGTCAGCGAACTCGTCAGGAGAAACGCCGTCATGACGGTGGCGTTCACGATGCTCTCGGAATGGAACGGCGTGGGCCAGTTTGGTGTCGAAATGCGCCCGTAGCTGTAAGAGTAAAGCAGGGCGCCAAAGGTCAGCGAGTCGGACAGCAGGAACAGCCACATCCCGATTTTCTTGGAGTACGTCCCAAACAGCGACGGTTCGTAAGCCGCTGGCGTGCCGTGTAGCAGCGTCGCTTCAGCCATGCGGTTGGTCTCCTCGTTACATGTGACCCCGACCAGATCGGGGCAACGTTGCTCTAACGTGCAAACTCCAACAGACACAAAATGTAAATCCACAAAAAGGCCATGAAGTGCCAGTACAAGCCGGTTACGTCCAGCACGATGTTTCGTGATTCCACCGGCCTGCCCAACAAGGAAGCGGCGCCCGCAGCCAGCAGCGCCAAAACACCGCCCAACAAGTGCAAACCGTGCATGCCGGTCAACAAATAAACGAAAGAGCTGCTGGGGCTGGTGGCCACATAAAAACCGCTTGCAGCGAGTTCGCGCCACGCCATCCACTGCCCGGTCAGAAAGCTGAGGCCTAGCAACACCGTCAACGCGAGCCAGGGAACTTTATCTTCACGGCCCAGAGAGACTCCTGGAATGGAAGTGACCTGCGTCAGTGTGGCCTCGCGCGCTACTTGGCGCCGGGCCAATTCCATCGTCACGCTGCTGATCAGCAACACCACGGTATTGATCAGCAACAATCGGGGTAGGTGCACCGGAAGCCAATCGTGAACCAGCGTGTCAGTGCGCGGGTCAAGTGTCGGCAGTCCCTGACGCACGAGGTATGCGCTGGTGAGCGAAACGAAGATCATCACGATCCCGGTCACTCCGACGGCTAACCCTAGACGCGCCCGGCGTAACCGCACAGGGAAGTCGGGCGAACCATAGCTGATCGAAACAGTTGGTGTGAAACTGGCCATACCTTGTCTAGTGTGCCGCCACGGTTGTCGGATCGGTTTGCATCACGTAATCGCGCAGCGCGCCCGGCACGCTGTACTCGTACGGGCCGTTGTAAACCACGGGCGTGTGTCCGCCGAAATTGTCATGCGGAGGCGGCGTTGCCGTCGTCCATTCCAGAGTCGTCGCCTCCCAAGGATTGTCGCTCGCCTTCTTCCCGCCCTTCATGCTCCAGAAAAGGTTAAACAAAAAGATAAATTGACTCGCGATGGTTACGAACGCCGCGTACGTGATGAACTTCTGCAGTGGGACCAGTCCGTGCAAATAGTTGAGTTCCGTTAACTGTGAATAGCGGCGCGGGTGCCCAGCCATGCCCAGATAGTGCATGGGCATGAAGATGGCGTACGTGCCGATAAAGGTGAACCAGAAATGCCACCTCGCTAAGCTTTCGTTCATCATGCGTCCAAACATTTTGGGGAACCAGTAATAGGTCGCCGCAAAGATCCCGAAGATCGACGCTACGCCCATGATCAGGTGGAAGTGCCCGGTCACGAAGTACGTGTCATGCAGCGGAATGTCCAGCACTGGCTGCGCCAGGAACGGACCGCTAATTCCGCCCGAGACAAACATGGAAACAAATCCGATGGCAAACAACATAGGCGACGAAAAACGGATTCGTCCGCCCCACAAAGTGCCCAGCCAGTTGAAGGTCTTGATAGCCGAAGGCACGCCGATCGCCATGGTCATTAACGAAAACGCGAACGCGGTATACGGGCTCATGCCGCTCATGAACATGTGATGGCCCCATACCATGAAGCCGAGCAGACCGATCGACAGCATCGCGTACACCATCGCCTTGTACCCGAAGATGGGTTTGCGAGAGAACACTGAGACCAACTGCGAGCACAACCCCATCGCCGGCAGAATCGCGATGTACACCTCGGGATGCCCGAAAAACCAGAACAAGTGCTGCCACAAAAGCGGCGAGCCACCCTTGTGCCCGGTAAGCTGGCCGTTGACCGTGACCAACGGCACAAAGAAGCTGGTGCCCACGTTGCGGTCCAACAGCAGCAATATTCCCGCCGAGAGCAGCACGCCAAACGCCAGCAAGCCCAGAAT
>DATNMX010000004.1:0-4001 GCA_035602135.1 Candidatus Dormiibacterota bacterium
ATGTTATCGCGAACCCACTCTAAAACAGCTACGAGGTCAAGCATGCCAACGTTGGCGGAGCTGGCATATTCTTCTCCTCCCAAGTGTGCAAGGTTGAGATAGCCATACACGTTCAGCCGATGATTGTGAGTCACTACCACTGCACCATGATTGCGGACGAGACTCTCGCCGTCATAGGAAAGAAGATCATGGCCGCTGCCGCCGGAAAATCCTCCGCCGTGCATGTAGACCATGACCGGACGCTTACTGGAGCCATTGATCTCCTGTGTCCAAAGATTGAGGCGCAGGCAGTCCTCGCCGGGGACCGTGGCGGCCGCGCCACGATGCAGCACGAACGCATCTTCGTCTGAGTTGGCCAGGTTTTTCCCGTCAGTATTTAAGTGCGCAGAGTCCTGGTTCGGGCACACGCGTCCATATTGCAGCGCGTTGCGAATTCCCTTCCAGGGTTCGGGCTTGACTGGCGGCATGAAGCGCTTCGCGCCAGCTGTGGAGGCACCATAGGGCACACCTTTGAAAATGTACACCCCGTTCCGCTTGAAGCCGCGGATTTTCCCAGCAGTTGTTTCTGCGACAGTTGCCGCGTCGGAAGCAATGACCGTGCTGCGTCCACAACCGCTGGTTGTGGATTTTGTTTTCGGGGGAGCTTCCGGCGTGGGCTGCGCTATCGCTGTTGTGGGTAAGATAACCGAACCGGCTAACCCTGCCCCCAGGGTTGCCATGCCGCCGATGAAGGAACGCCGTCCCTTGGAAGCAGGCGCTGACTCGTGATTTAGCTTGTTCTGCACGTGAGGATCTTTCATCGAACACCTCCAGGGGTCTCATCCTTCGCTCGAAAGAAGTGTTTACCGTAATGATTTCCGACAACAACCGTCACTATGGCGGGTTCGTCGGTTTTTCCTCGATGGTAAAGATTTGATCTACAGCAGCATTGATTCGCCGGACTGATATGCGCTTCATGATCGCCGATCCAACAGAACGAGATAGCCCACCGTCGAAGTGTAGCTGTTGTCTCCACTAGGCCGTAGGCCGATGTGCCAGTAGAAATTCAATGATCGACATTGGATCATCAAGCCCGTGCATATGACCAACTCCACGTTTCACACTAACCTGGATGCTACCGCCCGATGCCTTGTAGCGCTGTTCCAGAACCCGCGTGTTCTCCTCCACGGGGACAACCGTATCCGCATCACCCACCACGTGTAGCAGCGGCACGCCAGCTTTTGCCAGAGGCGCTAGGTTATCGAAAGGACTGCCGCGGTAGGCGAGCGCATCGTTCAAGTTGTGAAAGCCGAATACATCCACTACCATTTTCCACCGTTGCTGGATCAGGTTGCGCATTGCGCAGAGCCACTAAGCTCCTGATGTCACACACCGGCGAATCCGCGTAAATCGCTCCTACCTTGCCAGAATTCTGCTCCGCCCACGCATACACAGCGACTCCGCGTGGAGGAGAAGGCGAGGGCTAGTGCCGCTCAGAATAGAGGATGGTTTCTTCCGTTCTCGGTCCTCCCAACTTTCCGCTTTTCTATTTACTCCAGTGCGGCCTTCTGGAAGGCCAACCTGACCGGCGAGTCGTCGCCATTCTTGAAATTAGACCGCTGGATCATCATGATTAATGCGACACCCCTCTTCATGTCGATCCAGACCTGAGTACCGTAGGCTCCGCCGTGGCCGAAGGTTCCGTGTGAGAGCATTTCAGTTACACCCTGAGGTTGGCGGACGATGCATACTCCCAACCCCCAGCCGTTGCCGGGAGTAAAGCCAGTGACCAGATCGCCGGTCTGGACAGTTGACATCATGCGCACCGACTCGGCCGTGAGGTAGCGCCGGCCATCGAGCACGCCGCCATTCAGCAACATTTGGGCCAAGCGCGTGTAATCGGGAGCGGTTGAGAACAAGCCACCGTTGCTTGCCGGGTAGTGGTCGCCCCAGGTGGGAGGATGGCCGTACAGAAGCCCGATTTCCGCCGGCACCAGTTGTTCGCCTTCGCGTTTGGCGGGTATCACCCAGCGCAGCATCTGGGCTTCACTCAGGTAGAACGTCGTGTCCTTCATGCCTAGCGGGTCGAAGATACGCTTCCGCAGGAAGGCTTCAAACGGCACACCGGAAACGATTTCTACGATCCGGCCAAGAGTGAGAATGCCGGACTGACAGTATTTCCATTTGCTCCCCGGCTCGAACGCAAGCGGCTTTGAGGCAAAGGCCGGCAGCAGGTCGGACAGCGTGCGCGCGGCTTTCGCCTCTTCGTCGGTTGCTTCTCCCATTCCGGAGGTGTGAGTGAGCAAGTGCCGCAGCGTGATTCGTGGCGTCTTGCCATCCGCAGTTTTGAGTCCAGCAAGTTCTGGAACGTATTTGGCGATAGGATCGTCGAGGGAGAGTTTGCCTTCCTCCATCAGCATGAGCACCGCTGTAGCAGTAATCGGCTTTGACATGGACGCGATCCAGAAGATCGAATCCACGCGCATGAAAGATTTGTGTTCTGGGTCGGCCCAACCCTGAGCGTCCATCCGAAGCACAGAGTCACGCGTGGCGACCACCGTGACCGCGCCTGGAACTTCGTTGGCGACGATCACGTCGTGCATGCGCGCAGGAATGGAATCGAGGCTGGCAGTAGTCTGGGCGAGTCCGAAAGAAAGGGGCAGAAAAATTACGGCTAAGAAAACGGCGAGAAGACGAATTCGCATGTAGTCGATCTCCGTAGTAAATAACAACCAATCTATTGTGTCTTACTGCGCAGAAGCAGGAATCTGTATCTCCGGACGAATTGAAGTCGCCGCCTCGGTCGGAAAATCGGCTGGGATCGCAACGGTCACCGGGTGCCTAGCCAGCCACTGCAAGGTTCGCAGAAGCAACGTCTGCTCTCCGGCACAGCGCAGGCTGGGGGGCTGGACATCACCTTTCCAAACGTGCCCAAAGGTGGAGCTATAGACACGTCCCCGGCCAAAACGGACTGTCCACTCCAGAGGCCAATTCATTCGGGTGTGTTGGTCATATCCGTAGGAGAGCACACGCATGCGCTTCGCCGGGCCGCGCGCATAATAGTAAATTTCCAGGGTAGGGGTTTTCCAGGCGCGGGGCATGCCGTGATGAATGGGATCGTCGCCCAGGCGGTGGACAACCACGTCGGAGCGGCCATCGTGCCCGGTGTTTTCGCCCTGGCCGGAGGGAATGCGCAGCAGCCTTTCGCGGCTATTAATAGTGATTGCGTCGCCTTGCTGCTTATTCCGCCAACCGAGTCCGATCATCTGGTTGTAGACGGGCCAGGCCGGAAATGCATTATTGCCGGAGTGGAAAACCAGAACTCCGCCGCCGTTCCTGACATAGTTTTCAAAAGCAATCTGGACTTCACGCGGCCAGGAAGGGCCGCCGCCGATGTCGTTGCAGGTTTGAATGACGACGTCGTAGTCGCTAAAGTTCGGACGCCACTGTTCCCATCCCGGTGACCCGGTGGTGGATGGAGACGTCGAAACCGAAACTGTGAACAGCCCCGAAGCTTCCAGGATGCCGCGCAACAGTGCCGTTGTCTGATGCCAATCGTGATTGCTGAAGCCATCCAGGATGAGAACTCTGCTCCTCGGCTGGCTTGGGGTTGCCGCCATGGGCTGGGCAAACAGAAAAAGCAGCAGAGCGAAAGTGCCTAACGCCGCGGCAACTTTGGTACTCCCAGTGGATGGCATATCCGACGGTTTTCCCATAGCGAGATCAGGGTTTCAGCATGATCATGATGGTAGACTCCTGCTGAAAGCGGAGTATCGTGACGCTGGCGGCCTTCCCGGCAACATTTTGTTGCGTATCCTGCAAGAGGTCCTTCAATTCCTTGATGGGCTTTCCATTGAATGCCAGCAGGACATCACCGGCAGAAAAGCCGGCTTTGGCTGCATCACTTGTGTCGGGTACTTCGAGCAGGATCACGCCCGTTTCACCTGGACTCCCTGCGGCTGAGACCTCACCGAGGCCAACAATGTTGCGCACCTTCGCGCCTGCCCAAACCGCAACCTCTC
>DATNMX010000005.1:0-9675 GCA_035602135.1 Candidatus Dormiibacterota bacterium
AAAATGCTGCGCGGCTCTTCTTGCAGTGCGTGCCGAGGCTTCCGGATCCTCTGCCATGGGTAAACAACACTGCCGGCGTATAGGGCAGACCTAACCGATCGCGTCATTTCAGCGGAACAGGGTAAGCCCGTATCGCTCCCCGCAAGGGGAAAGTCCATCGCAAGATGGAACCGATGGCGATGCGGGTAACGGAAATGGGAGCAAGCGAAGGCTGCCCTGTAATCGGGCAGATAGAGGTTGCGTCGCCTCCACGGGACAACATCACCTCGCCGGAAACGGAGCTGACTTCCTATTGGTGCTCAAGCTCGAGACCTCTTGAGGAACCGATGCATGAAGCAAAGCAAATGACGACGGCGCAAGCCGTTGGTGCAGCTTCACACACGCCTGGTGGATTCTCCAGCGCCGTGCGAATCGGCAGCAAGCCAGTATCGAGTAGGCCTTATTCGTTTTGAATCAGGCCGCGTCCTCGTTCTTGAGGGGGCGTTTCTGGGTGCTCGAGCCGGATGACGGGAAACCTTCAAGTCCGGTTCTTAGAGGGCTGGGCGCCAGCAATGGCGCCCGGCCACTCGACAGTTATCCAGGTCGGGCCGATCAGTAACGATAAGTCGGCATCTCGTCAGGAAATCAAGCACTAGCGTTTATCAGAGTGCGGATGGAAGGATGGCGAAGAGGCGGTTTGGCTGAACGGGAACAGACTCACGGAAAGAAGAAAGCGAAAGTGTGCCTTGACATCAACCGGCCTTCTCATGGAAGGACTTAACCGGCCACCGGTTGGCCCCGCTCAAGCAACTGTTCCAAATAACCACCCGACGCCTGCGGTCAGCGCCATGGCCAGCGCACCCCAGAACGTGACACGTATTGCGCCCATCGCCACTCCTGCGCCACCCGTGCGTGCAGCCAACCCGCCTAGGAGCGCGAGGAACAGCAGTGAAGTTCCAGAGACAAGAGGGATCAAACCCGCCGCCGGGGCAATGGCTGTGACCAAGAGAGGCATGCCTGCTCCAACAGCAAAGCTGCCAGCCTATACCAACGCAGCCTGAATCGGACGCGCACTGAGAGTCTCGGAGATGCCGAGTTCGTCGCGGGCATGCGCACCTATCGCGTCATGGACCATTAGCTGGTCGGCGACTTGTTTCGCGAGCGAAGGATCGAGCCCGCGAGCGACATAGATTGCCACCAGTTCCTCGTGCTCGCCTTTATCGTCTGCTTTGAGTTCCGCGCGCTCAAGATCCAGTTCGGCCTCTTCGGTGTCTGCCTGTGAGTGGACCGACACGTACTCGCCGGCAGCCATCGACATAGCCCCAGCCACCAGTCCGGCGACCCCTGCGACCAATACATTGCTATGACTCGCATGCGCAGCTGCAACACCAAGCACCAGGCTCGATGTTGAGAGGATGCCGTCGTTCGCGCCCAGGACCGCCGCGCGTAGCCAGCCAATGCGTCCTGTGCGGTGTCGTTCGTTGTTGCGTACAGGCATTCTTAAGACCTCCTTGAATCTGGGAACCGCAAGAAACCACGAAACATCCTCTTGCTCGGGCGCCGGTCCTCGGATTCCCAACGAGCAGGCTCAACTGCACCGAACCTCTGTTTAGGACGTCCTGGATAATACGGTTTCTTGGGTGCTGGCGCCTGGAGTTCCGCCACTCCATGGCTCTGTAATCCCGCGTCACACCCAAACGTGCCTAATGATACATACAGACGGTTTGCACCGGGGCTAGAGTTGTGGCTGGGCGAAAAATAGGGTGGATGGAATGCTCCCCGCTAAATTTGTTGACAGGCCCGAATCGACGGGTCGGATGGGCGAGTCTCATCCCAAAGTGCCTGGATAACGTGCACAAGGCAGAATCTCTGAACTGAGTCTAAGCGGCCAGCGTCCGAAGGCGGACAACCCGACACGCGAGAGGAATTATATGAATGTCATTGTGGAACATCTGGGAGGCGTGCAGTTCGAGATCAAAGCGCGGCAACATAGGATTGCGTGCGATCAACCACCAGAAAACGGTGGATTCGACGAGGGAATGACTCCGCCGGAACTCTTGTTGGCGTCTTTGGGTTCCTGCGTGGGCTTCTACGCCGCGCAGTACTTGAAGAAACACGAATTGGCTACCGAAGGCACCGTTGTTCGGGTTTCAGCTGAAAAAGCCCAAAACCCTCCGCGCATGGACGATTTTCGAATTGAAGTGGAAACTCCCTCGGCGTTAAACGACCAGCACCGCGTAGGAATCGAGGAGGCTATACGCCACTGTCTGATCCACAATACCCTGCTTAATGCCCCGCGTATTTCACTCGCGATGAAGGCTGGCGCGCTGCTAAGCGTGTGAAAGTTCCCGTGAAAACCGAATCGGAACGAATTCCCGTCCTGGCAGGGATAAAGCTTTTCCACACGGCGATTTGGCTCTTCTTTGCCGGATGCATTGTGGCGATTCCCTTCGCTGGTGCTCGGCGTCAGTTTCGCTTGGCGGCAGTTCTGACGGGGGTGGTACTGGTCGAGTGCGCGGTCCTCGCGATGAACAGGGGCCGTTGCCCTTTGACTGATCTGGCAGGTCGCTACACAGAGGATCGCACGGACGACTTTGACATCTACCTGCCGCTTTGGTTGGCCCGACACAACAAAACGATCTTTGGGACGGTTTTCGCCATTGGGGAATTGTTCGTGCTCGGGCGGTGGTTGATTTCCTAGCGGAGAAGCCACCTCACAGGAATGGGTAGATCTGGAGTCTTGGAAATCGACCATGCTCTCAAGAAGAGAATTCATCAAGAGCGCTGCCTTGTATGCCGGTCTTCCAGGCGTTGCCATAAGTAGCGCAGCGTGCGCCGCAGATGACAGGTACGCGGCTACAGTGCGTGCATTACGCAGCCCACTTCACGAATCGGCGGAAGCAGGCGGCGCTGCTGCGAGAACTCGTGCGCTGCGCCACGCTTGCTGCCAACGGCCACAACGCGCAGCCGTGGAAATTCGGGTTATCGCCCGACACGATTTCAATTCGCCCAGATCTCTCGCGCCGCACGCCAGTGGTTGATCCGGACGAACATCATCTCTGGGTGAGCCTCGGCTGTGCCACCGAGAACCTCGTGGTCGCCGCCGCGGCGCTCGGCAAGCATGCCGACGTCGGATTCGGTCCACAGGGAGTGCATGTCGCTCTCGACAACGCCTCGCCTATGCGCTCACCATTGGTCAACGCAATCTTCCAGCGACAGTGTACCCGCGCCGAGTACGACGGCCAGCCAATGCCGAACGACGTGCTCAAGGAATTGGCGCTTGCTGCTGATCGCCGTGGCGTTCGTCTGCTGTTGCTTACTGAGCGGACCAAACTCGAAGGCGTGCTTGATTACGTCACACAAGGTAACAGCGCGCAAATCCGCAACCCAGCTTTCGTAACAGAGCTCAAGAGCTGGGTCCGATTCAACGAGGCCGACGCGCTTGCCACCGGCGACGGATTGTTCTCGCGTTTGACAGGCAACCCCACCTTGCCGCATTGGCTCGGCAATCTGCTGTTCAGCATGGTTCTAAGCGAGAAATCGGAGAACGACAAATACGCCAGGCAACTGCGCTCATCGAATGAAAACCACTTTCACGATTCAGGCACGATTCGCAAAGGTGACGAGGCAGACCACGTCGCTGAGTAGTGTGCCTTTTACAGACGGCGTGCAGTTTAAGTGGCGGTAACACCGCGTATTCTCGACGGTTAGGTGGAGACCTGGAGGTTTCCGGCGAGAAGATAGCACGGGCACTCACAAGCACTCGTTCGCTTGCAGACGTTTTCCGTTCCAGATAGACTTAAATTGGGGCGATGGAGTTCGCCATTAAGTGCCCAGAGGGCTGATAACTCCTACGAAATCAGTTTTGGAGAACTCCAAATCGTGGCCTACCTCTGGATTGCCTTGGGTGCGGTTGTTGGTGCCAGCGCTCGTTATTTTCTCAGTGGTTACATCACCAAGGCCTTTTCTTCGAGCTTTCCCTATGGAACGCTGACAATCAACATCACCGGCAGCCTGTCGCTGGGGTTCTTTCTCGTTTGGACAAGCGAGCGGGTGCTTATTGATCCCCGGTGGCGGTTGCTCATCGCGATCGGTTTCTGCGGGTCCTACACTACATTTTCCAGCTATGCGTTTGAGACGTTCGCTTTATTCGAGCAAGGCCAATGGTTTCTGGCGGGCGCCAACGTCATCGCCAGCAACCTGGTTTGCCTTGTCTCTGTGCTAGCAGGTGCCGCGCTGGCACGGTGGTTCTAGCATATGGCCGTACAAGTAACGATGTACCTCACCGAAGGCGATTCATGGCACCACCGTCCCTTACACTTGGAAATTCTCAAGTACTTGCGCCAAGAGAACGTCGCTGGAGCGGCGGTGTTTCATTCCGTTGCTGGGTTCCTTGGCCGAAACAAAGTAAGTACAGCTCATCTCGTTGAGGCCGGTGGCGATCTTCCTGTTGTCGTCACGTTCGTTGATACGGATGAGCATGTGCGTCGTGTGTTACCGCAACTGCGCGCAATGGCCGCACATCGCCTAATCGTGCGCGAAAATGTTGTAATCGAACAGGGTAGCTTGGATTGAGTGGCAGCGGCATATCGCGTGAAGTGACAGAAGAACATTAGGCAGTTCTCGCACTTTCCTTTGTTAAGATTCTCCACGAATCTCACGATGTCCGCTTTGCGGAATTCCCAGCAAGGTTTCAGGCTGGGCGAGTTTCGCGAAACGGCCAACGCCTCTTCGGACAGACCTTGGTTTCGTTTCTTGAGCATCGACTCTAGTTCGTGCCGTCTCGCATGAGACGTAGGCTGGGGCTCAGGCTGAGGTGCTCTACACAGACCGCAAGCGAAGCACAGCGACATCGGAGAAGATGTTCTAAGAGCGACTTGAGCTGGCGCGACCGATGGATGGTTTGATCAACCTCTTTGATTTTCTTGCGAGCTAGCTTCCTCCATCGTGGGCCAACGGGCGCCTTATCCTTCAGGCCGCTGAGGAAGAGTTTGATCTCGCTCAGGGTGAAGCCCATATCGCTGGCGAAGCGGATGAGGAGCACGCGGTACATGGCATCCGCGGGATACCGGCGTTGGCCGCCCATGCGGTAAGGAGCCGCGAGAAGCCCACAGCGTTCATAGTAGCGAATGGCAGACGTGTTGAGATCTGTGTGGCTGGCGAGTTCTCCGATCTTCATTTTTTCCTTCCCCTGGGGATTCTCCGTTCCAAAGAAGCCTTGACTTAAAGCTGACTTTAACTTCTAGCATTTGAAGTGGCAAGTGCTATTGGAGGATTCACGTGAAGAAACGTACTGTATGGGGAGCAGCTGTGGCGTTGCTGATCGTCGACGGAGGAGCGGGTCGCATGCAGTCGCAAACTTCGCCGCTGACGAGGAATGCGGAGAGCCAAACAATGACGACGCAAAGCAAATTCTATTGCAACAGCAAGGCGCTCAATCCGACGGAGCGGGCGCACCACAAGCAATTGACTGACAAATTGCTTGTCAATCGGAAGGATGTCGTTGAAACGGACAAGGGCTATGAGTTCCAGTTCAGCCCGTCAAACGTTTCCCTTGCGGAGTTGGCCGATTGGGTGGCTGCCGAGGGCAAGTGCTGTCCCTTTTTCGATTTTCACATCGACTTGGAACACGCTGGCAGCCTGTTGTGCTTGCGATTAACGGGAGATGAAGGTATCAAGCCCTTCATCCGTTTGGAGTTTAAGGTGCCCGTCAGGTAAAGACGGAGACAATAAAAAGGATCAGTTTACCTGGGCAGCTGCAGTTCGCCAACGGTGAAGAGCAACTACTGTCCAGATGGCTTCCACCAAGCCGAAAGGCCACGCGCCCTGGAGGAAGCCGTAAGCCGACCCCAGGGCGCAAGACCCAGCGAAAGCCAAAATGAACCAGTGGCTACGTTTCTCCAGTGCATACGAGACCAACATGGCGGTGACGGCGACCAGTCCAAAAATCGTCAGAGGCTTCATTTGGTTCTTCTCCGGGTCGGTAGTCACCCGTAGCGAAGGTTATAACGTAATCGCCGTCTAAAGACATTACTGGCGATGCGTCAATTGCAGGGATTTAGCGTCACCCAACTCTTCATCAAATAGTAGTGAGTTTCGGGCGATACTTGACAAGAGTGTTGTGAAGCGCCTTAAACTTTAGCGCAGCCACCTGAAGTGCCATTCGGCGTTTCCGAGCCAAGTGCATTCTTGCGCCGCGGTTCGCGATTCTCGCGACAAGCTGGCCAGGAAGAATGTTTCTATGTCCCCAACCTCGTTCCGAACCTGTCGAATTCGTTTCTCGAATGCGAGGGTCTCGTACCCGTGCTTCCAAATCAGCGATGGCCTGCATGTAGATAGTCGCACTGTCTCGAATAGCCTGAATGCGTTTAGGTGCGTAAATCACGATTCCGTTACTTCGACTGCAATCCCATAAGTTTTGTGTCTTTGGTCTGATTTGACTAGCGCAGGCTATTATCATATATTTCTATTGTTTTGGAAATATGAAGACATCATACGCCGTCGATTCGCTCGCCGCCTTAGCACAAGAGACTCGGCTCAACATCTTTCGCCTGCTTGTCCGGCATGCCCCGAAGGGGCTCCCGGCAGGAACAATCGCCCAACGTCTTCGGTTGCCGAGTCCGACGCTCTCGTTTCACCTCAGCGTATTGGCTGCAGCTGATCTCATCCAGGCTCACAAAAACGGCCGCTCCATCTCGTATTCCGCGAACCTGGACAGCGTGAATCGGCTAACCGGTTTCTTGATGGAAAACTGCTGCGGTGGGCGTGTTGGTTGCGCACCGTTTGCAGAGTCCGCGAATCATCTTCACGCATTGCGTCAAACGGCAGGAAAAGGACGGAAAACACCGGCGTAAGGAGTGACACAAATGCAGGGACACTATAATGTCCTGTTTCTATGTACCGGGAATTCCGCCCGTTCCATCATGGCCGAGGCAATCATGAACCATAAGGGACGGCCCAACTTCACAGCCTATAGCGCGGCCAGTCAGGCTTCGGGATTCATTCGTCCCGAGGCCCTGAGACAACTAGAAATCGCCAAATTGCTGACAAAGGGGCTTCGCAGCAAGAACTGGGACGAGTTCGCAAAGCCTGGTGCGCCAGAAATGAACTCTGTCTTCACAGTTTGTGACAATGCAGCGAAGGAAGTGTGCCCTATATGGCCCGGTCAGCCGATGACCGCGCACTGGGGCATTCCCGATCCCGCCGCAGTGGCGGGCACACCTGAGCAAATAGAGAGGGCATTCCGCGAGGCATTCATGATTCTTAACCGGCCGCATTGACCTGCTTCTTTGTCTCCCTCTTTCAAGCTTGGACCAACTCGCTATCAAGAAAGAAATCGACCGCATAGGCAAACAATGACAATCTCACTGTCACCCCGCCTTGCAGACGAATTCCTCGGTACGGCATTTCTTCCTGCCGTGGTCGGTTCGGGCGTCATGGGCGAACGGCTCGCCAATGGCAATGTGGCGCTCTCTACTTGCGAATACAATCGCCACAGGCGCGGCTCTCATCGCTCCGGCAAAGGCGAGGGCCGCTTGGAGACAACGAAAGGCTCCGGCAATCCGGCCTTCAACAAGTTCACCGCGCAACTGGAGAATTCACGACGTTCTGATCGACGTGGCCAAACAGATCAACAAGCCCGCCGCGCAGGTGGCGCTGAATTGCGCAAACCTCGTCGATCCCTTCCTAGTCCCTCGCGTCGAGCTTATCAGCTTCCAAATCCCGATGCTCCCTGACAGTAAACAAGGCAGTCGCCGCCCGGCGACAGAATATTGATGCCGGTCCTTGACGTGATTGCCGGGTTGAATGTAAGCGCAGCGGGCTCGTGCCCGCTCCCACTATAGGAAAGTGACGCGAGCGTGTTGCCCTGTCCGTCTGTTACGCGGAGCGTGCCGCAAACAGGTTCGCTCCAACGAATTCGACCGACCGACAAATTGCCGGTGATGCTCCCACCTTCATGAACGATTATTGGTGTAGGCATAAAAACGTTTCCTTTGAACTGCTCTGGTTAGAGCCCGGCAAGATGTGGTGACGCCGGTACAGAATCTCGGAGGAGTTAGCTCTGGGATTTAGGGGAGATTTCGACTACAAGTCAAGTCTGCGCTGCGCCTGTGCACACGTCAATGGTACTCCTCAGTTTATTTTCCGGACATGGGCGTGGATGGAAGGAACAGCCAAGCCTCAGCGCGAGTCAGAAAAACGAGGTAATAATGTCTAATATGAGGCAGACATTAACAAGCTCCCGTTATAGCTTCGCCGGAAATGCCTAGTTGGGTCTTAGAATGTAACAACTGTTGCTCGAAATTCACCCACTCGATGATTGACGACAGCGGGATGTTGGACTACCTCTTGCCTCTGAAACCTGAGTTCCCTCCCGATGGAACCAGGGTCGAGTGTCCTCATTGCGGGTACAAGGCAACCTATCAGCGTCATAATCTTACGTACCAAGCTTAATTGGCTGTTATACGAAACGTCCGCTTTGCGGATAATGTGTAGTAGGATCACTTCCTGTCGGAATGAAAAAGAAAGAACTCACGCCCAAACAGTTGTCCGCTGTCCCCTGTCCCACCTGTGGTGTCGCTGCCGGGAAGCGTTGTGAGCTGCATTCAGGTGCTCCGCGATCAAGACCACACGTAGACCGGCGTTATTCCGCTATGGAGGCTATCGAGAGGAAGGCCGGCGAGGTGTAATTTGCTCCGTGGAGGTGATCATGAATTTGCAAGATCTCGCCGCGAAGTTTCTCCGAGTCACTGGAGCACTTCTAGTCCTGCTGGGTATAGTCCACCTGATCGCAACGCCCCATATTCCGCATTCAACTTCTGAAAACAACTCAGGAGTTGTCAGACTCATCGCCAATCTCCCTTTCTGTCGTCGCTTCTTGCGTCCGCCTTCAACTGAGGCCCCTTCCCTCCACCGGAGTTACCCGGCTTCGTCAGTACTACGGGCCTCTCCGCCATCCCAGTCAGCCCGGCCTGTCTCTCACGAGCTGCCAGTTGTTACTCATAAGAAATATCGGTCTGGAGGCGGCCCTAGAATTAGTCCGCGATCATTCCACCATCCACCGGGATAGATGCGCCGGTCATGTATGAGGCGTTTGCCGAGGAGACAAAGGCAATGACGTGAGCGATCTCCTCCGGTGTCGCTAGACGTTTCACGGGCACGGTGGAGATGAGCGCCGCTTTATTTTTATCCGTATTGGTGAAGCGTGTGAGCATGCCCGTATCCGTCGTTCCCGGAGCCACCACGTTGACGCGGACACCGGTCCCAGCGACTTCCAGTGCGGCGGATTTTGTCATTCCTTCCACCGCGTGTTTGCTGGCTACGTAAACGGATGCTCCGGCGGCACCGACCCTTCCATAGGCCGACGAGATATTGACGATGCTCCCGCTCCCCTGTGGCAGCATCACCCGCAGTTCGTGCTTCATGCTGAGCAGCGTACCCAGGACGTTTGTGTCGAAGGTCGCGGCGTAAGTTTCTGCAGTCTGTTCCGTCACCGGGCCGGGTGCGCCTTCGGTTCCAGCGCAATTGACAGCAGCATCCAGGCGACCAAAGCGCGCGATAGTCTTGTCGATGAGTGCCCGGATATCATCGTCGTGTCGAACGTCGGTTTTTACGAATTCCACTTCTGCGCCAAGTTCGCGTAGTTCCTTCTCGAGCTTTTTACCTTCCTGCTCACGACGGCCGGAGACAACGACG
>DATNMX010000006.1:0-2339 GCA_035602135.1 Candidatus Dormiibacterota bacterium
TTGACGGCGCGCACCTCGTCGCCCACGCGCTCGACCGTGCCGCAGAATTCGTGCCCCAGCGTCACCGGCGGCTTAATGCGCCCCTGCGACCAGCGATCCCATCCATAAATGTGCAAATCCGTCCCGCAAATCGAAGCCGTCTTTACGCGCACCAGCACGTCCGTCGGCCCAATCAACGGTACCGCGACCGTGTCCATCTGCAGGCCCTTCGCAGCCTGCATCTTCCGCAACGCTCTCATCGTCGTCACTATCTACCTCGGCTCCCGCTCAAAGCACAAATCTTGATGCTAGCACACCGTTTCTTACCCGCGTATTCTCGACCTCTGTGTTTTTCGCCCTTGTAGCGCACGTACTTCAGCCCAGCGGTTTTCTCTAGCCGGGTGGCAACCACACTGAATGTTTTTTTGGTTGGTTTGGACGGCAATCGAAGGCTTTAAACCCGGGGTTGGTGTTCTAGCGCGCCACGAACCATCTGACTAAGACTCGTGAGACTGTATGGCTTTTGCAGGATCGCCGCGCCCTTTTCCACCAGCGAAATCAAGGATGCTGCTTCGGGCGTGTAGCCGGTCGTGAAGATCACGCGAATTCCGGGTCGCAGAGCGGACATCTCCAAATAGGCTTCCGGACCATTCAGCGAAGGCATCACGACATCCATTATAATCAAATCGATCTGATCGGAATTCCTTTTGAAGAGCTCCAGAGCTTTCCTGCCATCGGACGCGACAATCGTACGATAGCCAAGCCCCTGTAACATTTCCTTTGCCGAATCCCGAAGCCCCTCATGATCTTCGGCCAACAGGATGGTTTCGGTGCCCCTTAAGGGCTGTTCGCCACGCGTTGTTTCATGCGGCTCGTGGTCTCCGCTGTCGGCTCGGAGGTACACCTTGAACGAGGTCCCTTTTCCCAGTTCACTGTAGACGTAGATAAACCCGCCATGCTGTTTCACGATGCCGTATACGGTTGCCAACCCCAACCCAGTTCCCCTGCCCATCTCTTTGGTCGTAAAAAAGGGTTCAAAGATGCGCTCGATCGTTCCGGCGTCCATCCCCTTCCCGGTGTCGGAAACCGAGAGCAAGACATAGCTCCCTGGCCGGCCGTACGCATGATGGCTGCAGTATTCCTCCCCGATTTCGACGTTTTGCGTTTCAATGAGCAGTTGTCCGCCGCCCGCCATGGCATCCCGCGCATTCAGGCAGAGATTCATGATCACCTGCTCCACTTGCGTGGGATCCGCCAGCGTGACTCGGAGGTCTTGCGCCGCCAGAACCCGGACCTCGATATCGTCGCCGATGACCCGCCGGAGGAGATTCATTTCTTCCTGGACGAGAACGTTCAGGTTCACTTTTCGGGGTTGCAGAATTTGTTTTCGCCCAAAAGCGAGGAGTTGTGAGGTCAATTTTGCTGCCCGCTGGGATTGCTCGCCGATCCTCTGAAAACGCTCGCGTAAACGAGTGTTTGGTTCTGCTTCTTCAAAGCCCATTTCCGACCAGCCCAGGATTGCGCCGATGATGTTGTTGAAGTCATGCGCTACGCCGCCTGCGAGCCTCCCGATCGCTTCGAACCTCTGCAATTGGTGCACGTGCTGTTCCAGTCGTTTGCGTTCCCTGCGATCCTCGGCATCCCGGAGCTCGCGTTGAACAGCCGGAACCAGGCGTGTGAGATTCGACTTCATGACGTAATCCTGAGCCCCGACTCTCATAGCGTCAGTGGCCGTATCTTCGCCAATCGTGCCGGAAACAAATATGAATGGAACCTCGGCATCTTTCGCTCTTACCATTTTCAGGGCCTCGGTCCCCGAAAACTGCGGCATGGAATGGTCCGAGATGACGATGTCCCATTTCCTATTGAGTGCTTGCGCCATGCCGCTAGCCGAGTCCACGCGGTCAGAGTCGATTTCGTACCCGCCCTGCCGAAGAAGCTGGAGCAGGAGTGCAGCATCGTCTTCCGAATCCTCAACTATCAAAACTCGAATAGGGACACCCATCTACGTTCTCCTTGGCGGCGGTTGGTTCAGTACCAACCAATAGAGTCCCAGCTGGCGGACCGCTTCGCTAAACTGGTTGAAGTCCACGGGCTTGCGAACATAACTGTTGGCGCCACCACCATAACCGTTGACGCGATCCTGCTCTTCGTCCGAAGATGTTAGGATCACGATAGGTAAGAGCTTCGTGCGTTCATCGGCGCGCAGGCGGCGAAGCACCTCCAGGCCGTCTAGTTTGGGTAGCTTCAAATCGAGTAGAACGACCTGGGGTGCGATATTCAAATTGCGTCCCGCATAAGTCCCGGTCCCAAAAAGATAATCAAGAGCCTCGACACCATTACGAGCAACGACGACTTCA
>DATNMX010000007.1:0-28957 GCA_035602135.1 Candidatus Dormiibacterota bacterium
TGCCATCGACGACTTTGGCACGGGGTATTCCAGCTTCACCTATCTGCGGCGTTTTCCATCGGACGCCCTGAAACTCCATCAATCTTTCGTGCAGGAGATCACGGCGGACCCGGCAGACGCGGCAATTGTCAGCGCCATGATTAATCTCGGCAGGAGCCTCAAGCAGCGGGTGATTGCGGAGGGGGTAGAAACACGAGCCCAACTCAAATTCCTTCAGCTCCACGGGTGCGGCGAGGGGCAAGGCTATTATTTCAGCCCTCCGGTTGTGGCCGAACAGGCCAGGAAGCTGTTTGAGGACGGCATACAAGCAACGGTGGTCCATTAGCGAGGAAAGAGATTGTTCAGACAGGGCCGCTCGAACTCCGGAGGGCTTCATATTCTCGGTGAAAGTTCCGCAGCGCGTACCGTCACGCTTTATTTACCGCTTGATCGTCAGGCCCGTCATCACCTAACTCCATTGCGAGATCTTGTTCAGCGTGCTCCGAAGTTCACTCTTGAGGTGGTAGTCGGTAATCACAGAAGTTCCGTCGTATCACGCTTTCGGAGCACCCCATTCCTCTAGCGCTCTTCTGTAGCGGAATGTTTTGCCATCTGATTTACGTGTAAGAGTTCGCGCGCGTCCATTTAAAGTCCGATCCTCAGCAATTCTTCAAGCTTCTGTTTCCTGCGATCCAGCATTCGAGATTCAGCCTTCTGTTTAAGTGTGGCCTACTCTGACCTCAGGGCCACCTCTAGATCCGCGACTAACTTTGAATCGGTGACGGTTTTGCGCCAGCCGTCCTTTACAATCTCCCAATCGTGACGGACTGCTCGATTCACCATAATAACTGCGTAAGCAAACGTGCCGCCTCGTAGGGAGTAGTGGTAAACGTCGCCGTTAAAGAAAAGTTCCTGTTTCCTCGGCTTCAGTTTGATCATGATAGTTCCTTACGTTCCGCTCCTTAGCTGTGGTATCGCGCGACCCAAATCTTTGTGTGCCACCGATTGAATTTACTCAGCTTATTGCCGGAGGACTTCCCAGATATAAGGCAGTTGCGGATACAGAACGTCAAGCTCCAGCGGATGCTCAGCGAGTGGACTGCCAAGATATCTACAGGAAAGGCAATTGGTGGTGGCTCTCTTAAGAAGGCTGAGAAGAAACAAGCAAGTCACGCTATTCGCATAGGTCATCAAATCAACAAAGTCAACACGTTGGCGGATAAATCTTTCAAAGAGTGGTTCAGACGCGCCGGAACTCTGACCAACAAACAGTTCCAAACATGGAAACGGAAATTCAACGCGTCGCTAACCGCAGACGGAAAGCGAATGCAGAAGCAGATTTCAAGTGGCATGACAGATCGACTCTTCTAGGGAGAGAGCCTGGACAAGCCTCGGATGTTCGGTCGCTTAGGTCATCGTTCCTAGGATAATTCAAAGGCTTTTGCCGTCTGCGTTGTAACGGCTAACGGTGTAACGCGATAGGGTGATTACGGCATAAGTCAGCAGCGTAGTGGTGGTGAAAATGAAACTCGCAGCTGTTGTTTTTCTCATCTTGACGGTGGCAGCGCCCTCAACGTTCGGCGTTGAGAAGCCAGAAACATCTCACCTTGTCTTCGTTACCGAATATATCCGCGAGTTGTCCGCTATCGAGCGTATCCGCGATTCGGGTGAACAAGAACTAAAGAAAGATCCAGACAACCCGTTTTCTAACACGATCCATATCAGCACGCTAATTCAGTTAGAACTGGCATCGCAAATTAGAATGTTGAGGGGGATGCGCCTAAAAGCCCCACATGACCACCTGATTTCCAACATCACGGCTTTGTATGAACGCAAGATCGTTTTGTGGAGACGGATGGCTGAGATTGGTAGCACCCTCATTGGGGGACAGAAGCCAGGCGTTGATTTTGCCAAGCTCGCTGCCGAGATGCTTGAGATACGAGGGCAGATGGATTTTATTGACCACGCTTTGTTTGAAGCCTCTCCTGCGGTCTTCGCGACATTGATAGACCTGAAAGAAGACTCTAAAGGCCACACCAGCCATCTGATTATCACGAAGGAACAACGAGCCGAATTGATCGATAACATTAACACCACCTTTGGAACAAAACTGGATGCGAACGACCAGAACTCTATCGTCGCCGCTGCGAGCGTGTTTAAGGCGGGTCTGCTCAAGGACTTTAAGTCTTCAGACGAACCTTGGGAATGACGGTGGCGGGGTGGGTTCGCACTGGCGGGTTGGCGGGCGTTAGTTGTCTCATCGCGGAAGACTTCTGTTTAGGGAGGTGCATGTTGAAGAAATCTCGCATGACTATCAGCGGCAGGCTGTTGCTGCTGCTCCTATTGGTTGTAGCTTCTAGCCTGAGTGCTCCGACTCAGACGTCTGACACACGCTCAGACGAAGCTCGTATCAGAGAAGCGTCAGCGGAATGGGGAAGCGCTGCGCTCAACAGGAATTTGGATAAGACTGTTTCGTTCTATGCTGAGGATGCCTCGTACTTTCCTTCAGGAGCTCCTGTTGCCGTCGGCAAAGATGCCATCCGAAAAGCGTGGGCAGACTTTCTGGCGATCCCAGGAATGAGGCTGAATACCGCCACAAGAAAAGTGGACGTAGCTCGCTCAGGTGACCTTGCCTACGAGGTCGGTACGTGAGAAATGACAATGAACGATAAAGGCGGCAAACCCGTGAATTCGAAAGGGAAGTACGTAGTTGTCTGGAAGAAGCAAGCCAGCGGTGACTGGAAGGCTGTGGTGGACATCGACAACTCTGACCAATAATCCTAATGCGCCAAAGGAGTTAGTCGGCGGGATGGATTTGAGTGATGAAGTTAAGCGGGATCTGGCGTGGACGCCATAAGTCTGGCGGTATGGTCGCGCTTCTATGCACGATGCGTTTAAAAGGAAAAGGGGCTGAAGTCACCCAGCCCCTCTGTGGAAATACTGGAGAAATACTATGTCAATAGAATGCTAACCGGATCGTGAAGGAACGTCTGTTAAATTTTAGACACTTTAGATGACACCATTGGACGCTTACATTTTTATTGGCGACACATGACTCGCAACACACTGCCACTTTCCGTTCGGCATCTTCACCCATGTATCAGTCCAGCGTTCATGAGTATCGAAAGGCTTCCCCGACGCATCGGTGCCTTTACTTGTGAAGCCGCCCGTCGCGATGGCCGTGTCGCCAAATACCGTTACCTTCACATCGTCGTACTCTGCAGTGTCATATTTGGTCGCTTTCGCCCTCGCTAACAACTCGGCCTTGCTCTCGACTTTCCCATCGCTCCCGGTACTCACGAATTTGTCGGCCAGCAGCGGGGCGACTAAGTCAGGATTATTTGTCTTTTGTGATTGAAGCCACTGTTGTTCCAGTGCCGCCACGGCCTTCTCAGTCCCGCCGGTTGTCTGCGCTTGCGACCACGCGGCGATCCCCAGTGAAAGCAAACCGATTAGACACAATATCCAAGTTCTCTTCATAGACTGTCTCCTTACTTGTTGAGATCGGTGTCCGCCACAGTGCCGTCATATTAGGTTGCTGGTCTACCGCAAGTCAACAAATCTGCGAGGTGGCGGGTACGGCGGTTGGTGACTTATGCCGTCTGTTTTCTTAACACGACTGATTGCTTCGCCGGAGCCAGCACGATCAGAACTGCACCGATGACACCAAGCAAGGCGGAGACCATCAGCAGACCTTCGCGTGCGCTCGTAACATCCACTTCACGGATCGCGTTCCGGGTCTTTGGGGATTGAACTTTCCCCCCGGAAAGACTCGTCCTTGAAGGTCTTGAGGACATAAGTCCCGAGGCGGTTGTTGGATTTGGTTGGCGTCGCCATCACAAAACCATCGTTTCGTTAGCTAGGAAAAGGTCAAACCCGCTCGGGGCAGGCTACTTTACGGGCAATGTTCCGGCTCGGGTGCGTCGGGCACGCGTCCAGGAGGCACAACCATGAGCGCCTGCATTATCACAGCCGAAATTTTCGATGCCTTCTTGAAATGTGAGAGCAAGGCCTCAACCGTCGTTCCTGGAGGAGTTGAAAAGCGGCAAGCATCACATTTTGCTCGATTGCAGGCTCGAAGCAGGGCAGTTTCAATCCCGCATCGATGCGGTCGAGAAAGTAACCCGCCTAACACGCACGAGGTACCGTGGGTACATTCCAATTCGTTTTGTTCCGAACGAAAAACTCAGCAGACAAAATGCAGTCCAGAATCCGGAGGAGAACTTCCGAGTACCCGACCACACAGCTGCTGACCCAGTCCGCTGCCGTGCTCAGGGCGCCCTCACATTCCTCTCGATTCGCTATTCACGAAAAAGGTAGAATCCACCCAAGAAAGTAAGGGGCGAGGAGCGGATGCGGACGTCGCGCGCGCCGTGGTGGATGTACGTGACAGCGGTCGGGTATGTGCTCACATTCTATCTAATGCGCGCAGGAGGCATGGGAGCGCGCAAACGCGGGGTGGACATCTGCGTGGCCTACCCCGGTCGTTCCGGTGTTTCCCTGCCATTCGGGTTGCAGGCAACACGCGGTGGTTGATGTTTCTATTCTCAGGTTTACCTTGAGTCTGTTCATTTAAGTACGGGGGCGCATTTCTTTGCAGAACACAGCGAAGAGGACATTCATGGCCATTTTGCTGGCGTTCAGCCTGGCGGGCGGCATAGCCGTTCTCTACGCTGTGCCCATGAACGTGGGAGGACTGTCTGATTCTGTGGCATACATCGGAGCCGCCAGAAACCTTGCGGGAGGCACTGGCTTTTATTTGGCTCATTTCCTACCGCCAGAGCGATTCACGCATTGGGCTCCGCTTTATCCCATTATTCTGGCAACGCCGGCTTATGTTGGTGTGGATCCAATCGACTCGGCGAAATGGATCGACGCTCTTACTCTTGCGTGTACTATCTTTCTTAGTGGATTTATCGCCTGGGCATATTGTGGCCGCTCCGCCCTGTTGGGTTTTCTCGCAGCCCTGTCGATCTTGTTTTCTCGTGACATGATTGAAATTCATTGTCAGGCATTATCCGAGCCGCTTTTTGTCGTATTTGTCTTGGCCGGTATAGCCCCGCTCCTGTCGTATGTAGAGTCGGGAAACACCAAGAGTCTTCTTTGGACCGCGATTGCAATGGCGGCGGCATTCTTGACTCGGTATTCGGGTGCTGCCTTCCTCATTGCGGCTTTTGTTGTGGCCTTCATCATCCCATTTTCTTGGCGGCGGCTTAACCAATTGACGTCCTCCGCCATCACCTTTGGCTTGATTGCAGTGCTGCCCGTCGGCGCTTGGATCATCCATAACATCCTCGTTGCCGCGCAGTTCGCGGGCGACCGAAAGTTTGTCGTCCATTCGATAGGACGCCAGAAATTCCGCGATCTCTTTAGTACGGTTACATTATGGTTTTGTCCGGAAGCAGTTCCCAATCGTTTAAGGTTGTTGCTCTTGGCGGGTCTGATTACGCTGGTTTTCGCAGCCGTCGTATCAGCTTCTCGCCGCTCGCGGCAAAGTCAGGACCCAGGCTTGCGTTCGACCCTGTTACTGGCGCAAACGTGTTTGGTCTTCGACGTCGTCTATCTTCTGTTTCTGATTATGAACATCTCTTTTCTTGACGCGGACATACCACTCGACATGCGCTTGCTGAGTCCGATTTATCCGGTAACAGCTCTATTGCTGATCTCGTCTTTGGCCCTGCGGCGCCGGATGTTCGGTGTCCGATCCATCTTGTGCATCATTTTGTTCGCTGCTTGCTTGTCGATAATTTCTTTGAACGCAATGCGATTCCTGGGGACGGCTCGGGACATTAGGGCCAATGGTGTCGGATTTCAGACTGCCTATTGGCGCGATGACCAGGTCATGAAGTACGTTCGTGATCTTCCGGGCAGTATCATGCTGTATTCGGACGCTCCTGCCCGCATCTACTTCGCGACTAGGCGTCCTCCTTATCTATTGCCAGAGAAGTTCGACTTGGTCACCACGCTTGCCAATCGCGAATATGAGAACCAAATGAATAATCTTGCCAAACTCGCGACACAGCGCTCCATCATCGTCATTATTTTCTTTGCAAGTAACTGGGTTAATGGTCCTTTTCCTCAACCGCCAGAGCTAACGGAAAGACGCGGCTTCCATTCGCTCTTCCGCTCGGCTAAGGGAACTTACATCTTGAGTGGCAGCAGCGAAGCTTCCGATCGCTGACTTGCACGCAGGGGGCCGGTTCGAGCCCGGCCACGTCCACCAATCTTCCCTTACAAACTCCGTTGAATACCGGGTAGTTGTTTTGCAACCTACGTTAGCGCGGGAACAATTTATCTTTCCGCATTGGTAGCTGAGTTACCGGAGCGCCTATTACAGGAATAAATCCTAAAATGGAGATACCCATAACTGGTGTATTCGCTGCGTCCAGTTTATGCTCACTCTGCGTTGAAAGACGGTGTGGCCGCAAAAGACGGTTAGGTTGCGAGTACCATGCGACTGACGCACAGATGCCCCTCTTGTGGGAGTACAGTCCAAACGCGGTCCAAGCGGGTGGGCTTTATCGAGAGAAACTTCCTTCCAATCTTTCTTGTCTATCCTTACAGATGCACTGCTTGTCGCGAAAGGCATTTCGCGTTCGGAGTGGAACGGAATGGCTCAATCTCCCGAACCGCCATCAAATCCATCGCAAAATCCAAGTTCTTTCTAATTTTTGTGGGAATTCTTTTGTTACTCTTCTTTCTCTTTTTTACTCGCTAAGCGGCGCCTGCTCGCTCGATTGTGCTGATCAAAATGTCTGTGGTGTAACGAAAAATCATTTGACGGGCGAGCGACTCACAATAAGACCTGCCGGCAGAAATTAGTTTAGGTTCTTTTGCAGTGTCTCAAGCAAAGCTTGCTGTTTTTGCGCGTCCAACTTCTTGCCCTGCGCGGTCAAATAAAATACGTCTATCGCTTTTTGCCCTTCCGTATCGATAAGCGCTACCTCGATATTGCATCCGAGCCCCGCCAGCGCCGAGCCGATCTCATAGAGCAAGCCAGGTCGGTCCTGCGTCAGAATTTCCAGCAGCGTGCTATGCAGCGAAGACGAGTCGTCAAAGTTGATGTGAGTTTCCACGGCGACCTTTGGCAAACGTGCCCGGTACGCGCTTTCTCTGCTGTTCAGCAGCGGCTCCAGCGGTGCCTTGCCGGCGACCACATCCGCCAGACTTTTGCGGAAGCGCTCGATCTCCGTGGGATTTAGTTCCAGTGTGCGGTGCAGGTCCGTGAAATGGAAGGTATCCAGAATAACACCCGCGGCGTTCCCAAATGCTTCCGCTTTAATGATGTTCATGCCCCACCCGGCTAGCGCGCCTGCAATTGTCGAAAAAAGCGCGGCACGATCGGCCGTCAATAGCGTCAACGAAAATGCATGTTTTGTTGTTTTCAGCTCTGTTTGTACTGGCCGGACCTTCAATTCTTTATACAGCCCGAAATGGGCAGCGATTTCCGCTGCCGAGTGCACTGTAAGGTAGCGTCGCGGGAACCCTTCCAGAAAATCCTCGATCTGTCCTTTGCTTGCGCCGCCCGCTCGCGCACAAACTTGCTCCAGTAGCGAAACCTCCTCGCCTGCATGCAGCCGATCGCGATCTAGACTTCGGCTGAAATAATTGGATGTTGCTACAAATAGTTGCCAAAGCATTTCCGCTTTCCACGGGGTTAATGCTTCTGGGTTCACGGCATGGATATCCGCATACGTTACCAGGCACAGCCTCTGCAGCCGCTCTTGGGTACCTACTATTTCAGCAAATCCATTCACCGTTGCGGGGTCGAAGATATCCCTACGCTGCACCGTCGCGGACATATCCAGATGATGCTTGATCAAAAAGTGTACTTCGGCTTTTTCTTCCTCCGATAGCGCTAGCCTTTTCGCAGCACTTTCCAGTGCTTCGAGGCTTCCAGTCACGTGATTATCAACCGGCAGGCCTTTACCAATATCGTGCACTAACATCGCGAAAACGAGTAAATCCCTTCGCTCAACGGACTTCCATAGGGGCGCAAAATGCGTTCCCAAGGAGTCTGTCGAATCGGTAAGCCCTTGTAGGTGTTCTATAGTCCGTAGGGAGTGCTCGTCAACGGTGTAGCGATGATAAAAATCGCGTACTACCAGTGAATCAATCACACCAAATTCGGGCAAAATATTCGTCAGCAGCCCCAGCCTCTGCATCGGTCGCAACGCCAAGCCCGGATAGTCCGAGCTCAACATCTCGCGCAGCGTCCCCCACGTCACCTGGGCATTTGTGGCTGGCGTCTCGGGATCGGCCAGGATATCGGCAATGTTTCGTTCAGCGTCTCGGCTTAAGGGGACGCCCGTCGCAGCTGCTTCCGCAAATAGAGAAAATAGAACAGCTCGATCGGAAAGCGCGCTTGGCTCGATGATTTCGAGTAATCCGTCTCGTGCCGCGAAAGGTCTTCCCTTGCTTTCCTCCGATTTTGCTCCGCGCGCCGCGCCGAAGAGCCGTGCACGCAGGGAGACCGATGCCGGCGCTTTTTGTTCCATGTACCGCAACAGCTGACGATTGAGTGTTCGCGCATGACGAAAATATAACCGCATCCATTCTGCCGCATTCTGTGCAGAATTAGCCGAGGTTTCGCGCGCGTCCCCGCCCGCAGCGTCATTAGGCACTTCTCGAGTCAACCCATCCGTCATGCCAAGAGCACATTCTGCCCCCGCGGCCTGCAACTCGTACGTTAAAGTATTGTCGTTTCGACCGTTGCTGTAGTGCAGAAAACAGCGAATGGCGCTCAGGAAATTGACCGCGTTTGCCGTCAGCTCTTTTTCTGCCGCCGTGTTGGTGCGGTCGCGCTCTCCACTGATCTGGCGCAGCCACACCGCGGCTTGATAATCACGCATTCCCCCAGGTGATTCTTTAACATTCGGTTCCAGATGAAAGATGGTGTTTCCGTAACGCGTTAACCGCTCTTTCGTAAGCTTGTGAAGTTGCGCCAAAAGAAATGCGCGGGCTTGGCGCTCCGATCCAGGCAGGACCTTGCAATGCAGTCTCTCGAAAAGTGCCTTGTCCCCGGCCAGGAATCGCCGGTCCAGCAGCGCCAGATGGAATTCCGCGTTGTCTTCCTCGATTCGCTTGCATTCGTCCAGCGTACGTCCTGCAGAACTTACACGAAACCCCAAATCCCATAAGGTTCGCGAAAACTCCGCAATCAGCGGGTGGAATTCCTCTTCCGTTTTTTCATTTCCAAAAAGAAACAGGATGTCCAGATCGGAATAAGGGAAGAGCATCCTTCGCCCGTAGCCGCCCAACGCCAGAAGACAAAGTCCTTGCACTTCCTCTTCGCCGGTGTCACCTGTTTTGTGCGTTCGCAACACCTCACTGAATATCTTTTGAATATTGTGGTCCGCCAGTTCGCACAGCGCGCGTACCGTCTCTTGTGCGCTTGCGCCCGCCTCGAATTCTTGCCGGATTCGATGTCGCTCATCGTCGGCTTGCGACCCGAGCACGGACAACGAAGTAATAGAACCTTGCATGGATTTTGCGGGTTGCTCGCTCGGGATCTAGACCAGCTGGGTGGCCCTGGTCACTATTACTCAAAGCGCGTTTTCCCCGCGCTCCTCGTTGCGGATCCGGATGGCTTCCTCTACCCGCGATAGGAATATCTTACCGTCTCCTATCTTTCCTGTCTTGGCGGTCTGCAAGATCGTCTCGACCACCCGGTTCACTAGCGTATCCGGCAGCACCATTTCCAGTTTGACCTTTGGCAACAAATCCACCGTGTACTCCCGGCCGCGATACACCTCCGTGTGCCCCTTTTGCCGTCCGTGCCCTCGAACCTCCGTTACCGTCATTCCTTCGATTCCAATTTCGCGCAGCGCATTCTTCACGGAGTCAAACCGCGACGGCTGGATAATAGCTTCGAGTTTCATCATGGAAGTATGCGCTCCGGTCACTGCCTTGCGGCGCTACTCGGTCCTCAAACTTCTATGCTTCCAGGTTATAAGCCTCTTCGCCATGCTGCGTAATGTCCAATCCCTTGATCTCTTGCTGTTCCGTTACCCGCACGCCCGTTATCATATCTACCATCTTCAGCAAGACGATCGTCCCGGCGAGAGCGAGGCTCCAAGCGATCAGCACGCCGACAAGTTGATTGCCCAGCTGTCCCCAGTGCCCATCCAGCCCGCCGACCGCTTTCCCAGCCCCATAAATCGGATTGATTGCCTGCTGCGCAAATACCCCCGTTAACAGCGCTCCAATCGTTCCGCCGGCCCCATGCACGCCAAACGCATCGAGCGCGTCATCATATCCGAAAATAGCCTTTACCTTTGTAACCATCCAATAGCAAATCGCACCTGCCATGAAGCCAATCGCCAACGCTGGCATCGGCGCAACAAATCCCGCGGCCGGCGTAATCGCCACCAGTCCGGCTACCGCCCCGGATATTGCTCCGAGTGCACTCGCGCGCCCGTTCTTGACCCATTCCGCCACGCTCCAGCTCATCGCCGCGGCGGCTGCTGCAAAATGGGTTGCCACAAACGCGCTGGATGCTAGCGCATTGGAAGCCAGAGCGCTTCCGGCGTTAAATCCAAACCATCCTACCCACAATAAACATGCGCCTATGAAGCTCAGCACTAAACTATGCGGCGGCATTGGCTGCGTCGGATATCCCGTGCGCTTCCTCAAATAGAGTGCACAGACCAATGCGGATACGCCGGAAGAAATATGCACCACTGTTCCCCCGGCGAAGTCCAGCGTAGGGAACTTACCCCTTAATGAAGCATTCAACAACCCGCCCTTGCCCCACACCATATGCGCGAGCGGCGCATATACCACGAGAAACCACAACGCGATGAATAGCACCGTGCCGCTGAACTTCATGCGCTCCGCGCTCGCGCCCGTGATCAATGCTGGCGTGATAATCGCGAACATTAACTGGTACACCATGAAAGTCATTTGCGGGATGCTGCCCGCATAATCCGCGTTTGGTTCCGCACCGACGCCGCGCAGAAAAGCGTGTTCGAACCCCCCGATCACCGGTCCATTCCCGCCAAAGCACAAGCTGTATCCCACCAGCGCCCACATCACCGTAATAATCGCCATCAAGGCAAAACTTTGCATCATCATCGCTAACGTGTTCTTCCGGCGCACTAGCCCGCCGTAGAAGAGCGCCAGCCCGGGCCCTGTCATCATCAGCACCAGCGCCGCACTCACCAGCATCCAGGCATTATCAGCTGACGACTGTGCCGCGGTGACCCGCCGGTCTAGTTGCGCCAATTTCTCGTTGACCGTCTTGGACGTTTCCGGACTCGTTGCAGTGGCCGCGGGCGACGTCACTGACGAAGGAGGAGCGGGAATTTGTTGTGCGCGGACAGAAACTCCGATAAGTACAGCGGTCATCAGCAAACAATACTTCCACACCATGCGCTTCATAGATCTCCGCTTTGGTAGGTTGGCCTCATCGCTCAACAGGTAGTAGTGGTGGATGTCCCCACCCGCAAATGGGCCGAATTATACGCAGCCTTGCGTTGCGATACAATTCTTCAAATTCAATTTCTAAATGCTTGCTTTGCAGGTGGCCAGACGTCTTTCTGTGAAGGTTGGCAGCAGCACTTTCCGGGTGGCAAAAAAATCAAAAAAAACGGATCAGGAGAAGTTCGCGAGAGCAGCGGCTTCCGACTCAAACGTCGGGATGGCTTCGATGAGGCGCGTTACGGTGAGCGCGTCACGCACCCGCCCTGGCCCGCAAACCAAGCGCAGCACCCCGCCTTCGCGCGCAAGTTGAATGGATACTCGGACCAACGTAGAAATGCCGGAGCTGTCGATCTGCGGAACACCGTTGAGGATGGCCACAACCTTACGTGCGCCCCGTCGGATCACGGACTGCAGCGCATCGTGCATTTGCTCGGCGGATTCACCGATCGTGAGACGTCCTTGGACGTCCAGAATCGATACGCCGCCGGAATCGCGGACGTTAATTTCCATTGGGGCGTGCCCAGTCATGATCCTAGGTTCCATACACAAGAGATGCTTACCGGGAGCAGGACGATACTTATCTCTATGCTCCGCTCAAGGTAGCGGCGGTCTCTGGCTGCGGTGCATTATACGATGAAGAAGCAACGGGCCAGCGAAAAAGAGATGAGATGAAATAAACGCATGAGAACAATCTGACTGAAGCAGAACGCTATCAACTACCCTTTTTCAACTCCGCCAAAACCAGCTTCGCTACTTCCTTTAAGGTCTCAAATACCCCTTGCCCCTTAATCGCCACTCCTTCCAGCACCGGCTCGCCTTTTTTCTGCAATTGCTTGGTCAACTCTGCTACCGGCATGGCATTCGGCAGATCGCGCTTATTCAACTGCAGTACATAGGGGATCGTATCGAAGTGTAGGTTGTGCTCCTTCAAGTGCTCCATCAAGTTGTCCATGGTTTCGAAATTCGCGTCCAGCCGCTCTTCTTGCGAATCCGCAACGAAAACCACGCCATCCGCGCCCTTCAAGATCAGCTTGCGGCTAGCCTCATAAAATACTTGTCCGGGCACCGTATATAAATGAAAGCGTGTTTTGAACCCGCGGACCGTTCCCAAGTCCAGCGGCAAAAAATCAAAGAACAGCGTGCGGTCCGTCTCCGTTGCCAGAGAGACCATCTTGCCCTTTTGATTTTGGCCCGTATGGTCATAGATCCACTGCAGGTTGGCGGTCTTGCCGCCTAGACCCGGACCGTAGAACACGAGCTTACAGTTAATTTCGCGAGCAGGAAAATTGATAAAGGGCACTTGTCGTACTCGAATTCGGCCTCAACTTTATAGCACACGCCTCACACCCAGGCCAGTCTTCGCCCCCAGTCGTCGTCTATTTAACTCACCATAGACAGTTTCCGCGATTATCTACTGAACGTCATACTCTATTTTTGTGCCTTGCCGCTGTTAGGTAACGTTATAACTCCGCACATTGTCCTTTTTCTGTTCTACGCTATATACCTGCTATACACCGTTGTTACGCGCCTTCGGATTCCGGTCGAATTCCGTCTGATTTCCTCTGCCCCTTTTATTCCTACAACCGCCTGCTCCTCCGTTGACGTGCAGTATGTCCTCTGTTAGCATTCGCCACATGGCGAAAGCACGTAAGACTTCTTCAGGCTCCTCCCACGGTGCCAAGAGCAAAGCGCGAAGTCACTCTAAGCCACAGAAGAAAAAGAGTTTACAGCCTGCTCATCCTGCTCAGCGCGGAGGGGTCGAGTTGGTGGATCCCCGCGTTCAGGCCCAGCTCAAGCTGTACGATGAAGCTTTAGCCCTTTTTCACCAACAGAAATTCGCTCGCGCCAAGCAGGAACTCGACAAGGTTATCGAAGGTCCGAGCAAAGAGCTTGCTGATCGCGCCCGTATGCACGTCAAAATCGCTGAGCAGCGGATGAAGCCCAGTCATGAACTCAACCCGCGTACCGCCGAAGACCATTATCAGCGCGGCGTCGCCATGATGAATATCGGTCGCTGGGACGATGCCCGTGAAAGCCTGGACAAAGCACGCAAAGCAGCCCCTAAAGCTGACCACATTCATTACGCCTTGGCTGCCCTCGATTGCCTCACAGGAGAAGCTGATTCCGCGATGGCCAATCTGAAAGTCGCCATCCAACTCCGCGCGGAAAATCGCTATCACGCCCGGAATGACGAAGACTTTGCCTTCCTCCAGGAGGACCCTCGTTTCACCGAGCTCCTCTACCCGGAAAAAGACGGCACGGCCGGCTAATTCAGCCTGTATCCGATGTCCGATCTGCTACGGAGCTTGTTTTTCTGTATCCACGAAGCGTCGCCATTGCGTTTATTTCTTGACCATTCCCAAAAATTCACTCAGCTAGAGCGTTTCCGGTACACTTTGATTTCAGCAAACAGGATGATTCTATTCCGGCCCGTAGGGTGAAGAAGATCGCAAAGTCGAAAAATGTCCAGCGCGGCTTCCGCATTGTAGCTCTGGGCGGTGGCACCGGTTTATCCACCCTACTTCGCGGCCTCAAAGAGCACGTCGTCCGCGCCGGCGATGAGCATCCAACGCCCGAACGCCCTATCACCGACCTTACCGCCATCGTTACCGTTACCGATGACGGTGGCAGTTCCGGACGTCTCCGGCGTGAAAACCGCATCCTGCCACCCGGCGATATTCGTAACTGCATGGTCGCCCTGTCCAAAGATGAAGCGCTCCTCAGCCACCTCTTCCAATATCGTTTCCACGTCGGCCGCGGACTGACCGGCCACAACTTCGGCAACCTCTTTCTTGCTGCGCTCACACATATCACCGGCGATTTCACGGAAGCCATTCGCGTCAGCAGCAAAGTCCTAGCCATCCGCGGCCGTATTTTCCCTTCGACACTTTCTAACGTACATCTGGTGGCTACTTTGACAAATGGGCGCGTCGTCCGTGGAGAAACTCGTATCACGGCCAGTCGCGTGCCGATTAAGAAGTTAACGCTTTCGCCGCGCCGCCGCGTTCGGCCGCTCCCAAAAGCTATCGAAGCCATTGGCCAAGCCGACCTTATTCTTCTTGGTCCCGGTTCGCTCTATACCAGCATCCTCCCTAATCTCCTCATCCCAGAAATTGCCAACGCTATCGCCCGATCCGACGCGCCTCGCGTGTATATTGCCAATTTGATGACCCAGCCCGGGGAAACTGCCGGGTACGCTCTAGCGGATCATCTTCGCGCGATCCAGCGCCACGTTCCGCGCCGCGTTATCGATTGGGTTGTCGCCAACCGTCGCACGATCTCCCCGTCAGTAGCCAGACGATACCGCGCCGAGGGAGCCCAGCCTGTCGCCATCGACCATTTCGAACTCCACAAGCTCGGTCCCCGCTTGCTTCTCGCCAATCTCCTCGTGGAGCACGGTGTTATCCGTCATAACCATAAACGTCTCGCTCGCCTGCTTCTCGAAAAATTCCTCAACGCCCCGCATTCTTCCCGCCGCTAAACGCCTTACTACTTAGCGCCCTGGCTATGCGCTCTTCGCGAGCAGTGGCCCGCTTCCCACAAACGATCATTCCGGGAAAGCCTTCGCATCCAACCCTGCCACCAGCCTCAACGCGTTTTTGTAATACACCTTCTTCAACACGTCGTCCGGCACCTGGAATCCATAAATTCGCCAAAACGCGTGCCGCTTTCGGTAATACTCAAAATACTCGTCCCGCGTCTCTAGTGCGCGAAAATACCATTTGTATTCGTTCACGTCGTAAATGTCCTTTCCCATCAGCACGCGGTCCTGATACTTGATCAAGAAATCATGAGCGGAATATGGCTGACGGCCCAGCTCAGCCAGAACTGCGGCGATGTCCACATTCACATTTGGGTAGCTATCAAACAGCTTGCCCAACCGCTCCAGATCGTTCCCGTGAAACCCCAGATGCGCCGCGATGAAATTTGTCTTCGGGTGCTTCGCAAACAGATGATTACGCTCCGTCATCAGCGTCTCGAACGGTGGATACCTGGCCGGCGGCCGCGCTCGTTGCGGAAATTCCTTCAGCTCCAACCAACGCTCGTTGTACTTATCCCATGGATCGAAAAATGCCGACGGTTCCGCAACATGAATCAGCACCGGTATCTTCAGCTCGCCGCACTTCTCAAAGACCGCGTCGAATTCTGGATCGTCCACGTGCACGCGTTCCCCGTTTGCATACTTGAGATCCATCCCAAAATTCTTGAAGATCTTCAGCCCCTGCGCACCATTCCGAATGTCTTGCTCCAAACGCAGCACCGCGCGCTTCCCGAAGCCGGGTGTGTTCAGATCGTCGTAGTTCATATTCGCGAACACCACAAAGCGATCTGGATAGCGTCCCTTCATCACTGCTATCGTTTTCTTCAATGCTTCGCCGGTTCCACCACTCAGATTCACCAGCACGTGGAGGTTGATCGAATCCATTTCTTTCACGAGTTTATCCACGCCCTCCGGTGTGGGATTCCAATGGTGGCTGTGAATGTCAATGAACGGATACTTCGCCCGCTCGATCTTATGTTCCTTCGTAACCAGGGTGGATTTCGGCTGATACTCCTCGATATTCAGCGATGACGAACCTATTTGTGGTGCCTGTGGTGATGGCGGAGAGCTTTGTTGCGACGATTCTCTGCTGCGTGATTCTAGTGTGCTCGACGACAGCAGCCGGCCGGGCCGTGGTTGTGTCATTCCCGTCCGCGACCATATCAGTAAAGATCCTGCAATGAATCCGAGGAGCACTGCGACTAAAGCAAGCAAGCGAAAGAATTTCATCATTTTCCTTAAACGGCGAGCTGTATAAGTTATCTTCCGAACTATCATTGTTGTAGCATAGCGTCTGTCATCAAATGATTTAATTGTGTGTTACCTGGCCATTCTGGCTCCGCGTCAACCACGAGGCGTTGCTAACTTCCCAGAGAACGCCCGCTCTTCCCGCCGCCTCTACTCACTACCGCTGCTTCCTGCTACCTTTGTTCTCTAACTTTTCCCCGGAGACCCCATGGCCACGTTCGGACTCATTGAATACAAAGACGCAAGCTCAGAAGTACGCGCCGTCTATGATGACATCATGACCACTCGCAAAACCGACTGGGTCAGTAATTTCTGGAAGGCTATCGCTCACGATCCCGCGACTCTAAAGCGTACCTGGGAAGACATTAAACAAATTATGGCGCCCGGCGCGCTCGATCCGCTCACTAAAGAATTGCTTTACGTGGCTGTGAGTGTTACCAACAACTGCCATTACTGCATCGCCTCACACACCGCGTCCGCTCGAAAAAAAGGCATGACCGACGCCATGTTCAAAGAATTGCAAGCCGTCATTGGCATGGCTAACGAGACTAATAAATTGGTCACCGGTTACCAGGTCGAAGTCGACGAGCAATTCAAACCCCCCCTCCCACCTGTCCGTTAGTACAGGTGAAAGCATTCTGGGAATTTCGTCAGCAGCGTTCCCATGGCAGGAGGTATCTCTAAGAACAAATTGACGGTGCTTAGTACCCTCGTACTATAGCTGGCGGTCTTCCGCAGAGCAGAAGATATAAAGGTTCACTCAGGCCGCGTCTTCATTCGGAGCTGAACAAATCCTGCTTCGCGAGCGTGTATATATGCCACCGATCGTCAAAGATACTCAGGTGTTGGCCGCCAGTTCGGACTCCTCCACCGCGTGCTCCGTCTCCGCTGTTTCGCGGCCTATCGAAACCGTCAGCCGCCCGCAGGCTGTGGCGCTGGAAGTTGCCGTGACGGTAAACGGTGCGCGCTCGGTAGACGGCAGCGACAAGCGCGAAACCTTCTCGGAATCCACGAAGACTGTGTTGGTTCACGGCAATGGCGCGGTCATTCGGCTGTCTTCGGCGATGGCCCCGGGCCAGCTTCTCTTTTTGACGAACCAGAAAACTAAAAAAGAAGTCGTTTGCCAGGTTATTAAATCAAAGAGCTACCGCAACGTCAGCGGCTACGTCGAACTGGAATTCACCGAACCCGTCGTCGGCTTTTGGGGCATGCGTTTTCCGACCGATCGCATTGGGTCGCAGCCTTCGCCGACGCAGCCGGTACCGGCAAGACTTGCGGACACCCACTTTCCCGAACTACGACGCCCGGAAACTCCAGCTGCTGTTAAGCCCGTAGTACCTGCTGCGCAGGATGCTCCGACACGGTCTGCGGTTCAACCAGCTTCGCTCCCGCACCATGACGCCCCGGTCGCGAATTTACTTCACGCCTCCGAAGTGACGGTCGTTACCGCAAGCGTGCCGCACGAAACCGAGCAATCGCCACTACCATCGTCGCCAGCACTGCAATCCGTCCCGCCTTCAGCCGAGAATCCAAGCCAGTCCTTGCGGCTGGAGAGTGCTCGCGTCAAACAGCAGCTGTCTGCTCTGCTTTTCTCCGGGCAACCGGTCGCGAAGCCGTCGCAGCCGGATCCCAACGAGCGTGCTGAGCTCACGGATGCCACTGCGAAAGTTGTGGAGTTTGTGCCCAAGCATGTCGCGCCGGCATCCCCCAACCACGCCCCCGCGGTTCTCGCGTCCATCCCAACGGTCGTTACGGAGTTCACATCGGCTAAGGTTGACCGAGCGAAGATTGAGCCATCGCCCGCTAAATCGCTTCTGGATTCGGAAGAAGTAAAAATTCCTGCCTGGCTTGAGCCGTTGGCGAGAAATGCCGCAACTCCTGCGCCCCTTGAAGAATCGCAAAGTGATGAGGAGCAGCACCATCAAGAGCTACAAACGGTTGAAGAAATTGACGAAATTGAAGACCACGAGAAACAGCAATTCCCCTCGGCGGAACACGGCGGTTTCGAAATCGCAGAGCCACCTTCGGCTGATCGCTTACTGCTCGGCGAAAACGCCAGCGAACTCTCAGCAACTTCCAGTCGTCCCAATAAAGGCGCGTTGATCGGAGCGATCGCTGCCGGTCTGCTTATCTTCGCGGTGGCGGGAGGTTGGTACGCCTATCACTCGGCTGGCGCCGTTGACGCCAGCAGTGCGAAAGCGCCGAATACCGCGGCGACCTCCAACGTTTCCGGAAGCGCTGTCTCAGCTCTCGCCCAGTCCTCGCTCACAATGACTAATTCGGCATCGAACACTCCAGCGTCGGCAACGTCTAATTCGTCCGTGCTTTCTTCTAAGCCGGTTTACTCCCAGCCAGCTTCGGCTGGAATTAATGTCACCTCGGTGGGAAACGCAAACTCCATGCCGTCGGCCCCGGAATCGCCGGTAGCCGGAGACCCCCAGCCAAAAAAAGCAGCGTTGGGAAGAATTCGCTTGGCCGCACCGCACGCACAACGTAATGCAGCGGGTCAAGATAATGCCGAACCCGAGCTGGGTTTCGACGGTCCGGAACAACTCGCGGCAACCGCTGATCCCATCGGATCTACATTTGGTAACTCCAACGCGAGACAGCCCGTCGCGCCTTCCAGTCCGCTGCCCGTTGGCGGCAACGTGAAGCCGGCCAAGCTGCTTTCTTCAGTTCAACCCGTTTATCCTAACTTGGCAAAAAGCCAGCATGTCGCTGGGGATGTTAAGATAAACGCACTCATCGATACCAACGGCCGGGTTACGACCATGAAAGTGATCTCTGGTCCGGCCATGCTGCAGCAGGCCGCGCAGGATGCGTTGCACCAGTGGATATATCAGCCCGCCATGCTCGATGGCAAATCCGTGCCAATGCAGCTAACGGTCACGCTGCAGTTCCGGCTCCAATAGCTCTCTTTCGCACCAAGGCGAAGTTTTCGCCGCCGGCGAGTCATTCTACTCTGCTTGCTATTCATTCTTATCTTTAGAGATGCAAATTATCGCTGCGCTTTAACCGTTCCCCTACAGAAAGTCAGCCAACATGTGCATACTTGCTGCTCAGTGCTTCCTACGCCTCTCGGAAGGGCGCGCGGGACCTCTACATTCAGTGGCTATAGTCCGATGAATTGATTTAGCTCCGAATGCGACGAAAGAGCACATTCAAGAAAATGGTACGCGACGCTTCGCATTACAGAGGTCTCTGGCTCATCGCTGCTTTTAAGCTCCTCAAAGGTTTGGCTCTGCTCGCATTGGGCATCGGTGCGCTCAAGTTATTGCACAAAGACGTTGCTGCCGAAGCAGAACACTGGGTCAATGTCCTTCGGGTAGATCCCGACAATTACTATATTCAACGGCTGTTGCAGAAATTTTCGATTCTTGATGATCGAAGATTGAAAGAACTGAGCGTGGGCACTTTCTTTTACGCTGCGTTGCTGCTGACGGAGGGTGTCGGCCTGGCGTTAGCGAAACGCTGGGCCGAATACTTTACGATCATCGTTACATCGTCTTTGGTTCCCGTTGAACTTTACGAACTGGCTAAACAAGTGACTTTCGCAAAAGTAGTCGTCCTGCTAATTAATATTGCGGTGGTCGTATATTTGGTGATCGTAGTACGCCGGAAGAAGCACTAGCCAAAAATCCTCTGCCCTGAGCAACCCGCCAGCAGAATTGTTCGCCAAAATGTTCCAGCGTGTTGATATTGGGGGGCGGCGGCCGAGATGCTGAGGTGGCAGATACCGGCCGCCGCTTCGGTCAAATCGCAATGGCGTCCCCGGCGACCCAATCGGCCTCCGGCATTGCGGATGGACCATTAGCTTTGATGGCTGAAACCTACTTTTTCCCGCCTGGGACTGTCTGTTCAAAATTGAACATTCTGCAATTAAGTTGATCCGCTCTCCCCAATCCACGAAACCCCAGTCGTACCTTCCTGTTTTGGACATGATGTGGACACATGGAGATCGCTCTAGCCTTGCAGGGAAGGGATTGGGTTCGTATACTGGCGCCCCGGCCAAATGGCAGGTCGGCGGGAAGGGTAGCCCGCCAACACTCACCTTACTTGGCCATTTCAAATCAGCCTGCGATTCCATCGCTGGCAAACTGTGAAAAGACCGTGGAGCGTTCTACGGCACGACTCCAAAGGGGACTTCCGAATGCCGCAAGCGCCTGTACCAGAAGAGATGAATGTCTACCAGAACGCCGAAGCGCGTTTCGAAGTGGCCGCCAATAAGTTGGGACTCGAGCAGGGCGTTTACCGTTATTTGAAGTATCCCAGTAAAGAAATCACTTTGTACATTCCGGTGGGCATGGATAGCGGCCAGCTCGAGGTGTTTACCGGCTACCGGGTCCTGCATTCCACAGTGCGCGGTCCAGGCAAAGGCGGAATCCGCTTTGCTCCCGACGTTTCCTTGGATGAAGTGCGCGCTCTCGCTACCTGGATGACCTGGAAGTGCGCGGTTGTGAATATTCCCTTCGGCGGCGCCAAGGGCGGCATCATCTGCGATCCCAGCAAGATGTCCCGCACTGAGCTGGAGCGCATGACGCGACGATATACCGCGGAGTTGTCTAACTGGCTGGGCCCTGAAAAAGATGTACCCGCCCCGGATGTGGGCACCGGCGAACAGACCATGGCCTGGGTGATGGATACCTACGCCATGCATCTTGGTCAGGCCACTACGGCAGTGGTGACGGGCAAGCCCATCGAGCTGGGTGGGTCCGCCGGTCGGCGCGAGGCCACCGGGCGGGGCGTGATGATTTGCTGCGATAAAGCGCTGGCCAAGCTGCGCATTCCGAAGCCGGGCTGCCGCGTAGTGATCCAGGGATTTGGCAACGTCGGCTCACTGGCCGCCGCCCTGATGCAGCAAGCGGGCTACAGAATAGTTGGTCTAGCGGACATTGGCGGGGGGCTTTACAACGAAAAAGGATTTGACGTACCGCGCGTGATCGATTGGGTTTACACTCAGAAAAAACCCCTACACGATTCCCCCGGCGGCGGGACTAAGATGAGCGCACGAGATATATTATTCCAACCGTGCGAGATTGCCATACCGGCAGCCATTGAAAATCAAATCACGGAGAAGAATGCTCACCAGGTGCAGGCCAAGATTCTGTGCGAAGGCGCCAACGGTCCGACTACCTGGCAAGCCGACGCCATCATTGATGCGCGCGGCATTTTTACCGTGCCGGATATTCTAGGCAATGCCGGCGGTGTCACCGTCAGCTACTTCGAATGGGTGCAGGACCGCCAAGGGTTCTTCTGGCGTGAAAGCGAAGTCAACGAGCGCCTTCTCGACGTGATGGAAAACGCTTTCGATGAAGTCGTTCGCTATGCCGAGCTCCATGGGGTGAACAACCGGATTGCCGCCTATATGCTGGCGATCGACCGGGTGGCTCGCGCCTTGAAGCTTCGCGGTATTTACGCCTAGAATTCTCAGGCAAGTTGTATTAGCTTCTTCTTAACCCTTGCGACCAGGTCGGCGCTCTAGGGCCTCCCGTAGCCCCCGCGGGTGGAAGCACCATTTGAATATGGAACGGTCCGGAATTCTTCCGGGCCAGGAAGGAGTCCGCACGTGACGCTGGACTCACTCTTGCCAGGCCATTCGAAGAGCGAAGCGCAGCACCGCCAGGATATTTGCATCGTCGGGCGGTGGATGTACGAACGCGAATACATTGTGGCGTGTGAAGGAAACCTATCCGTGCGCTTGAATGATGGGCGCATCCTCAACACTCCCACGTGCATGAATAAGGGCACACTTTCGCCCGACGATTTGGTCATCACCAATCTTGATGGCCGGCAACTTTCCGGTGAGCGTAAAGTATCGTCTGAAGTAGCCATGCATCTTTTGTTTTATCGAATGCGCCCGGACGTGCATGCCGTTTGCCACGCCCATCCGACCACCGCCACAGGTTTTGCGGTAGCAGGCCGCGCGTTGGATCAGGCGCTGTTACCGGAAGTGATCGTTGGACTGGGACAAATTCCGCTGGTGCGTTACGCCACGCCGGGTACGCCTGAACTCAGTGCCGCCATCGAGCCTTATGTTCCGCACTACGATGCTTTGCTGCTGGCGAATCATGGCGCGGTCACTTGCGGGCCGGATCTCCTCACTGCTTTCTTCCGCATGGAGACGATCGAACATTTCGCCAAAATCACTTTGGCGGCAGAGACGGCTGGCGACCCCCGACTTCTTTCCAGCCGAGAGGTAGCGAAGCTGATGGCGGCACGCTCTAGATATTATGTCGCGCCGCCCCCAGGGGGTGGGGCAGAGCTGCCCGTCACCAGCGATAGCGCGGACTCTTCCTCTGAACATGTTTCGTTGACCCGCAGCGAGCTGGGTGCGCTAATCGATGAAGCAGTGCGCAAGGATCGCGCGCGAAGTTAGATCTCGCAAATTTGCCGGCTCTTCGAAGTTCTTCATTTCAGCTGGGGGAACTAATTCTCGGACTATCCATCACCTGGAATTTCCCGCCCTAAAACAGGAAATCTCCACGGGGAGACGCGGTCATGCCGCACTGCTATCCAACGAGTTTGGCGGAACTTTGCAACAGTCCCAAATCGCCGTGCATCGGGTCATGCCTACCGCGCTCAATCCTGGCGGCGATTATTCTTTTACTCTCTGTCTCGCTTTCACCGCACTCTTCACCTGCCGCACAAGAACACTCCCACTCTGGACATCAACACGACACCGCGTCGACGCCAGGGAGTAGCCCAGCCGACAAAGCCAAGCTCCTTGCTGACCAGCGCGAAAGCGAATTCAATCATCATCTGGTTGGATTCTTCGTGGCGTTAGCCGGGCTGTGGGTCTTGGCACATGGCACTATGTTGCGGTCGTGGCCGCCGATTCGCTATGCCTGGCCCGTCTGTTTTCTTCTGGCCGGGCTCTTCGTCCTCATCTTTAGCGATACCGAGCTCTGGCCTTTTGGTACTCAGGCTTGGCTAACCGGCCTCGCAACACACCGAGAGGTGTTTCAGCACAAAACTTTCGCGGTCATACTGCTGAGCCTCGGCACAATTGAGTTCCAGCGCGCGCGTGGGCGTTTAACCGCCGCCTGGGTCCGATGGATTTTCCCCGTTCTCGTGTCCATGGGATCAGCTTTACTTCTTTTTCACGAGCATCGGTCGGGCATGGTAGGCGTTGACCATATAGAGCGCATGGCGCGTATTCAGTCGGAGCATGCGAGCTATGCAGCTGCAGGGTTTGGAATCGCTTTAAGCAAGAGTCTTTCCGAGATGAAGTTCCCTTGGCAATTTGTGTTTGCAAAACTCTGGCCGACGCTAATGACTTTGCTCGGAATCCTTCTGATGTTGTATCAAGAGTAGCTTTGGGAGTAGTGAGGAACTTCAGCTCTCATTTTTGTTATTAGCGCAGTTTAATAAGGATGTGCAAGTTCAATTTGCGGCAGTACCAGTTTGCGCTGCGCCATTCCCGGAAGCGCCGCACGCGCAAATATCTGCAACGAAGCCCTTCAAAAACTCATCCCTGGGTCTACCACCAAGGTTCCTGAACAGGACACAAACATCACTTTTTCGAGTGAAGCGACGGTGTTTGGCAATTTTACGCCAGGCCCAAGCGGCTAAGCGGCAATTCGCGCACGCGCTTGCCGGTCGCCGCAAAAATGGCGTTGCACAATGCTGGTGCAAACGGCGGCAGGCCGGGTTCGCCGATTCCCGCGGGGGGCGCTTCGCTCGGCACCAAGTACACATTTGTTTCGCGCGGCGCATTGTTCATGCGCGTCATTTGGTAATCGTTAAAATTCGATTGGTTGATCGCGCCATTGCTGGCCGTAATTTCTCCGTAGAACGCCAGGCTGGCTCCCATCACCGCGGCGCCCTCAAACTGCTGCCTGACCATCTCGGGATTCACGATCCTTCCAGCGTCCAAGGCGGTGTCCACGCGGTTAATCTTCACCTTGCCCGCATCGTCCACCTGCACCTGTACAACGCTGGCGACATACGTCAGGAAACTACGATGCATTGCCAGCCCCATTCCGAAGCCGTTGCCGGATTTATGTTTTCCCCAGCCCGCTCCTTCCGTCGCCAGGGTCAGCACGCGCCGGAATCTTGCCGTATCGATCGGATAATCCTCGTATGCGCCGTCATAGTTGGGATAATCCTTCGCCAGCTCGCTCTTTGGGATGATGCGATCCGGCCCCAGCAATTGCAGCGCGTACTCCAGAGGATCGCGACCCGCCGCGTGAGCCAGTTCGTCCGCGAAAGAATGAACGGCAAACGCGTGATAAATATTGGCGACCGACCTTAGCCATCCAATGCGCACGTGCGCTGTCGCTGGCCCGTTCTCCACGCGGTGATTTGGCAGGGCGAAAGGCACATCGGTGAAGCCCAGCCCCAATTCATCCGCTGCCGAATAGTTAGTTTTGGGATCGAAGGTCGAACCGATGGGCGGAAATACCGTGCGTTGCAGCCAGGCAGTTGGTTTGCCATCCGCGTCCAGCGACGCTTTCATGTACATCGCCGCCACTGCGTGAAACACGTCAAACTTGATGTCGTCCTCGCGGCTCCAAATTACCTTCACAGGTTTCCCGGTTTTTTTCGCAAGCACGGCAGCTTCAATTGCAAAATCGGGAAAAGATTTGCGTCCGAACGCGCCGCCCAGTAATGTCACGTTTACCGTCACATCTTCCTTTTTAAGGCCCAATGCAGTTGCGATAGCTTCCTGCGCACCTTGGGGATTTTGCGTGGGTGCCCACACTTCGGCCTTCCCGTCGCGGAAGACCGCCAGTGCAGCGGGTGGTTCCATCGAAGCATGCGCCAAGAGCGGAACATAATAATCCGCCTCCACGATCTTCCCGCCTTTGGCAAAAGCGGCTTCTACGTTGCCATTCTCTCGCACAACTTTGCCCGGCTTGCGTGCCGTATCCTGCAACTCCTTTTTATAGGAATCGGAGTTGTATACGCTGTGGTTGCTCGTCTCCCAATCGATCTTGAGTTTTTTCTTTCCCTCCATCGCCGCCCAGGTGTTATCCGCGAGCACAGCTACTCCACCAAGAGCTTGAAATCCAATCGGCGGTTTAAAGGTGTCGAGTGTGGCCGTCTGCTTGACACCGCTCACAGCCATCGCAGCCTTGTCGTCGAGAGATTTGACGGTACTTCCGAAGACCGGGGGATGCGCCACACTGGCGTAAAGCATTCCATCCATGTGCGCGTCTTGTCCGTACGCGGCTTTGCCCGTGCACATATCTTTCAAGTCGTAGTTTGGTGTACCTTTGCCGATATACCGCCACTCACTGGGCAACTTCAGCTTTAGCTCTTCGTTTTTCGGCACATCGAGTTTCGCGGCTGCGGCCACCAAGCTTCCATATCCGAGTTTTCTTCCCGACGGCTTGTGGACTACGGTGTGAGGTTCCGTAATGCATTCGCTTACTGGCACATTCCACTGCGTCGCTGCTGCGCGCACCAACATCAATCGCGCGCTCGCTCCCGCTTCGCGCAGTGGCTTAAAGAAGCTCTTTACGGAGTGCGATCCATCGGTGTCCTGGTCGCCATATTTCGCGTCACCCGTCGCCTGTACAATTTTTACCCGCGCCCAATCCGCATCGAGTTCGTCTGCCACGATCCTCGGCAAAGCGGTTTTGCTTCCACTGCCCATTTCCGAGCGGTGCGCGATGATGTATGCGGTGCCGTCGGTATCGATCGCTAAATACACATTCGGCTGCAGCGGCGGCCTGGTTATCGCCGCCTGCTGATCGAGAGTTGCGACAGTCGCTGCATTGAGTTGTTCTGGCACTAAACGAACACTCAAGACAAATGCGCCAGCGCCGAGCATGCCTTTTAGGAATTCGCGGCGGCTGTTTCCTGTGGCGCGCGCGAAATTAACTTTAGAAATATTTTCGATGCGGATCATAAGATCCCCCATGCTGCATGAAGAGGAACTCGCCGAGAATCGCTTCATGCCAGGCTCCATCCTACCGCCATTTTTATTTCTTGCAAGCCTGCTCAAGATCACGGCCGTAATCGCCAGAACTCACTGCTATGATCACGCCGGCGGCGCAGCTGCGCACTCGGCAACCCGTCAGTTGCAGTTTGCGAGCTGGAAGTGCAATCTGAAATACGAAAACGCAAACACATGTCCCCAGAATTAATGCGCCGCGCCATCGCGCTGGCCCTCGGAAATGTGCGCAATGGAATGGGCGGTCCCTTTGCAGCGCTTATCGTGAAGGACGGCCGTGTCCTCGCTGAAGGAACCAACCGCGTTACCTTTTCCAACGATCCCACGGCCCACGCTGAAATCGTGGCCATCCGCGAAGCCTGCCGCGTCCTTGGCAATTTCGAGCTGACAGGCTGCGAACTCTACGCCACCTGCGAACCATGTCCCATGTGTCTCGGCGCGATTTATTGGACGCGCCTCGGGCGCGTTTTTTATGGAGCTACGGCAACTGATGCTAGCGCAGCGGGGTTCGACGACGCGTTCATTTACGCGGAGTTAAAGAAGCCTGTTGTCGAGCGGCGCACTCCCATGACGCAAATTCTTCGCGAGGAATCCTGCACCATCTTCACTGAGTGGAAACAGCTGGGAAATAAAAAGAGTTATTGAACTTCTGCCAGGAAACTTGTCGTCGGCTCGAATGTTTGCATTCTCATTGCACCTAGGCACTTTCCCAATCGCACGCTGTCACTTTCCCAAGTTGTACCCGGTCACCGTTCCTAACGTACGCTTTACTTTTCTGAAATCAGCACCTGTTGCGGCATTTCCGGAACGGGATGCATCGTGGTTTTCGCAAAGCCGGCGTTGCGGAACATCTTTTCGTATTCGGAAAAAGGATACGCATCGCCATTTTAATACAGCATGGCAACGGCGTAAATTCATTGCTCGGATGAGAGGTGGCTGGCATACTTTCAACCCCGCGATCAGTAAGAGGCTAGCTGTGAAACGCGAATATCATCGTTGGCATTCTCCCCGGCTGGGTATCGAACTCGGCGTAGTGGTGTATGGCCATTGGGGTCCGCCGGTGATGGGCTTTCCGACCAGCGCGGGCGACGAATGGGAGCTGGAAAACCAAGGTATGATTTCAGCACTCGCGGAATTCATCGATGCCGGCAAAATTAAATTCTTCAGCGTCAATTCCGTGAACGGCTATGGGTTTTACAACAAAGCCGCGCATCCCTTTCATCGCAGCTACGTGCAGGCCACTTTCGACTCCTACCTGCGCGAAGAAGTCGTGCCTTTCGTCTGGGACCATTGCAAATCTCCGCGCATTGCTATCACGACGATGGGCACCTCTTTCGGCGCGTATCACGCAGCCAACACGCTGTTCAAACACCCCGATGTCGTGAAGCGTTGCTTGGCGCTGTCCGGCGTGTACGACGTCAGAAACTTCATGGACGGAATGTACGATGACAATCTTTACTTCAACAATCCGGTCGACTATCTGGCGAATATCAATGACCCGTGGGTGCTCAACGAGCTGGCGAGTTGCGACATCCATATCGCTACGGGCAGCGGACCTTGGGAAAAAAGCGGACCTTCGTACCGACTTTCGGAGATTCTTTCCCGCAAAGGGATCCGCCACTCGCTGGATGACTGGGGGCCGGAAGGCGGACACGACTGGCCCTACTGGAAAAATCAAATGCGCGAGTATGTCTCCCGGCACTTCTGAGTTTAGGGATACCTGCCACCCGGGTGTTTTTCGGAAGTATGTCAAACGAAGGTTTAGGGGGTTTGAGCGTGCAAATGTATCAAAACAAAGGGCTAAACTTTCGTGAGGGGCGAATTTGAGTGAAAGTGTGCGGATGAATGTTGCAAAGGGCGATGGTAGAGGAAAATTCGCGCGAACATGCGAGCGTTTAACAATTTTTATGGAATGGTCAGCGGGTCAGGCGAGGCCAAGGTTGGCAAGCTGGTAGCGGCCCTTTTCGATGATCTGGTCCTGGTCGATCCATACATCACACTGGCGGGTCAGGACGTCAACGTGGGTTCTGGATTTCCACTTGGCGTGGGTCTGGCTGCCGTAGGGATCGCCGAAGGCGATGTGGACACCGGGAAATTTTTCATCCTGAAGCAGAACACCGATCATCTGGGACAGGCCCAGGTTGGTGCCGAAAGCGAGTTCGCCCACCCGGTCGCTGTTCTCGTCGGTGTGGCAGTAGTCCCAGAATTCCTGCTCCAAATCCTTGCGGGCGCAGGTGACGCCGACGAGCCGCGCGCCCTTGATTTCCAACGTCAGCGGCGTGGCCTGCAGGTCGCCGTATTTTCCGTTGAAGTGATCGCCGGCGGTGGCGTCGCAGACGAAGGTGCCGTCCACCGTTGCGGGAGTGGTGAAAACTTCGCCGGCCGGAAGGTTCGACCAGTAGCGCGGGCTGATGAGCCCGCTGGTTTTCACCCAGTCGAGGCCGCGGTCGAAATGCGCAGCGATCTTTGTGCCCGCTGCGGTCTTTACGGTGAGGGTTTCGGCGCGAAGCATGCGCTCACGCAAGCTGTCGCTGAGGCGGTCCACCATGAGATAGTCCGCGCGCATGCCCTGCTGCATGATCTCTGGCGTCACTCCAATCATGTGCGCGTAACGAATCTGCCGGCGCTCGACCACTCTTACGATGGCCATGCGCGCACCCAGTTCGCCCGGCTGCGGCGTCATGCACATCACGCCGACATCCGCGGTTTCCAAGGCTTCCAGCACATCCGCGGGCGCAGCCTTCATCGGGCGCGGCCCAAACTCTTCCAGAAGCAATCCCGTATAAGGCGCATGCCGGTCGTCCAGCGCCCGGGCGATGCTCGCGGCCACAACCCGGCTGGCTTCATCGGCAATCAGCGCCACG
>DATNMX010000008.1:0-2875 GCA_035602135.1 Candidatus Dormiibacterota bacterium
GCCCATGGCATCGAGGATGCGCGATTTGGTTTCCAAATTTTCAAATCGCTCTTCATTCTGAATCGAAGTGTCTTCCCATTTCAGCGCTTCTTCCAGGTTGTAATTGTTGTCCAGGCACCATTGCGCGGCCTCGTCGTAACCAGCCCAGGTGAATCCGCCGACACTGCGGAGCTCGTTTTTGATGCTGCGCAGAACAACTGCCTTTACGTCCAGGGAGATGTGCACGGGAACGGCGAGCTTTTCCCATCTCAGAGTTGCCGCCGCCGAATCCGGCTTGACTTCCTCGAAAGTGTAGGTGAGCGCCTCGCGGAAATCCGCAGCCTGTGGCTTGGTGTTCACGCGCAACGCGTCTTCTTTCTCGTCGTAGCTGAAGCTGCCCCAGGAAGTCGAGTTCTTCGAGAAAATGATCGTCCACTGATCCTTGTCAGGGACGGTGTGCAGCCCATACGTGCCCGCCGCAAGGGGTTTCCCTTCCACGGAGACATCGTCGGAGAAAGTGATAGTGGTATTCTCATTCGCGCCGGCTCGCCATACTTTTCCGTAGGGCACCGTCTTGCCCCAAATCTCCCGCCCACCCACTTCCGGCCGGTGATACGTAATCGTGATGTCCGTCAGTCCAATCCGCTGCGACACAGTACCGCGCTGGCTGACGCGAGGAATATTCAACTCCGTGGCCTGGCTTCCGTTTTTGAATTGCGCGCCGGCATTCCCGGCCAAAACGCCAAGTCCCACCAACAGTCCCAAAGCACACTTCCACGCGTTGCGCATAATCACACCATCTCCTCTCCAAAAGAAACTCTCAGGCAATCTTGCCGGACCCGCCCCGGCCTTGCACCCCAGTAGCAATAGACGCCCCCTCTGGAGATGAGTGAGCAAGAAAGCACGTCGCCAAGACTGATGATGGGCTCAATTCAGAATAAATTGAGGAGGATCAATCGGGGACCCTTCAAGCAGCAGATGCGCACCAAACCTTTTCCATGTAGGATATTTCAGAAGTGGCGGGCCCGTAGCTCAGCGGTTAGAGCAGCGGACTCATAATGCTCTGTGCAATCGGTGCCTTCTTTGTTTTTCAAGTACTTACGAGGCCAATGGTTGGGTACAGTTGGTTGGTTTTGGGCATATTTGTGGTGGTTTTGGACTCAGTAATGGACTCAGTTTTGGACTCAAACAACTTCTGATCTCCTGCATTAACTCCCATTCAGCGCAGCTGGTATTGGATCTTGCAGCACAACGGTAGATGAGCAGGTCGGAGAAGCCCCTATCTGGCAGCGCCGGCATTACTTTATTTGTCCTGAACTATTCACGCGAAACAAGTCCGGAGGCTGCAATGGTCTTGGAAACCGTTGCCAAGAATCGGAGTTCGGGTCGGCACGGTCGCCGAACACCATTCGGTTCTCTGCCGAATGCTCGGACCTTTTTTCAGACTCATTAGGCTAGGGTGATGGAGAGAATTTCCCATTAGGCCGCGGCGTGCGCGGGAAATTCTTTGTTCGCTCCGAGGGGAGCTCTGGCTTCCCAGAAGCGGACTTCTGGCCCGCAATGACAAATGGCTTGCCCGCAATCCGTCGAGAACCGAATGCTCGGCGCGGGGATCCCTTCTTACAAGCCGACTTCCCATTACTAATCGCATTTAAGCGAGCCGCGCGTCGCGGTGCAGCATTTCATGCGCAAGTTCATGGACGAGGGTCGAGAATCAGGAAAAACAAAGAAGATCGGAAACAAAGAAAGCCGCTTGACAGCGAGCCTGGGAGTAAAGCACAGCACGGCGTAAAGCCCTCCTCTACACTCGCAGGTTTTTCAGCACAGCGATGGTCTCGGAAGGGTCCGGACGCACCGTATAGTCCGCATTGACGTCCGCATGCCGCAGGATGCCCTTCTGATCAATCACAAACCGCGCGGGCATCGGCAAAGTCCAGGAATCGTCTCCGTTGAAGCGCACGAGGTCCGCGCCAAAGGTTTTGTAAAGTTCAATCAGATCGTCGGGCAGTCGAAACACCAGCCCGAACTTTGCCGAGACCACATTGCCTTCATCCCGCAACAGGTCGAATTCCAAGTGATTTTTCTCGGCCATCTTCCGCAGGTACGGCTCGCGCATCGGCGATACCGCCACCAGCGTTGCCCCCGTGGCCTTAATTTCCTGCAAGCTTTCCTGTAGAGCCTCCAGCTCCATGTTGCAGTAGGGTCACCACACGCCGCGATAGAACGTCATCACCAGCGGCCCCCGGCTGTGCAGGTCGGCCGAGCTGACCTTTTCTCCACGCGCGTTTGGCAGCGTGAATTCGGGAATCGGTGCCCCCACCTTGATCACGCGGTCCAGGATTCCCGATCGCCGCAAGTCTTCCGTGGCTCGGTGCCTAATGTCCCGCTTTTCCGCCGACAGCGTGCGTTCGAACGTCTCTTTCATGGCATTCATGCGTTCCTGCAAAGTCATCGTTCCTCCCGCGACCTGACACAACCTCCAGGTGAGCCCGTCGCTAGGCCTCAAAGGCAAAGATCAATACTTGGAGAGTCACGCAGCAGCGCGTGAACACTTAGCCGGCGACGACATTTAACTTCGCCGCCGGCCTTCACTGTAGCTCGTCTAGTTCTGGGTCACGCCGCCATCGACAAACAGTTCTATCCCGTTGATAAATGCTGAACCCTTGCCAGCCAAAAAGACAACAGCACGGGCAATCTCCCAGGCCTCTCCAATTCGGCCTGCCGGTACACCGCTGGCCTGAGTCTCGACGAATCGCTGCAGATCCTCCGGTGTGGAGCCTGCTGCGGCACGAAATCCCGGTGTGTCGGTGGGGCCGGGGCTGATGACATTTACGCGGATTCTGCGCTCCCGGAGGTCCATCATCCAGACACGCGCAAACGATCTCAACGCAGCCTT
>DATNMX010000009.1:0-2305 GCA_035602135.1 Candidatus Dormiibacterota bacterium
AGCAAGGTTGTGGCCGGAGGTTCTGCCGACCGCGAAGCGCGCTACCTCGATCCCACGATCTTGTATCCGGTCACGTGGGACGACCCGATCATGGAGGACGAAATCTTCGGGCCGATTCTACCAATCCTTACGTATAAAGACATGGATGCGGCCATTCGTGAGGTGAAGAAGCATCCGAAGCCTCTCTCCGGTTTCCTCTTCAGCCGTGACCAGAAAGCAATTGATCATTTCCTCGCGAGCCTGTCCTTTGGCGGCGGCGCGATCAATCAGGTTAACATTCATCTGTTTGTAGAGACCATGCCCTTCGGGGGAGTTGGATACTCGGGCATCGGCCACTACTACGGTAAGGCCGGTTTTGACGCTCTCACGCACGCGAAATCGGTTCTCATCTCGCCGCCTGACGTGGCAATCGAACATTTGTTCCCGCCCTACACGGAGCAAAAGGTCAAGGCGCTCAGCCAGTGGTTTGAGTACTGAAAAGGTAAGCCCCCAACTTTGCGGACATCATTGCAAACGCGCCATTTTCCGAATAGTGGGACTCCTCTAATCCAAAGACCGAAAGAAAAGGCTGAACGATGAACAGAAATCACATCCACGACACGCTCAAGATCATCTACGACCAAGTCTTCAATGAAGGCCGCGCCGATCTGTATCCCGATCTCGTCGCGGGTCCATACATCCAACACAATTCGCTGGTCCCCGATGGGCTCGATGGCGTTATGGGTTTTCTCAAGCAGGTTGGACGCGTTCGGAACGAAGTGAAACGTATCGCTATTGATGGCGACTTGGCCTTTGTCCATGTGCGTTATCTGGACTTATTTGGTAAGGAGACTGCAGGCGTCGATATCTTCCGCTTCGATGCCAATGGCAAGATCGTCGAGCACTGGGATGTCCTGCAGCCGGTGCCGGCCACCTCGAAGAATTCGAACACGATGTTCTAAATTCTGGCACCGGCCCTGGTTCGATTTCAACGAATTAGAGGGATCTCCTTTCAGCCCAAAGAAGTCATCTCGCGTCGGACTAGGTCAACGAAAGCTGCCTTCTTTGAGGATCAAGGCTTTGCCAGTGGTAGGTTCGCCAAAACATGACTCTATAGGAGCAAATACGATGAAAACGAACGCGACAGATTTCACCGCGGCCGCTCACAAGTTTTTCGCGGCCTATGACGCACATGATGTCGATGGTATGGTCGCTCTTTGTGCGGATGGCGCAAAGGGGAGATACGCCCCCTATGGTCGCGAGAGTGTCATGCCGATTCGCGGCGGCATCGACGTAATCTGGAGGGCGTTTCCGCGGGCCGTCCCGAATTTTAGAGTCAAAGTAATTGAGACGATCGTCGGTGACGGAAACAGCATCGTGGTTCAAGCCGAGATGAGCGGGCCTATACCCGCTGAAGTCCCGGCCATTGCAAAGAAGGGTCAAGACGTACACATTCCTCACTGCTACATTCTGCGGTTCGACGCGAACGGCAAAATTACGCGCCTTGACGCCTATTGGGACAACACCGTTCTGAACAGCATCCAGGCGAGCGCTGTGTGATGGAGCGACCTAGCCGCGGAGGCTCTTACTATCGGCGACGCTTTTTGTGCAGCAATATCAGAGGCGTCCCTAAGGAGGGAACGTGGTTTCGAATCTCGTATGCACAAGCTGTTTGAACCGAGGAGAGCGAGATGACATGAAAGTATTGATTCTCGGAGCAACTGGGCTGGGCAGAGCACATTGGTGCAAACCGTGATTTGGCCTCGATGCACTGTATGCACCGGGAGGAATGGGAAAGCCAACAAATGAGTGAACCCAATGCTTTCAACGAATTGATACCCAACAGCAGAAAGAAAGCTCAATGAAAATCGCACTAGTAGGAGCAACAGGAAACGTTGGCACTCGCCTCATTTCAGAACTCACGCGTCGCGGTCACCACGTAACGGCGATTGCTCGTCATCCCGAAAAACTCCAAGGACAAGCCGCGGTGAGACCGGTTTTAGGGGACGTGCAAAACGAGAGCGCACTTGCCGCGGTGCTTGCTGGGCACGATGTCGTGATACACAGCGTCAAGTTCCTCAGTACGAATGCCTCGAAGATCATCGCCGCAACCAAGGCGGCGGAAGTGCCACGGCTGCTCGTGGTCGGGGGCGCTGGAAGTCTGGAAGTTAGCCCCGGACTTACCCTTGTGAACACCCCAGACTTTCCTGCTGAGTACAAGCCTGAGACGCTCGCCGGCGTGGAGTTCCTGAATCTCTTGCGTGGGGAGAAGGAACTCGATTGGACGTTCTTATCTCCATCCTACTTTTTTGCTCCCGGCGAACGC
>DATNMX010000010.1:0-24902 GCA_035602135.1 Candidatus Dormiibacterota bacterium
AATCCAAAAACCTAAAACTTAGCCGTGCGTTCAATGCTCAGGCTTTTCTCACTTCCGCGGGGATCGCGAGAAAAGTTGTAGAGTTCGAAAAACTAGCAACCATCTACTCTCAAGGCGATGCCCCTAGGAGTGTCCTGTACATTCAAAAAGGGAGCGTGAAGCTTACGGTTGTCAATGAGGGCGGCAAAGAGGCCGTGGTGGGAATTTTGGGCCCTGGTGACTTCTTTGGCGAGGGTTGCATGGCCGGTCAGCTTGTTCGCATGGGGGCAGCCACCGCGATCACCGCCACGACCGTACTGGATATTGAGAAAACCGAAATGCTTCGTGTGCTGCACGCTGAACATGGGCTCTCCGACCGTTTTTTGTCTTACATGCTCACGCGTAACATCCGCATCGAGGAAGATTTGATAGATCAGCTTTTTAATTCTACCGAGAAACGACTGGCCCGCACCCTTTTGCTGCTCGCTCGCTATGGTATGCAAAAGCAATCTCAAAAGATGCCTCTTAAAGTATCTCAACAGATGCTGGCGGAAATGATTGGCGCAACGCGTACGCGGGTCAACTTCTTCATGAACAAATTCAAGAAACTCGGCTTCATTCGATACGATGGCGGTCTCCACATCGCCAGTTCCCTGCTAAATGTTGTCCTGCACGAGTAAAAAACATCCCTTCTCCAAGCGATCCAAAGGAACAGATACAAAATACAATAAAGGAGACCCATGGGCATTGAGTATCGTTTGCGTTCCAGAACGGCAAACTCAGTCTCGCGATATGTCCGGTAACTCAATTGATCATGAGTCGCCGCCGGTGCCAGACGGTATAAAGCGGGATTACTTAAACCAACTGTCGTATTTGAACACTCTTCACCACGGGACTCTTGGTCTGGCGGGCGGCAAACGATTTCGCTCCTTCGTGGTCTAAAACTGTCTCGGTAGAGTGGTTCGCCCCCAGTTACGTCGGGGATCGGCTACGTTGAATACTACTATTATTAATTATTACTTGATAATAGTATAGTTGATGCATACCATAGTCGATGACAAAAGTTCGACTATATTTGCTGCTTGCCAAGGTGGACGAGCCCCTGTTTCAAGGAGTCACGATTAGAGGTAGTTCGATGAAGCTCGCCTCTCCAGGCGCGTGGTAGAGATGCATCACGGCCTTTCGGTAATCCCCCGGCTTGGCCCAGAAGATATTGGGTACGAAAGTCTGCGGATTGCGGTCATACAGGGGGAACCAGCTCGACTGGATCTGCACCATGATCCGGTGGCCCGGCAGGAAAACGTGATTCGCCGTGGGCAGGGAAAAGCGGAATAGCAGGGGCTTGTCGGGTGTGATGGGTTTGGCCGTCTCCAGGCTCTCGCGATAGCGACCGCGGAAGATATCGGCAGAAACCATCAGCTGAAAGCCGCCTAGGTTTGGCTGGCCAGCCACCTCGTCGGGATAGACGTCGATCACCTTGACCACCCAGTCGGCATCCGTGCCGCTGGTGGAGGCGACCAAATTGACGACCGGTTGCCCGCTGATTTTCACCGGCGTGTTCAAGACATCGGAGGTGAACACCACAACATCCGGGCGGCCGGACGCCTCGCGCTGGTCGTCCACAAGCCATCGTGGCCAAGTCAGGCCATGGTCGTAACCCACAGGTTGAATGGGGCGTGCCCGGAAAGGCACGGGCTTGGCGGGGTCGGAGACATATTCGTCGAACGCCATGTCGCCAAGTTTGGGCGCGGTGAAGCTCAGCTTTAGACCGGCGGAGAGATAGAGAGGCGTCGGTCGAACTGTACAACCGCTATTGCAGCCGGCCGGCCAGGCGGACAGGTGCTGCCACGTGTTCGTCCCGGTTTCAAACGCAGTGACTGGCTGAATGTCGGCCTTGGGCGCGCCGTCCTTAAGGTATTGGTCTAGGAACGGTCGCAGGATTTCACGGCGGAAGTAGAGCGAGGTATCGCTATTGAATTTCAAGGCGCCGAGGGTGCTGCCATCGTCGATCTCTTGGCCGTGATGCCACGGGCCCATCACCAGAAATACCTTGTTGTTGAGGGTGTCCTTCGGCTTGATCGCGTTGTAGACGGCCATCGCGCCGTAGATGTCCTCCTGGTCCCAGAGGCTGTGCACCAGCATTACCGGCACTTTTAGGGGTTGCGTCGCAAGCACCTGGTCCATGGCCTGCTCGCGCCAGAAGGCGTCGTAGCTCGGATGCTCAAGAAGCTTCCTCCAAAAGCCGACCTGCTCGAGCCCGCGGCGACGCCCGAGCTCGCCCGCCGATTGTGCCTGCATGAACATGTCGTAGTCGTCAAAGTGGCTCGTCCACCATTTAGCGTCCAACGCCCGTGTAGCCTCCTGTTCGTAGATGTAAGCCATCATTTGTTGGCGGAAGGCGCCGTTGTGAAACCAATCGTCTCCCCTCCAGCCGTCGACCATGGGGTTCATTGGCACGGCCACTTTGAGCGCCGGGTGGGGATTGACGAGCGCCATCAAAGGCAAAAAACCGTCGTAGGAAATGCCGAGAATACCGACCTTGCCATTGCTTTCCGGGACGTTTTTCACCAGCCAGTCGATGGTGTCGTAGGTATCGGTGGCGTGATCGACCAGCGTGGGGTTCAGCGGCCCGCGCAGGGGCCGGTTCATCACGTAATCGCCCTCGGAGCCGTACTTGCCGCGCACATCCTGGACTACACGGATGTAGCCGCCTTCGATTATCACTTCGGTAGGGTTGTCGTAGCCGTTCAGGATCGGACCGAGGTGGGCGCTTTCGGCGTGGCTCGTGAGACCAGTGGCCTTGTACGGCGTGCGGGTAAGAAGGATCGGCGCGCCCTTGGCGCCCTTGGGCGCGAGGATGACCGTGTGCAGCTTCACGCCGTCACGCATGGGGATCATCACATCGCGTCTTGTGTAATCGAAGCTATCGGTGACGGCCTCGAACTTTGCCGGCGTTTCGCTCGGCAAGGCGGAAGAAGTAGACGGCGGCGGTGCAGTCTGGGCCGCGGACTTTTCGACGAACAAGAGGGCGCCGAGCACCGGCGCGAGCAAAGTCAGCGTACGAACGCGGTCGATCGGTTTCATGGGAGTTCCTCAGAGGTGCGACGGAGAGGGCGCACGCTAGCGCCCGTTTCGGCGCGGCCACTCCGCGGGACCGCGTCAGTCTTCGCGAGCTCGCAGATTTGCGCCATGTTCTAACGAATGAGCGACGCGATTATATCCCTGGTGTGCCTCCGCCCGCCAGAGACGTCAATCTTTGGTACGCCGCTTTTTTATGAACGCAGAACGTCTGAGTGAACTGCTTTTTTGCCGCTATGGATTTGGTTCTTCGCCTGACTGCTCTCGCCCTTGGGTTTCTTGCCCTGGTCTTTGAGCGCAAGGTCGACACTGCGATGGAATCAAAGGAAACTTTCCCCAGAAGTTTTCTCGCCAGGTCGGTCAGGGAAAAAACCGCCGAATCAATCCGCTGGTGCGGCCCGCGTCTTGGCCCATTGCCGGATCGATTCCACTTCTTCGGCACGAGTCACGCTAAGTGGTTGCGTCGAATTAATCTCCGCCAGGAGAACTTCCGTCGTGAGTTGTTGCTTCTGCGCAAACGCCGTGTAAAGCCCCGCAACAATCGCCTGCTCGATTTCCGCTCCCGAGAAGCCCTCGCTTCGCGCAGCAAGTTTTTCCAAATCAAACGTGGTCGCGTCGCGTCCGCACTTTTTCAAATGCAATTCGAAGAGCGCCGCGCGAACTTCAACGCCGGGCAAATCCACAAAGAAAATCTCATCGAATCGCCCCTTGCGGATCATCTCCGGAGGCAAGACCGTAATGTTGTTCGACGTCGCCGCCAAAAAGACGCCGCTCTCCCGGTCTTGCATCCACGTCAATAGAGTCGCCAGGAGCCGCTGCGACAATCCTGCGTCCGCGTCACCGCTTGAACCCGCAGACGCAAACGCTTTCTCTATCTCATCGATCCACAGCACCATGGGCGAAAGCTTCTGCGCCAATTCCAGGGCTCGGTGCAGCTTTTTCTCGCTCTCTCCCACAAACTTGTCGTACAACGCTCCCGCATCCAGCCGCGCCAGCTCAAATCCCCACTCCCCCGCCACTGCCCGCGCTGCAAGGCTCTTCCCGCATCCCTGAACGCCGGTAATCAATATCCCCTTTGGCGGCACCAGACCAAATCGCTGACCTTCCGGGGTCAAGGCGCTTTTGCGTTTCACGATCCATTCGCGCAAACGCTTCAGCCCTGCCACGTCATCGAATGAGGTGTCACGCCTCACCGTCTCAATCAATCCGTTGCTCGGCAACGCTTGACGCTTTGCGTCCAGCACATCGTCCAGCAATCCCGCATCGACGCGTCCCCGCGACAGGATACACATCCGCAGCGTGCGCATGGCCTCTCCTTCGGAAAGCCCGGCCAAGTTTCGCGCGATTTGTCGCATCCCCGCGAGGTCCAGCACCACAGGAATGTGCTGCTCTCGATTTACTTCAGCGAGCACGGCCTTCACTCCCGGCAACAACTCCTCCAACGTGGGTAAGTTCAGTTGAAACGGAGCTGCTTCGGACGCAAGCTCCGCCGGCAATTGCGTTGACGCTGCAGAAATCACAATCGCTCGGCGCGAGGTCCTGAATTTCTCCGCAAGATCCCGCAATCGGCGGCAGATTCTGTCATTGTCACAGTACCGCGCAAAATCCTTAAGCAAAAAGATAGCGTCGCCCTGAATCAGCGGAATATTTGCCAGCGCCTCCTCCGGCCGGTCGGTGTTGTAAATCGCCGCGCCGCGGTATTTTGCCAACCCCGCCGTGACGGTCCACTCAAACAGCGGCACGTCTAATTCCGTGGCCACTTCCAGCAGCATTTGCTCAAAGCGTTCTTCTTCGGCCGTCTCTACGGTGATGATCGGGTGGCGAGAATTCACGAGCAACCGCAATTCGTCATGCTTGTTATGTTTAGCTGTCGCATCCACGCCGCCCGCTGGTCCACTCAGCGCACCCGGCCCCGCCGGTCTCCCAGACAAGGGCGGCGCGGACGCGTTGGACGACCCTTTCAGCTCGAATGACAAAGCGCAGTGCCTCGTTTAACGTCTAACGTCAGAAGTTTGACTGATACCTAAAAGGAGCAATAGATGGCCCAGGGACAGGCTATCAAAATCACGATGAAGAATAAGCCGGTTTTGCAGCGCGCGACGCAAGCTCGTCAACGCACCGATGTAAATCGGGCCAATTTTTCCGCCCTGGGCGGGCTACGTCCTGAATAAGTCAAGATCCATGTCAGGGGAAGTAGGATAAATACTGTCAGCGCCGCCCCCGCAATCTGATGCACCGTTGGTCCTTCTCCAAGCTTCCCATTCACCGCCGACTCCACTCCTCCGCTGACCATCCGCGCCACCGCGTGCATATACCAATATCCAAGCCCAACAACCGCAGTCCCACTTTCCAACATTCCACTCAGTGCCGCGGCATGCTCCCACTCCACGCGCCCCGCCATCGGCAGCGCTTTCCTCCATCGCTCCGGCAACAGCGCCGCGACTGGCCCCGCCACGTACGTCCAAAAGAAATGTGTCCACATAAAGCGCAGCCGCCGCCATTCTACTCGCTCGGGTTAAGATTGGAGGCATTGGGCAGAGTTGGTTCTGCTGAGTCGACTGTCGGGAAAAAGAAACATGCATTTCGGAAAGGAGTTCGTGTACACGATGAGCTCAAAATGGTTTCTCGTCCTTCTGGGCACCCTCAGCTTTGCGGCAGTTTCCTGGTCCCAAGATTTGGGAGAATGGACCGATTCGTATGTAAGGGGCCTCGCTCCTGCCAAACATTTTCGCGGCACTATTGTGGCTGAGCGGAACGGCCAAGTGCTCGTCGAGAAAAGCTATGGTACGGCAGTCGAGGAATGGCAGATCCCCAATTCCGTGGAGACGAAATTTGAGATCGCATCGTTGAGCAAGCAATTCACGGCCGCTGCAATCCTGAAGTTAGCAGACAGCGGTAAATTGGATATCGAGGATCCAGTTAGCAAGTACTACCGGGAAAGCCCCCCAAGTTGGAAGGGTATGACGATCCATCAACTTCTGACGCACACCTCTGGGCTCCCCGAGAACGAATGGGATAACTTCTTCAAAGGAAGATGTACGCCCTACACAACCGAAGAACAGGTCAAGACATTTCGCGATCGTCCCTTGGGCTTCCCGCCCGGTAGCTCATGGAAATACCGGAACACGGAATACTATCTGCTCGCCTTCATCATCGAGAAGCTATCTGGAGAGTCGTACGCCGCGTATTTAGCTCATCATATTTTCCAACCCTTGAAGATGGCTCATTCGGGATTTGTAACGATGGCCGCCATCGTGCCACAGATAGCAGAGGGATATACACGCGAAGGTGGCACTTTGCTCCACCGCGAATATTTTGACCGTAGCATGGAAACTGGCGCCGGAGGAATCTATACGAACGCACAAGACCTGCTCCGCTGGAACAAAGCTCTTGATTCACCGGAGTTATTAAGTGCGCATGCGCTTGAATTGATGTTCACTGCACACCCACCCGGTAACTACGGCTATGGGTGGTTTGTTGAAACGTCGCCACGTCGGAAGATTTATCACGAAGGCGGGGATCCTGGATTCGCGGCTTTCGAAGCGCGTTATCCTGATCAGCATGTCGTCATTATTGTTTTGGCGAACGAGGACGATTCCCCGGTCAGGGACATTGCCGATGCAATGGCAAAACATCTGTTTGGTGACTGAAGTCGAAAAACGCAGCACAAAGTGCCCAACTCCTTCCATGAGAACTCAGAATCAGCTAGCCGGTTGCACATCTTTTTCAGTCGGATGCAACAATTGCGGCGTCACGCGCGGCCAGACGATTAGATAATTGATTTGGAAACGGCGTGCTCCCGACCGTCGCAGTCGCATGCTTGGGAACGATACTCGGACGAGGTCTATTTTTTCGACGCATCTTTCGGGGCAGAACCAAAGTAGACCTCGACCTCTTTTATCTTGTTTCCCTCGATCGTGAAGAATTCCGTGTTCCGAGAGCTGCCGCCGTCTTTGGTTCTGCAGTCATAGAGGATGAACGCTTCGTTGCCTTTCTCAAACAGTTTCTCAATGCAATAGGTCGGGGATTTCTCGCTGTACGGCCAGCAACGTTTGAAATAGGTCTCACGGTCTATGCGATAGTCGTAGGGACTGGTAAATACAAAGTCATCGGTCAATAGAGATTCGACAGCGTTACGGTCTTTGTTTTTGTACGCGGAGAAGTATTTGCGGATGAGGGCTGAGTGGGGCATTTCGTTTCTCCAAAACGGTTAGTCGCTTCAGTTGCGGTGGCGCATTGCAACGCGTCCAGCTGATCATTGCGGGTTATAATGATTATAATGCGACCGACCGGAGGGCATCATGGCACTTGCAGCCGGGACTCGGTGCGGACCGTATGAAATCACATCCCTTCTGGGAACCGGGGGGATGGGCGAAGTTTATCGTGCCAAGGACCTCCGACTTGGCCGCAACATTGCCATCAAGCTCTTACCGGACAATCTAGCCTTCAGCAGGGAACGTCTCGACCGTTTCGAACAGGAAGCACGTTCCGCTTCGGCTCTCAATCACCCCAACATCGTCACCATCTATGAACTAGGGCACGTTGATTCCACCCACTACATCGCCATGGAGCTCATCGAGGGACGAACTCTGCGCGAGCTACTGGACCGCGGCTCGATGCCCACGTTAAATGTCATTCAGATCGCGGCGCAGATCGCCGATGGGCTAGCGAAGGCGCACGAGGCCGGCATCATACACAGGGATCTAAAGCCTGAAAACCTGATGGTCTCGTCGGAAGGATTCGTGAAAATTCTTGACTTCGGACTGGCAAAACTCGCGGCCGCGGACGGCCAGTTATTTAACTTGGGCACTATCGACCTCCAAACTTCCCCTGGCGCTGTACTTGGCACCGTCGAATACATGTCACCAGAGCAGGCGAGTGGAGGTTCGATCGATTTCCGCTCAGACCAGTTCTCGTTCGGTCTGGTGCTTTACGAGATGCTGACCGGAAAACGGGCCTATCAAAGGAGCACGAAAGCGGAGACGCTTGTATCAATTCTCCGTGAAGCGCCAGAGCCCATCGGTTCTCTGTCTCCGAATGTCCCCATTCCACTGTGCTGGGTCATCGAGCGCTGCCTTGCCCGGGAGCCCGAGAAGCGCTACATGTCAACGCGTGATCTTGCACGCGACCTCGCCGCTATGCGCGACAACTTATCGGGGCTGCAGCTGAAGCCACTCAAGACGCGTCCAAGCAATTTACCTTCGCAGCGTACCGGGTTGGTCGGACGGGACCTCGAAGTGAGTGCGGCCAAAGAACTCTTGCGTCGGCCGAATATGAGATTAGTTACCATTACCGGCCCTGCAGGGATCGGCAAGACGCGCCTTGCCCTGCGATTGGCGGAAGAAATGACTCAGGACTTCCCGGGAGGTGTTTATTTTGTCCCCCTTGCAGCCGTCAGCGATCCTGGCTTAATTGCTTCGGTGATCGGCCAGACGCTCGGAATCCGGGAAAGTGGGGGGCAACCGCTCGAGACACTGAAAGAATTTTTGCAGAATTCCCTCCGCACACCAATGTTGCTCGTCCTCGACAACTTTGAGCACTTGGTTTCGGCGGCACCAATGTTAGCCGAACTCTTTGCTATCGGTGGTAGTGGTCTTAAAATCCTTGTGACCAGTCGCGCTCCTTTGCACGTCTACGGCGAACAGGAATTTCCCGTCCCGCCACTCGCTTTGCCAGATTCCCGGTCCTTGCCCCCTCTCGAGGCGCTGTCGCAATATTCGGCCATCTCGCTATTCATCCAGCGAGCCTCGGCGGTCAAGCCGGATTTCGAACTTACCGAACAGAACGCAGCGTGTGTTGCCGAAATCTGTGCTCGGCTGGACGGTCTGCCGCTGGCCATCGAACTCGCAGCCGCCCGCGTTAAACTCCTATCGCCCTCCGCTATGCAAACCCGCTTGGCCAGTCGCCTGCAGCTCCTGACCGGCGGCGCGCGGGACTTGCCGACAAGACAACAGACCCTTCGGGGCGCAATCGACTGGAGCTACGACCTTCTGAACGCTGCCGAGCAAAAGCTTTTCAGACGACTCTCGGTTTTCGTGGGCGGGGGTACTCTGGAAGCGATAGAAGCTGTGTGCAACACGAAAAACGACCTTGGATTTGATTTGCTCGATGGGATGGCTTCGATTGTGGACAAGAGCTTAGTCCAGCAGGTTGACCAACCGGCGGGGGATTCGCGATTTTTGATGCTCGAAACGATTCGCGAGTATGCGCTCGACAAATTGACGGCAAGTGGGGAAGAGGATCTGACCAAGCGCGCGCACGCAGCATACTATCTGGTGTTGGCGGAAGAGGGAGCTTCAGAAGAAGCTGGCGCGGAAAGTTCGGAATGGCTGAATTGCCTCGAAACCGAACACAATAATCTCCTTTCGGCACTTGATTGGTTAACGGACACCGGCAATGCCGATTGGGCATTGCGCCTCGGCACAGCCCTTTTTCGCTTTTGGGAGACGCGCGAATATCTCACGGAAGGACGGGATCGGCTGGGCAAAATCCTCAAACTGGAAGCAGCGATGGCGCCAACTGAAGCGCGAGGGCGAGCGCTTTTTGCTACGGGCGTTTTAGCAGGCGAGCAGGGAGACTATGCTTCCGCGGATACACTCATCGATGAAAGTTTGCAGATCGCTCGTAAATCCGGGGACGATCGCGGCGTCGCCGTTAGTCTGAACGCTCTGGCGGTCCATGCTCGTGACCGCGGCGACATGGCCGTGTCTCGCCGCCTCTTCGAAGAAAGTCTGGCGCTATGGAGGGGACTTGGCGATCCACTGGCGGTCGCTCGTTCCCTCAGCAATTTGGCAAGTATTGTCAGGTTGCAGGGTGACTATGCACGCGCACGCTCCCTCTATGCGGAATGCCTGTCGATTTTCCGGAATTCCAACAACCCAACAGGCATTGCCTGGTCTCTCAACTACCAAGGAGACGTTGCCCGTGACCAAGGCGACATCGAATCCGCGCGATCGCTTTACGAGGAGAGTCTTGACACGTTTCGCGCGCTCGGCGATCGATGGGGAATGGCTGGCTCACTCGCTGACTTGGGAAACTTGACTCGGGACCAAGAGAACTACGATGTGGCGGAGTCGCTCTACAGGGAAAGTATGAGGATGTTCCAGGCACTTAGCCACAAGAGGGGTATTGCACGCGTGCTGGAATGCTTCGCCTGCTCTGCCGCTGCACAGCGGCAGCCTACCCGTTCCCTCCGGCTCGCTGGCGCGGCGGCCGCGCTCCGCCAAACTGTTGGCGCGGCACTTACGCCCTCAGAGCAGGCCAAACTCGAAAGTGGTCTGGAGCCAGCACGGCAAACGCTGACCAACTCGACAGCTGCCACAGTATGGTTCGAGGGCTGGACAATACCAGTCGAGAAAGCTATTCAGGAGGTGCTGATGCCACATTCTGCGGCCCGCTCGGTTACGGCCACGCGCGGCCCAGACGAGCCGGCTGCATGATTGGGGTCCAACGGGTTGGGCTGCTTGCACCCGGCGCACTTCAGCCGACGCTCACTCCGCAGTTGTGGGGTCGATCAGTCTGCGGACGGCGGAGATGCGATTCGCAGGGAAGCCTCCCCGTCGTGCGTGTTCCTTGACGGTCGCTTCGTCTGGAGCGAGGTACACACAATAGAGCTTGTCTCCAGTGACGTAGCTATGCAGCCATTGAATGGCAGGAGCCATTCCCTTGAGAACATTCACAGACCTTTGAGAGATTTCGTGCAACTCCGCATCGGATAGATTTCCGGCTCCCGGTATTTCGCGTTCGATCACAAACTTGGGCATGGTTACCGCCTAATGGGAACATATGCTAGCAATGAATGAGACTTGCTTCAAGACGGCTTGTCGCTGCACTATGTGGCTTCTCTTACCTTGATAAACCTTGTTCATGTTTAACCGCACGCCGAGCGTCTGTCGCGAGTGGCTGCGTGGATGACCCATTAAGAGGGCCGAGGTACGCAATGGACATTAGATCTGTTCAAAAACCGCTGAAAGACCAATACCGCAAGGAACCCAATACGTCGCGGATCACGCTCACCGCGAGAGGCGGGCAAACCGAAACACCGATAGCCTGCTCCGTCGATATCGGACGCACCATGTATCAGGCGCAGGCACACACGGGAGTCGGCGGCTCCGGAACTGCCGCCTGCTCCGGCGATCTCCTTCTCGGAGCCTTAGCGGCGTGTGCCCAGATAACCTGCCAAATGGTTGCTGCGGCCATGGGTATAAGAACCGAACACATCGACGTCTCGGTTGAAGGTGATTTGGATCTTCGGGGCACGCTGGGTATATCAAAAGACGTGTCCGTCGGCTTTGACCATATTCGTCTTCGTTTCGAGATTCTTGCGCCGCATGCGACAGCGGAGGAACTACGCGGATTGCGCGAAAAGACAGAGCAATATTGTGTAGTGATGCAAACGTTGCTTCAACCACCGGCCCTCCGCACGGAGTGGGTCGGGGCAGAATAGAGCACGAATACGAAGTTAAGCTTGGGAACGCGAACCTCCGGGTGCGGCAACGAAATTCATGCTGCGGGAGACGAAAAATTCGGCTGCTGCGACGGATTCTGCCCGAGAAATGTCAGTGCCTTATTGGAGGCGGGCTTTCACGAAAAAAACTGGTGAAAATGATGCTAAGTGAAGAATGCTGATCTGGGGCAAACTCCAGTCGTTGATCTCCAATCCGAGCCTACAGCGATCGATGGCACGAGAATCACTCTGCACTATCGAACGAGCGTCTAAGCGATGACTCGTTCAGGTGGCCAACCCGGATTTCGCCGTCCTTCAGTGCGCAGTCTCTTCCACAAAAAATGCAATCTGCTGAAAGCTCGGGTGATAATCTACGCCTATCATCATGTTCGGCTCCTTCCTCCCGAGCCTTTCGTCGTTAAGCAACCACAGTTTACTCGGGTCAAGGAGCCGACATTGTTATGCAATCATGTCGATTGTTTCAGAGCACGTCTCCTGTTCCGCGGAGTACAATCAATCCACGACGGGAGAATTGATCGTCGGGAGGTAAATGAGAATGCATCGTACCCGCAGACAATTCATCGCTGATGGCTCCGTGCTGGTTCTGGGCGCGTCGGTGTCATTCGGTTATCAAGGAAGCCCGGTGATTCCACTCGTTGACGGGCCAGAAGTCGAGCGATACAGGCGCGCGCAGGAACGTGCTCTTGCGAAGTTCGGCGTACATGCACAATCCAGGTATATCTCGTTGCGCAAGCCTGCGCTCACGGCCCACGTTCTGGTCGCCGGGCACGGCGATCCGGTGGTGCTGATTCACGGCGGCGGAACGGTCGCTGTGCAGCTTGCTCCGTTGCTGGGTGGGATCGAGGGAGGTTTTCGCTGTTTTGCACCTGATCGCCCGGGTTGCGGCCTAACCGACAAGTTTGATTACGTCGGTGTTCCGTTTCGCCAGCACGCCATAGATTTCGTGACGAGTCTCCTCGATGAGTTGCATCTTCCCAAGGCTGCCATCGCCGGGAACTCGATGGGCGGATACTGGGCCCTTGTGTTTGCATTGGCTGCCCCGAAACGGGTGACCAAATTGGTGCTCCTTGGCGGCGTCGCCGGAAGTTCCCCGCCGCCAGGGCACCGCCTGCCAAACGCCGGGGAACCGTCGCTGGAAAGTACGCGAGCGGCCTACCACTTCTTGATGGCCAACGGGGACCGCGCGCCTAATGAGATTCTGGAAGCTGACTACGCCGCCAGCGCACTGCCGGAAGCGAATCGAGGCTGGAACAGCATGCTCGAAGAACTCTCGAGGGAAGGCGTCGAGCGCACCGGTCTCACATATGCGCTGCGTCCAGAACTGAAAAATCTGCAGCCACCTACACTTTTTATTTGGGGCGACAAAGACATCGAAGGGCCGCCGTCTCTGGCGCAGGAGATGGCAGCTATGGCGCCCCACGCCCGCTGTGAAATCATTCCGAATGCCGGACACCTCGTCTGGTTGGATCAACCGGATCGCTGCACCAAGCTCATGCTCGATTTTCTTAGATCAGCGTAGCGGCATCGAATTCAGTCCTCCCGTCGGCCGGAGGAGTCACATGTACAAGCTCTGATCGTATCCGTGTAACACGTAGGCGAGAGCGAACTCCCTCAACTCCCGGATCGTCGGCAAACAGGAAGTAATTCGGTTCCTTCCGGGTTGCCCGTCACTCGGGAACAATCACCAAGGTGACAAGGGCTGACCACATCTCCCGTTAGAAGGCCAACCGCCCGGGTGGATAGATCAAACCTGAGTGTCAGCCATTCTCGTGTTGGGGAAAAAGCTCAGGCGTCGAGATCGCCGCGCTTGGCCAGGGCAGTGATGCGATCAGCGGCGCGGTAGGCTAGGGCCTGAATGGTCATAGTGGGCTGGCCACGACCGGAGGTAACGAGAGTGCTGCCATCGCACAAAAACAGATTCTTTATGTCATGTGTGCGGTGATCCGGGTTGATGACGGAGGTCCTCGGATCATTCCCCATGCGGCAGGTGCCGAGAAGGTGGTAAGCAAAGTCCTGCTCCTCGACGGGAGAAGCCCATTTCTGTTTGGCATCCGTGGCATCGAGGAGTTCCATGATGCGGGCATGCAGGAAAGCGCCGAGTTTGAGATCGTCGGGATGATCCTTGTAGGTCATGCGCAGCGCCGGCAGCCCCCAGGCGTCCTTGAGATCCGGATCCAGCGAAAAACTGTTGTTTTCGACGGGAAGTGACGTGCCGTGTGACACGATTTGCAGCGTGCGCGTGTAATTGTGCGCCAGCGCAGCCTTGAATTCCTTTCCCCATGGCGGAGTGCCTGGCGGCAGGGTGTCGTAGCCGCCCCCGCTTAGGGCAAAACTTATGGGCGCGAGGTCGAACCGCGCGTCGAGCCCACCGCCGCCACAAAATCCGACTTTTTGCGGATCGAGCTCGTAGAAGTCGTGCAAGATGCGGCTGACAGCGAAACCTTTGTAGTCGTTCAGGGGGTGTTCAAAAACGCCCGCGCCGGATGGCCCGGAATTAATCATTAGATACTTCCCTACGAGTCCGCTGGAATTGGCCAGGCCATTGGGGAATTCCTTATTCGCCGAAAGAAGCAGCAGGCGGGGAGTCTCCGCTCCATTAGCACAAACAACCACGGCCTTGGCTTTTTGCAGATGGACGTTTCGCTTCTCGTCGAAGTAGGCCGCGCCGATGACCCGGCCGTTCGCGCTGGTCTCGATGCGGTGGACGTAGCAGTTGGGCCGGATCTCGCACCGGCCGGTCTTTTCTGCCATTCGAATGACGGTCGCGAGGGTGCTGGACTTGGCGCCGACTTCGCAGCCGAAGCTTTCGCAGAAACCGCAGTTGATGCAAGCGCTGCGACCCGGGCGAGCCTGAGAAAGAATCGCCATCGGAGCGGGGAACGGATGCCAGCCAAGTTTCCTAGCGGCGCGTTCGAAAATCACTCCGCCAGATTTCGTCGGCAGGGGCGGCATCGGATACGGCTTCGAACGTGGTGGATCGAACGGGCTGGCGCCGGCGAGACCAGAGACGCCGATTTCCCATTCGACTTTTGTGTAATACGGCTCAAGGTCTTCGTAAGTGATGGGCCAGTCGCAGAAACCGGTTCCAGGAATCGGTCCAACTTTGCTGCGCTCGATGAAGTCAATTTCATGGAAGCGCCAGTAGTTGGCGGTGAAATGGACGCTGGAGCCGCCGACCATCCGGCCGTGGACGTACGCGCGGTGGCGCTTGGCTTTATCCTGCGGCGTCTTGCGGAAAGTGGTGGGTTGAAGCTCCGGGTGATTGGTGAGCTGGTTCTGGTTTACTACCGCGAACTCGTTGTGGGTGAAATCCGCCTCGGTGAGGTAAGGCCCCTGCTCAAGCACGACCGCGCGAAAGCCATTGGTGGAGAGTTCTTTGGCGAGCACTCCGCCGGCTGCGCCGGAACCAACAATGACGAAATCCACTTCGTCGGAGGTCCTGTATTTTGTCTGGCCTGTGGTCATTTTTTTTCCGGGTCCGCGGCAGCCGGTTGCCAGCCGCGATAGTCCTTGTCGTAGTAGCCGAACGGTGGCTGGAACACGTGTTCACCCTCGCGACCGATAACTCGCCACCCGACACCTTCGCGGTTGCCGTGGAGATCGGAATCGGGATCGATTAGAAAGCCAGCGATCGTGTGCTGGCGGAGCGTTTCGAAGAAATTCTGTGCAAGGGGCCGAGAGCGGAAGGGCCGGTCGTTGGATGCCCCGTTCTTGTCAAGCGAGCGAAGGATCTCGTCTTGCTGCTCTGCAGTTGCGACTGAGAATTTTTCGACAACAGGAAACATTTCACGGGCCCTGGCTTGCAGTTCAGTCATTCCTTCGGCGTAAAGCTTCCGGTCATCCCTCGCGAAGGTGGCGAGTGCGCGATCGATGAAATAAACGACTCCGGCCTCGCGAGCACCGGGCGTCTCGTCGGTGGGAATGATGCGGGCGGCGACGGCGGCGACTTCCGCGGCCAGATCTGGAGTGAAGAATTCGAATCCTGGCGGAGCGGCCGATTGCGCTGAATTATGCGCGTGTTGCGCGGCTGCGAGGGCGGCAGGCCAGTGTGTAGCAATCCAAGTGGCGGAGATACCGCTGACACTGTGGAAGAGAAATCGTCGGCGAGAAAGAGCGTCTTGCATGCGAGAGTCTCTTCGAACCGTGCGACGAACTGTATGCTTTCGAGCAAGAAGGGTCAAGGGAAAAGGGAGCCAGGGGACATGGTGGACAGGCGCTCGACGCCTACGCTCAGTTTCCTTATAACGCGCTGGCCGTAGAAGTGGCCGTACTCGGCAGTTCGATTCGAGCCATCACGCGATAACTCCCGGATTGTTTGAATGTATAAGTCCAGGAGGAGCGCTTGGTGTAGAAATACTGAACTCAGCGACCCCGCTGATTCAGACACAACCAAGGAGGCTCCCCATGGAAAGTATGTATTACATCGGCTTAGATGTTCACAAGAAAACGATCAATTACTGCGTGAAGGATGGAAGCGGTCGGATTCATGCCGAAGGCAAGATTCCAGCAACGCGCTTCGATCTGGACCTATGGATGAAGACTCTCCCGCGGCCGTGGATGGTAGCAATGGAAGCCACCATCTTCACCGGTTGGATCTACGATCACCTCCGGCCTCATGCGGCCGCAGTGAAAGTAGCGCATCCACTGATGCTGCGGGCCATTGCAGCAGCCAAGAAGAAGAACGACCGCATCGATGCCAACAAGATCGCCGACGGTCTGCGTTGCGATTTCCTGCCGGAGTGCTATATGGCCTCGACCCAAATTCGGGAACGACGGCGCACGCTGCGGTATCGAAATCTGTTAGTCCGTCAGACGGTGCAGTTGAAGAATAGAATCTCCGGCCTGCTGATGGAGGCCGGCGTGAGTTACAACAAGCAGAAGCTACACAAGGTCGGGTACTTCCGTGAGCTGCTGAAGACCAACCCGGACATCGATGAGAGCCTGCGGCCATTACTGCAGCTCTGCCGTGAAACGCTGGTACGCCTGCAGAAGACGGAAAGTGCTTTGATACGCTCGCTGGCACGCGATCGGTTTTTAGTCGAACGGGTGGAGCGACTCATGACCATCCCAGCCGTGGGTCCGATCACAGCACTGACCTGGGCGCTCGAAGTTGGTGAGGTGAGCCGCTTTTCATCGATCAAGAAAGCCGTCAGTTATTGTGGACTGTGCGGTGCGGAGAGAAGTTCGGCCAATATCACCAAGCGCACGCCACTCTCGAAACAACGCAACAAGCATCTGCAGTGCGTGCTAGTAGAGGCGGCCAAGATGGCACCTCGACTGAGTCCGGAATTGGCTTTGCTTTACGACCGGGAGAAACAGAAAGGAAACGCGAATCGCGCTACCCTCGCGGTGGCGCGCAAGCTCGTTGCCTATTTGGTGGCGATCGATCGTAGCCAGAGAGACTTCCTGGTAGTAGAGAAGAAAAACCAAGCGGCAGCCTAAAGCTGCTGCCTGGACAAATAATCGAGATTCTTCGGCCTGCGGCCTGCCAGGTCTTGCTAGTTGCCGACTGGGCGAAGGAGTGCAAGCTCCGGATGCTCCCTTCGGATTGTTTCAAGACTGGGCAGGAGATCACTAACTCAATCTTCTGTGGAGGCCATTGGTGGCTGAGACAGCAAATGGATGTCTGGTTCTGCTGAAAGCAGGAACAACTGCCGAGAGGCAACAATCGCGAGCTGAAGGCCCCAAAGAATTTCATTCACGCGCTTCTCCAAAGCGCGCCGGGAGAGCTTTTGCCCTCTTGACACGGACTTATCATGGAGGTCGGCAACCCGGAATGTATGGTCCGCCGCGTCGCCGCAAGCGAAAAAGTGAGGATGTCACAAGGTTGGTCTGCGCAAATGTATACGGCCTTTGTTGGAGTGAATCACTCCTGGCCAGGATGGAATGCGCTGCACTCTCTTCCCCATTAGTTAGGCAGTCTTGAGAGACTTTTCCGGGTTCCGGGTTTGGAGAGTGCCGGGTTCGACCGTTGTGCCATCTCCTTATTCGCCAGCAGACCTGGCAGGAAGTCATGATCTCGCAGTCGTCGCTAGGCTGCAGCCACGTGGGCCAACACTTGGGGCCGATATTGTTCATTCTTGGCGAGCACGGCCCAGGCTATGCGGGCAAGCTTATTCGCTAACGCCACAGCGGCGACGTTGCGGTGCGTACGCGCAGTGAGCTGTGCCAGCCACGCACTCAGACCCAATGACTGCTTCGAGCGCTGTTGCATGACCGCACGTGCGCCTTGCACGAAAAGTCTTCGCAAGTAGGAGTTACCACGTTTGCTGATACCGAGCAGCTTCTGCTGGCCGCCGGTGGAGTGTTCGCGCGGAACGATCCCCAACCAGGCCGCGAACTCTCGACCCTTATGAAACGCCCCTCCGTTGCCGATCGTCGCGATGAGTGCGGTGGCCGTGACGGGTCCGATGCCAGGGATGGCCACCAGCCGTTGGCAAGCTTCGTTCTCATGAGCGGTCTTCCCGATCACCGCATCGGCCTCGTCAATGCGCGCAGCCAACTGATCAAGTTCCAGCTTCAGTTGGGCCAACAGCATGCGTGCTGCACCAGACAGTTTCGCGTCGGCGTCTTCCAGGATCAGTGGTAAAGCGGCATCCACATAGCGCCGTCCCTTCCGCAGAGTAATGCCACGTTCGAGTAGCAAGCTGCGAATCTGGTTGATGACTGCCGTGCGACGCATCACCCAGCGCTCGCGCACGCGATGCAGGGACTGCATATCCAGCTGGTCATCGGTCTTGATCGGCACGAAGCGCATCGTGGGTCGTGAGACAGCCTCCGCGATCGCCTCGGCATCGATGTAGTCGCTCTTGTTCGTCTTTACGTAGGGCTTCACATACTGCGCCGGTATCAGCCGCACCTCGTGTCTCTGTTCCCGCAGTGCCCGGCCAAGAAAATGCGAACCCCCGCAGGCTTCCATGCCAATCAATCCGACGTGTACGTTGGCGGTGAAGCGCAGCAGCTGTGTGCGCGAGAACTTTTTGCGCACCACGACCTCGCCGCGCAGGTTAAGCCCGACCAGATGAAAAACTGTCTTACCAAGATCAATGCCGATGGTGTGTAGTTCCATGGGACGCCTCCTCCACCTCTTATAACCGCCCCGTTGGCTCGGTAAAAGCGGCGGACCATCCCATTAGTTACCATCGGACCGAGCAGTATGCGAGAGGGGTTCGCTATACTCTCCAACGTGAGCCATCCGCCGATCCTTCTTGGGACTTCATCTTTCACGGCCAAAGGTTGGGAGGGAGTGTTCTATCCAAAGGGAATGAAGTCAGCCGACTACCTCGCATTCTACGCGGAACATTTTCATACGGTCGAGGTGGACTCTACGTTTTACGGATGTCCTTCTGCTCGCACGGTCAACAACTGGGCCGCTCGAACTCCCGAGGGATTTATATTCTCCGTCAAAGTTCCTCAGGTCATCACGCACCAGAAAGTGCTTGTGGACTGCGCTGCTGACCTCAAGCAGTTTCTCGATACGATGAATATCCTCGGCCCAAGGCTTGGTCCGATTGTTTTTCAGTTTCCCTTTTTCAGCCCGAGCATCGTTCGCGACCGACGACATGAATTTCTAGACAGGCTCGTTCCTTTTCTCAAAAAGCTTCCTGAAGCTCACAACTTTGCAATTGAGATTCGCAACCGAGGCTGGCTCGATGCTGAATTTGCAAACCTCCTGCGGGATCAGAAGATCGCTCTAGTGCTTCAGGATCGATCATTCATGCCAGGTCCGGCAGAATTGAAATTTGATCCGATCACAACCGACTGGACATACATCCGATGGCTTGGCGATCGTAAAGGAATCGAGAAGCAGACAACGACCTGGGGCAAAACCATTGTTGATCGCACTAGCGAACTCAGCAGTTGGGTTGATTATTGCTACCAGATCAGGAAACGCGGGGTGCTGGTCTATGCCTACGCCAACAATCACTATGCGGGCCATGCGCCAGCAACAATCGAATTGTTCTGTAAGCTATGGAACGAAAAAGGACTGACCGAACTGGATAGACCTCGTATAAACCGTCAAGAAACTTCGCTGTTCAGCTAAAAGGCCGTAACGATTTCAATCACGTTAGATTCACTTGGTCAGGCAGGCAGAGAGGAAAGTGGAGAAAATTACGCGAGAATCTGCCTGCGAATAGGTGGCCGGGAAACGCGATGTCCGGGCCAAATGCTGATCACGAAGGAGGCCTTCGATGGCGCCCATGATTCCCGATCGCACCTGCCTGGATATTAATGTTTCGCGAGAGTTCACCCTGGGCGGCCATTTTCTTCAGGATGGCATCACGCCGCCGCCGAGCAGGACCGGGGACGAAGCAGATCACCGCTCCCGGCGCCTGCTCGTGCGTGACCGGACCCTTCGGAAAGATCACAATCGACGTCCCAATAGCCGACGTGAGCCTCGACACAGGGGTGGCTCCGATTAGCAGCCGCCTCTACAGCGTCACCGCAAGCACGATGACGCTGCTCGCGCCACCGGAGAGCGTTCCCCCGGATGCCGGCGGTAGCTTCAAGGCTTTCAGCGGTCCGATCGGCGTCGTCTTATTCGACCTAATCGATGTCGTTCGCGCCTACGATTTTGTTCCGGGCGCGGGCGCGGGCGGCGGAGTCTGTCGCGAGGCAGACGGAACGGGCGATGTTCCCGGAAACAAGGGGGGTAGCGCCCACTTCCACTTCCATGAGGACGATTGTAATCTCCAGCCGGGAAGCGAAGACTTCAGTGATTCGAGTTCCGGAACCGATTTCCATTCTACGCAGGTCACTTCAATGGCCTATGACACTGGGACACATACCGGCTGGGCAAGGGATTGCTGGACGGCTATGCAACCCTTCTTTGAGCGTGATGCCTACGTGAATGATCTTGGCGATGAGGGTGAACAGCGCATCCGGCAAGCTTACGGGCTGAATTATGAGCGCCTGTTTGCGCTGAAGCAGAAATACGACCCTACGAACTTCTTCCGCCTGAATCAAAACATCCAGCCGAGTAAGACAACGTGGACGGCAAAAAGTGCCTAGTTTGTGAGAGACCCACACGTCGGTGCAGGCTGCCAGCGCCCGCTATTTTCAATACACCGACCACGTGCCCGGCGTGGCAAGTTCGATTAAATGGCGATCCGGGTCTCGAAAGTAGAGGCTCCAGCCTCCCGCTTCCCACTTGCGCTTCTCTTCCACTGCGATCCCTCTCTCCTGGAGCAACGACTCCCATTTGGCCAATTCGGCGGTTGGGATTGCGAACGCAAGGTGTAGTTCGCCGTCCCCATCGTGTGGCGATGAGATCGCACGCGAAGCTCCCTTTTTGAATAACAGCAGTACCTGGCGTGTTCCTGCGTGCATCGCGCAACCCCGCTCCCCGAATTCACTGATAATAGAGAATCCGAAAGTCTTCTGATAGAAGCGAACGGAGCGAGGCACATCGCTGACGTACAAAGAGGATTCCAGGATGCCATCAGTTTTGGGACGCATCGAGCCCTCCCGGCTGATTATCTGACGGTATCAGATTCCAGCGCGCCGCATTCGGCTCACAAAAGCACAGCTGCAAAATAGAGGGCGCTACCTGTAATCCGGGCACAATCCGGGGGCCGCTTGAAGAGCTATGCCCCCGCAGAAGGGAAGAAACGACTGCTCGCCATTTGCCGTACGGCAGTCCCGCGTTCCTCGCCGAGTTGATGACGGTCTACAAGAAATACGACACAGAAATGCTTGGACCCGCACCCCAAAGCTGAAGCGGTGATTTCCTGTGGCGACTCCTGAGCAAGCTGAATGCAACGTCTTCCATTACGACTTCGGAAAGCGCAGAAGGTCTACAAACAACGATGTGGGAATCGAAAGCCGAGATTCTGTGCTGAAGGTCGGCCAACCGGAAGCAATCTCCGCTTGACCGACTTCACAGGCAAGTGGAGCTCAAATCGTTACGCGAGACCGCCTCGTCTGGCGAGCTTTAACGCTTCGATAGCCGCGCCCCGTGCCCCGGCGGTGTCACCATCGGGCATCAGGTAAATTGGAATGTCGGCCTGCTCCTCCCGCTGGGTAGGCATGCCCGTGCGGATCTCTTCTATAAACCAGCTCTGAAATTCCGGACTCGTTTCCAGAGCACCCCCGCCAACGATCAACGCATCCGGGTCAAACGTATTCACCATCTCATCGAAGAAAAGTCCCAATGCATTTGCCTGAACCCGGAAAATCTCTCGGCACATCGCGTCACCTTTGTCCGCCAGACTACGCACCAGCTTCGCCGCACGGTGCAGGTCTCCTAATTTTCCAAGATCGTGCTCGGGATACCGCGGCAGGAAAAATGGCAGAAAAGATTTTTCGATGGCGGTCAGCGAGCACAGCGACTCCAAATCCCCTATGCGCCCGCAATTGCACTCCGGCGTCAGCCCGCTAATTCCAACGATGCTTTGGTATGGAATCAGCACGTGGCCCAATTCTCCGCCAAATCCCTTTCTGCCCTTAACGACGTTGCCATCCAGGATGACGCCACCGCCTAGCCCAGTGCCGATGACCACCGAAATCGACGTTTCTTTGCCCTTGGCGCCAAAAATCGTGAAGTGTCCCCACAACGCACCCGCATTCCCATCATTCAAATAGCTCACCGGTTTGCCGAGCCTCTGTGCGAGCCCCTCGCGGATATCGAATCCCGCCCACTTCGGATGCACGAAATTCGTAGAACCTTTGGCGCTCAGCAAACCCGCCGCACTAGCCGGACCAGGAGTGTCCAGCCCGACCGCGACGATCTCTGAAAAAAGAACTTGCGACTTTTCAGCCGCGATCTTGAGTCCGTCTTCGATCTGCCGCAGGCAGACTTCTGGCCCCTGCTTCGCAAGCGCAGGGTGCTCGCACAAACCCTCGATCAGAAACTGTTCTTCCCGATTCACCAATGTATAGTTGACGGCAGTTCCGCCAAGATCCACTCCGGCCACCACTTGCACGTTTTCTCCCTCCGGTCCAAGATCCCTGTCCGCCCAAGCTAACCAGCATTGGAATTGTGTCCGAATGCGCTGTCACTCGACCAGAATCATCGAGACTGGCGCGATGCGGCGGGTAAACCCTTCGCGGGCGCGGCTGTCAGCCGTCGCCTGCAAGCCTCGGTTATCTCGCGTCCCATCGTATCGTCCACGGTGTGAGTGGATCAACTGAAGGATCACTGAAAATATGGATAAACCACAGATTGGAAGATTAAGTCATGGACTGTCAACGCAAAGTAGAAATGTCCGCTTTTCCGCCATATCGAAATGTCCGTCATGGTACGACGGGCTCAGTTGGCGCTTCCCGGCCCACTTCCGACTTTCTGGTTCGTAGCAGGCCGTGGTCACACTAAGGGCTTGTCTTGGTGTCGCTTACGAACCAAAGAAAATCCGCATAATGAGACCTAGTTGAGACCTAAACCACTTCATGGATTCGGGGACACTAAATACATAGGCAAACTAACAGTTCTCAGGTCATGAGGATAACGTGCGCGCCTATTTGTGTCCGTAAAGTCCAAGCAAGCGACAATTGACATTGAACCGATTCGATTGGGGAACCGAGGTTATCACTTAGCGGGTTTCTTTGATGGGCACGGGCGTTACGCGGCTCAGAGCGGCATATTTGCTCGCCAATTCCTTGTTGCCGAGTCTGCCGTAAATTTGCTCTAGCAAGGCATAAATCTGCAGGTCAAGAATTACGCCTCCCGTGTCGCGCAGGGTCGCCGCTCTCTCACCATCGGCTCTAGCATCCTCGTAGTTCTTCATGCTCAAATTCACTTTGGCGCGTTCGTACCAAACCGCCCGGACGTTTGGGGTCAGCTCCACGGCGCGATCCAGGTGCTCTTTGGCTCCTTTGAGCTGGTTGCCTTTCATCAGAAACCTCCCGTAGTTGTAATCCAGGAAGGCATCGAAGTGGCGCCCACGCCGATTGACGGCCTCAGCCTTTCGGTAGGCCTCGCCCGCGCGGTCCACTTCTCCCACTACTTCTATATTCAGAGCCAAATAATCCCAAGCACGTGGATCGCTTGCATCTATCGCTACAACTCTTTCGAAGTGTTTTACTGCGTCTGCGTGGCGGTTTTCCATGTCATACAGAGTCCCTAACTGAAAATTCGCGTCGACGTTATCGGGATCGATTTGGCAGGCGTGCTGAAGTAAGCTCGTGCCCTCTTTCACTTGCCCTTTCATGACTAGAATTTCGCCTCGCAGAGCCAGGGCGGCAGGTTCGCTGGGGTTCTTTTCCAATGCGACGAGTGAGGTAGAGTCGGCGCGCGCATACTGTCTTTGCTCCAACAAAAAGCGACCAAGGTAGGCGTAGCCTCGGGACGCATCCGGCGCCAGTTCCTGGTAACGAACGAATGCGTCCTCGGCAGCCGTCACGTCTCCTTTCAAGGCCAAGAGTCGCGCGCGGTCAAGCAGAGTCTCGGGACAGTTCGGATAGGATTGCTCCAGGGAATCAAGAATCTGCTCAGCCTTGTCCAGCGCCTCACTGGCCAGCGCGCTGGAAACCGATTGAAGTGGCTTCTCTGCTCCCGCGCACTGTCCGGCAGAGGTCGGCCACGGCGCCCAGAGCGCCGTTAGAAGAACCAAAATCGCTTTCATTTCTCGCTCTCGGTGATCTTCAGGATTTGATCGGCCTTGACGTTTTGCAGAACCTGAATCCTTCCGCTGGGCCAGCGCAACTCAATTTCTTTGATTCGTGTATCACGGCCCAGCCCAAAATGGACGCGCTTATCCGAGGAACTAGCGAAACTCCCCGCAGTGGTTACATGGTTGTATTGCACCAAGCCGGATTCTCCTGTGACTTTGATGCGCGCGCCAATTCCGTCTCGGTTGCTTTTGACGCCAATCGTCCGAAGCAGAATCCAATGGTTGCTGTTGGTTGTGGTGTTGTAAAGCAATTCGGCATGATCACCAATGGCGGATACAACTACATCAATCTTGCCGTCGTTATTGAGATCGCCGAACGCACACCCACGATGAGCGGCACGGACTTGCATATCCGGCCCGGCTTGCGTGCTTACATCGCGGAATGTCCCATCCTGGAGATTCTGGAACACGGCGTTTGCCTGGCGGTAGTGTTGCTGAGGGTCGTCATCGGCGTTGTCACTGACGTGCGAGTTGGCGGTGAATAGATCCTTAAAACCATCGTTATCGAAGTCATAAATGCCATTGCCCCAGCCGCTCATCTTTAGACTGGGAAATCCTATCCCTGCCTTGTAGGTATCCACACTAAAAGATCCGGTGCCCTCATTACGGAACAGCGGGAATGTTTCACGTCCAAGGGCGGTGACAAATAGGCTGGGCTTGCCATCGTTATTCCAGTCACGAAAATCAACGCCCATGCTGGAAACAGGGATCCCGTCTTCCGTGAAGGCCACGAAGGACTCCACTCCTACTTCCTCGAAGCTCTTACC
>DATNMX010000011.1:0-2580 GCA_035602135.1 Candidatus Dormiibacterota bacterium
AAGCCACGTAGAGTGGGTCCGCGCTTGGGAAAATAGCTGGTCGAGAGCCTCCTGTGAGATCGGGGTTTTGATGGCAGCAAAGTTCGATGGTTCAGCTTGATTGCGCATTTTGGTTGTCTCTCTTAGGTGCGTTCAGCGCGAGCGACGGGCATCAAGGCTGAACGGGCCTGCTCCAAACTGAGAAACCAGCAGGGCGCCGCCGAGCATGGAGACATTCTTCATGAACAGAATCATTTGGAGCTGCGCCATCATAGGATCGGTTACCGTCCAGAACTTATGCATCATCAAGCTGACCGGAATCAAGAACAGCACGATGAGCCAGGCGCCCAGTTTTGCGCGATAACCCAATAAGATGCTCAAGCCGCCGGCAATCGCCAGCACGCCAGAGAGTGGAACCGCGATCGCAGCCAAGGGCACACCTTGCGAAGCCGCATAGCCGATGGTTTGCTTGTTAAAATGATTGGCTCCAGCCATCAGGAAAATCAGCGCGAACAAAAACCGTCCCAAAACGACCACTGCACCCTGCCAAAAGCTTGTTGCCTCCGCATTCTTGGAAATTGCGATCGAATCCGTTGCCATGAACTTCCTCCTTTTGCTTTTTCTGCTTACGAACAACCGCGCAAACTAAGTTTGTCTGCACCGGCCAAAATCGATTTCCTTCTGTTTTCAATCAGCGTGCTGCTGACTGGGCGTTCTTTGGAGCCGGGAAATTCCCTCGAGCCCACGCCGAAAACTCGGTTGGCTGTCGGCCCGCTATTTTGTTGGCAAGCGCGATTTGGTCGCGCGAATCGGAACCTAAGTACGTGTGCGTCTGGAAGTAATCGAACATTTCCGCGATCTCAGCGGCTCCAGCAAAGAGACCCGCGAAGACTTCCTTTGGCACTTGATTGAAAGAGAAGTTGTGACCCTGTCGATTTAGCGTATCGATGATTTCATTGAAGCTCATGAAATCGCCGACTAGGGGCAGGTACTCGCCATGGCCTGCCTGATCGGGGTGAGCGAATACTCCAGCGACGATGTCGCCAAGTTCCGTAATGTCCCCCATGTGAATACTCCGCACCGTTGGATCAAGCGGGAGAGCCCAGCTCGCGGATCCGTCAGTCTGTTTTTGCGGAGCAAGAACGCCGATAAGGTTCTGATAGTAGAAAGGCGCGATGACGAACGTATGATTCGCAAACCCGGCTTCTTTCACTATCCGATCAATCTTGGCCTTCCCGGTAAAGTGGGGAACGTGGAGCTTGCCGCCGCTGATCGCTTCTACATCAGGCAGCGTGGACCAGATAAAGTGTTTGACACCGGCTTTCTTGGCGGCGCGTACCGCAGCGGTTGCCTGCTCGACCTCGTCGGTACCTTCTTCCCGAAAGTTAGTGACTAGAAATACGCCATGCGCCCCTGCAAATGCGGTCGCAAGGGTTTCGGGGCGATTCAAATCCGCTTGGATGACTTCGTCGGCGAGTTCGCGATGCTTGGCCGGATTGCGAGTCAGGGCGCGCACCTTGAATTGATTGCCGGCTTGAAGGGCGCGTACTACCGCGCCTCCTTGTTGCCCCGTTGCGCCCACTACGGCGATGAGCTTCTTATTTGTGCGTTCCATATGCAGTGTGCCTCTCTTCCAGTATTCATTGATGCCAAGTCTATTGACATAGATACATTCTGCTGGACATCGGTTATATAAAGGAGCAAAATAGTTTCGCCATGGACAAGAACTCGCGAGACCCGGTTCACTGTTGGCTGGTATTGGGGAAGGCGTTCCACGCGGCCGCGAGGTATCTCTACGCGGGACTTGAGGAGACGGGAATCGACGATACCGACTTCCGGATACTGGAAGTGCTCCTCAACAAAGGGCCTTTGCCGGTGAATACGATCGGGCCAAAGGTCCACCTTACGCCCGGCTCGATCAGTACGGCCGTTGACCGCCTCGTCGAAAGGGGCCTGGTAAGCCGGGTCGAGAGTCCCGAGGATCGGCGCGTCCGCGTCGTGTCGCTCACGGCAAAAGGCAAAGAATTGATCGCGCCGATTTTTCGCAAACACGCAGCCGAAATCAGGAAAGTCTTTGCCGATGCGAGCCCGAAAGAGTTGCGAGCTCTTGAAGCGACATTGAAAAAGATTGGCAAGCGCGCCGAGAGTCTGGGGACCGGGGTCAATCCAAAGTGTTTAAGCCAACCATGACATAGCGGCGCAGTGCGCTCATCAATCGAACTGAAGGTTGTCCCGGAGAAGTCCTATAAAAGGGAATGTCAAGAGACATATCTCCCCGTCGGCTCGGTGCCGACACTTTTTTGTCTCGGCATTCTGCCCAATTGTTGGAACGTGGACTCGCGATCGACGAGTGGTCTTCCTCAGGAAGTAGTTGCTTCGTTTCGTCACACCAAACGGTGAGATTCTTCTTCCCGCCTGTGGTTCCATTTCACGGTCGTGACGGCGCCATGCGTTTCTTGAAACAAACAAGCCGGACGGTTATCCGCTCAGATAAGCGGCAACTCATGGTCCTATTGGAGACTCGTGGCCTATGACTTTCTTTGGTTATCCGAAGGGGCATAGGGTGAAATCGGAGACTCTCGTGTTTGAACAACACGGTGG
>DATNMX010000012.1:0-113962 GCA_035602135.1 Candidatus Dormiibacterota bacterium
GAACTCAGCACTATCTGAGTGTTTCAGAAACAAGGAGCGGCTCGCGACGATCTACGATTTGAAAAGGTATCAAAAGCGCTGAGGTAAAATTCCTCCACAAAACTTACTTCTCTCACGCACCTGATTTTTCAACAGACTCATATGCTTTCTGGCAGCCCTGATCGTTAGCCTTTTCTCAACTCGTAGGATCTTTGCCTTCAGCGAAGAAAGCCGGACGCCGGATGCCGAAAGGCATCATGGTGCAACCTCGGGAAGAATGCTTGAAAAAGTAGCCCGCGCAACCAATGCCGATACCTCCACAATGTCCGCCGCCAGCGAGCGATCCTCGGTCAACTTCGCGGACTTTGTGCGCACACTGTCGTAAGCCTTCTTCGCCAAGCTTCCGGTCTGCTGGGGAGCCAGCAAATCGATCCCCTGGCATGCGCACAGCAGCTCAATGGCAATAATATGGCGCAGGTTAGTCAGCATGCGTGCCAGGCGCCGCGCCGCACTCATGCCCATCGAAACATAATCTTCCTGGTTGCCGGAAGTCGAAATCGAGTCCACCGAATGCGGCGTTGCCAGCGACTTATTCTCGCTGGTCAGCGCCGCCGCGGTTACTTGCGCGATCATGAACCCGGAATTCAACCCCGGTTCCGGAGTAAGAAACGCCGGCAGCATGCTGGTCAGTGGATTGGTCATCTGCTCGATCCGCCGCTCGACGATTCCGCCGAGCGTGGCCAGCGCGATCGCCACTTGGTCCGCGGCCATCGCCAATGGCTGGCCATGAAAATTTCCGCCGCTCACGATGTCGCCGTTTTGCGCATCGCGAACGAACACCAGCGGATTGTCGGTTGCGCTGTTCAGTTCCACCTTTGTCATCTCGCGCGCTTGCTCCAGCGAATCGCGCACCGCGCCGTGAACTTGCGGCGTGCACCGCAAGCTATACGCATCCTGAACGCGCGGATCCTGCTCGGACGAGCGATGCGATTCGCGGATTTGGCTGCCTGCATTGAGTCGCGCAACGTTGCGCGCCGTGATCGCTGCGCCGGGATAAGCGCGCGCGCCCATGATTCTTGCGTCAAAAGCGGCCGGGCTTCCGCGAAGCGCGTCCAGCGAAAGCGCTGAAGCCACATCCGCCGTATCCATCAGGATGTCCGCTTCATAAAGCCCCAGGCTGAGCAAGGCAAGCATCCCTTGTGTTCCATTAAGTAGAGAAAGCCCTTCTTTAGCCACTAGCGTCACCCGCGCGATTCCCGCGCGCTTCATGGCTTCGCCGCCGTCCAGAATTTCGCCTTTGTAGACGGCGCGTCCCTCGCCCATCAACACCTGCGCGAGGTGCGCAAGCGGGGCAAGGTCGCCCGATGCGCCGACCGACCCCTGGGAAGGAACCACCGGATGCACTTTAGCGCTCAGCATCTTGCAAAGTGTATCCACCACCTGCGGACGAACGCCGCTTAAGCCTTTTGCCAGCGCGTTGGCACGTAACAGCATAATCGCGCGAGTTTCTGTTTCGCTCAGCGGTGGGCCCACGCCGCACGCGTGCGACCTCACCAGATTCACTTGAAGTTGACGGACCTGCTCGGCGGAAATTCGCACCGAAGCCAGCTTGCCGAATCCCGTGTTAATGCCATACGCGGTCGCGCCGGACGCCACCAGACGATCCACCACCGCGCGCGATGCATTCATCTTCTCGACCGCGCTGGGAGCTAGAGTAACTTCCTCTCCGCGCAAGGCCACCGCGTAAAGTTGCGCAAACGTAAGATCGTTGCCGGTCAGGGCAATGCTCATGCCTTTCTCCGATGGGGACGTTCCGTCACAATGGCGCGGAAGATGCTGCGATATTTCTCCGGCAAAAGTTTTGGGCGTCCGTTGCCCGCGCAGATCACGTGCGTCGTCTCGCCGGTAGCGAGCAACTGGCCGTCCGGGTCGCGAAATACTTCATACGAAAAACGGATGGTGCGATTGTGGGATTCAAGGACGCGCGTGCGGATACGTAACACGTCGTCGTACCGCGCGGGACGACAATAGCGGCAATGCGCATCGGCCACTACGATGTGACAATCGTCATCAACTTCCATGCGCTTGTACTCAATGCCTAAAGCGCGAATCATCTCCACGCGACCCACTTCAAACCACACCAGATAATTCGCGTGATACACCACGCCCATCTGGTCGGTTTCGGCGTAACGCACGCGCACCGTTGCGTCGTGATGATCCATCATTCGTAGTCCCTACGTATTTCCAGAGGTCTAAATTTCGCTTTTACGGAACTTCATTCCGAATCACCACGCCAAATCGGTTTGCGCTCTTCCAAAAATGACGCCAACCCTTCTTTGAAATCCGGAGTACTGCGAATACGGGCATTTTCAAGCACCGCGCGTTCCAGGTCGGCATCCACGCTGGCTGCTGCCGCGCTTGTCAACAGGCATTTCGTGCGCGTAAGGCTGCTGGGGCTCGCTTCGATCAACGTGCCGGCCAATTCGCGCGCTCGTTGCTGCAAATGTTCCGGCGCCACGATTTCCGTAACCAGGCCAAACTCTTTCGCTTCTGCCGCAAAAATCACGCGGCCCGTAAGCAACAAATCGCGCGCGCGCTTCTCACCAATCTGGCGCGTAAGAAAAACCGATACAATAGCCGGCAGAAATCCAATTCTAACTTCCGTGTATCCGAATTTCGCTTCCGGAACCGCCACCGTAAAATCGCATAAGGTGGCAATGCTACATCCGCCGGCCAGTGCCGCTCCATTTACCGCGGCGATCAAAGGCTTGGAAAAACTCCAAATTCGCCGGAACATCCGCGCCATCCGCCGTGAATCTTCCATGTTCTCTAGCGGGGAATGCTGCGCGATGGAAGCTAGCATCTCCAGATCCATGCCCGCGCAAAAAGCTTTGCCCGCGCCGGTAAGGATTCCTACGCGCGCAGGACTTCGTTCCATGGCGTCTAAAGCGGATTGCAAATCCGCGAGCATCTGGGTGGAAATGGCGTTGCGTTTCTCGGGACGATTCAGCGTAAGAATCGCCAGTTCGCCGGAAAATTCGAGAAGCAATGTCTCGTACATAGCGGAACTCCTAACCCCGGACACCCGTGCGTGCAAGCATACTAATTTGCAACCGGCGCGTGCGCGTACTTGCCGCGAATTTCGTTGGTCATTTGCAGCACGCCAGCCAGAGGCGCGACTTCGATACCTAAATCAGCGCCCGCCTTACGCAGCGCAGCCAACACATTCTCGGTTGCGATATTGCCTACGAGCTGATCTCCTGCAAAAGGACAGCCGCCGAGTCCCGTGAGCGCACTGTCAAAGCGCCGGCAACCCGCTTCATATGCCGCCAGAATTTTCTCCTCCGCACTTTCCGGCCGGCTGTGCAAATGCACTCCCAGCTCGATCCCGGCAACGTGGTTTTTAGCGGCGCGATACACCTCGCCGACAATTTCTGGAGACGCGTTTCCTACGGTGTCCGCCAACGAAACGGTGCGGACGCGAATGTCCTTCAGCCACTCCAGCGTCTCCGTGACGATTTCCACTCCCCAAGGTTCATCGTAAGGATTGCCAAAGGCCATGGAGATGTAAATTACGAGGTCGCGCTTGGCCGCGGCCGTATATTTTTTCAGTGTTTCAACCATCAGACGCGATTCGGCACGCGTCATATTGGCATTAGCGCGTCGAAAATAAGCGGAAATGGAATACGGATACCCGATGGTGGTAACGCCTGAGGTCACGAGCGCACGTTCCAAACCTTTCCTATTTACAACGATGCCGATAATTTCGGGCGGGTCTGTGTCGCCAGAAAGAGAAGCATTCAGTTTGGACATTACCTCTTCGCTGTCAGCCATTTGTTTTACGAGTTTAGGCGAAACAAAACTGACCGCGTCAATGTGGCGGAAACCTGCGGCCCTCAGCGCTTTCAAATATTCCACTTTATATTCGGTGGGAATAAATTCCGGCAACCCCTGCCACGCATCCCTCGGACATTCGATGAGCTTTACATTTTCGGGCATCGTGACCCGTTTCTTTCCGCGGTTAACGAAGTGAACGTAACGAAAACCCAAGCGCCTAGCGACGAAAGAAAAGTTAACCGCGTGCTAATCACGTTTGTAAAACTCCGGTCTTGAATTCGCGAATGTCGGGATTTAGCGCGGCGCAGTCGAGCGCCCAAATCAGCGCTTCGCGCGTGTGCGCGGGATCAATTATGGCGTCGACCCACAGGCGCGCCGCAGCGTAGCGCGGATCGGTCTGATGTTCGTAAGTGGCGCGCACCGATTCCCGTAATTCCTTTTTATCTTTTTCAGAAAGGTTCTTCCCCGCGCGTTCCAGCTGTTTCCATTTAATTTCCACCAGTGTCTCTGCGGCCGCGTCGCCGCTCATCACCGCGTAACGCGCTGTAGGCCACGCAAACATGAAGCGTGGATCGTACGCTTTGCCGCACATGGCATAATGCCCAGCGCCAAAACTTCCCCCGCAGATCACGGAAATCTTAGGCACCACGCTGTTGGCCACGGCGTTCACCATTTTCGCTCCGGCACGAATAATGCCGCTCCACTCCGCGTCCTTGCCCACCATAAAGCCATTCACATCGTGCAGAAAAACCAGCGGAATGCGATGCTGGTTGCAATCTAAAATAAATCGCGCGGCTTTCTCGGCCGATTCCGTGTAAATCACGCCGCCGAATTCCATGCGCTTTTGATCTGAGCCGCGAGCCAGCGTCTGCACATGTTTTTTCTGATTGGCGACGATTCCCACCGCCCAGCCGCCGATGCGCGCGTATCCGCATAGCAAAGTCTCGCCATACTCCGCGCGATACTCCTCAAATTCGCTGGCATCCACAGTACGCGCGATGATTTCGCGCATGTCATATTGTTTCCCGGGATCGCTCGAGAAAATTCCATAAATGTCCTCGGCAGGATAAAGCGGATCGCGCGAATGCGTGTGACTGAAGGGAGTAGCGTTTGGCGCGCCCAATTTATCCGCCAGCGCGCGAATTCTTGCCAGGCACGCTTCGTCGTTGGGCTCGCGAAAATCTACGGTGCCGCTGATTTGCGCGTGCATTTTCGCGCCACCCAAATCTTCGGCTGAAGTTTTTTGCCCAATCGCTGCTTGCACCAGCGCCGGCCCCGCCAAGAACAACCCCGAACCTTCGGTCATCAAAATGTGATCGCACATCACCGGCAAATACGCTCCGCCCGCCACGCACATTCCCATGATGGCGGTAATTTGTGGTATACCCATGGCGCTCATCACCGCGTTATTGCGAAAAACCCGCCCAAAATCATCGGTGTCCGGAAAAACGTCTTCCTGCAGCGGCAAAAACACGCCAGCCGAGTCCACCAGATAAAGTGTAGGGATGCGATTCTCGATGGCGATATTCTGGGCGCGAATGACTTTCTTCGCGGTCATCGGGAAAAATGCTCCGGCTTTTACAGTGGCGTCATTGGCGATGATCATGAAAGTGCGGCCAGCAACACGCCCCAGTCCAGTAATCGTTCCCGCACTGGGCGCGCCGCCCCATTCTTCATACATTTCGAAAGCGGCAAACACGCCAAGCTCAAAAAAAGTCGACCCCGGATCGATCAGCTTGGCCACACGTTCCCGTGCCGTTAGCCGGCCTTTTTTGTGCTGCGCGTCGATGGCTTTTGCGCCGCCGCCCTGGCTGATTTGTTCCTCTTCATTCTTCAGCGTGCCAATCAAATCGATTATGCGGCGGGCATTTTTCTGGAAGTCGGGCGATTCCAGGTTGACGGTGCTTTTCAGGACGGACGCCACTCAGAACCTCGCGCAGTGACAATTTGTTCGCCGGGCGGCGTGTGGCAAAATAACCACGCGCCAAGTGTGACAGTATACGAGTTTTGCGCAAGCTTATGCGAATTGCCGGCGCGAACATGCTGCATCGAAAAGTTCTTGCGCTGATTGCAACGGATAGTAAGCTACAGGACGACTTGCAGCGAGCCGATCCGCAATTCCAACCGCCTATCTGGAAGGAAGATCTTTTATGAAATATGTTTTGCGCCGAGCCTTTTGCTTCACTGCTGTCCTTGCGCTTCTACTTATAGAGCCGGCACGGCCGCAAACCTCGCCGGTGCCAAAATCTTCCACGCAGGCTGGAGCAGCGAGACCTGCGCCGCTGGAAGTCCCGAAGCTCCGATTTGAGAAATACACCTTAGATAACGGTCTGGAAGTGATTCTTTCCGAGGATCACCGGCTGCCCATGGTGGCGGTGAATCTGTGGTATCACGTGGGGCCTGCAAACGAGCTTCCCGGCCGCACGGGGTTCGCGCACCTGTTCGAGCACATGATGTTTGAAGGTTCGAAGCACGTTCCGGGGAATACGCACTTCCGGCTGCTGGAATCCGCCGGATCCGCAGACATTAACGGCACCACCGATTTTGACCGCACAAATTATTTTGAAACGCTTCCCGCCAATCAGCTCGAGCTCGCACTGTGGCTCGAATCCGACCGCATGGGCTACTTACCGGATCAACTCGATCAAGCGAGCCTTTCCAACCAGCAGGACGTAGTGCGTAACGAGCGCCGGCAAAGCCTCGAAAACGTGCCTTATGGCATTGTGGAAGAGGGCATGGTGCATCTGCTGTACCCCAAGCATCATCCCTATTACGCTTCCGTGATCGGCTCGCACGCGGATATTCAAGCGGCCAAACTCGATGACGTCCGCAATTTTTTCAAACTGTACTACGCGCCGAATAACGCGAGCCTCGCGATTGTCGGCGACTTCGATCCCGGGCATGCGCGTGAACTCGTGGAAAAGCATTTCGGCCCGCTGAAGCGCGGCGCCGAAGTGCCCAAAATTCAAGTCAAAACCCCAGCTATAAGTTCGGAGCGACGCGCCGTCATTCAAGATCATGTGCAGCTCCCGGCGGTTTACATGGCCTGGTTGACCTCGCCTATTTTCAAGCCCGGTGATGCGGAGGCCGATCTGGCCGCACGAATCCTTGCCGGAGGCCATTCCAGCCGGCTATATAAAAAGCTCGTTTATGACAAACAAATCGCTTTGGAAGTGCGCGCCAACCAGCAGTCCCTTATCTTGGGGTCCATGTTTGAGATTCAAGCGACGGCTAAGCCGGGCCATACCGCGGAAGAACTAGAGAAAGCCATCAACGAAGAGCTGGAAGCGCTGCGCAAAGATGGACCGACGGAAGCCGAGCTTGCGCGTGCCCGCAATGGCGTGGAAACCGGAATTATCACGCGCCTGGAAACGCTGGGCGGCTTCGGCGGGGTCGCCGATCGCTTGAACCGTTACAACCATTATCTGGGCACTCCGGATTTCTTGGCAGCCGACATCAACCGTTATGAAAAAGCGAGCTTAGAAACTGTAAAGATGTTTGCACAGGGACAGTTAGGACCCGATGCCCGCGTGGTGCTTTACGGTGTGCCGGGCACGCCTGATTTGGGCCCGGACGTTCCCACGCCAAAAACAGTCAAGGGCAGCGAGGGCCAAGGCAGCGAAGCTAAGGGCGGCGGCGAGCCAGTAAACCCTGACGCTGCTTGGCGCGCAGCACAACCGAAGCCGGGTGCGGTTCGTCCTCTGCATCTTCCCGTACCGGTGCAGTTTAAACTTTCCAATGGCCTCACCGTTTTGTATAACGAGCGGCCCGGCCTGCCGGTAGTATCGGCGCGGTTGATTCTTCGCGGAGGAAGCGGCGCGAATCCTGCAGAGCGGCCCGGCCTGGCGAGCATGACCGCCGGAATGTTGCAGCAGGGAACTGCCACGCTTTCCGCGACACAAATCGCGGATCGCACGGCCGATTTGGGCGCCACGCTCGAATCCGAAGCCTCCGCAGACGAGTCGCACGTTTCCGTCCGCTCGCTTTCTCCCAACTTTCCACCGGCTCTGGCGTTGCTTGCCGACGTGGCTTTGCATCCTAATTTTCCGAAAGACGAAATCGAACGGCAGCGTTCGCAGCGACTTGGTCGTCTGGTCCAGGAAAAAGATCAACCGTTTTCCGTGGCGCTGCGCGTCGCCGCCGCGGTTCTTTACGGGCCGCAAAATCCTTACGGGTATCCCGACAGCGGCACCGAAGAATCGGTGAAAGCGACTTCGCACGAAGATCTGCGGCACTTTTGGGAGCAAAATTATCGCCCCAACGATGCCGCGCTGATCGTCACGGGGAAAATCACGCAAGCGCGACTCAAAGAGCTGGCCGAAAAAAATTTCGGCGCTTGGAAATCGGCGGAAACTTCGGCGGCGAAGACCGTTACACCCGAGCCAGTTGCCGCTCGCGTGATTGTCGTTAACCGCGCGGGGGCCCCGCAGTCGACGGTCCTGTGTCTGGAGCTGGGACCTGCGCGTTCCACTCCCGATTACACACCTCTGGAAGTGATGAACAGCGAACTGGGCGGTCTGTTCTCCAGCCGCATCAACTTGAACTTGCGCGAGCAGCACGGGTATACCTATGGCGCAGGCTCGTTTTTCAATTACCACCGTGCCCCGGGGCCCTTCATTGTTTACTCGGAAGTGCGGTCCGACGTGACCGCGCCGGCCATCACGGAAATGTTCAATGAATTGCGCCGCATGCGCGACACCTCCATGGCTCCCGAGGAACTAACCATGTCCAAAGATTCCATCGCGCGCTCGCTGCCTGGGCGGTTTGAAACCGGAAACGCCACGGCGGCCGCTTTTGCGGAGCTTTTCACTTACGATCTGCCGCTCGATTTCTACACTAATTTCCCGGATAAACTTAACGCGGTGACCACCAGCCAGGCGCAATCCATCGCGCAAAAGTATATTTTTCCGGACAAGATGATCGTGCTGGTGGTGGGAGATCGCGCCAAAATCGAAGCGGATTTAAAAAAGCTGAATCTGGGTCCTCTGGAGATTCGCGATACGAATGGCAAAGTCGTGCAATGAGTGGGATGGCCTGGCGTGAAAGTATTGTCGAGGACTCGCTGCACTGGGCTTAAACCATTAGAAAGGGCGCATTCCAATCCTCGGTAGCTGGGGCGCTGCACGCTGCGCCGCTATGAAAGGACCGCTGGCCAGGCAATCTTTGCCGATACCTTTCAGAGATGAGCGATCAAGAACTGTTTCTCGACCTGGCGCTGGCGCGTCGCATTGAAATGGCGGAAGCGCAGGCTGCCGTGGAATGCACGGAAACTTACGAGCGTCTGCGTCCGGGAAGTAACACCGCGGTAGAGCGCATCGGCGGGGGCTTCGCGATTTATTGCGGCCCGAACTTGCCGACCACGCAGGCTGTCGGGCTGGGACTCGACGGTCCGATAGGTGAAGAAGAATTTGACCGGCTGGAAGAATTCTATCGGAGTCGCGGCGAAGCAGTGCGTGTGGAAAGTTGCCCGCTTGCGGATTTGTCTTTGTTCGAACAGTTTGGCAGGCGCGGCTATCGAGTGACAGAATTTTCCAGCGTGATGGCACGAACCATGCCGACGCAAATGACGATGGAAAACTGGGACGCGCCGGCGGGTGGCGTGACTATCGAGAAAGTTGAAGAGGAACATTTTGAACTGTGGACCTTCACGGTAGCGCAAGGATTTGCGGAACACTACCCGGTAACGCAGGAACTTCTGAACGTGATGAAAATGTTCGCGCAAGGAGCGAGTGCGGAATGCTACCTGGCGCGCATCGACGGAAAAGTTGCCGGCGGGGCGACGCTAGCGGTCCGCGATGGCGTCGCTGGGCTTTTTGGGGCGAGCACGCTCCCGGCGTTTCGCAATCGCGGCGTACAAACGGCGTTGTTGCGGACGCGATTGGCGAGGGCCGCGGCGGCGGGCTGCGATCTAGCGGTGAGCCTGGCGCAACCGGGAAGTGCGTCGGAACGCAATATTAGGCGGCAAAACTTTTACGTGCTTTACACGCGCGTGAAATTTGAAAAGGCGTTTGCGGCTTAGCAGCTGCGGGCGTGGGAAATGTGCTGCGTAGTTAAATCAAGTCAGGTGCCTTGTGCCACACGTTTGTGGATAAAGGCGATAATGTCCTGCGTGGAAGTGCCGGGCAGAAAAATCTCCGCGATTCCAGCTTTTTTCATCGCTGGAATGTCAGCTTCCGGAATAATTCCACCGACCAGAACGGTAACGTCGTCCATGCCTTTGTCCTTCAGCAAGGTCATGAGCTGCGGGCAAATAGTGTTATGCGCGCCGGAGAGAATCGATAATCCGATCACGTCGACATCTTCCTGCACCGCCGCCGAGGCGATCATCTCTGGAGTTTGGCGCAAGCCGGTATAAATCACTTCCATACCCGCATCTCGCAAGGCGCGCGCAATCACCTTTGCGCCGCGGTCGTGACCATCCAACCCGGGCTTGGCTATCAGTACGCGAATCTTTTTTTCAGTCATGGGTGTCGAGGGTTTGCGATTTTGTTATGCAGGTTGTCAAGTGATGGCGACTTCTTCGTAGGTTCCGAAGACATCACGCATGGCGTCGCAGATTTCGCCGAGGGTTGCATAGGCAGTCACCGCATCGTAAATGAAGGGCATCAGGTTGTCCTGGCCCTTCGCGGCGGCGCGCAAAGACTTAAGGCGGCGGTCAACTTCCGCTTGCGAGCGGTCCGCACGGAGCTTGCTGAGCCTCTCCGCTTGACGATGCGCCACACGCTCATCGATGTGCAAGACGTCCAAGGATTTTTCCTTGGTAACGTAATCGTTCACGCCAACAATAATCTTTTCCTTGCGGTCGACCTCCATTTGATACCGATATGAGGCTTCCGCGATTTCGCGTTGCGGATAGCCGCGCTCGATGGCCGCGACCATGCCGCCGAGAGCGTCAATCTTGTCGATATAGTCCCACGCGCCGCGTTCGACTTCGTTGGTCAAGGTCTCGACAAAATAGGAGCCGCCCAGCGGATCGACGGTATTGGTTACGCCCGTCTCGTGCGCGATGATTTGTTGCGTGCGCAACGCGATGGTGGCGGCAAATTCGGTGGGCAAGGCCCAGGCTTCGTCGAGCGAATTCGTGTGAAGCGATTGCGTGCCGCCCAGGACCGCGGCGAGCGCTTGAATGGCAGTGCGCACAACGTTGTTGTACGGCTGTTGCGCAGTGAGCGAACATCCGGCGGTCTGAGAGTGAAAGCGCAGCGCCCAGGAACGCGGGTTGGTGGACTTGTAGCGCTCGACCATCGCTTTGTTCCAGATGCGGCGTGCCGCACGATACTTGGCGATTTCTTCGAAGAAATCATTGTGGGCGTTGAAGAAAAAAGAAAGCTGCGGCACAAATTCATCGACGTCCAGGCCGCGCCGCATTCCCCATTCCACGTACTCCAGGCCATCGCGCAGGGTAAAGGCCAGCTCCTGAATGGCCGTGGAACCGGCTTCACGGATGTGATAGCCGCTGACCGAAATGGGATTGAACTTCGGGGTATTTTTTACTGCGAATTCGAAAGTATCGATCACCAACCGCATGGACGGCTCGGGCGGATAGATGTATTCCTTCTGCGCGATATATTCTTTTAGGATGTCGTTCTGCAGAGTCCCTGAAAGTTTTTTCCAGTCCGCGCCTTGTTTTTCCGCTACCGCTAGGTACATGGCCCAAATAATTGCGGCGGGTGAATTAATGGTCATGGAGGTGGTGACGTTGGCTAGCGGGATGTGGTCAAACAAAACTTCCATGTCCGCAAGGGAACTAATGGCCACGCCGCATTTGCCAACTTCACCTTCGGAAAGCGGATGATCGGAGTCGTATCCCATGAGCGTGGGGAGATCGAAGGCCGTCGACAATCCCGTCTGACCCTGCGCGAGAAGATAGCGGAAGCGTTTATTGGTATCCTCGGCGGCTCCGAAGCCGGCAAACTGCCGCATGGTCCAGAGGCGACCGCGATACATCGTGGAGTGAATTCCGCGGGTGTAGGGAGGCTCGCCTGGGGAGCCAAGTTCGCGCTGAGCATCCCAATTGCGAAGGTCCGCGTCCGTGTACAGGCGGCGAACGTGGAATCCAGACACGGTCGTAAATTCTGATTGTCGCTCGGGATTTTTTTCTAGCGTGGGGCGGAGAGTATCGTTTTCCCAGGAACGCTCTGCAGGAGAAGGCTGGCGCGTGGAGGCCGGTTCTGCGGGAGGCGCGGTTTGGGTCGTACCCTTTGGCTGTTCGCTCATGCTGCGCCGCCCCTGTGGTTAGAAAAACAACAGTTCGAAACGATGAAGTTTAATGCTATTCGAAACGCCGGCCAGGGGCAAGACTCAGACAGCGGCGTGCCGGGAGGAGTCAGCGGCGAGCTTTGCCATAGACAGAGCGGCGGACAAAAAAACGGGGCCGCAAGAGAATCGGCCCCGTCCTAATTGGCAGAACTAATTTTCCGTCTTAACGCTCACCGGTTTTTTCGCCGGGCGATATCAAGGTTTCCGTGCCGATGACTTTGCCATGAAGCGTGCCAGGTATCAGGGTTTCGCGTTCTATGGAGGTTCCCTCGGCAATCGAGACGCGATTGGTATCCAGCGTTCGTCCGACGGCGCGTTCGTAATTGGCCTTGGCTTGCACCAAATCCACTAACGCGCGAAGCTCGGTGCCTTGTGCGGTAACAAAGTCGCGCTGCGTTTGGATGACCAGGTACACGGTCGAGGCGCCGAGCGAATATTTCTTTTGCTCGGCTTCGGATGTTTGCTGCTGCAGCTCGCGGGCTTTTACGGCCGCATCGACGCGCGCGCGGTTCTGCTGCAAAGCGATGTAAGTATTGCGCACATCCAGCAGCGCGGAATTCCTCACTTGCTGGAAGCGCGCTTCGGCTTGGCGCTGCTGCAGGATCGCGGCCTGATTGTCCGCCTGCGCCTGGCGATTGCGTATCGGAATCTGCACGTTCAATTGAGCTGAATAAACAGGAAACTGGTTGTGAAACACCTGGCTTAACGACCCGCCAAGGCCGTTGGGTTGCGTGCCCGTGGAGGGCACGGTGACGATGGGCATAAAAATGGGAACCTGCGCACCGTTCTGCGTGATAACAATCGGCACACCGCTACCATTCACGACGGGAGAACCCGCCGTGAAGACGGGCGTGCCGCGGATATCGCGGTTGCCGTTGAGTCCTACCGTGCCGTAAGTGCCGGTGACCGTGGCGACGGGCAGAAGACCGTTGCGCGTGACCCGCACGTTGATATCCTGCGTGTCCTGGTTGATTTCCTGCTGGCGAATGTCGGGACGCTTCTGAAATGCTTCTTGCACAGCTTCTTCAAAAGAGAGCGCTTCTACAATTTGGGCTTGCGTTGGCCGATCCGTGGGGATGACCTCCACGTTGACAAAACGTGGGCCCAGCGGATTCTTGGAGATTGTAGCTTTCAAAATCTGTTCCTGTTGCAGCTGCGAGGTTTGCGCCAGAATCAAGTTTTGCCGGCCGCTGGCCAGCTCCGATTCCGCGCGGGTAACATCGAGCGGCGCCATGGTACCGATTTCCAGTTGCTTCTTGTTGTCGTTGTAGAGTTTTTCGGAGACGGAAACCGCTTGTTGCTGCACCTTCACATTTTCCCGCGCGTACACAAGTTCCCAATAGGCGGTGATCGTGCTGGTTACCGTTGTGATGGCCTGCAATTCGAATTGCAGGTCGGCGATTTTTTTATTGTTTTTGGCGATGCGAATATTTCGCGTGTTCGGCAAAATACCGAAGCCGTTTAATAGTTGCTGAGAAACCGCCAAAAACAGCGAAGATTGCACGGCGGGATTGAAAAGGTTCTGGGGAGAGTTCGAGCTGCTGCGCGAATTATCGAAAGCCACTTGCGCGCTGGTGCCGGTCCAGAAGCCCTGGGCCACGCCCAGGTTGTAAGTGGCGGTGTGCGAAACTAGGCCGAAGACATTGGCATTGCCGGTTCCAGAAAGAAATGGATTGTTCACCGGCGAAGTGCGGTAGTCGTAACCAATCATGCTGGTGATGACCGGGTCAAAGCTCAATTGCTGCGGGGAAGCGCCCAGCGCAAAACTGGAGCCCGCACCACTGTTGAATGTCTGATTCGTATTGGACGAACCGCTTCCGGTGGTTGAGGTGAACGCGCCTTGCGTCGTGCTGCCGGTGGAATTCACGGTGGATATGCTGCTGCCGGAACCTCGAATGCCCCCACCAGCCAAGGAGCGAAGCACATCGGTCTCCGCCAGCCACGGGTTATAGCGCGCAACGATAATGTCCAGGTTGTTTTCCAGCGCCAACTCGATGGCGTCTTGCAGCGTCAATTCCAGCTTTCCGTCATGAATTAACTGTTCGAGCCCTGGCGAATTTGTAAGGTCGGGCCTTTCGACGGAAATGGGGAAGTACGGCCGGATGAAATTTGGGAACGCGCGCGGCCCGTGCGTGAAATCATACTTGGAGAGCCCTAAAGAAAACCTAGGTCCCGGCGAGGATGCGGCCGGAGCGGTATTTTGCGCGGGCGGCGGGGCCACCACGTTCGACGTCTGACCCGCGTCTGGCTGCTGCCCAAACGCTGGCGCCACCGGACCAGCAATCAGCATCACTGCCAGCGAAAGGGCTAAAAGCGGCCTAAAAGACGGCGTGGCCTCCTTGGTAGTCAAACTCGCAATGGACCGCTTTATGGTCCTGCAGATCAATTTCATGATATTCGTGCCCCCTCAGAGAATGCGTCTCAAGCAGACGTCGTACTTAGTGCCCATCTTTAAAACGTTCGTGGAACGGTATTTGTTTCATGTAAGCAGCTAACCGAAGAATCAGCGGAAGGGCGCGCGTGCCATTCGAACGAAGCACGCAGTCTAGCAGGGCCGCTCTTCCTTGACAAACGCAACGTACGGCGCTTAGGCTGCTGATGCTTCGACGTTTAACCGAGAGGCGCCGTTAGCTGAAATGATGCTTAAACGCGAAGAATTGCTCAAGTTGTTCGAATCTGCCAAGGCCATTCGGCATGGGCATTTTGAGCTGACCAGCGGGCTGCATAGCGGCATGTACGTACAATGCGCGCTGGTTTTGCAGTATCCGCGTTTTGCCGAAAAACTTGGCCAGGCATTGGCCTCGCTATTCTCCGACGCCGTGATCGAAGCGGTGGTGTCCCCCGCGGTGGGCGGGTTGATCATTGGCCACGAAGTGGCCCGCGCCCTCCCTGAGCCAAAAGGGAGTGCGGGCGGCGGAGTGCCAGCTTTATTCGCCGAGCGCGACGCCAGCGGCACGATGACGCTGCGCCGCGGCTTTTCCTTGCGTCCCGATCAGCATGTTCTTGTGGTAGAAGATGTGTGGACCACTGGAGGCTCAACGCTCGAAACCATTCAGGTGGTCGAAGAAGCTGGCGGGCGCGTCGTCGCCGCCGGCGCGTTGATCGATCGCAGCAATGGCAAAGTCGAATTTCCTGTCGAGACCCAGGCTCTGCTGGATCTTCCTATTGCCAGCTACGAACCTGAGGATTGCCCACTGTGCCGGGAGGGTAGCGCCGCCATCAAACCTGGCAGCCGCTTCGTGCGTTCCCTTTCCTAGATTAAAGTAGAATCCTTTCCGCGAATGCGCTATTTCAAGCTAACCATCGCTTACGACGGGACCGATTTCCACGGCTGGCAGACACAGTCCAACAAGCCCACTATTCAAGGGGAAATCGTGAAAGTGCTTCGCCGCATCACGCAGGAGGATACAATTCTCCACGGCGCGGGCCGCACGGATGCGGGCGTCCATGCTCTCGGTCAAGTGGCCAGCTTCAGGACGCAATCCGGACTTGCGGCGCAGGAATTTCAGCGCGCGCTTAATGCGCTTCTCGCTCCAGCCATTCGAATCGTCGCCGCCGAAGAAGTTGGCCCCAACTTCCATGCGCGCTGGTCCGCACGCGGCAAAACTTACCGCTACCGCATGTACCGCGGTAAAGTTGTTCCGCCGGCGCTTTGGCGTTACGTCCTGCACTATCCGTTTCCTCTGGATGAGGATGCGATGCGCGATGCCGCTGCCCGTTTTGTAGGCACGCACGATTTCGCTTCGTTTGCCGCATCGACCGGTTCTGAAGAGGACGACCAGGAACGCTCCACGGAGCGCGAAATTTATGCGGCGGATTTGACGCGCACGACCGACGGAGAAGAACTCGTCTTCAGAGTTTCGGGCCGCTCTTTCCTTCGCTATATGGTTCGTAAAATGGTGGGAACGCTTCTCGATGTGGGCCGCGGAAAACTTGCTCCCTGCGACATCGAGCGTCTTTACGAGCTAAGAGATCGTTCCAAGTCCGGCCCCACGGTTCCGCCCCAGGGTCTGGTCATGGTGGAAGTGCAGCACGACGAGGCCTGGCGACTAGGCCGTGCGTGATGCCAGGAGCGACGTTCGCGCGGATGCACTGTTCGGGCTCCTAGGAGCCGCGTGACGCTTTCCTCCGCTGGTACAATTAACTCGCCCATGGTCGCGGTGCCGGAAATGAGGCGCGCATGCAACAGAAAAACGAATGGATTTATGACTGGAACCTGGCTTCTGCGCCGCTGATTCCCCCGGGAACACGCATTCTCCTTAACGACGAAACCTTGCGCGACGGTTTGCAAAACCCTTCCGTCGTGGACCCCAGCATCGAAGAAAAAATCGAAATCCTGCACCTTATGGAATCCCTGGGCATCGATTCGGTGAACATCGGACTCCCGGCCGCCGGCCCGCGCGCCGCCACGCATAGTGAAGCGTTGGCCCGCGAGATCGCCACCCAGCACATGAAGATCAAGCCCAATTGTGCGGCGCGCACGCACGAAGACGACATCCGCCCCATCGCGGAAATTTCCCAACGCGTGGGCATCCCCATCGAAGCCGCAACCTTTCTCGGCTCGAGCCCCATTCGCCGGCTGGTGGAGGATTGGACCGTCGAGCATCTGGAACGCACCACCGAAAAAGCCGTGAAGTTTGCCGTCGGCCACGGCCTCCCGTCGATGTACGTTACGGAAGACACCATTCGCACCGATGCGGACGCCGTCAAGCGACTTTACACTACAGCCATACGCAGCGGAGCCCGCGCCATCGTGCTGTGCGACACCGTAGGCCACGCCACGCCCAACGGCGCGTACAACCTCGTAAAGTTTGTGATCGACGAAGTGGTCAAACCCTCGGGCGAAAATATTCGTGTGGACTGGCATGGCCATCGCGATCGTGATCTAGCCGTCGCCAATTCATTGGCAGCGCTCGCGGCTGGCGCTCATCAAGTTCATGCCGCGGCCAACTCATTGGGTGAGCGTGTTGGCAATACGCCTATGGAATTGATGCTGGTGAATCTTCGCCTGATGAACTTAATCGATCGTGACCTCTCGCACCTCAAGGAATACTGTGAGAAGGTCGCTAAAGCCACGCACACTACGATTCCGCCAAATTACCCGGTGGTGGGCCGCGATGCGTTTCGAACCGCCACGGGCGTTCACGCCGCGGCAATCGTTAAAGCGTTTCGCAAGAACGATCCGGCTCTCGCCGACGCCGTCTATAGCGGCGTGCCTGCGCATCTTTTCGGTCTGGACCAGATCATCGAGGTCGGACCCATGAGCGGTAAGTCCAACGTGTTGTTCTGGCTCGAAAAACACGGCATCCCGGCCGATGACGCCATCGTGGAGCGCCTCCTTGACGCTGCAAAGCGTTCTGCTCGCGTCCTAACCGACAGCGAGCTTCTCGCGCTTTGCGCGGAAACGGCACGCAATTGAGGCCGTCAAAAAGGTCAAAGCCTGCCGTGAAACACTGGCTCCTTTGGGTTATTCTTCTGACTATGTCCGTTCGCTCCGTGGATGCGCGTTCAGCCCGGCTGACTTCTACTCAGCGCATTGCTGAGAATCCGCAGGTTCGCTCCGCCCTTGATTGGCTGTTGCACAATCTTTCCTGGATCAATGACCAGCAATCGCGGCTTACGGAAATTCCCGCTCCTACGTTTCAAGAAGCCCAGCGTGCTGATGCCGTGAAGTCGCTGCTCACCGAGTCCGGCCTTACCGCCTACGTCGACAAAAGCGGAAACGTGGTCGGCGAGTTGCCAGGCGCAAATGAAAAAGAGATCGTCATTCTCGCCGCGCATCTCGATACTGTTTTTCCCGCGGGCACGGACGTTAAAGTCCGCCGCGAAGGCAACCGCATGGTCGCGCCAGGCATTTCTGACAACGGCACAGGCCTGGCCGCTCTCCTAGCCATCGCCAAGGCGCTGCGCACCGCGCACGTGAAGCCTCAGCGCACTATCTTGTTCGTGGCCGATGTGGGGGAAGAAGGCGAAGGCAACTTGCGTGGCATGCGCGCACTCGTAGATGCACACCGCGCCGGACTCAAAGCCGTGATTGTCCTCGATGGTTCGAGTACTGATCACGTTACCACCAAAGCGCTGGCTTCGCGCCGCATGGAAGTTGTCATTACCGGCCCTGGCGGCCATAGCTGGTCTGATTTCGGCATTCCCAATCCGATTAACGCGCTGGTGCGCGGCTCGGTGCGCTTCATTAACACGAAAGTTCCCCCGACTCCACGCACCACGTTCAACCTCGGCCAGATCGAGGGCGGCACTTCCATAAATTCGATTCCTCATGAGTCACGCCTCAAAGTCGACTTCCGCTCCGAGAGTGAAGACGAGCTCGTGCGCCTGGAATCGGCTTTGCGTGAATGCATCGCCGCCGGCGTGCGCGACGAAATAGAATCGTCGCGCGATCGTTCCAAGGGAAAGCTGGAGTGGACCGTGGAGCTCGTGGGCAGCCGCCCGGGCGGGGAACTCTCCCCCGATTCGCCGCTCCTGGCGGCTTTGCGTGCCGCGGACGAATTCGTCGGCAATCAATCGCGCATAGAGCGTTCTTCGACTGATGCCAATATCCCGCTGTCCGTGGGCATCGACGCCATCTCCATCGGAGCAGGCGGCAATGGCGGCGGCGCCCATTCTCTGCAGGAATGGTATGAGCCGGTGGGCCGCGAAATCGGCCTGCAACGCGCTCTGGTGACGCTTTTGGGTGTTTCTGGAATCGCTGCGGAAAAATCCAGATGAAGCTTAGACGCGCGGCTTGTGCAGCGGCGCTTGCGGCGGGGACCGCGTTCGCCGGAGTGCAATCGCTCTATTCCCCGGTAGGCGCTGCGCAAGGTAGCCCGCGCACCACAATATTTCTGCACGGGCGCTTTTACACTAACGATCCCGCGCGTCCGTGGGCCGCGGCCATGGCTGTGCGTGACGGCAAGATTGTGTGCATCGGTGCGCTGGACTACATCCTGATGGAATGTAGCGGCGATCAAGAAAATACCGCCACCGTACAACTCCACGGGAATTTTGCTATGCCTGGCTTCAACGATGCCCACGTGCATCTCGGTGAGGCGGGAGCGGAAACGCGCTTCGTTCATCTGAACGGGGCTTCTTCTGTAGAAGAGTTGCAAAAGCGTTTGCACGATGCGGTTGCGCAACATAAAGAAGGCGAATGGGTAGTCGGCAGCGGCTGGGATCATACGCTCTGGCCAGAGAGAAAGTTTCCAAACCGCAGCCAGCTGGACGTCGCTGCTCCGCATAACCCGGTCTTCTTAACGCACATCTCTGGGCACGTCGCGGTGGCCAATTCCGCCGCCCTCAGACTTGCGGGTATCGACAAGAATACCGCCAACCCAAGCGGAGGCAACATTGAGCGCGACGCCGATCACGAGCCCACCGGCATGCTGCAAGAAGGCTCGGCTATGGCTCTGGTGGAAAGAAAAATTCCTGAAGCTACGCCGGAACAGCGGCGCCAAGGCATCGAACTCGTTCTCGCCGAAGCAGGGAAAAACGGCGTCACTTCCGTGCAGGATAATTCCGGGTGGGAAGATTTTCAGGTTTACCAGCAATTGAACGAAGAAGGCAATCTTACGGTGCGCATTACCGAGTGGCTGCCCTTTAGCGCAGCTCTTGCCGATTTGCAGAATATGCGCAGCCAGGGCGGCACCACTGACCCGTGGCTGAAAACCGGCGCGCTCAAGATGGTCACTGATGGCGCACTCGGCTCGCGTACGGCAGCGATGCTGGCGCCCTACAGTGACGCACCGGGAACCAGCGGAATCATGACCATGGAGCCTGCCAAACTCCGCGCAATGGCCTTGGAGCGCGACAAAGCGGGGTTTCAACTGGCCTTCCATGCCATCGGTGACAAAGCCAACCGCATCGCGCTGGATGTATTTGAAGCTGTCGCGCAAGCCAATGGGCCACGCGACCGTCGCAGCCGCATCGAACACGCGCAGGTGGTCGCTACCGAGGATTTTGCGCGGTTTGGCCAGCTCGGCGTAATTGCGTCCATGCAACCATCCCATGAAACCACCGACATGCGATGGGCGGGACTCCGCGTCGGCCCTGAGCGCAGCAAGGGCGCGTATGCTTGGGCCAGCATGCAAAAAAACGGAGTGCGCCTGGCCTTTGGCACCGATTACCCGGTGGAAGTTGTCAGCCCGTTCCGTGGGCTCTACGCTTGCGTGACGCGGGAGCTTCCCGAGGGTGGCCCGGCAGGCGGATGGCAGCCTCAGGAAAAAATCTCGCTGGAAGATTGCATTCGAGCCTACACCTCCGGCTCTGCCTATGCACAATTCGAAGATGGCAAAAAGGGCGAACTAAAAGCCGGCGAATACGCTGATTTCATTGTCCTTTCAGACGACCTCACCAAAATCCCGCCCGCGCAGTACACCAAAACGCACGTTCTGCGCACCGTGGTTGCCGGCCACACGGTGTTTCAAGAGAAATAAGCCCGACTCGCGATCAGTTCTCAACAGGAGCGCTATAAGTGGAAGGGTCAACAGGCATCAGCACAGATTCGGTAACCCCGCTAACTCGGACCTTTGAGCACCATTGGTAAGTCGGCTGTACCTACCAATCCGCTCCGCTGGTCCACGACGCCGAGGCGCAGCAGGTAGCTCCCAGGCGGCAATTCCAAATCGACGTGATAAGGGAGCCCTTGTTGCCGGAGGCTCCCGAAATCGGCTGGCTTCAGCGTAGGCTTTATCGCCACGTCTTTTTGACCGCTGATTTTCCGATCGGCTCCATAAGCAGCCACATGAAACTCCAGGGCAAGCTTCTTGCCGCTACCGACATCCTCCGTACTGATCGTGCTGGGGTCGACCAGAAAATCCACGCCTACTTTCATCCTGGCAGCAGGCGCAGGAGGTACTGCTCGCGCGTCAAAGGTCACGCCGGTCGCTCCCGGCGATCCATACTGCATGGCCATTCCGACTTCCGCATCACGCTGTTTCGTTGCCTTGGCGTCATCCGCCGATGTCGGTGCATAGTAGCCATGTCTCGCCCGCACCGTCGTTCCGGGACGATTCACCTTCACCTCGATTTTGTGGAACTTGCCGTCCGCCTTGACCTCCGGTGAGTAGCCTAACGAATAATACGATGCGCCGTCCTGGACGCTGAGCTCCACCGAATGGTCCATCTCGTTCTGATTGATGAAGAACTTGCCCCCCGTGTCTCCCGCCACTTGTTTCATCGTGGCCTGTGTTTCTTGGAGAGACCCGCTGGCGAGTTGGAGGCTCTGCGCATACTCGGCCCCGCCAACGAGCGTCCCCGCCGCGCTGACACCCTGGTTTTCCGCCCCGCCGAGCAATTGGCCCACCAAACCATGGGCATCCACTGCATAAACCGCCACCTGCGCATCCGTCAGAATCGAATCAGTTTCCCGCAATTTGTCCTCGTACAGGTTCTCGATGCGAACGCGGTTCGGATCGTTATTAGGATTTGCGCTGTATTGGATGATTCGCGAATAAGTGGCCAGCGGGAAAGCTCCCGATACCCAGATCAGATTCTTCCTCCCGGGCAGGCCAGCCACGGCCTGCGCAATCCCTCGAAATGCCGTCAAGGTTATTCCCACGCGCTCGTCGGTCGCCACGTTGACTTGCTCGTTATAGAAATCCTGCATCCGTGAAATGAAGACCGATGGGTCCTTTTCGGTGCGCTGTACGTCCGGCAGGGCACCAGACAACCGGGGCAATCTCTGGTTAAGATCGGCGATCTGCAACTGCATCGAAACCGTAGGATTGAAGCTTTGGGCAGCCGCTTTCAACAGCGCTGGATCGTCCGTGAAGTCCTGCAGCACACGCAGCGATCGCACTAGCGTGTAGACGGCGATCTGTTGCCCGGGCTGAAGTTGCGTGTTGAGGTACTTCAAAAACTCCATCCGCGCCCGGGATTGGTCCCGCACCGGCGTGTTCAGCGCATCCAGCAGCACGATCACCGGCGCGCCTGACGGCATACGGTATTCCGGGCGGTTCGTTGTGACATTCGCTGGCATGTTGCCCCGCTGACCGCGTAGCTTGCGCGCCAGCTCTGCGGGCTGCTCGAACGAAATCGTGCTCACTTTCTGCGCCTTGCCGTCCTCGAGCACCGTGAAGTCCTGCACGCCAAGGCCCGGTACTACCTTTCCTGCGCTGTCCGTAACCACGGCATCGACCAGCACCATACGCACGGCGATCCGCACCGCTGGCGAAGGTTCTGCCGATTTCTGGTTCTGAGCCCCATCCGTGGGGCTTGGCGCAATGGCCTGTACCGCTAGTGCCGCAGCGGCGAGCGCCACGCGTATTCTTCTCCAGCTAAGAATTGAATCATTCATATCGCACCTCACAAAACTCGCTCTTGGACGATCAGCTTCATGCGCTGTCAAAGCCTCGCAGTGAGAATTCGAATGATTGCGGAAGGCCGGAAAGGGCAGAAGACGTTTCTTCTGTCGCTCCGGTAACCTAATTCTTTATCATCCCTTACTTTGTTAGCACTCCTTTTTGTCACTTAATATCCAGGTAATTAACGTCGTTCGGACGACTCGAAGATACTGCGACCTTTCATCGTGTCTGGCCGCGCGATCCCGAACTCTTCAAGTATCGTCGGCGCGATATCCGTCAAAGACGGATTCTCCGCGCGGATCTTGCGATTGCTCAAGACCACGCCCGGAACTTTCGTGAAATCTATACAATGGTCGCCGCTCCACGGTTCGTTGTTGTCTTCCAGTACGTTGGCTGGAATGCCGCCCAACACGCTCTCCCAGCCTACGCGAAACCCGCGGTTGTACCCGACTATCAGGTCCGGGGCCTGCGAAACATCCGGTCCGGAGTAGGCCTCGGCAGCACGGTCGACACGGGTCACCACCGGCTGGCGGTCCTTTGGATCGCGCACCGCTAGCAACTGCTCTACAATCTGTCGCTGCAGCACTTCGGCCTCGGCTCCTGGATTCACAATTCCGTTTTTTTCACGTGCGCGCAGATTCATATACAGCCCGTTAAGACCTAGCCCGTACGCGCGCGTTCGCGACCAGTCCGCGTCGCGAAAGATGTCGCGGCCCGCTCGAGATGCACCGGTGCGCAACACCAGATACCCGTTCTCCACAAGCCAGGTATTCAAATTGAAGGACCGTCGGAACGCCGCAAAGCCGTGATCGGAGACCACCAGCACGGTAGTGTTTTCATCCGCTGCACGCAACGCATCGCCCAGAATTCCATCCATCTCGCGGTAGTAGTCTTCGAGCACCCTTCCGTGCTTCTCAAAAAGATCCGCATAGGCTGGAAACTGTGGATCCGTCGCCCGCCAGAACATGTGCCCGTTTTGATCCAAGCTCGAAAAGTAGACGAAAAACAGACCGGTGCGGAATCGGGCTAGTTCATGCTGGAAGAGCCGCTGCTGCTCTTTGAAAACAAGGTGTGCTTGTTCCAGGTACTCATCGTCGTTCAGCAATCCGCTGGTGAGGGCCTTAGTGTCCTCCGCGATTCCCTGGGTATAGAAGTATCCGAGGTCGCGCGAAAGTTCCCGCGCATAATTTCCGGGAGTGGAAATGGGCAAAGCCGGATGGGAAGGGTCGATGTTAATCGGCGTGACGTAGAGCTCGAACTGGGGTCGTACTTGTTTCAAATAGAACCGACAGATCCCGCTGGTGCTTTTCAAGCCTGGGATGAACTTGAACGTCAGCGGTACCCAGGGGCTCCATTCGTGCTCACGCAGAATGAACTGCTGGCCTTGAACGGAAAATCGGGCGACACGCTCGGACGGATCGCGATCAACAATAAACGGAATGGTTAATTCCGGGTTTCCCTTGCGAAATGTATTAACGGGTCCATGCAGCTGCCCTTCGATGTGGTTCTCAGCAACCTGCACCGGATAGATAACGCCACCACTCACCGGCCCCGGCGAGAAAATCGGATCGTCTGTGTGAAACGAAAATGTGCCATACCCACCCAGTAGATCGGGTGTGCCCATTCCCGCGAAGGTTTTGCCCTGGCTAGGTACCGGCGGGAAATTCGAAGGCATGCGCAAGACGATCAGAGGAATGCCCCGCTCGTCCAAGTATTGCCAAAATGCCTTGCCGTGCCGCAACAGCAGCACCTCGTCTTCAGCAAGGGGAAGCACCCAGTTCCCGATTCGTAGGTTGCGCTTTGCGGGTTTAATCTGGGAAGTAGAGAAGTAGGGAGTCAAGGTAGCGGGATCGCGGTGGATAAAATCGAAGATGGCGTGGCTGCCCGGATTCATTCCGGTAATAAGGTTGGCCCAGGCAACGGGACTTTGCGGCGGAATGCTGGTCTGCAATGGTAGGAAATCGCCCTTCCTAGCTAGCGCGGCAAAGTTGGGCATTTTCCCCTGCTCCATAAAACCTCGCAAGAGTTGTGGGTCCATGCCGTCGATACCCAAAATTAGGAGTTTCCTTTTCTGTGCGGGAGACTCCTGGCGGTATTTGTGCGTGAGCGGCGGGCCCAGCAAGACGCCGAGTAATCCGGCGATAAGCAGGGCCATCACCCATAGATAGTGTCGTTTCATTCTTTCTTTGCTGCTCGTGGACAGGATAACAAAGAGTCCAAGCGAAGCTGCGCAAATCCCACCACGGCGTGGGTGGCAAGCGTCAAACTTGGTGTTATATCATTTCATTAAGATAATGCAGGTTAGATTCCCCATCCCCCCGCGGATCTCTCAGACGTTGGGAAAACTTCTGCCGTTGCTCTTCCTGTTCTTTCTTTCCGACGCATTGGCGCAGAATTCTTCTCGTTCGGCAGTTCAGGAATTGAAGCAGGCCCAGCAGGCATTCGATCGCGGCGATTTCACCGCAGCCGCTCATACCTTTGAGCAAGCGCGCCTCGCGAACCCGGAAACCAAGGAAGCGTGGCGCGGTCTCATTCTGAGTTACCTAAATATAGGAAACATTCCTAAAGCCCTGGGGTTGGCGCGCGAGGCTGCTTCACGTTGGCCCGAGGACGGAGAGACGCGCCATCTGATGGGCTTCGTGTACTTTAAAAGTGGGCAGCCGGAGCCAGCCATTCAGGAACTTCTACACGCCACGCGGCTTATGCCAAACCGCTACGAACCCCAACTGGATTTGGCGCTCGCGTATCTAAGTACCAAACAATACCTCGCTGCGGGAGAACCATTGGAAACAGTCGTCCGGCTCAAACCAGAGCTGGCTCTTCCGCGTATTTTGCTGGGCCGCGCTTACCTGAATACCAATCGCACGCTTCCTGCCATTCGCGAATTTAAGAAGGCGCTCTCCCTCGATTCGAAAATCGCACTCGGTCACTATCATCTGGGCTATGCCTACGAGAGTCTCGGACGCAATCCGGAAGCAATCACAGAATTTCGGAAAGAGCTGACCCTCCATGGAGACAATGCCGAAGTTTCTTACCGCCTGGGGCGCGCCTTGCTGGACTCCGGGAAAACGCAGGAGGCCGAAGTGCAGCTTCGCCAAGCCGTGCGATTGGTTCCAGAGAATGCGGATGCGCAGTGCGCTCTTGGAAAATCGCTGATCGAACTTGGCCAGCCGGTCGAGGCCATTGAAATGTTACGCAAGGCTGCTAGCTTGAACCCCCAAGACCCGAGCCCGTTTTTTCTGCTGGCGCGCGCTTATGGCAAGTTGCGCAAGCAGGAAGAATCTGCGAAAGCGTTACTGCAATTTGCGGAACTGAAGAAGCGACAGGAAGAATTGGGTGGAATGGCATTCCGGCCCAATTAAAATGGATCTCTTTTCTTCTACACGTCTGCGCTCGATTTCTTTGTGCCCGTTGCTTATTTCTTTGCTGTTTCCTGCCGTGGGTGCTCAAAGAGAGCGTTCTTCGGCCGCAGTGTTTACGGATGTGACGCGCGCCGCGAACATCGACTTTCATTTGACGTGCGGTGGCCCGCAAAAGCTCTACATCATGGAATCGATGTGCGGCGGCGTTGCTTTTGTCGACTACGACAACGATGGGTGGCCGGATATTTTCCTGGTCAACGGCTCGACGCTCGAAGATGTGGGAACGAACCGCAGTCCAGCGAGCAAGCTGTACCACAACAATCGTGACGGCACGTTTACAGACGTTACCGAGAAGGCTGGCCTAGCTCACCGCGGCTGGTGCTTCGGAGCGGCCGTAGGGGATTTCGACAACGACGGCTGGGACGACCTTTACGTTACCTGTCTTACTGGCTCCTTCCTTTACAAGAATAATGGTGACAGCACGTTTCGCGACGTTACCGCGCAGGCTGGGGTCAGTAACCTGGGACGCTGGGGAACCAGCGCTGCGTTTGGCGACTATGACCGCGACGGCTTTCTCGACCTGTACGTCGCAAATTACGTGGATCTTGACCTCAACAACCTTCCGAAATTCGGCAGCACGCCGTTTTGCCAGTACCGCGGAATCCCGGTTTCCTGCGGCCCGCGGGGCCTGGCGGGATCGCGCGACCGTCTTTACCACAATAATGGCGACGGTACGTTCACAGACGTCACCGAGAAAATGAATATTGACCCTAATTCCCACTATGGCTTGGGCGTCATCTGGGCGGACTACGATGGCGACGGATGGCCGGACATTTACGTCGCCAATGATTCTTCACCGAATCTGCTCTACCACAACAACCAGGGCAAATCGTTCACGGAAGTTGCATTGACGGCCAGTGTGGCGTTCAGCGATGACGGTCGCGTACAGGCGGGGATGGGCGTGGATTTCGGCGACTACGATAACGATGGGCTGCCAGATCTGGTAAAGACAAACTTCTCGGACGATGCGAACAATCTCTACCACAATAACGGCGATGGCACATTCGACGATCGGGCTGGCGTGGCTGGCTTCGGCGCGGTGAGCGTTCCTTTTCTTGGTTTCGGCGTCCGGTTCCTGGATTACGACAACGACGGCCGGAAAGACATTTTCGTCGCCAACGGGCACGTAAATCCCCAGGTGGACGAGCACCCATTCGGAATCACGTATGCCCAGCGGGCGCTGCTGTTCCATAACCTGCGAAATGGGCGGTTCGAGGAAGTCGGTTTACGAGCGGGTCCCGCTCTCGCGCAGCGGCGGGTTAGCCGGGGTCTGGCCGTTGCCGACATTAATAATGATGGCGCGCTCGCGGTTCTCATTTCCAACCTCGATGGTTCCCCCACGCTGCTGCGCAACGTCTCGAAGCCGCGCGGCCACTGGATCCGCCTCAAGTTGATTGGAACCCGATCGAACCGCGACGCCTACGGTGCCGGGGTTGAGGTTGTTGCCGGCGGTTTGAAGCAGGTGGACGAGGTGCGCGCCAATAGCAGCTATCTATCCGCGAGTGATGCGCGGCTGCACTTCGGGCTTGCAGCCGAAACGGCGGTCGAGCGATTGATCATTCGCTGGCCTTCCGGTCTGGTGGAGAAGCTGGGGAACTTACCGGTAGACCGTGAGGTGGTCATCCGGGAGGGCAGCGGCGAAGTGCTGCCAGCTCGGCCGCCACGCTGAAGTGAGTTTCGTTTTGGATTCGGGACACAGAAGCCAGTCCCTGGTCTTCGTTTCGCGCAACGTTGTCCGGTCCAATGGCATGCCGAATACTCAATTTCCGACGCTTTTACCTGCTCTTAGCCTCTGTCTATGGCCGGATTAATCTCAATTCATATCCACTGTTTTTTCCATATATACACAAAATATAAAAAACTTATTGACAGCAGAGGCCATTATGGAGGATATAAGTTTGCACCGGGGGTGTAAGGTTACTTGACTCTAAAGCCAGTCCTTCGACTCCTATCAACTCCAAGCCCATCCTTCCTACACATCCATCGCGGGGGTGACGCATGAATTCTTCAAATAATTATTTTGCTATGTCTGCGAAGTTGATTCGCTACGCGCCTGTATGCAGTTTCTTTTTGGTGCTGTTAGTTTTCGCATTTGCGGCGGCGACCGCGCATGCGCAGATTCAGAATGGCGTTTTCACCGGAACTGTTACGGATCCGCAAGGAGCTGCGGTGGCGTCCGCCGACGTGACCGTCACAAACCTCGGCACCAACGCATCGACCACAGCGAAAACGAATTCGGACGGAGCATATCGAGTTGCAGAGCTGCTCGTGGGCACCTATAAGTTTACAGTGACGGCGCAGGGATTCAAGAAAGCGGTGAAGTCGGGACTCTATTTAGGAGCGGGAACGATCGAGCGCGTAGACTTCAAACTCGAGCTCGGCGCGCAGACGGAAACGGTGGTTGTCGAAGCCGGTGCGGTTCAGGTGCAGACCGAAGACTCGCGGTTGTTTGAGACCATCGGGGCGGGGCAAGTCGCAAACCTTCCGCTCAACGGACGCAACGTATTCGACTTGATCACGCTGGCACCTGGGGCGGTTGACGTGACGGGAGTTTCCTTCGAGAACGGCCACTCCACGGTGGTAAACGGTCTGCGGCCGAATTTCAACGGATTCATGGTTAACGGCAGCGCCGACAAGGGCCTGAGCGGAGGCGTGGTGACCGTGCCGAACGCCGACATCGTGCAGGAGTTCCAGGAACTCACGCTGAACATGTCCGCGCAATACGGCAACAGCGCTGCGGCCATCATTAACGTGGTGACCAAGTCGGGGTCCAATTCACTGCATGGTAGTGTGTACGAGTTCGTGCGCAACGATAAGTTCGACGCCAACGACACCTTCCGCCTCAGTTCGGGAGATTCGCTCCAGAATAAGAGACCAGCGAAGCTGCGCTATAACCAGTTCGGGGGAACGGTTATGGGGCCGATCTGGAAGGACCACCTTTTCTTCACGGCGTCTTATCAGGGCGACCGCTTCATCACCCAGGCCGACCCCATAAATACGCTGGTGGAGTCGCCGGAATGGCGGGCTGCAATTATCGGCGCACCCATTACCTCGGGCTCGGTGGCTGCGGCGATCTACAAAAACTTCCCAGCGGTAACAAATGGAGATCCTACTCATCCGCTCAGCATGACCTTGTCGAGTTACATCGCCGGGAATAATGGGGGTTCCGGCTCCAGTTTTGCAACTTTTGGGGACTACATGTGTCCCGACAATTATCCGAACGCGGGGTTCACGCCGCTGGCCGGACGCTTCAGAACCCTGTTCGGTATTACCGCATCCGACCGGACTTATTTGGCCGGGACTCATCCCACGAGTCCCAAAGACCCGACTCCTATCCCGAACTGCCCCACTTACCTAGGTGCGCCGCCCGCGCTACTAGCCGGACAGATCACCAACCGCAATATGCCTTTCCTCAACGAGGGCACGCTGCTCTTTGGTTCGCAGACCAAGGGCAATCTCTTCGATGGGAATGAATGGTCCACGCGCATCGATTGGGTCAAGGGCCAAAACGACCGGATCTTCGGTGAATTCTACTGGCAGCACTCCTCTGATTCCTACGGCCCGTCTGCTACGGGCAGTAGCATGCACAACTTCAAGAACCCGACGGCTGCCCATTATCCAAACTTGTCGACTAGCTGGGTGCATACCTTCAGTCCGAGCTTGATCAACGAAGCGAGGGCCGGGTATGTCCTGAACCGCACCGACGTGGGCGTGGCCTCTCCCGGCGTTCCTGCCATCAACTTCGACGACACCTCAGCGGGTTTCGGATCCTACAGCGGGTACCCGCAGTACTTCCATGAGAACATTTATACCTATGGGGACATGATGTCCTTGCAGAAAGGCAAACACAATCTCAAATTCGGCGCGGATTTCCGGCGGAACCTTGAAAATAGCGAATTTAACATCGCGCGGCCGTCGTATTATTTCATGGACCAGCTCTTCTTCGCTATGGATGCACCTTACAACGTGGTTGCGGGCACGGACCCGGGATTCATCTCTAACAAGCCGGCCGAGTTGGCGGACAACTTCCGGCACTGGCGCAACCTGGAAATCGGTGCCTATATTCAGGACGATTGGAAAGTCAGCCGGAAGCTTACCCTGAACATCGGTATGCGCTGGGATCTCTTTACACGGCATACCGAGAAGAACAATAAGGTGACGACGTTTATTCCGGGGCCTGGTTGCCAATTTCCGGCAAACGGTTATTGCGCGGACTGGATCATGAATGCGAATGTGCCCGCCCAGCCATTGTCCGACCCTATACCTCTGGACCCGAAATATGCTGGCTGTAATACTCCTAAGCAGATTGCCAACAACGTGTTGGCAGGTGTCTGTGGGCCAGGCGGATTCGCGGTCGCCTCGTCGCTCGGTGCTGCCAACCACAAGAACTTCGGCCCGCGCGTGGGGTTTGCCTATGACCCGTGGGGCAATGGAAAAACCGCGATTCGCGGCGGCTTTGGTGTCTCCTATGAAGGTACGTTATACAACCCCTTATCGAACTCGCGCTGGAACCCTCCATATTACAACTTTGCTCAAAGCTGCAACGCGCTCGCAACAATCGAAATACCGTGTAGTCCGAGCGTAATCGTGTACGGGCCAACGGCCGCGTGCGATGGATCTACGGTTACGTCATTTTGCCCTGCCGGCACACCTGCGGGCGTAGCCGCTTGCAATTTCTCCACAACCGCCTGCTCGCCGAGTGGTGCACCTGTGACGTACACAGGCCCCCCCGCCAACCCGGGGATCGGAGTTGGCGTTCAGGGGACGGGAAACATTCAAGGCTTCTATGGATTTAATCCGAAGTTCGCAAACCTGACGGGCATTGTCCTGCCGCAGGGACTCCGCGACCCGCATGTCTTTAACTACTACTTCGGCATCCAGCAGCAAATCTTGCCCAAGACGGTTCTGGAAGTGAATTACGTCGGCACGCAGGCACGCAATCTCTTCCGGGCCGAACAGGTCAACCGGCTTCCCGGTATCGCTATGGCGGCGGGAACCACGGCAGTCGATAACTTTGGCCGTACGTGGACTGGACTTGGCCGCCGGTACCTGAATCCGAACTATGCTACTTTAAGGCTCTGGGACAATGTTGGCAGGTCTTGGTACAACGCCTTGCAGGTTGCCGTGCGTCATCAAGCGACCCGCGGTCTCGCGCTAAACATCAACTATGCTTGGAGCCACTCGATCGATACGGGTTCCGGGTGGCACAGCAGCACAACTACAGCCAACGGGTCGGCTGGAGGGGATGGCTACTCAACGGACCCAACGCTACCCGACTTGGATAAAGGCAACTCAACGTTTGATATCCGGCATCGTCTGAGCTTCAACTACGTCTACGAGATTCCGTGGATGAAGGAGCAGAAAGGCTTCGCGGGACACGTGTTTGGAGGATGGCAGTATCAAGGCCTGTGGGCCTTCCAGTCTGGGGCTCACTTTACCCCGTACTGCGCCACAGGCTCGCGTTGTGACTTCAACAAGGACGGAACTCGCAATGACCGGCCAGATGGTGCGATGAACAATTTCAATGCTACAAGTGCGCAGTGGATGAATGGTTGGTTCAATGCGGGCACTGCCCCCGCTCCGTGCCGGTTCGGGGCGAATGGTTCTGGCTGTTTATTTACTACGCCATGCCTTGCCTGCAGCGGGAATCTGGCCCGCAACACGTTCGTGGGCCCGGGTCTCTTCGTTACGGACCAGTCCTTGTTCAAGAACATCAAGGTGACGGAGCGGGTTAACTTCCAGTTCCGGTTCGAGGTGTTCAACGCATTCAACCATCCCAATTTCAAGCTGCCCAGCAGCGCGACGGGCGCCAACTTTGCGAATCGGATTACCAGTACGAATTTCGGCCAATCAGCCGGGGAAATCGCTCCACGGCACATTCAGTTTGGGCTGAAGTTGCTCTGGTAACCGCTTTTGAACTGAAACAAAGGGCCCCCCGATCAGATCGGGGGGCCCTTTCTCTTCCTAAGAGTCTGCGCCAATACAAGAGTATCGTGGTAGCCTCGGCGCAATAGGTGTAGGCCTTGGACATTCTCCGCGCAGGATCGGTCAGAGTCACGTCCATTCTCGGCATGGGTTCCTTGATGCTCTTCTCGGGCGGAGCTGTACGCGCTCAGCAGGCGGTGGGCAGCGTCGTGGGCGAAATTCGCCTATTGGACGGCGGTTTCCCGAACGAGCCGCTCCGGGTGAGCCTGGGGTCTCATGGCATGGTCGTGGATATCACCTATTGCGATTCTGAGGGGCGGTTCAGTTTTAATAACTTGCTCGCGAATGCCTACGAAGTGGTTATCGAAAAGGAAGGATATCAACCCGTTCGCCTACCGCTCGTTGTGAATCCCACTACCATGCAGACTAACTTGGTACACGTGGTGTTGCGTCCCAAACCCGATGAAAAATCGCGAGGGGTACCTGACGGGCCGCCCGGCACGAACGCGGATATCGTGGATGTTGCCGAATTGAAGAAGAAATTTCCGCCGGGGGTCATCAAGGAATTTGAAGCGGGAAAGAAAGCGGAACAGCGAGGAGAGATGACGGCTGCGGTTAGAATGTATGAAGCGGCCTTACGAGAAGCGCCAGATTTCTATCCGGCAATCAATAATCTGGGAATTCGCCACCTGCAAGAAGGAGATGTGAAGGGTGCGGAAACGGAATTCCGGCGAGTGATAGAGCTGCATCAGAGTGGGGCGCAAGCTTACTTCAATCTGGGAAACGTGCTGTTTATGACGCATCGGAACGAGGAGGCAAAGCAGATGCTGGAAGCAGGGCTTCGGCTGTCGCCTTCCAACGCAATGGGGCATTATTTAAGCGGGTCGGTGCTAGCTCGGATGCGCGATTTTCAGCCTGCCGAGGTCGAACTGAAAACAGCGCGCGAGTTGGATCCCAAAATGTCCCAAGTACCGATTTCGCTGGCCACACTTTATCTGCAGACCGGAAGGGAACACGAGGCCGCCGGTATGTTCGAGGCATTCTTGAAGGATTTTCCCAAGGACCCGATGGTGCCGAAAGTGCGCGCAGCGCTCAGCAAGATGGCGCACCCTTCCTCACCCTAACCCTCTGATTTAGAGGCTTAGCCTCTAGTGCCTGGAGATGAGTGAACAGATGCGCCGGTCCAGACGGCAGGCGTCTGCGTATTCCTTCTTCGAAAGATCGATTTGACCCATGCGTTCGTAAACGAAGCCCAGGTTTAGGTGTGCCTGAGCGAAGGCGGGGTCAGCTGCAAGGGATCGGCGATAACTCTCGGCGGCTTCGTCCAAGCGGTTCAAACGGCTGTAGCAGATGCCTAAGGAATTGTAAGTAGCTGCGTCGCGCAAACCCATGTCCACGGCGCGAGAGAGGTCTTCGACGCCGCTCACGTAGTTTTGCTCGCGTACCGACAGCAGACCGCGTTCGCGGTAAGCGGGAGCGAAATTAGGCTGGATGGTGGTCACCTTATCGAGCGCCTGACGGCTGCTACGTGGATCATCCTTGGCCTCGATTTGCGCCAACAAGAACCAAGCGCGGAAATTTTGCGGATTTGTCGTAAGCAGTGTACTGACCAAATCCCGAGCCTGAGCGGTTTTTCCTTGAAGGCCAAGAGCGCGAGCGAGTCCCGTGCGGGCCTGGTCGAAACCCGGATTGAGCGCCGCGGCGCGTCCGAACTGCTTTTCCGCTTCTTTCCATTGCGCCTCGTGTGAGGCCGCCTCCCCAAGCAGAAAGGGAATCAGATAGAGCTGTGGCTCCTTCTGCCGCACGGTCGAGAGCAGCGCTCTTGCGGCAGAGAAATTGCCCGCCTGGATCAGGTCGGTGGCGCGCAACACATCCAGGAAGACGGGCAGTTTATCCTTGGGATCGGCTAGCTTTGCGTTAGCCGCTGTCGGCGCGCGGTAGGCTACATAGCCGAGGGACCTGAGCTTTTCCAAGACCTCCGGGCTTGCTCCGCCCGAACTGGCGCTTATTCCGGAAGCGTTTGTCGGCGGCTTGTACGTGGCGAGAAGCTGGTCGAGTTGAGCGCGCAGATTCGCGGCGACGTTTGCACTATGGCTTGCGTTTGTCGCAGCGAGGTTACTCTTTTCTGCCGGGTCGGCCTGGTGTTCGTAAAGTTCCTGTCGAGGAGCTTCGATGTAGTGATAACGGTCGGTTTGCATGCTGCGGAGCGGGCTCCAGCCAAAGGAGTTCGCCGGATAGAAAGTCTCGCTGTAAGCCGGCCGCGCAGGTCCATGGGGCTTGCCGTTCACCAGTGGCACGAGGCTGCCAGCCTGAAACTGCTTTTGGATGGTGTCTTCGACGCCCGCTAGCTCCAGCACCGAAGGCCCGATTTGAATGGTTTCCACTGCGTCTGCGATGCGCTGCGCGGCAAGGCCCGCGCCCGTAGGAGGTTTCAGGACGAGAGGAACGTGCACGGTCGAATCGTAGACGAAAAAACCGTGTTCTTTTTCGCCATGCTCTCCCAGGGACTCGCCGTGATCGCTAAGGAAGACGATCACCGTATTGTCGTAGAGGTGGTGAGGGCTTTGCTTGAGCCAGTCAAATAGCCGCCCCAGTTGGCTATCCGCGTAAGCGATTTCGCCCTCATAAGGCTGCGTCGCGTATTTCGAACGGAAGGGTTCCGGCGGGTTATAGGGGCTGTGCGGGTCGTACAGATGTAGCCAGAGGTAAAACGGCTGATCGTGATGGGCTTCCAGCCAGCTCAAGGCGTGGTCCACGCTCTGTTCCGCGCGGCGCTCCACTAGTCCGAGATTCTTTTGCAGGAATTCCTGCCCGGCAAACGCGTCATCGTAGTGTTCGAATCCGCGTGCCAGCCCCCAACTCCTATCGAGCACAAAGGAGCTGACGACCGCGCCAGTGGTGTAACCGTGGTCCTTGAAGCTTTCAGCCAAGGTTCGAAATCGATCGCTTAAAGGCTGCCCGGTGAAGTCCTGGACACCATTGTGGAAGGGATACGTTCCGGTGAAGATCGCCGCATGCGACGGCCAGGTCAGAGGAACCTGCGCGACAGCTCGTTCGAATACAATTCCGTCCCTGGCCATTGCGTCTATGTTAGGAGTGAGCCCGCCGGCATAGCCGTAGCAGCCCACGCGATCGGCGCGCAGCGTGTCCACCGTAATGATGAGTATGTTCGGACGCGATGGTTTGTTTTGGCCGCAAGCGCCGAGGATCAGCGCAAGTCCTTCCAAGAGCAACACGCAAGCGCGGGAGGAAAACGAAACCCGAGCCGAGCGATTTTCTGGCCGGCAATTCTTCACTGACCGCATCTAAGGCCGCGAACTACCGCCAGCGTCCTTTCGTAATTCCTCTTCGGCTTCGCGGCTCTGTCCGTTGGCCTGCAGCGCGCTGACCAACGCCCGGCGGGCCTTGGTGTAGCTGGGTGTGATCTCCAGTGCGGTACGCAGGGCGGCGATGGCATCGTCGAGCTTTCCTTGGTACACCAACAATTCCCCCAGCGCTTCATGCGCCTGAGCGTAGCCAGGATTGATCTTCACGGCCTGCCGAAAGGCTGCTTCCGCATCCTCGACTTTTCCCTGCTTGAGGTACGCCGCGCCGAGATTATACGCGGCCGCGAAATTAGTGGGATCAAGTTGGAGCGTCCGGCGCAAAGCAGCAATCGCCTGATCCCAGTCTCCAATTTGCGTGTAGGTAAGACCCAGATAGTAGCTTGCTAGGGAGTAATCAGGGCTTAATTTTAGAGCGATCTGGAATTCTTTGAGAGCAGCCGCAAAATCACTTTGGCGATAATAGTCCAGCGCGAGCAGATAATGAACGGGAAGAGAATCCTTTTCGACTTTTTCCGCCTGCCGCAACTTCTGGACCGAGTCTGCGTAGCGGCCCCGCTGGCTATCGGCGAGCGCATCCGAGACGAGTTCGTACACTTGGATGCGATCTTTCGGATCGGCTAAACGGCGGTCGCTCAGCACGTCATCGTCGCCGGAGTTACCTCCAGCGACGGCCACGTATCCGAGCGATTTCAAGCGTTCCACCAACGCCGGATCGAGCCCAGTTTTTTCTGCCGTCTTTTCTCCGGCAAGCGGTGTGAATTGCGTAACCAGCAGCCCGAGGCGCTTTCGCATCACGCTGGCTACGGCGCGCTTCGCTGCATAAAGATTCTTCAGTTCGTGCGGGTCCTCGGAGAGGTCATACAATTCGGGTCGCGGCGCGTCGATAAAGTGATACTGCCGGAAACGCATTCCTCGCAATTCACTCCAGTTGAAATGGATGCGTGGCAAATAGGTTTCCGCATAGTTCTCTGCCTCAGTCGTTCTGGATTTCCCCTCTATAGACGGGACGAGGCTGCGGCCTTGCACTTCCTTGGGGACGCTCGCGCCTACAATTTGAAGAACGGTGGGGAGAATATCGGCCAGATTGACAGCGTCGTCGACCACGGATTTTCGTGGTCCTGCTCCGGCTGGTAGCTTGAAGATCAAGGGCACGTGGAGTGTGCTGTCATAGATAAAAAAACCGTGCGTCTTCTCACCATGCTCGCCGAGTCCTTCGCCGTGATCCGCTGCCACGACAATCAACGTCCGGTCGTAAAGTCCCTTTGCTTTGAGATAGGAGACGACGCGCCCCACCTGCGCATCCACAAAGGCGATTCCTCCATCGTAGGGACGCGTACGATATTTCTGGCCATAGGGAGGCGGCGCATTGTAAGGATGATGTGCATCGTAGAGATGAACCCACACAAGAAATGGCTTCTGCCGATTTCCATCGAGCCAGCCGATCGCGCGATCTACCACTTCATTACCAGGACGCATCATGGCGTCGATGTTTTTCTCATCCAGTCGACTAAAATCAAAGTGATCGTAGTAAAAATCGAACCCACGATTGAGCCCAAAGCGCGAGTCAAGCACTGCCGAGCCCAGGGCGGCTCCGGTGGCATAGCCTTTAGCGTGAAGCAGGGTCGCAAGAGTCGGTTGTGAAGAGTTCAGACGGTTGCCGCTGAAGTCATGCATGCCGGTGCGCATCGGATAGGTGCCAGTAAGCATCACGCTGTGGGCCGGCAGTGTAATGGGCACGGGACTGTACGCATTGGAGAAACGCACGCCCGCCGCTGCGAGGGCGTCCAAGTGCGGTGTTTCAATCAGCTGGTACCCGTAGCAGCCGAGGTGATCCGTGCGGACAGTGTCCAGGGTAATAAGCACCACGTTAGGTGGATCGTTGGCAGCTAGAGCAGGGCCGGCGCATAGACCACATAAGGTAAGTGCCGCAAGTACCGCCAGTCTGTTCGCCCGCAACGCCACTATGAAGAGCGGGGCGAAGCTAGCGGCGGCAGTGCGCGGCTCACGCGGGGCGGCGGAGCGAGCCGCCGTTGCAGTAAGCCAGCGGCTGATCGAAAGATCCGGCGTGGCTAGGGGGTGTTGGTGCAGTTCACGCATAGGCGAGGCGGGTTAAGGGGTGTAGTACTTGACGTCGACGGCATCAAACATGGTGGCGGAGGCAGCGTGATTTTTTTCGTAGGCGGTGATGTCCGGTTCGTGCTGCAGCGTGGTGCCGATGTCGTCGAGACCTTTCAATAAAACTTCTTTGCGCGACGGAACAATTTCAAATTTATAAATAAGGCCGTGATTGTCGCTGATGGTTTGTGCGGGCAGATCGACGCTGAGCGAATAGCCTTCCTCTTTTTCGGTGCGTTGAAAGAGCTCCTCGATTTGTTCCTCGGAAAGTTCCGCGGGAAGGATGCCGTTTTTAAAGCAGTTGTTGTAGAAAATATCCGCGTAGCTCGGCGCGATAATTACGCGAAAACCATAGTCTTTCACTCCCCACGGCGCATGCTCGCGGCTACTGCCGCAACCGAAATTGGCGCGCGCCAGCAGCACGGATGCTCCCTGGTAGCGCGGAAAATTAAGAACGAAACTTGGATTTGGTTTTTCGCCGGGCAAATAGCGCCAATCGTAGAAAAGAATGCGTCCGAAGCCGTCGCGGGTGAGAGCTTTCAGAAATTGTTTGGGCACCATCTGATCGGTATCGACGTTGACGCGGTCGAGCGGCATCACTTTACCGGTGTGCGTTGAAAAAGGCTGCATACCTCAGTTGCTCCTTGTGCTACTCGATGGTTGAAACATCGAGCGAGCGGACGTCGACAAAGTGGCCGGCGATGGCGGCGGCCGCGGCCATAACCGGGCTGACGAGGTGCGTGCGGCTGTCGCGGCCCTGGCGGCCTTCAAAATTGCGATTGGAGGTGCTGGCGGAGCGTTCGTGCGGCGGCAGCACGTCGGCGTTCATGCCGATGCACATGCTGCAGCCCGCGTCGCGCCACTCGAAACCAGCATCGCGGAAAATTTTGTCGAGCCCTTCTTTTTCCGCTTGCGCCTTGATTCCGCGCGATCCGGGCACGATCAGCGCTTGCTTGATGCTGCGCGCGACATGCTTTCCCGCGACGAGATGCGCGGCGGCGCGAAGATCATCGATGCGCGAATTGGTGCAGGAGCCGATGAACACGCGGTCCACGGGAATATCGACAATGGGTGTCCCGGCTTTCAGGCCCATATAGTGCAGAGCGCGCTCCGTGGCCTTCTGGTCATTCAGGTCGCGGAAAGAGCCGGGGTCGGGAACTCTATCCGTCACACCGGTGACCATGCCAGGATTGGTGCCCCAAGTGACCTGCGGCGCGATCTGCTCGGCTTGCAGCTCCACAGTCATATCGAATTTCGCGCCGTCGTCAGTTTTTAGTAGCTTCCAGCGCTGGACCGCTTCTTGGAAACTCTTGCCGCGCGGAACGAACGCGCGACCTTCCAAATAAGCAAAAGTGGTTTCATCGGGCGCAACCATGCCGGCGCGCGCGCCGCCTTCGATCGACATATTGCAGACGGTCATGCGGCCGTCCATCGACAGAGAGCGAATGGCTTCGCCGCCGTATTCGGCGACGTGGCCGGTACCGCCGCTAATGCCGATTTTTCCGATGATGGCCAGGATGAGATCTTTCGCCGTGATGCCTCTGGGGCGCTTGCCGTGCACCAGAATGTGCAGCGTCTTGGAGCGGGATTGCACCAGGCATTGCGTGGCGAGCACGTGCTCCACTTCGCTGGTGCCGATTCCGAAGGCCAGCGTGCCGAACGCGCCGTGTGTGGACGTGTGGCTATCGCCGCAGACGAGAGTTTGACCGGGCTGCGTAATGCCCAACTCGGGACCAATGATGTGCACGATGCCTTGCTGCTTGCTGTGCATGTCAAAGAGGCGCACACCGGATTCGCGGCAATTCTTTTCCAGTGCTTCAAATTGAAGTTTCGCGTCCTGATCGATGATGGGAAGTGTGCGGTCGGTGGTAGGGACGGAGTGGTCCATAACAGCGAAAGTGAGGTCTGGCCGGCGAACCGTACGGCCTTCGGCGCGGAGACCTGCGAAGGCTTGCGGGGAAGTTCCTTCGTGAACGAGGTGGCGGTCGATATAGAGGATGGCGGGCTGGGCCGGTGTTTCGCGTACAACGTGGGCATCCCAGATTTTTTGGTAAAGAGTTTTCGGTGGATTTTCAGGCGGCATGGGTGGCTCGAATTGAGTTTAGCACTGATGAGCAATAGAGGCGAAATGGCGCAGACGCGCAGGCGGGAACGGCAACGGGAACGGGAGTGGCGCGGAATCGGTGATCACCCGAGTGTTTTATGGAAGTATTTCATTCGATGGGAGATACCGGCCTTTGGGTGCGTAAGTATATGAAAACAAAGAGCAATTTGTTCAATTGAGAAGGAAATTCCTAAGTGACGATGGTAAAGGTTTAGGCTGAAGAGCGGAAGCGCTGGATCGTATGGAAGGAGAAGGCGGAAGCGCCGGGTTGGGTTGCAGACGTCGTGGAGCACGTTAACAGATAGATGAATGGATGTAAGGTATGTACTGATAAGTATTATAAGAGAAGGGATTGGCATAAACGGACCGCGACGACATTGCGCGAGGCGAGCGGACGAACAGATCAGTACCGCGAGCAGGGAAGAGGAAGAACGGGTGGAGGAAGGTGGATGGTTAGGCGGAAGCGGCGGCCGCGCTGGCCGGAGAATTGAGTAATTGCTGGACGTGCGTAACCAGGGGGGTAAGGTCGCCAGTTTTGGAGTAGACGGCGGTGATGCCTGACTCGAAGGCTAACATTTCGAGCTCGTGATGCGCGTAACTGGTGAGCAAGAAGAGTGTGGTGTTGGGAAGCGACCATTTCAGCACGCGCGCCGCTTCCAAACCATTCACTTCAGGCATGGCCAGATCGAGGATGACTACTTGTGGATCAAGATCCAAAGCTTTTTGAATTGCCTGCGCGCCGTTTTCTGCTTCCGCGCAGACGGCATCTTTACAAACTTCGGAGAAAACAGAACGCAGGGCTTTGCGAATAGACGGGTGGTCGTCGGCAATAAGCAGCGTGGGCAGCTGATTTCTCCTGGCCTGTAAAGAGGACCGGAGCACCGACGAGTTACGGCGCTTGTAGTTCTGGTGACAGGTCTAGTCTTCACAGGAGCACAAAGCCATGATTAATGACCATACCCGGTATACTTGAGAAGGACTGAGACGCAAAGGAAATGTGGGAAATGTAGGGCGCAAAACCAGCACGAAGTGAAGCAGGTACTGATACCAAATTATCAAGTGAAAACCGGATAGTACCTAAACCTGGAGGATGCTACGAAGATGATAGCGAGCGAGTGGCAAAAGCTGGCGCCCAGCGCAAGTAAGTAGATCAAAGGAGGAAGAAATAGACGCACGCGGGGCCAGGAAGTCTGTTGGGTTATTGAGGTACGGGCTGGCGTTGAAAGTAACACCTGATTCGCCCGTGGAATGTGAGGGGAAGAATGGTGTCGATGCGCCTGTTTATAGCGGACGACCATGAGATCGTTAGATTTGGCTTACGGACGCTACTGGAAACGCAATATGGATGGACGGTGATAGGCGAGTCTGCGGACGGGAAAGAAGCTGTGGAAATGGTGCTGGAGAGGAAGCCGGATGTGACGCTGCTGGACATCAGTATGCCGCGGCTGAGCGGACTTGAGGCCGCGCGGCAGATCCTGGCGCGGGGATCGCGGACAAAAATCCTGATGTTATCGGCACATGACTCCGACGCGGTCATCGAGCAGGTACTAGACTCTGGCGCGCGAGGGTTTGTACTGAAGACAGATGCGGCGCGCGACTTGATCGCCGCGGTGGATGCAGTGCGTTCCAACCAGACATTTTTTACACCACGGGTGGCGCAGGTGGTTTTGGACCGGCACATGAAGCGGGTCCAGGAATATGCGGCGCGTGAGGAGAACGCATTGAGGAAGTCAGCAAGCGCTGGCGGAATAGAATCCATGGTGAAGGATGTGGAGAAGCAGAGTAGAAGCCGCAGGTAATAAAAGTAAGAAAAGTGAAAATAAGGCGGTTCGCGATGAGGCGGACCGCCTTTGTTTTTCTTGGGACAAGCTGGAGCGTGGACTTGACATGGAATGAGTGGTAGAAGACAGCGGCGAGGTTTAGCGAGGGAATATGGCGACGCTGGGCAGCAAGAAGCACGGCAAGGTGAGGTGGGGTGTGCTGGGGGCGGCGTCCATCGCAATGCGCAAAGTGATCCCGGGGATGCAGAAAGGCGAATGGAGCGAGATTGCGGCGATTGCTTCGCGGGATCGCAGCCGCGCGACAGAAGCGGCGAAGAAGCTTGGCATCGCGAAGACTTACGGGTCTTACGAGGAACTTTTGGGCGATGGCGAGATTGAAGCGATTTACAACCCGCTGCCGAACCATCTGCACGTGCCCTGGACGATTAAGGCCGCCGAGGCGGGAAAGCACGTATTGTGCGAAAAACCGATCAGCTTGACGGCGGCGGAAGCCAGGACGCTGCTGCCGGTTCGCGAGCGAACTGGAGTGAAGATTGGCGAAGCGTTCATGGTGAAGATGCATCCGCAATGGTTACGGGCGCGGGAACTGGCGCGCACGGGATGTATCGGGGAGCTACAAGCGATTGTGGGCGCTTTCAGCTACTTCAACCGGGACCCTTCCAATGTGCGGAATAAACCAGAGTGGGGCGGCGGGGGCTTGCTGGATATAGGTTGCTACCCGATTACGATGTCGCGATTTTTGTTTGGAGAAGAGCCGCTGCGCGTGGCGGGAGTGCTGGAGAAAGATCCGGAATTCGGAGTGGACAGGCTGGCGTCAGCGATCCTGGAGTTTCGGGCCGGGCAGTCGGTGTTTACATGCGGGACGCAAATGATTCCTTACCAACGCATGCAGCTACTGGGAACCAAAGGGCGAATAGAGATTGAGGTTCCGTTCAACGCCCCGAACGATAGGCCGACGCGAGTGTTTGTGGATGATGGGAGCGATTTATTTGGCGGTGGAGTGAAAATAGAAACGATTCCGACTTGCGACCAGTACACGATTCAGGGAGATGCGTTTTCGCGTGCGATTCGCGAAGGCGGCGAGGTTCCAGTGCCGCTGGAAGATGCGATTGGGAATATGGCGGTGATTGACGCGGTATTTCGGTCAGCGCGATCGGGGAAGTGGGAGCGTCCAGAGAAAGCTTAGCCGCGACGAATTGCACGTGCCGTCAATGAAGTTCGAGGTTCCCGGCGCCGAGGTGGGCGTGCAACTTATGCTTTCCAGCGCCGCTTTTTTCAAAGGAACGAAAGAGGCCGCCGTGGGATTCGCCGAAGGGTGCGGCATCGAGGTTGCCCGCGGTTACCGAGGCATCGACCTGGGCGTAGTCTGAGGCACTGCCTACGGCGATGGATAAGTCCCCGGCGTGGAGCTCGATATCCTTATCGCCCGAGACGTCATTGACGGAGAGTTCTCCGGCTCCCATGCGAACGAATATGCCGGACGTCTTGGGAACCTCCACCGTGACCTCCAGATCATTCTTGGGACCTCCGAAGACGTGCAACTCGGCACTATGGTCGTCCAGGCGCTTAAGGCGAACGGTGAGATCCTGGGCTTTGTAAGCGTTTTTGCCTTGGAAACGAACAGAGAGTTTGCCGGCATCGGTGCCCACGATACTTGAGGCGCCGGAGCGCAGATACAACCGGAGCTGGCCGCCAGAAGGAAAATCGACGCTAAAAGGATGATTGCGCAGGTCCTTAGTCTCGGTACTAGTTTCGGTGCGGGCGTCGGGTAGAGTTGCCGGCGACAGGAAGACAAGCCAAAAGACCAGAGCGAGGAAAAGGCGCATAGGACACACCTCCTATTTGAGATAAGGAACGCAAGAAGGGATGAAATGGTTCCAAAAAAGAAGGTGGCCAGAGTTTGGGAGAAGGAAGGACCTTAGCCGCCTGCGATGGAGGGGACGAGGAGAACGCGGTCGCCTTCTTTAACCGCGCAGGATTCGCCACCGAGGAAGCGGATGTCTTCTTCGTTGAGGTAGATGTTGAGGAACTGGCGGATTTGGCCTTGGTCGTCGCGAACGTGGCGGGAAAGATTAGGGAAACGGGTAGTGAGTTCGTTGAGAGCGTCGGCGATCGTCGCGGCGCTACAGTCGATTCTAGGTGCGCCGTCGGTGAAGCGGCGGAAGGCGGTGGGGATTTCGATGATGACGTGCATGGTGTAAAGCTCCTTTGCGATGTTCATAGTTGTTTGTTGTGTTCGTTCGAATAGACGTGAGATTTAGTTGAAGCGGGCGACAGATCTAGGTCGCTCAAGCTTTCACCGTGGTTACCTGGTTTGGCGTCACTTGGTTTGCCGTTGGAGCCGCTGCTGCGTGCCCGACAGGTTTCAGCTGCTGATCGAGGAGCGCTTCGAAGGCGTCGAGGTTAGGGGCGATAGCGTCGGTAACGGGAAATTCGGCGGTGAAGGCGTCGGTGGTCTTGAGACCGTTGCCGGTGATGCACACCACCGTGGTCTCATCGCGCGAGATGCGGCCGAGGTCCAGGAGTTTTTTGGTTACGCCGAGCGTGACGCCGCCAGCGGTTTCGGTGAAGATGCCCTCAGTGGCGGCGAGGAGCTTAACGGCGGCGACAATTTCCCGATCGGAAACGTCCTCGGCCCAGCCGCCCGATTCGCGAATTAGTTTGATGGCGTAGGGCCCGTCGGCAGGATTGCCAATGGCCAGAGAACGCGCTATGGTGCTGGGCTTCTGCGGCTCGAAGCGGGCAAGATTGCGTTTTACGCCGTCGGAGATAGGCGAGCAGCCGGTGGCTTGCGCTCCGAAAAAGCGCACGGGCTTGGGCTCGACCCAGCCGAGCGTGACCAGCTCGCGAAAGGCCTTGGCGATTTTAGTTATTAAGGAGCCACCAGCCATGGGGACGACCACGTTGTCGGGGAGGCGCCAACCGAGCTGTTCGGCGATTTCGAAGCCATGAGTTTTGGAGCCTTCGGAATAGTAAGGGCGGAGGTTCACATTGACGAGGCCCCAGTGGAAGCGGTCGACGATTTGAGCGCAGAGGCGGTTGACGTGATCGTAGTTGCCGTTGATGCGCACGATGCGGGCGCCGTAAACCGCGGTGTTAAGGATCTTGGCAGGCTCGAGATCGGCCGGGATCAAAACGCAGGCGTCGAAACCTTGCTGAGCAGCCTGGGCGGCCACGGCGTTGGCGAGATTGCCGGTGGAGGAGCAGCCCACGGTTTCGAAGCCGAAACGCCGGGCGGCAGAGAGTGCGGTGGCGACGACACGATCCTTGAAGGATAAGGAAGGGAAACAGACGGCATCATTCTTAAAGTAAAGATTCTTGAGTCCCCACTGGCGAGAAAGATTGCGCGAGGCAACAAGGGGCGTACCGCCAACGGAATTGGGGCCAAGGTAGTCTTCGGGGAGTGGAAGGAGTTCCGAGTACCGCCACATATTGAAGCTGCGGGCGGCAAGATTTTCGCGGCGAACGATTTTTTTGAGGGCAGGGTAGTCGTAAGCGACTTCCAGGGGGGAAAAGCAGTCTTCGCAGAAGGAACAAGGGGAGTTGCCCCAGGATTTTCCGCACTCCCTACAGCGCAATTCGTATAGATCGGGCATCAAACACCTTTCAGCTCAAGCATCGAACACGGACGGATCGTAATAACGCCGAGGGTTGCGGGAGAGCTGATTTAGGGCAGTGAGGAGGAAGCAAAAACCCTCCGCGCTAAAGTGCTCGGAGGGTCTCAGAAAGTCTCTGGAAACTCTAAAAGCTCTTTAGCAGTTTTTTACGTGGAGCAAGTTGCCCTAAATCGCCACGTGTCGCCGCTACAACGGCTCCTCTTTTTATGCTTGATCTGGAGAAGGATGTCAAGCGGGAAAAGCCGGAGCAGCAAGACGGGGACTCTGGCCGGGAGGGCTGGAAATAGGGTTGAAAGGGGGAAAAGGGTGCAATGGTGGCGAGCGGTAATATAAAACAATTACAACAGTTTACTGAGTTGGTGCGTCAAAGAGTAAGGATGACAACCGCGTAATAGGACTTCTGGCCACTGTCTCGAGCCCGGTCTTTAGTACAGTATAGTTCCCGGTGTATCGGATGCGCAAAGCAGTTGCGCCTAATTTGCGGTGTTATAATTTACATATTCGGCAATGTAGCCGTCGGATTGTTGATGGCAGCAGCCGAGGACATGGAGCAGTAAATGGGTGAGCAAGTGAAAGATCTTTTTATCTGGGCGCGGAAGCGCAAGATTCTGGCGATGTTTTTTGTGGCGTTTACGCTGGTCGTGGGGATATTGATCGGCTCGGTAGTGTCCGGTCGAGTTTCCGCGGTAAAGAATACGTTCGCCGGAGTGGGCGCAACCCCGCTGGCGTTGCCGGATCCGATTCCAGCGTCCAACTCGTTTTCGGCGATCGTGAAACGCGTGGAGCCGGCCGTAGTGAACATCGCTACGACCCAGGTGCTGGAGCGACGGGCGTCCAAGCGGAAGCGTCCCCAGCAGTTTGATCAGCAACAAGAAGACCCGATGCAGGATTTCTTCGACAAATTTTTCGACGGACAGAAAGATGGTCCGCCACAAGCAGAACGCAGCCTGGGGTCAGGCGTAATCGTTGACAAGAGGGGCTTTATCCTGACGAATAACCACGTGGTGGAGCAGGCCACGAAGGTGCAGGTGCAGCTGAGCGGCGATCCGACGCGGTACACGGCGAAGGTCATTGGCGTGGACGAGGAAACGGATTTGGCGGTGGTGAAGATTGAAACCACCAAGGACCTGCCGGTAGCGAAGCTGGGGAACTCCGACGGCGTGCAGGTGGGCGATTGGGTGCTGGCGATCGGAAGCCCGTTTGGATTGCAGGCCACAGTAACGGCGGGAATTATTAGCGCCAAAGATCGCGGCGGGATCGGTATAGGGCACCAGTTCCAGAGGTTTTTGCAGACCGATGCGGCGATCAACCCGGGAAATTCGGGCGGGCCGCTGTTGAGCCTAGCCGGCGAAGTGATCGGCATCAACACCGCAATTATTACTGGCAGCCGCGGATATGAAGGAGTAGGATTCGCGCTGCCATCGACCACGGCGATCAGCGTATATAACCAGATTGTGGCACAAGGACGCGTCACGCGCGGATCGATCGGCGTGAGCTTCCAGGAAGACCTAGGCACCAACTCGATTACGCTGAAGTCGCTGGGAGCACCATACGGCGTGGTGATTGAAGCCGTGGAGCCTGGAAGTCCGGCGGAGAAGGCCGGGCTGAAGGGCGGAGACGTGATCACCAGCGTCAACGGCGCGCCAGTTAAGACTGGAAATGACTTGGTCAATCCTATCTCCCTGGCTCCGATTGGGAGCAAGGTGAAACTGGCGTACGTCCGCGACCGGTCGCAGAAAGAAACCATGGCGACGGTTGAGGATCGTACACGAGTGTTCCCGAATGCGGCGGGCCGACTGGGCGATAAGCCTGGTGAAGCGACACCCTCGGAGTTCGGGTTGCATGTCGAGGACTTGACGCCGGACCGTGGACATCGGGTGGGGATGGACGGACAGAAGGGCGTGCTGGTCACGGAAATCGAGCCTGCAAGTTTCGCCGATGACTTGGGATTTGCGCGCGGCGACGTGATCACGGAGATCAATCGAGAGACCGTAAGCTCCCTGGACGATTATCGCAAAACAGTAGGGCGGTTGAAGCCGGGCGAGAACGTGGTGTTCAAAATTCTGCGGAGGCAGGATACCGACCGGGTACTGACGGTGTTTTTGCCGGGCGTGGTTCCTGCGGAACACCAGAAATAAACGCGGCACGGTGAAGTACAAGAGTTAATTCTATGCGAGTACGAAACGCGATGCTCCTGGCCCTGGCGCTACTGTTGATAGCGTCGGGGCGGGGTGCGTCTGCGACCACGACGAAAGCCAACGGCACGGCAAAGAAAAAGTCGGCGGCGGCCAAGTCCAGCGGTACAGCGGCCAGCAGTACTTCGTCGTCCAAAGGGCGGCGGGCAAAATCGAAGAAAACATCGCATTCACGCGGGCGTGGTCAGCAGGCACCAACCGCGGAGCGGATAACGGAGATCCAGCAGGCGCTCAGCAAGAGCGGTGTGTATAGTGGCACTCCAAACGGGAAGTGGGACAGCACGACTATGGAGGCAGTGAAGAAGTTTCAGACGTCGCACGGTTTGAATCCTTCCGGAAAGATTGATGCGAAAACGCTGCAACAATTGGGTCTGGGTTCGCAGACGGCAGGCATTGCGGCTCCACTACCGCCGCTGCGGTCCTCTGCGGAAGCAGTCGTATCCTCACAAGCAGCCCGCCGACAATAGCAATACCCTATTGCATGGGGAAAAGTGCGCGTCTGAAGGAAATGGCTATGCAACCGGCTTGAATAGGCGAACGATGGCGCGGAGAGCGGCTGCCACTAAATAGAGGGACCCCTCTATTAGAAAACACACCAGTCAACCGTAGAAGCGTGGTTTCCTCATGTTCGATGATGATGCCAGTGTTAGGCGCAGAGATACCAACGGAATTGCGCCTCAAGCCACCCATACCGAACATTAGAGAGGTTTGACGGGTAGGGTGAGCGAAGTTAGTATTCAGCTTCCACTTGATTCGAATCCATACGGGACAAGTCGACAGAGCAAAGCGGCGGCTCAGAAGAACTAGGAGGCCCCAATGGCTACGGCGGTAGCACCGAGAGTTTTCAAGAATTTCATTGGCGGCGAGTGGGTGGAATCGCGGAGCGGCAAAGCTTACGAAAACCGTAATCCGGCGAACACGGATGAGCTGGTGGGGATCTTCGTCTCTTCGACGGATGAAGACGTGGACATGGCGGTGGATGCGGCGAAAGAAGCGTATAAGAAATGGCGACTGATGCCAGCACCCAAGCGTGCGGAGATATTGTTTCGCGCAGCGGAACTGCTGCTGCTGCGGAAAGAAGATTTTTCGAAGGACATGACGCGGGAAATGGGCAAGGTGCTGGCGGAAACCCGGGGCGATGTGCAGGAAGCCATCGACATGACGTATTACATGGCGGGGGAGGGGCGGCGGCTTTTTGGGCAGACGACGCCGTCGGAACTGCCGAACAAATTCGCCATGAGCATGCGGCAGTCGGTCGGCGTATGCGGGATGATTACGCCGTGGAATTTTCCGATGGCGATACCATCGTGGAAAATGATGCCGGCGCTGGTGAGCGGGAACACGTTGGTGCTGAAACCGGCGGAGGATACGCCGCTATCGGCGTACCATCTGGTGCAAGTTTTGGCCGAGGCTGGCGTGCCACGGGGCGTAGTGAATATGGTAAGCGGCGACGGGCCCAACGCGGGCGCTCCGCTTGCGCGGCACAAGCAAGTGCCAGTGATCAGCTTTACGGGGTCCACAGCGGTGGGGCGAAGCATTTCGCAAGCATGCGCACCAGATTTCAAGCACTGCAGTCTGGAAATGGGCGGCAAGAACATCATCCTCGTTATGGAGGATGCCAACCTGGAGTTGGCGGTGGACGGAGCGATCTGGGGTGGGTTTGGCACGACTGGACAGCGATGCACTGCGGCGAGCCGCATTGGAGTGCACAAGAGCGTTTACGGGGAGTTCGTGGAGCGTTTCGTGGAGCGCGCTAAGGCGTTGCGCGTGGGCGATGGTTTGGACGCGACGACAGACATGGGGCCGTGCATCAACGAGCAGCAACTGCAAACGGTGATGACGTACGTGGAAGTTGGCAAGGCGGAAGGAGCCAAGCTGCTGACCGGCGGAAACCGTCTTACCGGCGGGATTTATGACAAGGGCTGGTTCCATGAGCCGACCATATTTGGCGATTGTTCTCTGCAGATGCGCATTGCGCAGGAGGAGATATTCGGTCCAGTGGTGTCGGTGATTCCAATACGCGACCTGGACGAGGCGATAGACGTAGCCAATGGCGTGCCGTACGGGCTATCCGCATCGATTTATACGCGGAACGTTAATCGCGCTTTTGTCGCAACGCGCGATCTGTATACGGGGATCGTTTACGTAAATGCTCCGACGATTGGCGCGGAGACGCACTTGCCATTCGGAGGAACGAAGCAGACGGGCAACGGACATCGCGAAGCGGCGATCACGGCGATCGATTTTTTCACCGAGTGGAAGACAGTGTACATCGATTACTCAGACAAGCTGCAGCGGGCGCAAATCGATAATAATTAAGGGGTTTGCTCGGACACGAAGCACAGGAAGTATTACATCGCACTTCAAATAATGGTGTCTTCCGAGGTGTGCGGCAAAGTCGGCCGTATTGACCCTGCTTGACACGGTTCCTAAAATATTAAAGTAGGCCCAATTGCGGGCACTAAGCGTAAAGTGCTGATATGAGGAATGCTGCGCTCCAAGAACGTCGAAACCGCCAGATATTGGCGGACATCGTACGCGTGTACATCGACACGGGCGAGCCAGTATCTTCGCGAGCGATATCCCAACGATTTGAGGAGACGCTGAGTACGGCGACGATTCGAAACGTCATGGCAGATCTGGAAGGCGGCGGCCTGCTTTACCAACCGCATACGTCAGCAGGGCGGGTTCCGACAGCCGAGGCTTATCGTTTTTTCGCGCAGGAGATAGCTTCCCAGGCAACGCTGACCGTGGAGGACCGGGACTGGATCAAGCAGGAGTTTAACGCGGCGTCCAGCTCAGCGGATATGACCGAGCGTGCGGGACACGTGCTGGCGGCGGTGTCGAATGGCCTCGGAATCATCGTTTCGCCTCCGCTGGGGAAAACCGTGCTGGAGCACGCGCGAATGTGGCTGCTGCCGGACGGCCGCGTCGTGGTGGTTCTAATTTCCCCCGGCGGAATCACCAGGGATAAAATCTTGAAGCCGCACCGGCAGTTCACCCAGGTAGAACTGGATGCCACCGCCGAATTTTTGAACCGGCAATACTCCGGATGGACGTTGGAATCGATTCGCGGGGATTTGTTGCAGAAACTGGCAACGGAGAGCGAACGTTATGAGGGAATCGTGCAAAGTGCGCTGACGCTGTGCGACCCGGCGGTGCTGGGCGATGAAGCCGCACGGCAAGTGCACATCGAAGGTACCGCGCAGATGATTGGAGCGACGGAATTCGCAGATCAAGCTCAATTAAGAGATCTACTTTCGGCGATTGAAGAAAAACACCGTTTGGTGACAGTGTTGAACGCGTGTATCGATACGCCGGAACCCGTGCATGTGCAAATTGGCGTGAAAGAAATGTCGGATGCGGGCGAAAACCTTGCGCTAATCAGCGCGCCATACACGAGCAATGACCTGGCGCAGGGAACCTTGGGCGTGCTCGGGCCAACGCGGATGCATTACGAGCGAGCGATGACGGCGGTAGCGTACGTGGCGCAGTTATTCAGCGAGGCGCTCAGAAAGATTTAGGAAACCATTGGTGCGGAAAGGCTTGAAATGGCGGAAAAAGAGTTCAAAACGAATTGGGCGCAAGAAGCAGAGAATTTGGGCGCAGGAGCGGATCAGTCGCCGGAGGACAAAGCCATCACCGACCAGGGGGGGCGCGCGGATTCGGAATTAGCAAAGCTGGCTTCCGACCTGGAAGAACTACGACAAACACTGCTGCGGCGGCAGGCGGACTTCGATAATTACCGGAAACGGATCGAGAAAGAGCGCGGAGAGGATTCCAAGCGCACAACGGCTCGACTGATTGAAGGGCTAATCCCGGTGGTAGATGGATTTGAGCACGCGCTCGCGGCGCATCGCGAGCCGGCGTACGAGAATTACCGCAGAGGTTTCGAGCTTATTTACAAGCAGCTAACAGATCATCTGGCACGATTGGGAGTGCAGCGGATCGAGCCGACGGGCAAGCCATTCGATCCGCACTTGCACCAGGCCATGGACCGCACGGAAACGACGGAGCACGCAGACGGGACGATTTTGGAAACTTTCCAGCCAGGGTACGTTTTTCACGGTAAGGTGCTGCGTCCCGCGATGGTGCGAGTAGCGGTACACCCGTCTGCCGCATCCAAGAAAGTAAACTAAAAATACAAAGGGAGCTACATGGCCAGGGGTAATCAGCAAAGAGATTATTACGAGGTGTTGGGAGTTTCGCGTACGGCGGCGATCGACGAGATCAAATCCGCTTATCGTAAAGCTGCATTGGCGTGGCATCCGGATCGCAATCCCACTAACAAGGAAGAAGCGGAACACAAGTTTCGCGAGTGTACGGAAGCGTATAGCGTGCTGAGCGATGCACAGAAAAAGCAGATCTATGACACCTACGGACATGCAGGACTTTCCGGCACGAATATGGGCGCGGACTTTAACAGCTCCGTGTTCCAGGACTTTCACGACATCCTGGGCGACTTCTTTGGGTTTGAGGATTTCTTTTCGACGGGACGTCGCGCAGGGAGAAGGTCGCAGCGAGGCGCCGATCTGCGCTACGACATGACGTTGACGTTTGAAGAAGCGTCCTCCGGCGTGACCACCAAAGTAAAGCTGCCACGAATGGAGTTTTGCGAGGCGTGCAACGGTACGGGCGCGAAGAAGGGCACGGGTGTGGTGTCCTGCCAGAGCTGCGGCGGCCGGGGCCAATTGGCGTACCAGCAAGGCTTTTTTACGATTACGCGGACGTGCCCGGTTTGCCAGGGCGCCGGGCAGATCGTGCGGGAACGCTGCGTGGAATGCCGCGGACAAGGCCGAATTGAAAAAGAAAAGACGATCGAACTGCGAATTCCGCCGGGAGTAGACACGGGGACGCGGCTGCGCGTGACCGGAGAAGGGGAGCCAGGGCCGAATGGCGGATCGCCTGGAGATTTATATGTAGTGCTGGATGTAAAAGAGCATCCATTTTTCGAGCGGCGCGGGGCGGATTTGTATTGCACGATTCCGCTGAGCGTGGCGCAGGCAGCACTGGGAACGGAGCTACAAGTTCCAGGATTAAACGGGGAAGAAAGATTAAAAATTCCCGAAGGCACGCAGAGCGATGCGGTTTTTCGCGTAAAGGGCAAAGGCTTGGCTGATCCACGGGGCGGCGGCAAAGGTGATTTGTATTATCACGTGCGTGTGCTGACGCCGACGAAGTTGACGCGAGAGCAGCGGAAGTTGATGGAGCAATTGGGGGCGTCGCTGAAGGTGGAAAACAAACCGGCGGATAGGAATTCGACGATCTTTGAGAAAGTGAAGGACATTTTTGGATAGTTAGACGCGCGTTAAGGCGCGTAGCCCTAGCCACAGCAGGCTGCGGGCCGCGCGCTCCGAGATGGAGCTAGGAATACCTACCTGGGATAGAATCGTCGCGTGAGACGGCGATTTTTCGTAACACAATTTGCAGGACAGAGCGCGGTCATGGAAGGCGACGCAGCGCATCACCTGGGGCGCGTGCTGCGGGCGCAAGTAGGCCAACTCTATGAATTAAGCGATGGGCAACGGGTGTGCTTAGGAAGAATTGAGAACGTGGGACGCGATCGCGTAGAGTTTGCGCTGGTCGAAGAGCTGCCAGGGTATGCGCCAAGGGTCGATGTAACGTTGCTGCTGGCGGTTGTGAAGTTCGATGCGTTTGAATGGGCGATTGAGAAGGCGACGGAGTTGGGCGTTGGGACCATCGTGCCGCTGGCGGCTGCGCGAAGCGAAAAGGCTCTGGTGGCTGCGGCAGGGAAGCGGTCGGAACGGTGGAAAAAGATTCTCGCAGAGGCTTCGCAGCAATCGCGGCGGGTAGCGGTACCAACGCTGACCGAGCTGACAACGCCGCCGCACGCTTTTGCGTCTTATAAGGAAGGGTTGCGGGTGTTGCTTTCGGAGCGGGCCAATACTCCACCGATGCGAAAGATCTTGGCGGGGAGGAACGCGGCGAAGGCGGCGCTAGCGATTGGGCCCGAGGGTGGCTGGACGGATGCCGAATCCGAGGCTGCGCTTGCGGCCAGGTTTGAAGCAGCGTCGCTCGGACGGCTAATCTTACGCGCGGAAACAGCGGTAGTTGCCGCGCTGGCTGCGTTGGACTACGCACTCGGTAAGGAATGATATCGGCAAGCCATGGTGGGGCCAATCCCGTGCAAGTGAAAGGGAATCTGGCGCTAGCCGCGATGGACGTGTTATAAATGTGAGGCACCTTAAAATGGAAAGCACGGACGACAAACAGCTTACGACCACGCCAGTTCCCGATACTTCAGTACCGGCTGCATATACTGGGGCGGAGCGCCTAAGCTCCTCCCATTCCTTGCGAAGCGAAATTCGAGCATGGACGCGCGACCTCTTGATCGCTATTGGCCTGGCGCTGGTAATCATTGTGTTTTTGTATCAGCCGGTGAAGGTGGAAGGCACGAGCATGGCGCCGCTGCTTTCCGACCAGGAACGCATCTTCATCAATAAATTTGTGTATCGCTTCGAAGCGATCCATCGCGGGGACGTGGTGGTGTTCTGGTATCCGCTGGATCGATCAAAATCATTCATCAAGCGCGTGATTGCGCTGCCTGGAGAAACGGTACAAATTCGGCAAGGCGTGGTAATGGTGAACGGGAAAGTTATTCCAGAGCCCTACGTGCCGGCGCAGTATGAAGATGCGAACGATTACGGACCGATGCGCGTACCGAAGGATAGTTATTTTGTGATGGGGGATCACCGCATCAGCTCGAATGATTCCCGAGTGTTCGGGCCGGTGGCGACACGATTCATTTACGGGCGTGCGGTATTTGCCTACTGGCCGGTGGACCATTTCGGTTCACTCTCCATGGCTGAAGTGGAAGCGAAGTAATCGGCAACCTGATGAGAAAAACAGGAGGATTCACTGACCGAAGTTTCGCACCGACCCGCGATACTCGCGCTGGAAGACGGGCGCATATTTAATGGCCGCGCGGCCGGCGCAATCACGCGCCGGGGCGGCGAAGTTGTTTTCAATACCAGCCTCACCGGTTATCAGGAAGTTTTCACCGACCCGAGCTACGCCGGGCAAATTGTCTGCCTGACTTATCCACACATAGGGAATGTTGGCGCGAACCCGGAAGATGAGGAGGCGTCGCGTCCGTACATCGAAGGGCTAGTGGTGCGCGAGTTTTCGCAAAATTCCTCGAATTGGAGGTCGTCGGAGACCGCGCAACTCTACTTGAACCGGCACAAAATTCCTGCGATTTGGGATATCGATACGCGAGCGCTGGTGCGGCATATTCGAAAAGTTGGAGCGCTGCGCGGCATGGTGGCGACAGATGGAACAACCGCCGATCAACTAATCCACGAAGCGAAGAAAATACCTACCATGGCGGGGCAAGAATTGGCGAGCCGCGTGACGTGTGCGGAAACGTACGGTTGGGATAAAGGCTCGATCGATCTGGCGACCGCGCCGTGGACGGAACATATGGGCGGGGCAATCACTTCGAGCGAGACGAAACAATATCGCGTGGTGGCCTACGATTACGGGATAAAGCAGAACATTTTGCGGCTGTTGGTCGATCATCACTGTGAGGTAAAGGTTGTTCCCGCACACACCTCAGCCCAGGATGTTCTGGCAATGCAGCCGGATGGGGTATTCCTTTCGAATGGGCCTGGCGATCCGGAGCCTATTTCCTACGCAGTGGAGAGCATTAAGAAACTTCTGGGACACGTGCCAATTTTTGGGATTTGCCTGGGGCATCAATTGTGCGGGCTGGCGCTCGGCGGAAAGACGTTCAAGCTGAAGTTCGGCCATCACGGTTCGAATCACCCGGTGATGAATCTGCTGACAGATAAGGTGGAGATCACCGCCCAAAATCATGGATTCTGTGTGGATCCGGAATCACTGCCGTCCAGCGAAGTGGAGATGACGCACGTGAACTTGAACGACCATACGAATGAAGGTATGCGGCATAAGAAGTTCCCGCTGTTCAGCGTGCAATATCATCCGGAGGCTTCTCCAGGGCCTCATGATTCGCACTATTTGTTCACACAATTTACGGAATTAATGAAAGAAGCGCGGCGGTAGGAGAGACGTTCTTTTGTTACGGATGGCGTGAGTCGCGTCGCAGATAAGAGACAGGCAGGAATGTCGCACGGGCCAATCTGAGGTTTATGCCGAAACGGACAGACATCAAGAAAATTCTAATTATCGGATCAGGCCCGATTGTCATTGGGCAAGCTTGCGAGTTTGACTATTCGGGAGCGCAAGCTTGCAAGGCGTTGCGCGCGGAGGGCTACGAGGTAGTGCTGGTGAATTCGAATCCAGCGACGATCATGACGGATCCAGAGTTGGCGCAGCGCACCTATATCGAGCCGCTGACGAAGGAGTATCTGGCGGAGATTATTTCGCGCGAACGTCCGGACGCGTTGCTACCTACAGTGGGAGGGCAAACGGCATTAAATCTCGCCGTGGAGCTGTCCGAGAGCGGCGTCCTGGAAAAATATAAAGTAGAGATGATTGGCGCGTCCCTGCGAGCGATCAAGGTGGCGGAGGACAGGCTGTGGTTCAAGGATGCCTGCCGCAAGATCGGGCTGGAAGTGCCGGCGTCCGCGCTGGTAAACAACGCGCAAGACGCGCTGAGATTATGCGACCAGCTTGGATTTCCGTTGGTGATTCGGCCCTCTTTTACGCTGGGCGGGACGGGCGGTTCGATTGCCTACAACAGAGAAGAGTTTGGCGAAGCGATCGCGCACGCGCTGGACATGAGCCCGGTGCACGAAGCGCTGGTGGAAGAATCCGTGCTTGGATGGAAGGAATACGAGCTCGAAGTGATGCGCGATCACCGCGATAACTTCGTGGTGATTTGCAGCATTGAAAACTTTGACCCCATGGGCGTGCATACCGGCGACTCGATTACGGTGGCGCCTGCACAGACACTTACGGACAAGGAATATCAACGCATGCGCGACGCAGCTGGAGCTATTGTCCGCGAAGTGGGAGTGGAGACGGGCGGATCGAATGTACAGTTCGCGATAAATCCTGAAAACGGGCGGATGACGGTGATCGAGATGAATCCGCGGGTTTCGCGCAGTTCAGCGCTAGCCAGCAAGGCCACAGGATTCCCGATCGCGAAAATTGCGGCACGCTTGGCAGTGGGGATGACGCTGGACGAGATACCCAATGACATTACAAAGAAGACACCGGCGTGCTTTGAGCCCACCATCGACTACGTCGTCGTAAAGATTCCTAAATGGCAATTTGAGAAGTTTCCAGGCTCGGACAGCACGCTCGGAACACAAATGAAATCGGTCGGCGAAGTGATGGCGATCGGCAGGACGTTTAAAGAGGCGCTACAAAAGGGCATTCGTTCGCTGGAGCCGAGTACACCGTGGCGATCTCCAGCAGAAACGCCGGATTCGTTGTTGCGGGAAAAGCTGGCAACGGCTCGTCCAGACCGCATTCACTGGCTGCTCACTGCTGTGGAGCGAGGGTTGCCGGCACAAGAGATATGCGAGCTGACGAAAATCGATCCGTGGTTCATTCACCAGATTGAAGAATTGACAGCAATGAACCGGCGGGCGGCGTCGGTAACGGTGGAGACAGCTTCAAAAGAGCTGCTGCGCGAAGTAAAGCGGCACGGGACGAGCGACGAGCAGCTCGCGCAAATGTGGAAAACCACGCCCGCGGCAGTGCGTTTACAGCGCGCGAGGTACGGAGTTTCACCAGTTTTCAAGCGAGTGGATACCTGCGCGGCGGAATTCGAATCGTTTACTCCGTATATGTACTCCACTTACGAGGACGAGGACGAATCGGACGCGCAGACGCGCCAGAAAATCCTGATCCTGGGAAGTGGACCGAATCGTATCGGACAGGGCATCGAATTTGATTACTGCTGCTGCCATGCGGCGTTCGCGCTGCGCGAAGATGGATTCGAAACAATCATGTTGAATTGCAACCCGGAAACGGTCTCGACCGATTACGACACGTCGGATCGCTTGTATTTCGAGCCACTGACGTTGGAAGACGTGCTGGCGGTCGTTGAACGGGAGAGGCCGCAAGGTGTGATCGTGCAGTTCGGCGGACAGACACCGCTGAATCTGGCGCTGGAATTGAAGCGCAATGGCGTACCGATTATCGGGACGGCGCCGGAGTCGATCGATCTTGCCGAAGACCGTCGGCGTTTCGGGCGGTTGCTCGACGAATTGAGAATTCCGCAACCGCGGAATGGAACGGCGCTGATACCGGAAGAAGCCGCGCGAGTAGCCGGAGAAATCGGAATGCCGGTGCTGGTGCGGCCCAGCTACGTATTGGGCGGTCGCGCGATGGTAATCGCCTACGACGTGAACACGGTGCAGGATTACGTGGCGCAGGCGGCATTGATGGGACCTGCGCGGCCGGTGCTGATCGATCAATTTTTGGAAGAGGCTACGGAAGTAGACGTAGATGCGCTTGCAGACGGATCCGAAGTGGTTATCGGCGGAATCATGGAGCACATCGAAGAGGCGGGTGTGCATTCCGGAGATTCGTCCTGCGTATTGCCGCCCGTGAGCCTGTCGCCGGCGATTCTGGAAACTATTCGCGAATATACGAGAAGGCTGGCATTGGCGCTCAAGGTAGTTGGCTTGATGAATGTGCAGTACGCGATCCAGCGTGAAACGGTGTACGTGCTGGAAGTGAACCCGCGTGCTTCGCGCACCGTGCCGTTTGTGAGCAAGGCGACCGGGGTACCGCTCGCCAAGGTTGCCGCGCGGTTGATGGCGGGGAAAAAATTGTCGACCATGAGCCTGCCGTTGATCCGTTATAACGGTGTGGCGGAGATCGCAGTACACGACTTCTATTCGGTGAAATCACCTGTTTTTCCTTTCAACAAGTTCCGCGGCGTCGACACGATACTGGGGCCGGAGATGCGTTCGACAGGCGAAGTGATGGGGATTTCAACGTCATACGGGCTAGCGTTTGCGAAGGCCCAGCTTGCGGCGGGACAACGGCTGCCACGCAAAGGCACGGTGTTCCTCAGCGTCAATGACCGTGACAAGCGACACGTGGGGGCGTTGGGAAAAGAATTGCAAGCGCTCGGGTTTCGTTTACTGGCGACGCGCGGTACGTCGGCGGCACTGGAGGCTGCGGGAGTAGAATCCGAAGCAGTTTTCAAGGTGAATGAGGGCCGACCAAATATCGTAGATCTGGTAAAAACCGGGAAGATAGATTTGGTGATCAATACCCCGCTGGGCCGGGAGTCGTTTTACGACGAGAAATCAATCCGACGCGCGGCCATCCGTTATAACATTCCATGCATAACGACGTTGGCGGCAGCACACGCCGCTGCTCGCGGGATTCGCGCGCTACTCGATCAGGGCACAGAGGTGGCGGCGTTGCAGGATTTGCATCAGGGGCGGGTCGCTGCTTCTGGCGGACCAACTTCGGGGAGCTAGGGAGTGGATTATTCCGGAATTTTCCCGGCGTTAACGACGCCATTTGCGAACGACGGCCATGTGTCGCTGGCGGACCTGAAACACAATATTCGCCACTACAACGAAACGGACGTGGCTGGATATGTTGCGCTGGGCTCGACGGGTGAGTCCGTACTGCTTACGCGGGCGGAGGCGGACGCCGTGCTTTCGACCGTGAGAGAAGCAGCCGCGAAAGATAAGAAATTGATCGCCGGAACGGGCGCAGAGTCCACCGCAGAAACAATCGAGCGAACAAAGCGCGCGGCCGAACTTGGATATCACGCGGCGCTGGTCAAGACCCCGCATTACTATAAGCCCGCTTACAAAGCCGAAGTGTTGATCGCGCATTATCGACGCGTAGCTGACGAATCCCCAATTCCGGTGCTTTTGTATTCGGTCCCGCAATTTACGGGGGTGGCCCTCGAAGCAGCAGAGGTGGTGGCGCTCTCGGAGCATAAGAACATCATCGGCATTAAAGAGAGCTCCCCAAACTTGCAGCGTATCGGAGAGATGATTAAGGGCACGCCTGCATCTTTTTATGTTTTCTTAGGTGCTGCTGGGCTTGTTTGTCAGGGCCTCGAGATGGGCGCGCGAGGAGCAATCCTGGCGCTGGCTTCCGCGCTGCCCGAGCTGTGCGCGTCTTTATATCAGCGCTTCCTGCAAGGGCACTCGGAGGAAGCACAGAAATTGCACAATTTGCTAGTCCCAGCTAGCAAACTGATTATTTCGGAGCTGGGAATCGCGGGCGTGAAATACGTTATGGATCAGCGAGGGTACCGGGGCGGCCTTCCGCGATTGCCGCTGCTGCCCCTTTCCCAGCAGGATAAGAAGCGCGTTCAGGAACTACTGGGTATGCTCGAACCAGCAGCGGCTCGGGCTTAGATCACTCCTGCAGTTAATGTGGTGCAATCAAACATGCCTATGCTCCGTTAGCCCGCCGTATACAGTTGGATTTGCTGTGACGTAAGACGGTGAGTATCATCTAACGGCTCATGGATCGCCGCGCCCTCCCGTTTAGCACGCTGCCCCACCAACCGAAGCTTTTTCTTCAATATTTGGAAGACTTCTCTCGCGTCGCGCCGTTCTACACGCATCCGCCGACCATACAGGAGTTGAAGAAGGTGGCGCGCAAGTCGGAGTTTCCGCGGGAGCGGCGAACCGACGTTGTGGCCATTCTGCGAGAGCAGAATGAGAGTTTCGGAACGGGCGCGGCCACTCTGGAACATCTGGATAAGCTGGAGAAAGGCGCGGTGGCGATCGTAACGGGACAACAAGTGGGGTTGTTCAGTGGACCGGCTTTTGCGTTTTATAAGGCGCTGACTGCAATCCAAATCACCGAAGAGTTGAGACACGGCGGAATCTCCGCGGTACCGGTTTTCTGGATGGCTACCGAAGATCACGACCTCGAGGAAGTTCGTCATGTCAGCTGGTTCCAGCGTGGTGAGTTGAAGCGGTTTGAATTGCCAGCGGTGGTAAATGGGGGAAAACCAGTCGGACGAATTGCATTAGGTCCGCAAATTGAAGAGCCAGCACATGAGGCGGCAGAGCTACTTGCTGCGCAAGGGAGCGAGCTGCTTGCGCATCTGCTGAGGGAAAGTTACGGGCCCGGGGAAACTTACGGGAGTGCGTTCGCGAAATTATTTGCGAGATTATTTGCCCAGCAGGGACTGATCCTGATGGATCCGCTAGATCCCGAGTTGCATCGGGTGGCGGCGCCAATTTATAGCCGGGTGATTGAAGATCGTGACGCGCTGAACGAGAAATTGCTGGAGCGCGGAAAAGAATTGAATCGTTCCGAATTTGATGCACAAGTCAAAGTGACAGCGAAAAGCACGCTGCTGTTTTACATGGGCGAAGGGTCGCGACAAGCGATCAGTGCGAGCGGCGCCAAGTTTCAGGCAGGTGAGAAATCATGGGCAAGAGAAGAACTCCTAAACCTTACGCAAAAGGAACCGCAGAGTTTTAGTCCTGGAGCGCTGCTGCGGTCCGTGGTGCAGGATTATTTGCTACCTACCGCCGGATATATCGCCGGCCCCGCGGAGATTTCGTATTTTGCACAGTCGTCGGTGGTTTATGAGCAGGTGTTGGGACGAATGCCGGTGATTCTGCCGCGGGCTGGTTTTACGCTGGTAGATGCGAAAGCCGCCAAACTCCTCCGGCGATACAAGCTTTCCGTCGAAGATATTTGGGCGGGTCCGCAAGAAGTGCGACGCAAGATGGAACGTGCAAGCGTTCCATCAAGGCTAGCAAAGGATTTTGACCGAAACCGCAAACAGGTGGAACGTATGCTGGCCCGCTTGGGTAAACAAATAGAAATCCTTGACGCAACGCTGCAAGGGGCGGTAGATACCTCGGTAAAGAAGATGGAGTATCAGATGGAGAAACTGCGCCGTAAAGTGGGAAGGGCGCAGGATCAAAAGACGCGACTTTTGGCCGGGCACGAACAATACTTGGAATCGTTGCTGTATCCGCACAAAACTCTGCAGTCTCGTGAGCTTTGTCTGCTGCCATTTTTGGCACGATGGGGCGTAGGCGGATTGAGCGAATTGCAGAAGCTGTGCGGTACCAAACATTTAGGGAAACACCAAATACTTCAACTCCCGTAGTCCGCGGGCCTGGCCGGCAGGAGATTTAAGGATGCATACGCTGAAGGTGAAGACGGATCGCCGAACACAGTTGGTGGAGGTAACAGCGCAAATTCAAAAGGCGATTAGCCAGTCCGGCGTGTCGAAAGGTATTTGTTACCTGTACGTGCCGCACACGACGGCGGGGATAACGATTAATGAATGCGCGGATCCTGTCGGCGCTACGCGGCATTGGCTACCCACAAGTAATTGTGGAAGAAACCGTTGCTTGAGAGGGCCGCTCAGGTGGCTAGCCTTATCAGCGCGGGTGGTGTGTGCTGTGCTAGAGTTTTTAATTCATGCAAAACCTCGGCATCTATATTCAGGTTCCGTTCTGCCAGACCAAGTGCACTTACTGTAATTTCCATACGGGTGTGGTTTCCACAGCACGGTTCGCACCGTACATAAAGACGGTGTGCCGCGAAATCTGCGGTTACAGCCAACTTTACAGAGGCGCAGGGGTTACACTTCCCCCATCCTTCCATGACATGCGGGTGGATACGGTTTACATCGGCGGGGGAACGCCGAGCCTGCTGGATCCCGAACATCTCCAAGAAATACTGGATTCGATCCGCACGACCTTTGAGACAGACCTGTCTGAAGTCACGCTGGAAGCGGATCCAGAAACCATTGAAGACCGAAAGGCGGAAGTTTGGGTGCGTGCCGGAGTAAATCGAGTAAGTTTCGGGTTGCAGTCCTTTTCAGATAAAGAGCTAGTCGCCGCAGGACGTATGCACAGGCGGGCCGACATTTACCGCGCAGTGCCGGTGCTCCGCGAAAGAGGCATTGAAAACATCAGCTTTGATTTGATTGCCGGACTACCACATCAGACGCGCGCGAGTTGGCAGCAATCGTTACATGAATTGATGAAGCTTGCCCCCGAGCACGTTTCGATCTATTTGCTCGAGGTTGATGAGGCCAGTCGATTGGGGAAAGAGTTGTTGCAAGGCGGGAGTCGCTATAGCGCGGCCTCCGTACCAGGCGATGATGACATGGCAGAGTTTTACGAGATGGCGCAAGAAGCGTTAGGCGGAGCAGGTTATCACCACTATGAGATTTCGAATTGGGCGAAGCCAGGTTTCGAATCGCGGCACAACCTGAAGTACTGGAGGCGTCACGCGTATCTGGGGTTTGGTGCGGGCGCACATTCCTTTTCCGGGACGGAGCGGTGGGCAAACGCGCATGACGCGGCAGCCTATGTAATGGCGTTGGAAGGGAAGCGCTTGCCCCTTGAGCAGCACGAAGCTCTGAATCGTGAGCGGGCGCTGGAGGAAGAGTTGTTTCTGGGATTGCGGGAGCTAGACGGAATAGATTTGCAGCGGATCGAGAAGCAATACGGGGTAACAGTGACTGCGCGCTTTGATCCACTCGCGAAGTCGGGACTAGTCGAACGACAGGGCAGCAGGGTAAGGCTCGCGCCAGCGCGACTGAGTATTTCGAATGAGGTGTTCGTGGAACTGTTGCGCTGATGTCTTTTGGTTGTACGACGCGACAGGGAGGAATGCGGTTTCGACGAAATTGCATGAGGTAGCGCACGTGAACATGACGGAATCCAAAACTAAAGGCGTGAGTGATCCAGACGTAATGAGGCGGCTGGAAGGCGTTGTTGATTTACGCAGTGACACGGTGACCCAGCCGACTGCAGAGATGCGACGGGCAATGGCAGAGGCCAAAGTTGGCGACGACGTGTACGGCGAAGACCCGACCGTAAACCATCTTGAGAGGCGCGCGTCAGAAATGTTCGAGAAAGAAGCGGCGCTTTTCGTACCGACCGGTTGCATGGGTAACCTTATTGCAATCAAGGTGTGGACGCATCACGGGGATGAAGTGATTTGCGAGGAGCGGGGCCACGTGAACCTGTACGAACTGGCTTCTATGTCGGCGGTTGCGGGTTGTATGCCCCGGGTGACGCGTGGCGAGGACGGAATTCTTACCTGGAAACAGATTGAAGCGTCGATTCGACCGAAGATCTATTACGATTCGCAAACGACGCTCGTGTGCCTGGAAAATACCCACAATATGGCCGGCGGAATGGTGTATCCGACCGCGCAAGTCGAAGATATTTGTGACCATGCGCACGCGGCAGGCTTGAAAGTACATTTAGATGGAGCGCGGATCTTCAATGCCGCAACAGCTTTGGGAGAGCGGGTCGCGCAGATGACGAGAAAGTTCGATTCCGTGATGTTCTGCCTTTCCAAGGGATTGGGTGCTCCGGTGGGATCGATGATCGTGGGTTCGCAGGCATTTATCGAGAAAGCGCGGATCTACCGAAAGATGCTTGGGGGTGGCATGCGGCAAGCAGGTGTTTTAGCGGCGGCGGGACTGATTGCGTTGGAAAAATCACCAGCCCGGCTGCATATCGACCACGAAAACGCCAAGCGCCTGGCAGAAGGGATCGCGGAAATTTCGGGATTGCGTGTTGATCCTGCAAAGGTGCGAACGAATATCGTGATTGTCGATTGTTCGAGAACAGGAAGAACGGCTGTGGAGCTGTGTGAAGAGCTTCGGATGCAAGGTATCCTAGCGCAGGAGACGGCGCTGCACTCGGTGCGATTTGTGACCCACTGCGACGTGGATAGAGCAGGTATTGAGCTTGCGCTCACGGTGCTCGGTAACGTCGCGGCAATTCCGCAGAAAGCAGGAGCATGAATAGGCTAGGAACTTATTTTGGGGCAGTTATATTGACATGTGTAGGCTGGCCTTTGTGCGTTAGCGCACACGGACAGGAAAGAGTTGCCACTGGGCAAGCGAAAAAGTCACCGCCGTCTGTCGGGGAAGCAAAAGCGTTTATCGACGACGCGGAGAAACGGCTTTTTGAACTGGGGAATAAAGGCCAGCGGGCGGCCTGGGTTGCGGCGAACTTCATTACCGAAGACACAGAACAGATTGCCGCAGATGCGGACCAAGAACTAAATGCGCTGACGGTAGAGCTTGCGAAGAAGGCGCATCGCTTCAATGCAGTCAAATTGCCGCCGGAGATGGCGCGCAAATTATTGTTGGTGAAACTCTCGGTAGGATTTCCTGCGCCATCCAATCTTGCAGAGCAGAAGGAACTCGCACAGATCTCCGCTTCTCTTGCCGCTGATTATGGAAAGGGGAAATGGTGCCCGGAAGGCGACAAGGGTAAATGCTTCGACATTCTTGCTATTGAGCGAATGCTGGTGACCAGCCGCGATCCCGAAGAACTGAAACGGGCGTGGATCGGATGGCATGCTGTAGGCGCACCAATGCGTCAGCGATACGCACGCTTGGTGGATCTCGGAGACCAGGGTTCACGCGAGCTGGGATATTCCGATGTAGGGGCGATTTGGCGCTCGATGTATGACATGCCGCCGGACGAATTTGCCAAAGAAACGGAGCGGTTATGGGAGCAACTTCGCCCGTTATATGAAGCTTTGCATGCCTATGTCCGCGGGCAGTTGGCCAAGAAATATGGAAAGGAGATTGTGGCCCCTTCTGGACCGATCCCCGCGCATTTGCTGGGGAACTTGTGGAGTCAGAATTGGAATAACATCTATCCGTTGATGGAGTCACCCAAGCCTGCACAAAGTTTTGATTTGACGAAAAATCTGCAGGACCGCCATACCGATGCACGGGGAATGGTGCGCTATGGAGAAGCGTTTTTCACTTCACTAGGGTTTGCGCCGCTACCAAAAACATTCTGGGAACGATCGCTATTCACCAAGCCCGCAGACCGCGAAGTGATCTGCCATGCCAGTGCGTGGGACGTGGATTCCAAAGATGATCTGCGCATTAAGATGTGCATCCAGATTACGGAGGAGGATTTTCGAGTAATCCACCACGAGCTGGGGCACAACTTTTATCAGCGCGCCTACAACACTCTGCCACCGCTGTTTCAGGGAAGCGCGAACGATGGATTCCACGAAGCGGTGGGGGACACGATAGCTTTGTCTGTCACCCCAGAATATCTCAAACAAATCGGCTTGATCGATACGGTTCCGCCGGCATCAGGCGACATCGACTACTTATTACAACAGGCGTTGGCGAAAGTAGCGTTTCTGCCGTTTGGCCTGCTGGTCGACAAATGGAGATGGGAAGTATTTTCCGGACAAGTACAGCCGGAGCAATTCAACAAGGCGTGGTGGGAGTTGCGACGCAAGTACCAAGGCATTGCCCCTCCGATAGAACGAACGGAAGCAGATTTCGATCCGGGAGCGAAGTTTCATGTGGCGTCGAATACTCCGTATATGCGGTATTTTCTAGCAGAAATTCTGCAATTTCAATTTCAGCGCGCCCTTTGCCGCGAGGCTGGCTATAGTGGTCCGCTACACCGCTGTTCGATTTACGGGAACAAGGCCGCAGGGGAAAGGCTGAATAAAATGCTGGCCATGGGGGAGAGTAAGCCGTGGCCCGAAGCTCTCAAGACCCTCACTGGCGAAGAACGCCTTGATGCCACGGCGCTGGCGGGCTATTTTGCTCCTCTGAAAATGTGGCTGGATGAACAAATTAAAGCGAACCATTATCCGGTGGGCTGGTAAGCATTGTAGTATGAATTTATAAACTAACCTTGGCCGGATATAGCAGAAAACATAGCAGCCGGAGACACGGTGGATTTTACTTTTACCGAGGAACAGCAGCAGCTTCGGCGTAGTGTGCGCGAGTTTGCGGAAGGCGAGATCGCGCCGCATGTAATGGTGTGGGACGAAGTGTCCCATTTTCCCGTGGAGATCATGCCTAAGCTGGGGGAGATGGGGCTGCTCGGTGTCATTTTTCCGGAGAAATATGGAGGTGCAGGCCTTGGATACATCGAGTACTGCATCGCCATCGAGGAATTAGCGCGCGTCGATGGATCGGTGGGCCTGATTGTCGCGGCGCACAATTCGCTTTGCAGCAACCACATCTTCAAGTTCGGCAACGAAGCGCAGAAGCATAAATATTTGGTGCCATTGGCGCAAGGAAAAAAGATTGGCGCCTGGTCGTTGACCGAACCGGAAGCCGGGTCCGATGCCGGTGGCACGCGGACGATGGCTATGCGCGTTGGCGATCAGTGGGTGCTGAACGGAGCCAAGACCTTCACAACTAACGGGCACTATGCCGATTATTGTGTCGCCATGGCGGTGACCGCCAAATCCAGGGATTCCCATGGGATTAGCGCGTTTATTCTGGAAAAAGGAATGCCTGGCTTTAAACCTGGGAAGAAAGAAAACAAACTGGGGATGCGAGCCAGTGACACGTCGGAAGTAATTTTTAGCGATTGCCGCGTGCCACAAGAAAATCTGTTGGGACCGGAAGGCGAAGGATTCATAGGCAGCCTGAAAATTCTGGACGGTGGGCGTATATCAATCGCCGCGCTGGCACTAGGAATGGCGCAAGGGGCGCTCGAAGCAGCAACCAAGTATGCCAAACAGCGCAAACAGTTCGGACGAGCGATCAGTGAGTTTCAGGCAATCCAGTTCAAGTTAGCCGACATGGCCACGGAAGTAGAGGCCGCGCGGTTACTGGTATACCAGGCGGCGTGGCTGGCTGACAAAGACGATGTGCGCATCACCCGGGAATCAAGCATGGCGAAATTGTTTGCCAGCGAGGTAGCGGTACGCGTGGCGAATGAATGCGTGCAGATTCACGGTGGCTACGGTTTTATCAAGGATTATCCGGCGGAAAAGTTCTATCGCGATGTAAAGCTGTGCACCATCGGCGAAGGGACGAGCGAAATTCAGAGATTGGTAATTGCCCGCCAGCTACTCGGCAAGAAATAATAGGTGGATGCTCCTGGCTCTTTCGAAAGCGCCACAAGAAAACCATGTCACTGCCTATTGAAAAATGGGCGGCCCAGGTGCGTGAGTGCGATACGCGCGCGGTATCGCGCGCAATTACGGCAATTGAAAATCACCGGCCGGAAGCGGAAGCGTTGCTGCAATTGCTTTTCCCGCACACCGGCAACGCGTATTTAACGGGTGTAACGGGTGCACCGGGAACTGGGAAAAGCACGCTGGTGGACCGTCTGGCCGCTCATTACCGACAAATTCCGGAAGAGGTCGGTGTAGTTGCTGTAGATCCCACGAGTCCGTATTCAGGCGGAGCGATACTTGGCGATCGGATTCGCATGCAAGGGCACGCGGCGGATGCGGGGATGTTTATCCGCTCGATGGCCACGCGAGGATTTCTGGGCGGACTGGCGCGGGCAACAGCAGAGGTGGCGCTGCTGCTTGACGCCGCCGGAAAGAAGCAAGTACTGATTGAAACCGTCGGCGTAGGCCAGGATGAAATCGACATCGTTCGATTGGCCGACTGTGTAGTGGTGGTGCTGGTGCCCGGGCTGGGCGACGATATTCAGAATATGAAGGCCGGCCTTATGGAGATTGGCGATATTTTCGTGCTGAACAAGGCCGATCGTGAAGGGGCAGACCGACTGGAGCAACAACTTCATGCCATGCTGTCGCTAGTAATGCCACGGGATGGATGGCAGCCGCCGGTAGTACGCACGGTTGCGACGGAGGATAAAGGAATTGATTCGTTGGCGGAAGTCATCTCTAGGTTTCGCAAACACTTTGAAAACAGCGGCGAGCGGCGCCGAAAACATGTGGAACATTGGAAGAAACGGCTCATCGAGCTGCTGGAATCGCGATTGATGGCGCGCGCACTGGAAGGAACGGGCGGGGAAGCGCGGCTGATGGAACTTGCAGCTGCAGTTGCAGATCGTAAAACGGATCCATTTTCGGCGGTCAATGACATCCTGGCGAGGAGCGGTCTCAACGGCTGAGAACAGATGCACGTGGGTGACATCGAAGTGCGCCATTTGCACGGGGGAACATTTCACCTGGACGGCGGGGCCATGTTTGGCGTGGTGCCGAAGCCACTCTGGGAACGGAAAACGCCGGCGGACGAGCGCAATCGCATACGGCTGGCAGCGAATTCGCTGCTGGTGCGCGCGGGGCGCAAGAATATTGTGGTGGAGACCGGCAACGGCACGAAATGGGACGCGAAATTACGCTATATCTATGGAATCGAAGCGGGAGATCCGCTGCAAGCTTCGCTCGAGAAAAACGGCGTAAAGAGAGATCGATGTGGTGATTAACACGCACCTTCATTTCGATCACGCGGGTGGAAATACGCGTTCGATTGATGACCGGGATGTGCTTTCATTTCCCAACGCGCAATACGTCGTCCAACGCGGTGAACTGGAACACGCTATGTCTCCGACGGACCGCGACCGTGCGAGTTACTTTCCGGACCGATTTGTTCCGGTGAGTGCCGCGGGGCAGTGGCAGCTTGTCGAAGGCGACGTCGAGATCGTACCGGGAATTTCGGTGATCAGAATTCCTGGTCACAATGCGACTATTCAAGCTGTGAAGATCGGAAAGGGCGATGATTCTCTGCTATTTGTCGCGGACCTAATTCCTACGCGTCATCATCTTCCGCTGCCGTGGATTATGGGTTATGACCTGTATCCTTTGCAGACGTTGGAAAGTAAGCGTAAGTGGATCGGGGAGATCGTACGAGGAAGTTGGACGGTGGTTTTCGGTCACGATCCGGATTACGCGGCTGCGACGCTGCACGAGCGCGACGGCAAGATGGAATATGAACCGGTAGACCTGAACCGATAACGGAGACCCTGACCATGGCGACTGTAAAAACGAAAAAGTCCAAGAATGTAAAAAGTGTGCGAACGGCGCAGATTGGTGTCATCGGCGGAAGCGGGCTTTATTCCATGCCGGGATTGGAGGCCACGCGCGAAATCCCGATAAAAACTCCTTTTGGCGAGCCGTCCGATAAAATCGTTCTGGGCATGCTGGAAGGGAAGCGCGTGGCTTTTCTCGCCAGGCATGGCCGCGGCCATCGTATCCTTCCGAGCGAAATCAATTACCGGGCAAATATTTATGCGATGAAAGTCCTCGGCGTGGAGCGAATTATCTCAGTGAGCGCGGTGGGATCGTTACAAGAAGATCTCCGGCCGGGGGAATTTCTTGTTCCGGATCAGTTTTTTGATCGCACGACAAAGCGTGTGTCAACGTTTTTTGGCGGTGGTCTCGTAGCGCACGTGGCGTTTGCTCATCCAACGTGCGCACAGGTGTCTGCGGCGCTGGCGGACGCCAGCGTGCACTGTGCCGTGATGGTCCATCGGCGAGGGACTTACGTTTGCATGGAAGGCCCGCAGTTTTCGACGTTGGCGGAGGCCCATGTGCATCGGCAATTACGTTTTGAAGTTATCGGTATGACGAATGTCACAGAAGCTAAGCTAGCGCGCGAAGCGGAGATTTGTTACGCCACGATCGCGATGATTACGGATTACGACTGCTGGCATCCGGAGCATGAATCCGTGACCGCATCCCAAATCATGGCTACCCTCACGCAGAACGCGGAGAATGCACAACGCGTATTGCGAGAGGCCGTGCGGGCGCTGCCGGCCGAGCGGACCTGCAGGTGTGGTACGGCTTTGCAACATGCCTTGGTTACTGACATGAAGTTAGTCCCCACTGTGACAAAGAGGCGGCTCGCCGCCATCCTCAGCAAATATATTTCATAGGAGCAAACGGTGTCCTTACTCGTTGTGGGGTCGGTGGCGTTTGACGCGTTGGAAAGCCCGTACGGCAAGGTGGAGCGGGCTTTAGGTGGTGCGGCGACGTATTTTGCCGTAGCAGCCAGTTTCTTTACACATGTGAATCTTGTCGCAATCGTAGGCGACGACTTTACCTCGCGCGACGCATTGATTTTCCAGGGAAGACGTATCGACACAGAAGGGCTGGAACGAGCCGCGGGCAAGACATTTTTCTGGGCTGGGCGTTATTCAGAAAATCTGAACGAGCGCGTTACGCTGTCGACCGAGCTGAACGTCTTTGCGCAGTTCAAACCGCGTCTACCGGAGAAATACCGCAACTCCAAGTATGTTTTTCTGGCGAATATCGCCCCCGACTTGCAGCGGGATGTGCTGCATCAAGTAAAAGTGCGCCCGAAGCTTGCGGCTCTGGACACCATGAACTATTGGATCGAGCGTTCAAACGCAGAGTTGCGGGAAACGCTGAAACACGTTGACATTTTGATGATTAACGATACCGAAACTCGGGAATTATCAAGCGAACACAATTTGTTACGCGCAGCGAAGCGCATCTTTAAGATGGGACCATCGACGCTAGTAGTGAAGCGTGGAGAATATGGAGCGATGATGGTGGATAAGCGCGGTGTCTTTTGTGTCCCCGCATTCCCTTTGGAAGAGCCGCAAGATCCGACGGGCGCCGGTGACTGTTTTGCGGGAGGCTTTATGGGCTATCTTGCAGGCGCGGGGCAAAATAGCGATGCCGCGCTCCGGCGAGCCATGGTCTTTGGATCTGTGTTGGGGAGCTTCGCAGTAGAAAAGTTCGGACTGGATCGCCTGCGAACGCTTAAACGAAGCGAGATACACGGCAGGGCACGTCATTTCGCGAAGTTGACGCAATTTAAGTTGTAATGTGTAAACTTCTGCCGTAGCCGTGACAATTAGGAATCATGCTGTCGCTGAATAGCATTATTGTCCGCTTGCTGTGGGCCGCGCTATTGGGCGCGATCATCGGGCTGGAGCGCAGCATCCGGAAGCGTCCCGCGGGAATGCGCACCGGTGTGTGTGTTTCCGTTGGCGCCGCGCTGTTCACCATTCTTTCGGTGGAAATTGCGAAACGTACCGGCGATTCGAGTACCACGAGGATTGCGTCCAACATAGTTCAGGGAATTGGTTTTCTCGGCGCCGGCGTTATCTTACGCGAACGCGGCAGCGTGACGGGCTTGACGACAGCCGCGACAATATTTGTCGTGGCCGCACTAGGGATGACCGCCGGGGCCGGCTTGTTCGTGGTGTCGGGCTTCGCGTGTCTTATGGTGTTGTTCGCGCTAGTCTTCCTCATTTACGTGGAAGACTGGTTCAACCTTAAACCTCGGTTGATGCTCTTCCGCATTTCAACCGACAGTGCCACGGATATTGTGATTGAAGTACACCGGATCTTTTCAAACGCGGATGTAGCACTCGACAATTTGCAGGTATCGGTGAGCGGTGAAAAGCGTTTGATACAGTTCGACGCTGATGTGAGCCATAGGCAGCAAGAGAAGATTTTCGCGGCGTTGACCCAGCCAGGTGTGACCGTTGAAATGCTTCCAGTTGAAAGACATAGCGAATGAGGATGGGAATAAATGGAAGAGGGGTAGCGGACCGAGAAATTGCCCCGCAAAAGCCACACGCGCTGCTCTCTGGTTCCGCTATTATGCCTTTTGCCGCGGCCTCTCCAGGAGATGATGTGCGGATGAAGGCGGGTTTAGCCGAATTGGAGCGCCACCTTGGATTTCGGGCGGTCAAAACTCCGCTCTTGACTCCAGTAGGGTACTTCGCAGGTTCAGCGAATGAGCGACGCGATGAATTTCTCAGGGGGATTGCGAGTGAGGATATAAATGCACTTTTTGCGATTAGGGGCGGTTACGGGTCCAATTACGGACTGGAGAATCTGCAAATTCCTGATCCGGCGTTGCCGAAAGTAATCCTGGGTTTTAGCGATCTGACCTCTCTGCAAATTTATTTGTGGCAACGATGGGGGTGGGTGACATTTTACGGGCCCATGATTGCCGCAGGATTAGATGGGGGTGCCGGTGCGGGGCGCGGCTACGATAGGGAGTCGCTCGTTGCATCTGTGCAGAATACCGATGGCGGCACCGAAATTGGTCTGCAGGGAGCAGTAATGGTCGCGGGCGAAGTGCAGGGAAGAATTCTCGGCGGATGCATGACGCTGGTGGAAACTACGATCGGAACCCCGTGGGAGCTAGATACAAGTGATGCCATTCTTCTCTTGGAGGATCGCGGAATGAAGCCCTGGCAAGTGGACCGCGCGTTGATGCACCTGAAACAGGCTGGGAAGTTCGAAGGAGTGCGAGCAATTGTGTTAGGCGATTTCCCAGATTGCGAAGCACCTGTTGCGGGCAGCCCAACCGTGCAGGAGGTATGCTCTCGAATCCTTGGACCTCTTGGCGTGCCGATCGTTTTTGGAGCTCCACTCGGTCACACGATGCGTCCAATGTTGACCGTGCCTCTCGGCGTTATGGGGCGCCTGGCAGCTTTAGGCGAAGGAGTCCTCGAAACTCTTGAACCGGCAGTCATACGATGAGTGAAAAACACGTACATGTAATTGGTATCGGCGGCTCGGCGATGGCGCCGCTGGCGGGCATGCTGCGCGAGAAAGGCTATCGCGTCACGGGGTCAGATGCCGGCGTTTATCCGCCTGCATCGACGCTCCTAGGAAGCTTGGGGATATCGTTTTTCAATACGTTTGACGCTACGCATCTGCAGCCCACGCCGGATCTAGTGGTGGTGGGGAATATTATTGCACGCGGGAATCCAGAGTTGGAGGAAGTACTCGACAAAAAGATTCCGTATCGCTCGATGCCGGAAATTCTAGAGGAGATATTTCTACCTGGCCGCCATTCAATTGTAGTCAGTGGAACTCACGGAAAGACAACCACCACCGCCATGTTGGCATGGATTTTCCAGACAGCGCAAAAGAAGCCGAATTTTCTGGTAGGCGGGGTGGCGGAGAATTTTGCTAAGAGCTATGGGTTAGGTGGCGGTGAGGAATTTATCCTGGAAGGAGATGAGTACGAAACGGCTTTCTGGGACCGTGGACCAAAGTTTTTTCATTACCACCCGGATGATCTGATTATTACGTCGCTCGAGTACGACCATGCGGACATTTATCCCGATTTTGAAACATATCAGCTGGCGTTCCGGCGGTTAGTGAATCTTGTGCCAAGGCGTGGACGTGTGGTGATTTGGGGTGATGCGGATGAATCGGGATTAGCACTACGACGTAGTGTGGAGAAGGCTTGGTGTGCAGTTGAGACTTACGGCTTTGTGCCCGCCAACGACTGGGTGGCCAACGATTTATCCGTCGAGGGTGAAATGATGCGCTTCCGAGTGACGCATCGGGGCAAATTATTTGCAGAATTTAAACTGGCCGCAACGGGTCGTCATAACGTGCTGAACGCGATGAGTGCCATAGCCATAGCTCATGGGCGTGGAATTGGCGTCGAACAGTTGGGCAAAGCGCTGGCATCGTTTCGAAGCGTGAAACGCCGCATGGACGTGAGAGGGGAAATCGGTGGAGTATTAGTGGTGGATGATTTCGCGCACCATCCGACCGCGGTGAAGGCTACTATCGAAGCAGCACGCGATCGATGGCCGGGACGCCGGATTTGGGCGATTCTCGAGCCGCGCTCGAATTCGATGCGGCGCAAAGTGTTTCAGGAAACCTTACCGGAATCTCTAGCATTGGCTGACCGTGTGATTCTGGGCGGGGTCTTCCGCTCGCAACAACTGGGCGACGAAAATCGACTCGATCCAGAATCTGTAGCGGAAAGTGTGCGCAGCCTTGGTAAAGATTGCTGCGCGTTTTCGAGCGCAGACGATATCGCGGAGATGCTCTCATCCGAGGCGCAGTCGGGCGATGTGTTGCTGGTTATGTCCAACGGCAGCTTCGACGGCTTGTGCGACAAAATGTTGAAGAAGCTAAGCCAAACAGTACAACTTCCCTCCGGGGCCACTAGCAGGTGAAATTTCATTTGTTCCGCGGTCTGATCCGGGTGACGGCATTCCTCGTCGTTCTTTGTGCATTGAACCTCGCGTCTGCAGCAAGAGCAACAATTCGTTATGAGGTGTCGCTGGCGCATCCTGAGCAACATCTTTTTCGCGTGCGGATGACGATTCCGGATGTGGCCGGCGAACTTACACTCCAGATGCCTGCGTGGAATGCCCTTTATCAGCTCCGCGACTTCAGCAGCCACCTCCAACAGGTAGAAGCGTTCGCTGGAACAAGTAAAATGGCTATCGAGAAGCTTGATAAGCAGACCTGGCGCATCGAAGGGCATGGAACATTGACGGTCCGCTACACGACGTATTGGGATGAATCGGGACCATTCGCGACCCAGCTAAATACAGAACATGCCTTCATAAATCCAGCGTTGATTTTGATGTATCTCCAGCAGAGGCGTGCGGAAGATGTGCATCTGGATTTATGTGATGTCCCGGGCGAATGGCGCGCCGCGAGTCCATCAATTCAGCCTCTGGAGACGCGCGGTGACGCACGTAATTTCTCGATCGACGCCTCGAGCTACGATGCACTGGCGGACGCTCCGATCGAAGTGGGGAAGTTTGAGGAATTTCAGTTGGACGGTATCAAGCCGGAGATTTGGGTTGTGATTCACGGCGACAAATGGAAGAGATCCAAAGTTGAAAACGATCTGACCCGCATTTGCCGCTATGAGCTGAATCTCATGGGCGGGGCACCGTACCAGCATTACATATTCATCATTCATACCGGCGACGGTTCGGCAGGTGCGGGTGGAGGAATGGAGCACACAGATTCGACAGCTATAGCAGTGCCGTCGGATGAATATCTGCCTGGAATTGCAGCGCACGAGTTTTTTCATCTGTGGAACGTGAAACGAATTCGGCCTTCATCATTGGAGCCGGTGGATTATACGAAAGAGCAGTACACGCGTGCACTATGGTTTGCGGAGGGAGTGACCAGCACATACGAATCGTACACGCTGCTGCGCTCCGGGATATGGAACAAACAACAATTGTATCAAGACCTTGGAGAACAAATCACCGAGCTGGAACGACGTCCTGCCAATCGATGGCAAAGTGCAGAACAATCCAGCTTGGATGCGTGGCTGGAAAAATATCCAATGTACAACCGGCCGGAACAAAGCATTTCTTACTATACAAAGGGACAAGTATTGGGCGTTCTGTTGGACATCCTTATGCGCGACGGTACCAACAACGAACAGAGCTTGGACGATTTGCTGCGCGCCATGAACACAGAGTTCGCCAAACAAGGAAAAACGTATCGCGATAGTCTGGATGTCCGGATTACCGCGGAGAAAATTGCTGGCGGTTCATTTGACGAATTCTTTCGGAAATACGTAACGTCCGCCGAACCGTTGCCCTATCAGAATATTCTGTCGCTAGCAGGACTGACATTTCGAACGGTCGAACAGAAAGGGCCAGCACTTGGCTTTTTTGCGGAGCGCGATCCGAATGAGACGCTCGTTGTGCAAAGTGTTGATGGCGGGGGATCGGCGGCGCAAGCTGGACTTCGGCCGGGCGACGTAATTGTAAAATGGAACGGCGGAGATGTGCCGGGGCGACTAGATCGCTGGCTGCGAGAACGGGCGGCCGGAGATCATTTGCGTCTGCGTGTTCGTCGAGGCGGAAAAGAAGCTGGTCTGGAATTCTCTCTAGGAGGAGTGCAAGAACTTCGCTACCAGGTTGTGGAGGATTCTCAGGCCAGTGAGAAAGCGCTGCGGATCCGCGATGGAATACTGCACGGCGCAACAAACCATGTTGCGATGCACCGAAACTAAGCTCTTACTTGACGTTCTCTGGGCGGAGATTCGAGGTGGGTTCTTCTAATTCATGTTGCGGACCCTTTTCATTGCTACATTCTTATCTCTATACATACTCTTCATTGGACCGGTCCTGCTGTTATACACACTGATCTCGCGCAATCCCAATCCTATCTATTGGGCAGGGATCAAGGGCGTGATGTTCTTCGTCAAAGCCGTAGGCGTAAAGGTGCGTGTTAAGGGTATGGACCGAATTCCGCCCGGCGTATGTCTTTTCGTGGCTAATCACACGAGTTCCGCTGATGCGCCGGCCGTGGTGGGCGCCATTCCGCGGCGGATCGCGATTCTGTTGAAAGAGTCGCTATTTAAGTGGCCAATTGTCGGCCAGGCGTTTCTCTTGGCGGGATTTATCCCGGTAAATCGCAGGCTGCGTGAGTCCGCGATCATCAGTATGGAAAAAGCGACGGAATCTTTGCGCGCCGGCCAGTCATTTCTCATTTATCCGGAAGGCACACGTAGTCCGGACGGCCGCTTACAAGAATTTAAGAAGGGGGCGGTGGTGATGGCGATCAACGCCGGTGTGCCGATCGTGCCGGTGGCGTGTTCAGGCGCACATCGTGTGATGGAGAAACGCTCGCTGGTCATGCATCCGAAAGAGATACTTGTGGAGTTTCTTGAGCCTATCGATGCGTCGAAATATTCGCTTGCGCAACGCGAATCATTGAACGATCAAGTCCACGATGCCATCGCAGCTGGACTGCCACCTGACCAGCGGCCCGTGGGATTCCCGAGTGGCAGTCCAGATGTTTCTTGATTCCCAGCTCTTTGGTCGATTCAGCTAGTCTTAAGCTTATCGATTTCAGCTTCCAATTCACGAACACGCCTTTGGAGCTCTGGCAAACGGTTTAGCGCGGCCGTGTTCTTCAGCCATTGGCGATTCTCGACGGCGGGATAGCCTGAAAAAAGAGATCGAGGTGGCACATCATGGGGAACGCCGCTCTTCGCGGTAATCACTGAACCATCCCCGATCGTGAGATGTCCGGCGGTGCCGACCTGCCCGGCAAGAATGCAGCCTTTGCCGATTTTGGTGGAGCCGGCAAGTCCGACTTGTCCGCAGAGCATGGTATCGGCGCCGACTTTAGACGCGTGACCGACCACGACTAGATCATCGATCTTTGTGCCCCGACCGATGAGCGTTTCACCGACGGTTGCCCGATCTACACAGGCGTTGGATTGCACTTCGACGTCATCTTCCAGAACGGCAGGGCCAGACTGCACCATTTTGTACCACGTTCCGTCCTTTTGTTTTGCGAAGCCGAGGCCGTCTCCGCCGATGACCACGCCGTTCTGTAGAATTACGCGATTACCGATGCGGCAGAATTCACGCACGACGACGTGCGCGTGGGCGAAAAAGTTGTCGGCGATGGTTGCACCGCGGTAAACGGTTACAAAGCTGTGCAGCACCGCATCACGCCCGATTTGTACATTTTCATCAACAAAACAATATGGTCCGATGTGTGCATTTTCACCGATGCGCGCGCTCTTGGCGATGATGGCGGTAGGATGAATGCCCGGAGTGTATTTTGGTGGTTGATAAAAAAGTTCCATGGCGTGGGCAAAAGCCAGGTACGGATTGGGGTTTCGAAGCGCCGCAAGCACAGGTATGCCGGCTTCGCGGTCAATAGCGATGCCATCCTCAATCAAGACAGCGGAGGCGCGCGTAGACTTTAGGAGTGGGAAGTAGCGGCGGTTCGCTAGGAAAGTAATTTCGCCCGGCTGGGCATGCTCGATGCCCGCCACCCCGTGAATTTCAATATGCGACGAATTCTCCAGCCGACATTTCAGCTTTCTGGCTAATTCTGAAAGTTTCATGGGCACGACTCCTAGTTGCAGGGTGTGAGTCTCGCATAGGGGCGAAAACGAGTACAGGTGGTCGACGCTATTCGTTGAACAGGCGCGGTTGAGCCACAGACGGGACAGCGGGTTTGCGCCGGGCAATACCAACGACGCCAAGCACGGTCACCTCGGCGAGCGCGGCGCGTGGGACGAAGATGCGGTCGGTCATCGAGTTCAAGTCTGGGGAGGTGATTTGCAGTCCATTATCGAGTAACGAGAGCAGATCGTTGGGAATCACGCCTTCGAGCGTGTCGCCGTCGGTGTAGCGTAACCGAACCCATAGTCCATCGAGTTTCGGGCGGCTCAAGAACGCTTTACGCTCTGGCTGGAAGTCGTCGGAAAACTCCCGAACGAAGTAAATAGAGCGTACTTTGGCCAGCGGTAGCTCGGTATGCTCGCCGTCCGGGGTGAGTAGATCGATGGGATCGGTCTGGCCGAGGCGCGTGGGATTAAGGTAGCCGCGCAACGGCTTCTTGTCGGCAAGCGCGACAATGACTTTCTTATGTGTAGAGGTTGGGGCGCGATCTTTCAAAATAAGGTGATTCTCACGACGCGGGGCCAGAATTTGCCAATCCGCGGAATCTATGTTATGTTAAGCAAGTTTTGCTGTCAACCTATTGTTATCATTGGGGTTAGGCTCGGAGCGCCGCCCGTTGACCGACAAGAACCAGATCCTAAAATCCGCTACCGTCATCTCCATAGTTACCATATTTAGCCGAATCCTTGGCTATGTGCGTGACCAGCGCATAGTGCTCCTCCTAGGTACGTCCCATATTGCAGACTCGTTCGTCCTAGCCTATCGCATCCCCAATCTATTTCGGCGACTCGTTGGCGAAGGTTCGATGACCGCGTCCTTCATTCCGGTCTTCACGACCTACATGCGAGAGAAGTCCAAGGAAGAGGTCTGGAGGTTTGCCAATAACCTATTTTGGACGCTTGCTCTGGTACTGGCTATTATCACGGTTCTCGGAATGATTTTTTCTCCCGCGGTGATTCATTCGTTCACACCTTCTTCCGCCAAGAGCCTTCCCTGGGATGAGGCCATAGCTCTGAACCGCATCATCTTTCCATATCTTTTCTTCATCGGCTTAGCGGCCTTGGCCATGGGCATCCTTAATTGCTTTCATGTCTTCGGATTACCGGCTGCCACTCCGGTGCTCTTGAATCTCTCGATCATCCTGTTCTCTGTGAGCGCTGTGTGGCATTACTTTAAGGACCCGGCGATATCTCTAGCGGTGGGTGTGCTGGTGGGTGGGGCGTTGCAGTTTCTCGTACAGGTCCCGGCGCTGGTTCAGCGAGGAATGCGGTTTAATTTTGGAATTTCGTACTCGCACCCGGGCATCCGGAATGTCGCACGTCTAATGATTCCGCGTTTCTTTGGTATCGGAATCGGTCAGATCAATTTCTTTGTAGACACTTATTTTGCGAATGCGGCGAAAATGCCCCAGGGAAGCTTGACGGCTTTGTACGTGGCCGATCGGGTGATGGAGTTGGTACTGGGGGGGTACGCCATCGCTGTAGCGACAGCAATTCTTCCCATGATGTCGCACCAAGCGGCAGCCAAAGATTACGAGAACCTAAAGAAGACGCTATCGTTCTCCGTGCGCATCGTCGCATTCATAACGGTGCCGGCGGCCTTAGGTTTAATGATTCTTCGCGAGCCGATCATCCGCGTTCTGTTTCAACACGGACAATTCGTTGCGGAATCTACGCGACTGACCGCGCGCGCGTTGCTTTACTACGCGGTGGGACTGCCGGCACTCGCGTCAGTTAAATTGATTGTACCGGCGTTTTACTCCACCCGAGATACAAAAACGCCGGTGATTGTGGCGTTCATATCGCTGCTGATTAATCTAGTATTGAACATAGTTTTTCTGGAATTCTTCTTTAGGCGTGTCCAAAATGGAGGTCCGGCATTGGCGACCGCCATTGCTTCCTTCTTCGATTTTTTCGCGCTCTTCGTTATTTTTCGATTACGCTACGGGACATTGGGGACGATACAAATTCTACGGTCCTTTTCGAAGATTGCCCTATGCTCGAGCATTATGGGCGTAGCTTGCTGGTTGGGATTGCACTACACCGAGTTTACGATTCATTCGAGATTTGTAGTCCAATTACTTGTGTTCATAGGGCTTATTAGCGGTGCGACAATTCTTTACCTGACGCTGGCGTGGATGTTCCGCTGTCATGAAATCGAGGAGGTCTACGGGATTGCAACGCGACGGCGTATTGCAGACGCGAGCGGTTACGTGGAGTCCTGATGGAAATTTCGGCAACTATTTCATCATTTCTTATGCACGTAAAGGTGGAGAAGGGGCTTGCTTCTAATACGGTGGCCGCTTATCGGCGTGATTTGTCTAAATTTAGCACTTTTACCCAGAAGCGAAAGTTGAGCCTAGAAGTCATCACCCGCGACGACCTCGTGGATTTTCTCGCGGGATTATACCACCTGAAGCTTGAGAGCCGTACCGTAGCGCGGCATCTAGTCACACTGCGGAATTTTTTTCGCTTTGCCCAATTGCAGGAGTTAATTAAGGTCGATCCGTCCATCAATTTGGAGTCTCCGAAAATCCGGCGCTCTCTACCTGGTTACCTGAGGCTGGAAGAAGTGGAGCGGTTACTCGAGCAACCTGACGAAAAGACGGCACTGGGGTTGCGAGACCGCGCCATGCTCGAGGTGTTGTATTCCACGGGTTTGCGAGTGTCAGAGTTGATTGGCCTGCGCGTGACTGATCTGGACACCAAGATCGGCTGCGTTCGCTGCATCGGAAAGGGCGACAAGGAGCGCATCGTGCCCGTCGGACGTAAGGCGTTAAGCATGGTTGAAAAGTATTTGCGTGAAGCAAGGACCAAGCTGGTGGGTAAACTGACAGGCAGTTCGACGCTGTTCGTCAATCGGCGCGGTGCATCCCTCAGCCGAGTTGGCGTGTGGAAGATTTTGTCTGGTTACGGGAACCGCGCTGGACTGCGCGTCGCTCTGACGCCACACATGCTTCGGCACAGCTTTGCGACACATTTGCTGGAACGCGGAGCAGACCTGCGATCGGTCCAGCTTATGTTGGGCCATTCAGACATCTCCACGACGCAAATATATACGCATGTCGTGGAGGAGCGGTTGAAGCAGGTTTACAAAGCACATCACCCCCGCGCGTGACGGGGATAAGCCAGGGAATTCATCGCGGATAGCTTCGCGATCGACAGCCCGAGCATCGTGGAGCAGAAGGAGCGCAATGCCCGATTACATGTTTTTGTTGGAAAGCCGGCTTTCGCCGGAACAGCGAGCGGTGATGATGCGCGTGCAGGAACTCTGCGCCGCAATGGGCTTTAACGTCTATCTAACGGGCGGCACGGTGCGAGACCTGATAACAGGCGCATCACTGCGAGATCTGGACTTTACAGTCGAGGGCAACCCCGCCAAGATCGCGCGCGAACTCGAAAAGGGCGGCGCCAAGGTTTTGATGGAAGATGACAAATTGCGGCACATCGAAGTCCTTTTTGGAGGCGATTGCGAAGGAAGCATCGCTGCCGCAAGAGACGATCATTACGTCCGTCCTGGCACGCGACCAGAAATCCGCTGGTCCACAATTATGGAGGATTTGCGCAGGCGGGACTTTTCGCTTAACGCCATCGCTATTTCTTTAAATCCAGCTTCGCGTGGTTTGTTGCTTGATCCTACCAACGGCCTTTCTGATATTGAGCGCGCGGAGGTGCGTGCTCTAACGATTCACAGCTTCACGAATCAGCCAGCGCGTTTACTGCGCGTCCTGCGTTTTGCTGCGCGGATGGGATTTAAGGTTGAGTCCCGAACGCAGGAATGGTTCGATCTGGCTATCGAACGAGAACTCCACCAAACTATCGACCTGGAAGACGCTGGTGCGGAACTACGTGCCTTGGCGCGCGAAGAGCGGCCATCTGTGGTGTTGAAGGCATGGGAGGAGCACGATTTACTTGAGGCGGTCAATCCCGTTCTTGCAACTAAGCATCCAGGTTATGAAGCCATTACGCGCCTCACGAAAGTGCGCGAGGATATATTTACCGCTGGATTGCGCCCACGTCTCGCAGTACCAATGTTGCTCGCCATCCTCGCGCGCTTGAAAGATCGTGAGCGGGCCAGCGTTCTTTCTAAGGCTGGCTTTCGTTCCGCAGAGTCGCAAGAGATTCTGAATTTCGAAGAAGAAGCGTTCAAGGCCCAGAAGGAATTGATCGGTAGAACGATGAAAGTCCCTATCGAAACGTATAAATTTCTGGAGAAGCTGCGACTCGAACGGATTGCGTACCTAATGGCAGAATCAAATAATTCGACCGCGCTTTCTAAGATTAGGGCGTACTTGAACAAATGGCGGTCGATCCGTGCCGGCCTTCCTCTTGTAGTGAACGAACTAAGCGGGTTAGGGATGGAACGCGGACCGAAGTTCGATGCCATCGTAGAGCAGGTCTTCGCAATGCAGTTAACCGGCAGAGGCAAAACTCCGGAAGAGCGCCAGAAGATTCTCCGCAAGCTCTCCGGCATCAAAGAACAACCGAAAAAGAAAGAGAAGGAACGGAAGCCCTCCAAAGGGGCCGATAAGTCACACGCGGCAATGGCGGTTGGTGATGCTGCAAAGCAAAAGCATGCTGCAGCGAAGATTGCCGCGCAACATCCACATAGAGGAAAAACCCGAGTTGCGGAGCAGGCCGGGAAACACGGCGCAAAGGCGATACAAGGCAAAGCATCCGTGTCGGCAAAGAAAACCCACGGCCGGAAGTAGCCTTTCTGCGGCCGCGTCGCTCTGCCCCTGTGGGAAACTTAAGAATGCGAGTCGCAATTCTCTTACGAGAGTTTTAGAATCGAGATCCATGGGTCAGCCGCAGTTCGTTCATTTGCACGTTCATACGGATTTCAGCCTCCTCGACGGTGCTTGTGAAACCACCGAGCTTTTGGATGAAGCCTCGCGGCAAAAGATGCCAGCGGTTGCCATTACCGACCATGGCAATCTTTTTGCGGCCGCGAATTTCTTCCACGAGGCCAGTAAGCGCGACGTTAAGCCCATCATAGGCTGTGAAGTGTATGTGGCAAAAGGCAGCCGCCACGACCGAGGCGAGAAAATTAATGGCACAAATGGGCACGAACGTGACGAGGCCATGCCCGGAGTGCGTGGGAACAATCATCTTGTGCTCCTCTGTGAATCGCTCGAGGGCTATCGAAATCTTATTAAACTAGTCTCCTCGGGATTTCTCGAGGGATTCTATTACAAGCCACGCATTGATTACGATCTGCTTGCAAAGCACAGCAAGGGCTTGATTGCACTGTCAGCATGCTTGCGCGGTGCCGTTACCGAAGCGGTTGTCGAAGGCAAGTACGAGCAAGCACGCGAGAATGCTTATCGGCTACAGGACATTTTTGGCAAAGGCAATTTTTTCCTGGAAATTCAGGATCAGGGACTCGAAATCGAACAGGGCGTGAATCGCGAAATCGTGCGCCTTTCGAAAGCGACCGGTATTCCCCTGGTTGCCACAAACGATTGCCACTACCTACATCACGAAGACGCTCACGCCCAGGAAGTACTGTTGTGCATTCAGACCGGCAAGACGATGAGCGATGCTCATCGCATGAAATTCGCTACCGATCAGTTTTACTTCAAGAGCGCGGTAGAGATGGCACAGGTGTTCGGCGAACTGCCCGATGCCTTGAGCCGCACCGTAGATATCGCCGCACGCTGCAATGTGAAAATTGAACGCATTCCGAATCCATTTCCGGAATTCCAGGTTCCAGCAGGACATACTGCGGGGAGTTTTTTCGAGAAGGTTGTGCGCGAAGGCTTTACAACCCGCCTCCCATACCTTGAGCGGTTAGCGCAAAAGGGCTTGCTGCGCAATAGCCTTGCCGAATACGAGAGTAGGCTAACTTCTGAAATCGAAATGATTCAGAAGATGCGTTATGAGGGCTACTTTTTGATTGTATGGGACTTCATCCGTTATGCGCGAGAACAGTGTGTTCCCGTCGGCCCGGGACGCGGATCTGCCGCGGGAAGCCTCGTGAGCTATGCCCTTCGTATCACCGACGTTGACCCGTTGCGGTACAACCTACTTTTCGAGCGCTTCCTGAATCCCGAACGTGTTTCTATGCCGGATATCGATATTGACTTCTGCATGCGCAGGCGAGGCGAGCTGATCGAGTACGTAACACAGAAGTATGGCCGCGAAAATGTAGCGCAGATTATTACGTTTGGAACGATGGCGGCGAAGGCCGCAGTTAAAGACGTCGGTCGGGCCATGGATATTCCTTATTTGGAAGTCGATCGCTTGGCAAAATTGATTCCCACAACGCTAGGAATGACGCTGGACCGGGCCCTGGATGAGGCGCCGCAATTAAAAGCCGCGATAAACAGCGACGAACGGCTGAAAGACTTAATGGCGGTAGCCCAGCGTTTAGAGGGACTGGCGAGACACGCTTCTACGCATGCGGCGGGCGTCGTAATCTCTTCTCGGCCACTCACCGACGTGGTCCCAATTTACAAGACGAACCGCGACGAAATCACGACCCAGTACGATATGAACGCACTGGAACGTGTAGGGCTGCTGAAGATGGATTTTCTTGGTCTGACGACTTTAACCGTGTTGCACGACGCGGTGCGCATGGTAGAGCAGAACCGTGGCGAGAAAATTGACATTGACAATCTCCAACTCGATGACGCGGATACCTATAAGCTCTTCGCCCGCGGCGACACGACCGCCATTTTCCAATTTGAGTCGCACGGGATGCGAGATATCCTTCGGCGCTACCAACCGACACGCATCGAAGACCTAACCGCCCTGAACGCACTCTATCGACCGGGTCCGATTCAGGGTGGAATGATCGACGACTTTATCAACCGTAAGCACGGCAAGACCAGAGTCAATTACGAGTTACCTCAATTGCAGGACATTCTAGAAGAGACTTACGGCGTCATCCTGTATCAAGAGCAAGTCATGCAAATCGCCAACCGTCTAGCAAGCTTTTCGCTTGGCGAAGCGGATATCCTTCGACGCGCAATGGGCAAGAAGAAGAAAGAGGAAATGGCGGCGCAGCGCGCCAAATTCATGTCCGGCTGTGCGTCAAACAAAATCCCCGAGAAAAAGGCTGACCGCATTTTTAATTTGATGGAAGAGTTTGCTGGCTATGGATTCAATAAATCACATTCTTGCGCGTACGCATTGCTGGCATATCAGACTGCCTACCTAAAAACTCATTATCCCGTCGAATTCATGGCCGCACTGCTTACTTCGGAAGCGGGAAACATCGAAAAGACCGTGAAGTATATCAATGAGGGGCGCGGCATGGGTATCTCCATTCTCCCGCCAGATGTTAACGAAAGCGACCTCTATTTCACGCCGGTGGCCGAAGCTATCCGCTTCGGGTTGGCAGCGATCAAGAACGTAGGTGAAAATACCGCCCAGGCAATTCGCGAGTCGCGTCTCAGCCATGGTGAATATCGTTCACTGTACGATTTTTGCGAACGCATCGAACCGCGTTTTCTGAACAAGCGAGTTTTCGAAAGTTTAATTAAGTCTGGGGCGATGGACTCGCTTGGGCCACGTGAAGGCATGCTTAGCTCCGTTGACGATGCAGTCGCAGCATTGCAGCGGGTTTCAAGGTCGCGTGAGTCCGGCCAGCATGGACTTTTTGGCACGGCGGCGGCCCCGGCCCCAATGCTTTTCGAATTGCGTGAAGCAGATCCTTGGACTGAAGAAGAGCGTCTTATTAGCGAGTACGCAATGCTCGGGTTCTACGTTTCCGGACACCCGCTTGCGAAGTACGCATCACGCCTCCAGGATTTGAAGACTGTGTCTTTAGATCAAGTTGAAGGTCAGCGCAACGGCAAAGAAATTACCGTTGGAGTGCTCATTGTCGGAGTGCGACCCATGCGCTCCAAGAAGGGCGCACGGTGGGCCATATTCACTTTGCAGGACATGACTGGCGTCCAGGAAATGCTGGCGTTTCCAGAAAGCTTCGCGCGACTGGAGCACATTCTGAAACCTGGCACTCCCCTGTTGTTGAAAGCGCGTGTGCAAATCGAAGAAGCAGGCACGCGGCTTTCGTTGCAAGAGGCACGACGTCTCGAAGAGATCGCAGAACGCACTGTACCTTCTGAGTTTTGTGTACATCTGGACCTAGAAAACATCAACGAAGACACTCTAGACCGTTTGGAAATACTGTTCGCAGGCTTCGCTGGCAATAGTCCGGTGGTATTTGAATTACGCTCTCCGGATGGGTCGCTGGCGCTTCTGCAAGTCCAGCAGCGAGTGCGCATCACTCCAGAACTGGCCGATGCAGTCCGGCAGCTCTGCGGTGAAAAAGCCATCGAGATGGTTGTGAAATGAGCACCAAGAACAGATCTAAATCCGTCGCTGCTGATCGGCAGAATCGGATTGACCGTCTTGAAAAGGACGTGGAACACCTGCGAGATCTAGCTGGCAATGAAGCGTCCGATGAAGAACTTGAACGCGTTCGCCTGCAGGTGGCAGAACTCCAACGGGAATTTTACAAACATTTGGGGCCTTGGCAACGCGTACAAATTGCACGGCACCAGCAACGTTCCTACCCGTTGGACATCATCGGAACACTCTTCGAGGATTTCATCGAATTGCATGGCGACCGAAACTTCGGCGACGATAAAGCTATAGTCGCTGGGCTCGCGAAATTTCACGGACGGCCTGTAGCGGTCATCGGCCATCAAAAAGGTCGCGACACCAAGCAGCGCTTACAGCGGAACTTTGGACAGCCCAAGCCTGAGGGTTATCGCAAGGCTCTACGTGTGATGCAGTTGGCCGCCAAGTTTGGCCGACCAATCTTTACATTCATCGATACCCCCGGCGCCTACCCGGGCATCGACGCGGAAGAAAGAGGACAGGCAGAGGCCATAGCGCGCAATTTACGGGAGATGTCACGGCTACCGGTACCGATCATTGTAACGGTAACTGGAGAAGGTGGTTCAGGCGGGGCGTTAGCGATCGCCATCGGCGACTACGTCAATATTTTGGAGAACAGCTTTTATTCGGTGATCTCGCCTGAAGGGTGCGCGGCCATTATGTGGCGAGATTCGGCAAAAGCGGAAACTGCCGCTACGGCACTGAAAATAATGGCGTCGGACCTAAAGGAACTCGGCCTTATCGACGAGATAGTGCCGGAACCTGAGGGTGGAATGCATACCGATCCAGAGGGGGCAGCACGTTTGCTGGAAGAAGTTTTGGATCGCCAACTTGTAGCCCTAACCAATGAATCCCCAAAGGATCTGGTCGACGCGCGCTACGACAAATTTCGCAAGATGGGACAATTTTTCGATTTGGGCACCTAATTCCTTCCATCTCATTCCGCTAGCGCAATGCCTAGAATCTTTCTTCATTGGAGAGAGTTACTGACTTCGTGTGCGACCGCCCTAGCGTGCTCGACGCAGGCGCCAATCGCGGGGCCATGCAGGTAGTTCCCCGTGAGCCACAGATTCGAAAACCTTAGCCGCAACTGTTGCAGAACGGCTAACCGCTCTAGATGTCGGAGATCGTATTGCGGAATAGCGCGGTCGTAAAGAGTGACATTCGAAAATGCGGGTAATTGGCGAATGGCGAGGAGCGGAGCAATTTCTCTGTGGACGTTGGCGGCAAGTTCCCGGCAGGCTATCTTGACTGCCTGCGGATCCGTCACCCCCCCAATGAAACTGGTGAGAAGCGCATATCCGTCCGGAGCGCGATTCGGGAATAGGGATGAGTTCCAAACGGTTCCGAGAACTCGCAGATTCGACGAGCGCGGTACAAGAAACCCAAAACCATTCAGAGGATGCCCCACATCGGCTTTTTGGTATCCCAGAGAGATGACCGCGACGGGAGCGTAATCCACTGCTCCTAGCACTGTTTCGAATTCTCCCCAAAGACCTCGCAGCAACTTGGCCCCGCTCATTGTTGGTGTAGCAAGAACTAAATTGTCCGCAACGATGGTTTCCTCGCGTTCGTTGGCGATGAGGGTTAATTCGAATGGATCACTTCGCCCGCCCTTTTGCTGAATAGTCTCTATCGCGACGCCGCAACGCAGACTATTGCCCAGAATTGCCGCTAGAGCCTTAACAAGCGTCTCATTCCCTTGCTGAAACGACAGAAGCGACGAAGTTTTCCGAGTCTGCACCCCTGTTTTGGTTTTCCCAGCACCGATCATCCCGCGGATTACGCTGCCGGTCAGGCGCTCCGCGTCGTATACGTTGGGAAAAGTGGCCCGAAGGCTCAACTTCTCGGGATCGCCCGCGTAGATTCCAGACACAAAAGGACTAACAAGCCTGTCCAACAGTTCGGGAGAAAACTTCCGACGTACGAAAGCCGCGATCGACTCATCGCTGGTGGGGGGAACAGTCCTGCCGAAAATGTCGCGCAGAATAGTCCATTTTGTATGGCCGCTGAGCAGAGAAGACGCGAATAACGTGCGCGGGCTAAACGGCACGCGGCGCAAGCGGCCACCTACCGCAACATAGCGCGGCGCACCTGGAGGGGCTTGAACTACCTGATTCTCGATTGTCAGTTCACTACTCAGTTCTAGCATCGACTCGGTTCCGCTGAAGCTCTGTGGACCCAACTCAAGAAGAAATCCGTCCCGACGCTCAGAGCGAATCACACCACCGGGTCGCGGCAAGGCTTCGAGAAGCTGCGCGTCGATGCCCCGCTTCCGCAGAACATGCGTGCATACCAATCCAGAAATTCCGGCGCCGACGACGAGTGCTGGAACGTGAAGAGTCACGCTATCCCACTCATTATGAATGTCTTAGAGTGTTCTTGAAAATAGCGGCTTGGCATCGAGGTGCTGTTCTTCCAGGTACGGGTCAAAAATCATCGCTAAATTACGGATGAAGATTCGGCCCAGCCAGGTTGCGCGAATTTCACCCGGTTCAAGAAGTACGAGGCCATCCTGGCGGGGAGTTTCCAGGCGTGACAGTTCCGCAGCGAAATAGTGATCGAAGTTGACATCGAATTCGCGCGCTATCTCATCTTTCACGATTACCGTATGGCAAAGCAGCCGACTGATGACGGCTCGGCGCGTGCGATCATCATTCGAAAGGCGATAGCCACGCATGGTGGCCATGCCACGCTCGGCGATTGCTTTCTCCCAGGCGCCTAACTCGCGGTGATTTTGCGCATAAGCATTCTGAAATCCGCTGATTGCGGAGACCCCCATTCCGTAGAGATCCGCTCCGGCCTTTGTTGTATAACCCTGAAAATTTCGGTGCAAAGTGCGGTTCTGTTGCGAAATTGCGAGTTCATCACCAGGTTTAGCGAAGTGATCCATTCCGATGTATCGATAGCCGGCCTCGACAAATTTAAGTAGGCCAGTCTTGAAAATTTCGAATTTTGTCATGTCTCCTGGGAGGTGTGTTGCGAATGCACCTTGTTGTTTCTTGAGCCAGGGAACATGCGCATAACTGAAGAGAGCAATGCGGTCCGGAGCCAATGCCACAATCTCGTCGACGGTGTGAGCGAAGCGTTCTGGCGTCTGATAAGGCAGGCCATAGATAAGATCCACATTGATGCTTGGAAATCCAAGATCGCGCGCCGCAAGGAGAAGGTCGCGAGTAGATTCAAACGGTTGAATTCTGTTGATGGCTTTCTGGACTTCGGGATGAAAATCCTGAATTCCCATGCTGAGGCGGTTGAAGCCCAGCTTGCGGAGGGCCTCAAGATGTTCGCGGGACGTCACGCGCGGATCGATTTCGATGCCGATTTCGGCATCCAGCGCAAAACTGAAATGATCACGCGCGAAAGCAAATAAGTTTTCAATTTGTTCCGGCGTAAGGTAGGTAGGCGTTCCTCCACCCCAGTGGAACTGAATTACGTGCCGGTCGCGAGAGATGCCGCGACTGACGCGTTGCATTTCTTGCTTTAAGACATTGAGGTAGGGGGTCGCGACGCGTTTATCCTTTTGAATGATGACATTGCATGCGCAGAACAGGCAAAGGCTTTCGCAGAACGGGATGTGCAAGTAAAGGGAGACGGAGGTTCTCGCGCGTTCAGCTTCTTCATAAGCCGTTTCCAAATCATTTGGACCAAAAGAGTCGGTCCAGACAGGAGCTGTGGGATAGCTGGTGTAACGCGGACCCGGACGATTGTATTTTGCGAGAAATTCCTGGTCCAAGCGCAGTTCACCTTGCATGTGTTCCGGATTGGGAGTGACCAGCGACGCGCCACGATGTGTATCAGAGTGCATATGCGGCCGGTTTGGCATCATAATGCGGTGGGGCTAGCTGGCCAGTTTCGATGAACAGCTTGGCGTTTTCCACGGGTGTTTGCGGCAGAATGCCGTGTCCCAAGTTCAGGATATGGCCGCTGCCGCCCAGAGCGGAGACCGTCTCCAAAGTCGCTCGTCGAATTCCTTGGGGTGGGCCGAGCAGTATGGTGGGATCGAGGTTCCCTTGCAGCGCGATTTTCGAACCGAGTGTATCGCGCAATTCGCGTAAGTTCACACGCCAATCAACACTGAGAACGTCAGCTCCAGAACGGGCCACTGCGGAGAGCAGATGATGGGACGCCTTGGTGTAATAGATGACCGGTACGGACCCACCAAGGCCGGAAATGATCTGTTGCACGGCGGGAAGTGCAAATTCCTCGTAATCCTGCAAGTTCAGTTCTCCGCACCAAGTGTCGAACAACTGAATGGCTGCTGCACCGGCGGCGATCTGGGCTCTTAGATAGAGGACCGCTGCTTCCGCGATACGATTGAGTAGTTTGCGGAAGGTCTTCGGTTCGTGATACAGAAAACTCTTAACTGCGGCGAAGCCTTCTTTCGTGCGTCCTTCAACCATGTAACATGCCAAGGTCCACGGCGCGCCAGCAAAGCCCACTACGGGGATACTGGGGCCTATCTCGCGTCGGATGCGCCGGATGGTTTCCGGCAAAAAGCCGGTTTCGACTTCCGGGTCGAACAGCTTTAGCTCGCTAACGTCGTTTTGGGTTCGAACCGGATGGGGGAGGATCGGGCCGGAATCGCCCAATTCCAGAGACATGCCCATCGCCTCAGCGGGTATTAGGATGTCAGAGAAAACGATGACCACGTCGACGCCCAAAAGACGAAGGGGCTGCAAAGAGACTTCTGTCGCAAGGTCAGGCGTCTTACAAACCTCAAGAAATGTGTGCTTTGCGCGAATTTCGCGGTACTCAGGCAAATAGCGACCAGCCTGCCGCATCATCCATACCGGAACACGCGGCACTGTCTCTCCACGGCATGCGCGAAGGAACAACTCCTTTTGGTTCAGGGATGCATCCTGCATGGACATGTTCGAGCCGACAGTAAGAGGATAACAAATTCAAGCTACAGTTGCAGGGGACAACCGCTAACCAGGCGAATTGTGCGACGCGTCCAGCCGGTGGGCTATACTCTAAATACCGAAAGCTTCCCCACTAGGGTTCCGAAATAGGTCCCGAGTAGTGGCGGTTACTGCTTGGAAGCGCGGGCCGGTGCCATAAATGGATCATTTGTTTTTCATCGCCGCCGCCGTCGCCTACTCCATTAGTCTGGCGTGGTACCTATTCTTTTTGAACTCTGGCAGGGAATACGCTGGCCGAGCAGGTACTTTATTCATGTTGCTGGGCTTGGTGGCGCATTATTTTGCGCTATTGGAGCGTTCGCGGGGTCTACATACAGTTCCATATCATGACCTTTATGGTTCAATGTCGCTATTTGGGTGGCTGTTGGCGCTCATCTATCTAGGTCTCGAGGTTTATCACCGGCAGCGCTCGGTCGGAGCTTTTGTCTTACCTTTCATTCTGATATTTTTCCTGGCCGCGCATTTTGCCCCGACGGATCGTCTATCCCTGCCGCCTGCGCGCGGCGCTAGTTTTGCGTTTCATGTCACGCTGAGTATCCTGGCTTATGCTGCGTTCGCACTTTCCTTCGTGCTGAGCCTGATCTTTCTTGGGGAACAGCGTCTGCTGCGAAACCGGAAATTAAGTAATGTAGTGTGGCGGCTACCGTCTCTTGAGCTCCTTGAAAGGATGAGCCATTCCAGCGTGTTGGTGGGGCTTATTTCCATCGCGATCGGTACAGTTCTTGGCTTCATCTGGGTCGACCGGTTAACAGGCCAATACTGGTATTACGACCCCAAGTATGTAATCACCTTGCTGGTGCTGTTTCTTTATGTTCTTTATCTCCGGCTCGCACGAACTGCGGCGTGGCGCGGGGCGCGGGCTTCGAGGCTCTGCATCTTTAATTTTTTTGTGGTCGTGATGAGTTTTACAGTAGTGAATTTGTATTTGTCGCACAGCCATCGTTACTTCTAGGAGTTTACGGCGAGAGCATGGAAATTGTCCTTGTGGGATTAAATCATCGGACGGCACCTGTGGAACTGCGCGAGCGGGCATCTTTCACCGCGGAACAGGCGGGGCGAGCGGTCGATGAACTACGCGCGCGCGGTATCCTGGAGGAGACACTGGTACTGTCAACCTGCAATCGCAGTGAAGTTTATGGAGTTCCCCCTGTAGCATCGCGCGAGTGCGCCCAGGGGCTTTCTTCGTTTCTAAGCGAATTTCATGCCGTTCGGCACGAGGTTTTGAACGTCTCCCTTTACCATCAGTACGACCGCGCAGCCGTGCGCCATCTGTTCCGCGTGTCAGCGGGGTTGGATTCTATGCTGCTAGGTGAAGCGGAGATTCTAGGACAAGTGCGCGAGGCGTATCGGTTTGCCCATGAGCGTGGAGCTACAGGCCCGGTACTCAACCGCCTCTTCCAAGGTGCACTGGAAGTTGGAAAGCGCGTTCGAGCGGAAACGGAACTGGGAGCCCGTCCGATGTCCGTCGCCTCCGCAGGTGTAAAACTCGCGGAACGCATCTTCGGAAAACTGAACGACCGCACGGCACTGGTGCTTGGCGCCGGAAAGATTAGCGAACAAGTGGTAGAACAGCTTCACGACCGAGGGATCGCGCACATCCTGGTGATGAACCGCTCGCGTGATCATGCAGTAGAACTCGCTCGAGAGTGCGACGGCAAGGTCATTGAATGGGGCGAGTGGGATAAAGCTCTGCTGTCGCCGGATGTGGTGGTTGCTTCGGTGGCTGCAGAGGAACCGGTTTTACGTCGCGAGTTTCTGGAACATGCTATGGCCGCGCGTGGTAACCGCGCGCTTTTCCTGATGGACTTAGGCGTTCCGCGCAACATTGAGGCCGCCGCGGCGAAACTTTACAATGTATATCTCTATAACATCGACGACCTCAGCGGAATTGTTGAGCAGAACCGTGCCGCGCGCCAGTCTGAAATTCCACGGGCAGAGACTATCGTTGACGAACAAGTGGGCAAATTTCTTTCCTGGCAGGCGAGCGTGGAACTTGTAGGGCTTATTGATGCCCTACGAGCACGGTTACACGAAGAGCGTGCTTCCTTCATTCGTGCGCGAATGGAATCCATTACCCACCTCAGTGCTGATGATCGTCAGCGCTTGGAAGCGTTGATGGACGAGCTTCTCGAAAAATTGCTCCTCGAACCCGCTCAGAGGCTGCGGGGTGAAAAGGAGCTGCGCAGGAAAATTCAGAACGTCGAAGCACTCCGCGACTTGTTTCTCTCAAATCGGGAGAAACCGTGAGACCTTTGCGAATCGGTACGCGGGGAAGCCTACTGGCCAAATGGCAGGCGGAATCCATCCGCAAACAGTTGTTTGCGATGAGCGGGGTGGAAGCTGAAATCGTCATTATTAAGACCGCTGGGGACAAAATGGCGCATGCGCCGCTTACCCAGATTGGGGGCAAAGGGGTCTTCGTCAAAGAGCTGGAAGAAGCCCTGCTTGATGAATCGATCGATCTGGCGGTGCACAGCGTAAAAGACCTCCCAACCGATACACCGTCGCGTCTATGTTTTCCCGCCGTCTGCCGACGCGACGACGTGCGCGACTGTTTAATCTCGGGCAACGGAGCGACGCTGGTGAATTTGCGACAAGGAGCGCGGGTAGGCACCGGTAGCCTTCGACGCCAAGCACAACTGCGGCGCCTTCGCCCGGACTTGGACATTCGCGAGTTGCGGGGCAACGTAGATACACGACTACGTAAAGTGGAAGGCGGCGAGTATGACGCCATCCTGCTCGCCAAGGCGGGGCTTGATCGACTGGGGTGGAGTCAGCGCATCTCTGAGATACTCGCGCCGGAGGTGTTCATGCCAGCGGTGGGACAAGGTGCGATCGCTGTAGAGACACGTCTCAAAGATGTGGAGACTGCAGATATTCTGTCAAAAATGGACGATAACGAGACGCGCACCGCGATCATAACAGAGCGCGCGCTGCTCAGTGCGCTCCAAGGTGGTTGCCAGGTTCCATTGGGCGCGTGGGCGCACATGGAACGCGCAGAATTGGTACTGGATGCTTGTATCTGCTCTATCGATGGATTGCAATACGTGAAGCAGCGCGTGACTGGGTCCCCGGACCAAGCTGCACAACTTGGGGAGCACATGGCGCGGCTCCTTATCGAAGCAGGTGCGCAGACAATTCTCGAAGAAGTGGGACGCTCGCGTGGGTAAGAGTGCGTTAGCGGGCAAGAGAGTTGTGATCACCCGCGCTGCTTCGCAGAGCGAGGGGCTCTTTACAGAACTTACTTCGCGCGGAGCTATTCCAATTCTACTTCCGCTCGTGTCTTTGGCGGCGCTCGACGATTACGGATCAATGGATGAACAGCTGGCTCGACTAGATTGTTTTGATTGGATTATTTTTACGAGCGTGAACGCAGTCCGCTTCATTGCTGCGCGTATTACTGAGTTAGGATTTACCTTGGGTGAGGTATCTAAACCAACGTTCGTCGCCGCGGTTGGAACCGCGACTGCGGAGGCCGCCAAGCGGGCTGGCTTCCACGTGAAGTTTATTGCAAATACGCATAACGATCTGGCATTAGCCGATGAATTGGGAGGAAAGCTTCGAGGAAAACGTATATTTCTGCCTCGCAGCGACCGAGCAAATCGAAACTTACCTACAGCATTGAGGCGTTACGGAGCAGACGTGACGGAAGTGATCGCTTACCGAACCGTACGTCCCAATGCTATCGATCATGAAAAAAGGGATATGGTCGCGAACGGCCGATGCGATGCTGTTCTGTTTTTCAGCCCCAGCGCAGTTCATCATTTTGCTGAGGTATTCAACGGCGAGCAGTTGCAGCTACTTTCCCGTAGTTTGGCCATGGTCGCCGTGGGGCCGGTGACAGCCGGTGCACTCCGGGATTCAGGTGTTCACGGTATGGTTGTTGCTACAAACACTACGGTGGCAGCCGTCGTTGACGCCTTAGAAGAATATTTTTCGGCGCTAACCAAGAACTTGGCTGCGGGAGTTCAGCGAGGATGAGCTTTCCGGTACACCGGCCGCGGCGATTGCGGCGCAGCGAGGGACTACGCAACCTTGTTCGCGAAACACGGCTCAGTGCGGCAGGATTCATCTATCCAATGTTTGTGTGCGAAGGTCATAAAATTCGCCAGGAGGTCCGCTCGATGCCTGGCGTTTTTCAACAATCAATTGATCTGATTGTCGAAGAGTGCCGGGAAATCGAAAGTTTGGGCATTGCGGGAATCATTCTGTTTGGATTGCCAGACTCAAAGGATTCGCGAGGCACAAGTTCGACATCTGCCCAAGGCGTGACTCAGCGAGCGATTGAAGCGATTCGCAAGGCGAATCTGAAACTTCTTGTGATTACTGATGTTTGCCTCTGTGAGTATACCGACCATGGACATTGTGGAGTCATCGAGAACGGTGAAGTGTCGAATGATGCGACACTTACCATTCTTGCAGAACAAGCGGTTTCTCACGCGCGCGCTGGCGCTGATATTGTTGCTCCGTCAGATATGATGGACGGCCGCGTCGCTGCCATTCGAAAAGCGCTCGACGAACATAAATTCGAAGGCGTTAGTATTCTTTCGTATTCAGCTAAATACTGTTCCGCTTTCTACGGGCCGTTCCGCGAGGCTGCCCAATCGACTCCACAATTTGGCGATCGCCGCGGTTACCAGATGGATCCTGCCAATGCCCGTGAAGCATTGAAAGAAGCAGCCTCTGACGTCGAAGAAGGCGCGGACATGATAATGGTGAAACCAGCGCTGTCGTATCTGGATATCATTCACCGAGTGCGAGACGCTGTCCATGTACCGGTGGCGGCATACAATGTCAGTGGCGAATACGCTATGGTTAAGGCCGCCGCGCAGCAAGGCTGGCTGGATGAACAGCGCGTGGTTAACGAGATACTCACCGGGATTCATCGCGCGGGCGCGGATATCATCTTGACCTATCATGCGAAGGACGCGGCACGTTGGTTCAAGTCATGACGACTAGAATAGGCGATTCATGAGCGCTATATCGACGACTGTGAAGCGTGAGCGCCATCGCTCTCGAGAGATTTTTGCGCTCGCCGAACAAGTACTGGTGGGAGGTGTGAATAGTCCTGTACGTGCATTCCGCGCCGTGGGTGGCGAGCCCTTAATCATCGAGCGCGGTCGGGGCCAATATTTATACGACGCGGACGGAAATGAACTGTTGGATTTTGTCTGTTCCTGGGGAGCAATGCTATTGGGCCACGCGCATCCGACCGTTACTGCGGCTATCGCCGAGCAGGCGCAGCGTGGAACCAGTTTCGGCGTGACCACCGAACTGGAGCTCGAGCTGGCCACTATGATTCAACGCGCGATACCTTTTCTTGAGAAGATTCGCTTTGTCTCGAGTGGTACGGAAGCAACCATGAGCGCGGTGCGCCTAGCTCGCGGATTCACGAAGCGCAACTTTATTGTCAAATTCGAAGGTAATTACCACGGCCACGCGGACAGTTTCTTATCGCAGGCTGGCTCAGGCTTGGCTACGCTCGGTATCGCCGAATGCCCGGGTGTTCCAGAGACGCTGGCGGCCCTTACGCTGAATGCGCCGTACAACGACCTAAACGCCGTCGAACAAATATTTGCCAAACACAAGAATCAGATCGCCGCTATCATTGTGGAGCCGGTCGCGGCGAACATGGGCGTAGTGCTGCCGGTGGAAGGCTTTTTATCGGGACTACGGGAAATTTCTCGTGACAATGGGGCATTGCTGATCGTTGACGAAGTTATTACGGGATTCCGGTTACATAACGGGTCGGCGCAGCAGCTCTTGGGAGTCGAAGCCGACCTGACAACGCTGGGTAAAATAATTGGCGGAGGCGTACCGGCCGCCGCTTATGGCGGTCGAACCGAGTTGATGAATTATGTAGCTCCGGTCGGACCAGTCTATCAAGCTGGGACTCTAGCAGGGAATCCACTCGCTATGAGCGCAGGAATCGCGACGCTGAAAGAACTGGCAGCTCCGGGCTTTTATGAAGAACTCAATCGGCGCGCGGGGCTTTTAGTTGCGGGGTTACGCGGCGCACTTAGAGAAGCCCGACTGCCGGGACAGATAAACACGACTGGCTCTTTATCAACTTTGTTCTTCACTCCCGATCCGGTGCGCGATTACGGGGGGGCAAAACGAGCGGATATCCAGCGTTACGCATACTTTTTCCGTGAGATGCTCGATCGGGGCATTTTTGTTGCGCCGTCTCAATTTGAAGCTGTTTTTGTTTCCGCGGCGCATACCGACAAAGATATCGATAGGGCAGTGGTTGCTGCACGCGATTCGTTAGAAGCAGTTGCGTCGAATTCTGGCGTCTAATCTAGCAAGGAGAACCCAATCGCGATGCCCGAAGGCTTTGAGTTACCCGAAGGCCATGAAAAAAACGGTGATAATCCATTCGTACTTCGCGTGTCGGTGACTGTATCGATTCTAGCGGTTCTAGTTGCGGCGGTCACGCTGCTCGGGCATCGAGCGCACACCGAAGAGCTACTGCTACAGTCCCAAGCTACGGACCAGTGGGCATACTACCAGGCGAAAAATATTCGTTTCCACGAAATGGAGAGCATTGCGGACTTGTTGGGCGCGCTTACACCTCAGGACAAGGAAAAAGCAACGGCATTACGTGAAAAGTACATAAAAGAAGTAGAGCGTTATAAGACGGACAAAGAGAACATAAGCGAAAAAGCAAAAGATCTCGAAAAGGAGCGCGACCTCGTCAGCCGCCGCGCTGATCGCTTCGACGGTGGGGAGGTACTGCTAGAAATTGGCCTCGTGATTTGCTCTCTAACCCTGCTTACCAAGCGTCGCAGTTTTTGGATCGGGGGAATCCTCATTGGATTGGCTGGCGTCGTATTCGCATTGACTGGTTTTCTGCTGCATTAACCAAACATTTCTAACATTGGCTAGATGCCTCCGGCCTAGCCTCCCGTGCGCCGTAACTGTCCCTGTACGTGAGGACAGTCATCTTTTAGAGACAGCTGTACGCGCTAACAGGTACCGGCGAGCAAGAACCCCCGTATGATACAAGTGTTTCACTTTCCTTAAGCAAGACGAATCGTTGTAGAACGCCATTTTCGAGAGGATGCTGCGGCTTCACAGCCCCCTGCGGTGCTCGTGCGCGGGTGGTTTGCACGTGACAAACCTATGTCTCACCGCGCCTGGTACGAGCAAGGCACTGTTCTCGACCAACAACAACCATTCGGGTTGCTCGAATCTGTTCGCGAACTCCTTGCAGTCCTTAGCCCCGATGGCGTAATACTTTTCGCAAACTCCGCCTTTACTAATATTCTTGGTTACCGCACTGAAGATCTGCTCGGAAGTCGCATCACGGCCTTAGTTCACGGAAATGATGCTGAGGGTTTGCAAGAACGCCTGCAGGAACTTAGCAGCGTTCCGGGCACCACCCTGAATTCCCGTTGCCGCCTGCGCGGCAAGGATGGAAGCTGGCGCTGGTTCGATGCAGAAGCACGCCATCAGGTGAGCAACGCCGGCGTAGGTGGCATCGTGATAAGTTACCTTGATATTACCGACCTGCACCGAATGGAAGGTGAACGGCAGGTTATTTCTGACATAGTTCACGCCCTCAACCAAACGGCAAATCTTGATGAGTTACTACAGCAAATCTATAAGGCATTGAAAAAGGTCTTGTACGCGGAAAACTGCTTCGTAGCACTCCATGACCCGGAAGGGGACTCGTTTACTTTCCCTTTCTTTGCGGATCAGTTCGACACTGTTCCTTCGCCGCAAAGGGTTGGTAGAAGTTGTACGGCTTTTGTTTTTCGCACAGGCCGCGCCACACTGATTCCGCAATCGGATTTCGATCTACTGGTGGCAAACGGTGACGTCGAGCTAGTAGGTTCACCATCTCCGGCTTGGCTGGGTGTCCCTCTAAAGACTCCTACAGAGACGATTGGCGTGCTCGTTGTTCAACATTATGAGAACGAGAATGCGTACGACATGCGCGACTTGGAATTTCTCGATTCTGTTGGTGGACACATTGCTTTGGCCATCGAGCGTCGCCGGGCCGAGGACGCATTGCGAAAAAGTGAGTCAATGTTTCGGTTACTATTCACGCACAATCCACTGCCCACCTGGGTCTCCGATTCTCAGAGCCTTCGTTTTCTTCAGGTTAATGAGGCCGCCGTCCGTCAGTACGGGTATACACCCGAAGATTTCAAGGTCATGACAATTGGAGACATACGTCCATCAGAAGATCATGCCAGCGTCCACGGGGACGTTGATCAGAGCGATACCCACAACCGCGATCAAGAGATAGTTAAGCACAAGAAAAAAGATGGCAAGACGTTTGAAGCGGAAGTGATCTCCCACCCGTTGGATTATGCTGGGCGCAATGTCCGACTGGTGGTAGCACAAAATATCAGCGAGCGGCACCTCTTAGAGGAACAGCTGAGACAGGCGCAGAAGATGGAAGCGGTGGGGCGTCTTGCCGGGGGCGTGGCACATGATTTCAATAATCTGCTAATGGTGATCAAGGGACATACAGAATTATTGCTCAATGAGCTGCCGTTTTCGGATCACATATCTAGAAAGATCGAACAGATCGACGGAGCCGCGGACCGGGCGACAACACTGACTCGCCAGCTACTGGCCTTCAGCCGTATGCAAGTGCTACAGCCACGCGTGATGAATTTGAGTTCTGTCGTGAGCGAGATGGGCAAGCTGCTGCCTCGTTTGATTGGGGAAGACATCGAGTTAATCATTCGTACCAGTGGAAACCTGGGAGCCATTCGGGCGGACGCGAGTCAAATGGAACAGGTGATCATGAATTTGGCTGTGAATGCGCGTGACGCCATGCCGGGAGGCGGAAAACTCTTGATCGAGACGTCCAATGCTGAATTGGATAATGAATACAATTCTGCCCACCCGATTGTGCAACCTGGCAGATACGTCTTGCTTGCGGTAACGGACACCGGAACCGGGATGGATGTCAAAACCCAGCAGCGTATATTCGAACCGTTTTTTACTACGAAGGAGCAAGGGAAGGGAACAGGCCTGGGGCTTGCGACCGTTTACGGTGTGGTGAAACAAAGCGAGGGTTTCATCTGGGTTTATAGCGAGGTCGGTAAAGGAACTGCGTTCAAAATTTACTTGCCGCGCGTGGATCAGCCTGCAGAAACACTCGCCGGAGCGCCACGACCAGCGGCAACCCCTCGTGGAACTGAGACTATATTGCTTGCCGAGGACGAGCAAGATGTGCGTGCCGTTGCGAGAGAGTTTCTAGAATCGAGCGGTTATACCGTTCTCGAGGCGCGCGATGGGGCAGACGCACTTAGAATTGTGGCAGAATACGCCGGAGTCATCGATCTACTGATAACGGATCTGGTCATGCCTGGAATTACCGGCCAGGAATTAGCAAAGCGCGCCCAGGGGCAACGTACTGGCCTTCGTGTAATTTATATGTCCGGGTACAGCGAATATGCCATGGCCGGAGCAGTCCAGAGCGATCCGAAGCGACGTTTGCTTTCTAAGCCTTTTAGTCGAACTACTATGTTGCGCTCTGTGCGCGAAATACTAAACGACGCGAACAAATAGCTAATTCCTTCCTGTAAAATTCTACGCCACCTTTGGATGCTTCCGATGCCATTCGGTGTGTTGTTGGTAGGTGCGTGCTCCCTGAATTACTGCAAGATCGCCTCCGGCCCGCGCGAGGAACTGTAGACCCACCGGGAGATTGCTTTCGGTAAATCCACAGGGCACGGCAACCGCAGGAAGGCCGCAGAGATTGCCGATGGCGCCCAACGGGTCGGGAAAAACTGCATCCGTTTCGAGATTAAGTTCCAATCGGGTGGCAGCGATGGGCTGGGCCGCCGCGATCAAGACGTCAAATGAATCGAAAAGATTGTCGATCTTTTTTTGAAGAATCTCTCGCACCTTTAGCGCCTGAAGATAATCGGCAGCAGAAAACTGTTCGTTTAGGTAGCCGGCGATTCGACCAAGCGGATCCGTCAGTTCGCTAACGCGGCCAGATCGAAGTAACGGTCGGAACGACGCCGCACATTCGACCGCTACGATGATATTTGCTGCATCCTCCCAAGGGCCAACTGGAAGCGTAGCTTCCTTCATGTGCGGGGAGTATTTGCGGATAACGTTTTCAGAGGTATGGACGGCTTTTGCCACTCCGGGTTCCATGGATGTCCAGGCATTTGTTAGCCAGCCCACATTCAACGCACGCGACTTCAGTTCTGTTGACGGGGAATAAGTAAATGCAGCCTTGTCTATGGGCAGGGTACTCCGATCTTTTGGATCATGGCCTGCAATCGCGGCGAAAACTCGAGCGCAGTCCTCTGCGGAGCGCGCCAGCGGCCCGATCTTGTCCATCGAAGGCGCTAGGGCCATTGTTCCGAAACGACTCACGCGACCATAAGTAGGGCGCAAGCCGCTTACGCCGCAGTAGGCGGAAGGACAAATAATAGAGCCCCAGGTCTCTGTTCCGATCGCGAATGCCGCAAGACCGGCCGCTACAATCGCGGCTGACCCTGACGACGACCCACACGTCCAGCGATCAGTGTTCCACGGATTCCGGGTTGGTCCTTGTAGTGAAGCAGAAGCGAAGCGATAGCCCATGCCCCCAGCAAGCTCGATCATAGCAGCCTTTCCGATCAACACCGCTCCGACACGATTTAGATGGCTGATGACGGTAGCGTCGTAGTCGAACACTTGGTTCGCATACGGCTTGGCTCCCCAGGTTGTCGGAAGTCCTTTGACAGACAACAAATCCTTTGCGGCGTATGGAATACCGTGCAGAGGTCCTCGGTAATGCCCGTGCTGAATTTCCTTTTCTGCGACCTCCGCCTGCTGCAACGCAAGATCTGGTGTCAGCCGTGCGTACGCATTGAAGCGTGGACCAAGCTTTTCGCTACGGTCAAGAAAGCGCCGCGTCAACTCGACCGGGGACAGTTTCTTGGACTCAATGCGCTTTGCCAATTCGCTCAGCGGCAGGTAAACGAGGTCTTCACTGGGCACGAGAGGTCCTCATGGATTATTTGGTGAGTGTGGTGAAAGGTCAGGCACGATCGACAGTTTCTTTTCACGATCGATAACGGGCTTGAAATACAAGGAAATTCCATCGGCGTTTTCAACAGCGTAGGCACGCAAACGACCAAGTGAGGATTCGGCCGCTAAGCATAGTCGCCGGAGGTCGGCCTTTTGTTCTTCCGAGAGCCGACCACCGTACTGGCCCAAAATTGTTTGCATACGCGATTCCAACTCTGCCTGGCTTGTTGGAGAAAGTTTCGCGAGGTCCGGAGGCTGCTGCGCCTGGAACAATGGAGCAGCATCGGCAGTTATAAAAATATTGGCCGGAACTAGAGATGCAGCCGCGGAAGCAATGACAGTGCGCCGTGCAAAGTCTCTTCGAGAGATCGACAAATTTCTTTTATTGCTCATTTGAATAGCACCGTCGTTATAAAGATTTCAAAACCTGGGAGCGAATCTACTGAATCCCTTGCTGACCGTCAACAGGTCTCGGGGTTAGCTTATAGAGCGGGGAAAAGTGATACACCTGGGGCTGCGGAGTTGCACCTGCCCCGTTGCAACTCTAGCTCAGTGGCAATCGATTCTAGCTAGATTGCATAGCCAACCGTCTTATTGTTCAGTACTAAATACAACTCTATATAACCTTGCGTCTACCACGTCGGCGTCCGCTAGGCGCTTTGGGAGAAGTTTTTCCAGGCTTATTATCCCCGCGATAATCGAAGACCTTGACCCATACGTTGGGTATTTCGCCAAACGCTTTCTGAATCCGTTCAAGATTCCGCGCTCCATGGTTATCGATAACGATGAAAATGCCGTGGGATGCGCCGTAACCCTTCATGTACTGCTTCATGCTAGTGAAGGACGCGGACTTTTCGGGCTTGGCTATTCGCATATCTGTGTTAGAGGTTAGCTTCACTTCCACAATTACGGGGCCTGCAAACCCATATCGAATGAGCAAATCCGTTCTTTTTTCGTCGAGCAATTGAGGCTCTCGAAGGATTTCTATCTGAAATCCTCGTTTCAGGAGGAGAATTTCAATTTGGCTTTTTAATGTTTTCTGAACTAGTTTTTCATATTGTTGAATCTTCGTTTTATACACTTTGCCGGTCAACAGGAGGTCGTAGGCACCCTCCGCTTGAATCCATTGCGTTAAATCCGTCTCGAACACTTCTTTCACCTGATGGATTAAGTCCTCAGAGTTAACGATCTTTTTGTTGTCATGATGGCGAGCAGAATTGTAACGTCGAATAGCCTCGGCGATATTTTGTGGTTTTCCTAGATATGCAAGATAAGCGCGTCGCAGTTGGGATATTCGGGCAGCAAGCCAGTTCGAGCCCTCTTTGTATTTGATTGTGGCCAACTTCTTTTCTAACGCTTGCAGCGGTTCATATGATCCGTGTTCTTTCAGATTATCGAAGTATGCGTACACGACGTCCCATAGGTATGTAGCATATGCGTAAAAGTCCTTGCCTTTTGACCAGAGTGACGCCGCACAATCAAGTAATTGAAGATAATCTTGCTCAAAACCACGAGTCTTAAGTTTCATTAGTGGTCTGGCGAACGGTTTGTCACTAATTATTTCGTGTTCGAGAGGGCCGACAGCGTGAACACCTCTGCTCTGAGTGAACGGCGCCGCCCCTTCGATTATCAAGTGTAGCTTTTGTCTGATCGCTGTCGGATCAGAATGCGCTGTAATCAACATGTCGAGCGCGGTTACGGCGACCGCCGCGTCATTCTGATCTGTGCTGTTCTCGTAAGCGGTCACGACTTCTTTTAGAAATTGTTTGTCGGCTACGAACGACTCAGCCACGGTAAGCGCGCTTTGGCGTACTTGAGAAGGGAAAACCGATTCTTTGACAAATGTCCTTAATACCGGTGCAGCCTCGGTGACATGGTACCGTTCTATAGCGTCTATGAGATTGCTTGGCATATGCCGCCAGAGATCTGATTTATGTTGTTTGTAAATGTCGACAACGGGCGCTAATTCGTGCGGCGTGATGTTCTTGATCAATTTGAAGATCGCTCTCAGATGTTCTGCGTAGGCAAACGGAATGAAATTGATTATGCGCTGTCGGAACTCGGCCAGGTCGATAACCAGAAGTTCGGCAACCCGAAGTGCATCACCGAAAAGGGAAATATTGGTGCTCACGTTATACGACGTCACATAACCAGCGTGTAGGGCAGTTGCTGTCAGATCGTAGTCTGCGGGATTGATATTTCTGAACACTGATCCTGTCAGAATCACCAACCGATTCTTGTCTTCGGGAGAAATAATAGGATCGAGTTCTGTGACATGGTCCAGGTAAAATGCAAAGACCCCCTTGCTGTATTCACCTGGTGCAGGCTCTAGGTGCTTCTTGAATTCATCTAGTACTTTTTGTTCGTACGCTACTTTATGCGGGCCTGATGCCGCCCTTTCATTCTCCCATTCTTCGTATTGGTGACGCAGGATTGGTCTTCCAGCTTCAAAGATTGTTTGAGCTTCCGGTCTGTTAGAGACTTTTATTGTAAACATTATCCCTAGAGCGGCCACTTGTTCGCCAGCAGCGATCATCGCGGCTAGGTACTGCGGAACATCCCGCTCATCGAGGATGGCCACGAAGAGCGACCTGGTGAAGAAGAAGCCCGATGGTAGATGACTTTCGCGGATCTGTTCAATGATTACCGGAAGAAAATCAGTGACTTCTGCTTTCAGGAGTCTGCCTAGCCCGAGAACGAAGGCAGACCGCTCCGCATCGTGGGCTACATCGAAATGGAAAGAGAGCAAGATCGCCCTCTCACATAGTGCGGCCATATCCTGGTCCCAGACGGCCTTTATGTGCTCTACGATTACGCGATCCTGATCTTTAAAAATTGATGATTTGTCTAAGAATGCCTGGCGAAAGGCACTGTCAGCAATAAATGTTGCGAGAAAGATTTTGAGAGCGTCTTTTCCTTTAAGGGCATAAAGCCCATATCGTCCGTGGATTTCGCCTCTTCGCGTTGCTTCAAAGAAGTAACCCATGCTTGCTGGATTCTCGGGCGCAATCGTCGTACATAACCTGAGGAAAGCTCTTACAATCAATTCGTCCTTCTGCATAAGCGTAGGTGAAAGATCGTGTACGACGCTCGGCTCTTTCAATTTCTCCAATGCAAGCAATGCATGCCGTTGTAGAACGCCGTTATCGTTGTCGTCTGCCGCGAATTCGAGGAGCTTCTTACGCCAGTACGGTCGGTCCAGATTTGTTTCCGCTTCCAGGAGGTAACCGACGACCAATGCAATATTTCCGAGAGGAACAAAGCGCTTTTGGCTAACTTGCAGTTCGGCGTTCGCGACCTCAGACTTTAGAAGGGGTTCTTGGTGAGCACCGAAGAGTCCGGGCAACGATGACGCGAGTCTTGCTGGAATCCATTGGAAATGACGATGGTGGTATTCCACCAGATCTTTGAACAGCGTGTTTTTGAGCCTGGTGCCTATGCTGTTCGGATTTATCCTACTCAAGAAATTCACGAAGCCTTCATCAACGATCTTGCTTCCGCGAATCCCGGAAAATTCAATAAGTTGTTCTACTAAATCTGGCTGCATATCGACGAGAAACGTTAAGGCGTTGAACCAAGATGGGTGTATCTCATTGATGTTACGTTCGACTGCGAAGTTAAATGCCGCAAACCTCGGATCTGAGAACCGTGTTATTTCCTTAGCTGCAAGATATTCTTGAAACTCAGTGTTATCAAATTCAATGGAGTCAAGGTTGTCCTTCAGAAGGGATTTGTCGAACAGTTCTTGTAGGTCCAGTTGACTCAATGCTGCAAGTTTTAAATCTGATTCGAGGTCATCCAAGAATGTCATCAATTCATCTTTCGAAATAGAATTCGCCTGATACACCTCCATGGTAAGTGCCAGTTTTTCGAGGAGTCGCTTTGTTATTGCAACATTGCCTGCGTTTAACCGCTTATCCTCCAGGTCCAGTTTTGCGTAAATAAAATACTCGAAGAGTTCGTTGCGGGAGAGGTGTTTCACTGAATTTATCTGCTTCTTGGCCAAAAATTCATTCAATAGGGAGAGATAACGTGGAATTTGTATCACAAGCATGTTATGGCTGAACGACATTACTCGATCAAGAAAAGCGCCTACTTCCGAATCGTCGTGCCCACCGGCAATCAGATATTCCTTAACCTGGTCATATGTGAAAGGCGAAATTGTGATCACGCGATATTCTGGAAAACTGGTTGTATATCTATTGGCGAATATTGATCGCGAGGAAACACAAATTGTGATGCCGGATCTGGTCCTGGACACATCCTCAATCTTTTCGAGAACCGAAGGAAATAGACTTCCTTGAACTTCGTCTAGTCCGTCAAGCAATAAACCGAGGTCAGATGCAGCCTCATTATTCCCCAAGAATTGCTCAATAAGATTAATTGAATTTTGATGTTTGAGGTGAATCAAACACGTTGGAGTTCCGTTAGCATTGAGGAATTCGTCAAGCTTAACCATCAATAGCGTCTTTCCTACTCCTGGTTCACCAATGATAAGATTTCGTTTCCCTTGGGCGATGTCTGAAATGTCTACACGTGTTTTCTCACTCCAGAAATAGTATGGCCCGAATTCATCTGAGAAGGTCTTCGCCTCGGCTAGTGTCGAATGAACATGAAGTGTGGGTTGTATGTACACCGGATTTCGAGACTCACTCATGTGTTTCTTTCAGGTTCACACCATAATAAAATATCATAACCCTCAATATAGACGACGGCTTCCCCGATGCTGTCAGGCAAATGTTTCAGCAGCGCGCAAACGGCTACCCGAGTAGAAAATTGTGAGTCCGCCGCCGGCCAGCGGATCCGACGCCAACGAGCCGCGCCAGCGTCAGCCAGTGTCGCTGATGCGGTCGCCTGCGGCCCGCGCGGATATCAGAGGCGTAGGGCAGTGAGACTCCGAGAGTCATGGCAATATTTGAGATTGTCACGTCGGCCAGATGTGGATGGATCTCTTGGGCATAGGCCTTATCGTCCAGCCAATCTGGCTTATCCGCAGGTTTCCAGACGCGTTCGGACAGCCGGTGACTTCTCTGTTTTTCAGCGAGACGAGCCAAGACTTTTGGAGTCTGGGAAGCAATTCTGCCTTTGTGTGCCGCTTTTATGAGTTCCTCTCGGGATATCGTGGGAGAGCACGAAGCGCAGCAAGTAGTTCCTGGTCTAATGGCTTTGCCACAAAGCCGACAGATGGCAGAGGGGGGAGGCGCTGGCTGGTCAGAAACCTCTGCGTGGCCACGCTTCGCAATGCGCCGATGGGTTTGGGTTAGAGGAGTAGATTGCAACCGCTTGGCGGATACGGCTGGAACCGTTGACCACAGGACGCGCGCGCATCGTTCAGCGTAAGGCGCGACTGCATTGCGCCAAGTAGCCGCCGTTTCTGAGAGTCGTTGCGCGAATGATCCCATAAGGCGACAGTTACCGTCTCGCCGCTCAAAGAACCATTCCCGTCGCAGCGGCCCCCGGCTGATCCAGTCGAGCAAGTACGCATCGACCCTTGGTCGCACTGGCTCCATAAGATCGCAAGCCAAGCTATCGCGGGTTCGCGGCAGCTGCCAAGCGAGCCTCGGACTCCAACATGGCATAGAGGTAGTTCAGGATAGCGTTTGGAGGATTAACCGCTAAACGCGGAGAGTTCGTCAGAGGCGATTCACGGGTTCCGAAAGTTTTCCAATGTTCTGGGATACGGCGAAGATCGTTCGTGGGAAAGACGATTGGAACCTTGCGCCACGCAGACCAGTACGCTTTAGCCGCTTGCGATTCCAACTGACGAATTGCAATAATCGTGTTGGCCGATTCCACGGAAGATCGAAATTGAGCAATGCTGTCGGCTGCTTCAAGATTGCCAATTTTTTCTCGAGCAACGTGTTCTTGAGCCACAAGTTTTTGAGAAATCAGTTCCTTCGTAATTTGGACCGTTGCTCCGGAGTCGCTGGCCAGCGCTTGCGCACGCCTCAATCGGGCGTCCGAAGATCGAACTGGTCCAGTCGTTGCAAGGACTGTGCCATCTCGATTCAGCATCACAAATGCGGCATCTTGATCTGCCAGCCAGCGTAGCGCCGCGAAGGAAACCACTCCATCCGAACCGATTACAACCAGTCGCTGAAGACCGTGACCTACGCGAGCGAATCTAGCTTGACGACGGTCAGGTCCAATTCCATCTTCTAAAATCAAGTGGCCACGGTCGACGCGCACTGCGGCTCCGTAGCCGAATAGAGTGACGACACCATGCCTGGGTGTTATTGGTTTCGCCGTCGTAGGCCTGAAATTGCAGGGTTGAGGCAGTTGCGGTACGGTTTGCGTAGCTGCCATTGGAGCTGATACCTCCTTTGGTGGTTAGGGCTTGTCGTCTGCTCTAACAGGCGGCAGGCCCGTATTGTTTTAAAACTTCTTCAAATAGGCCGCGACAGCACGACGGAAAAGCTCGGCCATCGGTGCGCCTGTCTTGCTAGACACTTTCTTGAGTCTCGCTAGCTGCTTTTCCGACAACCAAACTGTCGTGCGCTTCTTCATCACAGTAATGTTACAACGTATGTAAACATATGTCAAGATCGTACCCAGCAAGAACCCCGAAGCCGTACACCATCGGGATTAACGAACGCCCTAACCGGTTCTGCCCCCACTATCGGAATCTTCACCCTTGATTTGTCGTGGGATTCAGTTCTTTCCGGCCCGCCATAAGTCGTGCTGTTCGGATCGCGGCTAGCTTCTCAGGAATCTGAAAAGGATGCTCGTTCAATCCGACGAGAAATCTTTCTATATCGTCGAGCATTTCGTTCGCGAAATCCGGGTGCCTGTAACGCAGCAGACCGTTCAGGAGCATGAGCGCGTTGCTCAGTCCGAAAACTTTGATTTCACCCTGGGGCAGATTTGCCTTCGCCTTTTCGAGGGCGTCTTTCAGGCGCCCGATCTTCCAAAGCACGCAAACGATGAAATATGTCACCGGTAGATACGCTTTGCCGTCCATTCGCGCAAGCAGCGCCGAAGCAAATTGCTCCTTTTGGGTTGCAGATAGGCCGTTGTAAAATGCCATCAACGCATCAAGGTTGTCCGACCGGAGATCGCACCCGTCCGGGTTGGCGGAGATGCTCTGATTTTTCGGTGAGTTCGGACTCCAAGAATCAGTTCCAACGCCGGTCATCTCACGACCATCGATCGTAAGGTGGACGCTACCCAATCCTCCGACTCTGCGACCACATTTTTCGTATCGTGCCAGTTCCGCTTGTAAGACGGTTACAACCTCTCTCTCTACCGGGTTTAAGATCGAGGAAACTATCTCCAAGGAGGGCTTCGCAGGCTCGCTTGCTGCGGCGGAAAGAACGCGCATATCGAAAGTGAGGAACTGTTCTCGGCCTTCATCATCACTTATCCCGATTTTAACGCGAACCTGTTTCCCGAGCTCCCGCCGTGGCACACCCCGAACCATGACCGATGCGCTTGCCGGGAGGAACATCTTTGGGGGAATCAAGTGCCCTGAGTGAGCAGCGTCACCATATATATTGCGATCCACGGCGCGCACGGAAACGTCTTCGTGAACGATTTCTCCGCGAATTCGTGGCTTGACGAGCCGTGCATGCGTTAAGGCCAGCGGTTCCTCCGTTCGATTCTTAACTACAAACCGCGCCACAACCTGAGTCACAATTGAATCGTCTGATTGCTTCGCACTAGACCAAAAGCTCTGCTGCGGCTCGGCTGTTAGGTGGAAGCGTCGCCGCTCGTCGCGTCCCGCCCTCCATACCGGTATCCGTTCCAGGAGTAACGCGGTTGCCCGCACGACCGCCAGAACTCCGAATATCACTCCTGCGATAACGACGAAAGGTCGAATGGCTGGCGGCAATGATGCGGCGAATGGTGGAATCCAAAGTAAGACTCCCGCGGATGCGGCCAAGCCGATAAGCAACCAGAGCGGAAGGTCTTTGAGAACCTCGATAATTTTTGTGGCTATCCTGGCGGTTTGCTCAGCTCCAGTCATTTTACGGAACACCCGCTGTCGATGAGACACTCGTAGGCACTATAGCAGGAACTATTCTCTCCCGGCAGGTCCTCCGCCACACCCCTGCGGTCGAACCCGCAACCACTTGTCCGCTTAACGCACTTCGTTGGTTGTAGAATTGTAATATCAACAGATAAGCTCAAAGGATTCTCTAATGCCGATCTTTATTAGTTACTCGCACGCTGACAATACTTTCGTGGATAAGCTAGCTTTAAGCCTCGTTAAACATGACGCTCACGTATGGGTGGATACGTGGGAGTTGAATGTCGGAGATTCGATTCTTAACCGCGTGCAAGAAGCGATTCGCGATTCGAGTGCCTTGCTCATTGTCCTTTCGAAAGCGTCGGTTGCCTCTGAGTGGTGTAAGAAGGAATTGAGCGCTGGTTTGATGCGTGAACTGGATGAAAAGAGGGTGGTTGTTCTTCCAGTGCTCGTCGAGGATTGTGAGATACCTGTTTTCTTGCGGGAAAAGCTGTACGCGGACTTTCGGAAAGATTTTAAGAGCGGATTGAAAGCATTGTTGGAAGCGGTCGCAAGAGTTACAAAAATTGATCAGGGACGCCTGAAGTCGGGTGAATCTCAAATTGACTGGTCAGAGACATGGGGCTCCATAGATGGAGCCTTCCACATCGACTACACCCTCATCGAATCCCATCCCGATTGGCCGTTCACGCTGCTCACTGAAATCTCAATTTCCTGCGATGAGGGGGCTACAAAAAGATACGAACAGTATAGAGAACAAAACTTGGATTGGTTTGGCCGCGCTGCCATTACGGAAGCTCTTTGCGATTTTGCTACGAAAGAGAAGATTGAAATGCTTCTGACGGATCAGCATCCCCAGCTTATGAAAGTGGAGATTCGAGATTCGGGAAGGGGTATGTCCTACAGGGTCCAAATTCGCTGTCGTCGAATGGGGCAGGACAATGGTAGGGACCAACTCGTGAAGATTGCAAACTACATCGAGCAGATACGCAACCACATTCGGACGACGGCCCGAAAACCTACAGAGGAGGAAATCGAGCGGCTGATGTCGCACTTATCGAAGCGCTAAAATGATTGCGGCGTGAGCGGAGTGAAATTGCAGTGCTGAGGATATTGAGGTAGGGTCTGCGTAGCTGCCATTGGAGCACACATCCTATGGTCGTCAGGGCTTGCTGTCTGCTAGTAACAGGCGGCTGGCCCGCTTTCACCGTTGATTTTATCAGTTCTTAGGCCGTGACCGCTGCCGCAAAGATTGGTCGCGCGGGGGGGGGTGGTCCCTTTTTTCCGGCCGTATCCGCTATCCCCGTCAACAGGTCTCGGGGATAGGGGATAGGAGCGAGCGAAACTGCCCTATTTGGGCGGCTGCGTTCGCGTATTTTTCAGTTCAGCGAGAAACGTATCGAGCTGGCTTTGAGATCGAAGCTTTCCGCCGACCTGCGAATCTAAGGCCGCTAGGGAAAGCTCCTTTAGCAAATCTTCCCTTTTGTTTTGGCCCCGCAAATAGAGAACGAGAACTGCGAGGATCGCGCGCCGTATTGGCGATGCCCAATTGTCGCAATCTTCGTGAGTCACGAATTGCCCCTCAAGGTATTTTTTGACGTCGTACTGCCCGTGAACGTCGCCTTCTACGGTTACTTGTGCTGGCTCGGATTCTGGTTCATTCGGGGCACCGAAGGGAGGGAGCGCCTTTTCATGTCTGGTTGGTTCGCAACCATCCTGTTATCGCCACTAGAGACGTTGCGGTCCCAGTGGAGTGTGGCAATCAAGTACATCGGCACATTCGCATTAGCAGTTGCGCTACTCGCATCACTATCACTTCTGTTGCAATCCTCAGACGTCAGTGACCCCAGCGGTAGGACTGGTGGAACCTAGAGACTAACAGACCGTTCGGCATTCTTTCTTTCTGCGTAAAGCCGATTGACCCTGGGCTGGATGAACCAGATGCCAATTGGATAAAACCAGTTAAGAAAAAATGGTCCAGCATAATCGTAAAATGATGCGGACTTACCGGTCTCAGCCATCACTAGGTTTTTCGATACGAAATACAGCGCGTAGAGAAGACAGAACATGCAGAATAAGTGTAAGGGAATGAGGACGGCAGCTGACCCGAGACTTGGACTCAACATTATCCAGAAGAAAACAGGCATATAGAGCAGAGGATAGAGAAGCGCGAATCGAAAAAAGCCGTCGTTCAACTTCAGGTCCGATTCCACCATCGAAGTCAGGAAAGTCCCCAGGGACCAATACCAGGCTAGAAAACACAGCAGGTAAAGGAACATCGCTCCCAAGAGCAAGAGGGTTGCTCCGTCTACGTCATTCCAAGACCGTATGGTGGTCTTGACGAAACCTATTGCAGCAAACTCTGCGATAGTCGGCACCACGAAAAGTAGAAGGAAAATCTGCCAGTGCTTTGCGCGGAGAAAGAATGTTTCAATCGCTTTCATGTTTCCCTAAATTCTCAACTGTCTCGAACTTGGATGGGCCAATGAAGAGGTTATATCACGGTATCAAAGCGGTTACATTCTTGGTGCTGGTCAACTCCCGCGTAATCGGAAACTTCAAATCTACATGGACGGTTTCGGCGTTAATCAGATGGAAGGACTTGGCGAGTTCGACCGTGCCAACTAAAGCGCGGAAATCAAATCGAACAGTCTGCGCCGTCATGAGAAGTCTTACTTTTTCCGTTGGCTGCATGGGGTGATGCTTCAAACCGAGCGACGCGCTTCTTGAAGGTTGATCCTGAAGGAATAGCCATGCTTCTTCAGTAGCCCAAGAAGTTCTGCACCATTCAATAATGTAACCGGTTCGTTGTTCGCAAACGCATATGCGTCGGCACCGTACGTGCTTGTCGTCACGAGAATACCTCTTGAGGCGCCCTCCTTATTAACTACAGCGCACAGGTCCCTGACGGCACTCACGTCCACCGTATTCGTATAACGCTTCGCTTGAATGACGTATTTCCCGCCGCGGATTGGGTCGGGGTCAAAAACGATGGCATCCACACCCCGATCCCTGCTTGCTTGCGTCACCTTGACTTCTGCGCCTCTGCCGGAGAACTCCTTCTCAAACAGCTCCCGTATCAGGTGCTCAAAATCCTGCCAATCCATTGCTGCGAGATTCGTTTCGGCTCCTAAGCCTTTGTGATAAGTCCGTGTCAAGAGGGCAAAAGCTCTCCCGACGCGCTTCGGAGAAGCGCGTGTATAAAATTCTTAGGTGCTTCAGCTCGCGTTCGTGCCTCTCGGCGGTGGTTCCTCTTCGATTGAGAACCAGACATCCATTTGCTGTCTCAGCCCCGAAGGGCCTGCACAGAAGATTGAGTTGGTGATCTCCTGCCAGTCTCGAAACAATTCGATGGGGGCCTCGGGAGCTTACGCTCCGTCGCCCAGTCGGCAACTGACGAGACCTGGCAGGCTGCGCGCTGAAGAAATCCTCCCTATATTTCACCACCGTGCTACGCAGCGGTGCGGTTTTTGTTTTCTACTACCAGAAACCCTTTTTGCCGGCGATCAACAGCGACCAGGTACGCCACCATCTTCCGCGCCACGGCCAGTGTTGCGCGGTTGGCATTGCCTTTTTGTTTCTCCTGTTCGTATACCATCGCCAGTTCGGGGCTGTTTCGCGGCGCCATCTTTGCCGCTTCAATCAGAACCGTCTGCAGATGTTTGTTGCGTTGTTTCGACAGTGGCGTGCGCTGGATGATGTTCGCTGAACTTCTCTCCGCGCCGCACAGTCCGCAGTAGCTGATGGCCTTCTTGATCGAGGAAAATCGCTGCACGTCGCCAACCTCCAGCGCCCAGGTCAGCGCGGTGATCGGTCCAACCGCCGGAATGGTCATGAGCCGCTCCACTCGTTCGACCAGCAACGAATCCCGCTGAAGAGAGCGCACCAGCGCGCTTTCCGTTTTCCCCAGGCGCACCACCGTCTCCCGGCACAGCCGCAACAACGGTTTCAGCCCTTCATCGATGTCCTGGTTGGTGGCCAGCAGTTCACGAAAGTATCCGACCTTGTGGAGCTTCTGTTTGTTGTAACTCACACCAGCTTCCATCAGCAGCACAGCAATTTTGTTCTTCATCTGTACCGCCTGGCGGACCAACAGGTTCCGATAGCGCAAGGTGCGCCGTCGTTCGCGAATCTCCGTCGCGGCCATGTAGCACTCCGGCAGGAAATCGCAGCGCAGGCAGTCGGCAATCTTTCTGGCATCGATGCGGTCGTTCTTTTTCTTAGCCACCGCAATCGCTCGTAGCATCAGCGGATGCGCCACCTTCACTGCTGCCGCATGCGGCTTCAGATGATCGTAGATCCAAGCCGTGAAGATGGTCGCTTCCATGGCCGCCGTCCACGGCTGGGGAAGTGTTTTCATCCACATGTCCAACGCTAATCGTGTGGCGGGTAGTGAACCTGCTGCGTAGATACGGCCACTGCCGTCCTTCACGCAGTAGTCGATCGTTTTCTTGTGAACATCCAAACCGATGTAGTACATAGTCTCCATGGGGGAGCCTCCTTGGTTGTATCTGAATCAGCGTGGTCGCTGAGTTCAGCTTTTTTACACCAAGCGCTCCTCCATGACTTATTCATTCAAACAA
>DATNMX010000013.1:0-4704 GCA_035602135.1 Candidatus Dormiibacterota bacterium
GAGATGAGCTTCGATGTCGACCGCATCAACGGCGTGCACAACGCACTCATGGAGCGTGGGGCAAAGCTGAAGGGAGACGCCGCCTTCAGCAAGCGGCTGCAGGAACTCGCCGGCAAAGTGGAAGCCATGCGAAAGAAGATCGTGGCCACGACGGAAGGAGGCGCCATCACCGGTGAGGAGCGAATCCGTGAAAAAACGACACAACTCTATGGAGCCATATTGAGCTTTGAAGGCCGCCCAACCGATTATCAGGCCGCGCGCATTGATTCGCTGAAGAAAGAACTGGAAGACGTCGCAGGCGAATTCGACGCCTTCATTGCCAAGGAACTTTCTGCGGTGAATAAATCACTTTCGCAGAAAAAACTGGAACCAATCCAGCCTATCGACCGCAAGGCCTGGGAGGCCGCCGATACCGATTCCGGAGCCGGCGCTCCCGGGGCCGCCAAGTTTTTCCGCGAGCGTGATTAATGGCGGACATAGGCGCCGGCGAGGCACATTCCTTACCGAGACCGAGAGAGTGATTGAGCCCAACAACGCTCGACCGGCCGCCGGACAAAGAGTCGCCTGCCTTCACAACGGTTGCGGCTCTTCATGTTTTTCTTTCTCCTTCTGTCCGAGAAGCCTCTCCAGAAACCTGCGAGCCAGGTGCCGACCGCCCAGACCAAAAGCAATCGCCATCCCCAGCATCAGCGCCCCAAACACAATCGAAAACGCCGCGACAACCGTTTGCCTGGCGATGCCTATCTCCTCGAGTGCCATCGAACCCGCAAGGATCCACACCAGAACATGCACTGACCAGCTCAGCATCTTCGGCGAGCGATATCCCGCATTCACCGCCGCCAAGAGCACGGCGCGCGAGAGAAAATTCGCGGTCACCAGCCCCAAAAACAGAATCAAAATGGCCACAAAAATCGCCGGCAGGAGCAGAAACAATCGCGAGATCTGTTCCTGCAAACCCGCGACACCCAGCACGCCGGCTCCGATCAAGACGAAGCCCGACCACGTTACCCAGAACACAGACTGGCTCAACAGCTCCGTGATGGAAGGAAGCGCCGCCATCCGCAGCGCGTGAGAAGCCCCCGCCTCCTCAGACAAACGGTCCAGCTTCGTCAAATGCAGCAATGCGCGCAGGATATACTTCAGCGTCAGCGCAATGAGAAATCCAGCCGCAACAATGACCAGCATCACCACCAAGCGCGGCAAAAACTCGGCGAGCATCTGGATCAGATGTTGGTAAGCCTGCTCGATTCCTTGGATAATCACGTCCTTCATGGCTTCACCTCAACTTTTCGCCTTCCACTTTTCGATCAAATACGGTTTTTGGCGCTCAAACTCCAGGCAGAGGAGTTCAGAGTCCGCCTGCATCTCTTCCGCGGACGAATGGGCATGCTGCAGCAGATACGAATAGAGCCGGCCGCGGTACAGCGGCACCAAGGCTTGCACAAGGTGATCCCGATTGATGACCGCGTGGTGATAGGCCGCCGCAAACTCATACAGCGCTCGCACCCATAGCTCGCATCCAAACCGGAATTTCTCCGCGTCCTGGCTCGCGATCCCATTTAATTGCCGATGCGTTTCCTGCGTGAGAATCGAAGCAAGGACGGGCTCCAATTCAGCCACGCCGGTGCGAAATAGCCCAAAAATCTTTTCCGGGTTGGGCGGTGTTCCATTGTTCAGTATTTCGTGTTCCGGCCCGAAAGTTGGCACCGGCTGCGATCCCACGCGGTCCAGCCAATGTTCTTGGTAGCGTTCCATGCACCAGAACAGATTTCCCACGGTTTGGCGAATCGCTTCGACCGTATCCACACCTCCGACGGTGGGCACTCCTTTCTGCCCGAGAAACGATTGGCAGCACCGGTAGCCCGAGCACATCGCCGTGATGGCCATCCACGCCTCCGGCCGCGCTCGAACCGGATCTTCCGCCCAAACGTCCTGATCCAGGCATTGCGCCGCCAGGCGCCCGGAAAACGCCCAGTCATCCGAATATACCTCTCGCATTCGTAATCCAAAGATGGCGCGGACAATTGGGTACAGCAGGTTCCGCGACAGCAAGCCCTCATATCTATTACGCGCATACAGCGGCGCTACGTACTCAAACTTCTCCTTGTGCACCGGCCGCAGCAGGTTCGTGACCCACGATGCCGTCATATCTATTGTTGTCGAGGAAACGACGGCGCAGGACCTGGCTTGCAGCAAGTCCGCGGCCGCTACGATCGTTCGCACGGCCATCCCGATTGACGGAGTCTTCCCGTATTGCCAGCTCACCCGATCTATGGTTCGCAGTGACGTTAAGCCCCGCCGGTCGAAGCCCTTCCGCCTATCCGATTCGAGAAACACCTCGGTGGTGTTATCGGTGGATCCCCCGTCTACATTCACTATTACGACCCGGTCTCTGACGAAATTCTGGCGAACACTCTCCTCGATTGCCCGCACTGTCTGCGCGATCGTGACGGCGTTATTGTACGAAGGGATCCCAACTAGCAGGTCCACCTCGCCCACGCTCATCAGCTGGCGAATAAAGTCGTCGCCGAGAAAACTATCTTCAGCCAAGTTACGCGCCTGCTCTCTCGCTCTGAAGCTGAATGCCGGAAGCGCTCCAGACTTCCGCGCCGGCACAAATTAGTTCAGATCCGCCTCAGGCGAAACCAGTAAAATTGATATGGTCCCAGTGTCAGCAAATACGGCAACTCCCCGATCCGGGGAAACAGGTTCCTTCCGAACATTTCGATTGGGATGTGTCCCTTGTACCGCTGCAAATTCAGCTCCACCGCTTGTGCCGAGCTCGAAAGATTGTTCACCACCAGAACTTTCTCTCCGCCCAACTGACGAACGTATGCCAGCGCTCTGTGATTCGAGGGATCCAGGAATTCAATCGACCCGCGGCTAAACACCTGAAATAAATTGCGTGTCTGAATCAGCGACTTCATCCAGCCCAGCAGTGAATGCTCCGTCCTTCTCTGCGACTCCACATTCACCGCCTGATATCCGTACACAGAATTCGAAATCATCGGCGAATACAGCCGCTCCGGATCGGCCGCGGAAAACCCGCCGTTCCATCCCCCGTTCCACTGCATTGGCGTGCGCACACCATTCCGGTCGCCGAGATATATGTTGTCCCCCATGCCGATTTCGTCGCCATAATAAATAACCGGCGTGCCCGGCATGGACAGCAGCAATCCATTCATCAGCTCTATCCGCCTTCGGTCGTTTTCCATCATGGGAGCAAGCCGCCGCCGAATGCCCACGTTGATGCGCATGGCTTTGTCGGCCGCGTAGTTGTCGTACATGTAGTCGCGCTCTATTTCCGTTACCATCTCCAGCGTCAGCTCGTCGTGATTGCGCAGAAAGATGCACCATTGGCAGATCTCCGGTATTGGCGGTGTCTGATCCAGGATGTCAATGATCGGCTTGCGATCCTCCAGCTTCACCGCCATGAACATCCGCGGCATCAGGGGAAAGTGAAACGCCATGTGAAATTCGTCGCCCAGGCCGAAATAAGGGATTACGTCCGTCGGCCATTGATTTGCTTCCGCCAGCAGCATCTTGTTCGGATATGCCAAGTCAATGCGCCTCCGGTAATCCTTGATAATGGCGTGCGTCTCCGGAAGACTTTCGCATCGCGTACCCTCTCGCTCGACGAGATAAGGTACGGCATCGAGACGAAAACCGTCGACGCCCATGTCCAGCCAGAATTTCATCACCTGCCACATGGCCTCGCGTACGGCGGGATTGTCGTAATTCAAGTCCGGCTGATGGCTAAAAAAACGGTGCCAGTAGTATTGTTTCGAAATCGGATCCCAGGCCCAGTTGGACATTTCCGTGTCCACGAAAATGATGGGCACGCCCTGATATTTGGTGTCCGTATCGCTCCACACGTACCAATCACGCTTTGGGTTGTCCTGGGAGCTCCGCGACTCTTGAAACCACGGGTGTTGGTCCGACGTGTGGTTCAGCACCATCTCCACGATGACGCGGATATTCCGGTCATGTGCGGCATTGAGAAAGGTCTTAAAATCCTGGACGGTCCCGTAGCTCGGGTGCACCGACGTGTAATCCGCGATATCGTATCCATCGTCTTTAAGCGGCGAAGGATAGAACGGCATAAGCCAAAGCGCGCTGACCCCCAGCTCTTGCAGATATCCCAACTTTTGCGTCAGCCCGGGGAAGTCTCCAATTCCATCGGCATTGCTGTCATAGAACGTGCGGACATGCAGCTGATAGATAATGGAGTCTTTGTACCAGAGACTGTCGTTCCGCAGCGCCAACGATGGACTCTCCCTCTAACCTTCGATGATGATTGTGGATTTTGAGTTCTATCTCGTTGCGCTCGGCTGGCTGCGCCTTGCAAAAGACGCTGCAATGGAACGAGCAAGGTGATTGCGGTATTTCACGGATCCCTCACACAAGGACAGCACATTAACCAGAGATAGGACCTGGCCAATCCCCGGTTGGGACGCCGGAACTCGGATCGGACTTCTCATTATATATACGCAGCGGTGCTTGTTGCAGCTAGCTAGTGGAGGAACTTGGCGTGCTGGTGCGCAATGGAGAATTGAGATGCTTGACGATGGGGCAGCTTGCCAGCGAATTCCAAACGAATTTAGCTGTTAAACAGGGTTGTAGTCCGAATCCAACGTACACGGAGGCTGGGTACGTAGATTGCGCGACGCCGGGACGCGAGTTTGGCGCACGTTTGGCAATTCC
>DATNMX010000014.1:0-10650 GCA_035602135.1 Candidatus Dormiibacterota bacterium
TACGCACGCGAAATAATGACCTAAATTCCACCACCGGCCTGTGACAAGGCAGAGTGATTCTTGATTTTCAGAAGCGTGTTCCACTCGCTTGATCGTTGTGTTTTTCAGACAAGGTCGTACCGGGGCCACTTTTCCGGTTAGCGCGTTAGAACAAAGCCGCCCGTGCGGCGGACGCTTCGCGTGTTATGCTCCTCACGTCATGCCGCAAGGTAGAGCTTTTAACTGCGATTTTCGCTTTTCTCTGATTTTCCTAAGCCATGCAAAATCAATAGGCTGCAAACGAAAAAGGATTCAATTCCCATAGCCGTTAGACCGGTTCAGCCATTAGCCCGCATCCACCGCAACCGCCAGCGGCCACCTTCAAACGGCTCTATCGAACGCGCGCCGAGGCCAGAGGACACCTATCCGAAGTGCTTGACGATCAAAGAATCCAATAATCCTAGGCAGCTAGTTACCTGTGGCTCCTTTACATTATTCCAATCCGCATGAAGGCTGTCGTTGCGAAACTTCAAGAAGCTTTGGGCCACACCCGGCTCGCCGCCTTGTAGAATTCCCTTATCTTTGAGTTCCATTAAAATTTGGTCGAGCTTAATTCGGCTCGTGATTCCTGCTTTTCCTGCGCAAGTCGCCTCATCAAATCCTCAAACGCCGCTGCCGTCAGAACCGCTGCTACTTGTACGGCCTTTTCGCCCAAAGCTTCCCGGGCCATAAAGATCAAGTCGCCCAAAATCTCGCCCGCGATCCCCAGCCTTATGTTCTGAACAAGACCAGCGTGGATTTCTGCCACCATATTTTGGATGACACCGTACGCAAATTCGTGGATTGATCATCTCCACCTGCTGACTCCCTGGTCCGTAAAATGCGCACTCTTTTGTGAGCGATTTGTCGCTCGGTGCATGGTGGGCGTTCCCAATTCAGTAGGTGCTGCTACCTGATTAGCGTCCTCTCTTCCCACCGTTTCTGTGGGAGTTGGGCCCCAGGACTTAGTCGCAGTCACCTGGACTCGGCGGTTGAGCTCAGCTGTTCGGATCGAAACTCTCTATGCCACGGCGCGCATCGCTTTTTGGCTATTGCGCAATGGTTCGTACAGCTCTCCGCTCACCCACAACTGATGTAGCAGTACCGCCAACTTTCGAGCCACGGCAACCACCGCTCGTTTCTTGGCATTTTTTCCTCCTCGCTCCGCAAGCTTCAGTCCCGCTGCGCTACTCTTCGAGCAAAATGGGGTCGCCGGTCCGCACCTCACCGGGCGCGAGGACCGTCGCGTAAATTCCCGCGCATTTCCCGTGCTTCTGAACGACACATTTCAGAATTTCTGGGCTTGCCTCGCCGGTGGCCGGGTCGAGAGAGATCATCACGCAGCGCTGATCAACTTCTGTGATCGCGATTTTCGCTGTGTCCCCAATGCGAAGAGTTCGGCCGACCCATTTCAATTCGTCGAAAGCCTCGGCTTCCGTCAAATCGACGAGCACATTAGGACGAAACCGCCACGAATCTTCCTTTGTTCCACTCTCTTGTGCGATACGCGCGACCGTCTGCTGGCTGATGAGAGAAACTGGCGCGACATCATACGAGCCACGGTAGTCGCGCAGCAGAAAGAGCGACCTCCCCGATCGGGCCTCGAGTACCTTGCGGAGTTCGTCGCTCCCAACGGCCCAATTCTCGCCGCGGGGCGTCGCCACCGTCACGAACGCCTCTGGCGAACCCGCCCTTTCGACCGACGTTCGGTAATAGAGTAGTTCCGGCAGCTCGCGCGCGGTGAGCCACGGAAATGAGCTGTGCGAGGCCGCTTGAACGAACGCGTAGCGCCGGTCCTCGTCGAATCCCTGAAGAGTCAGAGCAGCGGAAAGCAGTGCCTCACCCTGCATGGATTTGACGGGATACCGCGCAAGTTGGCGAATCACACCAACAGATTGCATGTAATTTCTCCTAGATCCTCCCGGAAGAGTTCAGTGCATCTCCGTTGCGAAAAAATGATCGAGCTTCAGTTCTATCCCGTAACAACGTCCGCGCGTATATTATTACCAAAAATAGCTGCCTTGATCGCGCAAGAATTGTCACCGACTAATCGCCTAGTGCCTGGCAGCGTTTATCAGGACTTACTAAAAGGGCGCCTTTTTCGAATAGGTTCTGATCGTTTGCATCATCATCTATCCGACAGAAAATCCACCGACATCCCGAGCCAGTTTTCGCGCTTCATTTTCCATGTGCATCCGGAGCGGTTATCAATCTGAGGGCTACCGCTTGGTGTAGACTGTGCTTCCTTATGAAGACTTTCTACAGCGTAATGTTCTTTGCGTTCCTGATTGGAATGGCCATTCTCTGTTGTTTTGCGCCCTGGACACCGACCCCGCCTGGGAGCTCTGCGGCACACGACTCCCTGGGTTATGCAGCCATCTGGTCGCAGCGGTTTGCGGCGGTCGCCGGAGCCAGGGTGGACTGGGGAGCCTTCGCGATGTTAGCTGGAGTGGTGACCTTTTTCGCTATTATGATCGGCGCGATCGCATATTTTTTCCGCGAAAAGCGCGGTCCGGAAAAAAGGATTTAAACGATTACAACCGATACGGCCCAAACTTCAGGCCCGCGTTCACGGCGCGGGGTGGAACCACGCCGACACGGTGAAATCCACTTCTCCGATTAATCGTCCAAGTGGATGCAGTGATGGGAGACGCCGGTGTAAGAGGCAGTGGTCAGGCATCCTTGATTTCGCGGAGACGCCCACTGGTGACGTCGTAAACGAAGCCGCGGACGGCGACACTCTTGGGAATCCACGGATGGGCGCGGAGCTTCTGCAATTGGTGGCGGACATTTTCTTCGACGTTTTGAAAGGTGTAGAAGTTGGCGGGAGCAACAGCGGCGGCTCCGCTACGATTCTGGATTCGCGTGCGCAACTCCTGTTCGTTGGTGTGCATCAATCCGCAATCCGTGTGATTGATGACCATGATTTCCTCGGTGCCCAGCAGATAGTGTGATACCACTAGTGAGCGCAGGGTGTCTTCCGTAACAATGCCGCCGGCATTGCGGATGATGTGCGCGTCTCCCGTTTTCAGACCCAGAGTGCGAATCGACAGCCGAGTATCCATACAGGTCAGAACCGCGAGCTTGCGCTCGGGACGCGGCGTCAGTTTGCTCAATTCATGCGTGCGCGAGTAGATTTCGTTTGCTGCGAGTACTTCGTCGATGACGCTCATGGCCGGCACAGTTTAACCTAGCCCTATCCGAGCCACTCAATAAAGACAGACAATTGGCGCAAGTCCTGATTAGTCGCGTTATCGGACATCTCTAACAATGTCGGCCCTGTCAAATCCTTTTTGAGCGCACTACCCCGTTCACTCCGAAGAGTGGTCTTCCTTGTTCTTCTTTGACCTCTGCTTCGACGACCACGGCTCGTTCGTAATCTTTCGATCGGCTTCAGTCCGACCTAGACATCTCTTCGATCATTACTTCGACCATGATTACTTCTGCAAACTCCCTTTGCAGGGAGCGGGATGCCCCATCATGTGGACGACGCTTTACTTCGCGCCATGTCCGATTACGAGCTGTCCCGCGTACGAACCGAACTCTAACCACTGCGAATACTCACAACCATTCCGCCACATCCAATACAAGCGAACCGCCAGACGGCGTCCCATCGCTACCTTGGCAATGTTCTTGTGCCGACGCATCGCCAGGTGCATGTACCGACGTCGCCCAGTCGGGATGGATACGCGCCGCCGCTTGCGCCGCCTCCACCAGCAAGAAGCGCAACAACGAACTGCCCTGCTTGCTGATGTGCCCCAAGCTCTGCTTGCCGGCACTAGAGTCTTCACTCGGGATCATTCCCACGTAGTTGCCGATCTGCTTGCCACGTTGAAACCGAGTTGGAGTTCCGATGATCAACACATAGGCCAGGGCCGTAAGCGGGCCCACGCCAGGATGTGTTATCAGCCGCCTCACCTCGGGTCGCTTCCTGGCTTCCCGCTCGACGGCTGCGGTTAACTCCTCGATGGTCGGATTCATGCGGTCCAACAGCTCCAACAACTCTTGCCGCCGCCGACTGGCCCAAGGAGCCAACGTGAGCTTCTCTAACTGCGCTCGCCCCTGTTCGCTGAACAGTTTTTTCTTCCAGCGATAGCCCTCGTTCATCGCCAGTGCCTGCAGTTGATTCATGATCCGCGTGCGCATCTGCACCAACCGATGCCGGTGCCACAACAGTTGTCGCAGATCCCGATTCTCCGGATCCGGCACCCAGACCCGCGGAAAGTTAACTTTCCGCATCAGTCTCAGCAGGAGTCGGGCATCGTTGCGGTCGGTCTTCTGCTTCTTGACTCGCTTCGTCTTGATCTCCGCTGGGTCGCCGATCCATACCTCGAACCCCAACTCTGCCAGCAGTCGCTCGAACCAACGTGAATATCCGGTAGCCTCCATGCCTACACGTACGCGGATTCCTCGCTGCTGCAGGTCCCGATAAAATCGTTCTGCCTCACCATCACTGTGGTTCAACTGCCGTTCACCGCACTCACCAGTCTCTTCCACAAAAAATGCAATCTGCTGAAAGCTCGGGTGGTAATCTACCCCTATAATCATCAAGTTCGGCTCCTTTCTCCCGAGCCTGCGGTCGTCAAGCAACCACAGTTTACTCGGGTCGAGGAGCCGACATAGTTATGCAATCATGTGGTTTCAGGGCAGATTAGCGCGCTGGCGCCTGCGGTTCAGCTATGCCGGACGGCTCTTGGCTCCGCTCACGATAAGAACCTCAGCCGGAAAACTCATCCCATGGTCTGTGGAGTACTCACAAAGAGCTTCGAGCATCTCACGCTTCACTTTAGTCGTCTGCTCCTTTGAAAGCATGGCGATCTTTTCATTAATCTTGTCAGACATCTCGCGTCGCAGTGTCCAAAAGTCTTCCACTGAGATCGGCGCTTGTATTGTGAATTGCAGCAGGCGCTCGGATGGAGCCATCGCGCCGGCCTCGGCGAGAACTTCCACTAACTTGCCAGGACGGGCAAATCGGAATGCGTCCAGAGCATCCGGGGCAGGCGGTGGCGAATCGACGTAGCGTTCGATGACGCGTGACAGCGAACAGTGAAAAGGATTTCTTTCGGCGAAATGCCAAACGGCCAAGGCCAGTTTGCGTCCTGGCTTGAGCACTCTCAACATCTCGCGGACCGCGTCCACAGGAGAGGGAAAGAACATCACGCCGAAGCGGCTGACCACGGCATCGAAGGTATCGGCGGGAAACGGCAGATGGTCTGCAAAGGCGACGTCAAATTGTACATTTTTTAGCGCAAGACGGTCTGCGGCACGACGAGCGGCTGCTACCATATCGGGAATCGGATCGATCCCAAAGATCTTGCCGTTAGGTCCGGCCAAGGCAGCTAGGCTCAACGCCGGCTCTCCGGGACCCGTAGCGATATCCAAAACGGAGTGCTGACTCCCAATCTGCCCATCCTCGACAAGAGCTTGCGTAACCGGCGCAAACATCTGCCGAATGATATCGCGGTGCTTCTCCCAGAACGCAGCGGATCCGCTCCATCGGTTTATAACCTCTTGGTCGGGTTGCATGAGCAAAATTATAACTGCTCGCCCCATTTCGCACGGCTTCAAAATATATTACTATTTATGTAGTAAGTCATGTATTATCATTGTGTCGCGGGATGGGCTTAATAGGTCTATTATCAAGCACTTGGATGGTTTGTAGCAGTAAGCTCCTAAGCCAGGGCGATCGACGCACTACGGGCTCCTTAGGGCCCTTCAACGTCGTATTAGAGGCCGATGACATATCCCCAAATCTAGTGAAAGGCACGATGGTGAGAATAGCCCAATGAAAATAGCCATTTACGCACGGGTGAGCACCAATAACGGCCAGGACCCCGAAATGCAACTGCGTGAATTGCGCCAATACTGCGAACGCCCGAGATTGGCAGGTAACGCGTGAATACGTCGATGTCGGGATCTCAGGTACAAAGGAGAAGCGCCCTGAACTCGATAGACTTCTAGCGGACGCATATCGCCGGCGTTTCGACGCGGTAGTAGTCTGGCGTTTTGACCGCTTTGCACGCTCCGTTTCTCATCTCCTGCGTGCACTGGAAAATTTCCGCTCGCTGGGTATCGAGTTCGTTTCGCTCTCGGAGCAGGTGGATACCTCCACGCCTACAGGCAAGATGATTTTCACCGTACTCGGAGCCGTGGCCGAACTGGAACGGAGCCTCATCGTGGAGCGGGTTAAGGCCGGTCTCCGCAATGCTCGAGCCAAGGGTAGGAAACTGGGTCGGCCACGAAAAGTATCAAATCCACTGGTAATTACGCGCCTCCGGGCCCTGGGTGCTTCTTGGAGAGCAGTAGGGAATGCCCTTGGGGTAAGCGCCACCACGGCCCATGGCGCGCATATCAGGGCGATCGGAAATCCCCCTCAAAACTAGAATCTTAAGTAGCTGATATTAAAAGGCTTAAATAACGTGATTGGACGTGTGGAAAATGATTAGTTTTCTAAACGACTGTGGTCGGCAATCACGAAATCCAAATCCCTACTAAACCAACTACAGGTCTTTTGGCGCTTTCGATTGCGCGACGGTGCTCTTCTATCTGCGCGTCACCAGCAACCGGTAGGCAATCTCCGGATGGTCACGCCGCGAGCGGAAAGTTCTCCAAGCAATTGCGCCACTCCCGGAGAAACTTCGCGGTCGCCCGGGACGATTACCGCCCATTCCAGGTTCTCTCGAAACTCTCTTGACCTAATCTCCCACTGGCCGAAAGACGACGATTTTGCCTCACCAATTTGGATGATTGACCAGTGCCGCACCAACGCCAATGCGGTGGCTTCGTCAGGTAACGGCCCGGATAGAATGAAGTGGTTGTTTCCATGCACCAGGATGCCGACCATTTAATTTCAAGCCTCCAGGCGCGGATCGGGAACCGGGTAGCCGATTGCGAAATGGTAGACGACTTGTCCTAGCTCAGGGGACAGGCTCAGATATCGGTTCACTTCCTCATCAAAAAACGCTCCGATGCCTGTTGCTCTTAGGCCAAGCAACTCGGAAGCAAGATACATTCGTTGACCAATAGCACCCGCCTCGAAATGCACGTATCGATATCCACGATCGCCGTAACTCCGGGCAGCATTCTCAAAATCGCCGATCATGGAGAATGCCAGGCAAGCGTTACCCGCCAGGTCTTGTCCCAAACTGAGAGCTGCCGCTACTAGGTGTTGGTCCCCTTCCTTGATTTTCTCTAGCTCTGCGTGCTCCGGCCAGTAGCGGTAAACACCCGGCGCCAAGCCTTCAACGCGGTGGACGTAAAGATACAGATGGACGAAACGAGCTGTAGCGAAATCGGCGAAGAGAGGCTCCTTTGTGCTTGAAAGGAGAGTCGCAAGTTGCGAGAGGGAGATCGACTCGCCCCCACCCCTGAAGTCAAGAGCGGAACGCCGGGTACGAACGACGTCGCCGAAGCTGCGGCTTGTGGAGACATGAGGCGGCAGGCTGATTTCGCCGCGGCCGGATGCCTTCGGATGGCCAAGAGAGGGGATGGTGGCTTCCGTGCCGAGCTTCGTAGCAGCGTGGATTCTCTCAATCAGTGGATAAGGTACTTGCTCCTCCGACAGCCTGTTGGGCTGACCACCAAACAAAATCGTCTCGACTGGATCCAGCATCCTCACGGGAATGGATGGGCCGTGAAGCCCGACGATCAACATGGGCCACTCATCCTGACTGAGGAGACACCATTCCGCCACTATGTCATCTGAGAAATGGCCAAGCGCAAAGCTTTCGCATCCGATGGATCGAGCAGCAAGGGTGAGAGCCTGCCAGGCATGTCCGATGTCGTGCAAGCAATACCGATATGCCCGGTGCCGGTATTTCCAAGCTTCGCGCCAGGCAATGCTGGTCAGAACGAAAACAAGCGGGGCAGAGCTGTCGACAAGTTTTCCGCCAAAATCTCCGATGGCGCGTTGTTCTGCCATGTGGGATGAGGGACGGTAATGATAGAGACCGTCGGACCAATCGACGAGGCCATGGGTGGAGAAGTGAAATTCGGTCGGGTGGAGATTACCAGAAGACGGATTAACGCGCAGTGCGTATGTGTATCCGGTTGACGGCACTCGTTTGGACGCGCTAATCGAGGCTGAATAGAACATCAACTGCGAAAGGAATCCCGCACCATCCCTGGCTGAAGTATTTCCTGTTTTACCCTCGAGTACTTCGAGAGCTGAAATCTGCGGAGCCGGCGGGTCGGCCGGTAAATCGAGGATGGGTACGCCCTCATAATGCCGAAACGGATTGGGCATATTGGCCCAATCGAGATAGTGCTGAGTTCGCCGCAGCGATTCGACACTGTGCTTCGTCAACTCATGGTATTCGCGCCAGGTCATGTAGGGTGAATCCTGAGGTGACCGTACTGGCAAAACAGACATTCGGGTATTGTCTGATATCAATTGTCAGCTAAAAGAACGTATCAAGCGAAAGGTTTCCCACGTACAGGTTTGCCATTTGCGTTCTCCTTCATAGTTTCGACCGACCGACGAGATAAGAAAGGTGAGCCGGGCAAGTTCGCCACTGACCGAGCCGAGTTATTAGTCCAGTCGAAGTGAGAGAGTTTTTATATCACAGCCATTGGCTGTGAAGATGGATTTGCTCCCCAGGGGCTACAGGCCGCGGGGGCAGGCGGCCTGTAGCCGAGCGCACTGTGCGGCCGCTTCGTGTTGTATTCCACACGCCATTTCTCGATCACCACCTGCGCCTCCTTCAACGAGTAGAAAATCTCCCCGTTTAAGCACTCGTCCCGCAACTTTCCGTTGAAGCTCTCGCAGTAGCCGTTTTCCCACCGTCGCGCAGGCGGTAGCACTTTTCCAGAGCCTGAAAGGCAAGATTAGAGTTTCCTGAGGCCGCATAGATTTCCGCAATTGCGATTCCTGACGGCGAATCTCGGGATACGCTGACGTTTGCAACACGTGATAGACAACGTCGCATTTCGGGCAGCTTTCCGGCAGCGGCGTAGGTGTACGCCAGTTCCAGGAGCATCCAGGGATCTTCTCCAGTGAGCGCGACACCCCGCTCGCCCTCGGCGATGGCCTCCGGAAACATCCGCTTCTGAACATAAATTCGCTCCATCATGCGGTGCGCCATCGCAAAGTTCGGATCCATCTCCAGGGTCGCGTGCGCCTGCTGGAATGCTTCATCGTATCTGCGGGCAAAATAGAGAAATTCCGCGAGGTCGGTGTTGATGATGCCCGAAAGGGGATCACTCTGCCGCGCGCGATTTATTTCGGAAAGGGCCTCATCCAGCCTCCCCATGGCCGCTAGGTCGAATGCGTACCACTGATGGGCGGTCGCATAGTTGGGATTGAGCTGGATGGCGCGGCGGAATTCACGCTCCGCTTCCGCGAACTTCCACTCATAGTGCATCTCCACGAAAGCAAGTGACGTGTGCGCCTCGGCCAGTGAATCGTCCAGGCGCAGCGCTGCAAGTGCAGCCTCTTTGGCCCGTGGCATGCTTCCTGACAGGACAGAGTTTTACAGTCGTGCGGAGGTTGACGTTAATCAACGGAATTGGGAGAGCAAGAACTGATCCGGCAAATATCCGTATTCGGATACTTATTATTGTGTATTATAATTGATATATTACTAATGTGTTATATACCCTGCGCGTTTTAAGGAGCGAACTGAGCGGCCAAGCTTTACGTATGGGATCTCGCGAATATGCGATCTAACGATGTGGGATGCCGAGAAGTTCAAAACCGAGATGAGTAAATCCGTGAAACCTGCAACTGTAAATCGTCTGCTTGGAAATGCGAAGCACATGCTAACAATGGCTGTGAAATGGGGTGAGTTGCCCAAAAATCCGTTCACGGGAGTAAAACTCCTACATGTGCCCGCAATGCCCGAAAGAATCTTGGGTCGAGACGAAGAGTTAAAATTATTGGAAGCTTGCGCTCAAGTTCGGTCGCCATACTTACGATCCATTGTTTCGCTAGCTCTGAATACCGGGATGCGAAAGGGCGAAATCTTGGCTTTACAGTGGACTCAAGTTGATTTCGCGAACCGCTTGATTCTTGTTCAGAACGGAAAAACTGACGGTAGTGAGCGTCGTATTCCGATGAATGACACGGTGTTTGGCCTTTTATCCAAACTTCAGACGAACGGGCAGGGGCAGCTGGTTTTTCCGAGCGGTCGAAAAAACGGAGAGAAATTACGAGATTTCAAAACCGCTTACCAGAAGGCTGTTATTATCGCGAAACTCGCAAAAATTCGCTTCCACGACTTAAGACATACTTTTGCCACTCGATTGCTACGGATCGGCGTGGACCTGATCACTGTTCAGAAGCTATTGGGCCATGTTAAGATCACGACGACCGCTCGATATACGCACGCCTTGGCTGATGCAAAGATTGAGGCGGTAAGACGGCTGGATATGGATAATTTTTATGGATTACCAGCCCCTAATCGGACCCCGGAGCCAGTTTTGGCTGAACCACGTATCGGGGGTAAAGTATTAACTATAAAAGGTTTGGGCCTGTAGCTCAGGTGGCTAGAGCGCGCCCCTGATAAGGGCGAGGTCGGTGGTTCAAGTCCACCCAGGCCCACCAATAAATACGCGGCTATTCTCACTTTTTCCCTTCCTGAGGCCTGCTCCGAAAAAGCGATTTGCCAAAGATTTGCCAAAAGTTCCAGTCGC
>DATNMX010000015.1:0-177561 GCA_035602135.1 Candidatus Dormiibacterota bacterium
GACGCGCACGCGGGTCAACTTTTTCATGAATAAATTCAGGAAACTGGGCTTCATTCAATACAACAATGACGGACTTCAGGTCCACAAATCCCTCCTCAGTGTTGTCCTGCACGATTAAGCGCCAACTTTCGCGCTTTTCGGAAAGCGCCTACCACCGCATATCTTGGATTGTTGGTCGGAAGGGATTTATCGACGTCCAGGACCACAAGGAGTTCTTGTCGTCTCAATCGCCTCAGCCGCCGAAAGCTTCCGGTCTACGTGTGGTCCTGAGCGCGGAGCACCTGAAAGCAGCACACAACGCTTCCCGGCAGCGACACCACAGGTAGGACAGGGGACAGCGGATAACTGTTTGGGCGTGAGTTCTTTCCTTTTCATTCCGACAGGGTGTGATCCTACCACACATCCAAGTCCCACAACTTGGTGGTTCAAGGGGCGCGGCGAATGGACCACAGGACTTTGCCGAGAATTCGCCAGCTACGATTCTTGCCTAGCCGAACAGGTTCGTATTTCTGATTCGCGGACGCGAGCAATTGCACTCCGTTTACCAGCAGAAATCTCGAGAGCGTAAGACCATTCTCGCGCTGCCAAGTCACCACCACCTTCCCGCTAAGCTGCTCGGGGTCCCTCTCCGAGCAGTCCACCACGACAATATCGTCGTCGTTGATGAGTGGACTCATCGACGATCCCCGCACCCGCAAGCAATTCGTCGCCGCGGGATGCGGGCACCAAAGTGCCGGGGCGGCGATCATCTCTGAGGCTGGAAGGTCATCGAGGTCCAGGACCTGATCGCCCCTCTCACCGGGCGCGGCCGCATGCGCCGTCAGCACCGGGACCGCTACCAATTGCGTCTTTTCCGGGGTCAGCCCCTTCTTTTTATGGCTTTCCGCCACCACAATTTCCAAGTCAGGGAAACGCGATTTACTCAACTTTCCGCGGCCTTCCGGTAGCATGCGTGCGAGAGCGGAACTCTTGAAGCCTGCACGCTCCCAGAACCATGAGGAGTCCGGTTCTCTGGTTAGGTTCCCAATCTGGATGTAGGCTTGCGCAGGGGGCTCGTGCGTTCCCCGTTCCCAGCGGGATAGCGCCATCGCCGAGTAATGCAGCCGCGAGGCAAACTCCGCCTGCGTTACGCCCGCAGACCGGCGCAGATTCAGTATTTTTCGAGCCCACTCCGGAAGGGTTTCGGAACTTTTCATCCAAGCTCTAATCTGGCGAGGGCTAAATCCCCTAGATCCTTTATCGAGAGGCAGCCTTGCGCGTATTCAGCCTAGCGATAACTTCCTGAGACGGCTTGTGGACCGCCAGGAACTCGTTAGACGATTGCGACGCCAACTTCCTCAATTTTCTGATTGCGTTGTCGCGTCCCGACACAAGTGCCCGCCAGATAATCGAGCCGTTGGGTAGTTTTTCGAACAGGTCATATTCGCGGTCCATGGGCACTTCCTTTTACACGCCCACACGTGCGCGTGCGCCGCATTCTCCAAAGCAAGAAATTTCAGGGTACGTAATCAGCTATACGCCCATGGTGAGACCAGCGCAAGGAGAGTTAGCATCCCAGACAGTATCTTCGCAATGCGGATTAACGCTTGTGTCCGGAAAACGGATGCGGCATTGGTCCGCCAAATGGACGGTACTGACAGGAAAGTACCAAACGATGATGAACGGTCGGCTATGGACGCCTAGTCGGTCGCAGCGCAAACTCGGCTGGTAGGTTCACACACTCCCTCGGTAACGCCCCGAGCGGCCCGGTAGCCCCTATCGGGCCCGTTCATTTTTTGGCCAGAACACTAGCCTGGAGTGTGGTAAAACCGGGCCACATGGCATTCCAAAGACCCCGACCGGTTTTAGTCTGCATAGTGTGCAATGCGGTCTCGTACTCCACCAATTTGATAAATCGGCATTGCGGTCAAACGGTCGATGGGAAACCATGCACCCGAACGAACGCCAGTGCGCTCCGAGTTACAGACTGGCAGGCGTGTCCGTTGTGCTTCGGCCTAAGGTGTACGGACGAAGGGATGTGTAGTCTGTGTGATGGTGTCGGGTGGATGTTTGTTCAGGACAGACCCAGGGGGTAAGCGTGTTCGATACGGAAAGCTACCGCCCTGTCGAGCGGTTAGCTTCGCTAGCGCGGTCGTATCGTTACTTGGATGCCTTTGCCGACCTCCCATTTGTGAATGTTGGGAACTCGAAGCTCGTCGTAAAGGTAATCAGCGCCGGTGAAAGAGATTTGGGCCTGCTCCGGTTCATTGAGGACAGAGCGGTCAATCACCTTCCGAACTGTGCCTGCGAGCGTGATGATATGTGGTTTCATAGAATCCTCCTGGGGAAGCAAGAGAGTTCAATCCGGGACACCGTTTTTATAGCAGTCGCTCAAAACTAAGTCTGTGCAATAAGGAACAGGCCGACTGAGTGAGATTGGCTCCGGAAAGCGGACGCGCCGCCATGCAACCCAGAGCCGATGAGATTGCCAGAGACCAAAGAGTGACCGGCAGGGATGGAGTATGGTAAGAGCATGGCAGACCAAAGACCGCAACCGGTTTCAGTCTGCACGGTGTGCGGCGCGGCCACATACAACGCAAACCTGATAAATGGGCGTTGCGGTCAAATGCTAGGTAGAAGGCGATGCACCGGCACAAATGGCAGCGCGCTCAATGATACAGATTGGGACGCGTGCCCGGCTTGCCTCGGCTCAGGAGATACAGGCGAAGATACGTGCATTGATTGCGATGGTGTCGGCTGGCTATACGTGAGAGGTAGACGCTGAGGCCGAAGACCGATAGACGCGTGCCGCTCATCACTGTCCGGCGTCGCCCACGTAAATGATGTTCAACGTTTGAGGACTCTTCGTTGCCCGATCGATTTTCGTGGGCGTCTCAACAAGATACACCCGTGCGGGCGGCCGGTCACCCAGCAGCGAGAGGCAGTCCTACCCCCATCCATCGCAGTGCTGGATCTCTGGCAAGCGCGTCAAACCTCCGTCTCCGGATCGTTCGCCTTGCGAGATTCGCCACAAACCGTGGCTGAAAAAATTATTGGAGCGAACATATAGGACTAATTCGAATGCTCGCGCTCCTTTGGCCCCTCAACTGAATATCCATCGCGGCCGACCGACGAATAAGTCTCAAGCCTTTGTGATAGGCGAGCAGTCGAACCGCCAGGAAGCAACATAACATTAAGGCCGTTTCCAGAGACGGGGTTCTGGGAAGTTGGGAGGCAAAGGGCCAAAAGTCATTTAGAAGGATGACGCAGTTGCCCGGAGAAGGGAGGTCTTCCTCACGAAATTGGAGAGCAGGCTGAAAAGTCCGCGTTCCAGATACGTTCCAGTTAGGCGCAATTCCTGATGCGAGAGCGTTTTTGGCGTGTCGAAAAATCAATAACTTACGTGTTTTCGACAACGCTGAATATTCCGACTCTCCCCGCCTCCACCGGTTTTATCTCTGTCTTGTCGCCCGGCGGAATCTGTGAGTCTGCTGGGCACGGGGCACAAGCAATTGTAACTTTCGGATGGCCCGTCATCCGTCCAAGATCTGCTCCAACTCCCCACAACGGACTTCGGGGAACGTTGGGATTTCATTTCCACGAGTGGTCCGATAGACAGTCATCTAGCGTTCCCGGTTGACCGTTTCGGGTCGCACAGATCAATCGTGAGCATTGCCCATTTATCGGCACGATCCGTTGACGTGCATCTTCGGTGCGCCTAACATGGCAGTCCAAAGTTCCGCCGTTTCCCATGATCGGCCAGACCATCTCGCATTACCGCGTCGTCGAAAAGCTCGGTGGCGGCGGGATGGGTGTGGTTTACAAAGCTGAGGACCTCAAGCTAGGCCGGTTGGTGGCGCTCAAATTTCTGCCCGAAGAATTGGCCAAAGATCGCCAAGCGCTTGAGCGGTTCCAGCGCGAAGCCCGCGCTGCTTCAGCACTCGATCATCCCAACATCTGCGTCATTCACGAGATCGATGAGCACCAAGGACAGTCTTTCATCGTCATGCAGTTTCTCGAGGGGCAGACGCTCAAGCATCGCATTGGCGGCAAGCCGCTTGCGATCGAGCAAATCCTGAAACTTGGAATCGAGATCGCTGATGCGCTCGATGCAGCGCACTCGAAGGGAATCATCCATCGTGATATCAAGCCGGCGAACGTTTTTGTGACCACGCGGGGCCAAGCGAGAATCCTCGACTTCGGTCTGGCCAAGTTGATTTCCGAACGACAGGTGGGGATAGCGGCAGGTATGTCGTCAGTTCCCACCGCAGGAACAGCCGAAGAGAGTCTGACCGGCGCGGGCGTGGCAATGGGGACTTTGGCCTACATGTCCCCGGAGCAAGCGCGGGGAGAGGAACTCGATGCGCGCACCGACCTGTTCAGCTTCGGCGTGGTGCTCTACGAAATGGCTACAGGCCGCGGAGCGTTTCCTGGCAACACCTCGGCAGTGATCATTGACGCACTCTTGAACCGAGCGCCAACTCCTCCTGCGTGTCTAAATCCGAGTTTACCTCCGGAGCTAGAACGCATCATCGAAAAAGCACTGGACAAGGACTGTGACACGCGCTGTCAGTCTGCCGCCGAGTTGCGCGCCGACCTGAAACGACTGAAACGGGAGATTGACTCGGGACGAGCAGGCACAGTTCCTGCGCCGCCACGATTAGCTCTGACCCGCCGGCGCAGTCGCAGAGCCACTCGAGGACGCATTCAGGCGGTGGCCGTACTGCCTCTCGCGGACCTCTCCGAGCATCCGGCACCCGACTACTTCGCCGACGGGATGACTGAGGCCTTGATCACCGACCTGGCAAAAATCAAAGCGTTACGGGTGATTTCACGGACGTCCGTGATGCAGTACAAAGGCGTGCAGAGGCCACTGCCGCAGATCGCCAGAGAATTAAATGTGGATGCCGTGGTGGAAGGTTCGGTTTTGCGCTCCGGTAACCGTGTGCGCATTACGGCGCAGCTGATCGATGCGGCAACGGACCAGCATCTCTGGGCCGAAAGCTACGAACGTGATCTCCGCGACGTCCTCTCGCTACAAGGTGAAGTGGCGCGGGCCATAGCCAACGAGATTCTGGTCAAACTGACGCCGCAGGATCAGGCGCGCCTCGTCAGTGCTCGCTCGGTTGACCCTGAGGCTTATCAGCTTTACCTGAAGGGCCGATTCTACTGGAACAAAAGGACTGAAGCAGGCCTGAAAAAGGGTATTCAGTACTTCCACCAAGCGATTGATCTCGATCCGAACTACGCTCTGGCTTATGCCGGAATTGCGGACTGTTACAGTCTGCTAGGGTGGGATCTCTTTGGCGCGCTGCCGCCCAGGGAGGCTCTGCCCATCGCTAAAGCGGCAGCCAGGAAAGCGGTCGAAACAGATGATAGTCTTGCCGAAGCTCACAACTCTCTAGCCTGGACCAAGCTAGCTTTTGACTGGGATTGGATGGGCGCCGAGCGCGAGTTCAAGCGGGCGATTGAGCTGAACCCGGGCTATGCGGTCACCCACCACTGGTATGCCGAATGCTTGGCGGGGATGGGGCGCTATGCTGAAGCCCTCGCGGAGATAAGACAGGCACAGGAGTTGGATCCGCTTTCTCTCATCATCAGTTCGATTGTGGGATGGGTTTTCTACTTCGATCGGAAGGACGACCAAGCGATCGCAGAATTTAGGAAGGCGCTCGAGCTTGATCCACACTTCTGGGTCGCCCACTGGACGCTTGGCCGGGCGTATGAGCAAAAGGCAATGTTTGCAGAAGCCATTGCCGAAATCCAAAAGGCAATCGATTTATCTGGGGGTAGCCCGCTCTCCTTAGCGGCGCTGGGACATACCTACGCGGTCTGGGGGAAGCGAGCCGAGGCGGAGAGAGTGCTCAACGAGTTGAAGGAGTCATCGAAACAAGGTTACATCTCCGCGTACAGCATTGCAGCAATCCATGCCGGCCTAGGCGAGAAAGATCAAGCCTTCATTTGGCTGGAGAAGGCCTATGAGGAACGATCGGGCTGGTTGATTTGGTTGAGAGCCGAGCCCATTTCTGATCCGTTACGCTCCGACCCGCGATTTCAAGACCTTCTGCGCCGCGTCGGGCTGCCGCAGTGATTACATACGTCCACTTAAAGTCGGGAATCCTGAGATGTGCCCGTTGCGGTCCACAAAAAACGGGGTTCTGGGAAGTGGACGCAGCAACTCGCGGCCCTCTTGACAAAGACTTATCATGGATGTCGGCCACTCTCCCACAATCCAGTAGTGTCCGAGTAGCCCGTGATCCGCCCACAATCGCAAAGATGAGAAGGCCGGCCGCATCTCCGGAAGTCCGACTGTCCGCTCCCTGTGCGCGGGCAGCCTCTCGTACTCACATTCGAAAAAGGGCGTCTCGCAGGCTTACACCTCGCCGCACTGTGAATAGGTCGCTGTCCGTTGCGTCGTTACTAGCCTATAATTCGATACACGATGTACCTGCCTTCGGGCACCCGGCTGGGCCCGTATAAAATCGAAGCGCCCATTGGCGCCGGCGGGATGGGCGAAGTTTACCGTGCTACTGACACGCGTCTCAATCGAGACGTCGCGGTCAAGATTCTGTCTTCGGGTCTCACCGCTGAACCCAATGCGAAGCAGCGCTTCGAGCGCGAAGCGCACACCGCCTCCGCGCTGAACGACCCTCACATCTGCACGATTTACGACGTGGGAGAGCACGAAGGGCGGCAGTTTCTCGTCATGGAGTTGCTCGAAGGCCGGACGCTCAAGCAGTACATCGATGGCCAAGCATTATCGGTAAAGCAAGTACTCACCCTGGGAACTCAGATCGCCGGTGCGCTGCAAACTGCCCATGGTAGAGGAATCATTCATCGGGATCTCAAGCCCGCCAATGTTTTTGTCACGGAACGCGGCGAGATCAAAGTGCTGGACTTTGGGCTGGCAAAATTACTCCCGCAAACCGACCAAGATGCAACTCTTTCACTGGCGTTGACCGAACCGCTGACCGTCCTCGGCACGCTTCCTTATGCGGCACCTGAACAGTTGCGCTGTGAGTACACGGATGCGCGCACGGACATCTGGGGATTTGGAACTGTGCTGTATGAAATGGCTACCAGTCAACGCCCCTTCAGCGAAGAAGTGACCCCGCGTTTGATAGATGCCATCCTGCACAAACCCCCCGCCCCGTTGCGCGGGCTGAACGGTGCGATCCCTGCGGAACTAGAACGAATCATCCTCAAGTGCCTGGATAAGGAACCGGAGAATCGCTACCAATCTGCTAAAGAGTTGGTGGTGGACCTGCGGCGCCTAGAAGTAGAGTCAACCGGCGTAGCGGTCGCGGTACCACTGCGCAAACGGCCTCGGTGGTGGCTTGTGCTCTCGATCGGAGGCACCGGGGTCTGCGCTTTGATCGCCGCAGCCTTGCTGTTGTGGCCGCGTTTCACCCACAACCAGAATGCTGGACTGCCCGCCCTGCGTTGGGAGCAGCTTACGAACTTTAATGATTCCGCCGAAATCCCCGCCCTGTCCCGAAACGGCAAGCTGGTAGCGTTTGTGCGCGGCCCCGGTAGTTTTGGAATTTCTACGAACGCGGGCCAGGTCTGGTTCAAATCTCTGCCGGACGGCCAACCCTTCCAACTCACGAAGACCGCCCGTAGAAAACAGACGATCAATTTCTCCCGGGACAGCAGCCGGGTGTACTTCACGCAGATAGAAGGTCCGTTTGCCTGGAACACCTACGAACTGCCGTTGCTGGGAGGGCAGGAACCGAAGCTGTTTATGGCTAACGCCACGGGGTTGAGCTGGATCGATAGCGACCACCTATTGTTCTCCACGATCAGGACGGGCATCCACATGAAGCTGGCCACCTCGAATGCCAGCCGGACCGATGAGCGGGACATCTACGTTCCACCTGACCATATGCACGGGATGGTGCACCGGTCTGCGCTGTCGCCGGATGGGAAATGGGTGTTGCTGGTGGAAATGGATAGCGAGTGGTGGAGACGGTGCCGAGTGGTGTCGTTCGACGGCTCATCGGCGGGGCGGCAAGTCGGACCGCAGGGTTCGTGTACATGGGCTCAGTGGTCTCCCGACGGCAAATGGATGTACTTCACCGTTGATACTTGGACGGCCGGTTTTCACGTCTGGCGGCAACGCTTCCTCGACGGCGCACCTCAGCAGTTGACGCCATCAGGCGCGAGTGAAGAAGAAGGGCTCGCGGTGATGCCTGATGGCAAATCGTTCATCACTACCGCGGGCACGCAACAGTCCGCAATCTGGCTGCATGATGACAAGACAGGCGAAAAGCAAGTCACCTCCGAGGGTTACGCGTTTCTCCCCACTCTTTCACCGGATGGAAAGAAGGTCTATTACTTGGGGCGCGTCACGGGTTCTCATTCTTACTTCAGCGGCGAGCTTTGGGTTTCCCACGTCGCGACCGGAGCCGCGGAACGGCTCTTTCCCGGTTTAGTCCTCACCCATTTCTCAATATCGCACGATGGGGAAAGAGTGGTGTTCGCGACAGAACAGGGTCAGGCCCGATCGGGGATCTGGGTTGGCTGGCTTGACGGCACGCAGGCCCCGCGGCAGCTTACGTTCGGAGGCGAATATCGCGCTTTTTTCGGCAGACCGGGCCAAATCTTGTATCAGGGTAATCAAGCTTCGCCGAAGATCATGCGTATCAACGAAGACGGCAGCGGCCAGGTCGCGGTCTCGGATCTTGACACCATGCAGTTGCAAAGCGTTTCGCCTGACGGGCGCTGGGCTCTGGTGGGTGTGACAGCGCCGGGCGGGCACGGCGACAGGAACGTGATGTCCTTAGCTGTGCCGCTTGAGGGAGGGCCCCCGATCACGGTGTGTGATAACTGCACGTTCGGGTTCGGCACCTCACGCTCCTCGGCACCGTTGCTCTCGTGGAGTCTGGACGGGAAATGGGTGTACGTGTCGCTGCGGCCGTTTCCCTTCGGCTCATCAAAGACAGCGGCGATACCCATCCAATCCGGAGCCGCGCCTCCCACCTTTACGAAGGGCTTCGGCAGTGAAGCGGACTTCGCGCGGATTCCCGGCGCGCATTTGATTAACGAGAACGACGTATCTTCGGGCATTTCGCCGAACTACTTCGTCAGCACGCGCCGTTCGGCGAAAGCCAACCTGTTCCGCATCTATCTTGAGCAATAAAGCCCTGGCGTTGTGCGCGGGTCCAGCGTGTCCTGATGTCGATACCTCTGCAGTGATTCGGAGCGAATCGTCGACAATCTGGAAGTAACCGGTTGTTTCCGAGTACCCCGTCACTCGCGCACTATCGGCACGTGACTAGACGATCGACGTCTCCGGATCGCCAGCTTATCGTCGCAATAACGACGCTGAATGTCAGAGCGTTGGGACTCCATGGGTCGGTGACCATGGTAAACACCGTGATCAACGTGCCTTTGCCGTAATGAAGGAGCTACGGCTTTCCATTTCAGGGTGCGCCTTGTTTGATTGCGGAGTACAAGTACGTAGGATGGCTTTGGACCAGATTGCGTTCTGACAGAGCGAATAGACGTGTAGATATCGATCCTATATATATAAGGACGTGCTAGCCGGTTTTTTTCCCCCCAATGGGACCTATACCGCCGGTGCTTAGTGCGTCTGTGTATATGAAGAATTTTTCGGGGTACCGCGGAATTTGGTACCGGGCCTTTCGCATAACAAAACCCCAGCCTCCGTGTATTCGCCGCGTACCTAACTTAGGCGATTTAAGCGTTTTTGGCGTTATGTAAAATCAATAAGTTACATGGTTTCAATGACTGGAGTGGGTTCGAATCCCACCCTCTCCGCCAGCTTGAAAGCGTAGGTTGGCCGGTTTTTCAACTTCCAATGAGGACTCCCCGCCGGTCTTGGTACGTATGTAGATATGAAGAAGTACTAGCTACTTGATGACCACCTGCCGGTGCAGGAGCGCTCCGAAGCTAAATTCGGCGTCGATCCGCGTCCACCTGGACGCTATAATCCGGCGGAAATAATGGCGGGTTCTTTACCCCGAAATGATCAATGTGAATCGCTACAGGAAAAAACATGAGTGGCAGTCGCCCGATTTCGACCTGCTTTCCAGTTTTCTCTTGGAGATAGGAGACCATCTGGGGCCGGTAGCGATCCACGTTAATAAGAGCGGGTACAACGAAAACAAGCGCGAGCAAGAGTATCGCGGCGATTCCAATGACGATCAGACCAGTCCTGCGGCGGATGGCCATAGCGAGCTTCAGAATACCGCTGTTTTTGGCGCGAAGCGAAGCGAACACGCCAGTGCTAGAATCGTCGTAGTGATGTCAGACTTGGCAAACAAAGCCTGTGCCCCATGCCGTGGCGGGGTGCCACCGCTAAAGGGCGAGAAACTCGCCTCTTTGCAAAAGCAGGTTGACGGATGGAATGTGATCGAGGAGCACCACATTACAAAAGCTTTGAAGTTTTCCGATTTTCGCGGGGCTCTCAAATTTGTCAGCCAAGTTGGGGATCTCGCGGAAGAGCAAGGTCACCATCCCGACATCTTTCTGGCTTGGGGAAGAGTCGAGATCACCATCTGGACGCACAAAATCAATGGTTTGACAGAAAGCGATTTCATCCTGGCTGCAAAGATCGACCAAATTCATGAATCTTAGGCCGCACGTCAGCTTCAATTCGTTTTGTCGTTGACGGGAGACGCTTTTGTGGGATGAAGCTTGTTATAGTCTTTGATATACACGCGCAAGCCGGAGTCCGGCGTAATTTTTGCATAGCCCGCCGAAAGCTGTTCTTTGTAATGATCCAGGAAGAAATCGAGTGGATCTTTTGGATCCATGTCGATGAGGATCAAATCCGCATCGTTCATGACCAGCTTGCCGAATTGGAGACGCTTGTTCTTGTAGGCCATGTAATTTCCGGAGCGGATATTTTTCACCGGCTTGGCATCTGAACCACCAAAAATCTGAATAATTTTCTCGCCTTCAATTCGTACGGAGACCACCTTGCCTTCAATATGGGGAGGCGGTAGGATCTGTTCAAGATCAAGGATCAGATCGTCCTCTTGAGCCCGCACACCCGGAACTTTGCCCTCCTTGATCAACCCGCCTAAATCGATACCGAAGAGGCCCATCAAGCCTTTTACCGGGACATGCATGGCCTTGATTTTCTCGCTGTGCAGCCGAAGTTTTCCGTCAGCGGTGGGAGTGAGAATTCCCTCCGTCTCGAACGGGATGTCCCCCTTGTCATGGAGCTTCCCTTTCACTTTCAGGCGCCCCTTGTCAACGATGATGGATAGCTCTGTTAAGGGCGAATGCGGACGCGCGAAGACATAAGAATTGAGAACGTTTGCTAAGTTTGACGAACTAATGGCGATCTCCGCCGTGCTGATGCGCAGGTTAAACGAGTCTTTGTCGTCGAAGATGGGGAATTCATTTTTGCCGAGGGGCACGAGCTCACCGTTCAGCGATTTTATTTCCACCACTACGGCGTCCGAAAAGTGATACGTGACGTTGCGCATCTGCGCCTGGACCGTGCCCTCCTGTTTATCATTGGTCGGAGAATTCTGGCTGGCGACGATTCCCGGCGTCGCAGCGCAAAGGAGAACGAACAGAGCCCGGGATATCAAAAGCGGTAAGGATATGTGGAGCGGCGAGACCAAGTTCCTTACGAATTGCAATATTGCACCCCTAGCAGATCTTAATGGTTAACCTGCGCATGTCTCCAGTGCGCTTGGTCTTAAGGTCTGGGGTCGGCCATGATTGCGGTTGGTGCAGCAATGGCAGCAGCCAAGAATAGTGAACTGATGTAGCGATATGGCGCATGATGTTGTCCTCCAAGCCCGAGATATGCAGATTCAGAACCCCGGTAGCCATGACTATGTACCCTTGGCGTCGCCATGTATGTTCAGTACAGCACGTAGTGTGAAAACAAGAATTTCCCCAAAATAAGCGTCGGTTTCATTCGCTTCGAAATCTGGCAAATCCTGAACCTCTGCTTAAGCCCGCTGGCAAGCGGTGACAGGGATGTGACCCATTTCGCACAGTATCCAGACTCTCGATATGCGAGCCTTGTTCCTTCAAACAAGAAGGTACCGGAAAGGTGCGCGAAGTACGGGATCAAGAATCAGGACACCCCGCTCTCCGGGCGGAAGCAGTTCACATGCTCAAAACTCAGCTACTTTTTCTGCGGTTCCCTTGGACCTTCCACAGAATATTTTCCAGCCTACGGAGGGTTTACAAGACGAATCGCTTGTTTCGCATTGCTTCTCTGCTAGCTGCCGTCCCCGTGGTGCTTATCCTGAGCGGGATTACTTACATCAGCTACAACCGAACAGATTTGCCCGATTTAGACGCTTTCCTTCGCTTTGAGCCTCCCACCATAGGTCACATCTACGATGCGAATGGCCACATCCTCATCGAATTAGGAAGGGAACGCCGGGAAATCATCCAATATAAGAGTATTCCTGACGTCCTGCGGGAGGCGATCCTTTCGGCTGAAGATGAGAACTTTTTCTCACACGCGGGGGTGGATTTTTCGGTCTTTCCTCGAATGCTCGGCAAGACAAACATTCAAGCCTTCATCGCCCGCGGCGGGGGTTCAGGCGGCGAGAACGCCGGAGAGCGCCCACCAGCGTTTCCCCAAGGCGGCTCGACGATTACTCAACAGCTTGTGCGCGGCTACTTTCTGCAAAAACTTACAAGTACGAAAACCAGCAATACACTTCAACACCAGGGACTTTGCTCGCACGTTCTAGCCTTCGTTATCGGTGTGCCGGGCGCGAACAGATTGTTGCTGAAAGTGGAGGAAATGCGTCTCTCGTTGTGGATTGAGGGAGAGATGCAGAAGCGCTACCGATCCAAGCGCAGGGCCAAAGAAGAACTGCTCGCGCGTTACGCCAGCTTCATCTACCTGGGAAATGGCCGCTACGGTTTCGCAGCGGCCTCACAGTATTATTTTGGCATACGGTTAGCAGCGCTCACTGCGGATGATGCCGACAAGGCGGCGCTTCTGGCAGGCATCACCAAGTCGCCGAGCGTGTATGCCCCCACCTTCGCAGACAATCAAAAACCACTCCGGCGACGAAATCAGATCTTAGCCCTCATGGTTAAGAACCATTTTCTTTCCGCCCATGCGGCTGGACTTTGCCAACAAGCTCCAATTCGTCTGGTTGCTCATGTTAATGGCCCGATCGAAGCGCCCGCAGCAGTGGAAAGTGTCCTCGATGAGCTTAAAGGACTCGACGCCACCCTCCCCTCCGATATCGGAATTAACCAACTGCTAGAGGGCCATATCCAGATTTATTCAACGATCGATGACCAGATCCAGCGCTTCGCGAATGCAGCACTCGAAAACGGCTTGAACCTTTATGAAAGGCGTCATCCTCAGCATACGGGGCTGATTCAGGGCGCCGTAGTTATTCTGCGGAACAGTGACTCCGCCATCCTGGCTGAGGCAGGTGGGCGACGAAGATATAAGAACCACGACACCACTTACAGCGATTACAACCGGGTAACCCAGTCCATGCGCCAGCCAGGCTCGGTTATGAAGCCGATTGTTTATCTTGCGGCATTTCGTCAAGGCGCCCTGGACCTCGATACTCCCGTGCCCGACGAGCCCATCTCGGTGGCCACGTCGGGAGCCCGTCCTCTCAAGTGGATCTCGAATTTCGATAATAAATTTAAAGGCATCATCCCAGCCCGGCAGGCGCTGGCGGAGTCGAGAAACGCAGTCGCGATTTGGATTATTCAACAGATCGGAATCGACTCTGTCTTAAATACAGCCCGAGACGTTGGCATCCGAAGCTTTTTACATCGCCGTGACACTACGGCCCTCGGCGCATCCGAAGTCACCTTACTGGAACTTGCAAACGCTTACCGAATGATGGCTAGCGGTATACATGCGGAGCCTTACGTGATTGCAAAGATCGAACATAATGGGGGAGACGTTATTTACAGCCACCCCTTGCTCTGTTGTTCCATCAAGGAGAACGAATTGGAGCTATCCATGATCCAGGAAGGATTGCGTGGCGTCGTGCGCATTCCATCGGGTACTGCGCACGCGCTCGACGCGCGTACCTTCCCAATCCCCGTTATGGGTAAGACAGGCACGACGAACAACTATCGGGATGCGCTTTTTGTAGGGTCAACTTACGGCCCCGATGGAATTACCGTGGCGGTGCGTATCGGATTCGATGACAATCGCTCACTGGGAGGAATGGAAACCGGCGGCAGAGCTGCGCTTCCGGTATTCAGAGAAGTCATGCTGAAGACCTATCAAGCAAAGCTAGTTGGCCCTGTGCCATCCTTTCCCGCAAACATCGAAAACAACATTGCGGAATATCTGAGTGGTAAATTTGCGGCCAAAGGAGCGATGCGGTTTTTCAATTCGCCGGATGCCGAAGAAGTCGAAGATGATCGAGCGAGATCTTGCCGCGCTGCAGGCACGATACTGGCGACTAACGTTTGCGAGCTACCGCTTATCCCACTGCCTGTCGTTTACCAGCGCAGAGATGGACGTGGCAGGATCGTTTTTACGAACGAGTGAAAGACCTTGCGCGTCCCATCGCCGCGCCAACAAACTGTTCACTTGTATACAAGTGAACAGACATACGCCTTGACAAAGTCGAGGATTGGCTTGCAGTAAAAGGACTGTTTTGTTGGCCAGTTCCATCTCCGGAGCTTGTTCCCACGGTTTTCACAAGCGCCAAGTATATCGAACGGCGGAACAATTCGGGGGGCCAAGGTAGAAGTGCAAAGACAGAAAGGTAAGAAGATTATGCCTCTCATTCAAATTCTATTAGCCCTGATCGTAGTTGGTGTCCTCCTGTGGTTGGTGAATCGTTTCATCCCGATGGCAGGCAGCATCAAGTCCATCTTGAACGCAGTCGTGGTCATTGTCGTGGTGTTGTGGCTCCTGAATGTGTTTGGACTATTTCATTCTCTCTCTCGTATCCGCGTTGGCTGATAAACGAACTGGCATGGATACGAGAGAAAAAGAGGCGATCGCGCCGCATCGCGCTAGGTAACGAGTGCCCCCTTGAGCCGAACGCCGTCGGTTCTACGCGCAGCGGTACTGCTGGTCCAGAGTAAAGAGGCCAGGACGAATTGAACTAAAAATCTACCGTGCGGGTTGGCCGGTTTTTCAACTTCCAATGAGGACTCCCCGCCGGTCTTTGAATGCCGGCTACGGAACAGTAGGCTCCGTGTACCCGCCGTGTATCTTACTTAGGCGATTTGGGCGTTTTTAGCGTTTTTAGCGTTTTTATAGAGTGGGGCAAAAATGAACGTCCGGACGCCGTGTTCTTGGCGGGCAGTTTCGCTGCGGTCCTAGGATCGATCCGCGCTCAGTCGCGTACAAAATCAATATATCCGCGCTGGATATCAGTCCTGATCAGCTTTACGCGCAGCTTGTCTCCAACATCTGTTCCTTGCTGTCCCTGTGCTAACAAACCTTCTACAGCGGGCTTCAATACACGAACAAACGTTCCGTGTGAAGTCACTCCCGTAACGATGGCATCAAATGTCTCACCGATTCTACTGCTCATCGCGACGGCAGCGATCCGCTTCGACATCTCTCGCTCAACCTTTCGCGCTGCATCTTCTTTCAACGTACAGTTGAGTGCGATTGCGGCGAGTTCGTCGTCTGAATAGGGAGCCGGTCGGCTTGCGAGCACGGCTTTGATCAGTCTTTGCGTGACGAGATCGGCGAAGCGACGATTGGGAGCTGTGGAGTGAGTGTAGTCCTGTACAGCGAGACCGAAGTGCCCCTGTTCCGGGTCCCCAGGACGCTCGAGGACATATTCGCCGGGTCCCATCAACTTGATGACTGCCAACGAAAGATCGGCAAAATGATCGGGATCGGCAGCTTTGCGCTTGATCAGAAACTCGTTGAGAGCTTTGGAATCGGGCTCGGCGGGAAGTTGTTCGCCTTGCTTCGCCGCAAGCTCCACGATCCGCCCCCAGCGCTCCGGGGTCTTCACCACGCGCCGGATCGACGAGACATTGTTGGTTTCCAACATGCGGGCTACCACTTCATTGGCAGCGATCATGAAGTCTTCGATGAGTTCGGTCGCGCGGTTCTTCTCCTGCTTCACAACATCCACAACCTTATCGTTGAGCACCACAGGGCGAACGTCAATTGTCTCGATGTTCAGTGCGCCGTGACGATACCGCTCATTCTTGAGTGCTTGCGCAACCTCGTCCTGTAGCTTTAGCTGCGATTGTAGGTCAGTCGAGGCAGCCACTTTATCCGGGGCTCCACTCTTATTCTCAAGCCAGGTTCCTACGGCATTGTAACTAAGCTGTGCCTTGTTGCGGATGATGGCTCGGTAGACACTGCTTGAATGGACGGACCCATCACCGCCGACTACAAACTCGATCACGATGCTCAGCTTATCTTCGGTTTCCAGCAACGAGCTGGTGTCTGTCGAGAGCTGCTCCGGCAGCATGGGAAAATTCCGCACGCCCGTATACACGGTAGTTGTTTCCTTCGCAGCATGCGCATCGATAGCAGAGCTCTTGGAGACAAAAGTATCCACGTCTGCAATTGCCACCAATGCCTTAGTTTCTCCATCTGGTAACCGCTCAGCCACTTCGGCCTGGTCAAGATCCCGCGAAGTGTCATTATCGATCGAAGACCACAGCAGATTGCGTAGATCGCGAATGTTCGGAGTGGGCTCAACTTTCGGCGGATGCGCTTTCAGTTCCTCCAGCTCCTGCTGAACCTGCGGAGGGAACGCAGGCTCGAAGCCATTCTCAATCATTACTTGTTTAGCTGCCGCCCGAAGGTCAATTCGGCGAAGAGGAGTGTCGTTCATGGATGCCGTGACGGCGATGCCTCAGGGCCGTAGCTAAACATCTTTTTTAATCGCGTACAAGCTGTCATGTCAGGCGGTAGGGGGCTTGTTGTCGTGCGAGGACGGGCCTGGCCTGCTGAAGGGGCGGGTGGCCGACAGGTTAACGAGTGGAAGGCTTTGGGCCGCTATGAACTTTAGCGGATGTTTCGCCCAACTCTGACTAATGCGTTTACCGGAATTTGACTGACTCCCCATAATTCCCTCGGGCTCAGGTCAACGCCCGATCGAGGTGGACGTAACCGCCGTCAACGAACAAATGCTGGCCGGTGATGTGTCCCGCCTGGGCAGAGATCAGAAACAAAACCATCGCAGCAATTTCTTCGGCATGCGTCATTCTCTTGCCCAGCGGTATCCTCGACACAATCTGTTTCAACTTCTCTTCAGGGTTCGGAAAAGTACTAAGCCATTGATGATAAAGCGGTGTCATCACTTCCGCCGGAACCACCGCGTTCACTCGAATCCCGCAAGGAAGTAATTCCACAGCCCACTCCCGCGTCAAAGCGAGGATCGCTCCCTTCGAAGATGCATAGCCTGACGTGCCCCCCTGCCCAGTGACCGCCGTTTTGGAGGCGATGTTCACGACACATCCCTGCGATTTTTTCAGCGCCGGCAACGCGTAATGCGCCATGTTGTAGTAGTGCAGGAGATTCAGTTGCAGGGAACTCAAGTATTTCTCAGGGCTGCCGTCCTCTAGTCCGACACGGTCATTGACGCCCGCGTTATTCACGAGGACATCCAGCCTGCCAAATCTCCGCAGTGTCTGTTCGACGGCCGAAGAGCAGTTTCCCGCGGCCAAAAGATCAACGCAGATCAGCTCGCAAACGTTCCCGGCTTTTTGCAGCACAGATTGCAGTTGTTTCCCGGCGTCCGTGTCCCGGTCCACAATCACCGGGATCGCGTCTTCCCGCGCGCTTGCGCGGGCGATCGCCGCGCCAATGCCTTTGGCGCCGCCAGTAATGAGGACAACCTTTTCTTTAAGCTGCAGGTCCATGCTGAATCGTTTTCAAGCCATAAAACCGAATTGCGTTGCCGCCGAAGATCATTTCTTTATCATCTGCCGAATAATTCTCCAAATAATCGTCGATAATCTGCTTTACCTGCCTATAAGTTGCGGCCAAAAGGCATACCGGCCAATCGGAGCCGAACATCAGCCGGTGCGTGCCGAACGCATCAAATACAACATCCAGGTAAGGCGTGAAATCCTGCGGCTTCCAGCCAAGGCAATCCGCTTCGGTGACCAAGCCCGAGAGCTTGCAATGCACATTCGGGTTTGTCGCAATTTCCCTGATGTGTGCGGCCCAGGGAGCACTAGTGCCGGTTCTAATCTCTGGCTTCGCGATGTGATCAATGACAAACCGTTGCCCCGGAATTCTTGTGACCAGTTCAATTGCAGCAGGCAATTGCTTCGGATAAATGAGAATGTCGTAGGTGAAATCGAATTCATGCAAGCGGGAGATCCCGCTCATAAAATCGCGTCGTACCAAGAACCGGTCGTCGGGTTCTGCCTGAGCAATGTGCCGGAATCCCAAAAGTTTTTCAAAGCGCGAAAAAAAGCTTAGCCGTTCAGCCACCCGCGAAGATGACAGATCTACCCAGCCCACAACTCCCGCAATGTTGGCGTCGCGGTCCGCTAGATCCAGCAGAAAGAGAGTTTCCTCTTCCGACTGCTCGGCCTGGACGGCAATCGAAGCGTCGATGCCGTTCGATTCGCGCTCGGCAGTTAAATCCTTAGGCAAAAAATCGCGCTTCAAGACCGGCATGGCGTCTGTGATCCAGGCGTCCCGCCTAGGGTTATATTTCCAGAAGTGCTGATGTGAATCGATCTTCATTACGAAATTGGACCCACCCCTCGAAGCGCGAACTTCGCAGACTCTGGCAAGTACTTAACCGTGAAGATTGAAAAAACCTCCGTCGAGCGGATAATCCGTACCCGTAATGAATGCCGCCTCGTCGGAACACAGAAACAATGCGAGTGCGGCTACTTCCTCTGGTTTTCCCATCCGCCCCATTGGTTGGGACTCTGACAGCTTTCGGAACATTTCCTGCTCATGGCCTGGGTGGTTTTTCCGCAGGTAGTCGTCGACGAATGGCGTGTGAACGCGCGCGGGCGAGATGCAATTGCACCTGATCTTATGTGCCAGGTAATCCTTGGCCACCGAAAACGTCATCGCTACGACGGCGCCTTTGCTCATCGAATAAGCAAAGCGGTCCGCGAGGCCCGCAGTAGCAGCGATAGAAGCCATGTTTAAAATGACTCCTCCGCCATGGGCCTTCATGTTCTCGATGGCAGAAAGCATGCAGTTGTAAATCCCTTTCACATTCACGTGGAAGATTCTGTCGAAGTCCGCTTCCGTCGTGGTTTCGAGTTTACCGATATGGGAAATTCCCGCATTGTTAATGAGGATCTGAATCGGTTTCTGGCTCGCAAGCTTCTGAAATAGTTCTCTTACCTGTCTCTGATCAGAGACATTGCAGGTGTACGCAGCTGCATCACCACCGGCTTGCACAATCTCTCGAGCAGTGCCTGCCGCTGCCTTCTCGTCAATATCCACGAGCCGCACTGCTGCGCCTTCCCGCGCGAATCTTTGCGCGATGGCGCGTCCGATGCCGCTTCCGGCACCCGTCACCACCGTCACTTTGCCGTCGAGCCGGAAGGCGTTGGACTGCTTCTGGTCGTCCTTCAGAGTGAGACTCCTCTTTTCCATGGAATAAAGTCGTCTTGTGCGAGCAGTTCCGCTTTCGTGCGCGTTTTTCCGCTGGCGACCTGAATTACCTGCTCGAGAATCACTCCACCCATCTGTTCGATGGTCGTCTCCCCGGAAATGACACCGCCTGCGTCGATATCAATGATGTCGGCCATGCGCTGCGCCAGACTCGAATTGGTCGATATCTTAAGGACCGGTGCAATCGGATTGCCTGTGGGCGTCCCTAGGCCCGTGGTAAACAAAACCACATTGGCACCTGCTCCCACCTGCGCAGTCACACATTCCACGTCATTCCCGGGAGTGCACTGCAGGTTCAATCCCGGCTCTGTGGAGTACTCGGGATAATCCAACACGGCTGTGACGGGCGACGTACCGCCTTTCTTCGCCGCGCCCGCTGATTTCATGGCGTCCGTAAGCAACCCGTCGCGGATATTTCCCGGAGAAGGATTCATTTCGAATCCCGAGCGGACCGCTTTGGCCCGAGCTGCGTAATCCGTCATGAGCTGCGCAAACCGGTTCGCCAACTCTTTTCGAACGCAACGGTTGATAAGCTCCTGTTCGACACCGCACAGCTCTGGAAATTCAGAAAGAATGCTCTTTCCACCCAACGCGGCGACGAGGTCGGAGGTGTGCCCGATGGCTGGATTCGCTGACAGCCCGGAAAACCCATCAGATCCACCACATTTAAGGCCCAGGGTGAGTTGTGACAAAGGCGCTGGTTGCCGTGCAGTTTTGTCTGCCTCCACCAGACCCAAAAACGTTTCGCGTATGGCACTGGAAATCATCGCGGCTTCCGAAGGGCTCTTCTGCTGTTCGAAAACCAAGATTGGCTTGCTGAAATTCGCATTACGGCATTTGATTGCCTCGAGCAGTGTGGAGACCTGGGCATGCTGGCAACCCAGGCTCAGGACAGTAGCGCCGGCAACATTCGGATGATGAATGTAACCCGCCAACAACGCGCAAAGATTGTTTGAATCTTCACGAGTTCCCCCGCACCCGCCTTCATGCATCAGAAACTTTATACCGTCGATGTTTCGAAACAATTTCGGAAGGGCCGTCGCGCGCCGCGCTTGGGCAAAAGAAAACGTTTTGAGCTCTTCCAATTTACCATCCTGATAAAGCCGGACGAGTTCGGCAACCTGACGTCGATAAACTTGCGGGGCTGCGAAACCCAATTCTTCCTCGAAGGCCTGTTTCAAGACGGCAAGATTTCGGTTTTCACAGAAGACCAGTGGGAGAACGAGCCAGTAATTTCGGGAACCCACCTGACCATCGGGCCTGTGGTATCCGAGAAATGTCCTATTCCGCCACACCGAGACATCCGGTGGCGCCCAGCGACGGCCCGCTCTCTCCCTTTCGTGAAATGCCGAGGCTGCGTGACGCACGTTGCCTGTGGATAGCAATTCCCCACGTCGAAGATTTTCCAATACCCTGCCGACCACCACGCCGTACATGATGATTTCTTCGCCCGCAGTGAGATCTTGCATGATGAACTTATGTTTAGCAGGCACGTCCGACAGCAGAACGAAATCATCCCCGAGAAAGCTTGCGATTTCACCCTTACGCAGATCGGTTAGGGCCACGAGAACGTTGTCCCGCGCATCGAGTCTTAGAACTCGTCCTTGTATAAACTCGTTACTTAGCATCCGTGTTCTGCTTTTTTAACAGGTTATCATCTCGTCGGGCCGCAAACACGGTTCGTCAAGGTCCCGATCCCTTCAATACTGACGCTTACTTCATCGCCGTCCTTCAACCATAACGGTGGGTCCTGCGCCATGCCCACGCCGTGGGGCGTGCCCGTGAAAATAGCTGTGCCCGGCAGCAGCGTAGTGCTCTGGCTGAGAAATTCGATCAATGCCCGCACGCCTCGGATCATGTCGCGAGTGTTACCGTCTTGCAGGACACGTCCGTTCAAAACCGTTTGAATTCGCAACGCGCCGGGATCGCCGATGGAGTCCGGAGTCACCATGCAGGGCCCAAGGGGCGCGAAGGTATCGAAACTTTTGCCGCGGCACCATTGGCCTCCACCCATTTTCAGTTGCCAATCCCGCGCACTCACGTCGTTTCCACAAGTGTAGCCGGCCACATAATCGAGCGCGTCTTCGTATGTGACGTCCGTGCACGTCTTTCCTATAATCACGACGAGCTCGCCTTCGTAATCTATCTGAGTGCTCTTGGCACGTGCGGGCAACAATATCGGCCCGCCGGGGTCTTGTACCGTGTTAACGCCCTTCGTGAACACCACTGGGTATTCTTCAACAGCCATGCCGACTTCGTCCGCGTGGCGGCGGTAGTTCTGGCCGATACACCAAATCATGACAGGCGTTATGGGAGCAAGCTGTGTCCCAATTTCAGCTACTTCGCCCGTCTCTAGAAGTCCACCAAACAGTGTTCCGTCCAACCGCAGATAAACACCGTTTTCCAGCGCGTTGGCGTAATGAATCTTTCCTGACCGATCCTTGTAGCGAATGATTTTCATAGGAACCCTGGAACTGCTGATAAAGCTCAAGATTAACACGTGGAACATTTCTGCTCGGAACTGCACGTTAACTGGTGCAGCGACTCACGGTCCGCCTCCCGCTCTTGAATGGAATTGGGATGGCCCGAATCCACGAGGTTGCCCTTTTTCTCGATTTCCAGTGCTCAGATCTGTTCGTTCACTTCTGGCTCCTCTCCGTCCCGACGGTTTGGCGCAAAACGCGCCTCTTGACAAATGACGGCATGCTAAAGATTCATGGTCTCGATGTCGAGGAGTTTCGATAAGATTTTGAACGATTCATTTAGTTAATACTTTTACCTGTGGCAAAAGGAGGTTCGAGTGTCCATCTCGCGACGCAATATGTGCCTCTTGCTTCCGGCTACGCTCATTCCCGGCTGCCTGCGGCCTGAGGGCTTGGCCGCGCAGGAGGGGTCCATGCCATCGGCGATGTATCCTTTCGAAAAGTTGCCGATTCGAACGCCAAACAATGCGCAGGTTCGCAACGTACTGAAGGGCAAGCTCGCCACCGGCGAGTCGTTGGAGGTGCATGAAACCATTCTACCTCCCGGCGGTGCGCCTCACGCAGCACACCACCATGTGCATTCCGAAATGTGGTTGATTCGAGAAGGGACAGTCGAGCTGACGGTGAACGGTAAGAGCTGCCGTCTGGGGCCTGGCTCTGTGGGTTTCGTGCACTCCAATGACGACACGGAATCAAGAATGTGGGCACAACGCCAGCGACATATTTTGTGGTGGCTGTGGGCCCCGGCGCGGGTTCTTGACGGGCGTAGAAACTCTGCGCGCCAGTCGCGATGTTGGGTGCGAAGCGGAGTGAGCACACGGATTCAATATGCGGCACGGTTGCCGCATTCAAAGAAAATCAGCCAGTGATAGGAACCCAATATATGGAGCGTAAGATTGCAGAAAAAGAAGCACTTGCTGCGGGGAAGGGTGTTGTAAAATTGCTCTGCGAAAGATTTCCGATAAAGCGGTGAGATGACAAAGGCAGCTTCATCTCTTCCGACATCGCACCGCCAAACTGGCCTTAAGGAAAAGCCTCACTATGAGTGGCGTTAGAATAAAAGACGTCGCCAAGTTATCGGGCGTGTCGACCGCCACCGTTTCGCATGTCCTCAATAAGACGCGTTATGTCAGCGATGAAACAAAACGAAAGGTTCTAGGTGCAATTGAAAATGTAGGCTATACACCAAACATACACGCGCGCAACCTGGCCTCCGGCCAGAGCAGAACTCTCGGCCTAATCATTTCGGACATCACCAACCCATTCTTCCCGGACCTTGTTAAGTCCATTCAGGAAAGAGCGCTCGAACTGGGCTATGACGTCATTGTTCTTAATACGAATTACGAGCCTGAGCGCGATGCTCCGTATGTGCAGCGTTTGCTGGAACTGCAAGTTCGTGGGGTGATGATCCTGACGACGGAGATGGATCGCTCCGTGATCGAGCGCTTGTCGTCCCGGCGAATCGCCGTGGTCTTTCTAGACATCGGAAAGGTGGGACCACATACAAGCAATATTCGTGTGAATTATGAGAAGGGGGTCCATCAGGCAGTTGAACACCTGCTTGAGCTGGGCCACCGGCAAATTGCCTTCATCGGCGGACCGGAGCATTTCAAATCGGCGCAATTCCGGCGTCAGGCCTTTCTCAGAACGATGAAGAAGCACAGAGCATCCTTGCATACCGAGCCGATAATCTGCAAAGGCGACTTCAAACTGGAGAGCGGACAGCAGGCCGTCAGAGAACTCCTGACATTGAAGAACAGGCCTACGGCGATCATCGCCGCGAATGATCTGATGGCGATAGGAGCTTTGCGCGAACTGGGACGTGCGGGATTACAAGTGCCAAGGGATATTTCAGTGATCGGATGCGACGACATTTGGCTGGCAAAACTTACCGATCCACAACTGACGACGATCATGATTCCGCGAGCCGAGATCGGGGCAGCTGCCGTTGAGGCGGTATTGCATACCAATTCGGGAGAAGGCCGCTTCGGCCGTGAAATCAAAATCCGCACCGAACTCCTGGTCCGGGAATCAACGGGCGCTGCGCCGCATTCGACGTAAGTCTTCGGCTGATACCGATACCGCGCCGTGCAGGAAGAGCGCCTCGTGAGGCCAAACACACGAACGCGGGTTTTCAAGACCGAGGCTCGTTTGGGATTCCTGAACCAACGCTTTAGAATTTCCGATTTGACATTATCCTTATCCTTGCGTGATTGCTCCTAACCTCCGTCCTCCAGCAGCTCTATTCAAATTCTAGATAGCAGCGATCGAAAAGTAGTGGCGTCAGTTTGGGGTGGAGTGTGTGTCTTGTTGCCGCTCAACATCAAAGAAAATCAGTGTATTGGAACTCTGCTGCGCGGTACCGCACGGGTCTGATTGCTTTGCGGGGTCTAGTCACGATAAGAACGATGGGAAAAACCTATGGTACGAAGCAAATAAATTCATTTTGTCCTTGACAGGTGAAATGGCAATGGGAATAATGCAAAACCATTAGGGGACGTAAGCGGTTACGTCTGCGATTCAGGCGTTTTCAAGGGTGGCCTCTATCCGTAGCATTCTGCGACACAGTCCAACTGTGAGGTGAAACCATGTCCGCAAAAGTGGCGCAATCGAAACGTTTTGTTCTTAGCTTCGTTTTTATTCTTTGTGCCTGGCTATGCATCTCGGCTTTGCCTGTACGCGCTCAAATCGGCAATGCCACATTAAGCGGTGCGGTGACCGATGCGTCTGGCGGGGTCATTGCCGACGCTGAACTGACGCTGACAAGTCAAGCAACAGGGTTCGAACAAAGAGCTACCTCCAACGAAAGGGGCGAGTATACCTTTCGCAACCTGACCCCCGGCAACTACGACTTGAAAGTCACGAAACCCGGGTTCGAGAACTACGTCCAGACGCACATCGTTCTGACAATCAACCAATCGGGTCACGCCGATGCTTCTCTAAAGGTTGGCGCCACGAACGAGACGGTGAGAGTGGAGGGCGAAAATACCCTCATCAACTTTGATAATGGCACCTTGCAAGGCGGCATCGATCCAGACACCCTCAAGGAACTGCCCCTGAGTTTCGCAGGCAAGCCGCGCTCCTCGGCAAGTTTTGCGGTGCTTCTGCCGGGTGTATCCACTGGCAGCAGCAGCGAGGCATTTAATGCGCGCATCAATGGGGGCATACAATCCGGCGATGAGGCCCTGTTGGACGGAGCAACCATGCAAGAGGGCTTCATGAGCCAGAGCGGCATGGTGGCGATCCAGGGCGATTTCCAGATGTCACCTGATATGGTTCAGGAAGTCAAAGTGCTGACCTCGAGTTACGACGCTCAGTATGGTTCGTCGACCTCCGGGCAGATTACGATGGTTAGCAAATCGGGCACGTCTCAGTATCACGGCGCAGCCTTCGAGTACGCTCGCAACAAAGCAATGAATGCCGCACCCTGGGGCACGACGTGCCCCACGTCAAATCCGGGTTGCGACCGGCGTCCCCTCGACAATGAGCACAACTTCGGCGCAAATGTGGGCGGCCCGATCAAGATTCCCTTCCTTTACCATGGCACGTCGAAACACCATTCTTTTTTCTATTTCGACTGGGAATCCTTTCATCAGGCCGGCGGATCCAATACCCCTACGCTCACAATTCCGTCGTTGAAGGAGAGGGCTGGGGATTTCACTGACTGGTTAGATTCCAACGGCAAGATTAAACCCATCTATGTTCCGGGGAATTTCAGGTCTCAGGCTAGTCCCGCCTGCCTGTCAGCGCTGGGAGGGCTGGGACCGGGACAACAATTCCCGGGGAATATTATCCCCTCGGCTTGCATCAGTCCTATTGCGAAGGCTTATCTGGACCAACTGCCTCAACCCACGAATTCACAGGCTCAGGACAACTACCGACTTCCTAGACCCGTGCCAGACACACTTGTCGGGAACAGCAACGTTTATATGACTCGTATCGACCACAACTATGGCGATAAGGATCATTTCTATTTCTTCTGGTGGCGCCAGTTCACGGGCTACAATTTGGCTACTGCACTTCCCATGGCGATTGCGACCGAGTCACCCACTAGACCCCAAAATTCACCGATTGCGCGTTTTAACTGGGAGCACACCTTCTCCTCTACGCTAACCAACCACGCCACCTTCGGGTACCTGAATCGAAACGAAGGTTATGGCTCTGTGAACCTAACCTTTGTCGGCAAGTTGCCCCAGATTGCCGGGGCAGCGAGCACGAATGCTCTCCCGCAATTCACCTTCTCCGACAAGTTCAATCAGCTCTCAAACAGCACAGGAATTCCCGGCGGTAACGTCACGACTCGTCCAACGTGGGTCTTCAATGATCTGGTGAGCAAGGTCTATGGCCATCACACGTTCACCTTCGGCGGAGAATGGCGAGCGGTGCAGGGAAACATTCACCAGAAGACTAATGAATCAGGTACATACGACTTCGGAAGAGCCACCACCAGCCTATCGGGCGGTGACACGGGAAGTCCGGTCGCCGGTTTCCTGCTCGGAGCCGTCAGCGGCGGTAGTATGGATCGCCGTACGGTTAGTGCGTGGTATCCTCGCCAGACTGTCTGGGCATTCCACGGAAATGATTCTTGGAAGATCACGCCTAAACTGACAGTCAATTACGGCCTGCGGTGGGATTACTATTCACCTTCGCGAGAAAAGTTTAACCACCTTTCGTTCTTGGACCCGCTAGGCGCGAATCCGAGCGCTGGAGGGCTTCCTGGCCGACTGGCATTTGCTGGTTCCGGCGCGTCGTGCGGTTCGGCTTGCTTCGGCCGCAATTTCCCCGAGGATACTTGGAAGAAGGGATTCGCCCCACGGTTTGGCGTTGCGTATGCCTGGGACAGCAAAACCGTGGTTCGTGCGGGCTACGGAGTTTTCTTTGCCCAGGCCTTCTATCCGGGCTGGGGCGGAGGGATGTCACTCGACGGGTTTAACCTGAATCAAGCATTTGGTACAACCCAAGACCCCACTACCCGCCAAACTGATCCGTTTTTCTACCTGGATGGTGGAGTTCCGGCACCGCCGCAGGCTCCGCCATTTGTCTCCCCGGCGTACGACAATGGTCGCAGCCCGCTGTATCGTCCCGTAGATGCCAATCGGCGCTCCTACGCTCAACAATGGAATCTGACGATTGAGCGACAGCTTCCGTATAGTGTTTTTCTAAGCGTGGCGTATGTAGCAAATAAGGGCACACGCCTGCCGTCGAGCCTGCAGCCAATCAACGTTCTGAATCCATTCGATGCAAAGATCAGGGCGCTGGAGGCTCCACTCGATCCCAATTGTGGTATCAACAGCCCAAATCCCGCCAACCCAGTCGGCTGTGTTCCTCAGCTGAGCGACAAGTTCGTGCCAGGAGGACCAACGACGCTTCACGGCGTTTCGGCACCGTACAGCGGTTGGGTAACGCAACTGAATGGCGCCGGAGCCTGCAGTCCAACGGTTGCTCAAGCGTTGCTGCCCTACCCCCAATTCTGCAGTAATCTTCAGGGGCTGAATGAGAACCACGGCAGCTCCATCTATCATTCCTTCCAGCTGAAGGCTGAGAAACGTTACAGCCAAGGCTTGTACATGCTCGTGGCGTACACGAACTCCAAGCTAATTACCGACGCGGCAGACAATACACAGCGCGGCGGTGGTGGAGTCTGGAACGGCACGCAGGGTGTGATCTCACCTTTCGAGAAGAGCCGTAATCGGGCTGTTGCTCCAGATGACGTCCCGCAAGTGCTCTCGGCGGCCTTCGTTTATGACCTGCCGTTCGGCAAAGGTAAGCGGTTTGCGAATCAAGGTGGTGTCGTCAACGCAGTGGTGGGGGGATGGCAGATCAGCCCCATCTTCCGCTTCTCGCGTGGCACATTGATGTGGGTCCGATCGGGCAGTTGCCAGGTGATGGGGTCATTCGCACAGGGCTGTCTGGTGGGCCTTGTCCCGGGAGTAAATCCCTTCCTGCAGGACCCAAATAGCTTTGATCCGGGCAAAGGGCCTCTGCTCAACATCGCCGCATTCGAGCCGCTGGGTAACTTCAAATGGGTCAATCCTAATGCTGCCCCAGGAACACCTGGCGGGTTTGGATACGTCGGCACAGGCCCGCGCGTGTCTAACATGAGAGGTCCGAACTACAAGATCGTAGACCTTGGGTTAGGCAAAACCGTAAAAATCGGCGAGAGAGGGACCTTTCTGTTCCATGTGGGGGTCCATAACCTCTTAAACAACCATATTTTCGTCGACGACGGCAATTTCAACCAGAGCGGAAATTTCGCCTTCAATAACGATATTAATAACGGGAACTTCGGCACTTGGACTGGTGCCGTCAGTTCTCCGCGCAGTCTTCAACTCGGCGCGAGAATCGAATTCTAACCATTCATACACCCAACCACCCTCACCGCGGCATCTTCTGTTTTAACAGAAGATGCCGTTGTATTTTTTGAGAGCTGAGAAGGCGGTGGCTATCTCGGAAATGAGGATGAACTCGCGGTGGGCGGCGTTTCACTGGCCTTCTTGAGCTTCTGGAATTGCACAACTTCTTGTTTCGAGAGCTGGTCGTTACCCAAGCGATGATAAATCCGGCCCAGCAGATAATGGGGCTCAGGATAAGAAGACTGTAGTGCAATAGCTTGCTTGAGCGACTGAATCGCTTCCTGGTATCTACCCTGCATCTCGAAAACGCGGCCGAGCTGATAGTGCGCCTGCCGAAGGCGCGCATCGTAGCCGAGCGCCTCGCGTAAATTCTTCTCCGCTTCGGCAAGTTGATTCGCGGAAACCAGCGAAATAGCCAGATCTACATGAGGCCAGGGTGATGGCTTGGATTGCAGCCGGTTCAGCTCGACGGCATGGTTATAGTGCTTGATGGCTTCCATGGATTGACCAAGGTAGTCATAGCAAAGCCCCAGGCTGTCGTAAGCACGCATCATCTTGGGATCCAGTTCGACGACCTTTTGCAATCGGGTGATGGCGGAAGCGTAGTTTTGTGCATCGTAGTCCAGGCGGGCCAGCCAGTAGAGGTACAGAGGCTCTTGAGGCCGGGTGGCCGCAAGCTTCTCCAGTTCTGGCCGCGCCCAATCGCGCCGGTTGAGTTTCACGTAAGCCATCGCCAGCGTGAACCTGGTGCGATCGTCCAGAGAAGCTATGGCTTCCGCCTTTTTCCAGGCGATAGCGGAATCAAGATATTGGCCGTCCAGGAAAAAAGTTCCACCGGCAATCACTAGTAGTCTTTGGGTTCGAATTGACTTTGGGTCACGCTCGGCCTCCTCGACGAGAATGGCTTCTGCGCGTTTGTAGTCCTTTCGCTTGAAAGCATCTTCAAGTTCGAGCCGGTGCGCGTCAGTGAGTTGCAAGTCAGATAGATTCGGTGGGCTGTTTCCGAGAGGACTGTTTTCCTGCATCAGGGCGGAGTCTTGCGCGGGCAGGACACACGGCAGGCATGCACCGAGCAAAAGAAGGGCGATTATGAAACGTGTTTTTTTCATCGAGTAAAGGTTAAGGCGCTGAAGCAGCTATCGCGGCTTGAATCTTTGCCTTGGCATCCGCTGCAGCCTTGCTCTCGGGCACCAGCTTCAACTCAAGTTCGATTTCTGCGAGTGCTTCATCGAATTTTTTCAATTCAAGCGAGATCAGAGCCATGGCCAGATGAATCTCCGGCATCTTGGGATCGGACTGTGCGGCTTGCCGGTAGGCGGCGATGGCCAGATCGTACTTCTCCTGAATGGCGTATTCCTGCCCGAGTGCCTGGTGCAAGCGCGCAGAATTTGGATTGATTCTGGTGATTTGGCCGTAGGACCACGCGGAGAGCTTCGCCCATGCGGTGCCCAGTTGATAAGAGTATTCGGGGTTCTGTGGAGCCAATTCCACAAGCTTCTGGAATTCCTGAACGGCCGCTAGGTAGTTCCCGGAGACATTATATGCTTTCGCGAGCTGCAGATGGGCCTGCTGCTCGTCCGGCAGCAGGGCGACGGCGCGCTTGAGCTCGTGTACGGCCTCGGCATTTTTTCTGAGCGCGAGCAGGCTGGAACCCAACAGCAGCCGCGAGGGACCATAATTCGGCTGAAGAGCAAGCGCTTGACGAAATCGCGTCGCAGCTTCCGTGTGCCTGCCGCGCAACTGAGCGAGCACGCCAAGGTTGTGATAGATGAGCGGATGTTTGATTCCCTGCCGCAGCACATCGAACAAGGTTTTTTCAGCGGAATCGAGATCGCCGGACTTCAGGGCCTGGACGCCGGCGGCGATTTTTGTTTCAAGCGAGGGTGGCAGATTCTCCTGCGCGAAAGTCCCGGCGGCGATCCCGAGATACAGCAAGAGAAGGGTTACAAGGCGCGAGGCCATCAATGGAAACCGTACAGACCGTACAGGCTTGGATCTGGCACTCGGCAGCGTGATTGCAGCCGTGAATCTGCGACTGACTTGATGTGAGCGCGCCTCGTTAACAAAACAATACATAGGGAAAATAGGGGCAAAAGAGAGATAAGTATAAAGCAGTGCGATGTTTAGGTCCCGTGGTAATTATGTAACCGCTTACGTATAATCACCTCAGGGAATTCTCAGACCCTCTGTGAAAACACCTCCAGATATTCGGTGACCATGCGATCGCGCCGGGCAATTTGCGTAATGATCCTTGCCCTTTTTCTGTGTGTTTTGCAAACCGGTGCTGCCCATTCGCAAGTCGCCCGAACCAACGACCGGGATCAACAAATCCTGCAAATTCAGCAATTAATTCGGGACCATAGTCTGGCGGGGGCGCGGCAACAGCTCGCCGAAGCCGCGAAAAAATATCCGGCAGACGCGGGATTCGACAACCTGCTCGGCATCGTTGAAGCGCAGGACGATAACTACCAGGTGGCAGAAAAGACATTTCTGCGAGCCGTTGAGAGGGCGCCGAGGTTCACGGGGGCATACCTGAATCTTGGGCGGCTGTATCAAGAACACGAGAGCGTTGATCCGCAAGCCCGGCGGAAAGCATTTCATGTTTACGAGCGCGTGCTTGATTACGAGCCTAAAAACGCGGAGGCCCATTACCAGAGTGCGGCGCTGCTCGTACAGGAAGGGAAATATCAGGAATCCCTCGCGCACCTCTCTCATCTCCCAGCTGAGAGCCAGAGCAGGGCGCAGACCTTGTCGATCCTTTGCGCCGACTACGCGGGGCTGGACGACCGAAAACGGACCGAGGATGCCGTTGCAGCCTTGCTCCCCAACCCCGATTTTTCCGATGCGGACGCACAGCAAGCGTTGTTAGGGCTGGCGAGGGGAAAACGCGATGACCTTATCGTTCTTCTCCTCGAGGGACTGCAGAAACGGGAGCCATTGCCCGCTGACCTGCTGCACGCGCTGGGTTTGGCGTACGAAGCAACCGGGAAACTAGCGGAATCCCGCACGGCGCTGGAAAAATCTATCAATCTGGAGAGTCCAACGGTTCCTTCCTTGTTCGAACTGGCAAGGGTGGAGCGCAAGCAGAAGGATTATGAGGGCTCGCTGGGTTACCTGGGCCACGCGCGAGATCTTGAACCCCGCAATGCTGGCATCCATTACTATTTTGGTCTGGTATGTATGGACTTGAACCTACTCGCGGAAGCGCGCAACTCCTTCGAGAAGGCCGTGCAGATCGAGCCTGAAAATGCGGACTACAACTATGCGATGGGGGTGACTTCAACGCTAGGACACGATCCGGCGGAGGCTGTGCCGTACTTCGAGAGGTACCTCAAGTTGAAACCTGGGGACCCGCGTGGAAAGTTGGCGCTGGGAGCAGCGCTTTTCCGGGCGAAAGAGTACGACACCGCTGTTCCCCGCCTGAAGGAGGCCGCTATGATCCGGGAAACCGCGACGTCGGCTCATTATTACCTCGGGGCCATCGCGCTGCAGGAGCGCCGGCTTGATGAAGCTCGCAGCGAGCTGGAACAAGCGTTGAAGAGCAAGCCAGATTACACTGATGCGTTAGCGGAATTGGGCCAGTATTATTTGATGCAGAAAAACTACTCGCAAGCTGAGAAACATCTTCGACGCGCGCTGGATCTCGACCCGGATCACTACTCCGCCAACTTTTATCTGCTGACGCTTTACACGCGCACCGGGGATACGCGGCAGGAAGCGCAATCCAAACGCTTCGATGATCTTAAGAAACTCCTGGCGGAAAAGATGCAGGAATTCCTGCGCGTCGTTGAAGTACGGCCTCTCGAAACGCCATGAAGATCTTTTCCAACATAGTTCCATCTCAAACTCTCTCGTCTGCGCTGCGCTTTTTATGGCTACTTGCACTAGCGGCTGTTATTTGCTGGCCAGCGCACGCTGATACTTCAGGGTTGACCGAGAGTACCCAAGCCTTTTATCGCGGCGATTACGTGCAGGCCGCAGAACTTGCGGAGAAGTACTTGCGCCAGCATCCGAATGATGCACCGACTCGCTTGATTCTAGCGCGGGCGGAGCTGGCCCAGGGAAAATTCCGGCAAGCGTTCAAGGGACTCCAAAAAGTTCTGGCATCCGATCCGAACAACATTGAAGCGCTCTTCTATCTATCGCTCATTGGCCGGGAACTGTCCCATCGCGAATATGAGAGACTCTTCTCCATTGCACCTGACTCCGCTCGTGTCCACCAGCTTCTCGGCGAAGCAGCTTTGGCGGCGGAGAACAAGAACGAAGCGGTGGAAGAATTCCAGAAGGCACTGAGTTCGAATCCACGCTTCACCGAAGTGTCCACGGAGTTGGCTGAACTGAAGCGCTCCCAATCGCAGTTTGACGAGGCCATCCTCTATTACAAGCGGGCAGAACAAATCGGCCCATTGAATTATGAAATCGCCTACGGTTTGGGCGCTTGTTACACCTACCAGCAGCAGTATCCTAAAGCGATCGAATGGCTGCGCAAGGCTATCGTTTTTGCTCCAGATTCCGCGGCTGGCCGGTTCGCACTAGGAAACGCACTATTTCAAAATGGCCAGTTGGAAGCAGCCATCCCGGAATTGAACTTCTCGCTCAAGCTTGAGCCACGGATGAAACAAGCGTATTTCCTGCTCGGACGGGCCTATTCGAGACTCGGCCGTATGAACGAAGCCAAGGCTGCTCTCAAGAAGCTGGACGAATTAAACCGTGCTGAAATACCGGGTCAGGAAGAGGGCTCCGGCGGCGGCGCCAATCCAAAACCGGATAGGCCCTGAGCAGGCAGAAAGGAAAGACTCCCACGGCTGGAGTGCTTCCGTAGCGGCTTATTTGGAAACTTTCACCAGCACTACGCCGTGGGTCGGCACTTCGGCGGAGTAGGAATTCTGGGCCGCGCCGAGATCTTTATGATCCAGAAGATCGCGGAGTTTGGCAGAGGCAGGCGCACCGATGGAATTAAAGTCGAGCGTCATCTTAGCGGGCGATTCACTGCGATTGAAAAGTCCCACAGCGTGACTCCCGTCGGCCAGTGGCTTAGCCCAGATCTCCAGAGGCCCTTCTTCCCAAACACGATGTCCTTGCACGCCTTTCGCGTCCTGGTCAACCGCAAGGACCTCGGAATTCATGAGGAGCTCTTTTGTTTCGGGCGACATATTCCGCAGATCGTTTCCCGCAAGCAGAGGAGCGGCAAGGAGCGCCCATAGCGCCATGTGCGTGCGGTATTCATCGCGCTTCATGCCGCCGTTGCCGATCTCGAGCATGTCCGGATCGTTCCAGTGCCCAGGCCCCGCGAACTTTTCTAGGCCGTTCTGTTCAAATCCGATGAGAGACATGCGATCGTAGGTATCGTTAATGTCTCCGGTTGTCCGCCACAAATTGCCGGTGGTGGGCCCCCAGCGCCACGGCGTCTTCACTCCCCAGTTGCAGATACTGAATACGATCGGGCGGCCGGAATTCGCCAGCGCGTCGCGGAATTTCGCGTATTGCACCTCCGGATCGAGCCCTTCGGCATTGCACCAATCTATCTTTACGTAGTCGATTCCCCAGGAAGCATAGGTCTTGGCATCCTGAACTTCGTGATTCAAGCTGCCCGGTCGTTTTTCGCAGGTGCCGGTGCCGGCGTCTGTGTAGATTCCGAGCATCAACCCTTTACCGTGCACGTAGTCGGCGAGCGCCTTGATTCCCGATGGAAATTTTGTCGGATCCGCGACGATGGTTCCCGACGCGTCGCGGCTCACCTGCCAGCAGTCGTCAATGTTCACATACTTATAGCCGGCCGCCTGCATGCCACTGCTGACCATGGCGTCGGCCATTTCGCGAATGAGTTTATCGCTCACGTTGCAACCAAACTTGTTCCAGCTGTTCCATCCCATCGGCGGAGTCGGCGCGAGGGACGCGGATGTCTGGGCGAACGTCGCCGCTCCAAGCAGACTCGCAGAAGTGGCGACGACAAAGCAGGCAAGGAGATTGAAGACGGGAAGAAACCTTCGAATGTTCATTATTCCTCGCAAAATGGGCTTACGTAACCGCTTACGTAGAGTCTAGCACGCAACACGAAAAAATGCGATGCTATTCAAGCGGGGAGAAGAATCCGCATGCCCCCGCACATGCGTGCGCGGGAATTCTACAGTTCCAGGTCTGGACAAATACTTCAGGGGAGCGCCAATTACAGGGTCACGGGAAATCGACCGGAGCGCCATGAAACTTCTGCCATCAAAACTTTTCCCAGCGCTACTTCTTACCCCGGCCTTACTTGTCCTCCCGGGAGCAGCTCAGGAGCCAGACGACCGTAAGCCGCAGAAGCAAGAGTCCATGGGCGTGGCAACCGGAAATCCTCATGCTCCGGTAAAAGACTCTCTATACCGCCCGATCACTGCCGGAGGATTTGTTGATGGCGCGCCCGTGGTGTTCACAGACATAACGAAACAGGCCGGGCTCGACAAATTTCACCATCGCTCAGGAGCTCCAGAAAAGACGACAATTCTTGAAACTATTGGTTCGGGCGTGGCCTTGCTCGATTACGACAATGACGGCTGGCTGGACATCTTTTTGCTAAACGGTTCCACATTTGCTGCGCTGAAGGGAAAGGAAGCGGCGCCGCGCGCCATGCTTCTTCACAACAATCATGACGGCACGTTTACGGATCTTACGGAGAAAGCGGGCCTGGCGAACGAACGATGGGGCTTCGGGGTGGCCGTAGCCGACTATGATAACGACGGCTGGCCAGACATTTACGTCGCCAATTATGGAAAAAACCGGCTCTACCATAACAATCATGACGGCACGTTCACGGACGTGGCGGAGAAGGCCGGGGTCGCGATGGGCGGATGGTCTGCGGGACCGACTTGGGGCGACTACGATCACGACGGCCTGCTGGATTTATTCGTGCCGGGTTATGTGAAATTTGATCCCGAGCACCCGCCGGTCGGAGGCCAGAACGGGCTCTCCATTAGCTCATGCCAATTCCGCGGCGTGAGCGTCATATGCGGCCCGCGCGGGCTCCCGGGAGAGAGCGACCATCTGTTTCACAATAATGGTGACGGCACCTTCACAGACGTGAGCAAGAAGGCAGGCGTCTCCGACCCGCAGGGCTATTACGGCTTGGCCTCGGTGTTTGTGGATGTGGACGATGACGGATGGGTTGATCTGGCGGTGGCGAATGATTCCGTGCCCCGCTACCTCTATCACAATCTTCACAATGGCACATTTGAAGATGTGAGTTACTTGTCAGGCTTTGCTCTGACAAACGAAGGACTCGCGCAAGCATCGATGGGAATCGCGGCGGGAGATTACAATCGTGACGGCAAAATCGATTTTCTTGTGACCACATTTTCGGATGACTACAAAACACTTTTCAGAAATGATGGCGGCAACAATTTTTCCGACGTCACATATCCAGCGGGATTGGCCACCCCGACGATTCCATTCCTAGCCTGGGGAACCGGATTCCTGGACTTTGATAATGACGGGCTCTTGGACCTGTTTATAGCCAACGGGCACGTCTACCCATCAGTGGATCAGCGGGACTGGGGAACAACATGGGCAGAACGACCCCAGCTCTTCCAAAATCTCGACGGAACCAAGTTTCAAGAGGTTCCACCCGCGACGGGGAGCGGCTTGGCCGACGTGATCCCCGCGCGGGGGGCCGCGTTCGGGGATCTCTTCAACGATGGCCGCGTAGACGTCATTCTGAACAACATGGATTCCGCTCCGACGCTGCTTCGCAATGTGGTGAAGAACAACAATCACTGGATCACTCTCAAATTGGTGGGAGGGCCGAAGAGTCCACGGGATGCCATTGGCGCGAAAGTTTTCCTTAGCACGGGCGGTGTGCGCCAGAGGGCTGACGTCTTCAGCGGAGGGAGCTACGGCTCCAGCTCCGATCAGCGAGTTCATTTCGGACTGGGATCCGCTGCCAAAGTGGATAAGTTAGAGATTCACTGGCCGAGCGGAAAAAGACAAGAGGTCGTTGTATCCGGCATCGATCGCATTCTCACGGTAGTGGAGGGACAGGGAGTCGTTGAGAAATAATTGGCACGACCTGGTTTGCGTTGTCTCCCGGGCTCGTTAGCGGCATCCGAATCGCGCGACAAGGGGAAGAGAATCCTTACCGAGGTTTCCACGGGAAATCATTTGATCCCGCATCCTTCGACGATGCTGATGTAGCGGTCGCCCTTCGATGTACAATGAGACCGGTCGGTTTCATTTATTTTGTGTTAGAGTCGTTTCTAGAGACCAGTCGGTCGCACTAATAATGGGAATGCCATCGCAACCTATGCATCGGCGAGGATTTATGGCTCACGCGGAGACGAACGACGTTCCGGTAGCGCAGCTAATCGGATTTGAAGCGAAAGAAATTGCCGATGGACGTGCGGTCGTCACGCTGGCAGCCGGGCGACAACATGCAAATCCCATGGGAACGCTCCATGGGGGAATTCTTTGCGATATTGCTGACGCTGCAATGGGAATGGCGTTTGCCAGCACGCTCGCGCCCGACGAATCTTTCACGACAATCGAGCTAAAGATCAATTTCTTCCGCCCCGTGTGGGAGGCTCGCCTGCGAGCCGAGGGCAAAGTGGTGCGACGCGGCAGCACCATTGGCTACATTGAGTGTGAAATCACGGACGACGGCGGGCTTCTGATTGCCAAGGCGTCCTCGACTTGCATGGCCCTGAGAGGTGAGCGCGCCAAGGGACGCTAGACTCCGTCTCCATTTGGTTACTTAGACGGAACTCTTACCTCTGTTTCGAGATAGTTGTTGAGATGGGCCTGCACGGCGCGCAGCGCTTCCTCATTTCGTTCAAGCCGGTAGACCATGATTGCACCTTCGAGGGAAGAAATGATGAGAGTGGCCAGCTTCTTTGCGTCGATTCTGGGGCGGATTTCCCGGGCTTTGATTCCGGCACTGATCATCGAATTGAGGTAGCTGCGCCAGCCACGCAGCGCCTTGCGGGCGCGCTCGCGCAGAACAGAGTTTCCATCGTCCGTATCGATCGCCGTGTTGAGCAATGGGCACCCGCCGGGAATAATTCCGCGCCGTTCAACAAAATTAGCAACCAACTGCTTTAGCCTGTCGACGGTATCCGAGATGGTATCCAGATCGTGGATCCGTGAGTCAAATGTTTCTCGCCAGGCATAGTCAAAAGCTTCGGCAGCTAGTGCTTCTTTGCTGGAAAAGTGCCGGTAAATCCCGCCCTTTCCAAGACCCGTCGCCCGCATGAGGTCGGACAAGGCCGCCCCGTCATAGCCCCTCTGATTGAAGATGGGCGCTGCCTTGCGAATGATTTCCTGCCGGGTTTGCTCGCCTTTGCGCATTTAGCTCCCCCTAAACCAGCTCTGCGACCAACTGGTCTCTAATTGCATTGTAGCAGATATTGGATGAGACCGACCGGTCTCTTAGTGCATCCAAGAAACCGAGCACGGTATGAGCGCTACCACAGGTTCCATTTCCTTTCCGAATGTGGCTGCAAGGCGGCCCGCTATCAACCCCTGGGTCATCGCGGTCACCGTCACCCTGGCGACCTTCATGGAACTGCTGGACACCGCCATCGCCAATGTCGCCTTACCCCCCATTGCCGGCGGCCTCGCGGTCAGCTATGACGAGAGCACCTGGGTCCTGACAAGCTATCTGGTATCCAATGCAGTCGTACTTCCGCTTTCTGCGTGGCTGAGTCGCGTCTTCGGGCGGAAACGCTACTACATGCTGTGTGTCGTCCTCTTCACGTTGAGCTCTCTGCTGTGTGGCTTCGCGCCCTCACTGGGCTTGCTCATCTTCTTTCGCGTTTTGCAGGGCGTCGGAGGCGGTGGCCTCGCTCCGGTGGAGCAGGCCATTCTGGTGGACACATTCCCTCCGCAGAAGCGGCCTGCGGCTTTCGCTCTCTACAGCATGGCCATCGTGACTGCCCCTGTGATCGGCCCTCCGCTCGGTGGTTGGATCACCGACAACGGGAGTTGGCGCTGGATCTTCTTTATCAACATTCCCATCGGGATTGCGTCTCTTATCCTGACGAACCGGCTCGTTTCCGACCCGCCAGAGTTCATGCGTGAAGTCGAAGCTGCCCGTAAAGATGGCAGGCTTCGGATTGATGGCTTCGGGATTTTTCTCGTGGCCCTCGGCTTTGCGTGCCTGGAAGTTGTTCTCGATCGCGGCCAAACGGAGGATTGGTTCGAGAGCCGTTTCATTGTTTTGTTCTTTTCGATCGCGCTTGTGGCACTGCTTGCAGCCGCGTTTTGGGAGTGGCGCCATTCTGACCCGGTCGTGGAGATTCGTCTACTCGCGGACCGGAACTTCGCCATCGCCAGTGTTTACTATTTCCTTTTTGGTTTTGCTCTGTTCGGGTCTACGGTGTTGATTCCCCAGATGCTCCAGAGCCTGTATGGCTATACCGCCACCGATGCCGGACTCGTTCTTGGACCTGGCGCATTCGTCATTGTGGCCATGGCTCCGCTGATCGTGAAGATCCTGCCGAAAGTTGGGATAAAACCACTCATTTTCACTGGCTACATCATTTTTGCCATTGCTATGTGGCGCTACGCCAATATTGACCTGGGCACGGACTACAAGCATGTGGCGATCGCCCGTGCGATCCAGGGGCTTGGGATTGCCCCACTTTTTGTGCCGGTGAGTCAACTAGCCTATTCCTTCTTGCCAAAGAATAAGAACAACAAAGCTTCGAGTCTTACCAATCTGTTCCGGAATCAAGGTGGGAGCGTTGGCATCGCGTTCGTTACAACCGTTCTTGCGCGACGAACGCAGTATCACCAGTCGGTTCTGGTTGCTCACGTCACTCCATTCCAGCAGCGCTATCAAGAAACACTTGCCACCTTGTCGCGATATTTTGTGACGCGCGGTTTTACGGCTCCGGACGCGACTCTGCACGCAAAAGCACAATTGGCGCGAATGATCCACGAGCAAGCGGCATTCCTTGGCTTTCTCGATTGTTTTTGGCTGCTGGGCTGCGCTTGCATGATGGGGGCACCCTTGGTTTTCTTCACACGCAAATTCAGGTCGGCTGGTCCCGGCACCGGACACTAAGCGCCGAAGAATAACTCTTCAAAGGAGGTGGCAGAAATGACTTGGGTTGGCAGTTTCAAATCGCTGCAGTCGATGCTGCCCGCACTTCGTTTCACGGATGGACCGCTAGAGGTGCACACCTGGGTGCAGAGCGAGATAGGCCAGATCTCGCCGCTAGTGGAGTGGCTTTTGAGCCTGATCGTGGCATCGCGCTGTGTTCGCAGAGAGGAGGAGTTCGTTGAACTCGCGCTTCGGGAAGCTCTGAGTAATGCAATGCTCCACGGCAATCACCTAGACGCGCGCAAGTTGGTGCACGTATGTTGCCGCTGCGACTGCGACCGTGGACTGTCTGTTGTCGTCAGGGATCAAGGGCAAGGATTCGATCCCGATGAGGCACCCGATCCCCTGTCGTTCGAAAACCTTCGGTCCGAACATGGGCGCGGCATCCATTTGATGAAACTTGCCATGGACGACGTTTCTTTTCAACGCGGAGGAACGGAGGTCCACATGCGGAAGAAACTGGGGCATGAACAAAGTGCAGCGGTCCCATGCGCCCACGCGTCTCTCTGGGCGCAGCATTGTTCCAGAACTCGAGCAGATTCATTGCGTCCGTCTTATCCTGGGTGTTAGTTGCTCGGCCACCCGAGGAAAAACCTAAGGCTCGAAAGTTCTAGGGCGACCATGCGAGAGTTATCTTGTGGCTGGATTGGCTGTTAACCGGAATTGTTGGAGGTTTGAATCCTCGCCGGAAGCCAACCTCCGATTATTAACTAAGTTAGAGAAGTGCCTATGGCCCAGACAATCTTGTCAGTCTGCGGAAGTCGGATCTTTCTCACCGCGTAAGATCGCTATCGCCCTCGAAAATCGCCAAACTCAATGGCCAACTGGAAATGGCTCTGGATCTCCCGGAATGGCAGCACGAGTTGCAACCGATGAAGCGATTGGCTCGGTGTTCAGGTGGGACGTTTTGCGCCAATCGACTTCGGTGATGTCCACAGACCCCTTGACCCCACTTGAAAGAACATAAGTCACGCTGCCTTCATGGATGCGGTAATTTGTGACCGCATACACATTGCCCGGCTTGAGAGCGATCCATTTAACCCGCGGCTGTTGGCGCATAGTCGTGGAGTTTGGATCCGACGGCTCTGTCTGCACTGATGAAGGATCCGCAACGTCTGGCTGGTTCTCCTGCGCCGTAGTGTTACGAGCGGCGTAGCTGAGATGGAAGATTTTGTTTTCCGGTGTGTTGACGGCCTGCGCTTGTTCAAAGGATCGCAGCCGGTCGGAGCCGGGGGCTCGGTCAAAAGATTGCGGCCTATAGTACGGGCGTGGCCGGTCGTACGAGGTGGGCCTTTCATAAGACTGAGCAGAAGCCACCAGCCGAGGGACCTGGATATCGTCCATTAAGCGAACGATGATCTGCTCTTCGCCTTTCAGCGTGGGACGTGGGCCGCGGGCAGGCAGCGTTATGATCTTCCAGGGCCACAGTGGAGGAATGAGCCATTCCACGACGTCTCGCGTCGCGTGGCCGCGGCCCACGATGTCCCCGTGACGATCCACTTTGTATCCTTTAGCAGCGATGACTTTGCTGGGAACGGGGACATCCGAATTGGGGAATCCGATGCGGTCGAATTCCAACTTGAGATAGCCCTTACCGACAAAATGTCCGGGCTCTTTGTCCGCCTCGAGGTGTCCTCCGAGGTAGCTTCCCCGAGGAAAAACATTCTGTCCGAATTCCCGGAGGCTGCTCAAGTGGCAAATCACAGGGTCACCAATTTCGGCAGTGGCTGAGGAAAAGTTTGGCTCGTCGAGCGTGCAACGAAGAAGGGTGCCGGCGGGTACCAGGATGTCCTGAGCCTTCGTGTTTGTTTGGAGTCCCAGAAACACAACTGACAAAATCAAATACGCAGAAATGCGTCGCATAAGCTACCTCCCGGTTTGCGGGCCGGCATGCAAAACGTGAAGCTGCGCACTGCCAATACCCGCCGAAGTTTTCATTCGCGAAAGCTACTCTTCCCCTGGCCGCGTGGCAATACGGATAATTTACATTACTTCAAGAAAAGAAAAGGGTTACGTATGCACACCTAGACTTAAACCCTGTGAACCCGTGTGCCCGAGAGAAGTTGCTGGGTAACCTAATTGTTTGAAAAAAGCTTGCGAATTCGACCAGCTATGCTGCGCTAGTCTCCAGCAGTATTGAAAGGTTTCAATAGAACAGGATCCTTAAACTGACCTAAATACAGGTTGTTTTATAGCTTGTACTTTTGACTGGACATCCATACTTGAAACCTTTTATTCTGCCAGCCACCAAGATCTTAGGGCTCCAATTCCTATCCAGGAGAGAGACGTGAAATCCAGCGTGACACGCTTTATTGTTTTTCTGTTTGCTTGTAGTAGCGTTGCATATGCTCAGGACACGAAGTTCGCCCCAGTCGGACAGCAAATCCCAGGTCCCCCTTGCCTGAGCATGAAAGGTGCCTGGGAGGGTGGATCAAAGCCCTGTTCCGATGCCGAGCATGAAAATTGGCTGGCGGACATACGGCACTGGCGCGACGAGCGGCGCATTCGGATCGGCTATGAAGGGTCGCGCTACGAGCTTCCTGAATTGAAGTGGACGCAATCGAGTTTTATTCAGCCGCAGATGATGGTCGAAGATCGTTACTTTTATGATCCCCGTGCAAATCGCTACACGGTGGATCGGTACCTGGACGATCTGGAAAAGCGGTATGGGGGCATTGACGCTGTTTTGATTTGGCCTACGTATTCTAATATGGGTATCGACAATCGCAACCAACACGACATGATTCGCTCCATGCCAGGTGGAATAGCGGGCGTGCGTCAAATGATTGCCGATTTTCACAAGCGCGGCGTTCGTGTCCTGTTTCCGATGATGATGTGGGATCAGGGCACGCATGATCCTAGCAAGCCGTGGCCCGATGCGATCGCATCGCTCATGGCTGACGTCGGAGCTGATGGCATAAACGGTGACACGCAGGACGGAGTTCCGCGGACTTTTTTCGATGCCGCGATTCGCACGGGACATCCGCTTGCTTTCGAGCCTGAAGGTGGTCCGCATGACGAGGGTGTGGCCTACAATCTTCTAACCTGGGGGCAATACGAATTCCCTTTTGTACCGCTGATTGATCGCTACAAGTGGATCGAGCCCCGACATATGGTGAATATCTCCGATCGCTGGAACCGCGACAAAACCAATGATCTGCAGTTTGCTTTTTTTAACGGCGTCGGATGGGAGAGCTGGGAAAATATCTGGGGGATTTGGAACGGGATTAACCCGCGCGATGCGGAAGCGACGCGCCGAATTGCGACTATTGAACGCGGCGTGGCACCCTTCCTCGTTAGCAAAGATTGGGAACCCTTCTGTCCGATGTTGCATTATGGGGTATTTGCGAGCCGCTGGCCGCTAGAGGAAGGGACGGTTTGGACGATCGTCAATCGAAATGAGTACGACGTTTCAGGTCCGCAGATCGAACTTCCCGCGCAGGAAGGTATGCGTTACTTTGATCTGTACCACGGTGTAGAACTCAGGCCGGAACACCGTTATAACAGGACCGTACTCACCTTTGAGATCAAGTCCAAAGACTATGGCGCACTGCTCGCGATAAAATCTGGTCCAGATGCGACTATGCAGGGGCTGATGACCAAAATGAAAGGGATGACGGCAAAGCCGCTGGCTGAGTTTTCTCATGAGTGGACCTTTCTGCCCCAACAAATCAAGCAAATCGTTGCGACCAAGCCACCTTCCGGAACACCGGCAGACATGGTCAAAATACCGGAGGGAGACTTCCAATTCAAAGTGCAAGGCATTGAGATTGAAGGCTTCAACGACGTCGGCGTCGACGTGCAATATCCGTGGGAAGATTCTCCGCGGCGCTACCACGAGCACGTGCTGCACGTGAAGTCATTTTGGATTGATAAGTATCCTGTTACAAATGCACAATTTAAAAAGTTCCTTGATGCCACTCACTACCAGCCGCAAGACAATTTGAATTTTCTGCGGGACTGGCAAAACGGCACCTATTCGCAGGGAGCAGACGAAAAACCCGTGACTTGGGTTGCTTTAGAGGACGCGCGGGCTTACGCCGCGTGGTCGGGAAAGCGCCTGCCACACGAATGGGAGTGGCAATATGCTGCGCAAGGCACCGATGGACGCTTGTATCCCTGGGGAAATGATTGGGATGCCTCAGCGGTGCCGGTGCCGGACAAGGAACGCACTATGCGTGGGCCGGATAGCGTTACTGCTCACCCGAAAGGAGCGAGCCCATTTGGGGTAATGGATCTTGTCGGAAATGTGTGGCAATGGACCGACGAGTTCATCGACGAGCACACGCGTGGGGGAATTTTGCGTGGTGGCAGCTATTATCAGCCCCAAGGTTCCATCTGGTATTTCCCACAAGCTTATAAGCTCACCGAGCACGGTAAACTACTTATGATGGCGCCCAGCAAAGATCGTGGGGGTGCTGTCGGTTTCCGCTGCGTTCAGGATGCGCAGTAACTGGGATCCGCGGAAAGAAAGCACCGATCGGCGATAGACAAAAGCCGTCCATGAATACCGTGACCACAATGAAGCAAATTGCCGAGCGGGCCCAAGTGTCGCTGGGCACGGTGTCGCACGTTGTGAACAGCACGGCACCCGTCCGCGAACGGCTACGCTTGCGGGTGCTAGAAGCTATTCGCAGTCTCGGATACCAGCCGAGCCAGTTAGCGCGCGGCCTGCGGCGAAATTCCACGAACATGCTGGGTATGGTGATCCCCGACATCACGAACCCATTCTTTCCCGGAGTCGTTCGGGGCGTCGAAGATGTGGCGTTCAAAGGATCGTTCCGGGTTGTACTCTGTAACACGGACAACAATCCGGCCAAGGAGAAAGCCTACCTCGATGAATTGCGCTCCTATCGCCCCGCTGGTCTCTTGTGCATTCCTGCAGCAGAGAGCAATCTTTCGGCAGAACTAGGGCCGCCCACACCTACCAGCGTGCCGGTGGTGTGCATCGATCGTCGACCCGCGGATTGGGAGCGGGATGCGGTGATGGTCGCGAATGAAGAGGGCGCGTTTCTCGCAACCCAGTATCTCCTGAAGATGGGCCACACAAGGCTGGCCACCATTGCTGGTCCTATCCACCTCACGAACGCCGTGGAGCGTCTCGCGGGATTTCACAAAGCTCTTGCCAAGCACGGAGTGAGCGTGGCACCTGAATACATCCAGGAGGCACAGTTTGATCGGAACAGTGGCCATCGTGCCGGCATTCGACTGCTCAGCATGTTGCCGCGTCCGACTGCCATTTTTGCGGCAAACGATCTAATGGCGTTGGGGGCATTACTCGCTGCCAGAGAACTCCGGTTGCGTTGCCCCGAGGACGTATCGATTATCGGGTTTGATAATTTGGACCTCGGGATCTTCACGGATCCAGCGCTCTCTTCGGTCCATCAATCCGGATATCAGTTGGGAGCTACGGCAGCACGAATTCTTCTCGAAAGGATCGCGGGCAAAAAAGGCCGCCCGCAGCAGATAGTGTTGCCAGTAGAGCTTAAGATCCGCAACTCCGTCGCGCCACCAACGATTTCGCAGGCCGCTCCTGCTTATGCTAGAACACGGAAGATCATGCCAAAGCGAACATCCGCGCGACACGTCTAAACAGCAGAGAAAAGAAATTGGTTTGAGCGCTAGCTCTTATTCAAATATTCCGCGGCGACCAATTCCCTGCGCCCCGGATTCCCTTTTGCTATAAGCAGGCGCGCGCACCGGATCCGAGCGGGACCCACCCGGATTCGATGATGAGTTTCTGCGCTAGAAATCCAGGTGAATACCAAACTGCGTGGAACGCGGTATGGTTTGTCCCGTCGACTTACCGAATTGACCGCTGGCCAAATCGCCGTCTGGCTGCGTGAGATTCACGCGGTTGAAAAGATTGAAGATGTCTGCCCGGAATTCGACGGCGAGATGCTCAAACTTTATAACCTTTGTGAATTCCGTATTGACGTTGGCAAATCCAGGACCCCTGAAAGTATTCCTTCCTAGGTTGCCCTGCTGTCCGAGTGCAGGTGCCGAAAATGCTGAGGCCTGGGCAAATCCTCTTATGAAATCGCTTCTGCTGCTGGTCGATATGCTGGCGCCAGCTGCCGGGGCATTAGGCGAGTCGTAATTGTAGCCGTCAGCGTTGAAATCCCCGCTGCCAGGCTTTAACCCAACCACGTTTCCGTTCGCATCAAAAATTGGGTTAAAGGGCGCGCTGGTATATACGGTGAACGGCAACCCGCTTTGCAGCACAACGATGTTGGACAGGTTCCAGCCGCCCAGGATGCTTTTCCCGAAACCGCTTTTGAAGGGCGAAGGTAACTCGATCCGGCTATCAATTGTGAAGCGCCTAGAAACGGCATAGTCTGATTTACCGTGCTGTGACCGAACATTCAGCGCGTTGAAAACTGCTTCACCGTTCGCCGTTCCATTGTCGTTGCTACTCATTTCGTCCGTAGCGTTGCCGAACGTGAAGATACCTCTAAGCGACCAAGCATGGCTGAATCGCTTGCTTAACATCAGTGTCCCGTAGTTGCCATCTGCTACACCGATGGTGCGACCGTAAATAACAGGTCCGAAATTTGCGTTCAAGCGAGCCTGCGTTCCCTTGTTCACGATGAGGTCGCCAGGAAACCGGTTTACATCGGTCTGAATATATAAATGGTCGCTGTGGGAGCCGTTGTAGTCCATTTCCGCGACGAGGCTATGTCCGAGATCCCGCTGGATGGCTAACATCCAGGTGTGAGTGCGCGGTTGGTCAAGATGGGGCTGTACACCGGAGGTCTGCACGCGGATTCCAGTGATTCCCCCGGCCGCATTGGGTGTAAATGAAACTCCTGGAGGAAGTGGCCACACAGTTCCTTCCGAGTTTCCCAAGGCATAACTGAAAGGCTGTTTGTCAAACAGTGTAAACGACGGGATCGCCCAAACAGGGGGATTGGCGCGGGCTGGAAACGACCATGAGCCATCGGCCACATTGTTATAGAAAAGTCCGTATCCGCCTCGCAAGGCCGTCTTTCCATCGCCGAAAATATCCCAGCCGAAACCGATGCGTGGTGCCCATCCGCTAGGCTTATTGTTCACGACGTAAGAACTCTGCCCGCCCCTTACAGACATGGTGCCGCTGGCCACCTGCGCGGCAAAATCACTTCCAGAGCCTGGCGTGAAGAACGGAAACGGCGTCCTCGAATTGTGATAGTTTCCCCAGTGCCCAAAGTTGTCGTACCGGAACCCGAGGTTTAGGGTGAATCGCGGCGTCACCTTCCAATCGTCCTGAACGAATGTGCCCCAGTACAACCAGCGAAGCACTTGGTACAAGTTGCTGGCCAGGGAACTGTCGGCAACCTGCATCGCCGGACCGTCCTGCGAGAACGGTTTGTCTTGGGCGAAATCCAGCAAATTGGCAAAGCCAAAGCCCGGCCGCAGCAGCGGAGCCGTGAAATTATCATTGTCATGGTGCCTGTCGATGTCTACTCCAGTGCTGATAGTGTGACTCCCATGCATCCACGTAAGCACCTCATGCCAGCTATAATTCTCGTGAACCCATCCGGCCGGACCCCACTGCCCAAATCCGTTTACTCCTCCAATGTTGACGTTTGGCAGATTCCTGTTGCTTTCCGTGCCGGTATTGAATCCATCGGCTCCCACCCACGTAAATCCTGCTTCATTTAAAAGTGTCGGAGAGAAAGTGTGGGTCCAGTCGATCTTGCTGAAAACCCCATTGTTCGGAACCTTCACTCGATATATCGACCGCGGATCGGCTTGTAGTTGGTCGGAGTAGGTTTTGAACCAATCAAAAAACAGCCGGTCTTTCGATTGATTCACGTTGTAGTCGAGCCGGATATGCCACTGATGCGCGTTATGAGTCAGGCTCTCGGGTAGAAATACCGTTCCCACTGCGGGCAGATCGGCCGGGAACATGTTTGCCGGATAGAACCCTGGATTGTTCTGCTGAACTTGCGCGACCGTAAGGATGTTTGTGGTGGGCGCAGCCGCCGGAGGCGCCTGTTTGAAAAATGTATTCGCAAGGTTATTCGGAAACTTTTGCTGTACGAATTGCACAAACTGAGGTGTCTCGACGGTCGCGACTTGTGTAGTTGCGTTGGAGGACCGCAACAAAAAGAGGCCGCCAAATGCGAACAACTTGTTTTTGATGATCGGACCACCCAGCGTTCCTCCGAACTCGTTGCGTCGGAAGGCCGGCACCGCACGGCATCCTCTTGATGCCGGGTCGCAGTTCTGAAAGATCGTTCGAGCCGTCAGAGCATTGTTCGTATGAAACTCGGATAGCGAGCCATGTAGGCTATTCGTTCCTGATTTAGTGAAGACCTGTACATATGCTCCGCTGTACCGCCCCTTGGACGCCTCAAAGGTCGCACCCGAAATGCGCATGGCCTGAATGAAGTCAGGCTCCGGGGACAAATTGACTACGCCGTCGCGGGAGGCGCTGACTGCGATTGTGCCGTCAACGTCGTACTCGTTGTTCTCTTGACGTTGCCCAGCCGCGTTGAGTTGGTATCCCGCTTCTTGCTCGAAACTATCGTTGTTGGCGGAACCTGAACCAAGAGCGCCCCCGCTCGGCAGCCCCGAACCCGTTACGCCCGGCGCGAGCTCGATCATGCTGGTGTAGACATTTCTTCCCAGCAACGGTGCGTCGTGGATCGTCGTTTCGGCTATTTCTCGCGAAGTATTGCTTTTGTCCGTTTCCACCGCGGCCACAGACTCCCTTACTTCAACGGAGCTCACCTGCGAGGCTAAGGCGAGCGTCGTCAAGAGAGTCTTTACCTGGTTGGCTTCCAACTGCACATCCTTTTGGACCCACCGCTCGAATCCCGTCGCCTCGATCTCGATCGTATAAGTTCCCCCCGGCAAGGCCGAGACACGGAAGTCGCCGCTGTCCGCGCTCACCGTATATTGGCTGACGCGAGTATCTTGGTTAGTGACGACGATCTTGGCGTCGGGAACGCCGCCGCCGCTCTGCTCTACAACCACTCCCGTGAACCCGCTGTTAAATTGTGCGCGGGCCGGGGATGAGTATGTGCTGAAGAGAAGAATCCAGAATATAAGTGGAACCGTCAACCTTGCCAAACGCCGTTCAACCTTCATGATTGTTCTCCCTTTAAGCAACCATCCAGTTACTTTTGAGCTGCTTCGATCCTTGGCCGTTCCCGCTCTTTGATCTTCTCGGCCTCTTGGTGGCTTTCGAATCGGGCCATCAGTTCCCTCGCTTCCGTCCGCCTCCCGGCCTTGAGATAGAGGCGGCTTAGGCTGTACTCCGCCGATGCATGGCGAGGATCCAGTCGCAGACAAGTGAGCAGGTTTTCCTCCGCCTTCTGGAAATCCTTGCGCGAATAAAGTTTCGACAACTGGTAATAGGAGTCAGCAAAGGAAGGTTTCAGACGTATGGTTTCTTCGAAAGCTTGTTCGGCTTTTCGTTCAATTTCTTCGCTGATTTCTTCCGGCCCTTGAATTTGTACAAGAACAACCCCTAGCTGATAGTGCATGTAGTAGTTATTCGGGAATTTGCCGAGCGACGCGGAAAGCAGACTCCTCGCGTCTTGTAATCTTCCCGCGTGTGTCTGGATGATCGCTAGGCTTAAGAGCGCAACACTGTTGTCTTGCTGGAGTTGACTGGCCTTCCGCAGAACCTCTTCGGCTTCGTCTATGCGGCCGAGCCTTTCGAGGACTACACCCCTTTGTACCAATAAAGGATAGGAATTAGGCACATGCTCTAATCCCACATCGACAGCTTCCAGGGCCACCGGGTAGTTTTCGTAGTCAAGACACAAAGTGCTGAAATCCAGGTAGTTGTCTTGTCTTGCCGGGTCCAGTTGTGCGGCCTGCCGTAGGGATTGGATCGCAAGTTTAAGCTCACCATTCTTTTCGGCAACGTGAGCTAGGAGGTTTAATGAGTCCGCATCAGGCTTTGTACGGGTGAGGTCAGCCAGTATGTTCAAGGCTTCGAGCGAGCGCCCCAGCCTGTTAAGGACGATCGCCCTTTGATAGGCTAGCCCAGGCAGTTCGGGTTGCGCTTTGCTAGCCTTTTCGAAATTCGCCCAGGCGCGTTCATCTTGACCGTGCTGGGAATACAATAGACCCGCGCTAAAATAGTCGGAAGCTGCAAGGGCCCGGAAGGTTTCCAGGCGGCTCAAAACAGTGTCCGCCCTAGGCACTTGGTGCAATTCGTAAAGACAGTGCGCAAACGCTATCAGCGCTTGAGGATACTGATACAGAATCTCTCCGGATTTTTCCAGGAACGCACTGGCCTTGCCGTATTCTTTGTGCTTTTCCGCAAGCATTCCCAGGAAAAGGTAGGCTACCGGCCGTGAATCCGTCGGGCCGTCCGCCAATTTTTGAAATTCTGGTATAGCCAGTTCGTACTGGCCAGAATCGAAATACGTGATCGCCAGGTTTTTGCGAGCAGGAAAAAATTCGGGGTCTATCTGCAAGCTCTTCAGGAAATACTTCTCGGCTTCCTCAAAATGTCCCTGAAGGCTGTAGGTTGCTCCGATTACATTTAGCAGCGCCACATTGCGCGGAGCACTGCTGAGTCCCTTCTCAAACGTCTGGATTGCCGCGTCGAGGCGCCCTTCTCGGACAAGTCCGAGCCCGGCACTATAGGACTGTTGAGATTCGGTCTGGCTTGAAGCCAGCGGCAGAGCAGTAGTTTGCGCATGAACGGCTAGGCAAACCCAACAGAGGCCAATGCTAAGAGCCACGAGACGACGGCACATTCCTCGAAGGCCGTCGCGGAGCATGAGTGGGCGCTCGCGAATGCAATCGCGCTTAGAGCACTTCAGCATTTCGCACCCCGGAAGGGTGCTGCCAAAGCATGAATCTGATTCGAGAAGCAGCTGCAAGATACGGCCTTTCCTGGGAAATGTCATCAAGGACAAACCCTGCCGCGCCTTGAATATTCGTTGGCCGCGCCGAACTTGTGCGGTCTTCTAAATCCAGGCACAGATTTGAAACGTTTCAAATATAGCCTGATCTAACGCCCCCTCTTTCGCTTTGAGTTTGAAATATATCGGCAAACACCCCGTATTAGACGTGCCACGGAAAATAAAGCGTTTCAAAATAATTGTCAAGCGAATTTTTCTCAGGCATCATGGTTCGCTGTCGGATGGCAATCGGGCTCGGGCGACGGCCGTCGTATCGCCGCCCGTCTGCCTGAAGAACAAACATCGTATCTCGCACTTACTAAAACGCGTTGAAAGGGAGGGTGCACTATCATGTACCAGCCGGAGGCGTACGCGAGCGCATTGCTGTTCATGATCGGAAGCATGTTGTGCTGGGGTTCGTGGGCTAACACTGTGAAGCTCACTCCCGGTTGGCCTTTTCAGCTCTTCTACTGGGATTACGTTATCGGGATTATCGCAGGAAGTCTGTTATGGGGCTTGACGCTCGGCAGCACCGGCGGCGGACAGCTTTCATTTCTCAATAACATTCGCAGCGCGGACGCAACGCATATTGTATTCGCCCTGCTCGGCGGCGCGGTTTTCAATGTTGCTAATCTGCTGCTTGTTGCCGCCATTGAAATCGCCGGGCTGGCAGTTGCGTTCCCCATCGGCATTGGATTAGCGCTGGTGGTGGGTGTGCTTTTGAATTTTGTGATTTCGCCGCAGGGCAACCCGCTTCTTCTCTTTGGCGGTGTTCTAATGGTTGTTCTTGCCATCGTGGTGGACGCCTCCGCCTATCGAAAACGTGAGACGACGCGAAAGGCCCTGAGCGCGCGCGGAATTCAGCTTAGCCTTGCTTGCGGCATTCTGATGGGCACCTTTTATCCGCTGGTTGCGAAGGCCATCACCGGACCGCATTCGCTCGGGCCGTATACTGTTGCGTTCTTCTTCGCGATTGGCACGGCATTATGCGCGCTACCGGCAAATTATTTTCTTATGCGCCATCCTTTAACCGGAGAGCAACCGGTGAGTATGCATGATTATGTCCAAGGTCGTATGTCGTGGCATTGCTGGGGTATTGTAGGCGGAATGATTTGGTGCACAGGGGCCGTGCTGAACTTTGTGGCTTCCCACGCGCAGATTATCGGACCCGCGATTTCATATGCCATTGGGCAAGGCGCAACTATGGTTTCTGCGGTCTGGGGTGTTTTTGTTTGGAAGGAATTCGCCAATGCTCCTCGCGACGCGCGAAGGCTCATTCCAATCATGTTTGTGTTTTTCCTGGTTGGCTTAATAGCGGTTGCCCTGGCCCCGGTATTCCCGAGATGACGAGCAGAGTGTACCTTTGCGAATAACAGTTAAGACAACGATTGCATCCTTGGATTGGGAACCTACATGAAAAAGCGACTTTTGGTGGTAGGGAGTATAAATCTCGATCTCGTTGTTGCGACCCAACGAATCCCGCTCGTCGGTGAAACCGTTTTTGGATCGAGCTTTCGGACATTCCCCGGAGGAAAAGGGGCGAACCAAGCTTTCGCGGCCGCGCGCCTTGGGACTCTAGTGAGTATGATCGGAAAACTAGGGAGTGATGACTTCGGCGTTCAATTGAGAGCGAACCTCGCGGATTCCGGGGTAGATACTAGCGCGATTGATGTCGTTTCGACCTCGTCCGGTGTGGCGCTGATCGCCACGGACGGCAACGGCGACAATGCGATCGTGGTGGTGGCCGGTGCGAATGCTCATCTCACGCCACACGATTTGGACGAACACCTCGACTTGATTCGCAGCTCAAGCATTATGCTCACCCAATTGGAAATTCCGCTTGAAACTGTAGAGCATCTCGGCGCGATTGCACAAAGGGAAAGCATTCCCCTCGTACTTGACCCTGCACCGGCGCGGCAACTACCGGAGTCACTGCTGAGCTGTGTGGAATGGCTGACACCCAACGAAACCGAAACCAATTCTTTGTTGGGACTCCAACCACAAGAATTGTCGCAAGCCGCACTGCACGAGGCCGCGAGCGCCTTCCTGCAACGCGGATGCCGGAATGTCCTCCTCAAGCTGGGAAAGCGTGGCTGTTATCTTGCGCTTTCTGATGGAAGGCGAAAATTGTTGCCGGCATACGCGGTTTCGGCGATAGATACGACAGCCGCAGGTGACGCATTCAACGGTGCTTTTGCATCGGCGTTGCTGCAAGGAAAAGATCCCATTAGCAGTGCGTCATGGGCATCCGCTGTGGCAGCTATCTCCGTCACTCGACATGGAGCGCAGCCATCCATGCCCACAGCCGAAGAGGTCCACCATTTTTTGGGATAGTTAGGTTGTAAATGCGGCTGCGCAATAGAATCCACGCAGTCTAGGGTTGCTCCGCGGTTTTTCCGCGGCTTATTGTAAATATCTGCGCGCCACAGACGGCTCACAACTTCCTGGTCGTCCCTGTTGAGCGGAAAGGTGCGCGAAGTAGGGGATCAAGAATCAGGACCGATCGGCATCGGCATTCTCCAATCCACTCTGAAGGTTAGTCTCGACAGAATCGAATCTCCCCCGGGATGGGACACTCGCCGTCAGGCAGAAGCCGACGAGAGTTTGCTTAGACTTTTGAATGGCCTCCAATCCATCGGCGGTCACGGCGGAAATCAGGCAAGGTTTTTCCGTAGCGTCTGGCGATCGAGCTCATTTTCCCATCGGGCCACTACAATCGTGGCAACGCCATTGCCGACCATGTTCACGAGCGCGCGAAGCATGCTCATGAAGCGATCAATTCCAAGAATCAGTGCCATTCCGGCAACCGGAATCGTAGGTATCACGGTTAATGTGGCAACCAGTGCGACAAAGGCAGCACCTTGGACACCGCTGGCCCCTTTGGACGTCAAGACGGCAACTCCGAATATCGTGAGTTGTTGCATCAGCGTTAGCGGCGTATTGGTGGCCTGAGCCACAAACAGAGCAGCCATCGTCATATACAGGCTTGAGCCATCAGTATTGAAGGTGTACCCAGTCGGAACGACCAGTCCCACCAGCGCTTTCGAGCAGCCCAGCTTCTCCAATTTCTCGATAAGGGTCGGCATCGCTGGCTCCGACGAACTAGTAGCCAGCACTAACAGCACTTCTTCCTTAATTAAGCGAAGAAATTTGATAATGCTAAAGCCCGCCACGCGAGCGACTGCGCCCAGGACCACCAAAAGGAAAAAAATTGCTGTGACGTAGAATGTGCCGATCAGCTTAACTAACGGGCCCAGGGACGCAACGCCGTACTTCCCGACGGTGAACGCCATGGCTCCAAACGCGCCTACAGGTGCCAGTCGCATCAGGATTTTCACCACGCCGAAAATAGCTTGCGTCAGAGCGTCGATCACGCTGATCAGTGGTTTGCACTTCTCACCCATCGCCGATAAGGCAAAGCCAAATAGCACGGACACCAGCACAACCTGCAGGATGTCACCCTTTGCGAAAGCGTCGACCACGGTGGTTGGAATAACGTGCATCAGAAAATCGGTGACGCTTTGTGCTTTGGCCTGTCCAGCGTAATCGGCCACCGCTTTCGCATCGAGAGTGGACGCATTGATATTGAAACCTTCACCGGGCCGCACGAGGTTACCGACGATCAGCCCCATCAGCAGAGCGAGTGTAGACATTACCTCGAAATAGATCAGCGCTTTGCCCCCGACCCTGCCGACCTTTTTCATGTCCTGCATACTGGCGATGCCGGAGACCACCGTACAGAAGATGATCAAAGGGATGACCATCGTGATCAGCCGGATGAAGGCGTCACCAAGGGGTTTCATCGCAATGGCTTTGGTCGGGCTGAGGTAACCAAATGCGACGGCTATGGCAATCGCCAACAGAACTTGCACCCACAGATTTGTATAGAAAGGCTTCTTTCTCGATTGGGGAGTGGTCATGAAAGGGTTGCCGGCTGCGTCAAGCCGACGTCATGTGCTGTGCTTACGTCGAGGTGCGCCATTACCGTCAACGCAGCCACTTCGCGGGTTCGCCGATGGCTTCAGCCACGTCGTTCAAGAACGATGCGGCTCGCGCGCCGTCCACGACGCGATGGTCGCTCGACAGAGTTAAGGTCATCATCGGGCGGATACCAGGCTTGCCATTGACAGGAACTACGCGATCAGTGATAGCCCCCACGGCCAGAACCGCGGCTTGCGGTGGTGTGATTAGCGCCATGAAAGAGTCTACCTTGTACATGCCGAGATTGCTGATGGTAAATGTTCCACCCATGATATCGGAAGGATGGAGACGTCCTGCGCGGGCGCGTTCGGCCAAGGATTGCCGCCGAGCAGTGATTTCGGCAAGTTTGGCGATATTCGCTTTGTGAATTACTGGCGCAACCACGCCGCCGCTAACGGCTATCGCCACACTGACATTCACTTCGGGATGAAGTTGTATTCCCTCGGCGGTCCAACTCGAATTCATGGAGTCGTGTTTCTCCAGGATCCTGGCCGCGAGCAAAACGAGGAAATCGGTAAGCGATGGGCGGACGGAGCGAGTCTTCTCAACTTCGACTAACGATTCTTGATGGGCTTCTACGAGCGCACTAGCATCTACATCCCGAGCGACAAAGAAATGCGGTACGGTCGTCCAACTCTGCGCGGTTCGCTCTGCCATCAACCGCGTGACGGAGCTCAGACCCTTGACGTTCGGAACCGTAGGCGGTGCTAACGAACCCTGGGTAGCTTGGGACTTCGCGGCCGCCAAAATATCTTCGGTAGTGATTGTAGAGTCTGGGCCTGAACCACTTAGTCTGCTGATATCTACGCCTTGTTCCTTAGCGAGCCGCCGTGCTTTAGGCGAAATTCTTGGTCCCGGACCATGCGGTAGCGCGAGAGGCCGTGACGCAACGGGCGATGGGCTTGATTGAACGATAGTTGTTCGCGCGCTGACAGTTGGTATGGCCGGCGCGGTGGGGGGTTGCTCGCCCGGCGCTACGATCCAGGCAATCGTTTCGCCGACCGGCACGACAGCACCCTGAAGCGACTTTACGCCTGCGAGAATACCGTCCGCTGGGGCCTCGATCTCCACGACTGCCTTGTCCGTTTCGATCTCCAGTAGCGGTTCGCCCTTGGTAACCCTGTCCCCTTCTTTTTTTCGCCAAGCGAGAAGCCTGCCTGTTTCTTGCGCCATTTCGAGAGCTGGCATTACCACGCTGATGGCCATAGTTTTTCAGCAGCTGAGGAAAAATCTCAGTCTGTGGCTGCCACCCCTTCTTTTTTGGCGCTGGCTTCCACCATCTCAACAACTCGCTTGTTCGGTGGAGCTTCGTTCTCGCGTGTAGCCGATAAGGGTCCATCCACGGTGAAATAATGCGCCCCCGCCACCATCAGTTTTTCAGCAGGAAAACGCGTGATAACTTCGTGGCCGGTTTCCGTGACAACGATTTCTTCTTCAATGCGCGCCGCGCTCCAGCCATCCTTCGAGGGCCAGAATGTTTCCAGTGCGAACACCATTCCGGGCTTGATCTCATGGGAATGATCGAGCGAAACCATGCGGCTAATGACCGGCTTTTCCCAGATGGCCAGCCCAATGCCGTGGCCAAATTGCAGTGCGAAAGCCGCTTCCTCGTCCGGAAATCCAAATTCCTGCGCTGTTGGCCAGACGGACGCGATTTCTGCGGTCGTCCTGCCAGGTTGTACCAAAGAAATGGCTGCGTCAAGATACTCGCGGCAGCGCTTATAAGCGTCGATCATCGCATGCGAGGCATATCCGATCGTGAAGCAACGGTAGTAGCACGTGCGATAACCCATGTAGGAGTGCAGGATGTCGTAGTACACGGGATCGCCCGGACGAAGAATACGATCCGAAAATACATGGGGGTGCGGATTGCAGCGCTCGCCCGAAATGGCGTTGACGGCCTCCACGTACTCGGAACCGAGATCGTAAAGGACTTTGCTGACTAGCCCGACGGCTTGGTTCTCGCTCATTCCGGGCTTCATCGCGCGGTACAGCTCATCGTACGCGGCATCAACCATCATGGCTGAATGGTTGAGCAATGAAATCTCATCCGGGGTTTTAATCACGCGAGCGTCGGACATGAGCTGCTGCCCATCGACGATCTTGATGCCTTCTTTTTGCAAGGCAAAGAGGATGGGGGGCTCGACGACGTCAATTCCGAGCGGTTCGTTGAGCAAACCTCGTTTCTCAAGCTCGATTTTTATTTTTCGCGCTACGTTTTCTGCGCGTCCCATTTCCGGAGACATGGCGCCACGCAACAACGGAATTCCCGGACGCGAACGCTCTCCGAGCCACGGACAATTCAACTGATGGTGACGCGCAGCGGATCCAAAGTCCCACAGGATGGGTTCGTCGTTCTGCGGCAACAAAGCAAACCGACTGATCTTGTCTTGTGCCCAACTTCCGATATGCGTTGCCGTTAGGTAGCGCACATTATTCATGTCGAAGCACAGCAAGGCACCCAATTCCGATTTGGCGAGAAGAGCTTTGGCGCGTGCCAGGCGTTCGCAACGCAGACGTGCAAAATCAATACGATTTTCCCAATCTACTGCCATCGGTCCATAGGTCTTCAGTGCCACGATCGCCTCCCGTTCTGATGCTCAGGCTTCGCCGCAGAGCGCCCGTGCGGTTTCAAATACTGATTTCTCGGTGGGTACGGTAACGTCTTCGAGCGGAGGAGAAAAAGGAATTGGCACGTGCATCGCACCCATACGCTTCACCGGGGCTTCCAGATTATAAAAGGCTCCTTCGGCGATCACAGAAGCAATCTCTCCCGTCACCCCGTAACGCGCGTAGCCTTCATCGACAACCATCGCCCTGGAAGTTTTTTTCGCCGATTCGATCAGCGTCTTTTCATCGAGTGGCCACGTTGTCCTCGGATCGATCACTTCGGCGCTGACACCGATCTCTTCCAACATTCGCGCCGCTCCAAGTGCAACCTGTACCATGCTGCTGACGGCCACGATGGTGATGTCCTTGCCGACGCGCTTCACATCTGCTACTCCAAAGGGAATGGTGTAGTCCTCGGCAGGCACAGCGCCCTTTAGCTTGTACATCATCTTATCTTCAAAAAAGACGATCGGATTGTCGTCGCGAATTGCCGTCTTGAGCAGACCCTTCGCGTCATACGGTGTAGATGGCATCACGACTTTAAGTCCGGGAACATGGCTCAACCAGGCATGAAGCGACTGCGAGTGTTGTGCCGCGGAGCGCCGGGTGGCACCCAGCGTTGTTCGCAGAACCATCGGAACCTTCCACGTGCCACCCGACATGTAATGCACTTTCGCGGCCTGGTTCGCCATTTGGTCCATCGTCAGCGTAAGGAAGTCGCCGAACATGATATCGATTACGGGGCGCATGCCTGTCATCGCAGCGCCGACGCCCACGCCGGTGAAGCCCGCTTCAGAAATCGGCGTATCGATCACGCGATCCTTGCCGAATTCTTCCACCAATCCCGACAGAACCTTGAAAGGCGTCCCTGCTTCGGCCACATCTTCGCCGAGAATGCACACCCGCGAATCACGGCGCATCTCTTCCGCCAGCGCTTCCTTTACCGCTTGTGCAAACGTTAACTCACGCTCCGCCACTTCAGGCATAGACGTCCTGCTCCGCTTCTTGGGGGCTCGGGTATGGAGCTGACACGGCGAAATTAACGGCCGACTGCATCTCCGCCCTGACCTCGGATTCGATGTGATATAAATCGTCAACGGAGGAGAGGCTCTGGCTTGTGAGCCACTCTCCTAATAACTTGATCGGGTCACGTTTGCTCTTCCATTCTTGCTCCTCTTGCTTTGAGCGGTAGTACTCGCGGTTGATGTCGCCCACGTGGTGGCCTGTGTACCGGTAGGTGTTGCACAAAAGGAATGCGGGACCCGCGCCACTGCGCGCGCGTTCAACGAGTTTCTTCGCAGTGGCGTACACCGCACGAACGTCCTGACCATCCACACTCTCGGACTGCACGCCGAATGCAATGCCCCGTGCGAGAATATCTCCCGCCGTGGTTTCGGAAAAATGAGTGTATTCGGTGTAAAGATTGTTTTCACACACATAAATCACTGGCAGCTTCCAGAGCGCCGCCAGATTCATCACTTCGTACAACACTCCCTGTCCGAGCGCGCCCTCGCCAAAGAAGCAGACGGCCACTTGTCCGGTACCAAGATGCTTCGCCGAAAAGCCCGCGCCGGTGGCAATCCCCGTGCTACCAGCGACAATAGCGTTCGCTCCGAGATTGCCGGTGGTTGGATCGGCAATGTGCATAGAGCCGCCTTTGCCTTTGCAATAACCTGCGGCTTTGCCGAGGAGTTCTGCGAACATGCGGTCCGGCGAGGCCCCTTTCGCTACGCAATGTCCATGGCCCCGGTGCGTACTGGTAATGTAGTCATCCGAGCGGAGGGCTTCGCAGATACCCACCGCCACCGCTTCTTCACCCACATAGAGGTGCGCAAGGCCGGGCATCAACGCGCGTGTATACAGCTCATTCACTTGCTCTTCGAAAAGTCGGATCATTTGCATTCGGCGGTACATGCGCATCCATTTTTCGACGGTGACTCCTGAATCAATCGCGGACTGATTTGTGACGGTCGTCATCTTTTCACCCCGCTCATCCCTGCCAACACATCGAAGAGCACCGCGAAGTCTTGCTCTGCCATCCCCATTCCACGAGCGGCCGTAAGGAATTCATTGGCGACCGCGGTGGTGGGCATGGGTACATTGAGCTGGCGGCCGAGTTCCAGTGCCAATAGCATGTCTTTCTGCATCATATTGACGTTGAACCAGGCTTCAGCAGGCAATTGCAGAACGAAAGGACCTCGGTACTTCACCATGGGTGATGCTATAGCGCTGTTCGTGAGTACTTCCACAGCGACCTCACGCGCGATCCCACTCTTTTCCGCTAGCAATATCCCCTCGGAAAAGGCGAGCATCTGAACCGCGAGGCTCAGGTTCGACGCGATCTTCATCACGAGCGCCAATCCGTTATCGCCAACGTAAGTGACCTTCGGTCCGATGTCGTACAGCAGAGGCTTAATGCGTTCGAAGGTCTCTTTGCGGCCGCCAACCATCACCGACAATTTTCCCTCTTGAAGTGTTATTACGCTGCCCGAAACAGGTGAGTCCACCATGTCGGCGCCTTTTTCCCGGACTTTCGCGGCCAGAAAACGGCTGAAGGTCGGGCTGACCGTGCTCATGTCCGCGAGCACTTTGCCCGCGCTCAACCCACTCAGCATCCCGTCTGGCCCGTCCATGATGGCGCCAAGCGCTTCGGAATTGGTGACCATCGAAAAGGTTACGTCTGCGGAGGCAACGACGGCGCGAGGCGATTCCGTCCATTTCATACCTTGACCAAGCAATCGTGCGGCTTTTGCTCGCGTGCGATTGTAGCCCGTGACGGTGTGCCCTTTTTCGAGTAACCGCAGCACCATTTCGCTGCCCATGACTCCAAGTCCGACGAACCCCACATTGGCCATTATTCCGACTCTCCTGCTGTGGAAAGTTTCACGAGAGATCACTCTTCTGGTTCGCTGGATGTTTTCCGGGAATCCGCACGCACCTGCCGGAGGTGAGCGCGCATTGTTTCGCGCGCACCCTGCGAATCACGATGCTCGATCGCTTCTAGAATTCGCTTGTGGTGATACTGACCGCGCTCCGGACCACCGTCGACGTAGAACGTCCGCAAACGCTGTTCACGTAGCAGGCCCACGATCGAGTCAATTAGGGAAAGAATCAGCGGATTTGCAGCCGCCTCCCCCAGCGCGAGATGAAAATCCAAATCTGCCTCGATGAACTCGTCCGGATCTTGGCGCGCATTGTCCATCACCGCAATGGCTTCCCGCATCGCTGCTATGTGTTCGTCGTCGGCTCTGCTGGCAGCGAGCGCTGCGATCTCGGGTTCCAGAATTTCTCTGACTTCTGTGAGATTAGCGGCCCCTTCCGGCTGGCCATTCTTTAACATCCGATCCAAGGTCTGCCGGATAGAGTGCGAAGTTCCGTTGGTGATGAATGTTCCTCGCCCGGGATAAGCTTCCACCAAGCCCTTTTCCCTGAGCGCTTTGACAGCTTCGCGGACTGCTGTTCGGCTCACACCGAATTGATGTGCCAGTTCGCGCTCGGGGGGCAGTTGATCTCCCTCTTTGAGCGCGCCTTTTAAGATGGAGTCTTCAATCTGTTGAACGATTTGTTCGTAAAGACGAGAAGTTTGTACCGCCTTGTACACAGCACCTCCTCCAACACGGTAGGTAGCGGCAAGCAATCCTTGGCTTATACCACTAAGTCGCGCAATGCCTCGAACGAGTTACTTTACGGTCTGTTGGTAGGACCACCATATCAAAAACCACGAGCTACCCGCAATACCTTGCTACCATCACTTTACCCAGACTGTTTTTATATTCGTGAACTCCCGAATGCCATTGGTGCTCAATTCACGTCCGTAACCCGATCTCTTCACTCCGCCGAAGGGCACTCGCGGATCGGATGCCACCATCTGGTTGATGAACACCATTCCGGCATCCAACGCGTCGATGAAATGCTCTTGTTCAGCTTGGTCGTTAGTCCAGGCGCTCGCACCCAAGCCGAACCTAGTGTCATTCGCGATTTTGATCGCTTCGTTGATGTCTTTGACTCGGAAAAGGGAAGCTACAGGACCAAACAGCTCTTCAGTGTAAGCAGGTGAACTCCGCGGAATATCGGTCAGCACGGTAGGGAGATAGAAATAGCCTGGGAGTTGCGCAGGTTTCCCGCCGGTCAGGACGCGCGCACCTGCTGCGACCGTTTTCTCTACATCCGCATGAAGAGAAGTCACTGCGTCCGCAGTAGCCAACGGCCCCACGTCCGTTTTTTCGTCGAAGGGATCTCCCAACTTAAGTGCTTTCATCTTTCTAACGAATTCGCGTTCAAATTGATCAGCAATCCCTTCCGCGATTATGAAACGCTTGGCCGCAATACAAGACTGCCCGTTGTTGGCAGTGCGAGCCTTGACCGCAGTGGCTACGGCTTCGTCCAGATTGGCGCTGGGCATAACGATGAATGGGTCGCTGCCTCCCAGCTCCAATACAACTTTCTTTACTCTCTGCGCAGCACCCGCACCCACCTTGATTCCCGCATCCTCACTTCCGGTCAATGTGGCTGCGGCGATACGCGAATCGCCGAGGATTTTGTCTACTTTGTCGGAGCCGATCAGCAGGGTCTGGAAAGCCCCTTCCGGAAAACCCGCGCGCAGAAGAATTTCCTCTATCTTCAGAGCACATTGCGGAACATTTGACGCATGCTTTAGTAGCCCAACATTCCCGGCCATGAGCCCCGGCGCGATAAAACGGAACACCTGCCAAAAAGGATAATTCCAAGGCATCACAACCAGAATGATCCCGAGCGGCTGGTAGCGGACATAGCTGCGGCTCGCGGTTGTTTGAATGATTTCATCGGCGAGAAATCGCTCCCCATTTTCAGCGAAGTAGCGGCAAGCCCAAGCGCACTTCACGGCTTCATCAATGGCCGAGCGGAACGTCTTTCCCATCTCCATGGTCATGAGTTGGGCAATCTCTTTCTTCTCACCCTCCAGCAGATCCGCGGCTTTCAACATCATTTGCCCGCGCTGCGCAAATGGAAGTCGACTAAATGTCGCGAAGGCTTCGGCTGCTTGCCGGATCTTTCGTTCAATCTGGGAATCAGAGAGCGGCGCAAAGACTTTTAGCGTCTCTCCACTTGCAGGATTGATCGTTGCGATGGCCATTTGCTGCCATTCCTCCAGCCGTTTCCGTGTCGTTTTCAGCGAGTCAGTACGATGCCACACCAGCCAGCATCGCGGTCCAATTACATACGGATTTCAGTTCTACCCTTGCGTTAATTAGCCCAGTAAACTGGAATCCGCCGCTACAGTGTTCTGCATGGTATGACTAATATACCACGACCTCAATAAGATTGATCGGAAAAATTTCTTGACACTATCAATTATATGGTGGTAATACCATTCGACCAGACGAAGATGTAAAGGCACTGATTCAATCTCAGGGAGGGGGTGGGTGCGTATGATCAATTCACGCGCAGGAGTCGTTGCTCAACTGACTCATCATCGAGCGTGTGCAGCGCAGGTCGCAGGCAGTATCCTTGGCCTGCTTCTTCTTTCGGCCCCCCTCTTATCCCAAACTTACACAGGCCGCATTTTGGGTACCGTTACGGATCAGCAGGATGCCGCCATTGTCGGCGCAAAAGTGGTTATTACCGATGTGCAACGGGGCATTTCACGTACGCTAATTACAGATGAGTCCGGAGATTACGTAGCGCCCGATTTAACTCCGGGTGAGTACAAGATCCGCGTTGAGGCGAAAGGATTCAATAGCGCCGAGCGCCAGAACGTCATGTTGGAAGTAGCCAAGGACGCGCGGCTGGATTTTACTTTGAAGCCGGGAGATTCGACGCAGGTAATTACCGTCACGCAAGAGATTCCGCTACTGGACAGAACATCTTCTGCCCTGGGCGGCACCCTGAGCAACAAGGAAATCAATGACCTGCCGCTGAACGGCCGGAACTACGAAAACCTGCTTCAATTGCGTCCAGGAGTGGTGCGCTATCCAGGAGGCGGATTTTCTACGACGAGTACGAACGGTCTTCGTGCTGAAGACAATGCATACATCATCGACGGGCTATTCAATAGCGAACCCTTCTCCGGCCAAAGCATCATCAACGGAGCGGGAATCGCGGGAGATTCAGCGACGATTCTTCCCGTGGACGCTATCCAGGAATTTAACGTTATTCAGAATCCACCTGCAGAATACGGCTGGAAGCCCGGCACCATGGTCAATGTTGGTTTAAAGTCGGGAACGAATTCCCTGCACGGCACCGCTTATGGATTCGTCCGCACCACCGCGCTCGACGCTCGCAATTATTACGACCCAGTCGGTACGCAGAAATCTCCTCGTAATTTAAAGCAGTTCGGCACGACTGTCGGCGGGCCTATCGCCAAAGACAAACTATTCTTTTTCGGCGCGTATGAAGGTCAGCGCTACACCGTAGGCAATGTCGGCCAAATCGCGACGCCAGCAACGGTGAGTCTCGCTGCTCCGTCCACGGGCTCCGATTGTGCCTTTACCGGCCTGGCTGGTGGAGACTGTGTCAACAGCGCGACCAACGCCATCGCTGATGTCCATGCCGCTTTTCTGGCCGGTCAAATTACCAACGACGTGAGCGCTGCCAGCTTGAAAATTGCTGGTTGCACAATGAGCCCGGCGATTTCCTGCAACGGGACGGGTATACCCCTGAACAATGGCACTAACCCGGCTGGAATCACCGTCATAAACTTTGGCTTACCCAATAGCGTCCGTGTTGACAACGCCCTGGGCAAACTCGATTACCAAATCAGCGAGCACCACACTCTTAGCGGCCTCTACTTCTTTGGGAACAACAACGGTACCGTTCAGGATGCCGCTCAATTGCAAACTAAATGGCTCACGCAAATCCACACTCGCGCTCAGGTCATCGGGCTGAACTGGGTCTGGATTCCCAGTTCTGTCTGGACTAACGAGGCGCGTTTCGGCTACAACCGCCTGTACCAGCCCACATTCCCGAACGACCATAGCGTTCCGGCCACCACCTATGGCCTCAACACAGGGGTGACCAATCCCCTCTACGGCGGCCTGCCACGCATTAACGTCCTTGGCTTCTTTGGATTTCCAATTTCCGGCATTGGCGGGTTCAACTGGCCAAAGGTCCAAGGTCCTGACGACCGTTTTCAGTTCGTCGATCACGTCTCCCGCACGCTCGGCAAGCACGCTTTCAAATTCGGGGGCGAAGTTCATCGCGACCGTTTCAGCGGCGGCGCTTACGGCGGAACCCGCGGACGCTTCAAATTCCTCGGCGCTAGTGCCTTCACCATGAATGGGATTTCTTCTTCTCCGATCGAAGATTTCTTTGCGGGCGCACCTCTGAACGGCAGCCTCCTTATTGGCGATCCCACGCGTAACATTCACAACTGGGGCATTGCCCTGTTCGCACAAGATGATTGGCGCATTAGCCGCAATCTCACCCTGAATCTCGGATTGCGTTACGAACTCAACACAGTACTCAAGGATGCCCACAATCAGCTCGCCAATTTCGACCCGAACGTTGGGCTCGTTCAAGTCGGCAAAGGCATCAGCGGTCCGTATAACATTGATCCCTACAACTTCGCACCGCGCGTTGGGTTCGCTTGGGATGTCGGCGGAAACAATAGGACCGTCATACGCGGCGGCGCTGGGATCATCTACGAAACTGTGAACTGGGAATCGTTCTTGGCCTTGAACAATAGCCTGGGCCTCGCCACTATTCCCACCGGCGGGGTTGGCGTCGTGCCCGGAACCGGCAACATTGCAACGGGTGTGGTCAACTTTAAGGGATCTAAGCTCAACTGGAACGGCACCGGCGGCGCTACAGTCTTTCCAACTACCCCCATTGATTGCAGCGTGGCCACCGGAAGCCCATGCAGCATCCTAGGCATCACGCAAAACATCAAGACGCCCTACGTTTACACCTGGAACTTAAACGTTCAACATGCCCTCAATTCGAAAGTCACTTTGCAAGCCGCCTACGTCGGCAATCACGGCTCGAAGCTCGTTGGCATTCACGATATCAACCAAAACGTCCCAGCCCTCGATACCGCAGGCGACGAACAATCGGGAAGGCCCTTCAATGTCAAATTTCCCTTCCTCAGCTTCATCTACCAAATGGGAAACATATATAAATCAAACTATAACGGCTTGCAGGCCACGCTCACCGGTAGGGATTATCATGGATTTACGTTTATTGCCGGCTATACATACTCGCACGCACTGGACAACGTGGGTGCGAACTGGGACTTTGGAGCGGGATCTGGTCTTCCCCAGGACAGCACACACCCCATGCGAGAATACGCCAGCAGCGATTTCGACATGCGCCACCGCTTGACGCTTTCGACCACGTACAGTGTCCCCGGCAAAAAGTCCTTCGCTCAATTGCTCGAAGGCTGGCAGATCACTTCGATCGTCAGCCTGTTTGGCGCACAACCCTGGGGTCCCATCGATGCCGGGACGGACGTCAGCCATACCGGGGAAGGCGTGGACCGCTGGAATTTCTCCGGCAATCCTGCAGACTTCAAGCCCACTCGCTCTAGTGGAATTCCATGGTTTGACGGAATTGCGAATCCATTCCCGGCGGCGTGTTTGGCGCAAGCCACCACTCCTGCCTTGCTCGCCTCACTCAATACCTTTGGGTGTTATGCAGTCGGCAGCTCGGTCATGACTCCACCCGCCGCTGGAACCTTCGGCACCATGGGTCGAAACACTTTTCGCGATTTTGGCTTCCGCAACTGGGACATGTCGGTAGTCAAAAACACGAAATTCGGAGAACGCCTCAGCGCGCAATTCCGCGCTGAATTCTTCAACGTTCTCAATCATCCAAATTTTGCTAATCCTTTCGGTGGGCAGAATGGCTGGGGTCACAACGATCCCTCCGTTCCCGGTCCCGGGGGGTTCGGCTGCTCCTGCGCAACACCCGACGTTGCAGCTTCAAATCCGGTCATCGGATCGGGTGGAAGCCGCGCTGTCCAACTTGGATTGAAGCTCATCTTCTAATCCTTGTTGCTAAAAATCCGAGAGGACAAAAGAGGCATCTTGGTGTCTAAATTCAGAACGCTTCAGCATTGTTCATGGGTGGGGGTCGCAGGACTCTCCATGGTCTTGGTCCTCTGCTCTACGTCCCGTTCACCTGCACAGGAGCGCACCGAACGCACACTCGACGAAATTAAGTCCGAGGCTTTGAAGCGTGCACAAACCGGAATGTATCCGCTCATCGGCCTCAACCCTGCGGACATCGCTGAAGCCTTTGCTTCCATAAAAACGCGAGACAAGGATGAATGGGCGGCTGCTTTCATGACGGTCGCAGACAAATACATGGCCGAAGCAAAAGCACTCGAGGCAACAGACCGAGTCAAGGCCGATGCTGACTACATTCGGGCATGGCGGCTATATTCATTTGGACGCTGGCCGATTCCCGCCTCTGCTGGGAAAAAACGCTCTTATGCAAAAGCTATTGAAGCATTTCTGGCGCACGCCCGCTTCTGGGATCCACCGCTTGAAGTTATTCGCATCCCCTTCGAAGGTTCTGAAATTATCGGGTACTTGCGGCTCCCGAAAAATACAAATGGTCCCGTACCCACGGTAATTGCGGTAAACGGCTTGGACAGCCGAAAAGAGGATTTGACCGAAAGTTTCGCCGCCATCCTGCCCTTGGGTGTCGGCTTTATCGCGGTCGATGGACCTGGCACGGGCCAAGCCCCGATCAAGGCCAGCCCCACCGCGGAACGCATGTTGTCGCGCGTGATCGATTATTTGCATTCCAGGCCTGAAGTGGATAAAACGAGAATTGGTTTTCACGGAGTGAGTTGGGGCGCTTATTGGGGTACGAAGATGGCTGTCGTGGAACACGATCGGCTGAAGGCTGTAAGCGTTCAGTCTCCACCCGTGGATTTATTCTTCACCAAGGAATTCCTAACAAATTCACTCCTCGGAAACAGAGAGTATCTTTTCGACCAGGTGCCGGCGCTCATGGCTATCTTCGATGGAGTCAATACGATCGACGAAATGGCCGCAATGTTCCAGAAAATGTCCCTCGTGAATCAACACATACTTGGAAAACCGACCACGCCGATGTTGGTCATTGCAGGCGTTAAGGACACCCAAGTGCCTATTTCGGATGTCTACGAGCTAATGAGCGTAGGAGACGTTCCCAAAGACGCGTGGATCAACCCGCAAGGTGGGCACCTCGGACGACAGTTGAAAACATGGCCCGATCCCGTAATCTTTAGACGCGTGCTTCTTCCATGGTTGGCGCGCAATTTAGATGTTCATATAGAGACAACCCACTAGAATCATTGTTTAACGCCCTTCTGTTACTCTTCTTAACTTTTGCTCTTTTTCCCGAACAAACGAGACACCGACGATGACGTTTTCTTTTCTTGCTTCACCTCGAGCCGAGCAAGCCGCTCGCGAGTCTCGGAGTGTTGGGGATCAATCTCCAGTATCTTCGAATAGAGGGGAACCGCGCGCCAAGGTAGTTGCATTTGCTCGTAGAGTCCTGCGAACTGAAAATAGGCCGAGGTGTTGAATGGCTCAAGCTCTATCGCCTTCTCGAAATGCTCAATGGCCTCCTTACGGTAAGGGACAATCATTCCTAAGTTAACCGCCAATAAAGTATGGTACTTGCTGGCATTGGGTGCCATACGAACGCATTTTCGCAGCCAAAAAATCGAGCCGGTGATGTTATTGTCCTTCATACATCTGTTTGCCAAGTTGATGCATTCTTCGATTGTCTCCTGCGTTTCTGTCGTGGCTTTGGAGGCCGCGAGCCGAGCGTTATACGCGGCCTTTCTTTCTTCGTCTACCAAGGTCTTGTAGGCTTCAGTGAGCGCCGCCATCAACTTTTGGAGTAATTCTATCCATTCGTTTCTACCCATGTGGCGGTCGGGATGAAATTTCCGGGCCAACGCATAGAAGCTTCGTTTGATTTGGTCTTTGGGAGACTCAGGCGTGACTCCAAGAAGTTCGTAGTGCGTTCCCTTTCCAGTCAAGGAAAGTAATTGTTGGAGCTCCTGTTCAAATGCCTGCGGGTCCATGGGCTCATCCGGAAGAATTATCGGCTCAGGCGGCGAAATCGGGGTAAAGAGCGACTGTTCCGATCGCATATCGGGCGTTACTGTGACGATCATGCCCAGCACCAGCAACGCGTACAAAGCACGCGCTGTTCTGGGTCCGGATATTCCGGCCGCCTGGATGATGTCCACAGAGCGCATCGGATGGGAGATTGTGGCAAACAGGCGCTGTTCTTCATCGTCCAATTCAACTGTTTGAAAGCGGAGCACCGGGTCGGGCGATGCGTCTACCAACAATGCTTGGTCTTTGCCCAGCTGATCTAGCGGCAAATCTGTAGCGCTGTGCACGGCGTCCAGTAGGAGCTTCCCAAGGGGCACCTTAATGCCCAGTTCCGGCACAACTCTCTGATCAAACGAAGTGAAAAAACAAAACCGGCCAACTGTACAATCCAGAAGCGAAACCGCGATGCGGGTCACTTGTTTGTGCACCCAATCCTTAAGTTCAGCCTTACTGCACAGACCCAAGGCGACAAGGTTATCGCCAATTGCTTGTTGGGCCGATAATCCCTCCAGCGCGTACTGAACCTGGGACTCCGTCAACGCACCCGCGCGCAACATCATCTCGTCCAAGCGGTCCCCGGTAGCGGTGCTGCTGGCAAAGATCAATTGCCCAGAATTGAAATAGAGCAACTTCTCCACGTCGTCGGCTACTATTTGCAATATCCCCGTCATGCGGTCGGAATAGATGTTATGCAGCAGAAAGAACAACGAATGGTGGCCATTGAATGTGCCCGGATCGAGGTAGCGCACATTTCGCGTAAACCAGCTTGCCTGCCAGGAAACCTCCTTTTTGGCGCCAGTTTTTGTTTGCCCCGATTCCAGCTGTAATTTCAAAAATTGATTGAGCCGCGAACGGTCTTCCGGCCGCATATGAATAAACTTTATCCCCATGCCCTTGCCCGGCCTTGTGTGGCGCACGACTGCGCGAGCGCGAACCTCTCCCGCAGGGGTTGCAAGGTCAAAGAGCATTTCAATCATCGAACCTTCTGGGGGCGGGTTCGGGGTAAATAGAAACAGTCCACCCATGCCCACCGTTTCTGCATGGGAAACGTGTCGCTGCCCGCCCGATTGCCAAGCCACGAGCATTCCCTTGGGCGCCCAAACGCGCGGGTGACGACGACGATTCTCTACTGTGGTATCCATGGCTAGGTTTTAGTTAGACCTAGACTAACCCGCGCCGCTCGTTTCGTAACCCGGTGGTGCTCTATCGCACAACTCCATGGCCTCAATTCAATTATCCAGCCAGAAACCGTCCTCCATGAGAAACGAGGAACGCGGGATGGAATTAAAATGCAGGCTCTGATTTCTCTTGATTAAGATACCTGTTTAGTTATTACACGCATTGGGTAAACTTTACTTCACTCCATCCTTCGTGATTCTCGCGGGGTCCATTCTCTTACGGCACATTCTTCTGGATTTTTTGACACGAAATCTTGAGTGCGGATCCAGTTTAATTAGCCTGAAATGAAGGACTTGGCTTTTTGTCATAGCCCAGTGAAAATCGCCCTTTGTTTTCAGGAACCTGCGCACTCAAAACCCCGTAAACCTCTTAGAATGCAGTACTTCTGGGTATGTGGGGGTCGCAGGCATGCTACCTATCCCAAACGTTTTCAGCAAGATACCGCCCGCAGACACGCAAATGCTGCGATGTCCTGACACCCGCTTGGCGGTTAGTCGTAAAGATAATTTTTCAAGTAATACGGGCAGCCTCGTGCCCGCTCCGCTTTGCTTACCTTACCTTGTGGAAAACTTGTAAACGGTCGCGGAATTGTACTTCGCCCCGGAATGCAGAACCGTGGAAGGAAATTCTGGGTGGTGCGGCGAGTCGGGAAAATTCTGCGTCTCCAAGCAAAACCCTGAACGCAGTTGGTGGGATCTGCCACCCTTCCCATGAATCGAACCATCGAGAAAATTACCACTGTAAAACTGGATGCCCGGTTCAGTGGTCCAAACTTCCAGGACACGTCCAGTCTTTGGCTCGAAAACAATAGCCGCAAGGGCAGGCTTCCCATGGGCCTTTGCGTCTAGTACCCAATTGTGGTCATAACCCTTGCCGAATTTAAGCTGCTCGTCATCCTGGTTAATTCGGGCGCCAATCACATTGGATTCACGAAAATCAAACGGAGTGCCTTGAACCGAACGAAGTTCACCAGTGGGGATCAAGGTGGAATTTACTGGAGTAAAGCGACTTGCAGTCAATTGCAATTGATGTTCTAAGATCGTGCCATCGCCTGCCAGATTGAAATAAGAGTGATTGGTGAGATTGATTACCGTGTCCTGGTCGGTAGTCGCACGATATTCGATCTTTAATTCATTCGCATCTGTCAAAGTGAAGTTCACCTCTGCAGACAAGTTTCCTGGATATCCCTCCTCACCATCTTTACTCAGATAGCTCAAGTGCAGCGACGGCACACTCTTTGTGGAAACATCCTTTGCGATCCACAAAACTTTGTTGAATCCTTTAATTCCACCGTGCAGATGGTTCTCTCCGTCATTTTTTGCCAGGGTATATTTCCGCCCACCAAGCGTGAATTCTCCGTGGGCAATACGATTGGCATAGCGTCCGATAGTCCCACCGAAGTAGGCCTTTCCAGCAGCATATTCAGGGAGGGTGTCGTAGCCAAGAACCACGTCCGCCAGTTTCCCCGCGCGATCTGGAACCTTGACGGATACCACGGTTCCTCCGAAGTCGGTAATCGATACCTCCATTCCGTTTTTGTTGGTCAAAACGAAAAGGTGGGCTTCTTTTCCATCTTCCGTTTTCCCGAATGCGTGTTTTTTGAGGATAGAAGTGTTTTTCACTTTTTCTGTTCGGCTCCACGCAGAAGATAGAAACAAACCCATCAAAAAAATCACTATGCCAGTTTTGGTTTTCACTCCCATGGTCGGCATTCCTCCGTTGTATCCGCGTCCATGATGCTCACCAAATGTCGTCGCACGCGAAAGCAGATGTTATGGGGTAAATGTTTACTCGTCAACCGAAACGCGGAGGCCAGATAGCGCGTTGAAGCGTGGGTCAGTCGGGACTATAGCAAACATTAACATGAAGTCTGACATCTTCACTACAACATGAATTGTCGGCAGCTGGGCGCATGCTGCGCCGATCCAGGAAGCTGAGCGGAGCAACGCAGCGCTTGGGCTTTGCTATCATGTACAGTGTGAGTGTTGAGTATCATAAGTTCCTTCGCGAGTGGCGTTACTGATATTCGTTTGGGGAATCGGTCTAGATGTCTAGTGAGGCGAAGTTGACAGCGGTGCAGGCGGAGGCTTCTTCCGACACAGCGGGCAAAACCGTTTTTAAGATTCTCCTGGCCATTAGCTTTTGCCATTTATTGAATGACACGGTTCAATCGCTACTTCCTGCCATTTATCCATTGCTGAAATATTCCTTCCATCTTGATTTTGGACAGGTGGGCCTAATTGCGCTCACGTTGCAGGTGACCGCTTCTCTGTTGCAGCCGATAGTAGGGATGTATACCGACCAGCGGCCGCATCCGTACTCCCTCGCGGTCGGAATGGGCATCACTCTCATTGGGCTTTTGGTTCTGGCGATGGCTGCAAGTTTTGGGACAGTTTTGCTAGCCGCCGGACTTGTGGGCGTGGGTTCCTCGGTGTTTCACCCGGAATCATCCCGGGTGGCACGAATGGCGTCGGGCGGACAGCATGGCCTGGCGCAATCACTTTTTCAAGTCGGCGGCAACGCGGGATCGGCTTTGGGTCCTCTGCTTGCTGCGTTCGTATTAACGAGAGGACAATCCAGCATTGCTTGGTTTTCGTTCTTGGCACTTCTCGGGATGCTGTTGCTTGCGCATATTGGCGCGTGGGCCAAAAAATACAGATCAACGGAACTGCGGCTCCACGTTGCGGACATTGATGGCCATGCCGTTGCCTCGGGCATTCCGGGGCACTCCGTGTCGCCGGCCAGAAAAATTGCGATTTACATGGCAATCCTGGTGGCCCTGATGTTTTCGAAGTTTGTCTACCTGGCCAGTTTAACGAGTTATTACACGTTTTATTTGATCGCGAAGTTTCACGTGTCCGTGCAAAGCGCGCAGCTTCATCTTTTCTTGTTCCTTGGCGCAGTGGCGGCCGGAACCATCATCGGCGGTCCGGTGGGCGATAAGTTCGGCCGCAAATATGTGATCTGGTGCTCTATTCTTGGCGTTCTTCCGTTCACGCTGCTCCTGCCGTACGCCAATCTGTTCTGGACGAGAATTCTCTCGGTGGTGATTGGGCTGATTTTGGCTTCGGCTTTTTCCGCGATCCTGGTCTATGCACAAGACCTGGTTCCCGGGCGCGTGGGAATGATCTCCGGACTTTTCTTTGGGTTCGCGTTTGGCATGGGAGGAGTGGGCGCTGCGCTGCTGGGAAAGTTGGCCGATATTACTAGCATCGACTACGTGTATCACGTGTGCTCGTTTCTTCCGGCGATTGGAATGTTGACCGCATTCCTGCCTAATTTAGATCCGAACAGTGTGTCAGCGAAAAAGTCACGCTGAAGATGGTGGCAAGTGATTTGCCATGAAACGGGGTTGAAGGAACCTATTCTGGAAGAACGAGCCGGTGCAGCAAGGTTTTAAATCGAGGAGTCGAACGTACACTGTCCAACTCTGGATCGATCTTAAGAAAAAGTATGGCATTCGATCGATCCTGGTAGGCTTTTTCCAGCCAGTCCATCGTCTTCTCATTCTCCCGGAGACCCGCGTAGACAATCGCGACATAAAAAGGTGAAACGTACTGCTTTTTCGATTTATCCATCAACTCGCTGAGGATTTTCTCAGCCGCTGCTCTGTTGCCCGCGACACCATAGACGTATCCGAGGGCTCCGAGTATGGGCGGACTGTCATGGGATATGCTGGCGGCCTTCTGAAGCTCTCCAATGGCTTGTGGATATAAACCTTTTTGTTCATAAGCCTGACCGAGAACGAGGTGAGGCAACGCGAGGTTTGGGTCCATATCCAAGGTATTACGCAATTGCTCGATTGCTTGGTCGTAGTGGCGCGCCATATAGAGGCGCCAGCCCAGACTGAAATTCATGCTGGTAGAGAGAGGATCGAGCTCGCGAGCGCGATTCATCTGCGCCAAACTCTCTTGCGTGCGGCCCATAGCCATGAGGTAGAGAGAATAGCGTTGGTAGGCGGTGGCGTAGCTGGGATTGAGTTCGATGGCTCGCTGAAAACCACTAGCCGCTTTCGCCCAATCCCAATCGTAATTAAATTGCACGGTGGCCATAGAGGTTTGGGCTTCCGCAAGTGATTCATCCAGCTCCAGCGCTTTGAGGGCTGCGGCTTTGGCTTGAGGTGCTACGTCCTGAGAAGGCACGGTGCCGACGATTGCGGACCCGATGATGCTGTAACAATCGGCCAAGCCAGCAAACGCGAGCGCATAGTGCGGGTCCTTCTGCGTTGCGAGTTGAAAGTATTCAATGGCTTTGTTGAGCCCTTCTTCCGATCGCTTGTTCCAGTGATATCGTCCTTTAAGATAATCTTCATAACTCTCCGCGCTCACCGAGCGCGAAGCGGCCAGCCGTTGCTGTTCCTCGGGTGTCAGATTAATTCTGATTTCATTGACAATGGCACTCGCTACCTGACTCTGCAGAGACAGAATGTCTCCCAAAGGAGATTCGTAAGTTTCTGCCCAAAGGTGACGGTCGGTGGCTACCTGGACCAATTCCGCGGTAATGCGCACGCGGTTCCCGGCACGCAAAACTGTACCTTCCACAACGGCGTCCACGTTCAAGTCACGCGCAATTTCTGAAAGTGTCTTGTGTGTACCCTTGTATTCCATCGCTGAGGTCCGCGAAATCACTCGCAGCGAGCGAATTTTCGCGAGATGCGCTATCAGTTCGTCGGTCATGCCGTCCGTGAAATATTGTTGGTCCTTATCACCCGAGAGGTTCTCGAACGGAAGCACAACCAGGGACTTGATTTGATGCGGCGGCTGGAGATTGCCCCCTTTGGCGTTTCGGATCTGATATAGGGTCAGTCCTAAAAAAGCCAAGACAAAAAGGGAGAGAACACCTCCAAAGATAAAAGTACGCCGCAGACCGACCTGCTTGCCTTTGGGCTGTTGCGTTGCGGTTTCGGTAACTGCCGGAGGCGGTGCGGCCTCGATGGCCTCCCCGGTCTTCTGGTGAATTTCGGGAACAGCGGCAGCCGCTCCATTCATCGTATTGTCGTGGTCCGGAACTGTCACATCTTGCACTGAGGCGATGAATCGGTATCCGTGACGCGGCAAGGTTTCGATGAAACGCGGGTTATCGGAGGAATCGCTGAGGGCCTCGCGAAGCCTCATGATCGCCGTGTTGAGACTGTGGTTAAAATCGACGAAAGTGTCGTCGGACCAAAGACGCTTGCGCAATTCTTCGCGAGTTACGACTTGCCCGCGCTGCTCTAAAAGGATAGCGAGTATTCGACATGGCTGTTCCTGAAGTTTAATCTTGCGGCCCTGCTTACGGAGCTCGCTAGACCGAAGATCGACCTCATAAACACCAAAGTGAACGAGTTTGGACGGGCTTGCGATGTTTTTGCTGTCCTCTTGAGGGAAGCTTTCCGAGGAGTATACATCCAGTTGGGGTAAGGACCAAGCCAGTCTGGGAGTTACTTACGAGCCTAAGCGTTTTAGTTTCAATAGATAACGCGGTTACCAAGAAATGTTTTGGATGTGATGGATAGAGCATTGCGATGCTCGCTCGCACCGAACAGTATGTGCAAACTCCGGTAGTGCGAGCCACGATTGCCAAGGACGGCGACGGGCTACGTCTTTTTTGCTGTTCAGTCGAACCAATACGTCATGAAAGTGGTTTCCATGGCTTGCCAACCGGGTCGCAGTGGGTGGGCCGGTCGGAATCCTAAGGAGAGTGGGAGATGTTAGAAAAGTTTATTAGAAGTGCGGTTGGATTCGTCGCGATCGCAGTATTCCTAATCTACGTGCAATGGGCCGGTCCCACACGGGCGCAAGTGGCAGGAGCGACGCTCACTGGTGTTGTCACCGATGAGTCAGGGTCTGGCATTCCCGGCGCCAACGTGGCGATCAAGAACGTGGGAACCGGAGTGATTCGCGAGGTGACCACAAATGGGGATGGGTTGTATTCGGCACCGAACCTATTGCCCGGCGAATATGAGGTGACGGTTTCGCTGAAGGGTTTCCAGACGATGCTGCAAAAAGGCATCACCTTGTCGGTTGGCACGCAACAGGCTTTGAATATCAGTCTCAAGGTCGGCGAACTCAATCAAACCGTAGAGGTAACTGCCACACCGCCGACCGTGCAAACAACATCTTCGACAATCAGCGCGACCGTGGACGCCAATACTGTTCGGGAGTTGCCGCTGAACGGCCGAGATTGGACCTCTCTGGCGACGCTGGAGCCGGGCGTCACCAGCATCCCCAACCAGGTGGGGACAGGATTTAGCGCGAACAAAGGGAACCGTGGTTTCGGAAACCAATTGAGCGATGCTGGCCATCGCGCCAATGAGAACACTTACCGAGTAAATGGGATCAACATCAATGATTACTCCAACGGTGCGCCAGGAGGCGCGACCGGGCTGAATTTAGGGGTCGACGGGATACAAGAATTCTCTGTTCTAACGAGCGATTACACCGCGGAGTATGGACGCACATCAGGGGCGGTCATTAACGCGATTACCAAGAGCGGCGTCAACGATTTCCACGGAACAGCGTTCTTCTTCGATCGCGATAAGATTTTTGACGCGAAGAACTACTTCGATCCTCCGGGGCCGATCCCACCGTTCCGGCGAGTTCAGTTCGGAGCATCAGGAGGAAGGGCGCTCATCAAGGACAAGACGTTCTTGTATGGCAGTTACGAAGGAGTCCGTCAGAACCAGCCACTCGCCAAGGTAGTCTCGGTGCCAACCCAAGAGGCGCGCAGTGGCTTGCTGTGCACTAAGGCCGGAGCTAACGCCTGCGCATCGTTAACACAGGTCGCCGTGGACCCTGCAATTCCACCATATCTGGGTCTTTGGCCTTGCCCCGCCACGTGTATGAGCGCAGTCAATGCTGACATAGTGTCGTTCAATGTTTCGCTGCCGGGCATCGCGAGTGAGAACTACGCGACTGGACGAGTTGATCAGAAACTATCCGATAAGGACAATCTTGCGGCCAGCTACTTCTGGGATTCAGGGCCGTTTACACAGCCTGATCCGCTGAGCAACACCATTCACAGCGTTTTTTCTCGGCGGCAGATGGCCAGCGTGGAGGAGACGCATATTTTCACTCCGGCTTTCGTCAACACTGTACGCGTGGGTTTGAGCCGTGTTCGAGGAGATATTAACTTACCCGTTTCCGGCGATGCCATTGCGACCAACAGTGCTCTAGCCGTTGCTCCGGGAGCGGCTGCTCCGCCGGAAATAAGGGTGACGGGAGTAACAACTGCGATCGGATTGGGTGGTCTGAACCGGTTCCTCCATCGTTGGACTTCGTTGCAAGCGTACGACGACGCTTTCTGGACGCGCGGCACCCAAACGATAAAGCTGGGATTTGCTTTCGAGCGCATGCAATACAACGTGCTGGAACAGCTGAGTCCTAACGGCAGAATGAATACTTACAGCAACATAAAGACAGGCCCTTGTACTAGTAATACGTTTGCCAGTAGCGGGCTCTGCCGCCTTTTGACTAACCTTCCCACCAGGCTCAACGCACTTTCTCCCGGAAACAGCAAGGAGGTTGGAATCCGAGAAAGCCTTTTTGCCGGATATGTTCAGGACGACTGGCGGGCGCGCTCGAACCTCACGATAAACCTGGGCGTGCGTTATGAATTCACAACGTTACCCAAAGATGCCAACAACATGATCCAGGAAATCACAACAATCACGAATTGCGCCACGCCGGGCGTTGCGCCAAACCCGAGCAGTCCGTGTGGGCCGGTTCACGTCAACTCGTTTATAGCGAGCAACCCCACAACCAAGAATTTTGAACCGCGAATTGGCTTTTCTTGGGATCCCTTCAAGGATGGGAAGACAGCTGTACGAGGCGGGTTCGGGATTTTCGACGTGCTGCCGCTTCCTTATGAATTTGGCCTGAATACTTCTGCTACGGCTCCGTTCCAAATTATCGGCAATGGCCCTGCCAGGCTGGGCAATGGAACTGCCGCCGTGAATTTCAACCCGAATGTAATTAGGAATCGGTATGTGGATCAAAATCCGAAGCGCGCTTACGTAATGAATTGGAATTTTAATATTCAACGTGAGATCGCTCCGAGTCTGACGGCGATCATCGGCTACGTTGGCTCTCGCTCCGTGCACTTGTCCGTGGCTGCCGACGACATCAACCTGGTCCCGCCGGTGCTAACCTCCGAGGGGATTCTCATCCCGTCCAATACATATCAGCTCATCCCAAACTGGGGAGGCGCAAACGGAGGCGTGACCCCGAATTCGCCGGGCGGATCCGGTATTCGCCCAGTTATATTCGATGGCGAATCGACCTATCACGGAGCTCAGGTGCAACTCAAAAAGACCATGAGCCATGGCTTGCAGGGTCAGTTGTCTTACACATTTGGCAAGTGTAGAGACACAAGTTCTTCTCCAGTTACTGGTGATACGTACGTTAATTCCATCGCCGTGCCGCTCCTGCTTAGCAAGCAATACAGAATTGGCGCATGCGACTTTGACATACGGCACATGTTAATTGGGACCTTCATCTGGGAGGTGCCCGGGCCGAAGTCAGGGATTGCGTCCTATATCGCGGGAGGATGGCAACTCGGCAGCATCGTTACCGCAACCAGCGGCTCCCCGTTCTCGGTGACGGTTGGTGCAGGGGGCGATCCTCTCAACACCGGGTTTAACGGAGACTACTCCATGGACTACGCAAATCTTGTGCCGGGATGCAACGCGACGCCCGGAGTATTCCCGAATCCGGCGAATACCGGCCAGCTCCTAGCCTTCAACCCACTGTGTTTCACCACTGCGCCCGCGCCCACAGTCGGGACTGGAGTTCTCGTGGGCAATTCGGGACGCAATAATTTCTACGGGCCGGGACTTACAACTGTTGATTTCTCAGCCTTCAAGAACTTCCGATTTACGGAGCGCCTAAAATTCCAATTCCGTGCGGAGTTCTTCAACATCCTTAATCATCCCAACTTCGGAGCACCCCATTTCATTCCGGACCCGCAAAACAACTCGATCAATACACCAAAGACGGGCGTAATTGATTACACCTCTACCTCAGCGCGGCAGATTCAGCTCGGGGCGAAGCTGGTCTGGTAAGCACTGCTCCTTTTAGAGGCCAGGCCAAGGCTTAGCCGAGCCTCGCCTTGGAAGCCTGCCCCAACAATGAACGCATGACTTGCAACCAGACTTGCCCAGTGACGATGGGAGTACTCGAGGAATGTCTTGAATAAAACGGACACGCTGTCGCACGAATCAACTCGATCCACCGCCGCCACTGCCGGCGAGCGCGCTACCAACGTCCGCTGGCGCATTCTCGGAATCATCATGTTCATTATGGCGGTGACTGCTCTGAACCGCCTGAACCTGAGCATCGCCGGAAAATACATCGAAGACGAGTTCTCCTTCGACATTATCACGATGGGGAGGATCTTTAGTTCCTTCCTGTGGGGATACGCATTATTTCAGATTCCGTGGGGCTATATCTGCGACCGCATCGGCCCGCGGCGCACGCTGACCGCCGCAATTCTTTGTTTCGCGGCGGGAGCGGCGGCGATGGGCGTTGCACCGAAATTAGCGGAGAGCACAGGATTCAGCGTGTTCCTGGCCATGCGCGTCGTGCGGTTTTTTACGGGCGTGGGCGAAGCCGCCGTCTCTTCCAACGTCACGCGGGTGATAGCGTCTTGGACGGCGGTGAAAGAGCGTGGATTTGCGAGCGGACTGCAGGTGTGTGGTCTCGGTCTGGGCGGCACGCTAACTCCGATCTTCATAGCCTGGACCATGGTGCACTGGGGCTGGCGCGCGGCGTTTTATATTTGCGCTATGCTCGCGTTTCTAGCCGTTCTCATTTGGAATTTTTATGCCAAGGATTGGCCGGAAGAGCACGCCAGCGTCAACGACACGGAACTCCAATTGGTTCATCCCGGATCTCAACGCGGAGATGTGAAACGCCGTGAAACCGCTGCGGCCAAACATGTGCCCTGGTTCAAAATGATTTCCAGTCTTTCAGTCTGGGGATTGATTCTGGGCTACGGCTGTCAGGGATATGGATTTTATGTGTACTACCACTGGTTTTATTTTTACGCAGTAAAGGTGCGGGGCCTGCCCATTATGCAGGCGGCCCTGTGGACTTCCGCGCCTTTTCTCGCGATGGCATTGTTAGCTCCCGTAGGAGGATGGTTTTCAGACCGCGTAGCTCGCCGTTCAAACCGGCGGCGCGGACTTCGCACAGCGGTGTGGTTGGGGATGGGAGTATCGGCGGTGCTTCTGCTTATCGGCAGCCATTTGCCGGTCACAAGTATCGCTCTGCCGATGATCGCCCTGGCGGCAGGCTTTAACATGTTCGCCGCAGCGAATTTTTGGGCAGCTTGCATTGATCTTGCTCCAGATTATGCCGCCTCGCTTTCCGCATTGATGAATACCTTGGGAAGCGTCGGGGGAGCGCTCTCTTCAACCGCAACAGCGTATGTCGCGGTCCATTACAGCTGGAGCCATTCCTTAGATCTGGCCGCCGTGATCACCGTGATCTCCGGTCTGCTTTTCACGTTGGTCGATGCGCGCAAGAGCATTGAGGAAAAATCCGCTTGACCGGCGTTGCCGCAAGCATCGCCTGGTACGCGTACAAGAAAGCATTCGTGAGAAACAATCTGCAGGGCGCGGCTGTGGTGAACCAAGAACTTCACAGCCCTTTACTGGAAAATAGGTTGTTGTCTCGCGTTTAAGCGGGCCTAGCTTTTGTTCATCGGCGCTGAGCTAATTTTCGTTCGACAGAGTTGGCTGAGGCCTCTCTCGCGAACCTTGTCTCCACACTCTTAGCGCTTTTCAAATAGTTACTATTAGAAGTGAGGCCTGAGCTACGGCTCGGCTCCGCCTTCAATTCTTCACCACAATGTGAGCAGCAAGGGACTTTGTTTCGCCAAACGACCAGCAAGGGCCGAACGCAGAGCGGACAGTTGCGTGACCACGGATGTTTGCATTCCGGGCACTGAATAATCAGCTCCGCGTGGCTCATATTCCTGCTACTGCGTCGAAAGTCGACCAGAAAACGGCATTGCGAATTCTGGCAAATCAGAACATTCTCCATACGAGCCTCCTTGAACTTCAGGCAACCTTTTAAGTCCAGTATCCTCTTATCTACCTCTTGTAATTATTTATGTAAATTTATAATTCATGCAATCTTTATGTTCATATACAAATCATGAGATTGTGCGCATGGTGTCTATAGGATGTATTGCTTCTCGAGACGGTGGTAGCCGTCACTGGTTTCTTTGACCTGTTGTTACTTCGCACATAAGTCCCTTACAGTAAAATGCAAATGCACAATGCGCTTAGCCAGAAAGCTGCAAGCGTCTGCCAGCAAAACACGGGCTGAAGAGGCTGGCGTGAAGGCATCCAAAGAAAAGTGTTCCCCTGAAGGGGCCGGAATTCGCAAGTTTCGTTTGAAGGCAGAGCTTACCCAGGAGGGCCTTGCCCATCGCGTCGGCGTCACCACGCATACCATCTGGCGCCTGGAAAAAGATCCTACCTTCAATCCGCGCCTCGACACGATTCGTGCAATCGCCAAGGCGCTCGGCGTTGACATCATGTATCTCTTGAGCCCGGGGAGCCCAAAACGTTAGCGCTCCTTCGTTGGCGAACTCTCAGCGCGCGTCCAATCTCTTGGGTTTCGCGCGCGAACGGCGCAGAGGACAACTTTTGCTCAGCAGCCAATAGTAGCTACCGCGGTACCAACATCTGCGCTTACCTATTTTCAGGGACCACGGTACTCATTTGGCAATGCCGCAGTTTACGTACCGTTGTTCCGCTAGGGTTCCGTCAAGCCTAAATGACAGTGTTAGTCGGACACGGTACGTAACTCTTGGTGTGTTATGGTCTATGTAATGTTGCCTATCTTTATAGAGCAGCAAGGTTTCGCTAGATGTGAGTGCTGAAACAAGAACAGGAGATGGGCATCAAAGAGGACTCCGTAGTTGGCAGATGCTAAATAAAAACTAAGTGTCCAGGTGGCGTAGAGTAGGAATGCTGATCGCCTCCTCTAACGTCATGATGAATACCCATAGATGCCTAAAAATTCAAAGAAACTTCGCATCCTGATCGCTGACGACCACACGCTCCTGCGCCATGGCATCCGGGGACTTCTCGGCGCCCAGCGCGGCTGGAAAATCGTGGGCGAAGCGGCCAATGGTGAGGAAGCAGTAGCTAAGGCAAGGAAGCTGAAGCCGGACCTGGCTATCCTGGATATCGGGATGCCTAATTTAGACGGTCTTGAGGCCACACGTCAGATTCGAGAAGCCTCTCCTCATATCAAGATCCTCATTCTCACGATGCATGAGTCTGACCAGATGGTCCGGCGAGTCCTGGAGGCGGGAGCTCGCGGCTTTGTGTTGAAATCCGATCTGCCCGCGCAACTTGTCAAAGCTGTTAGAAGCGTCGCACAAGGTAAAATCTTCCTCACTCCGCGGGTATCTGAGATTGTCTTAGACGGTTTCCTCAAGGCGGGACAGAAACCCCAGCGAGGCGACCGTTCGCGGACCAGCCCAACTCCTCGTGAGGTCGAAATCATTCGACTTCTGGCACAGGCAAAAGGCAATAAAGAGATCGCTGCGGAGCTTGGAATCGCCGTCAGAACTGTTGAGACACACCGCGCTAAAGTCATGCTCAAGTTAGGTTTGCATTCACTTGCCGAGCTTATTCACTATGCCATTCGTAACGAAATAATCCTTCAGAATGGCCGGCCTGCGTAACTCCTATTGATTTTCACGGAGGCCAGAAATTCCATTACGTATAGAACTCATAAGCCTTCTATCCCATGCAAGAAGCCAACTTGACATCATTGGAATTAGGGCGGATTGTAGCTGTCATTGAATCATTGATATGGCCACGCGAGTTAAAACTATGAAAAACCCTTCCGCACACCAGCGTAAAACCTCTCAAGCCGGAGTGGCCCTTCTAATTGCCATTTTCGTGCTACTTTTGATCAGTGTAGTAGCTTTATCCTTGATCATCGCCTCCGGGACAGAAAGCTCACTAGCTGGCAATTATCGCTCTTCTGCAGTGGTCTATTATGCCGCTTCTGCGGGTCTGGAGGAGGGACGCGGGCGCCTCCTGCCGAACAATCCTAACTATTTTAATCTCACGTCTCCCTCCTTTATTCCTCCCGCGCTTGGCCCGAGCGAAGTGCGCTACATTAAGAATCCCGAGGGTAGTGAGGATGTTTTGACGGCCTATCCGGATACTGAATACGAGAAGGAATTTGGACCTGGATCTCTCGCGGCCGCCAACCGGAAGTTCATCACTTCAGTCTCCAGCGTTGCGGGACTCTCAGGGCCGTCGTATAAATGGGTTCGCATTAATCCCATCACCGAAGCATCCATCAATCTTGACATCAATAATGACGGCGCCAAAAACTCAACCAGTCCGCTTTATTTCGACGGCGCCCACCTCACTTTCGCGCCTACCGGGAAGCAAGCCCTGGAACTTACCTCCTTGGCTGTGCTCTCTAACGACACCCAAAAGCTACTGCAATACGTTGTCGCTCCGATCCAATTGGACCTCCAGAGTTTTCCAGCAGCGGTCACAGCAATCGGAGCCATAACAGAAACGACAAAGTTTGGCGGGGAAGACAAAGCAGGAGAACCTGCTGCCAAGGCTTTTGGAATTAGCGGTGACGATCGCTGCAACAAGTTAGCGCAAAAATATGCAGTAAGCGCCGCCGATCCCGCTTCCGCTAAAAACCTTCAGGCTAAACTTACACCGGCAAGTAATTTCCCGGGTACCGCTGGCACCACCACCGCGCCTTCGGTAGTTGACGCCGCAGGGACATTGCAAAACTTCCGCGACCCTCTTGTTCCTGGCCAGAGGCTCGATCTCACCACTATCATCGGGCTCAATCAACTGGTCGCCGAAATCAAATCGGTCGCTGACTCGATTGCCTCGGACTGCACCAAGATTCCCGTCGGTTCAGCTACCAACCCGGTTGTTACCGTGGTTACTGGAAACTGCAACTTGAGTGGCACTCCAACTACCCCGGGTCAGGGAATTCTGCTCGTGGAAGGAGATATGCAATATTCCGGCCATCCTTACGATGGGCTTATTCTCGTCATCGGCACTGGCAGGTTTTATAACCCACAGTCATCGGATCTGACCCAGTTTTACGGTTCTATCTTTTTGGCGCAAACCAAGGACCCCGGCACTCTGGCAGCGCTTGCTGCTCCAGGTGCGCCCACATTGGACTGGCAAGGAGCCGGCGGGAATCCGAATATTCAGTTCGATAGCTGCATACTCTCGACGAGCAATCCAATTAATTCGTTTCGCGTCCTGTCGTTTAAGGAACTTTCTCGCTGAAGCTGCTGCGCTCCGAAACCAGAATTACAAATTACTACGCTTTGGTCTTTTCCCGCGCCCGTTTAATTCCCTGTTGGACGATTTCCATCTCGCGTTTCCCTCCAGCAGTGCCCAGCGGTTTGAATTCTTTTCCCTGCATTTGGTTGTAGGAAACGAATAATTTCGTGATGTCCGATACGAGACTGGTATCCAGTTTCTTGGCGGGATGGACTGGTTTGTACGTCTTAGCATCGACGGGAACCGCAATCAGCCGGTCGTTTCGTACTTTTGTACCGTTAGGCCCTTGCTCCGCCTGTAGTGCCCCCAACAGCTTGCCTAGAACGAGGCAGCCCACAAACGCGGGTTCGTCTGACAACACCAGTAGGTCCAGTGGGTCGCCGTCTCCGCCTAGCGTAGAAGTCAGAAATCCAAACTGGAAAGGAAAAGAATGACCAAATGGAAGTGCTTTATCGAACTTGAATAAATTCAGCTTTTCGTCGTACTTAAATTTAGTCCGGCCGCCTTTCGGAGTTTCGACGATCACATTCGGAGCGCCAGAACTCTTGTCGACGGCCGGTATTCGGGAAATATCGCGAACGGCCATAGCTTTCTCGCGGCGCAGTACGCGCTACTTCAATTCTCCAATTGCTTATTGGTCCCGCGCAGCACTCTTCGCTGGTCCGGAGTACTCATTTAACGCCGCTATAAGCGGCCGTGCGGCACTCGGCATGGCTACATCTCCCCGCAGGATTTCCTCATTGCTCACCTTGCGTCCGTAAAGCTTTTCGTTGTCCTCGGTGTCCGGACGCAGCGTCGCGCCTTCCAAGGAAACGCCGGCAAACAGTCCACGCGAACGCGACCACGCTAGGATCTCCGCGTGCAGTTGCGCATCTGTACTTGCATTAGCGGAGCGTCCCACTGGACCCGCCGCGACTGACGCGTCGGCGCCAAGCGTGAACTTGTCAGACAAAAGTTTTTTCATGCCGTCCTGATTCATGATCAACATGAACACGTCCGTCGAAGAGCCGCCAATCTGGAAGCCGGCACTGCCCCCTTCGATCTTTACGCCCGCCGGAGGTCCCCAGCGGTCTGCGCCCTTGCGGCATGTGACAAAACCCCGTCCGTATTTCACACCCACAATAAAGGCACCTTTCTTCATTCCGGGAATAATTACCGCGCATTCCGCTTTATCCAGCAAGTCCCGCGGAACCCCCTTGTCAGGAGTTTGCATGATTTCCCGGAAAGCCTCCGTTGCATTGGCCAGCCGCATTTCAGGTGTATCTTCTTCCGCGGAAACTCTCGCTGGAGTAACCAGCGCCATAGCCAAAAGTGCTGGAGCTGCCAGCGAGATACCGCTTAACCGCCAATACTTTTTCAGTTGTATGCTCATTTTTCGTTGTCCTTGTCAGTACTTCGTCTCGGCTGGGCTATCCCAGGTCAACACTACCCCCTCCTGGCTCTCAGCAAATCAGGTAAACCTTGTATTAATGCAAGAACTTCCTAGCAAGCCGCACAGCTGTATTCATTCCCTACAGCGACTTTCGGCTTCCAGCCGCGCGGGTCTATTGGAATTCAATCGTTATATTCATTTCGGTGTTCACCCCATCGCCGTTCAGCGTCGTAGGCTCATACCGCCAATCTCGAACCGCGCGCATCACGCTTGGTATCAGCGCCATAGGTCCGCTGATCGGCTGAAGTTCTACCACCCGCCCGTCCCAGCCGATTATCGCGAACACTCGCACCGCGTCTCCGGGCAATGGGTTTATACCCGCCGCTTGCGGTCGAGGCTCCACTCGCGAAATCCATTCACCAATCAACAATCTCCCATTTTGATCTAAATGCGTTCGCCGTTTGTCTGCCGGGATAATGACCGATCGCTCCAGATGAATCGCCGTTGACCCCAATCTGAGCTGCTCTCCGGTAAGCTTCACGGTAAAAGTGTCTTTAGTATTCGGTAGCGCGATAAACAGAAGGTGAGGCTCGCCAGCGGCCACGTTAGCCGAGCCAGGTCGCTCTTCCGAGATGGTCGGTGTTCGCGGCGCCGTGGGACTTCCCCCCGCCGAAACCGCAGAGTTCGCGCCGCTCGTAGAGGTATTCGGACTAGCCACGCTCGGTGCGGATTCGTTCGACTTGGCGTTGTAAACAGCGTTACTCGAATTGCTGTACGCGGGGTTGCTCGAAGTGTTGCTGGTCGGCTCGTTCGAATTATTCCCTTTAACGGGCGCCGCAGTCCCGGGCGTCACTTCGCTGGGCGATACCTTCGCAGAAAGATCATTCAGCTTCCGATCTGGTGCCGCATTATTCGTCCCCATGGCTGTTGGCGCCGGAATCGACGACGTGTTTTTCCGTTTGGCGTCCGCGTCAGCAGCCACATTCATTGCACCACCCTTCCCCATAGCGCCCTTCGACGCCCTGGAAACACCGCTGTTACTCGCCAAATCAGCGCTGGTTGAAGCTGGGTCTGCCTCCACGTCATCGCTGCCTATCGCCGTTTCCGTTGGCAGCGCGTTCGACCTGACATGCTCGACGCTGACTCCCGCAAGCGCGGTATTCTTCTCGGCTTTAGTTCCCCCGTCTTCTTTTACCGGTATCGTCGACGCCGCGACCGCGTTCTGCACCATAGGCTCACCACGGTTCCAGAATTTGCCCATCGCTTTGTGATCAATGAATACTCCTATCGCAAAACTCGCAGCGGCAATCAGCAACACTGCCATGATATGGACCGGAGTATTTCCACGTGGTGCTGCTTGGAGATGTGGAATTTCTTGCCGCGTGGTTTGCGCCGGGCTCACGGAATTCACGGCTTCGTCTGCGCGACCGTCGCGAGGTCCACCCACAGAAGCCGTCGCCACCATGGGCTCGCCCAATGCGGACCCCGATGCACGCCCTGCTGCAGGCCTAGCGGGCACTGCAAGCGTTGTCGCGGACATCGCGGAAGGCATCGCGTGAATGGTCACATTCTGCATCGCTGTTGGCGCACTTGCGGTAGTTGACGGGCGTGTAATCGTCACCACAGGTGGCTCGGTATCATCCGGCGCTTCAAATACCAGCGGTGGCAGCGGCTCGGTTATCGGACGATCGTCAAACTCCCCTTGCGAATTTTCCGCATTCAAATGCACATCCTTGATTTTTTCTAGCGATATCCATTCGCGGATTCGTTCGCGGTCTTCTTCGCCGACTACAATGAACTCGATCCCGGCCCTTTTCTTGGAGGCCGTTCTCCACACAATGTGGCCACGCACTTCGACAGGTGTTTCTAATCCATTCAATTGAATTGCGATGTTCGACACGCATTGGTCGTTAACGCCGACCGCCGTGGATATGGCCAATCCCTTCTCGCTTACGTTCAGCACCATGCCGACGTTGTTTTCGCCCAAGGCAGCATAAATCAGGGTTCTGGCAACATCACGCGAGCAAATGCGTCTCTCCGTCGTTGCCAGTGTCGCGACTTGCTGTAGCGAGGACATAAAATTACTCCCTTGATGACTCTCCGGCAGGCTGGCGAATCCGGGCACAAACATTACAGTGCAGAAACACACCGACACATCGACCGCAACTTAGATGACCCCGGGCTATCAGAAGTGTGCGACTAAAGTTGTCGGAAGGTTTTGGCCTGCGTTTACAACGTGAAGGTCAGTCTAACACTCGCCAACTAGTCGAGCTCCCCGCGGCCTACCCATCGCCGCCGGCGTGCTCCCCGCCTGTGGGTCCGCGTTGGCCGCATCCCACTCTGCTCGCGTCAGCGGCTTTATCGGCTCCAGCTTTTTCTGCCGCAAAGATTTGTTTATACTCGGCAGCTCTTTCGTCACGAAGGCATCAAACTCCTTGGCCACATCCATCAATTCTTTTTTCAACGAATCGATTCGCGCCACCTGATAATCCGCGGGACGTCCTTCGTAATTCAAAAGGTCTCCATATAAGCTGGTGGTCTTCTCGCGGATGCGTTCTTCGCCTGTCACCGCCCCACCTTCCTTGGTCGCCACTATCTTCCGGCGCAGCTCATCGACTCTTTGTGCTAAGTCCGTCAGGCGCTTACTCAGCTGCATATCGCCTTTCACTTTGCCGGCTCGATCCAGCAGCGCGTCATGCGCGCCATTGATGCGATCCACCTCGAAGCTCATATCGCCAAGTAAATGATAGGCGCGCATGGCCGCGTCGAATTCCATTCGCCGATCTTCCAACGTGAACTTAGCCCGGCGGTCGAGTGTGACCTCGAGTTCCGTTGTGTAGCTATCCTTGCCGCGGGTCATCTTCACGGTGTATTTGCCCGGCAAAACTCGCGGTCCTTGACTCGCTTCAAACGCCGCCGTAGCCGCTGGTGGAACTCGCGGAGCTTTCAGCCGCATCGGCCACTCTACGCGGCTGATGCCTCGCCGGTTATTCGGAGGCAAGGTATCGACGAACTTTCCCTGCGCATCGAACACTTCGATCTTCATACGCCCGAAAATATGACGCTTCTTCTGATAGTAGGTAATCACCGCCGCGTCCGCTGGGTTCGGCCCAATAAAGGTTGCATTTCCTTCCGGCCACCCGCCATTCGCGTTGAGCCGCTGCTGCGCCGGTTGACCCGGCAAAAACACAGCTTCCTGCGCCATTACTTCCGGCGTGAATTTCCGCAGGGGAGAGATGTCGTCGACAATCCAAATCCCACGTCCATGCGTTGCCAGGATAAGATCAGACTCCCTCGCATGAATAACGATGTCCCGGACCGGCACCTCGGGAAAATCTCTGCCCTTGTATTGGGCCCACTGCTTGCCGCCGTCCGGCGAAACCCAAAGCCCGAACTCAGTACCCAAAAATAGTAGATTCGGCGAAACGAAATCTTCCTTGATTACGTGCGCGTATCCCCGTACGCCGCTGTCGGCCGCCACGATCGCCGTCCACGTTTTGCCGAAATCCGTGCTCTTATAAACATGCGGGGACATATCCCCAAAGGTATGCCGGTCAAACGCCGCATACACCGTCGCAGGATCGTAAACGCTGGCCTCCACCCAGGAAACCCAGACATCCTTTGGCAGCCCTGCAACATTTGCCACTACGTTCGTCCAAGTCTTGCCGCCATCGCGTGTAAGCTGCAAGTTTCCGTCATCCGTGCCCACCCAAATTACCTGCGTGTCCCGCGGTGACTCGCAGATCGAATAAATCGTGGTGTACACTTCCGCGTAAGAGTTATCAACAGTCACGCCGCCCGATTCCTCTTGTTTCTGCTTCTCCGCATCATTTGTCGTCAAGTCCGGCGAGATGCGCTCCCAGCTTTGACCATGGTCCCGCGAACGAAATAAAAATTGCGCTCCAATATAGATCGTGCCTTTCTCGTGCGGACTCATGTGAATCGGCGTGTTCCAGTTGAAGCGCAACTTCCCTTCCCCATAATTCGGCTGCGGCTTGATGAAACGCGTTTCCAGCGTGCTGCGGTTCACGCGGCCCATAGTGCCGCCTTGCGACTCCGCGTACACGTAGTTTTCGTCGAAAGGATCCGGGAACACCCAGAATCCGTCACCGTTGAAGAGATTTTCCCAACGGCTGTTGGTGATCCCACCTGGATAAGCTGAATCCCCTGCCCACACGCTGTTGTCCTGCAAGCCGCCGTAAACGTGATAGGGATCCTGCATATCCACGCTCGCGTGGTAGAACTGCGATATCGGCAGGTTAAAGCCTTTCCACCACGTATTCCCGCCGTCGTAGGAGTACCACACGCCGCCATCATCACCGGCGATCAACCGATCCGTATTATCCGGATCGATCCACACGTCATGAAAATCGCCATGCGCACCCCCGGAAATTGTGCTGAAGCTCTTGCCTCCATCCTCACTCATAATCAGCGCCAGGTCCGGTTTGTAAATCTTGTTTTCGTTTTTGGGGTCGATGATCAAATTGGCGAAGTAGAATGGCCGCCACACCATCCAGTTGCTCCGGTCGCGTTCGTCCCACGTTTTTCCGCCGTCATCCGAACGGAAAAGAGCGCTGCGGTTGGATTCAATCAGCGCGTAAACAACATTCGGCTTCGAAGGAGCGATGCTGACCGCCACCCGTCCCCAAGGCTTGGCGGGTAGACCTTTCGCAGTTTTGTCGTCGAGTTCGTTCCAGGTGGCTCCGCCATCGGAGGACCTAAAAAAACCGCTCCCGCTGAACGCGGTCGAATTTTCACCGCCCGAGCGAAACGTCCAGCCTTTCCTGCGAAAATCCCACATTGCTGCGAATAGTACCTTCGAATCCTGCGAGCTCATCGATATCATCGAACATCCGGTCGAGGGATTTACGCCCTTCAGGATTTTGTTCCAGGACTTGCCTCCATCCGTGGTTTTGTAAACGCCGCGGTCCTCGCTATCGCTCCACAGCTTCCCTGGTACGCACGCATAAACCGTGTTGCTGTCTTTCGGATCGATGAGAATTTTGGCGATTCTCTCCGAATTCTTCAGTCCCATGTTGCTCCAGTTTTCTCCGCCATCCGTGGACTTGTAAATTCCGTCGCCGATCGAAACGCTGTTGCGCGTCCAGGCTTCCCCTGTCCCCGCCCAAATCGTTTTCGGCGCCTGCAGATCCACCGCAACGGCTCCCATGGACTGCGCCGTCTGCTTATCGAACATCGGCTTGAACGTCGTGCCGCCGTTCACTGACTTCCACACGCCGCCGCTGGCCGCCCCGATGTATACCGTCAGCCGCCCGTTTTCCTTCACCGCTGTCAGCGCGGCGATACGTCCGCTCATCGTCGCGGAGCCAATGTTCCGCGCGCCCAATCCGGAAATTGCATCCGCATCGAATTTCACGTCCTGCGCGAACGCTGCAGCCGGAAACAACATCGCAGCTCCAAGAAATAAAGCCGCCCACGGTCCACATTTAAATTTGCTCATTTCTATCGAACCCTCACACGAAACGTTTCACACTTCACATTGGAAAACTGGACATCTCCTCTAGGCCCGTTACCCATCCAGCTTACTTCTCTTCTTTTGACGCTGGTTTTGTTTCGAGTTTGGTCTCCGGCATCGTGAATCGTGCATCGTCGAGCGGAATATTTATCTCGATCTTATCTACGGTGTATTTCGTGCGCGATGGATTGCCCTTTTCGCCGTTTTCATACGCAAACGCATAGAACCCCCCGTTCACTGCTTCGTAGTCCCCGTAATAACTCTCCGTAAACTGCACCGCGCCGCGGATATTGCTCTGCGTTTCAATTTTCACTTCTAAAAATGAATCCGCATCCAGAAAATAATATCGAACATCGCCATTTTTCAGCGTCAGCTTGATCTTGTAACAATCCGTTCCTTCCACGGAATCATGCCCAACCAACTCGGCTTTGTGGCCTTTCTCCTTGTAATCCACCAGCGGCCCGTCGATGTCCGCATCCAATTGCAGGGTTTTCAAATCGTCCTGCGAAAGCAATTCCGGATCTCGCCGACCTCCAAACGGAGAAATCTGCCACCCAATCTTCCCGTCGTACGCCTGCACCCCCGCCAGCCCCTGGATGATCGCTTCTTCCCTAACTTTGTCCGGCCGTTTATTTTCCTGTGCGAATGCCGCACGAAAGGATCCCTGAGTAAACTTCCCGGTAATCCGGATAGTCTTAACCGCTTTAATCTTTTCCATTCCGCCGTGTGCTTGAATATTTTTCGCGATCACTTCATCCACGGTTTGCGCGCTCACGTTGCGCGGTACAACCGCTATCGCCGCCATACCCATAGAAACGAACCCCAATATACATCTCATGCGAAGAGACATCTGGCGGGCTCCTTCGTCGGCCGGGTGCTGGTACTTTTACAGTGTCTTGCCCCACCCACAAACGCCACTGACCTTATAACAAGTGAGCCGAAGCAGAAAGACAATCCTTTGTTTGCTCCGACTTACGATTCCGCTGCGAAATCTCCGTCTGGCTCCGGTAACTTGTCGCCGTCTCGCGCAACCCACACGTACAGGGTGGGCAGCACGAAGATGCTAAGCAGCAACGCGGCAAGCAGACCACCCACGATAACAATAGCGAATGGCCGCTGGGAGTCCGACCCGATGCCTCGCGACAGTGCCGCAGGCAGCAGACCGAGCGTGGCAACGAGCATGGTCATCATGATGGGCCGAAACCTGAGGACGGCTCCATCAACCGCGGCGTCCTGAATCGTGTGGCCTCTGGCGCGCAATTGATTTATGTATTCAAGCATAATGACGCCCGTCTGAACCGAAACACCAAACAGTGCTAGGAATCCCACTCCCGACGAAACACTGAAGTGCGTTCCGGTCATCAACAGCGCTAATAATCCACCTATAGGCGCCATCGCCACGTTGGCAAGAATGAGTACTGCCCATTTAGCGGAACCGAACATCGCATGGAGTATGACGAAAATTCCGAGGATCGTGAGTGGCAACACTATAGTGAGGCGCTTTTGCGAACGTTTTTGGCTCTCGTACTCTCCCTCCCAATCGATGTGATAACCACGCGGCAGCTTAACTTGCTCTTCCACCTTCTTGATGGCCTCTTCTACGGCTCCGCCTAGGTCTCGCCCCCGTACGCTGTACTTGATTGCGATGTAGCGCGAGTTCTCTTCGCGATAGATTTCTGATGCTCCATCTCGCGTTTCCACGGTCGAAAGCTGGGCGAGAGAAACGCGTGCCCCCGACGGCGACAACAAGCGAATATTCTCGATGGCCTCTTTGGTGTCCCGGTACGGCGCCTCATAGCGCACTACCAGGTCATAACGCTGCTCGCCTTGCAGCACTTGGCTGACCGCGTTCCCGCCCACGGCGGTTTGAATGGCATCCTGTATGTCCGCCACGTTGATTTGGTAACGCGCCGCCTGTTTGCGGTCAACCGTGAAATTCAGATTGGGCTGGCCCATCACTCGAAGCACTCCGAGATCTTCGATTCCGCGGATGTTGTTCAATATCCCCGCGATCTGGTCGGCTTTCCCCTCAAGGAGCCGCAAGTCATCGCCATAAATCTTTACAGCAAGCTCGCCTTTAACCCCGCTGACTGCTTCTTCCATGTTGTCTGCAATGGGCTGGGAAAAATTCCAGATAACCCCTGGAATCTTATCCAATTCGCGATTCATGGCCGCGATCAGCATTTCCTTGTCCTCGTGGAAGACAGGCCGCCACTGTTCCTTCGATTTCAAACCTACGTAGTACTCCGTATTGAAGAAGCCCGTCGTATCCGTTCCGTTATCTGGACGCCCCACCTGACTAGTGCATTCGGTGGCCTCGGGAAAAGAACAAAGCACGATTCGCGCCTGGTTCGTTAACCGAACACCCTCGTCCGGTCCGGTGCTCGGAGCGAGCGTGCCCCGGACCCACAGCGAGCCCTCATCCAGGTGGGGTAGAAACTCAGAGCCGATAACTCCGCCCACCGTGAGATAAACCGCGACGAGCAAGGCAACAACCGCCACGCCCACGGTCACGATGCGATGCTCGATGGCCCATCTCGCGGCTTCGCGATAGCGTGTTCTCAGGAATTCCATTACTGGGTTGTGCCATTCGCTCACGCCCTTCCTGAATAACACGCTGGAAAGAACTGGTGCGATGAGCATGGAAAATACGAGTGCGCCAAGCAGCGCAAAGGCCACGGTCCAGGCCATCGGATGAAACAATCGTCCCTCAACACGTTGCAGAGTGAAGATCGGTAAATACGCAGTGATGATGATCGCGATGGCGTAAAAGACCGGCCGCTGCACTTCGTGCGCCGCATCACGGATGCGCTCCATGGGCGTCTTGTAGGAGGTCTTGGGATCGCTCATGTGACGGACAATGTTCTCCACCATAACCACCGCGCCATCCACCACCATCCCAAAATCCAGCGCACCTAGAGACAGCAGGTTTGCGGGAATGCCTTTCAACTTCAGACAGGTCGCTGCGAACAACAGCGCAAACGGGATCGTCAATGCAACGATCATCGCGCCCCGGACGTTCCCAAGGAACAGGAAGAGAACAATAACCACCAGAATGATGCCTTCGGTGAGGTTGTGCAGCACAGTGTGGGTCGTGTAGCGCACCAGGTCGCTCCGGTCGATGAAGGGTACTATCTTGACCCCGGGCGGCAGTATGCGCTCATTGAGCTCCTTCACTTTGGTGTGGAGTCCGTTGAGCGTAGCTTCCGCATCCGCGCCTTTTCGCATTGGTACCCACGCCGAAACTACATCATCGTTGTCGATGATCTTCCCGTCCTCGCGATGAATGGCCCTGGCGAATTGGCCTAAGCGGATCTTCGGTCCTTGAGCAACCGTAGCGATATCTTTAACTCGCAACGGCGTTCCGTTCTTGGTCATGATGACTGTCTCTTCGATGTCCTGTACCTTGTCGACCAAACCTACGGCGCGCACATTGATTTGCTGCAGCCCTACCTGAATGAAGCTGCCGCCGGCGTTCACGTTGTTGTTGGCGAGCTGTAGCTCTACTTGGCCAATGCTGAGTCCGTAGGAGACAAGCTTGTTTGGATCGACGCGAACCTGGTACTCGCGTGTTGGACCGCCGAAAGTAGCAACATCGACGATATTCGGGACGGCCTTCAGGTGCTTCTCGATTACCCAGTCTTCAATCGACTTCAGCTCCATCACATCGTAGTTGGGATTTGTGCTTTTCAGCGTGAAGAAGTAAATCTGTCCGACCGGACTCCAGTCCGTGCCCATCTGCGGCGCTACGCCAGGCGGCAAGGCGACCTGCGAAAGGCGCTCCAGAACTCTTTCGCGGTTCCAGGCGTTCTCGGTATCATCGTCGAAAATTAGCTTCATATCGGAGAGCCCGAAAATCGAGAACGAACGGAGATGCGCCACGCCTGGGACACCGTTCATCACGACTTCAAGTGGAATCGTGACTTGCTGCTCCACTTCTTCGGCGGCTCGCCCTGGCCACTGGGTGATGATCTCAACATAGTTGTTTGCCACGTCCGGGTACGCTTCAACCGGAAGTTGGTGGAAGGAAACGGCACCCCACAGGAGCAAGAGAATCGCCATCGCCAGCACAATAAAGCGGTTGTTGAGCGCAAAATCGACAAGACTTCGGATCATCGCTTATTCCTTCTGCTAATGTGGAGTCTTCTCCGTCATTCCTTCCGCGGTGTTCTGCATGACTAGCCCGTTAGTTACCACCTGCTGGCGCGGCTGGATCCCGGAAACAATCTCCTGCATCTTGTTGGGCAGCGTTTCTCCCGCGCGCACTTCCACGCGCCTAAATTGCTTTTCACCCGAAGGCACGTACACCCAATCGCGATCGTGCAAATGCAAGATGGCCGTGGCCGGCACTGCCGCATGCGTTTCTTTTTTTTGTCCATGAAACGCAGCGGTGACAAACATGCCCACGCGCATCAATCCCGGATTTTTCACTTCGATGCGCACCTTGGCCGTACGTATCGTTGGATCGAGGATGGGAAGCACATTGTTGATGCGCCCAGTAAATGCCTGGTTCGGGTAAGCGTTCAGGCGGATTTCGGCTGTTTCACCGACGTGCACATTGGCAAGATCATTTTCGTAGACATCGCAAAGAATCCAGACGTTGGAGAGGTCGGAGATTGTGAACGGATTGGGAGAACTCAGGCCAGCCACACCCGCCGCATTGGTAACCTGCTGGTCGGTGATCACCCCTGAGACCGGAGCACGAATATCAACTATCGCGGCTGGATGATTGATATCGCCACCAAGTACGCGAAGACGCTCCGTCGTGTTCTCGACATCGACTTTAGCTTTGTCTTCCGTATCTTGAGATACCTGCAGGTCATTCAATGAGACTGCGCCCTTGTCGTATAAAAGCTTCGATCGTTCCAATTGCGTACGCGCAAGCTGTTCGTCGGCCATAGCCTTTCGATAATCGGAAAAAGCACCCGAAATATCGGCGCTCTGCACGCGCAGCAGGAGCTGGCCTTTTTTGACCGTATCGCCGAGGCGAGCGTGAATCTCCACGACGCGGCCAGTGGCAATCGAAATGACCGGAACAGTCCTAGAAATATCCGGGCTAACCGTGCCGGTCGCCGACAACTGCCACGTCGACGCATGAGACACCGCCGTAGCCAATGGGAATTGCTCGGGATGGTCCACTTGTACGACGTTGGCATCTTCTTCGCGCTCGACCTTCGCTGCTGGCGGGGCCTCCGCTTTAGGATCCCCTTTGCCCTCGCCGCAGCCAGAAAGGAATAAACCTAGAGCGAGAGATAGAGCGGCCGTGTCGAAGCCCAGATGTCTCATTGGACCACCTCGCGTCCTACCGCAAGATTCAATTGGCTTGCGGCATTCAGATAGGAAGCAACCAGGTTCAAATAATTAACTTGTACGCTCCGGTAATTCGCTTCGGCGTTCAGAAAATCCAGAAGCGATGCCGCACCGTGTTCGTAGGAAAACGCAATCGTTTCCCGGACTCTCGACGCCTGTCGCAGGTACCTATCTTTGTAAGGCTGCAGAAGGATCACTGCGCTATGGACCGTCGCGTACGCCGAATCCACATCGCTAAACACGCGCGCCCGCGTCGCTTCCATAAGCTTCTCGGTGCGGTCGATGTCCAGTTCCGTATGCTTCTTCTCTCCCTGATTCCGGTCGGAGATGCGGAGGGGAATGTTGATACTGACCCCGAGCGTTTGGTGAGCAAACGGGTTGTTGAACGAGGGATTGTACGTATACCACGCACTCAAGGTTGGATCAGTTGACCCGTTAGCGATCGCTAGCTGGTGATCGGTCTTGGCCCTTTCGATGGATTGCAGAGCAGCCCTCAAATCCGGTCGTGCATCGATGGCCTCATGGCGTATGTCCTCAAGTGGGGGAATTTGCCTCGAAAAGTCGAAGGGACCGGTGACGTCGAATTGCTCCACCGGCGTCCGGTCGTTCAGGAGCATGAGAAGCACGATTTTCGCAGTCTCTAAACTCTCTTCCGCAATTTGCAGGTCGGATTCATACTGCACTCGTTGAAGCTCCAGACGGTCTAAATCCACCTGTGCGATCGCACCTGCTTTGTATCGCTCGCGATTCACGCCGAGCACGTGGTCGTAATACGACAGGTTCTCCTTTGCCAAGTCTAGGATGGCTTTTTCCTGCAGCGTTTGCACAAAGGCCATCCGCAAAACAAAAATCAGTGTTCGTTCCAGATCCGCCTGACCGGAAATGGCGATTCCTGTCGCTTTTTGAGCGCTCTCCAGCCGTAACTCCCGCTTGTGCTGGCGTTCGTGCAAATAACTCAAACTGGTTGAAAGCAGGGTGCCCGCGAAAGGCTGCCAGACTCCTTTGTAACGGGCGATTTGAGTCCCATCCGTTAGCAAAGTGAAGCCCGGATTCGGCCGCAGATAGGCGGTGATCTCCTGGGCGCGAGACTCGTCGATGCCAATCTGCCCAGCCCGCAGTGTTGGGTTTGCGGCTTCGAATCTGTTTCGAATTTCCTCCCAACTGAGCGCCCTTTGCGCGTACCCGCTCCCGGCGAATCCCGCGGCTGCTAGCACCGCAAAACTCAAGCGTTTCCATAAAAATAGCATGTGATTTCCCTCATACATTTTTCTCCCGCGGACGTTATGAAACACTGCCCAATGGCAAAACCGGCGATCAAGGGCCCTCTTGGCCGCTCTATTCAGCGCTTGCGCGGACACATCCCGCCCATGGTCGAAACTTGGGCCGAAACCTAGTGGTTCATTTTGGTAATTTCAGAGGTCTCGCGGAGCGCGCCTCTGAATGCTGTCTTTTAGGTATGGGAAAAATTAGGCGGAGCGCGCCCAAAGGAAGGTGAATGCTCCCGCGTGTTAAGTACAAGTACGGATTCCAACAAAATAGCTTCGCGGACTTTCTTGGCCGTCGAGAACGCTTTCCACTCTCCGTTTTCGCCAAGCAGCGGCCGTGTCGGTGCGCCAACCACATCGTCCGTCCATTGCCCCGTCGCTAGACTCAGGAACGTTTCTCGATCTTGAATCGCCGGCGCAAATGCCGCTGGATCGACGAGCGAAAACTTGCCATGCCCGTCATTTAGAAACACCGCGACCGGTTGGTTGACTATCGCAGTTGATACTATTAAATCCGGAATGTGGTCGCCGTTAACGTCGCGCGGAGCCAGTTGAAGGCCGCCCCGTGGACCCGTAACTCCGAACGATAGCTGGGCGCCTGTGCTGAGTCGGAAGTGTACCCAGTAGCGGGATTCAGAAGCAGAAGTTACACCCGTTTGCACTGTGACAAGGTCTGGCAGGTGGTCGCCGTCAAAATCGGCGATCGCGAAGTACGGTTCCGCTGCCCGCTGAATAAATCCACTATTATGGGTATGGCTGTCGGCTGCCTCCGCGGTGCCCAAGAAAATAACGGACGCGCACAACAGAATCACCGGCACCGCGTAACGTGCCCCACACCGAATTCGACGATCCTTACGTTTCATTTCTGTCGCGCCGCCAAGCTTCAATTGCCGCGCCCTTTACCTGCGCTCATTAAATCTTAATACGATGGACAAAAAAAGTAATCACGATCCTTTACCCTAAAACTCTAAGTGTAACCGCAACGATGGCACCACCACCGGGCCCCGGTCGCGGTTATATCCCGGATTATGCACGTACTGTAAGCCAAACGCGGGATACACACCTCTCCATGCGTGCAATGTATAGTACGTCTCCACGATGTTTTCGCGCCCATAATTCAGCCGCCCGTCGCCCAAAATAAAACCGCTTCCTCCCAATGCCAAATACTTTTGATGATCACGCGAAATTCCGCTGGACACAAAAGCAACTCCGGCCCGGTCGAAATTGCGCCCCCAGCGTTTCCCGCTGGCCCCTACCCCTAGCTGTACGGTGTGGTCGATTTCGGTGTACACGTAGGATTCATGTCGCCCTTCATTCCATCCCCATCGCCCAAAAATGCCTGCCCAGTCTTTGATTCCCTGTTCGAAATTAACGCCAAACCCGTACTTTACCGTGGTCTGTAAAGGATGTGCCGTAATGTCAGGTTTTGGTGTAATGCCCGCCAGAAATTTCTCCACTGCTTCACGGTAACTTCCCATGTTGGCATGATTAACGAGTGTCAGAAATCGAATACTACCCTCTTGTCCGTTGAACACCTTGCCGCGAAGCTCAAATTCGATGTTTTCGGCATGCGCGCGGCTTACATCCGCATCCAGATGTATGCCGTTGGCCACTTTCGGCATCAATCCTTCCGCGAATCGCAGCGCCCAACGCCGGTCGTGGTATTCAAACAGCGCCCCGAACGTGAAACCCCGCGTATCCGCGGCGTAGTCATAAGCGCCGTTGTTATCCACCGCCCAATTCATGAACTGAAAATTGCTGTCCGTGCCGTAAGTATTCAAATCGAAAAAATCCGCCATGCTGAATTTGCCAAAGCGAACTTCCAATCGCCGCGCAGGCAGTTCCCTGAAAAGGGAAAATGCCGATCGCGTGGCCGCTTCTTTTTCATTGCTAAGCGGAATGATCTGATGCCACATCAATCGCGCCATGTAAGGTGCTTTGCTCAATGTGGGGTTGCGCACCACGTCTAAATTCGGAAAACCCGCAATGCCCAGTGCCTCGCCTAGGCCGTGCCCTCCCGTTTCCTGCACATCGCAGAGAAATTCCGTGCTGCGGCTCACCCGCAATCTCGTGAATAGAGTAAGTACCCGCGAAGTCGCTTCCTGCGGCTGCGCGGAAAAGCTGTTCTCCCCGGAGTAAGGGGAATGAAACGCCGGATGCCACTGACCGATAAGGTTCGCCTGGCCCGATATCCACCAGCGGTCGCTCTCCGGATGCGGAAACATCACTGGGATCGGATCGGCGACGGGCGCGGCCTCCGCCTCACGTGTCGCAGCAACCTCTTTTGGCTCGGGTTCTTGCGCAACAAGTACGCCTCCTGAAAAAATAAATACCAGCAGGATTAGCCACATACCTGTACTTGACGCGCGCCCCCGATACGTAAATAGTATTAACGGCATGAAGGCCTACAGATCCTTTCTACTTTGCCGAAAAAATTACTGGCGGAGTGACTGGAACCTTGATACCAATACCCCATCGGGGTAGGCAAGCGAAATGTCACATACTTCCAGAGAAAAGTTGGATCTCGTTAATCGCACCAAGAAAGTTCTTGGGCAGCTCCAAAGCGTCCTGGGCGCCCTCAACGAGGACGAACCCTGTGCCGACGTCCTGCAGCGACTCGCTGCCGCGCGCGGCGCCATCAACAGTCTCATGGCCGAGCTGATGGAAGATCACATCCGCAACCACATGCCTAAGAATTCAAAATCTTCGGAAGAAGCCGCCGACGACGTCATTCAAATCGTACGCACCTATCTGAAGTGAAGTAACAACAAATCACAATCAGAAGTCGATAACAGAAAATTGAATTAGGAACAGGTCGCCTTTCGGCCCGAATTTCTATATCTTCTCTGCACACGTTTATTTGTAATACGGTGCATGGTGGCCCCCGGTGCCTACCGTGTCCCATGGTGCCGATAGCTAAAGTCTCGGAAGACCCTGCTGCAACGAGATGCGCTTTCTCCGGGAAAGGGAGGAAACTCCGCAGTGACCAAGGTATTTTTTCTGCTGCTGGCCGTGCTTTCGCTTTGTAACTCTTCTCTGCGGGCGCAGGGCCGCCCGGAAAAGGGCGGTCACGAGCTGCAACTGTGGATCGGCGGAGGCCATGCCATCAACGGAAGCGAATCCGACGATGGCATTTTCAATGTTGGCGGGCGCTACGGCTGGATACTCACGCAAACGCACGGGCCCGGATTTCTGCGAGGCAATTTTGAATATGCAGTTGACGTCGTCCCGATTTTCCTGATTACGCAACGCACCGGAACCACTTACGGCATCGGCATCAACCCGGTTGGATTGAAGTGGGACTTCACATCGCACCCTGGAGCCGTGCCTTATATGGAGCTTGACGCCGGCACGTTATTCACGAATGTGCAGACGCCGGTCGGAGGTTCTCGCGTAAATTTCACCACTGGCGGAACCGCCGGAATACATTTCCTGCGCAGAAAATACAATTGGAGCGCTGAAGTGCGCTATATGCACATTTCCAGTGCCGGAATCGGCGATCGGAATCCTGGAATTAACACCATCCAATTTCGCCTCGGCTTCGGCCTATTTGGCCACCGCAAGTAGCCGTCTAGCCTCCCGGGGAGGTTCCCCGATAATATTTCTCTACTGCAATGTGCGTTTCAAAAATGCAAACATGCGGTTCCACGCATCTGCGGCAGCCTCCGCACGGTAACCGTCTTTATTATTCGGGTTCTCAAAGGCATGGCCTGCGCCGTCGTAAATCTTGATGTCCACGGCTTCTTTCATCGCCTTTTCAAACGCGCGCACCGCGCTCGGAGGAATTCCACGGTCTTCCGCGCCAAAGTTTCCCAGCACCGGCGCCTTGATTTTGGAGATGTTTTCCGGATCGATAGGCAACGATCCATAATTCACGATGCACGCGGCGAGTTTCGGCTCCTGCACGGCCAGCTTGATGGCCCATCCTCCGCCCATGCACCAGCCAACAACCCCGATCTTGTCCGCCTTCACGTCGGGCCGCGCCGCCAAATAGGCAAATGCGGCTTCGAGATCGCGAATTCCGCGGTCTTCAGGCAAGCCGCGCATCAATTCATGAGCTTCGTCTGGCGAAGTAGCCGCTTTGCCGCGATACAAATCCACCGCTAGCGTCACGTAACCCTCCGCGGCAAATTTCTGGGCGTCCTCTTTTACCTGATCGTTAAGGCCCCACCATTCGTGAATCACGATTAGCGCCGGATGCTTTCCGCCGCCTTTCGGCAGCGCCAGAAAACCGCTTACCGTTTCGTCTCCACTGTTGTAGTGCACGGTTTCTGTTTTGACCGGATGCGCATTCAGCATAAGGGTAATGCCAAGTCCCATTACGCAAAGCAATCCAGCAAACTCACCAAATATTTTGTAGTTCATCGGTCACCTCGTTGCGCTTTCGACTTTTAGCTTAGAAGAATTTCCTGGTTCGCACTTACAGAATTAGTTTTTACTTCGTGGCTGACTTTTTCTGCAATTCGTCCAGAGCGGCGAGCACTTCTTCGCTGTGTTTTTGCGGATTAACATCGAGGTACACCTTGCGAAGGACTCCCCCCGGATCAATCAGGAAGGTGTGCCGCGCGGAAATCTTGGCCACGCCTAGGTTTATTACGGAATCGTAAGCAGCGGACACGTCGTGTTTGGTATCGGCCAGAAGTTTGAAGCTTAGTCCTTCTTTTGTGCAGAACTTCTTGTGGGAATCTTCATCCTGCATGCTCACGCCAACGATCGCGGCGTTTCTCGCTGCATACTGCGCCTGGTCGCGCTGAAAATTATGCGCCTCTACCGTGCAGCCGCTGGTGAAGTCCTTGGGATAAAAATAGAGAACTACCCATTGACCCCGAAAATCGTGCAGGCTAACCGCTTTTCCTTCCTGCCAATTCAACGTGAAGTCCGGAGCCGCAACGCCCACGGCAGGCGCTTTGCCAGTTGCTCTAAATTTCGTGTGCAGCACGCGATACCCGAGCACCAGAAAGGCAACAGCGGCGACCACTAGAATATAAATCACACGGTCTCCAGAGCGGCGTGAAAATCGCATATTCCCTCTCCTATGAACCTGCCGAATTTACGATGGCTATTATGCTCCACGCGGGCAAATATTAATCCCATGGAGTTACGGCTCGTCGTTGCCGCTATGATCTGCGGACGGAGGAGTCTCGGCAGGCTTACGATAATCCAGTGGCGCTAATCCAGCCTTCTCTAGATCGGCGTTCAGCGCTGGGATGTCTTGGTCGCGCAATTTGGTCCACCGCATACTTAATGTCTTCAGCGCATCTTGCAGTTCCTGGTAGACAGCCGTCGCTTGCGATGTAGGCGCGGCATCCGCGCTGTCGGCGACGCCCAGTAACGAGGCGAAGTGCTGATGCAGCGTGGAAAAATTCTCGGGCTGCTTGCCCGCAGTCGGCAAGCCGAAAAAATTGGTCTCTGCGCTTCCTTCCAACTCGATAAGTTGCTTATCCAGGACAGCGAGTGCATCTGATAGCGGCCCTTTCGGCACATGGGCGGCGCGATCCTTCAACTGCGCACGTACGGATTGCACCTGCGCAAGCGATTGAAAACTCTCATTCATGCCGTTCACCGCGCCGCTTTCCATATCAAATTGTTTTTGCAGATCAGCAAGAGGAGTCTGAATGCGCGGGTCCATCTTTACGATCAGTGGCTGGGAAACACTTTTCCCGGCGGCGGTGAGCTTCACCGTGTAACTCCCAGGCAGCGGCCACGCGCCGAGCGGAATTTCCGGCGTGTCCTGGTAAATTGCGGAGATGGGATATTCGTGTTCCAGAGCGAGGGGAGGCGGATAGTGCAGGTCCCACACGAAGCGATGCATCCCCGCCTCGGCATACAGAATATTCGTGGGACGCACCCAGTACAGCGGAATAGGATTTTCGGCCGCGATTTTTTCGAGCGGCTTTGGCTTGTCGGTGCTTGCGTAGCTGCGCACCAGCCGGCTTTGCGCATCGAAAATCTCCAATTTCACCGGACTATTCGACGCCGCGCCGAGATAGTAGTCCACGATGGCGCCGTCAGGAGGATTTTTTCCCGCGGCAACTTCCGGCGGCAGCGGCGTATCCGTATTGCGATTCCAACGGAACCGCACCGCCTCTTGTGGTGCGAAGAGATGAACTTGTGCATCCGCAACGCTGCTATTGAGCTGCCGCAGCGGAGTTATGTCGTCGAGTATCCAGAACGAGCGGCCATGCGTTGCGACGATTAGATCGTCACCATGAATCGCTAGGTCACGCATCGAAGTGTGCGGCAGATTGAGTTGCAACGGCTGCCAGGCATCGCCATCGCTAAAAGAAACGTAAACGGAAGTTTCGCTTCCCGCAAACAGCAATCCTTTGTGCAGCGGGTCTTCGCGAACCGCGTTTACGGGTGCATTGTCTGGCAAGCCTTTGGTTATTTCCTGCCAGGATTTACCGAAATCGCGCGTGCGGTAAATATACGCGTGTAAATCGTCGAGCCGGAAACGATTGACGGCCACGTAAGCTGTGCCCGCATCAAAATGTCCTGCTTCGATGATGGAGACTTTGCTCCACGGCGTCAGTTGTGGCGGCGTAACGTTTTGCCAGGACTTGCCGCTGTCCCGCGTCAAGTGAATCAATCCGTCGTCGGTGCCCGCCCAAATGGTATCTACGTCCTTGAAGGACGGGGCGACAGCGTAAATCACTCCGCGATGCTTGCCTTTTTCCGGATCCGATTTCGTGAACACGCCGAGATTCGCGGGAATTTCATACGATTCGCGCGTGAGGTCTGGGCTGACGATTTTCCAGTTTTTTCCTCCGTCCATGGTTTTGAATAAAACGTTTGCGGAAAAATACAGCGCGTGCGGATCAAGCGGAGAAAAAACCACCGGCAGCGTGCGGTCGTAGCGGTATTCGCCGCGTCGAATGGGTTCCGGCGCTATATCCGCGACTTCACCCAGCGCTTGGTTGGTGCGTGTCAAGCGAGCGCCGTAAATAAAATTCGGATCGAGCGGATCCACCGTGATGTAGCCATATTCAAAGACACCGACGGAGTGCCACTCGCGAAAAGTAATTTCGCCGTAATCGCTGCGGCTCATGGTTCCCGCCGAGCCGCTTTCCTGCTGCGCGCCGTACACCCAATACGGAAATCGATTGTCAGTCGTAACGTGATAAAACTGCGCGGTTGGCTGGTTGTACCAGGAACTCCAGGTAGCGCCGCCATTCACGCTAACAATGGCGCCTTGATCAGAGCTGAGCGCGATAGTCTGCGGATTTTCCGTGCTGATCCAGATACGCTGGTAATCGTCGCCGCCGGGAGCGCCTTTGAATCCCACAAAAGTCTTGCCGCCGTCAGTGGATTTCCACGTTGTAGTGTTTGCCACGTAAATTACGTCGGGATTATCCGGAGCGACAGCAATTCCCATCGCTCCTGGTCCGCGTCCGCCGATGCGATGATCGGAATTAACCAACTTCCACGATTCGCCCGCATCGTCAGACCGATAGATGCCTGCATTCTTTTTTGCTTCCACCGTTGCGTAAATCCGATTCGGCTGGCTATGCGAAATGGCAATACCAATTCGTCCAATCTGGTCTTCCGCTGCCGGAAGGCCTTTATTTAAAGAGAGCCAAGTATTGCCGCTATCAACAGACTTAAAAATTCCGCTCCCCGCGGTAATAAAAGATTCGCCGCTGCGAATTTCCCATGGCGCGACGCGGGCGGCCCAGAGTGTTGCATAAATAATTTGCGAATTTCCTGGATTAAACGCCAAATCGGCGCCGCCGGTATTTTCGTCCTTGTACAGAATTTTCCGGAAAGACTGGCCGCCATCGGTGGAACGAAACACGCCGCGCTCGTCGTTAGGCCCGTACGGATGGCCTTCCGCGGCAACGAAGAGGCGGCTCGGATCCTTGGGATCGACCAGAATCGCGGTGATTTGCTGGGCGTCACGCAAGCCCAAGTGCGTCCAGGATTTGCCGGCGTCCGCGGACTTGTATATTCCGTCTCCGGTGGATAGATCGGGGCGCTGGAGTCCTTCGCCGCTGCCCACATAAATGATGTTGGGGTCGGAGGGAGCAACTGCCAGCGCGCCGACGGAGCCGGTGGGCTGGTCGTCAAAAATCGGCGACCACGCGTTGCCGAAATCAGTGGTTTTCCAAACGCCTCCATTGACCGCGGCCATGTAGAAAAGGTTGGGCTGATGCGGCACGCCGCTGATGGCTACGGTGCGGCCGGCGCGAAACGGACCAATGCAGCGCCAGCGCATTTCGGCGAAGAGTTTTTGGTCGTATTGCTGAGCGAGAACGGGCTGCGCTAAGGCTGGCAAAAAGAGCAACCCACTTACGAAGCATTTCGCTGCATGCAAAACCGTCCGGCAATTCATTGGCATCTCCCTGAAATGGGAGAGGATACCCCGGCAGCGTCGATGGAGCAATTCTAAGTAGTGGCGTAGCTCCGCTGCCTTTCCTGAACAAAGCTACTAGGCAACGCCAGCGTGGCATTGCTACGGCAGGCAAGACGCTTGTTCACGCCAGCAACGTTGATGTAGGTGGCGCGCGTCATGTTGTGGGGCGATTGGCGCCCGCGTCGGACTCCGCTCGTTGCATGGGGTTGGGGCTGGAACGATCGGGCCGGCAAGTCTATGACGATTTCGGGTTCTTGCTACTCGTGGGAGTAAAGTTCAGCATCGATTTCCTTCTTACTCCTGCTGGTACAAAAATATCTGATCACGTCACAGACGTAATCCGCCGAACAGGTACAAAAGCAACAGGATAATCAGGATCGTCCCGACAATCCCTAGGCCTCCGCCCGTCCCCCATCTCCGATATCCGTAATACCCCCCACCGCCGCCAAACAAGAGCAGCAGGATAATAACCACCAGGATCAGTGACATGGGAAACTCCTTTCAGTCTGCGGACTGGCTTCGATCGTCCTCGATACTCAGAACGTGCTCAAATATGCCAACTTTCGTTGCTGACGTTCCAATTGAGTGTGATCACTTCTTCGCAAGCTCACCCTTGAAATGACTTTCAACATCTTCATGACTAAGCGGGTTTCCTGCTTTGGTCAATACGACAGAATAGACGACCTCATTACCTGCCAGCTGCGCGGTGATAAACGCCCCGTCGTTCGGCAGTGCCTGGTAGATAAATTTCACTCTTCTACCATCTGCAAGCGTTTTGATCCACTCTTCGTCTGGCATTTTCGCACTTCTTCGTCCGAGATCAGTGTTTCTAGTGGTCTCCCCCACTTCCACAAATGCGCAGACTATCTTACACGCCGCAGAAGAGGAAGCAGATGCTACTGCCGCTTGTTCTTTCGTGGCTTACCCGGAGCGATTCGTGCAGCGGCTAGATTTATTTCCGCTTCGCGCGCGGATTTTGCCATGCGCGGCTTGGCCATTTCTTGCTTGACGCTGGCACGTATCGCTTCGCCGAATTCTTTCTTGGTTTTCTTCTTCACATAGAAATCTCCTGGGAGAGAAATTCCACCTAGCGACACTTATAGCGACTGCTCGAAACTAAATCTGTGCGAAAAGGAACAGTCCGAAGAGATGAACCTTCGACGTGGGAAGGGAGAAAGAATCTCCGCACGCGCCTAAGGGTCAGTCTGGGGCGAATGCGAAGGAACGACGGTAGCCGGGAACTGCCGAAGTAAGCCTACGATGGGCGGCATGCTGCGCGGTCAGGCGCGTTCCTGGTAGAGGCCAATCACGTTTCCTGCCGGATCGCGAAACCTCGCAGTGATCTCGGGTGCATCCGCACCAATTGGCTCCACGATTTCGCCCCCGTTTGCGACGATTACCTCAAGGGTCGCGGCCACGCTGTCCACCATAACGTAAACGAGAAGGCCGGGTGCTGAGGCGGCAGAACGCCCGAGTACCCAAGTGCCGCTTACTTGGCCGGTCGTGTCGTCAAAAGCGGTATGACCATCGCCGCGTTGTCTGATGTTCCAGCCGAAGACACGTCTGTAGAATTCGGCCGAGCTCGCAACGTCGGTGGCGGGAATCTCGATATAGCAGATCTTTCCGTTCGCGCGCGTGGCAGGCATAAGTGATCCTTCAAGTCGTCGTCATTCTAATAGGCAACTGTACGAGTGGCAATGGAGGTTTCGCAGCTTCGACCTATGTGTATTTCTCCGCACTCAACTCGTGGTCAGTCGAGGTGGCGGAGGAGGATCAAGTTGCACATGCGGAGGACAAAACGTAATAGTCGAGGGACGCTTCGTAATGGCCTAGCTAAAAGGGACAGTTGTGATGGCGGAGCTGAAAGTTCCCCCAAGGCTGGGATTTGGGAAACGGCTGATCTGGCACTGGTGATCGTTGGCCAGAAAATACGGTCGCGCTTAACTTCACGACGCACTCAGCCCAAGGAACTAGTTTCCTGCTGGCGGGTGGTGTTCGTTTTGGTTATCGCGGTTGTCGTTTTCGTGATCGCGGTTTCGGGGATTTTGATCGGCGTCTGGATGACTGTGGCGCCAATTCCAGTAGGATTGCTGTTCCCGTCGGTTGTTGCGAGAGAAATCACGATATTCGCGGTTATTTTCCTGAAGGTATTGCCGGTAGGCCCGGTCTTCGTTGTCGTCCCAGTTGTGATAGTCCTTATGCGCGCGGTCATACGTACGTCGGCGGTTTTGATTGTCTCTGCGATTGCGTTGGTTTTCATCCCGGCGGCGATTGTCTTCTGGACGATTTTCTTGTTGCTGCCTCTCGTCTTGGAATCGGACGCCAGCGGCGATGGCTACCGGAGCAATGAGCCCGCAAGCGAGGAGAAGAACGCCAGAGTATCGATAATGCTTCATGTTGTAATCCTTTCGGCCCAGCGTACTTTGAAGTGCGCTTGGGGGCGCTTCCAGAATATGCGCGCGCCTTCGGATGGAGTTAGTCAGGTCTATGCTGTAGAAATCAATGGGATTTAGGGCATTTTTAGCTGCGGTCTTGTCCTGTAGCTGACTGGGTGGCGACAGCGGGCGCCACGGCGTGCAGGCCAAAACCGAAGCCTTGCCACATTAGTTTAAGAATCGTGCGCCGATTTTCAAGAATCGTTTTCAACCATGCGAAGCGGCCCATTTGCGGAAAATAAATTCCCCGGAAACACAGGCGCGCGATAAGGATGTTGATGCGATAACCGAGCGGCTTGTGCTTGAGCGAATCCACAGCCTTTTCGATGGCGGCCGGACTGTAAGAATTGGCCCACCCAATTCGCACTTCATTATGAGCTTCGTCGATGCTCATCTTGAGCGGCGTGTGCGCCATCGCAAAGGGTATGAATTCTTGCCAGTGCTTCGGACGTGTGAGCCGCCCAGCGGCTTCCAACCTTTTGTATAGCGGCGTCGCGGGCAATGGAGTGAGCAAGCCAAAAATAGGAAGTCCCGGAGGCCAACTGCGAATTTCCTTTAGAGTTCGCTCCGCTACGCCAGTCGAGTCATTGTCCATGCCGAAGATAAAGGATGTGATTGCAAAAACGTTGCGTTGGGCGAGACGATCAAGCACCACAGCGTACTCGCCCGGCTTGTTGAAGCCTTTTTTTACGTCCGCAAGGTTAGCCGGATCGATGGATTCCATCCCGATGAAGATCCACTTGCCACCCGCGGCGGCAATCAGATCGACGAGTTCCTCGTCGCGCAGAAGATTGGCGCTGATCTGTGCGACCCAATGGACTTGGGCGTTAGCGGCGATGATGTCTCGGAGGAGCGACTTAGTGCGCTTTACGTTGATGGCAAAATTGTCGTCGATGAAAAATACGGCAATCTGACCGCCCTCTTCCCGCGCGCGCGCCTTGAGGAGCAATAGTTCGTTCACCACACTTTCATTGGAGCGAAAGCGGATGGAGTCGCCAAAAAATCCCGTGACCGTGCAAAACTCGCATCCGTAAGGACAACCGCGTCCGGACTCCACCGGGACTATCCGAAACGTTCCCCAGCCGCCACCCACGCGCTTTAGCAGCGGGTGCAAGGCGCTCGGGAGCAAATTGAATTGGTCCAGCTTGATTTTGTTCCAGGGAATCACCGGATACTGCTGCAGCGACGGCTTACGCTCCTGGCCAAAGTCGTCCACCGGTGCGTATACATCCTTGAGCGTGCCGCGAGCAGCGTCTTCCACGATTCTTGGCCATGTCTCATCGGCTTCGCCAAGAGCAACGGCGTCCGCATGGCGCGGCCCGCCGTCTCGCCCGAGCGCTTCATCGGCCATTTCGGTAACGTGAGGGCCACCCATCACGACTTTTACTCCGGCGGCGCGTACAGCGTCGGCCATGCGATAAGCTTTGGCGATCATCCTGGTCATCGCGCCGATGCCGACCAGATCGATATTTTGTTCAAGCACGTAGCGCGCGATACCATCTTCATCCATGGGCTGCGCGTTGCCGTCAATCAGCACGACTTCGTGGCCAGGCGGAGTGAGTGCTTGCAGCAGAAACATCCAAAGATGCGGCATGAAGTTGCGGGTGACACCGTTATCTGGATTATAGAGTAGTATTTTCATCAATCCTTGCCGGTGCAAATTCCGACGAATCGAGCTTGCCGATCGGACAGCGCCTATCCGCGCGCACGCGGTAGCGTTAGCGAGTTGTGCGATTGCTTGAACTTGTAGAAACCCCAGGAAAGCGTTGGAGGCAGGGAAGGAATCCTTCGCGCTCTGGCCAGGATCACTAATTGTGAGCTAATCATAGGTCATTGCCCATGACAACAGAATAATCCGGGCGCGCCGCCGCTTGGTCGAATGCTGCGGACGATCCCGGCAGCATCGTCCTTGGCATCTCGACGTTGTAGTCGATGAACCGGGTGAGATTTACCCTGCGAGATTATCGCAGGCCGTCAACGATCCGCGCCAGCCGCTGCCAAATCTGGCTCGGACGTTCGGCGTGCTCGCTGCCAAAGTGCCAGCTCAGACTGACGCCGTAGAGGTCGAGCGAACGCGGCGCGCCCACATAACTCTGCCGCGAGAGACGAAAGTACTGCGGAGCACTATGGCTTAAAGGACCGAGCTGCGTGTTCTGCGTCTTCAGCGAGCCCATATAGCCGTCCAGTTGTAGCCGTCCGCCCCACAGTTGGATGAGCGGCAGTCGCCACTGCGTAAGCAGCGAAGTCTTAACTTCTTCGATTGGCGTAAGGCGCTCCAGCGTGTAATTGCCCTCGAAAGCACCTGCAACTATGGGAAGGAAATGACCTGACGACTCTTCCGTGTGATGGGGCGGGAGAACGAAAGCGGAAGCCAGCCGAACGATCGGCGGAAGAGGTTCTTGCGCCAGAATCATCTGTGGCGCATGTATTTGTGCTGCGGCGGGCGCGTGGAGACCCAAAAGCACTACGGGCAGCAGGATGAACGGTTTGCACATAATGCGAATGTTTCGGGACGTGAGGTCGAATGGCGAATCCATAATCTCAGCCCTTCTCCGAAGGCACCGGCAGGCTGAGAGAGGAAGCGGCGGTTGACTGGCAAAGAGTTTCGGAACAGGTTGACAGCTGAGTCGCTAGGGAACTCGGGCAGTATGCAGGTATAAGCTACCCCCCGTTTTAAGAGCAGTCTGTTCACTTTTGGACACTATTACGCAGGGGACAACGTTTCACTTCTATCGGTTGTGGTTCCCGTCGTACTAGACCTGTTCCTTTTCGCACAGACGCTGGACTCTCGACGACTTAGTCTATGCAAGGTTCCCGATTCTTCAAGGTCTTCGGCTTCCGTCGGGTCAAAAATGGAAACTTTGACTAAATCCCGCATGGAAATGCTCTTAGTCATGGCTGCAGCTTCAACCGCACTCTTCGCTCAAAGTAGCGGGCCAGACACACCTCAGAATCATGCCAGCGTCTTGGACGCCGGTCAGATCGTAGGCCCGTCGATCGCGGCCACCGAGCGCAGTTGGCAAGCACGCGGCCGTTACACATACACGGAGCGTGATGAGGATCGGCGCCTGAACTCGCTCGGGCAGGTGAAATCGGAAAATGTCGACGTCAGCAGAATGATTCTTGTCAATGGCGCCCGCTTCGAGCAGCTAATGGAACACAACGGGCAGCTTCCATCGGCCAAGGAACAGAGGAAAAGCGACGAGGATCTAAACAAGCTGAAGCATGAAACGCCGGACGAGAAGACTGTGCGGCTGAGCAAGGACCAGGAAAACAGGTCTTTCCTCCGGGATGTGACCGAGGCGTTTGACTTCCGTCTGATCGGCGAAGAGATAGTCGGCGGAAGGGCGACCTATGTGCTTCAGGCCACGCCGCACCCGGGCTATCACGCGCGCGGCAAGTACGGCAAGATGTTTTCGAAAGTGGAAGGCAAGCTTTGGGTCGACAAGCAGGACTTCGGCTGGATCAAAGTCGACGGGCAGGTAACGCAGTCATTCTCGATGGGTCTGTTTGTGGCCCGCGTGCAGCGTGGCTCGCACATCATTCTGGAGCAGACTTGTGTCGGTGACGCAGTCTGGGTGCCGAAACGACTCGAAGTACGGGCCAGCGCCCGCATCCTCTTCCTGAAGAGTCTCGGCATCGAACGGATCCTCACTTACTCGGACTATCGCCCGGGGGCCGACGGGCCATACTCCGTGAGTAAATAGTGGTTGACCCATAACTTTTGGCGATTGTTAGACGCACTTCGGCACCACTGCCTTCTCCCATTTCCTGAAAACGATGGATTCCTTGGCCGCGGGGCGAGTGTCGATAATTGAACAGTCTGTAAAAGGGACGGGTTCTAAGCTGTACCGGACAGAGGATGGGAAACACCATGCCAAATGACTCGCACCAAAGGGCTGCGGAATTTCACGAACTCGCTGCGCACGCGCACCGTGCTGCCGCTGCGCACCACGGGAAAGAAGATCACCAGACAGGACACGAACATTCCAAGCAAGCATTGGAACATGCCAATAAAGCTTTCCAATGGTCGCAAGAAGCTCATCGGAAGTCCGCGAAGTCAGCGGGGCAATCATAAACGGGCGAGCGCAGCCACTGGGTAACCGTCGCTTCGAGAAACGCCTCGGTTAGGAGCGGAACGACCTATGAAACGCAAGAAAAAGATGGGTTCGCACCTTGGCGCTTTCTCTTCAGGAGACAGCCTGGGAGGCAAGGTCTCGCACTATCGGAACAAGCAAAACATCTACACGCAAGGTGCGCCTGCTCAGACACTTTTCTACATTCAAGAAGGAGGGGTGCGGCTCATCACTCGATCGAAGCATCGTCCCTCGGCAGTTACCACGATCCTGGGCGTAAATGATTTTTTTGGCGAGCTTTGCCTCGCGGGCTATCCCTTTCGTATGTCCACCGCCGTCGCCTTGACCGCCAGTTCCATCCGTACGATCAAGAAAGAAAAAATGCTCCAAATGCTTCGCAATACGAATAAGACGTCAAATTCCCTGGTGGCCTATCTGCTGTCCAGGGTCAAGTACTATCAGGAGCACGTAGCGGATTTGCTGACTTCCTCTGCGGAACAACGGCTGGCGCGCGTGCTTCTGCGGCTAGCGCACTTGGATCGGAGCGGCCCGGCAGTTGTTGAGATTCCCATCGTAAGTCATCAAATTCTTGCGGAGATGGTCGGTACTACGCGCCCGCGAGTTAATTTCTTCGTGAATCAGTTCAGGAAGGACGGATTCATTAGCTACGATGGGGGATTAGAAGTGCGCCAGTCTTTGCGGAAGGTTCTCCTCAGCAGCTAGGCCCGAAGACTTGTTGGAGTTCACCCCGACTACGGACATTGTGCCAGTTGTCCGCCTGTTCAATATTGAACACTCAGCACTTAGCAGGATCGGGTTTCCATGCTATTCTGGCACAAATGGTGCCTTCAGCAGCTGAACGTGTCTCCGTCCGTCGCTCCCCCAAAAAGGCGACTTCACGAATCCCTGCTTTCGATGTGCAACTATTTCTCGACTCGGCCGGTCTGGGGAGAACGATTGGCAAGTTTCGAGGAAAAGAAGTGGTTTTCGCGCAGGGCGATCGCGCCAAGAATGTCATATATATTCAAGAAGGCGGTGTGAAGCTTACTGTAGTCAATGAGAACGGCAAAGAAGCCGTTGTGGCGCTTCTGGGACCGGGTGATTTTTTGGGGGAAGGGTGCCTTGCGGGCCAGTCCATTTGCATGGCGACTGCGACCGCGATTTCACCTACTACTGTACTCGTCATTGAGAAAGACGAGATGATTCGCGCGCTCCACGAGGAACACGGGTTCTCCGACCGCTTCATCGCTTATGTGCTTGCGCGAAACGTACGAGTGGAGGCGGACCTGATAGACCAACTATTCAACTCCACGGAGAAACGGCTGGCGCGCAGCCTGCTGCTGCTCGCGCGTTATGGCGCGCAAGAGCATCCTCAAAAGGTGCTTCTCAAAGTATCGCAAGAGACGTTAGCGGAGATGATTGGGACAACGCGGTCGCGAGTCAATTTTTTCATGAACAAATTCAGGAAACTGGGCTTCATCCAGTACAACGGCGAGATCCACATCAACAAATCGCTCCTGAGTGTTGTCTTACACGACTAAGTTAAGGTTCGCGGGAAGATACCGCCCTTCTGAGCGAGTAGCTTTGGAGGCCGAAGTGCAGTAAGCGTTAACAAAAGATACTATCTGTCCAATATTCGACAGACGCCGATACCCTACCACTATAAACTTTAACTGTTTAGCTCACGGCACTTCCGGGGCCCAATTTGTCGTCCAATGACCCATCAAGGCGTAGCGCGCCGGCAACGACACCGCCATCGGACGTGAGCAATACGGAACGGCACTGCTTCAGATTTGAGAACTAGGCTTAGTTATATGCAACTCGAACGCCGCCGAACGGCCAGGTATCCGTTTGCCGCCACAGCCGAGATAATAGATGAGAAGGCGAGTGCCCGTACTTCCGCGTCGCGAATAACCGATCTTAGTTGGCACGGATGTTACGTAGAGATGATGAATCCCTTTCCCCAAGGGACGGGCGTGCTGATCGAGATATATTTCGAGACGGAGTTTCTGGAACTCCACGCGACGGTCGCATATCTGGAGCCAAAGTTAGGAATGGGCCTAGCATTCAACGATATGCAGCCGTATTTCACAGGCGTCCTAAACAAGTGGCTGGCGAAGGCCCACTACTCCATGTTCGTTTAATGCGCGTTTAGGTGACCCGGTTGCGTTTGCTAGCGGGGTCGTATTATCACTTCGATGCCTTTGCCGACCTCCCAATTGTGAATGTTGGGAATCCGAAGCTCGTCGTAAAGGTAATCGGCACCGGCGAAAGAGATTTGAGCGTGCTCCGGTTCATTGAGAACGGACCGATCGATTATCTTTCTGACTGTGCCTGCGAGAGTGATGATGCCTGGTTTCATGGGAACCTCCGGGCGTGGAGATTATAGCCAGCAACACTTATAACGGTGGTTCAACGGTAAGTCTGTTCAAATCGGAACAGGGCCATATCACGATCTGATTTCGACTTTTCTTCGTTCTCCCGAACCGTACTTAACACATAATCCAATAGCCGTCCCAAACTCCGCCGAACTTATCAGGTTACCTTTCCAGTCTCACCCCATAGATTTTTGTCGCTCGGTGTTACTATTGCGGTTCAAAAGCATGTGCGGGGATGTGCGGGGCGATGTGTGGCTATGGAGAATATTTCATGCGCGATTGTGTGCAATCTGTTATGTAACGCGATCGTAGCGAAGGTAACAAGGCCACAGATTACGTACCGAATGGGCTGCCTAAGTACGTCAAATTACATGAGTGGTTTTGTAGAACCGGAGCTATGAGGTTAGGCGCGGAGGGAAAGAATCTCGGCACGCGACGGGTGCTCCGTCTGGCGCGCATGTGACGAACCAGGTCGTGCGCAAGAAGCGAGTCTATGATGTGACCAAGTGCAAAGGAAGCCATGCGGAGTGAAATATGCGGCACAATGCCGTCCGGTAGTTTCAGGCTAAATTCGATATCGACGAGATGGGCGATACGCAATCCGGAATAGAGGCTGGCCTCAGCACATGTGGGCGAAGCAAGTAAGGTGTGAATGCTTATGAGTGAATGGTCCCCAGCTCAATGGAGGAGGGCAAGGGAGATCCTGCGCTGGAGGGGTCCCTTGGTACTCACCTTGCTGGTGGCACGTGAAATTTTGCGTCCCGCTGTGTACTGGCACGTGTTCTACATCTTCGAGACGGATATGAAGAACGAGCCCCTGCCAGAGCCTTATTCGAAGGAAAAGGTCGAGCTGAGGTTGTACACCAGAGATAGGGATGCTGATAGAGCCAAGGCTGAAGTGAGCGCAATGGGTGAACTCCGCATGGACGAAATCGAAAAGCGGCTGAACCGGGGCGACGCTGTGGCCATTGCCTATGTAAGCGGAGAGCCAACGGGCTACGGGTGGCTGAGCTTTTCGAGTGGTGCCGTGGAACTGGCGTTTGGAATCACATGGGTGCTCGAGCCAGATGAGGGAGTGCGGTACGGCAATTTCGTGCTTCCGAAATGGCGTGGGCGTCGAATACACAGTTCCGTACATGCAGCGGTGAAGGCGTACGCGCGACAGCTTGGGCTTGCCCGGACATTCGCGTCGATCAGCACGCTGAACACCCAATCGATGAGCCTGGCGGAACATTACCGCAGGACCAGTACGATGAAGGTGACTCTGGTGCATATCCGCGGACTGAATTGGACAATCCACAGGGCATCCGGCGCGCCCTTTGAATCGCGGTTCACAAGGACGGCCAATATGGAGAAGAGGTGGGGTGTACTGACAAGGGATTAGGCGCGAGTGGTTAGAATGGGAATCATGCAAGCGAGTTCCCGAAGTAGCGAGATCAGTCGAGTTGTGATGTGGGCGTTATTTTTGTTGGCATGTCCATCATGCCTGATGGCGCAGCAGGCGACCGTCAAACGAAACGCGAATCTTCGCAGCGATCCGTCGACAACGAATCCACCAATCGAACTTCTCCGCAGTGGAGCCACAGTGACGGTCCTGGATGCGACTCCGCATGGCGGCTACTACCACGTCAAGGCGGAGGATGGGCGAGAAGGTTGGGTTTGGTCGCGCAGCATCAGCGTTTCGGGCGCTTCCCCAACTGCGCCGCAGGCGACTGCGCCTCCCTTTACAACGCTGGGTGCGGCAGTGCAGTGCGATGACAGCTTGTGGAATCACGTCTATAAGCCCGCGCGGCTGATCGTGAAGCAGAAATGCATGGCGGTGACGGGGAAAATCGTGGACGCAACGAATGGCCAGGAGCCGGATGGAGTCCGGCACGAAGCGGACGGCGACACACATGGATGGCTTAAGCCGGACCCACAGTTTAAGGATCTTTTGAATGCCGGAAATGTGAGCGCCGAGCGAGGAAATCTGGTGTTCGAGATCGTGTGCAAGTTCCCGGTCAGTCAGCGGGATGCCAAAGCGGCTTGCCCGCCGTCCTATCACACGCCAGTACAGATACCACCTGTGGGTTCGCACGTACGAATGGTAGGGACATACGTGCAGGACACCCACCACGCACAGTGGATGGAGATCCATCCGGTTTCGAGTATCACCGTGATTCCATGAGTGCAGCTCGCACGGCCTAGCATGTCGCGACGGGAGCCTAGGTGGCGCTACTGAGCTGCGGCAGACTCCAAGGGAGGACTGGCGGGGGCCGGATCGCCCTTGATGTAGTGGGCGTACCAGGCGAGGTAACGCTCAAGGCGGTCCTTTATATGGGAGGGCACGGTGAATTCGTGATACTCACCGGGGTATACCACGAGTTGAGTGGTGCGCCCTAGACTCTTCATGGCCTGATACATTTGCTCGCCTCCGAGAATGGGGACATTCCAATCTCTGTCGCCGCCCATAAAGAGGGTGGGCGTGGTGATTTTTTCGACCCGATAAAAAGGCGAGACTTTTTCCCAAACTTCCTTGTTTTCCCAAGGGCGGCCGAGTTCGGTTTCGTAGTCGCGCAGGTATTGGTCGTGACCGTAGTAGCTGATGGCCAAAGCTTGGCCAGCACCGGAGATGGCGGCTTTGAAGCGTGTGGTTTGGGCGATGATGAAGTCCGTGGACATGCCGCCATAGGACCAGCCGCCGACGCCGAGTTTGTCTGGATCGGCGATGCCCTGCTCGATGGCGTAGTCAACCATGGCCATGTCGTCTTGAAAATCCTTGTTACCCCAGTCGGCGTAGACAGCTTGGGCAAATTTCTGTCCGTAGCCGGCGGAGCCGCGCGGATTTGGCAAGAGCACGGCGTAGCCGTGGGCGGCGTAAAGCTGGGCGAGATGCGTGAATTCGGCATAATAGGCCCAGACGGGTCCGCCATGGGGACGCAGAATGGCGGGGGCTTTTTTGCCAGGAGTGTAGTCGAGAGGCTTATAGAGGTAGCCGGAGACGGTAGTGCCATCCTTGCTTTTGAAGTGGACATATTGGGGGTGAGAGAGCTTGAGTTGGGAGAGGAGCGAGTCGTTGGTATGCGTGAGCTGTGTGAGTTTGCCGGCGGGAACGGTGTACAGCTCGTCGGGATGGTCGGCGGTCGCAAGTTGAGCGATGATCGCGCCGGATTTGGAGACAGAGTAACCGCTAACGAAGAGGCGGCCGCCGATGGGGCGAGCGACTTCGCCGCCAGAGATGGGGATGCGGCAAAGGTTTTGCGTGCCGTCATCATCAGCGATGAAATAGATGGACTGGCTATCAGGCGCGAAGCGCGGCTCGAAGACCATGCGGTCAAGAGCGCGCGTGAGCACCTTGGCCGGGCCGCCGGAGGCAGGACTGACGGCGAGGTGGCGGGTGGCGTAGTCGAAGAGGTGCGGCTCGGTGCGCGTAGCGTAGCCGATCCATTTGCCGTCGGGCGACCATTGAGGCGAGCGGTCCTCGCCGGGATTGGTGGTGACTTGCGTGAGATGCGCGCCCTTGTCGGTGTTGTCCGCAGCGATGGTGAAGATGTCTGAGTTGTAAGTGGCGTCAGGGTCAGGCGTGGAACGGTTGCTGCTGAAAGCGAGTTGCTTGCCGTCGGGGGACCAGACAGGCTCGGAATCGTCGAAATCGCCGGAGGTGATTTGGGTGAGAGATTTAGCGGCGACGTCGAAGATGTAAAGATGGGTGCGGCGGCGGTCGAGATAACCGGTTTCATCTAGTTTGAATTGCAGACGGTCGATGACCCATGGCTTGGGAGTCTTGGGCTTTTTGTCCTTGGCGGCGTCCTTATCTTTATCCTTGTTTTCGTCGCGCTCCTTGGCGGCTTGGATTTCTTCGGCAGAAGCGTCACGAAGAAGTAGGACGAGGCGACGACTGTCAGGCGACCAGCCGAAGTCCTCTACATCTTGAGGCGTGGAAGTGAGGCGCTGAGCTTCGCCGCCGAGGCGATTGAGGAGCCAGACCTGTTTCTTACCTTCGTCGCGCGCGGAAAGGAAGGCGATGAATTTGGCGTCAGGGCTCCAGCGAGGGTGGGAGGAAGACAGGGCCGCAGCGGTGAGGGCGACAGGTTCGCCGCCCGCGGCGGGAATCATCCAGATGCGCTCTTCGTTTTTGTCGTCCTTGAGGAGGGGCGTTTTGACGACATAGAGGGCCCATTGGCCGTCAGGGCTCAACTGCGGGTCGAGAACTTCGCGGATTTGGAAGTAGTCGTCAACGGTGATGGGCCGGAGATTGGCGGGCTGTTGCTGTTGAGCGAGGAGCGCGGAGGTTAAGAGCAAAAATGCCGCGAGCCAGGCGAGAGAATTGGCAAACTTCATCCGAGGAACTCCTGACGAGGGAATAGTTGCGAGCGAATGAGGGAGTTTATCACAGGCGACTGTTGATGCTACGCAACGCGGATACGATGCGGAGGAAGGTGACGCGAGGTGGCGGGTGCCGGAGCGAGAGTCGGCGGGCGGCAGACGGTGGGGAAAATCAGGGAGAGCGCGAAAAAAAATCACGAAAGATGCATTTTTCTCTTGCACACGGAGATGACTCTTGTATTCTGCGAATGCGAATTGGTTTTAGTGTTGCGAGCGTGACAATCGCTCAAGGAGCACGAGAGTAAAAATTGAGTTCTTTACCGCTTCCCGCCCAGCTACCGTCGAAATCCTTCCAAACGACAAAGACACGCGTTGCTAAGTTAACTTTGTGGCCGTTGGTGGCCGCGACATTTTTCATGGTGTCGGGCGGCACGTACGGCACGGAAGAAATTGTCCACGGCGCGGGGTACGGCCACGGGATTTTGATTCTGCTGTTTCTGCCGGTGTTGTGGTGCTTGCCGACGGCGTTTATGATCGGCGAACTTTCCAGCGCGTTGCCCGCGGAGGGCGGGTACTACGCGTGGGTGAGGCGAGGGCTCGGGAATTTCTGGGGATTTCAGGAAGCGTGGCTGTCGCTGGCGGCAAGCATTTTCGATATGGCGATCTATCCGACGCTGTTTGTTTTTTACTTGAAGCAGATGTCGCCATGGTTTGGAGTTGGACACCACGGAGTCTTGGCGGGACTGTTTGTAGTGGTCACGTGCGCGGCGTTGAATCTGGCGGGAATCCGCGTGGTGGGGATCACATCGCTGTGGCTGTTCTTTCTATTGTCAGCGCCATTTGCGCTGGTGGTGATTTTGACGCCATTTGAGGCCGGCGCTTTTGCCGGCGGTCATGTCGCACCGGCGGCAACAGGCTCGGGATTGCTGGGCGGCGTGCTGGTAGCGATGTGGAATTACATGGGCTGGGATAACGCGTCGACGATCGCGCAGGAAGTGGAAAGGCCGCAGCGCACGTATCCGAAAGCCATGATTGCGGCGGTAGTGCTGGTTTCGCTGACGTATATATTGCCGGTCTTGGGCGTTTACTTCACGGGGATTCCAGCGAGCGCGTTCGGCGGGGATGGATCCTGGGCGGTGATAGCCGGGATGGTGGGCGGAAAAATTCTGGGATTCGAATGGCTGCGGTTTTTGATCGTGCTGGGCGGGATGATGAGCGCGTTTGGAATGTTCAATGCACTGGTGATGAGTTACTCGCGGCTGCCGCTGGCGATGGCGCGGGACGGCATGCTACCGAAAGTTTTCGCGAAGACCAGCGCAAGGACGAGGGCGCCGTGGGTGGCCATCGTGGCGTGCGCGAGTTGTTGGGCACTGTGCCTGGGACTGGGATTCAAACGGCTGGTGACGCTGGACATTATGCTGTACGGGGCGAGCCTGATGCTGGAATTTGTAACGCTGGTGGCGCTGCGCATCCGCGAGCCAGAACTGAAGCGGGAGTTTCGCGTTCCGGGCGGACTGGCCGGCGCGATTTTGGCGGGGGCTTTTCCGCTAGCGTTGCTGAGCCTGGCGCTAATTGAGAGCGGAAGCGAAACGGTGTTGGGCATGAACGGTCTGCTGTTTGGAGCGGTGATCATGGCGGCAGGATTTACGGTTTACGTTGCAACCGGCAAACTGCGGAAACGCCAGCCGGTGATTGCTGAGGTAGAAAACGCGGAAGCGGCGTAACCATTAGTTTTGAATTTTCATCGATAGAATTGGCGAGATCCACACCGGCGCGTGAGATGAAACGCGCAAGTAACCCAAGAACACAAAGAAAGCGGAAAGACGTGGAACGCGTACCGTGCCTCTAAGCAGAGCAGATTCCTGCGGAAGAGCGTGACGGGTCGTTTCTTTTTCGTTGCGGCGGACACATCCGGCGATAAGAGTGACGCGCAGGTTTGATATGCTGCTCGACGTGCCTAAGAACACGGTAGACCAAGTCCAGAAAAGCTTTCTAAATAATTTTTCACGACTGGCGATGCTGGTGTGTTTAGTGTTGGGCGGCCCGGCGATAACGGTGTTTTCAAAGGCCCTCACGCAAACTCAGCCGGCAACGCTAATGCAGGCGGGAGGCGCGGTCCAACAGGGCGGGCAACAGTCATCACCGGGAGCACAAGCACCACAAACAGCACAACCGTCGCCAACAACGCAACCACCGCACGCTACGCCGGCATTTTCACAGTCTCCGCCAGCGGCATCGGCTCAGCCGCCTCCGCAACCACGCGCGGGATTGAATATCGTGGTGCTCGACCCGGCGCATGGCGGAACTGATCCTGGGGCGCGTGGGACGGGCGGAATCCGAGAGAGCGAAGTGGTGTTGGAGTTTGCGACACAAGTGAGGCGGGCACTGGAGACACAAGGATTCCAAGTGATACTGACGCGCCAAGGAAACGAAAACCCGTCTTTTGACGATCGGTCGGCGATGGCGAACGGCCAGCAAGGCGCGGTATTCGTGACGTTACACGTATCGTCAACGGGCTTGACGGGCACGGTGCGTGCATATGCCAGCGCCGATTTGCCCGCCATTACCGAGGCGAACGGCCTGCTGCCATGGGACAGGGCACAAACTCCATTTTTGGGTTTGAGCCGTAAGCTGGGTGATCTAGTGCAACAATTATTGGCGCAAAGATTTAAAGGCTCGCCAAGCGTGGTGCAAACGGCTGCCGTTCGCCAGCTGCGAACGACAGCGGCACCTGCCATTGCAGTGGAAGTTTCCAGCATTTCTGTTGAAGATCGGGAGGATTTAGATCGTATGGCACCGGGAGTAGCCGACGCCATTGCGCGAGGCGTCGCGGCGTTCCGGCCGTCGTACGTAGTGGGTCACCCGATGGGACGAGTGCAGTGAAACCGCATTGGAAATACCTGATGGTGGCACTGAGCATCACGGTGATTGCGGCAGCCATCTATTTTCCAAACTTAAGGCGGCGCGTTCAACAAGCCGCCAAAGTACAGCAGCAAAGCGAAGCGCAAGCGCGCCGAGAATTGACAGAGTCGCTGGCGGCAAATCCTAGCGAGGCTCGCGTGAATGCCAAGATTTTCTGGGCCTCGGAGGCACAGGATGGTTCCCTATCGCCGGTGACGGTGGAACTGCCCTTGGCGAAGGATACGGTGCTGCGTGCGAAGCAGGTATTGAATACTCTGCTGGCAGGTCCCGTGAATGCGGAACACCGCACACTGCCACCGGACGCGGTATTGCTAGCGCTTTATTTGCTGCCCAACGGAACAGCCATTGCCGATTTCTCCGAAGCGTTGGCAACGTCTACACCTTCCGGGATCGTGAGCGAACAGCTGGCGGTGGACTCGATCACGCGGACACTGGAAGCTAATGTGCCGCAGATTCGGCAGCTTAGGATTCTGATTCATGGCCAGGAGGTGGAGACACTAGCGGGACATCTGGACTTGACGGGTACGTTCATGGTGAATTCGAAAGGTGCGCAAAACAAGGTAACAGCGGCTCCGGATGACAAAACGGCGGCACCAGCGCAGAATAAATTGACACCCGGAACAATATCCGGTGCCGGGCCCGGTGAGGTACCAGGGAAAGGTCGCGCCAAGTTTACGCCGCCCGAGCAAAAATCGAAGGATGGCAAATAAACATGGCAGCAGGAGGAAAATTGAGAATTGACGGGCGTAACGCGGACCAGATGCGTTCCTTGAAGATTACGCCGGATTTTATTTCGACCGCGGAAGGCAGCGTGCTAATCGAGCTGGGGAATACGCGAGTGATCTGTACGGCCACGGTCGACGACGGAGTGCCTGGATTTTTGAAGGGCAGCGGCAAAGGCTGGGTGACAAGCGAATACGGAATGCTGCCACGCGCAACGGAAGAGCGCACGCCGCGGGAGGCCACGCGCGGCAAACAGTCCGGGCGGACACTGGAGATCCAGCGCTTGATTGGCAGGTCCCTGCGGGCGGCGACGGATCAGGAAGCGATGGGCGAACGGACGGTGTGGATTGATTGCGATGTGATCCAGGCGGATGGCGGGACACGCACCGCGTCCATCACCGGAGCGTTTGTAGCGCTGGCGCTAGCGTTTGAACGACTGACGGCCGCAGGAATTCTAAAGAAATCACCACTGATCGATTCCGTGGCAGCAACTAGCGTAGGGATTGTCGACGACCGTGTCCTGCTTGATCTCGCATACGAAGAGGATTCGCGCGCGGAAGTAGACATGAACGTAGTGATGACCGGCGGAGGCCACTTCGTGGAAGTCCAAGCGTCGGCGGAAGGCCGAGCGTTTTCCGGCAGCGAAATGCAGGACTTGCTGGCGTTGGCGTCGGCTGGAATTCGGCGGCTCACAGAAGAACAACGCGCGGTCCTGCCCCTAAAATTCAGTGCGCGTGCCCGTTAAACTGTACCTCGCGTCGTCCAATCGGGGAAAACTTGGAGAATTTTGCGCTGCGATTGGGAGTGTTGAGGATTCGGCGCGTATTGATGTGGAGCTACTGCCGGATTTCGATTCCCTGCCCCGGTTCGAGGAAAACGCTCCCACCTTTGCGGAGAATGCTACAGGCAAAGCTTTGCATTACTCGCGGCTGCAGGGTGGATTAATTTTCGCGGATGACTCCGGGCTGGTGGTGCCAGCGCTAGGGGGCGCTCCGGGGGTGCACTCGGCGCGCTATGCGGGTCCGCAAGCGAGCAGCAAGCAGCAAATCGCGAAACTACTGGAAGAGCTTCGCGGGAAAAAGGGGGACGCTCGCCAGGCGTATTTTGTGTGCGCCATTACGTTGGCGCAGGGTGGGTGCGTGTTAGCCATTGTGACGGACAGGGTGAACGGCGAAATTCGGGAATCGCCTAGCGGCGAAAACGGATTCGGATACGACCCAGTTTTCTATTTTCCGCCGCTCAAAAAAACCTTCGCGCAACTTTCCACTGAAGAAAAGAACAAGTTCAGCCATCGAGGCAAAGCGTTTCGACGACTGCTTGCCGCTCTGCCGACGCTGTTATAGATTTGGTGGTCATGCCAGAAAAATCAGAGGCAGGGATGAAATTGTCGCGAGCTTCCGCGAAAAAGGGGAAGGGTGCGAAGCCCGCCGCGAAGGCAAGCCGTGCGAAGAAAGAATATCCTGTCGGAACAGATCCGCGGCGTGTGGCGGCGATTCTTGCGAAACTGGACGAGGCCCATCCCAATGTCACTTGCGCGCTGGTCCACGCAAATCCATTTCAACTGCTGGTTTCGACCATTCTCTCCGCGCAGTGCACGGACGTGCGGGTGAATCAGGTTACCGAAACGCTTTATAAAAAATATCCCACGCCGGAAGCGTTCGCGTATGCCACACCGAAGGATTTGGAGCAGGACATCCGCCCAACAGGATTTTTTCGTAACAAGACAAAATCAGTGATGGGCGCGAGCAAGGCGATCATCGAACAATTCGGCGGGCAGGTGCCGCGCACGATGGAAGAAATCCTCACGCTGCCGGGCGTCGCGCGAAAAACTGCCAATGTAGTGCTGGGTACGGCTTACGGAATTGCCAGCGGCGTGGTGGTGGATACGCACGTGATGCGCGTCTCGCGGCGGCTAGATTTGACGCGGAATACCGACCCCAAAAAGATCGAGCAAGACCTGATCAAGATTGTGCCCGAAGAAAAATGGATCGAATTTTCCCACCAGTTGATTTGGCACGGGCGGAGAGTGTGCGTAGCGCGCAAGCCGAGATGCATAGAGTGTAACTTAGAGAAAATCTGCTGTTCGAAAGACAAAACGATCTAGGGAATGCGCAACTTAAATGAAAGTAAGAAAAATCACAAGATCAGCGACAGATCTTTGAAAGAAAATCACGCCAGCAAGTCGTTCCGCTGATCGGTTGCAACAAAAATAATTAACGGTGAGCGAAAACGGCCGCCTCGGGAATGCCGGTCTTAACATTAATAAACATACGGTTCTAACACGATATTGCCCCCATCGTTCCAGCACAGCGCGAAGGAATCTAAAGGATTCGAAAAACTTGCGGTTTCGATTTTAAGCTTGAGATGCTGCCGTGAGCTGGGAAAGTAAGCTAGAATAAAAACTTATCTTGTCGGGGCGTAGCGCAGCCTGGTAGCGCGCCTGCCTTGGGCGCAGGAGGTCCCGAGTTCGAATCTCGGCGCCCCGACCAATCCTTGCAATGAGTTGTGGACGTTCGCGTTCATCGCTCTTACTGCAATGTAGCGAAAATTGTAGTGACTGGCCTGCTTTTTCCATCACTTCCACAATCCCAGCGAGCCGGAACTTTTCGAGCTTCCCTGCTGCAAACCGCTTTTGCTCCTCGGCCGGATGCACATACCGCATTGTCACGACTGCCCAAGTGCGGCACGTATCAGGTGAGCGAGAAGCTGGCCGAGGGAGTGAGCGCGGAGTTGCGCGAGGTTCTGGTGCCGCTGTTTAGAGAAATCGAATCGCTGAACGAGCGCATCAAGGAATACGACGAACGGATGGAGAAAATCGCCAAGGAAGTGTACCCAGAAGTGTCCTTGCTCAAGCAGGTGAAGGGGGTGGGAACACAGATCGCTCTGACGTATGTCCTGACGATCGAGGACCCGTATCGGTTCCTGAAGAGTCGCGAGGTAGGCTGTTTTCTGGGGTTACGACCTGGCCGCAGGAACTCCGGGAAGAGCGAACCACAGAAGGGCATCAGCAAAGAAGGAGACCGGTATCTGAGAACGATGATGGTGCAGGGAGCACACTACATTCTGGGGCCTTTTGGAGAAGACAGTGATCTGCGGAGATGGGGACGGAAGCTTGCGGAGCGAGGGGGGAAAAATGCCAAGAAGCGAGCCGTAGTGGCAGTAGCTCGAAAGCTGGCGATATTGCTACATCGGTTGTGGGTGAGCGGAGAGGTGTACGAACCATTGCGTAATAGCCAAAAAGCGATGCGCGCAGTGGCCTAGAAAGTTGCGATCCGAACAGCCGAGCTCAACCGCCGAGTCCAGGTGACTGCGACTAACTCCTGGCGCCCGACTCCCACAGAAACGGTGGGAAGAGAGGACGATAATCAGGTAGCAGCACCTACTGAAACGAGAACACCCACCTAGCACCGAGCGAATATCGCTCACAAAAGAGTGCGGATGGAAGGATGGCGACAGAGGCGGCTTGGCTGAACGGAACAGACTCACGGAAAGAAGAAAGCGAAAGTGTGCCTTGACATCAACCGGCCTTCTCATGGAAGGAGTTGGCTTATTCACGCTGTATTAATGAAACTTACTCTCGTTGTGGCAAATTCGTTGTGTCGAGTATAGGGGAAGTGTACGATGTGCGAGCCAGTGCTCCAAATCGGAATTCCGGTTAAGACGAGAAATGCAAGTGCTCGCCGGTGGACCTGCCTGGCTTTCAGTACTGTCGTTAGTGCGAATCTGCCTCTCAAGAAGGGAGAGCCGTGGGCATGGGATGGTTGCAACGCTCACTATTGTTGAGCAGCCCATCTTGCTCTTCATTGGATCTAATCGGGGATGTGTTGTGGGAATGCTTAGGGCAGAGAGACGGAGGAGTTCATGTTTGAGACGCCTCAGGAAATAGAGCCAGCAGCCTCGAAGGGATTATGGATCGGAATTGCCGTGGTTGTGGTCGTCGGCGCAGTCGGTGCGTATATCTTCATGAATTCCAAGAGCACCGCAAGTAAGCAAGCGCCTGCCGCTGCAAGCTCGACCACGCCGGTCAAGAGCGACGCCGTTCCAATCCATGACCTGAAAATCCAGAGTGCAACAATGAATAAAGACCGCACTGGCACTATGGCCGTGTGGCTGGTGACCATCGAGAATAAATCCACGGTCTACAGCTACAGCGGCATCAAATATGAGACGACATACGTCGGCGCCGACAATAACGCGCTACTGATCAACAACGGCACAATTGCCGCCACTCTTGCTCCGGGCGAACAGAAAAATTCGGAGATCACTGACGCGCTCTACCCGGCCGGCACGGCGTGGTACAAGCTACGAATTACCGGCGCAACTCCATCGGCTCAATAACGCACGTGCGGTACGGTAGTGAGTTGCAAATAACAGCTTAGATTGAGTTTTTACGCGCACAATTTTCTCTTCTCGGAGTTAGACACCAACAATTGAGAAATAGTGTCCACTCAACGATTTCTCTAACGGAAGGCGAGTTGTGGACGATCTGTTTGAATGAATAAGTCATGGAGGAGCGCTTGGTGTAAAAAAGCTGAACTCAGCGACCACGCTGATTCAGATACAACCAAGGAGGCTGCCCCATAATCGTCGTCGCCATCGTCGTCGCCATCGTCATCATCATGTTCTTCATGTTTCTTCATCTTCTTCCTCTTCGAGTAAAATCTGACCTGGACTATCCCAAAGGTCATCAATGAAGCTCATATTTCACTCTCCTGGCGGCGCAAAGTCTCACAGGCACCCGTAGTTTTACAATGTTCTAGTGGCACTCTTCTGCCATCCGCGTCCATAGTTTCGCACGTGTATTTCTCTCTTGCCCTCTTTGGTAGCATCCGCTACGCAGGCAATCCCAGCCAGCGCCGTTGCATTCACTGCACTGGGTTTCGCCTGTCTCTCCTGAGCCCTGACAGGTCGGACACTGTTTCCAGTCGTTACCCCGTGCGACTCTAACAATCGTTCCGGCACAGTGGTCTGCGTGTACTTCTTGACCGCATAGCGCATTTATCCTATCGGCGGAATACGAGACCGCACCACATACTTTGCACGCGGCAACTGGTCGAGGTTTCTCGAACATAACTTCAGCTATCCGTTTGGATATCTCTGGTACTCTCTTTTCCATTTCCACCAATCTTTCAGAAAAGTCCACATAACCATCGATCCTTGTAAAGAAGCATTGCACCGGCTATCCGAAAGATTAGTCCGAAGAAGAGACTTAGGCTGGCTCGCATGGTTTTTATCTAGAAGTTATCTCATAAACACATTCAAGCCGCTGAACGGTTGAAACTTATGACAAACGGCGTAAATCGAGAACATGGACCTTACCGACGCCCAGTGGGCGGTTCTCGAACCGTTGTTTCGTCCCAAACGACGAGCCGATGGGCGAGGGCGACCGTGGCAAGACACGCGTGCGGTACTGAACGGAGTCTTTTGGGTGTTACGCACGGGTGCTCCTTGGCACGATCTGCCGTCTCGCTATCCGTCCTATCAGACCTGTCATCGACGCTTCCAACACTGGCAGCGCAGTGGGCTGCTGACGCGCTTGCTGCAAAAACTGGCCGAAGACTTACGAGACCGAGGGAAGCTCGATCTGAGCGAATCCTTCATCGACGCCAGCTTCAGCGGCGCGAAAAAGGGGGCTCTGGTGTTGGCCCTACAAAACGCGGCAAAGGCAGCAAAATCATGGCCATCGCAGACGGCCATGATTTTCCTCTCGCCGTGTACGTGGCCAGCGCTTCGCCTCATGAAACTAAGCTCGTCGAACCCACGCTTGACCAGCGATTCCTTGCCGAAGCCCCGGAACGCATGATCGGCGACCGCGCTTACGACAGCGATCCCCTGGACCAGCGCATCCAAGAACGATATGGCGTGCAACTCATCGCGCCTCACAAATTCGTGCGCGTCGCAGCGGCGACGCAGGACGGCCGGGTTCTGCGCCGCTACCGGCGTCGCTGGAAAGTCGAACGCCTGTTCGCCTGGCTTCATAACTTTCGTCGCACCGTCATTCGCTGGGAATACTACCCAGAAAATTTCCTCGGGATGCTCCAACTCGCTTGCGCCATCATCCTCCTGAGGCATTTATGAGATGGCTTCTAGTTGGCTTTAGAACTTACCAGGATCTCGATGTCGGAATGCAGTGCTCGCAAAGCCGATTCCTTATATGGCTTCTGCATTTCCGCGCCGCAGGAACATCTGGGGTTTGAATTGAATTCGACCGGTGGGTGGATAACTCTGACTTCGCAGCCGCAATCGCCATTCTGACACCTGTATACCTGGCCTGCCATGGAGATAACCCTCCGTTAGTTATTGGAAGCTAGGCACTCCCAGGGAGCCATCCTTCCCCCTCGCCATACTGGCTCCCTGGGAGTGCTTTGAGCTAAACAGCTGGAAGCTATAGCAAGGTCGTATTAATGTCTGTCAAATATCAGACATATATCTCTTATGTTATATAACTACAGTGCATATTAGCCCTCCGTAAAACCACATACATAAACTTGGGGGGATAACACGGTTATCTAGCTGTGTTATTCCCTGAGATCCTTGATGTCGACAGAGAACAAAATAGATAGGGATGTTCCGCCCAAACGCTTCTTGCATGTGCTGCTTGTGGAAGACAATCAGGTAAACCAGCTCGTAGCGATTCGGTCACTCGCGAAGATAGGTCACAGCGTTGTGATCGTCACCAATGGACGTGACGCTCTTAAGGCGCTAAAGAACGGGAGTTACGACTTGGTTTTTGATGGACATCCACATGCCGGTGATGGACGGGATCGAGGCGACCGCAACAATTCGTGAAAGAGAAAAGAGACTGGGTTCCACCAACCCTCTTCCTGCGCGAAAGAAGATTCGCAAAGTCTTACTTCGCACTTCTAGCAATCACAAAAATTTTATCAGCGCGTCCGTTGTTTCCTTGGGCTGTTCCTCGAGCACCCAATGGCCCGTATTTTTTAGGACAATCATCGTGGCGTCCGAAGCCACAATCTTCATTTGCAGCCCGAGCAGAGTTCCGTTCGCTTTCTCGCCACCGATAGCGAGTACCGGCATTTTCAGCGTCGTTTGAGAGAGTTCCGCGAAGTCTTTTGCTGCCTGCTGAAAAGACACGAAATAGGCCCAGCCCGCGCGCATTCGTCCCGGACGTGCATACGCCGCCGCGTAGGCAGCCCGGTCCGCTTCCGGAATCGAGTGGGTTTTGTCAGTAGCGAAGCCGTTCCAAAAATGTTCGAAGTAGGTCCGCTCACGGTCGCGCACCAAGGCTTCGGGCGTCGGACCATTGAATCGAAAATGCCAGATGGCCGGATTGTTATACACACTTTCCCAACCGGCTACGCCTGGGAGAAAAGCATCCATCACGACGAGCTTTTCCGTCTCCGCCGGAAATTGCGCGGCATACGCATACGCAACCATGAGTCCGATGTCGTGACCGACGACTCTCGCTTTCTCGATGCCCAGTGACTTGGCAAGTGCGTGAATTCGGATAGCCGCGGTCTTCATGTCCAGACCGTTCGCTGGAATCTCCGAATCACCGATCCCGGGAAGGTCCGGCGCAATCACGGTAAATCTCTCGGCGAGGAGCGGCATGATTGGTTTCCACATGCGGGACGTCTCCGTATAACCGTGCAGCAGGATCACCGCCGGGCCATGACCAGCAGTTAAGTAGTGCAGCTTCACTCCTTCGGCCTCTGCGGTATGTGAGCTGATAACGGCGTCGCCAGTGGCGGCGCCAGCCATCCCCGGCAAAGAAGCGAAAAGAAAGAGCGTCGCGAACCGCAGGATACGAATAGGGAGATCCCATCTGTTTTTCATGGCGTCACCTCAAATCGTAGGTTGTTAAGATTCCAGACTGTAGAGTCTGGAATGAATCGTGTCAAGCACCTTAGCTATAGACTGGATATTCCAGATATGGCTCGATCCAAGGAATCGATCCCGAGCGCGCGTTGGCCAAGGCCATGAGCGTCTTTTGGCACCTGGGCGGTGAGAACGCTTCGATGGACAGCTGATGAAATAAATGGGGATTGTCAAGCAGCGCCTCTAGGGCAGCTTCGGCGACAAATTGCGATTCAAGGGATGAGCGCAATGACCAGACTCAAATCTGACCGAAGGGCACTTCAACAAGTGGCGCGGGTAACTCACGCGGTATTCGACCTACACCAACTTCTTGAATGCGCAGCATCCGACAGCGCGCGCTACCTTTAAAAACGTCACTCCTGGGCACTCCGCTGCAGAAACGAGTTTGACAGCGAGCGTTTCCCCCTAAATTGCCGCTCTTCGCTAAATGTAACGCCGGTGAATTCTTCCCAATTCGGGGTTCACTGCCAAGCACAAGGGCTTAGATCAGCTTGGTACTCCGCCGAGTGCCTTATAGAGGGCGATGACCGCGACATAGACGTCTCGCTCGCTTTCGGCAACGGCGTCCTCAGCTTGGAGCTGAGTGCGCTCGGCGTCCAATAGTGACAAGAAATCGATCACGCCTTCGCGGTAACGTAGCCTCGCTATGTCAGCGGCACGCTTGCTCTCGCGAGCCTGATCGTTCAATTTGATGAGTCGTGCTTGCTGTGCATGGTAGTTCGCGAGTGCATTTTCCGTTTCCTCAAGCGCTCGGAGCACAGTTTCTTCATAGAAAGCCAGTGTTTCTTCCGTAGCGGCGTTCGAACCCCGCACGCGTGCGCGAGCCCGGCCTAAGTCGAACGCAGACCACGACAACCCAGGTGATGCAGACCATGCACGTGAGTCTCCGGTGAAAAAGAGGCTTCCGCGCCCCGCTATGAAACCAACAAATCCGGAAACACTGACTTGGGGAAACAAACTAGCGACTGCAACCCCTTGACGCTCGGTGGCTGCAGCCAACCTTCGTTCAGCGGAACGCACATCGGGCCGGCGGTGCAGCAGCTCGCCCGGGTTGCCGATGGGGAGAGCCTTCACGATCGCTGGATAGCTACGCGGTGCGAGATCCGCACTGAGTTCGCCAGGGCGACTTCCGGTGAGGACCGCCAATCGGTATTCAGCACGAGACACATCCAAGTTCAACGATGGAATGGTGGCTTCAATAGCCGCTACGCGGGCAGCGGCGCTCGCAACGTCCTGTTCTTCACCCACACCCGCGTCCCGGCGCAGTTGCGTCAACCGCAGTGTCTCGCGCTGGTTTCTAAGACTGCGCTCGGCCACGGCAAGACGCCATTGCGCGCCCCGCAGCTCGAAGTAATTGCGAGCAAGCTCAGCGACCACACTGACTTGCACATCGCGAAGGTCCGCTTCGAACGCTTGGTTCTCAGCCCGAGCTGCCGCGATTCCGTGACTAACCCGTCCGAACAGGTCTGCTTCCCAGAAAGCGTCGAATCCCGAACGAAAGGTATTGATGGTGCGACGCTGTTGTCCGAAGCCAGGAATCTCTTGTTTGCTGTACTGGTAGGACGCGGCCGCAGGCACCGTAGGCAGGCGGTCTAGCTTTCTTTCATCGAAGACAGCGCGAGACTCGGCGAGTCTGGCGCGGGCGATTTTAATACTGTTGTTCGACGTAAGTGTCCGTTCTACAACCGAATCGAGGACCGGATCTTCAAACTGCTTCCACCAACGCGAATCGAACGATGCTTCGGTGACAATTTGCGGATCCGCCGCATGGTAGGTCACGGGCGCAGGTTGTGGCGCCTTGTAGTGCGGGCCGACCGCACAGCCGCTTACACCCAGCGTGGCGGCGAAGAACACAGAGTATTTCAAGAGGCGCATGGTTTTACGCCTCGACCGAAGTACTGGACGAGAGACCGGCGCCAACAGTCGATTTCTTGGTTTCCCGCCCTTCCACGATTCGCTGAACGACTACGTAGAAGACCGGCGTCAGCACCAAGCCAAATGCCGTAACGCCAAGCATCCCGAAAAACACGGCCACTCCAATGGCCCGGCGCATCTCTGACCCGGCTCCTGTCGACAGCACCAGAGGAACGACGCCCATCGTGAAGGCGAGAGAAGTCATTAAAATAGGCCGTAAACGCAACCGGCACGCCTCCAGCACTGCGTCGACGCGGTTCATACCTTCCTGCAATTGCTTTTCTCTCGCAAACTCCACGATCAGGATGGCGTTCTTGCAGGCCAGCCCGACGAGAACAATCAAACTGATCTGCGTGAAGACGTTATTGTCGCCATTCAGGAGCCAGACGCCGGCAATCGCAGAAAACAGAGTCATCGGAACAATCAGAATGATTACGAGTGGTAACGACCAGCTTTCGTATTGAGCGGCAAGCACTAGGTACACGAGGAAAACGGAAAGTGGGAAAATGTAAACCATCGTGTTGCCCGCAAGAATCTTCTGGTAGGTGAGCTCGGTCCACTCGTATTTCATTCCGTTTGGCAATTCATTGTCCAGAACCTTGGCGATAGCAGCTTCTGATTGGCCCGTGCTGTATCCGGGCGCTGCCGCACCGTTAATTTCCGCCGCTGGAAATCCGTTGTAATGCATTACGCGGTCCGGGCCGTATATCGGCTTAACGGTGACCACCGATCCCAGCGGAATCATTTCTCCTGCCAGGTTTCTTGTCCTAAGGTGACTGATATCCTCAGGCTGCAGTCGGTACGGCGATTCCGCTTGTACATTCACCTGGTACGTCCTTCCAAATCGGTTGAAGTCGTTCACATAAAGCGAACCGAGGTAAACCTGCATGGTGTCAAACACGTCGCCGAGAGGAATCCCATAGGTCTTCGCCTTTTCGCGGTCCACATGAGAATCAATTTGCGGCACGTTGATGTCGAAGCTGGAAAACACTCCGGCTAGCCCCGGGGTCTGATTGCCTTTCTGCAGGGTCGAAGTTGTCTCCTTGTAGAGGGACTCCAAGCCAATGCCAGAACGATCTTCAATGTAGAGTTTGAACCCGGCCACTGTGCCCAATCCTTGGACAGGCGGCGGAGGGAAGATGGCGATGAAGGCTTCCTGGATGGACCCGTATTGTTTGTTTAGATCGGCTGCGATGGCATTCGCGGAAAGCTCGAGAGTCTTTCGTTCCTCCGAAGGCTTCAAAGTGGCGAATACAATTCCCGAATTCGGACTGTTGGTAAAGCCGTTGATCGATAGCCCTGGAAATGCGACGGCGTTCTGCACTCCCGGATGTTTCAGCGCAATGTCGGACATCCTGCGAATCACATCTTCGGTACGATCAAGCGTCGCGCCATTTGGTAGCTGCGCGAACGACACGAGATATCCCTTGTCCTGCGTGGGAACAAATCCCGAGGGCACGCGCGAGAAGCCGAGAATGGTAAGCCCGATTAGACCGGCGTAAACCGCAACGGCAATCACACTGGAACGCAACGTGTGCGTTACCAGCCTTCCATAGCCGCCCGATGCGCGACCAAAAAACCGATTAAACAGCTTGAAAAACCAGCCGAGCACGAAATCAATCGCCCGCGTAAGACGATCCTTTTTCGCCCCATGGGGTTTCAACAGCAAAGCTGCCAGCGCCGGACTCAGTGTCAGTGAGTTAAACGCTGAAATCACTGTGGAAATAGCAATGGTGAGTGCGAACTGCTTATAGAACTGTCCCGAAAGCCCCACGATGAACGCCGTGGGAATAAAAACTGCGCACAGCACCAAGGCGATTGCCACGATCGGTCCGCTGACCTCTTCCATCGCGCGGCGCGTGGCTTCATGGGGTTCATGTCCTAGTTCGATATTTCGCTCCACGTTTTCGACAACGACGATTGCATCGTCCACCACGATGCCAATCGCCAGCACCAGCCCGAACAGCGACAATGTATTAAGCGAAAAGCCCAGTGCCAGCATGATCGAAAACGTCCCTACCAGCGAGACGGGGAGCGCCAAAAGAGGAATGATGGATGCTCTCCACGTTTGGAGGAAGACCAACACCACAAGCACAACCAGGATCAACGCTTCGACAAACGTGTGACCTACGGCCTGAATCGATTCGCGCACGAAAACCGTTGGGTCATAGACGATTTTGTAGTCCACGCCTTCCGGGAACGATTTTTTGAGACGTTCCATCGTCTCGCGCACCTGTTGCGAGGTTTGGAGTGCATTCGAACCAGGCCGCTGCGATATTGGAAGAGCTGCGGCCGGCTTGTTGTCCAGCAAACTTCGGAGTGCATACGTGCTGGAACCCAGTTCGACGCGGCCGAGATCCCGAATGCGCGTGATCTGGCCATCCTTGGCGGCGCGCACAATGATGTTACCGAATTCTTCCTCCGTCGTGAGGCGCCCCTGCGTGTTTACAAGCAATTGAAACGCTGTGCTCCCGGTATTAGTGGGCGGAGCACCAAGCACACCCGCTGCCACTTGAACGTTTTGCTCGCGAATCGCTTGCACCACGTCCGTTGCAGTCAAGTTGTGTGAAGCCAATTTGTTGGGATTGAGCCATACCCGCATGCTGAAATCGCCCGCGCCGAAGACCTGTACGTTGCCGACACCAGGGAGGCGACCTAACTCGTCTTTCACTTGGAGGATGGCGAGATTCGCGAGGTACAACATGTCGTAACGGTTGTCCGGTGACTCCAGGTGCACAACCATCAGCAAATCCGGTGAGGTTTTTTCCGTCGTTACACCGAGGCGTTGGACCTCCTGAGGCAATCGCGGGAGCGCCTGCGATACGCGGTTCTGCACCTGCACTTGCGCCTTGTCGAGGTCTGTGCCCAATCCGAACGTGATCGTCAGAGTCATCACGCCGTCGGCCGTGGCTTGGGAAAACATGTAGAGCATGCCTTCGACGCCATTGATCTGCTGTTCCAGAGGAGAGGCCACGGTGTCCGCAATGACAGTGGGATTTGCGCCCGGGTAGCTTGTGCGTACGACTACTGTGGGCGGTACGACCTCCGGATATTCGCTCAGGGGAAGGCGGAAATATGCGAGTGCTCCGATGACAAATATGATGATGGAAATTACCGCGGCAAAGATGGGGCGCTTGATGAAAAAACTAGAGATATTCATGGCGGTCCTGGGCTATTTCCGTACTTTCGGCTCGCGCGCCTTCTCCTCGTGACCAACAAGGGCGGATTGCGCGGATGTTTCACCCATGGAATTAAGTTGGCTCGCCATGGAAACCCTCGTGGGTGTTACGGCGGCTCCGGGACGCACGCGCTGCAGGCCGCTTACGACGATGACATCGCCCTCGTGCAAGCCATCACGCACAACGCGCAATCCCTCCGCCATCGGGCCAAGTTTCACGGGGCGATACGCGAGCGTGTTGTCTTTGCCGAGCACAAAAACGTACTTTTGATTCAAGTCCGTAACGACCGCCTCATCTTTTGCCAGGCACCCACCGTGCACCCCGCCTCCTTGCAACCGAATCCTCGCAAAAAGCCCTGGGGTTAGAGCCAAATTCTTGTTCGCAAAAGTGGCCCGCAAGCGAATCGTTCCTGTCGAGGAGCTGACCTGATTGTCCACAAAGCTCACCTGGCCGATGTGGGGGAATCCATCCTCGTCCGCCAGGCCTAACAGCGCTGCGCTACGCAGATCGTGCGAACTTGTCCCGTGGCTATGCGTCAGCCGCGCATACTTGAGGTAGGTCTGCTCATCGACATCGAAGTAGACATAGATCGGATCGAGCGAAACCAGAGTCGTCAAGGGCTTGACCTGGGCGGCGCCGCTTTCGACCAGATTGCCTTCCGTGATCTCGGCGCGTCCCACGCGACCCGTAATCGGAGCCGCCACGCGCGTGAACTCCAGATTCAGTTCCGCGCCACGAAGCGCCGCCTCAGTGGAGGAGATGCGAGCTTCGGCTTCGTTGCGAACTGCGGCCCGCCGGTCGTATTCTTCGGCTGACATCCCATCATTGTTATGAAGGCGTTCGGCGCGCTCAAAATCGCTTTGCGCCCGCGAACGCTGCGCTTTCGCTTGCGAAAGATCACCTCTTAGGCGGTCCACTTCTGCCTGGAAGGGACGCGAGTCGATCTGAAACAAGAGGTCGCCGTGCCGGACAACCGCGCCTTCCTTGAAATGCACGCTCTGCAAGTAGCCGGAAACACGCGGGCGAACCTCGACTGTGTTGACTGCTTCAAGTCGCCCAGTGAACTCGTCGCTGTCGCCCAATTGCTTGCAGATTACTTCCGCTACGCTCACCTCCGCTGCCGCTGGAGCCTTGGGTTGGGCCGAACTCGAACATCCGGCAATTAGGCCGGCAAGAGCCGCCAAGCCGATCGCTACCATCAGCCGCGGCACCACGGGGTTGAGATTTTTGCTCTTCCAAGGGTACTCTGTCGCGAAATGCATGTGCCTCCCCAAAATCGTTTCCCACGTTTCTTCTTCTATTTCGACGATTAGTGCTCGAAGCCTACCGTGTTGTTTATAAATCCAGCCTCGAGATCATCGTGGTCAAGATAGATGAAGAAGGGACAAGCATGGTTACATGGAAATACATGACACCTGTTTGATACATGGTATACAATATGGAACTGGTCCATCATGGCTAAGCGTCCAGAAATGTGTCCGGTAGAAACCACGGTGCGTATCCTCGGTGGCCGCTGGAAAGCCGGCGTTCTCGAGCAACTTTTCCAAGGCACCAAGCGGTTCTCCGAACTGAAACGTGGTATTACAGGGATCACGCAGCGAACGCTCGCCCAGCAACTCCGCGAACTGCAGAGCACGGGAATCGTTGAACGTACTGTATATCCGGACAGGCCGCCGCGAGTGGTATACGCCATTACTCCTCTCGGAAAGTCTCTGCGGCCGTTGCTCGACGCGATGTGCCATTGGGGCAAGTCGCACTCGGCTGCCATGGCACTAAAAAAGCTCCGGGCTTTCGATCGGCAGCAGTGAGGCCGTAACATTGGAACGCCGCGGTTGCCATGCACGCAGGACACCTAGCCCCTCCTTTCTGTCACGAACGCTATGCCGATCCGGAAGCTACTCTTCCCGTTTACCCAGTTCCATATCATACCGACCAGTTGGTATGTATTGGCGAAAAAATCTACTCGCTAACCAGGACCCGACGCCCGTGATCGGCCGCCTCCCGCACGCAGCGATTCAAGATAACGAATCATGCCTTTCTTTACCGATCGGAGCACCAGGACGTCCTGCGAATTCTTCGCCAAGGACATGCAGCCCTCAAACGCCGCGATCAGGAACGTAGCCGTTTCGTCGGAGTCCACGTCGCTCCGCACCAGCCCAAGTTTCTGTCCTTGACGCAATGCTGCAGAGATTCCCTTGTGCCATGCGCTGAAAACCTTTGCCAATTTTACTCGGAATCTTTCGTCGAGAGGAGACATCTCCTGAGCCAAATTATTCAGCGGACAGCCGCACTGGAGCTCTTCCTGCTCAGTTGACCGGGACTGAAGAACGGCGACCAGGGCATCGATGGGATTCTCAATGTTTTTCAATGGTTGCAGCCACTTGTCGCGGGTTATTCCTAGGATAACCTCATCCACCACTGCATACCCCAGGTCTTCCTTGCTGGCGAAGTGGTGATACAGCGCCCCCTTGGTGACACGAGCCGTGGCCAGTATCGTCTCTAGGTCAGTGCCACGGAAGCCCGATTTGTACACCTCTTGGAAAGCAGCCCGCAGCAAACGCTCTCGCGTGCGCCGTGGATTGCGAGGGGTGATCGCGGCGCGACGCGGTCTCTTTTTGATCGCTAACATACCAATCAGTATGTACGTTGGCATGCGGAAGTCAAGAGAAAAACTCGGGTTGAAACCATGAAGGACGTTTTTGACTACACGCTCGAAGAACTCGCGGAACTTGTTGACTGCACCGTGGGCGGTGTCAAGGCCGCGCTCAACCGCGCTCGGTCGAAATTGGCGGCAGCACTATACACCGCTTCTGTTACTCCGCTTTCAGATTCAAACCTGTGAAGAACTCCCTTCGAAAATCCCGACATATATGCGATTGCGCCGAAAGAAGAGGCGGAATAGAATGCATCACATTACGAAAGGAAACGAAATGATAAGAAAGCCAGCCTTAGCCACCGCAACCGCGTTTCTTGCTTGCATGGTTCTTGTAGCGCGGGTATCGGCAAACTCCACTAGCATTATCGAGCTACAATCCGGATGGCAAATGATGTCCGCCGACCGTGTTCCAGAAGATGGCGCGACGATCTCTCAATCCCCGTTCAGTGCGTCAAAGTGGTACGTAATCCAGGAAATGCCCTCGACAGTGCTGCAGACCCTGCAAGCCAACGGAGTGTACAAGAATCTCTATTACGGGATGAATCTGGCCACAGTTGTGCCACAGGACTTATGGAAACAAGATTGGTGGTATAGGACGACTTTTACAGCGCCACCGGGACGAGAAGTCTATTCGCTGATCTTCAAGGGCATCAACTACCGGGCAGATGTCTGGCTAAACGGTCACAAGGTGGCTGACCGTTCGCAAGTGGTGGGAATGTACAACAGTTTCGAGTTCGATGTTTCGAAGTACATTAAACCGACCGGGGCCAATGTTGTAGCCGTCAAGGTGACGCCGGAACGGCGCCTACCCGATACCGACGGCGTGGAACTTGGAGACAGCTGGCTTGATTGGATCAATTGGAAATACATCGGATATCACAATCCGGAGAAGAAGGTGGACATCTCGTTCGTCCCTGACAGAAATGCCGGAGTGTGGAAAAGAGTTTACCTGAGCAGCACGGGAAAAATCTCGGTGAGAAATCCTTACGTGGCAACCGATCTGCCACTGCCCGCGACGGACACTGCCATCTTGACCGTTTATTGCGATCTGAAGAACGGAACTGCTAGCACGGTTTCTGGGACGCTTTCTGGAGAGATCTCACGGCCAGGAAAATCTACGATTCAGTTCCAGAAAAACATTGAGTTGGCCGGAAACGAAACGAAAGAAGTAACAGTCACGCCAGCCGACTTCGCGCAGCTCACCGTTAACAATCCCGACCTCTGGTGGCCCTATCAATGGGGTCAGCCGAACCTGTACGAATTGAAGCTGGATTTCAAGATCGGCGGCCAAGTGTCCGATTCGTCTACGATCAAGTTTGGCATACGAAAAATAGTGCAAAAGCGGGATTCTGACAACAGCTTCCCCAACATCGGCAAGAACGGCAACTTCTACGTACAGGTGAATGGAAAAAATTTCCTAATCCGTGGCGCAGCTTACGCGCCCGATCTTTTCTTCAAGCACGACCCAAACAGGGACCGCGCAATCATGTCTTACGTGAAAGACCTCGGACTAAACATGTTGCGTTGGGAGTTAAAGATAGCTGATGACAGCGTGCTGGAGCAGGCTGACGAGCAAGGCGTCCCCACCATGTTCGGTTGGATGTGCTGCGCTCAGTGGGAGCAATGGAATCTGTGGGATGCGGAAGATCACCGAGTCGCTCGCGAAAGCTTGAAAGCGCGCATTGCACAGCTGCGCTCGCATCCCTCGGTTTTCGTCTGGGCAAATGGCAGCGATGGATTACCGCCGGAGCCAGTCTTGAACGACTACAATCATATTTTGCGGGACATGCACTGGCAGAACGCTGTGGTCGACACAGTGTCCCACGTGAACAGATCCTGGAGCGGAATTCACATGGCGGGGCCTTACGTATGGCGGCCTCCTTACTATTGGTTCAGCGAAAAATTCGGTCCGGCAAGAGGTTCCTCCGCGGAAGAGGGGGACAACGAAGTAATCCCACCTATAGAGAGCCTAAAGAAGTTCATCCCCGCTGATAAACTTTGGCCCATCAATGAGTATTGGTATTTTCACGCGGGGGCGAATGGCGGAAATAACACGTTGGCGAGTGTCAAGAAAGCGGTCGACAAGCGCTATGGACCTTCCAACAGCGCCGAAGAGTTCTCCAAGAAGGCGCAACTTGCCACCTACGAAAATGTCCGTGCGCAGTTTGAGAATTATTCTGCGAGCGGGTGGGCTAATCACAAAATGATGATTTATTGGATGCTGAATAATCACTGGCCATCATTCTTCGGCCATCTGTTCGATTATTACTACAAGCCCGGCGGAGGCTATTTCGGCGCAAAGAAGGGCTTACAACCCCTGAGTGTGGTTTATGACTATTACGCGACCGGGGACCGAAGCAAGGCAAACATATACGTCGTGAACCAGACGCTCCAGCCGCGTAGCCATCTGAAAGTCTCGGTGGCCTTCTACAACCTGGACGGTACTCAGAAGTACTCCAACGAAATCAAGGATTTCACCATCGGCGCAAGTACGTCAGCGGACGCCATGACGATTAGTCGCGTGGCAGATCTCTCTCCAGCATTTTTTGTGCGATGCCAGCTTAGAGACGACAATGGCGCGCTAGTAGCGGACAATCTCTATTGGCAGTCCACAACGGATGACGATTTAGGCAGTACGAAAAACGACGATCAGTTTGCCTTGACGCAGTCAAAGTGGGCGGACCTTTCCGCGCTGAATGATATGTCGCCGACCGATGTAGCGGTTTCCGGCAATGTGGGCATCCGAGGCGGCGAGGCAACGGCCACGATCACGATTACCAATAACTCCAAGCATGTTGCGTTCTTTATGCGCTTGGAGATCACAAGAGGGGCGGACGGAGAAGAGATTCTACCTATCACCTACGAAGACAATTACATTACACTCTTCCCCCACGAGTCGCGAACTATTCAGGCAAACTTCAGGGTTGCCGAACTAGCAGGTCAGAGTCCAGAATTGCGGCTGGAGGGTTACAACGTGAATAAGAAGATCGCGACGATGAATTTGCCGTAACAAATCACGCCGGCGTTTCGAGCTCAGTTGGATTTTTCACACTCTGGCGCACTCGGAGGCGCAGACTCTTCGCCAAGAAAGAACTGCAAGCTCTGTGGCATGCCATGATCGCCGTGAATTTGTTTGCGCGTTAGCCTTCGGTCCAAACACTATTTATTGCGAGCCATTCCCCGCTTGACAGACGAATAAGAACGAAAGTAAAAGTAATATATCGGAAGTAGCGGCCGGGGTCGGGTAACTACCTGCTCGAAAGATATGGCCCTGCGAGCAGAGCGCCAGAACACTAGGAGTTCCATCATGATTCTTTTCGCAGGCTTACGCTTCCGCATCGCCCTATTCCACATTTTGATTCTGCTCGCTTGCGGAACAGTCTGGGGACAGAAAGACACCGGCAGCATTGCCGGTACAGTGAAGGATTCCTCCGGAGGTTTGGTTGTCGGCGCCAAGGTCACGGTGGTCGACGTTGACCGCGGCTTGACGTTCAGCACGGTAACAAATGAGCAAGGTGAGTACGTAGCTGGTCCTTTGCGCGTCGGAAATTACACGGTGACGGTAGAGGAAGCGGGCTTCAAGAAGGCGGTGTCCATCCCGGTTGCGCTGGACGTGCAACAGCGAATCGTCGTTAACGTAACCATGGAAGTCGGCCAAGTCAGCGAACAGATCGAAGTCACGGGAGCTGCGCCATTACTGGAGACAGAAACTTCCAGCCTTGGACAGGTCATCGACAACAAACGAGTAGTTAACCTACCGTTGAATGGGCGCAACTTCGCTCAGCTGGCCCTGTTGACTGCGGGAGTAGCGCCCAGCGAGCCCGGCTCTCGCGACGAAGGGGGATTCGGTTTCAGTGCGAACGGAGCGCGGTCACTGCAGAATAATTTCTTGCTCGACGGCGTAGACAACAATTCGAACCTGCCAGACCTTTTGAATGAAACCAACTACGTGATTCAACCGTCGGTCGAGGCGCTTGAGGAGTTCAAGGTTCAAACGAACGCGTACAGCGCAGAATTTGGGCGAGGCAATGGCGCAATAATTAACGCCACGATTAAGTCCGGGACGAATGGATTTCACGGCAGCGTGTACGAATTCCTTCGCAACGAGAAGTTAGATGCCAAAAACTTTTTCGACCCCGCCGACCAACCGATCGCGCCTTATAAGCAGAATCAGTTTGGTGCGACGTTTGGCGGACCGATCGTGAAGAACCGAAGTTTTTTCTTTGTCGATTACGAAGGGCTCCACATACGCCAAGCGCAGACGCTGACATCGACGGTACCGACACCCGCGATGCGCACGGGAGATTTCTCTGCACTGATCGATTACACGAAACCTATAGGAACGGACTGCCTTGGTCACATCACCTACGTAGGAGAGATTTTCAATACGCGCGCGACGGGGCCCGGCGGGGCCTGCGGACAGGCTTTCCGCTACGACAGCGCAAGAAAGCCGCTCAATATCATCCCCGCAAATATGTTAGACCCCCTGGCACTGGCGATCACGCAATTGTTTCCTCTGCCTAACGTCAACGGTTTGGGATTCAACTTCGTTTCGAACCCCGTGCGTTCGGAGAGTCGCAACAACTTCGACATCCGAGTGGATCAAAAGTTCAGAGACAAGGATTACGCATTCTTTCGCTTTAGCTACGAGGATCAGCCCAGTGTGATCCCCGGACCTTTCTTTATGACTAACGGCGACGGCGGCGGGTTTTTCACCGGCGTGGAGGACAACGCCTATCGCAGTTTTGCGGCCAGTTGGACGCACCTGTTTAATCCCAATTTGATCAACGAATTCCGTCTGGGGTACAACCGCGTAAATTCCCAGAGGCTGCAGACGAATTCGGATAAGACGAGCGCAGCGTTGCTTGGGAATACGACTGGTTTTCCGGGTGTACCCAACGTGAGTGGCAACGGCGGGCTGCCACAACTAACCTTCAGCGATCAGTCTGCTTCAACGATCGGCAGCCCGACATTCCTGCCGTCTCGTGAGATCCAGAATGCGTACAGCCTGCTCGACAACGTGAATTGGGCGCGGGGTAGACATTCCTGGAAGTTCGGAACAGAGGTGCGCACTGAGGAATTCACGATCTTTCAGCCTGCGGCACCCCGAGGAAATCTGAATTTTGCGTCAGTATTTACAGACAACCCTGCGGCTATCGGTACTGGGGGGCTTGGTTTCGCCTCGTTTTTAGCGGGCCTCGCGAGTGGTGGGAGTATCACCAATTTACACAACATTGACTATCACCGACCGGTCTACGCTTTCTACGCTCAAGACGACTGGAAGGTCACTCCCAGGCTAACTCTGAATCTGGGCCTGCGCTATGAACTCTTCGCGACAATTAAGGAACGGAACAATGAGCAGGGGACCTTTGATTTGAACACGCGCACTCTTATCGTACCCAAAGGCGTAAACGTACAATTGACGCCGACGCTTGCTGCTCTTTTCCCGCTCAAGGCCACTGGCACGTCCGGATTAATCAAGCCCGACCTGAACAATTTTGCGCCCCGCTTCGGTCTAGCTTATCGGGTGACTGACAAATTGGTTGTGCGCACTGGTTATGGAATTTTTTATGGCGGCAACGAGGCGGGTCCGTGGTCCAACCCAAGCATGGGTTTCAATCCGCCTTTCTTCACGATGCAGGTATTTAATTCTGGTTGCGGCGCGGCTGCCGCCAACCCGGCCACGTTGGATTGTAGTATTCCGGGGCTTTCGACGCTGGCCGGTGGATTCCCAGCCAATTCCCTGGTCGATCCCAACACGCCGTTTCTGTTTTCAGTCAACCCGCATCTGGTTACGCCCTACATGCAACAGTGGCACCTCACGACGCAATACCAATTGCCCGGGAATACGGTTCTCGAGATTGGATACGCGGGATCGAAAGGAACCAAGCAATACCTTTTCTTCAACGCAAATCAAGCTGCCCCGTCGGACAATCCTAATTTACCATTTGCGCCGCGGCGCGCCTTTCCCCAAATTGACGCTTCCATTGCCGAAATTCAATCCACTGGCCGATCGCGCTATGACTCGCTTCAAGTTCGCGCGGAAAAACGGTTCTCCCATGGCTTGACGTTTCTGACGGCCTGGACGTGGGCCCACTCTTTAGATCTGGCATCTAATGCTGACCTCGGCGCTCAGAATGGCGGAGACTTTCGCAACCATCTGCAACCACAATGGGAGCATGGGAATTCCGATTTCGACGTACGTCACCGCTTCGTCTTCAGTTATCTCTACGAAATTCCTGCGGGACGAGGTAAGCGCTTCTTGGGGGATGCTGGCGGTGTTCTGAACCAGATAGCCGGCGGATGGCAGGTTGGCGGCATCACCACTCTCTCAACTGGAAACTGGTTCACAATCTTGGATGCCAATAATTTCTCTAACTCTGACAGTCAGCAACGGCCAGACTTAATAGGCAATCCTCATGCTGTTCCCTGTGTGCCCGGTACCTTTTTTAATACCTGCGCCTTCGCAAACCCGGCACCGGGATCTTTTGGAAATGTCGGCCGAAACACCATTCAAGGTCCCGGTTATCAGGTTTGGGACCTCTCCTTGTTCAAGAACTTCCATCTCCGGGAGAAAATGAATCTGGAATTCCGGTCTGAGTTCTTCAATGCTTTCAACCATCCCAACTTGCAGTTTGCCAAGTCGGGACCGCAGAACTCGATTGGCACCACAACATTCGGGAGTTCCAGCACCTTCGGCTTTTTGACGGCAGCTCGCGATCCTCGGCAGATACAATTTGCCTTGAAGCTATCGTACTAGCTGACGACATTTCTGCTTGGCATAGCTCAAAACCTCGCTGCGAAGTGACGAAGGCAGGACTTTCGTCGACTTTGTTAGCTTCAGGAAGAAATTGGATTCCTAAAAAACTGAGCGGTCGGCGAGCGGGCGGCCGGCTTGTTTTCGAACTCCTACCCGTCGAGCGAAGCGCGGTAGTTTGGATCGAACAGGCACGATAAGAAACCGCTTGAGGTATCTTAATCGGTGCACAGGATCATTATTTCCAGGCTGTTTCGTTGGAGTGATTTGTGAAGATTTCTCCCGGAAAATGGAAAGGGTTGCAAGCGGTTTCGAATTCGCGTGGGGTGATTGCTGCCCTGGCCATCGACCAGCGCAGTGCCTTGCGCAATTTGTTTGCAAAAGCGATGTGCGTTGAGCCCGAAGACGTTCCACGCCAAGCACTGGAAAAATATAAAGAGGCGGTTAGCCGGATATTGACGCCTCATGCCAGCGCGATTCTACTCGACCCCGAGTATGGTCTCCCCGCCGCGAGGCAGCGGGCCGCAAATGCCGGCTTGCTTCTCGCCTACGAACAGAGTGGTTACGATAAATCCGAGCCGGGACGGCTTCCGCGTCTCTTAGATAACTATTCGGTGAAACGGCTTGTTACAGAAGGTGCCGACTGCGTCAAGGTCCTTTTGTACTACTCGCCTTTCAGCTCCACCAAGGTTAATGCTCAGAAGCATGCATGGGTCCAGCGCATTGGCGCTGAGTGCACCGCGTCTGATGTCCCTTTCTTTCTTGAGATTGTCAGCTACGACGATGGTATGGACGAACAGCGCGTTGAATTCGCACGGATCAAGCCAGACGTCACGGCACGCAGCATGGAAGAATTTTCGAGGCCCGAATATGCGGTTGACGTGATCAAAGTGGGTGTGCCTGTGAACATGGCGTTCGTCAAAGGCCAACATTCCGACTCTGGAACGGCAGCGTACACACGCGAGGAAGCAAAAGCTCATTTTCTTCGCGCTGCTTCTTCGGCGAGAAGACCTTTTATCTACCTCTCGGAAGGCGTCAGCAATGAGATGTTTAACGACGCGCTCGAACTCGCCGTCGAGGCAGGGGCAAATTTCTGCGGCGTACTTTGTGGGCGCGCTACATGGAAGGATGGTGTACCCATTTTCGCAACAAAGGGAGTGCAGGCTTTGGAAGACTGGCTGTCAAATCAAGGCACGAAGAACATTCAAGAGGTGAATGCGCGCGTGGCGCATGCCAAACCTTGGTTTGAGATCTACGGCGCTACATCAGCATCGGCCTTGACAACCTAGGAGTGTCGGAGAATATCGTTTCCCATGTTTGTCTGTCTTAGTCCGAATCCGGCCATCGATAAACGCCTGCGTCTCGCTAGGCTCGAGCTCGGCGGTGTAAACCGTGCGATCGACGTTAAGCGAGCCCCCGGAGGAAAGAGTACGCATGTGGCGATGGTGCTTCGCACCTTAGGAGCCGACCCCTTGTGGATCGGCTTTACTGGCGGAGCCAACGGCCAGGAGTTGCTCGAGGGCCTTAGTACGCTGGGCATTCGCACGCATGCTATCCGAACCCCGCAGGCTACGCGTGTCAATTTGGAAATTATCGACGATATAGGCAAAGTGACGGAAATTCTGGAACCCGGTGCGACTCCTTCCCCATCGGAAATTGCTTCCTTTCACGATGCTTGCGAGGAGCAATTCGCCCGAGGTAAGAGCCAGATGATTGTGGTCGCTTCTGGCAGCCTGCCTCCTGAGATGCCTCGGAATTTCTACGCGGCGCTGGTGCGGCGCGCTCATGCTCACGGATGTCAGTTTTTCCTGGATACGAGTGGTGAGGCATTACGCTCTGCGCTGGAAGCACGTCCTGATTTTGTGAAGCCCAACCGCGAAGAAGCGGAATGGACTGCCGTTCGAAAGATTGCGGACGCCGCTTCAGCCGCAGCGGTAATCCGGCACCTGTTTAGTGCAGGTGCAAAGAGCGCAGCTATCAGCCTTGGTGAGGGAGGTCTCGTTTGGTGTCCAAAAGCGGGCCAGGACGTATATTTTGCCGCTTCAGCTGCGGTGCAGGCAATTTCCGCGGTGGGCTGCGGCGATGCTGTCGTTGCGGCTTTTGCCTATGCGGCTGCCGCTAGATTGACGCCAGAAGAATCTTTAGCACTGGCAGCCGCATGCGGAGCGGCAAACTGTCTAGCCGAGACGCCCGGAGCGGTCCGCCTTGCAGATATTCAAAGGCTGCAGAGGGAGATATGCGTGGAAAGGCTTGCATGAATACCTGTCTTCGCGCGCCTTGCCCATGGAAAGCTGTTATGACAAACTGTGCAAGCGTAATAAAAGAAATATATTCGAAATAAATCGAAAACCGCCTATATAGAATTTATGTTAAGTGAAGAACGCCGGCGCGAAATCCTCCAACTGCTCCAAACCGAAGGTCGAGTTCTCGTGAGCGACCTTTCGAAGCGCTTTCGCACTTCCTTGATCACTATCCGCAAGGATCTTGAGTTCCTGCACCATCAAGGCCATTTGGAGCGCACGCACGGGGGCGCCCTGCCTCTGCGAACGGGAGCGTTGCACGATCGCACCCTCCAGGAGAAAGCGAGCCTGCATCGCCAGGAGAAAATCCGCATCGCTGCCGCTGCTATACGCATGATCCAGCAGGGCCAGGTTATTATTCTTGATTCCGGCACAACCACTACGGCGATAGCCCGGGCCTGCCGTCAGTTTCGCACTCTGACGATCATCACCAATGCCACGAATATCGCCGAAGAGCTTGCGGGCACGGCCGTGGAAGTCATCCTTACAGGAGGTACTCTGCGAAAAAATTCCTTTTCCTTGGTTGGACCTCTAGCCGAGGAATCGTTGCGCCGCCTGAGTGCTGACATGCTATTTCTAGCTGTGGACGGCTTCGATGTTCGCTACGGCCTGACTACCCCCAACCTTCTCGAAGCCCGCGTCAATCGCGCCATGGCAGAGGCTGCGCGGCGCACCATCGTGGTTTGTGATTCCAGTAAATTTGGACGCAGGAGCCTTTCGCTGATCATGCCGACATCCGCGGTACACGAAACCATCACGGACCGTAAGATCGCAAAACCTCATTTGAAGGCGCTGCGGGAAGCAGATATAGAGGTGACGCTGGTCTGAACATCTGTGATGAAACGCCCTGAAGGTCGTTGGGCGGCTGGAAACGATTTCTTGGTCGAGGATACGAATCAATGCAGAGCATGAAGGCGCGAGTACTGGATTCTGCCACACTCCAGGAAATCCTCTCTCAGCCGGAAGTGTGGCGCGATTCGCTTCGCGCGTTGCAGGGGAATGGCTCTTTCCAGACCATTCTGGAAGAGACTGGCTCCCGCACACAGTGGCTCTTTCTTGGCTGCGGCACCAGTTTTTATCTTGCCGAAGCTGCCGCGGCTTCCTGGACCCTGCTCACTGGACAGCCCGCACGCGCGTTGCCCGCTTCGGAGCCGCTGCTTTTTCCCGAGCTGACTCTCGGTCGCTCGGCAGGGCTTCAGGCGGTTATCATTTCTCGATCTGGCCGCACCTCTGAAGCGCTGCGCGCGGCGAATTTGCTCGCTCACGAGTATCGCGTCCCCACGCTTGGCGTAACCTGCTCCACTGCTTCCCCGCTTGAAGATGCGTGCGATGAAGCCATTCGAATATCATTCGCTGATGAAAAAAGCACCGTCATGACGCGCTCGTTCACCTCCATGCTTCTCACACTCCAGTATCTCGCCGGACGAAACGCTTCCGATAGCCGTTTTCTCGCTGCCCTCGATGGAATGGCCGGGCATTTCTCGAGGCAGATTCACACACTTGCCGAGCAAATCGAAGCGTTTGTGGCAGAACACACCTTTTTAAATTACGTCTTTTTGGGGCAGGGGCCGTTTCATGCTATCGCCCGCGAGGCATCTCTCAAGGTCACGGAGATGTCGTGTTCCTACAGCCAGGCCTACCATACGCTCGAATTTCGTCATGGCCCCAAAGCAATCGTTGGTGCGGACACCTGTCTTATTTTTTTTCTCAGCGAGAGCGGGAAACAGGCCGAGACCGAAGTGCTCTCCGAAATGAAAGAGCTAGGCGGCGTAATCGTAGCGGTCTGCAACCACGCCACGGATAACATCCGGCGTTCCAGCGATTTCGTTTTTGAGCTGGCCCTCGGTGCTCCGGAACTTGTGACCCTGGCTCCTTTTACGGTTCCCGGACAGTTTTTGGGTTTCTACGCCGGAATCAAGAAAGGCCTCAATCCCGATCATCCCCGGAACCTCAGCCGCGTGGTGCTTTTGGATTGATTCGATTCCTGGAAAGGTCTTTGTGCCGAATTTCGACGTCAGCGTTGTCGGTGAACTGAATCTCGATCTTATTTTCTACGGCCTGCCTCTAAAGTTGGAGCTCGAACGTGAGCATCTCGCGAAGCACCTCAACATCACGTTGGGCAGCTCCTCGGCCATTTTCGCGCACAATCTTGCGCTACTCGGTAACAAGGTCGGTTTCAGCTCCTCGATCGGCAGCGACCCGCTTGGGGAGATTTGTCTCGAGCGACTTGGCGAAAGCGGCGTCGATCTTACGCGGGTACGCCGCTTCCCCGGGAAGACCACTGGACTAACGGTTATTCTGCCACAGCGCAAAGATCGCTACATCCTCACTTATCCCGGGACAATGTACGACATGAGTGCGAACGATCTTGATCTAAACTATATCTTCAGCGCCAAGCACCTTCATCTCTCTTCCTATTTCCTGCAAAAAGCACTGCGTCCCACTATTGTTGAACTCTTCCGTAAGGCTAAAGAAGCCGGGTTATCTACTTCCCTCGATCCGAACGATGATCCTGAAGATTGCTGGTCGGATGATATTCAGCTTGTTTTGAAATACGTCGACATTCTCCTGCCGAATGAGCACGAAGCCTGCAAGCTCGCGATGGTCGATGAGCCCTCCCGCGCCGCGGAAACCCTTTCCCAAAAGGTGCCGCTGGTGGTCATCAAGCGCGGCGCACAGGGAGCAACGGCGCATTGCGGAACTGAAAAATTTGTTGGATTCCCTCCAGTGATCGACACTGTCGATTCGGTCGGCGCCGGAGACAGTTTCGACGCGGGATTTATCCACCAATTCATCGATGGTGCAAACATAGAGGACTGTCTGAAATTCGCCAACGTCACTGGCGCGCTCTCCGCAACGCGGGCCGGTGGCACCGAAGCTTTCCGCGATGCTGGGCACCGCGAAAGCTTCCTTCGCGAGCGCTGGCAAGGTTCCGATCTGCGGCGAGGTAACTTTCTTTATGCCGAGGATTAGCGATTCGCGTCAGACGGCGCTGCTTCCAACAACAGGTTCTCCATGAATTCTACCGTTAGCTTTGCTGTCGGTCCCGCTACCAAACCGTAATCTCTGTTGTTCACGTAATCCGCGATTTTGTAATTCTTGCCCGCTTCCAGCCCGCGCAGCTCCACTTCACCCCTCCACTTCTCGCCAGTCGTCTTTTTCAGGCTTACCTTTTCCGGTGCATAAAAGGCATAGAACATGCTTCCGTCCTTCTCGATGGCGTAAGCCTCCGGCAAATCATACCCGTAGACATACAGGTCGCGAAAATTCCCTTTGGAAAGCATTTTGGCGTTATATAGGTCGATCCACTTCTTCCAGTGAGCCTCCTTATCGGGTTTCAGGTAAACGTCTTTCAATTTTGGCCCATAGTCAGGCCACGTGAATTTAGTACCCAGTACACCGCCGGTTCCCAGCGTGGATGCAAAATCATCGCCGAGATCTTGCTCTTTGTCGCCTTCACCAATAATTCGTGTGAGCTCAACGTGATCACCATAAATAGCCGCGCGCGGCCCAAGAAGCGCCTTGTACATCTTGATCCGCCGCCGCACCTGCACCGAACCCACAGGGTCAGCCGTCACGGCTTGGTCCATGTAGCGAAACCAAGCCAGGCTCGGCGGCGTCCCGCAAGGACAGCTCTGCGTCACGCTGTCCGGCTTCAGCGCGCGAGTCGTCTCGAAAATCGTTTTGTACACTTCACCCATTGCATAGACCGAATCCAGCGGAGATTTGTGGTGATGTTTCGGGTTATAGCAGGGTGGCGTTGCGTAAATATTGTCCAGCTTGTGTCCGTCGAATCCCCAATCTCGAATAAATCGCTCCGTCAACTGCTTGTAATACGCTCGCACGCCCGGCACGGCCGGGCAAAGTGTTGCCAGATTCCGCGTCATGCGCGCTGGCTTGCCGTTTTTATCGAGTACCAGCCAGTCCGGATGTTCTTTCACCACCTCAGAAACAACGAATTTCTGGCCGCCATAACCGTGATGCCCATCCTCGACCGCCAGCGGCAGCCACCACAACTGCAACTTGATCCCTCGCGCGTGGAAATTGCTGGCCATCTTCTGAATCGCATCGCCCGGAAACGTATCCGTGCGCGGCTTCCAGTCTCCGTAATTGTTAAACCAGCGGTCATCGAGCGTGGCCCAATGAATCCCTAACTCTTTTAGTTTCGGGATCGTCGCCAGCATTTGGCTAGGGGTCACATCTGATTCGTAGCCCCAGCCGCACCAGCTCACCGCATAATTCTCCTCATTGTTTGCAGGCCGAGCCAATCCTTCGCGCTCCACGGCATTCGACCACATGCTAAGTGGTTGGTAGTAATCGCCTTTATATACCGCCAGAAACGTGCGCGGCGTCGAATATACGTCGCCTGGTTTGAGCATCGTCTTCGCCGCCAAACGCACGGATGTCAGCACACTCTCGTCGTTTGTCGTTGCCACCGGGATGGAGAGAACTAAGGGCAACGTCTCAATGTGCCCAATCGCTTCCCCCACATTTCGCGTCCAGAACGCCACGACCGGAATGCCACCGCCTACACGCCCCAAATCTCCTCCCACTTCCACTGGGATCCCGAACGGATTCTCTTGTGAAAACTTTGCCGGCACGGGCAGGACATCGTCCTTGCCCCACTTCAAGCTCGAACCGTGGAACGACCACATCTCATGCGGCGCGGCTTGTGCATCGCCCAGATGCGCATTCAACCGATGCCTCTGCAGCGAAACGCTGTCAAGTATTACGTCTTTCTGTCCGATGTTGCGCAGCGTAGCAGAAAGCAGCGCTAGCGCTGGAAAGTCGTCGTACACTTCGATTGTCAAAGCCTCCTGGAGACCCGCATGCCCACTTGTCGCGGGAACTTCAATATGTTTTCCCAGTCGACCGAGTTTGCCTGCCGCGTCGCCCACCTTCGCATGCGCCAAATCAAATACAAAGTCGCTCACCTCGGTGTGCCCGGCGATCACCTGTTGTCCCGGTTCCATTGCCGGATCTTCCAACGTGCGCATCTGGCCTTCGCTCTTTAGGTTGGCCTGCAAATACCCGGAAGGCTTCAACAAAAACTCCGCTACTGGCGTATGCATGTGGATGCCATCGTTCTCTATGCTTACGCGGATTACGGATGTTTGCTCTGCCGCAGGTGCAGCTGCCCGTTGCGCTTCTTTACTCTTGCAGCCGGCGCTCTGCAGGAGTCCAGCCGCCAACAGTAGCAGCAGAGCAAATCCAGCTTGCCGCGCCCATTTTTCCGTCCGTATCGCCGTGCGCGGTGGAACCGTCACGGTTTTTTCTCTCCTTCTCCGCTCACTCCTTTGAATTCGGCAAAAATCCGTTCCGCATTGGAATGGTAAACTTTCTCGAGCACGGCATCCGGCAGTTCCATGCCATAAATCTTCCATCGTCCCTGACCGGGATAGCCCCAATAATCAAAATACTCATCCGCCGTTTCCAGCCAGCGAAAATAGTTGGCATACATCTTTTCTCCAGGTTCGCTGTCGGTTCCAAACAGAATACGATCTTGAAATTCTACAAAGAATTGTCGGGCGCGCCGTGGTTGCCGCCCGAGCTCAGCTTGGCGAGCACCTAATTCCACAACTATATTCGGGAATTTCTGGAGCCAAGCAGACACCGTATCCAGATTTTCAGGCCAATTAGCGACATGCAAAGCAATAAACGTGGTATGCGGATGCTTGGCAAAAATGTGATTGCGCTCTTCAAGCAGTTTCTCTTTGCTCGGGAATTGCGTCCCGTAAAAGCTCCACGAAGGATTGTGCATCAACTCCTCGTAGCGTTCGTTGTGCTTATCGGTGGGCGTGAAAAACGCTTCCGGATCGGTTGAATGGATCGCCACGGGAATGCCAAGTCGTCCGCACTCCTCCCAGATGGGATCGAGTCGCGGGTCGTCGATCGCCAGCAGCTTTCCCGACTTGTCGCGTACGCCCAGACCAAGATCCTTCAGCACCTTCAGCCCGCGCGCACCGCGCCGCACGGCGTCGTCGAGTTGCTTCACCATCTGGGCGCTAAACTCCAAATCGTTAATCTTGTTCCAGTCGATCTGCGCGAAAACCACGAATCGATCGGGATAAGGTTTCACCATTTTGTCGAGTACAGCCTGCAACTTATCGCCCCACATCCCCGTTAAGATCACGATCTTCTGGACATTTGCACGGTCCATCACCTTGATCACGTCGGTCGCGGGCACTTCTTGGTCGTGAATGCCCCCGGCGTCGTTTACATGGTTGTGGATGTCGATCGCTGCAAATCGAGCTCGCGGTACTTCGTGGACAACGAGGTGCACCATGGAGTGCGGATCGTAATCCTTGAGCAACATCGTCATGCGCTTGTCCGCATTGGGATCTTGGCTGTACTTGATCTCTTGACTAAGCGCCGGGCATACTGCTATCGCCGTCAGCGAAAGCACCAATGCACCCATCGCGCTAGCTGGCCGCTTTCCCAATTGTTCAAACATGCTTGCAACCACATGTCGAAACGAAAACATCCTGTCCCTCCCTTGATGGACCCCATGCTGCCATCACCGCTGCGATAGTCTACCTTGCAGAAGTAATAAATCGAAATACAAAGTAGCAAAGCGAAAGATGCTACCGTTGCTTGTAAGAGCCGCGTCTGTCCGCGATTCAGCCGTCAAGACTAGACCGAGCTGGTTGCCATGAAAATCGTTCCATGCTACTGCTAAGATGATTGAAATGCAGGCGATCGCTATTCTATTAAGGAACTGCAAGATGAAACATGCATGGCCGGGATTGGAGATGAGAATTTTCGGCGGTCACCGCTATTGCAAGCGGCTTCAGGGCATCTTCCCCGGTCACCCTAGGCACAGGTTCAGTGAAGATTGCCCTTAATCAGGCAACGCAAAAGCGATATAGGATCCTCCGGGCTTGAGCCCCCTCGCTCCACCTACCGCTATGACTATGTATTGTTTGCCATTCATCTCATATGTAATCGGTGTAGCAAAGCCGCCCGCAGGAAGCTGGAATTGCCAGACAACTTTACCTGTCCTTTTATCAAAAGCTCGGATTTTCTCATCCCGCGTGCCTGCTATAAAGATCAGGCCGCTGGCCGTTGCCAAAGGTCCCCCATAGCTTTCCGTGCCTGTGGTCGGTATTCCCTTCTTTGCCAGTGCCGGGTATTCTCCAAGCGGAACACGCCATACATATTCGCCGGTATTTAAATCAATAGCGTTAAGGGTTCCCCATGGCGGTTTAATTCCGGGGTAGCCATCCTGGTCGGTGACCTTTTCCCAGACCTTGCTTATATATAAAGGTAGGTAGGGAAAATCGGCTTTTTTTGCGGCACTGGAAGAGCTTGCATCCTTATGTTCGGCAGCGATCCTGGCGCCGCCATGTTCCGTGTTTTCTAAAAAATCGATGATCGCGTTGCGCTGCCTTTCGGAAAGAACCTGGAACGAAGGCATTCTGCCCTGGCCTGTTCTTACTGTATTGCTGATTTCCTGTTTTTTAAGACGGTTGCCGATATCCACGAGACTGGGGATTTCCCGCCCGGTCCCTTTCCGATCCATTCCATGGCAGGATGAGCAGTTGGCGATATATAAGCCCTGCCCTTTAGAGAGCGCCGCGATCTCTTTCTGCCGGTCGGCCATAGATATCATCCGGAGCTCCCAAAGAGCATTATTGGAATTTTGATAAAGAATGCCGTCGGTATCGATAGCGTTCCCACCCCACTCCGCGCCGCCACTGTATCCAATGAGCAAAGTTCCTTGGGTGCTCGGCGGAAGGAATTTATTGTCATGGCCGGTCTTCATGAAAAGCTTCTTTATATAAGCATGCGACTCCGGCGAGATATCGGTAATATCGCTATCGGTAGCCACTTGGTCGGAGAATGGAAGGGGCTTAAGCGGGAATTTCTGCTCAGGCCAGGGATGTTCTCCGGGCAATCCCCTGATTGGAACAGGGCGCTCTTCCACCGGGAATAAAGATTCGCCGGTGTCGCGATCCAATACATACACGCATCCGTCTTTTGTTACTTGCACCACCGCATCCACCAGCCGACCGTTATGTTTCACAGTGACCAGGTTAGGAGGGCACGGTATATCCCGGTCCCAAAGATCGTGATGTATGGTCTGGTAATACCATTTCATTTCGCCGGTTTCGGCGTCGAGTGCCAGTATGCAATCCGAAAACAAATTAATACCCGTTCGGGCTCCGCCATAGAAATCTGAGGAAGGGGAGCCGGTGCCAAAATAGACCACGCCCCTTTTCTCATCCAATGCTAAGCCACCCCAATTGTTCGTGCCGCCTGCCCATTTATAGGCATCTTTCGGCCAGGTGTCATACCCGAATTCTCCTGGCTGGGGAATGGTATGGAAAATCCAGCGCATTTTCCCGGTAACCACATCGAAACCTCGCACATATCCCGGAGCCGAATCTCCGGATTCGGATACAGCAGTACCGATGATAAGAGTATTTTTATAAATAATCCCGGGCGAAGTGGATGTTACATAGAGGTTGCTCACCGCATGATTGATATCGAGTCCCGTATACAAGCTCACTTTTCCATTTACGCCGAAAGTTGTCACGGGTTTGCCGGTGGAGGCATTCACGGCATAAAGATTTGGCCCCGCTGCATAGAGGATCCGTTTGTCATCCCGGTCTTCCCAATACACCACTCCCCTGCTCTGGTTATACCGGGGTTCTTCGTCCTTGAACGGATCGAATTTCCATAATTCTCTACCCGTAGCGGCCTGCAGGGCAAAAAGCTTCAGAGTGGGATTGGTACCGTACAGGATTCCATGCACCACGATTGGCTGGCATTGTATTTCATGCTGCTGCCGATGCCTGGAGCCGTCGGCAAACGGGACATCCGCCGAATTGTAAGTCCATACCACCTGCAGGTCCTGCACATTTTTGAGATTGATCTGGTCCAGCGAAGAATAGCGATTGCCCGCCTTGTTCCCGCCATAGACAGGCCAGTCCGCCATCTCTCGGTGAGGATTGGCACAGCTTCCCGCCAGAAGCACCACTAGCAGGGGCAATAATCTCGTTTTCATGTTTGGCTGTTGAAAGGTGTAGTCAATTCGGTTGGATATAGTCAATTTGTGTGGTCACTGGTATAGAATTCGTAAGTGATCCTCCAGGTGAATGTTTCGCCCGGTTGGACCTTTACCTGGATATACGGCTCGGGGCATAAGATCTTTGATGAACCCCAGTACACTAATTTGGATATCGGTCTGTCAGAGGTGATCCGCAGTCCAGCGCCCGTATTATGGTTCTCCAAGCGTATATCATAGTCACTGGACTGATCGGCGTATCCATGCAAAACCGCATAAACGGACTCCGCGCTGGCCAGTTGCCGTAGGAGCACGATCGAATCTCCCTGGATTGCCGCTAGCTCTCCTAACCCCCGCGCCTCTTCGCTCGTCAGGAGAAACGGAAATCTCAGCACTAAGCCCGGCCCGCTGGGCTGGTGATCGAGCATGAAAAAATTATGATCATAAACATCCGTTTCCAGGACCCGCTTCCCCGTATTCTTCAAGCTATGCGTCAGGACCAGTTCCGGCTTGCCTTCTAACAACTGGACGGTCTTCTTATAGGCATAGGAATAGGCGGCATCATTCAGTTGGTGCAGGAATTCGACCTTATCCGGTGATCTTTCTACCCTCCATGCACCCGGGTTCAACACCTTGTAATATTTAAAAGGAGAGTAGGGTGATCCATCCGTTCTGGCAAGAACGCCTACCCCGATTTGGACGAACCCCCCGCCCGTCCCTGCGCCCTCGTAGCCAAGGGGAGAAAACGACTCCACGGGTCCCATGATCGCATCATGGGTCGTGGGAGCATATTTGTCGAACCATTGCCCACAATAGCTATGGCCCTTATATTCGAGTTTGGGCATGACTCCGGACCAGTCGAACCTGGTGCCACGGTAATACCCTTTTTCAGAGTCCGGCAGGTACAGACGCGCATGCAGGATACCGTTACTGATTTCCGCTTCCGGGAATTCGATAGCCGATACAGCACTGATCGTCAAACCGGACAACACGACCAATACGACCAGCACCACGTAGGAGATCTTCTTCATAGTCTATCTGGGGATTTAGGGTCTTATGATCGTGCCATCTCTTTTACGCAGGGTCCATTTGCCCGCATTGTTTGTGATCGGGTATTTGGCAGCTAGCTTTTCATCGATATCAACGCCTAGGCCGGGAGCCTCATTCACATAGAGATACCCTTTTTTCAATTCGGGGCTTCCCGGGAAAACTTCGCGAAGCTTATCGGAAAAGAACACGGATTCCTGGACACCGAAATTCCAGATCGCCAGATCGATATGACAATGCGCCGCATGACCGACTGGGGACACATCCCCCGGCCCATGCCAACCTGTTTTCACATTGAAGAATTCTCCGAGCCGGGCCACCTTCATAGCCGGAGTGATACCCCCGATCTGGGACACATGACAGCGAATATAATCAAAAAGGTGATTAGTCATGGCGCCCACGAATTCGTTGGGGTTATTAAAGAGTTCGCCCATGGCAAAGGGCACCGTGGTGCTCGCCCGGAGTTGCTTAAACCACTCCATGTTTTCAGGGGATACTGGGTCCTCGATCCAATAGGGGTGAAATTCCTCGATCCGCTTGCACATATTGATCATATCCACCGGCTGCACGCGTTCATGGGTATCGTGCAAGAGGTCGATCTCCTCCCCACAGCGTTTTCGGACCTCCCGGAAAAGTTTCGGGACCGCCTGTACATAGGCGTTCGAGTCCATAAAATCGTCGGTTGCCCTTCCGAAACCCGCCTCCTTGAAATCAGGCTGCTGGGCCAGAAATAAAGAACCATAGCCGCCCTGCTGGATTCGTATATAACGAAATCCCTGGTCCATGTACTTCTGTACATCCTGCGCTACTTCTTCCGGGGACCTGCCGTCCGCGTGCGCATAGGCATCCACGGCAAAACGGGATTTACCACCCAATAGCTGGTATACGGGCATATTGGCACGCTTGCCTTTTATGTCCCATAAAGCCTGATCCAGGCCACTTAGAGCGTTGTTAAGGACTGGGCCGTTCCGCCAATAGGAACTGACAAAGAAGGATTGCCACAAATCCTCGATATTATCCACATCCTTCCCGATGCAGAAATCGCCCATATAACTGTTGATGGCGGTCACTACCGCTTCGGCCCGCTGCGTGAACGTGGCGCAGCCTAAGCCGTAGAGTCCGGGTTCGGTGGTCTCCACTTTCACCATCACCAGATTGGATCCATCCGGAGCCGTCCCGATGGCCTTCGCGCTCTTGATCTTTACGGGAGGCATGCCTTTATTCGCGGAGGGTTTTTCGAGCGCGAAAGCCTTTTCAGGAACAATATCCAGCGTTCCAAATAATCCCGCCGCGGATCCCATTCCCAGGAGTTTCATGGCACTCCGCCGGTTCAGGCCGGAATGCCCCGGCTGTGCTGAATGACTCGTATTATTGTTCATATTCCCCAATCGTTTTGAAGGTGAAAACAAACTTACTTGGACCAAGCTTACCTGGGGTTCGGGAGGGCTTCCCCTTCCAACCATCACACAGCTATTGGGTTCGGCGCGGTGTCAAGGCTGCCGCAAAGTTGTAGTATTCCTAATAGACCCCTTAACTGTCGATTAATTATAAAAACTGCGGCGCCGCCGTGAACTCAGCTTAAAAGCCTTCGGATACTTCCATCCACGCACCCACTCGTAAAGAGAAGGAGAAGTACTATCACAAACTGGATTTTCAAAAAAGATGAAACTCAAAGATGTTCGAGGTGCCGAAATGTGATTCACAGTCGAAATCTCTAACTCTCTGCGCACCCAGCGGAGGGAGGAGAGGACGATAGTTCACAAAGAAACCCAACAATTGCAGGCGTTTCAATTAGTTGGCGCTAGCATCAATTTTTCTTCCCTACTTTTGCCAGGAAGAGATGAACGATGAAGGGATGCGGGTGTAAGGATTAATAAGGTATTTACCGTATTTGGCAACTTTGCTGCCTATCGTAGGCTATCTTACAGATGATAAGTCAGCCCAGCATGCTCCGGCTTGCAGACAGAAGGTAGGAGTGACGCGATTTGTAATCGCTGATGACCATGAGAATACGCGCCGGATTCTACGCGGAATGCTAGAAAGGCAGGCCGGCTGGGAAGTGTGTGGAGAAGCAACGGGTGGTCAAGAAGCCGTAGAAAAGGTCATTGAACAGAAGCCCGACCTGGTCATACTGGATTTAGCAATGCCCTTTATGGACGGGTTGCGGGCCGCGCGCGAGATAACCAAAGCCTTACCCGCCATGCCGATTATGCTCTACACGTTGTACAACACCCCCGGACTCGAACCGCAAGCCGAGAAAGTCGGGATTCGCAAGGTAATTGACAAGGCGGACGGCGCACCTAAATTGTTGGGAGCAATTCATGAGGTGTTGAAGAGCCTGCCAAAAGTTCCGGGCGGCAGGGCTAAAAGCACCGCGCAAGGACGCGACTAAGAATTAGATAACATAGAAGTTAACAATAACCTTGCTTTTTCACAACGCTCCAAGTACAGTATAAATGCGCTTATTACATCGGTTGTGTTGTGCGGTCCCTCTGGTTGAATGTTTCGTCTGAGAATACCCGCCTCCAGTTTCCTCCGTACGTTTTCAGCGTAATCTAAAACAATAAGGCTGGCTATGTCGCTTGCCGTGAGTGCGCCGAACCCGGCGCGTATGCTGCAAGTGCCGCCAGCAGAAAGCAATATCGAATGCAGAATTTAGCAGTACCTTTTTCAGAGATGGTCATTTCTCCTTATATCAAGGACAAATTGGCGTCCGCGCGTTTCGTCACGCCGACGCCGGTGCAAGCCGCGACAATCCCGCAGGCGCTCGCCGGCAAGGATGTGCTTGCCACTGCGCAGACCGGGACCGGCAAAACGCTGGCCTTTTTGGTCCCCATTATCGAACAGCTTCTCCAGCAAAATACTCCTGGGATCAATGCGCTTATTCTGGTGCCCACGCGCGAACTGGCCATGCAGGTGGTGGAGCAGCACAACGTATTGCGCGGCAAGCAGCTATCGCCCGCTGCGTTAGTGGTAGGCGGCTTGTCGGAAGGCGCACAACTCCAAGCCATCCGCAGGGGAGCTCGCCTGGTGGTGGCCACTCCCGGCCGATTGGAAGATTATCTGGATCGGCGGCTTTTCCACTTTAACGCCTTGCGAATCCTAATCCTCGATGAAGCCGATCGCATGCTGGACATGGGATTTCTTCCGGCGATTCGCAGGATCGTCTCGATTCTGCCCAAAACCCGCCAGACCATGTGCTTTTCCGCAACTATGGAAGGCTCCATGGCTCGCGTCGTGAAGGATTACATGAAAGATCCGGTGCGCCTGTCGTTCGGATCCACACTCAAGCCTTCGGAAAATGTGCGGGTTCAGGCGTTTGAAGTGGCTGTCGACCGCAAGCAGGAACTCTTACAGCGTCTATTGGCCAAAGAAACTGGCCGTTGCCTGATCTTCGCGCGCACCAAGCGCGGAACCGAGCGCATTGCCGAAAGCTTGAACCGCAAAGGCTTCTCCGCCGCCATGATTCACGGTGACCGTTCGCAATCTCAACGCACCGCGGCGCTTGCCGGGTTCCAGCAAGGACGCTATCGCATCCTTGTCGCGACGGATCTAGCTTCACGCGGCATCCACGTTCAGGACATTGCGCACGTCATCAATTATGATTTGCCGGAGGTCGCCGAGAATTTCATCCACCGCGTCGGCCGCACCGGCCGCAATGGTGGCCACGGCGTAGCTTCCACCCTCTTCGTCAAAGAGCAGCGTTCAGAGCTCTTCCAATTGGAGCGTACACTGGGCATCAAAATCGAAAGGATGCGAGCCGAGGAGGGCGTGGTTCAACCGCAGGAACGCCAACCTGTAAATCTTCCCCGAATACCAGTAGCGCCGAAACCAGCGCGGTTCGTATTGCCGGGAGAAGTTCTGCAAGCCCAACTGGACAGCTAAGGCGTCCACATTTTTCCGATGCGCTGGTTGGCCACGAGGCGACCGGCGCATTGTTGCTTATAGGATGAGGCTATACTCCACGTGGAAATTATCGCGCCAATATAAAGTTAAGCATCATCACCCACATGGGCGGATGCGATCTGAATCAGATTTTGAGCTAGGCTAGATCTGGCCGTACGCGCGCATGAAGAAATACGCGGTCATGGCGGCGCCAATTACGATTACGAATGTGCGAATCCACTGCTGCGGAAGCTTCTGTGAATAATGCGCGCTGGAATAACCGCCGAGGACCGCACCAACCGTCATGACCGCAGCCTGCGGCCATACGATAGCTTGCGTGATGATGAAGATAAGTGTGGCGACACCATTGATTACGCTTCCTAGCAAAAGTTTGAGCTTATTCATCGCGTGAATATCGGTCATTCCCAGCGCCGCAAGCATTGCCAGATTTACTATGCCGACCCCGCCGCCGAAATAACCTCCATAAACCGCCACCACTAACTCAAATACGGATGCGCTCGCTATGGCGACATTACTCGCTTGGTGGGCAATACTCGAAGAAAATCGTCCGGTAAGATGTTTGCTAAAGGCAAAAAGCAGAGTTGCGCCGAGAAGAAGCCAGGGCAGAACGAGCAAGAAGATGCGCGCGGGCGTTTTGATAAGCAACACAGCACCCACCAGGCCTCCGACAATGCTGGTCGCGATGAGCGGAATCATTGCGCGCCGGCCAATATCTAACCGTTTGCGAAAAGCGCCACCGCTGACGCTGGTTCCAACCCACAACGCAAGCGTGTTTGTCGCGTTAGCAGGCACAGGCGGGACACCAGTAAATAGGAGCGCGGGAAACGCGACAAAACTTCCGCCACCCGCAACCGCGTTGATGGCTCCGCCGAGGGCTCCGGCGAAAAACAAAAAAATGGCCTGCTGTAGAGTCAAGGATGAGTTTTATCATGATTCTATGCCGCCGCTCCAGCCGGCAAAGTTTCTGCCCGCCCTAAGATTGACGAGCGTACGTGAGCAGGAGCATCATTTCTGGCAGGAAAGATCTGCATATTTCGCGGTGTTGGCCGATTTCTGAAACAAAAGTCAGCGCCCGAATTTCCTCGTTCCACCGCCGTACCCAGAGTAGACATTTCAAGGGGAGCTGCCGTCGTGGCCAAGGTTCGCGAAAAAAAGAAGGATAGCAAGCACAAGCTGAGCGAGGCGCAGATCGCCGTTCACTGGAAAGAAGAAGAATATTACCGGCCATCCGCAAAATTCGTTGGTCAAGCCAACCTCAGCGATCCCGCCACCGTCGAGAAATTCGGCGAAAACAATTTTCCGGAATGTTTCCGCGAATACGCTGAACTCCTCTACTGGGAACAGTACTGGCACACCACTCTCGATACCAGTCATGCGCCATTTTGGAAATGGTTTGTCGGCGGCAAACTCAACGCATGCTACAACTGCGTCGACCGCCATCTTGCTAAATATAAAAACAAGGCCGCGCTGATATTCGTGCCCGAACCGGAAGGCGAAGCGGCAACGGTCATCACCTACCAGGAACTTTATCGCCGTGTGAATGAAGTTGCCGCGATGCTGCGCAATTTCGCGGGTTTGAAAACCGGCGACCGCGTGACCATTCACATGCCGATGATTCCCGAGTTGCCCATAACCATGTTGGCCTGCGCGCGCCTCGGTGTGGTCCATTCCGTGGTGTTTGGCGGATTCAGCGGAGAAGCTTGCGGCATGCGCGCCGCGGATTCCGGGAGCCGCGTGCTCATTTACGCGGATGGTTACCACCGCAACGGCAAGTGGGTCGATCACAAGGGGAACGCGGACATCGCCGTGCAAACCGCGAAAAAAGAAGGGCAAGCGATCGACAAAGTTTTAGTCTGGAGACGTTACCCGGGCAAGTTTAATTCTGAAGCGCCCATGATCATGGAACGCGATTACTTCGTGGACGATGTCCTCAAGGACTATCGCAACGCCATCGTCGAACCCGTCTCGCTGGACGCCGAAGCTCCGCTGTTCCTCATGTACACGAGCGGAACAACCGGAAAACCAAAAGGTTGCCAGCATCGCACGGGCGGCTACCTCGCGTACGTGGTCGGAACTTCCAAGTATTACCAGGACATTCATCCTCACGACGTCTACTGGTGTATGGCCGACATCGGCTGGATCACCGGTCATTCCTATATTGTGTACGGGCCGTTGGCACTCGGGGCCACCACCGTACTTTACGAGGGTGTCCCGCAATTCCCCGATGCCGGAAGGCCGTGGCGCATCGCCGAGCGGCTTGATGTCAACATTTTCCACACCTCTCCGACAGCTATTCGAATGCTGCGCAAGGCTGGGGCGGACGAGCCCAAGAAATACAACTATCACTTCAAGCACATGACGACCGTCGGCGAGCCGATCGAGCCTGAAGTGTGGAAGTGGTACTACGAAGTAGTTGGTAAGGGCGAAGCGGTCATTGTCGATACGTGGTGGCAGACAGAAACCGGTGGGTTTCTTTGCACCACTAAGCCGGCTCTCGATCCCATGAAGCCGGGCAGCGCCGGACCGGCCGCGCTCGGAATCTACCCCGTAATTTGGGACGAAAATGGAAAAGAAGTCACGGCCGGCTCCGGAAATGCCGGCAACATTTGTATTCGGAATCCATGGCCGGGAATTATGCAGACCATCTGGGGCGATCCGGAAAGGTTCGTCAACCAATACTACAAAAAGTATAATCGCGACCCGCACAGCAAAGACTGGCGTGACTGGCCTTATTACGCGGCCGACGGCGCGGTGTTTCCTGCCGATGGCTATTACCGCATTCTCGGGCGAGTGGACGATGTGATCAACGTGGCCGGCCATCGTCTCGGCACAAAAGAAATCGAGTCGGCGTGCCTAACGATTCCAGGGATCGCCGAGGCCGCCGTCGTCCCGGTGGTGGATGACGTTAAAGGCCGGGTCCCAGAAGTGTATATTTCGCTGAGGCCCGGAGTGCAGCCGAAAGCAATGCAAGACAAAGTAACCGCTACAATTGAGACCATGATCGGAAAGATCGCCCGGCCGAAAAGGATTCACATCGTCCCGGACATGCCCAAAACGCGCTCTGGCAAGATAATGCGCCGCGTATTGGCGGGGATCTCCAACAACATGGATACGGGCGATATCACCACACTAGCGAATCCGGATATCGTTGCGCAGATCCGCGAATTAGTGCAAGGGCGTGCAGCGAAACCACTCCAGGAAGCTCCGGAAGACATTAGGCGCTTCGGCGAAGAATCATAGGCAGCGCCAGCCGGGTCTCTATAGCAATCAATTTTTAGGGGCTACTGGGGTAGGAGTTACAGCGGTTGGAGTTGCAGCAGGAATTGCTGGAGGTGTGCCGCACCGCGTTTGCACCTCAGCGAGTAATTCAGGGTCCAGCAGTGCTCCCTGCCAATGCGCGGAACAAATTTGGGCGGACGATATACCTCTCGCGCCACGAAGATCTGCTCCGGCGAGATAAGCGCCGTCGATAACAACTCCGCGAAGCAGCGCACCACTCATTAAAGCTCCGCGCAGGTCCACGTTTTTCAGCTCCGCATCCAGCAAGATAGCGCCTTTAAATTGCGCCCCGGTCAAATTCGCTTCGAAAAGCTTGGCAGACGACAAATCGGCTTCTTGCAGATTGGCAAACGGCAATATGGCATGTTCCAGCTTGGTGTCGCGTAGATCGGCGCGCGATAAGTCCGTTCGAAGGAGCCGCGCACTCTGCAAGTTGACGGCGTAAAGCGACGCACCCGCAAGTTTAGTATTCGAAAGGTCTGCATTTTGGAACATGCCGTAAGAAAGATCCGCAGAGCGCAGGTCGGCAAACGCTAAGTTGGCGCCGCGGGCGTTGGCCGAAACCAGCACGGCATGGCTCGCCTGTGCACGGTCGAGATCCGCAGAGCGCAGCAATGCCTCGCGCAGATTGGCGCCGCGCAGGTCGGCTTCGGAGAGATATGCTCCATCAAGATTCGCGCGCCAGAGCTTGGCATTCGCCAAAAATACGCGGTAGCCACGCGAAAACCGCAGGTTCACCTGATTCAGCCGGGCGCCAGGCACCGCCGCAAGGGACTCTTCCATCCAAATTGCGGGTGGCGAAGATAGAGCAGCCTCAGTTATGTCGGCGTAAGGACGATACCCAACCGACTGGAAAACTTGTGCAGCCCAGCGGCTTATACCGATCGAGGAACGTTCGGGAGCAATATCATGATCAGCCGGCAGTCCGCGGTTCACGCCTAGCGAAAATAAAAACAAGAGACACCCGATTGCTAGAGCAGCGCGCGTAGCCATGAATACCGCGCGAATCACGTTTGACGGCTTTGGCGCCTTAGTGCTCTCGGGCCGGAGAACCAGCGAGACTATGATGGGCAACGAAGTGGCCGCCGCCACCGAAATCGTAATCAACAAAACGTGCAAGAGCGTGCCCCGGAAATCCTGACGAACAAGATAACGCAGCCAATAGAAAAACAGTGTCGCGGGCACCACCCAGTAGCCGAGCACTTGGGACAAAGCCGTCTCTACCATCGAAAGCGACGACCGGCTATCGCGTTGCCACCGAACTTGGCTGCGGATCAGTCCCATCAGAAACCACGGCCCGTCCCTTTCTGGGGTTTGTCCATCCGGAAAAACCGCGGGAAGTGCCGCTACGCTTCCCCATAATCGCAGCACCAAAAAATGAAATCGAAGATACAAGCACAGCAGCAAAAGCGGGCCGCCCAGGTAAAAACCGGACATCGGAAGGATATTGCCTAAACGAATCAATGGAAATGCAGAAGCATTCATCACCAGGCGCACGTCGGTAGTGAACAAAATCAACAGGCAGGAAATAACGCTGGCGCCGAGGGTCAGAAAGTAAAACCAGCGCGCAATTTTTGTAGCTTCGCCGATGGCTTTCGTGCTGTCGAATCCAGCTACCGACTCCGGCAAAGTTGCGTCAAAAAGATTGGTCCCGCCCAAGCGGCCCACCCACAAACCTTCCGCGCCGTAAACATCTGCCCCCATCAAGTTAGCGCCGCGCAGTTCGGTGCCAAGAAGAGTAGTGTTCCGAAGATCCGCCTGGACCAGGTTTGCCTCGCGCAAATTCGCCATCGACAGGTCAGCGCCGCACAGGTTGGCTTTGTGCAGAAACGCGCCCTGGAGATTGACGCCCGTGAGGTCGGCGTTAGAAAGATTTACGCCGCATAGGTCAGCTTTAACGCCGGATTCACCATCCGTCTCAACCCACACTTTGTGTTGGTCGAGTACCTCCGCAAGTTCGAGCAGAGAAGGGCTGCCGGAAACTTCAGCGGATGACGGCTCGTTTTGTACATCCTGTATTTCGGGCACCGTTTCCAACATTTTTCTCCAACCTCAAGGCTTGTTGTGGACCTTCGAGCCACGACTCGAAGTATTCTGCCGCACCACGCAATTCATCCGAACTATCTGCACCATTCGGTTCTACTGGTGGACGCCGTCCATCTTCTCTTAGGGGCCTACGCAAGTCGCCTGTACGAAAGTACAGGTGACGCAGGCCTAACACTCCCCTGCCGGCCCGCTAGTTAACCAACACTTAGCGAAAATCTATACATGTACCGTCCAGATATTGGACGGCAAGGATGGGAATTTTACTGGGGTTCGCAGGAACCAGAGGTTCGATGAAAGTAATAGCCGGGGCGCTTCGCTGAGGGGCCAAGGCACCCCGGCTTGTCTTGTCCGCCTCCGCAGTGTGCGAACAAGAAACTCATTACCAAACTTCGTGAGGTCTCAAATTGTTAAACTGTGTTAAAGAGAATTCTTTAATCTAATCGCCGCGAAGAAACTCGTACCGCTCGATGGCGGCCACTACGCCTACAGACCCTTCCTCGCGGGACTCGGTGCGCTGCACGCGTCCGAGGCAACGTACGCGGACGGGGCCTGCCATGGTGATCTCATTGGGCAAGGTTAGAAGAATTTCGACGGCCGAGCCTTCCTTCACATCCTTCTGAAGAAAGAAATACACGCCGCGCGAACTGACGTCACGAGACTCGGTACTGGTTTCACCGACGGCCGCACCGGCGGTCCAACGGACGGTGAGCGGAAGGCGCATGCTGAAACGCTGAGTGGTGCGTCGTTCTGAGCCTGAACCGGTCAAAGCAAGTCCTCCCTAACTGAAAATAGAGTGTATCCGGCTCCAGGACTACGAACAATAGGACTGCAGATACAAAACGCTTTTAGTGACTGAAAGTACCGATGGCCTAGTACGTGTGACATGAGCCGTGACTTGGGGCAAGGAGTTCTGCGCGTGTTACCTTCCGCTGCTGGACTAAGCTCGGGCCGTCCCCCGGAACACGTTGCGGGCAAAGAACCCATCTATTATGTATGAGGACCCAGTCACTTCTCCAGCCAGTCGCCTTTTGCCGACGGAAGCGGCTAAGTGTGGGATCGAGTTCTTTTTTATAGACTGCTGGAAGATAGGAAGAATTGCATTGATTCTTAACGGTTGTTAGGTAAGGAACGGGAAAGACGCAGCCACTGGCTTAACTGTTCCCTCAGAACTTGAAAGTCGATTGGCTTAATTCACTGTTTCTACCTGTCCTTATGGCCATTTGTCACTTTGGAACCCGCTTTCGGAATTGTTATTGCGCAGGAGCGTGTTAAAAGTTTTTAATACATGTAATCTGAGGTTTCAATGGTCGAAATAGAACAGCAACCGTCTGTACAGGATCGTCCTGGAAAGATTCAAGTTGAAGGGCAACCGCCTCAACAGCATCGTCCTGAACAGGCAGAACAGATCCGCACTCACATACGTCACATCGCCAAACGACAGCGCTTGCTGTGGTCTACGGCGATTATCGTCATGCTCCTTTTGACCTTAGGCATCGCTTCGTTTGCATTCCCAGGGATACTGACGCAGGCCGAAGACACGACCAGTTTTCTGCTCGGTCATGCCATTCGGGGTCTGGTGGGCCTCGTCCTACTTTTCAACGTATACACGGTTTATCAACAGCTTCAGATCCATCGGATTCAACGGCAGCTCAGTGATCAGGTGGAATCCTTGGGCAAGATTGAAGGGCGCACCGAGGAAGTATTCAAGCTCGCAGCGCTGGATCCACTGACCGGGCTCTACAATCGACGCTCTGGAGAGCAACGCCTGGCAGAAGAGATTTTGCGTTCTCAAAGGCATGGCTGCCCGCTAACCGTCCTTATGCTGGACCTGAACGGCCTGAAGAGTGTGAATGACAACTTCGGACACGCGGCCGGAGACGACCTGATCAAGCATTTTGCGGAACGTTTGAATAAGGCAATTCGTGGTTCTGATTTGGCAATCCGCCTCGGCGGGGACGAATTTCTTCTTTTGCTGCCGGAGTGCAAGATTGACGACGTGCGCCACATTCTTAATCGCTTAAGTGGCATGAAAATGGAACGTAGCGGCGAATCCGTGGCGCTCACATTCTCAGCTGGCTGGACCAACTACAAGCCAGGTGAATCCCCGGAAGAACTCCTGAAACGCGCTGACGATGCTCTCTATGTCAATAAGCGCGCTTGCAGGGAGCAAGCCGAGTTGTTGCAGGCATCCCGCTGATTGGCTCTTTTCCTCGCCTTCTTTCCAACCTACATCTAATTTTCTCACAAAAGACCCGCTATCATTGTTTGATGTCGGCGATAAACGTTCGGGTAGGCACCCGGTGTGCCGGGATGGTCAGCTCTGATCGATCAGGCGGTGGTGGATAGCGTAAAGTGCTAGCTCCAGGCGGTCCGAGACGCCGAGCTTGTCAAAAATATTGTGAAGATGGTTCTTTACCGTCTGCTCGCTGATAAATAGCTTCTCGCCTATTTCTTTGTTGCGGAAGCCCTGCGCCACCAGTTGCACGATCTCTTTTTCTCGATCGCTCAGCAGCGGCTTTTCTCGGCGTGGGCCAGACTCCGCTGATTTGGAGAAAGCCTTCATCACCTCGGCGGTCATGCGGTTATCCAGCCAGATTTCGCCGGCGTACACGCGGTGGATGCTCTTCACCAGAAGTTCGGTGGCAGACTGCTTCAGCACCACGCCGCGAGCGCCCAAACGCATCGCGCGAACTACGTCGCGATCATCTTCGGCCGCTGTAAGCACAATCGCGCGGGTAGGCAGCGTATCGAAATTCACTTCTTCGAGGACCGCCAAGCCGTCTTTATCGGGCATGCGCAGATCCAGTAGTAGAATATCCGGTTTCAGCTTGGCCAGGAGCTTGATGCACTCCGCGCCATTCTGGGCTTCCCCCACGATGGTCATATCCTCATCGGAATCCAGCAGCTTGCGGAGGCCATCGCGGAAAATAGCGTGGTCATCCGCAAGGAGGACGCGTATTTGTTGTTTTGTTTTGGCCATGTCAACCGAGCGGAACTTCGATCGTTAGACGCGCGCCGTGACCAGGACTCGATTCCACTGTCAATACACCCCCCACGGTGCGCGTACGTTCCTTGATAGAGATCGGACCCAACCGCAAGCGGTCCAATTCATCCCCTGTAAAGCGTCCTGCAAAACTAAAGCCCTCGCCATTATCATCCACGACTAAAACGAGAGCGCTATCGTCCTGCGTCAGTTTTACCACGACATGGGAAGCCTTAGCATGCTTTTTTATGTTGTTGAGTGCTTCACGGTAAATCTGGAAAATCTCGCGGCACACGCGATCGGGCGCGTTTATTTGTCCAGGATCTATCAGCAGGTCAAGAGCAATCGACGATTCGTTGCGATAACGCTCCTGAAAGCCGCGCATCAGTTCGACCAGATCGGCGCTCTGCACTCGAAGCGGCCGCAGGTCCGTGACCATATGGCGAAGCTCGGCGGATTCGTTTTTAACCGTCTGTTGCAGATTGGCGAGGCTCGCTGCCGACTGTTCTGACGTGTTGCTGGCCCGGCGCCGCAGCACATCGAGCTGAATCTCGATGCTCAGCAGCGTTTGCAGAATGCCGTCGTGCAGGTCGCGTGAGATGCGGCTGCGTTCGGTTTCGATGGCACGTGCGCGCAGATGTCGCAGCAGGAAAATATTCTCTAGCGACGGGCCCACATGGCGTGCAATGCGCTCCAGCCAGGCGAGGTCCGCGTGTTGAAATGGCCGGCGCCCCGGGCGTCCATTAACCACGAAGATGCGCCCAGCAGGCTTGCCCCCCTGATCGAAGGGCACGGTCATCAGAGAACGAAGATGTAGCTCTTCTTGAGTGATGCCTGGTATGCGAGGCAAGTTCTTCACGGCGCGGCCATCGCGCTGGTTCCAGCCAAACCCTGAGCCTTGGCCAGTGAGTTTGTTCCAACAAACCGAAATGTATAAATCATCAAGCAGGAATCCCGCGGAGCGCGCTGCCGGTATCGTCTGCGGAGTGATACGTTGGTTTTCGCCTGCTTTCAGGCGCCACAAGAAGATGCGCTCCAGATCGGTATCGCGGAACAGCAGCAGTGCTTCTTCCGCGTGAAAGGCGGTGGCAAGCTCATTCAGCAGCAGGCGAAGGGATTCAGCCAACCCCTGCTCGACTTGCATAGTGCCGCTGATGCGCGCCAGAAATTCGTTCTCCGCCACGTACCGTCGGCTGAGATCACCTAAGATAGCCAAACCCGCGCCTGCGGCGAACGTGGCGATCACCAGACCCAGCCAGGCCACCACGCGTATCCACCCAACCTCACCTTGAAGAGCACTCCGCACAACGATGACTAGGGAAAGCAGACCGGCAAGCGGAATCGCAGGCCCGAGGCCCCACCGGGCGCCCGTAGCAAAGCAAAGAAACAGATAAGGAAACCACACGGTCGCGGAAACTGGGCTGATAAAAAGTAACACACCGAAAGCCACCAGATCGCACGCCAGCGGCAAGTGCCAGGAGCGCTTGCTCAAAGCCCATTCCAGCGCAATCACTACCAGCGAAACAATGAGATAAGAGATTAGGAAAGAGATGGCCCGGCGGGTGACAGGTGATAAAGGCTGTTCAACGAGCGGCAGCAGCGCCAGCAAAACCATGATCGGGCGCGCGTAAACTATTTGCCGTCCAAAATGACGGCGCTGCGATTCTTGGGGGCTCATGCGCGGGGACGCGTGTCCTATATGGTTAGTCTAACAAGCTCCCCAGAGCGAGGAAGAAGCGTGACGCGCAGGTTTCCTTGTTGCAACGGTCTGCGTCAATCCGGCGCGCACGTCTCTTTGTTGCGGCGGTCACCTCTCACCGCTCTGGATTTTTGGTTGCAACGGCGTGCCATTGTTTGAGGGGCTTAAGTGACGGCAAGCGCGCGGCGTCTCGCCAGAATCCATCGTGGCCTGCCAACCTTGCCGCTCGGCCGGAAAATACTTCATTGATACGTTGTTGCGCGCCACTTTTCCGGGTGCTCAAAGTAGCGTAAGATTGTTTTCCGGTGGTGGGCGTAGCTCAGCTGGTAGAGCGTCGGACTGTGGCTCCGAATGTCGTGGGTTCAAATCCCATCGCCCACCCCAAAAAACCGCAAAATTCCCGTTGATACGACTGCCCTTACTCACCACCCATTCCTTGATTTGTGCCCATGAGGGCGGAGTTTTGCGCCCATTTTGCGCCCAAGTTTTGCAAACACAATCCCGAAAGTGCGCGGCGCGAGGAACACGTTTAACAAATTTGCTGGCTTCGGACCTTTGTGAACGTCGGTTGGATCCGGCGCTAACTTGTTCCGTCCGCGGTCAGCAATCTGCCGCCAAGGGGTGTATTCCGCGCCTGGATGCGTTCCTTGGCGACAGGATCTAAAAGAGTGGCAAAGGTCGGATTTGACCATCCCTCAGAACAGGGGAGAAAACAGCCCATTGAAATAGAATCAGGTCGGATCGGAATGTGGCCTAACTGCGACTGCTGGCGGTGGTAAGAGTGAAACATTGTGAGGTCGAAATGGGGGATCTTCTGAACGGTCTATCGCGACGCCAGCGGACTTTCATTCTCGAAAAAATGATTGGCATGAACGACAAAGATGCTGCTCTTGCGGCTGGCTATTCGCTCAGCGTTGCAGAGAATACAAAACAGAAAGTGTGGAAGCCGAAACTTCGCGCGGAATTTCAACGTTTGAGGGCGAGATTTGAACTGCAAATCCGCGAGGCATTCCTCCAAAGATCCGAAGCTGAAGAGAGAAATCCGTCTTAGGCGACGTGGTTTTGAACACTCAGAACAGCGGGGAAAACAGGGTGATCTGTTCGCGAGAAGCAGGGCGACGATGAGTGGTAGAGCCAAAATTATAACCGTGACGCAAGGCAGGCGCCAAAGTAGACTCCCCCTAAAGTTGGAGGGGAGGCCCGTCTCGGCATGGAAAGAGTTCCGTTCTCCGACGTTATCGGCATTGGTGGAATAGTGTTCGCCATTGTCCTACTTGTCCTTGATAAGGCGGGGAAGCTAAAAGGCGGATGGCTTTTTGGGCTCCTCTGTCTTGCAGGTGCGATGACTCTTTTCATCGCGATAGGAAATTCGTGGGTGATCGACGCACCTAATATTAAATGGAAGCTTTGGCGTGGCGGACTAATGGCTGCGCTAGTTGTCTTCACCTATAGCGGGCTTGCTATCTGGATATCCACTTCATCAGTCGCAGAGTCGCATGAGGGTATTCCCAACGAACCGCCACAAACGCCCAGGCTGCGCAGTCATATTGATATCACTACCCTGAGACTGCATCCCGTTGAAGTGCCTCACTACGTAGAGATCGCCTACAGGAACGCGGGCGTTATACCGACAAAACAAGAAATCGTTATCGCTAATGTGTTTTGTCGGCCAGCGATCCCGGACCAGAAGTCTATAGACGCGCTTTTTGCTGAATTCGTCAAAGGATTCAATGAAACGCCGAAAGCAAATATAAATTGGCGACCAGCGCGTGACCCCGGCGAGGGTTTTACGGACAAGTATTACGGGGATGAAATGAATCGCATCAACATTAGCGAACTACTGGCTTCCCGCCAATGGGTGTACTTCATAGGAGGAATCCTGCATTCAGATGCCACTGGCCACTATCGAAAGGCACTGTGTTACGTATGGTTTTCGCCGAACATGGAGTCGTCGATAGACCAATCTAAAATAATGGAAAATTGGAAGTCGTGTGTCCCCTCGGGCGCGAAAGCATGGGAGCAAGCGGCGAGCGATGACAAGTATTAGGCCGCACCCTGTATTGTGACAGTTAGGTCTGATGAGACGACAAGAATAGGCTTTGGCTTATGAGCGCGCTCCCGGTATTTGGAGGGACGGTCTCCACTGCTTCGCTCTTTACACGCTGCTCGATCGCCCGGCAAGAGGATTCGAGGATCGCAGCATATGCCCGCAAAGTACTCGCAGCGCCAGTGAGATCAACGATCGCTGCCCGTTCCCCCTGGCGTTCACGAAAGCGCACCAGTGCTAATCCCACACCTTCCTGCCGGATTGTGCTTTGAATGGATTCGAGTTTGTCGGCGGTTTTTCGGACATCGCGGGAAAGCGCTGAGAGCTTTTTAGCGCGACGATCAGCGGGGGATGGCATTGCCGCGCAGGATAGCACGAATCGCCTCGCTGTAAAGGGCTGCGCTTTGCGGCCTTGCCGTCAGCTCTCGCCGAATGATTTCTTTCCAGAGTAGCTAAGGGCGAAAACCCGAGCGATGTTCTGGCGACCATGAAGACGCAACTAGCCTCAATCTCAGAACAGGTTGATATCAGGCTGAAAGGCCAACACTAGTCGAATTGCGCCAAATGTGAGAGTCTTATTTCACATCACACAAGATGCTACAGTTTTAAAGAGGCGAGCGGAAAAAGTGACAAAGCTGGTCAAGAGTGACCAATGGATTACAAGTGGGGCTGTCAGGTATCGGCCGCTGGGCTCTACACACCAACAAACGGGGATTGAGATTGGGCTGGATTATGCTAAAGCCCCGGTCCCGGCGCATTTCTACTTTGCCGACTACCTGTCAGTCGATGAAGATTCTTCTCAGGTTATGTTTACATTCGGGAAGCTTGACAAGCCGGTTGTCGACAGACTGCGCAGCAAAGTTGAAGTGTATTTCAATCCGTTCATGTTCGTCCGACAGTTTTGGGCACAAACGCGCGAAATGCATACTCTGCTTCAAAAATACGTCGAGTCACAGGGCATAATCCCTTCGGAGCCGTCCAAGCTTCTTGAAGCGCCGAAAGTACAGACATTTCAATCGAACAATGTTTCGATAATCACGTCAGAGGGAGAATCCCTGCTCGATTTTTTTTATCTCTCCCCGAAGGATGTATATTACAGGCCCCTAAAAGGGGAAAAGATAGACATCGAAGCGCTGGTTAGGGTAATCTTAAGTCCTAGTCTACTACTTCTGCTATTGACTCAATCAGAGCCCCTTGTGGGAAAGCTCTTGGCTAAATATGGCGACAAATCAAATGCGAATATGGAATCTAAATGAACCCGCGACGTTGACTGAAGTCGTCGTCGACGAGTTTAAGCCCGCATTTAAGCCTGCGAACCACATCAGGCCGAGGGCTAGCTGCCCGATCAAATTTCAATCAGTGAAAGTTCTGGCGAGCGTAGCCACGTTCGCTCTGACGCTTTCATACGGCAAAACGGTTGTCAATCATGGCTCCGTACGTATGCCAAACTGGTCAGTGGCCATTGCGAGGAGCGCCCCAGATATCAAACCTCCTCTAGATGAACTCTTCGCTGGACGATTTGATTCTGAGTGGACACAGATAGCGGAGCGCGCTCTCATCAACGAAATCGTGGAGAATCGCCTTACAAAAAACGTACCTACTGGAACGAACACCATAGCGTCATTCATCCACTCCAACCAACAAGAAAACGTCAGGCTCGAGAGTCCACGGCTTTCATTGGGAGCTGTTCAGGAGCTTGTGAGAAAGCGGAAGTTATCGTAGGCGAATGTCCGCAGGATGTCCCGATTGGTCCCAGCCCGAATCGGATAGCCAGCTTCCAAGTGTAACCGTCGGAACCCGCGAAGTTTCGCGTTTCATCGTCAAGCGAGCAGTATCTCTGATAATTAATCAAGGAACTCTCCGAAACTGGCATTCCGAATTGTTCAAGAGCGTCGTTCCGCTAAGCTACTACGCTGGAAACTTCCGCTGCGACGACCCTTCCCGCCCATGCCTAGGCCGCGGCGTCCAAATAGGCAACTACGCCGGAAGCGATTACCACATTGTAGAGACGGAAATGGCTGCATACTCCGCTAATTTGTACAGCTACATTCAGAAGAGCGACAGCTACTTGGCGGTGCAAGCTTCATTTGCCAATAAGGTCACAGCCAGCCTTCAGTTAGCATCATGGGCCGTCGGACGTTTCGTACAAATACACCCGTTTCTGAACGGCAATGGCCGAATCTCAAGATTGTTGTCGAATTATTTCTTCGTGCGATACGGGCTCGGACTCGTACCGTTCAAAACGATTATTCGGCCGGGTGGAGACTATACCGCAGCGATGGACAGATCCATGATGGGTGACTTCGTTCCCCTATTTCAGTACTTCGTTTTGTTGCTGGCGGATTCGTCGGTTAGATGAGACCTAAAACACTTCTTTTTGCCCGGTTTAATCTGGTAGGGCCGGCCGGTTCGTGTGCAGGTTCGGCCCGAACGGTGAGCCGCCCCGTTAATGCTTTGTAGTTCAGCTCGAAGAGGCGAAGGCCGAATGGCAGCGGCGCGTGAATGAACGGAAATGAGCCGCAACCTAAAATCGAGCATCTGGCGAAAGACGTCCTGCTGGGAATTATTGAGAACGTTGTCGGCCGGATGTAATAAAGCGATTTCCATGATGCGAATTGTCACCTCGGTGCTCTTGTTTTTACTCGGAAGGCAAGCGATGTCTGCCGAGAGCGCACCACCCTTGCTACTCCGGCACGTCACGGTCATCGATGCAACCGGCGCACAGCCTCGGCAGGATCAGCGCGTTCGGATCGAACGGGGGCGCATTGTCTCAGTGGAACCGGACACCGGGCCTGTCCCTGCACATGCCCTGATCGTGAATGGGACCGGCAAATTCCTAATTCCTGGTTTGTGGGATATGCATGTTCACCTCGCTTTTGAGAATTGGGAACCGTTTATTCAACCTGTATTCTTTCCCATGTTGCTCGCCAACGGTGTAACCGGCGTGCGAGATATGGCGGGGGATATGAGTTTGCTGCTGAAACTGCGTCGGCAAATTGACGATGGAGAAATTCTCGGCCCCCGGCTTGTCATTGCCGGAAGGGAGTTGAGTTGGCTGCCTCAGGACACCGGTCAATTTGCAGTGCTGAATGCAGCGCAGGCAAGGCACCTTGTGGATCAATTGGTGGCCGCGCATGTCAATTTCATCAAGGTGCAGGATCCACTGTCCCGTGAAGTCTATTTTGCTGTTGCTGATCAGGCGAGAAGGCGAAGGATTCCTTTCGCAGGCCATGTACCCTACTCGGTTACTGCGTCCGAAGCTTCGTCGGCCGGTCAGAAAAGCTTCGAGCACCTCATTGGCATACCCGAGGCGTGCTCAACGCAAGAGCGCGAACTCAAACATTCGGAATCAGCGGCGATGGTGCGGCTGGATCCTGACCAACACGAAGCTGCAAAATTCTTCTTTGCCGCATTTGACTCCTATAAGCCCGAAAACGCTGCGAAGCTATTTGCCCAGCTCAAAAAGAGGAGCACGTGGCAAGTACCAACGCTTGTGGAGGAACGGTCATCCTGGACACTTTCCGGTACCCACCGTCTGACCGATGAGAGAATGCGCTACATACCCGAGGTGACGCTTCGCTGGTGGGATTCTTACATGAATGACCTTGCCGGAAAGCGGACAGCTGAAGATCTTGCTTCCGGCAAGAAATTCTTCGACCGGGAACTCGTGCTTTTTCGGGATATGCATCGGGCCGGAGTTAAGTTTCTAGCGGGAACCGACGCAATCGCGATGGCATATGTGTTTCCGGGCTCTAGCCTACATGAGGAACTGGAATTGATGGTGCAGGCTGGTCTTACTCCGATGGAAGCACTGCAAACGGCCACGCGAAATCCGGCGGAGTATCTTGGCGTGCTGCAGGATCGGGGAACGGTGGAAGCGGGCAAAGTGGCGGATCTGGTTCTGTTGAATGCCAATCCGTTAGACAGCATTGGAAACACAAGGAAAATCGAGGCGGTCATACTTAGGGGGAGACTGTTCCGTCGCCACGAGCTGGATGCAATGCTGTCCAGCGCAGCAGCAAGAGCCCGCGAGTCAGGAATAAACTGAGAGTATAACGCCCCGCCGCCGGTCAGTCGCTTTAACTTGCCAGGACCCATACGCTCCTGGTGGGGATAAAATCGGGGCGTTTGATTGCGATTTCGGAAGAGAGGTCGAAACTAAATGACATCGGGCATGTCAGGTGACTCCCAAAAGCTGGAGAACGCCTTGTGTATGGTACGAGGCACAATCATTAGTAGGCCGAGCAATCGGGACTTCTGGGTCGTTGCAACCGCGTACGACAATCCAGCACGGCTATCAATTTTCGGAGGCGTTTGAACAATGGACTTCCGAGTCACAGAATTTACCGAGCTGTCTACGATCTTTCCTTTTGGCGGGTTTGGCTGAGTCTTAGTCCCCGAGTAGGAGTTTTGATATGGGAGAGAATTGAAGTCTTTCGATAACGCTTCCACCGCTTGCGTTACCACCTCGGAAATTACTTCCTTCGGAATGCCTTGCTGCAACAGCCGCTTAATACCCGATCCGATCTCCAGATACGAAGTCAACAACACGCCCTCATGTTTCCGCAATGCATTTAGGATATCTGGAGGCAGATTTTTAGTCGCCAACCCGTTGGCTTCCACCTACTTAACCTATGGCGAGACGCGGATGATGTCACTGGTACTCTTCTTCTGGCATTACTTAGTATTAAAGTTCTAAGTACAGCGGCTCGATGGAACTTAGCCTAAGCGCACCGCCGGGCAAATCAGGTCCAATGCTAACTGTGTGCCTTGGACTCGATGCGCCCATAAACAGTTGAGTCTGTTGAAAAAGTCGTTTTTTTTGGAACCGATTTTGCTTGCCGTGACTATCCCCTGTTGTGCTACTGAGCATTTCAGGGAGGAACACCGCCGATGATGGGTCAGCAGCCACGGACAGAGTCGTTATTTT
>DATNMX010000016.1:0-177206 GCA_035602135.1 Candidatus Dormiibacterota bacterium
CTTATCTGCCTCTCGATCGTCATGGGTTTCACGCTTCTCGGAAGCGTAAAACAGGAACACGTCGATCGCGCCGAGGTGTTGTCTCTCTATTGGCATTTCGTGGACGCAGTGTGGGTGGTGGTGTTCACCGTTGTGTATGTGATTGGACGCTGAGGAATGGAGCGGAAGATGGCCTCAGAGCTACTCGACCTTCAGGCAGAAACACGCGAGAGCGCGTCAGCCGCCATAGAGGTGCCCGCACCCACCGCTTGGCCGATTGTCCTGGCGTTCGGCGTCGCGCTGCTCTTCGCCGGATTGGTGACCAGCGCCACGCTCAGCATTCTTGGTGCAATATTGGCTGTCAGTGGATGCGTCGGCTGGTTCCGCGACGTGCTGCCCCATGAGAAACACGAATCCTTGCTGATCGCGGAGAAACCAATACCGGTATTCACGAGCCGCCCCGAGGTGGCCCAGGTGTCATGGATTCCACCCGAATTGCACCGTCCGCGACTGCCCTTGGAGATCTATCCGATTTCGGCGGGAGTGAAGGGCGGGTTGGCGGGCAGCGTAGTTATGGCAGTCCTGGCGATGATTTACGGAATCGCTAGCAAGCATGGCATCTGGTATCCGATTAACCTCTTGGCAGCCGGCTTTTTCCCGGCAAGAAACACGACGGCGCAAATCGCTGCATTTCATTGGGATGCCTTAGTCATCGCCGCCGCCGTCCACTTGGTCACCTCTCTAATCGTGGGGCTCCTCTACGGCGCAACGCTTCCTATGTTTCCGCGCCGCCCGATTCTGCTGGGAGGCTTCGTCGCTCCCCTCATGTGGTCTGGTTTGCTTCACAGCATTCTTGAAATGGTCGATCCAGTGCTCAACCAGCGCATTGACTGGTTCTGGTTTGTCCTCTCGCAGGTCGGATTCGGCATCGTTGCAGGCATCGTGGTTTCCAGGCAAGTGCGCGTGCGCACTTGGCAACACCTTCCCTTTCCTATTCGGGCTGGGGTGGAGGCAACCGGAGCCATGGACGACAAAAGCAAAGAGGACCAGCGGCAATGAAACGCTTGCGCAATCTTCTTGCTTTATCGGCTTCCGTTTTGGCCTGCGCCGCTTGTAACAATTCACCGGGACGCCCGGGACCAGGCTCCGACGTCATCCCGCCTGATCAGATTGCGGAGTTCAATATCCTCTTCGGACAGAACTGTGCGGGATGCCACGGCACCAGCGGAAACGGGGGAGCGACGATCGCCCTGCGGGATCCCGTTTTCCTGGCAATCGCTGACGATGCCGCGATTCGCCGCGCCTCCGCCAACGGAGTACATGGCACTGCGATGCCCGCCTTTGCGCAAAGCGCTGGCGGAATGCTCACCGACAAACAAATCGATGTCCTGGTTAGCGGAATCCGGTCCTGGGCTCAGTCTGGTCTTCTCCCCGGCGCTAACCCTCCACCCTATGCAGCGAAAACTCCCGGAGACCTGCAGCGCGGCACCGTGGTGTATCAAACGTTCTGCTCCTCTTGTCACGGCCCCGATGGGACAGGAGGCAAGAAGGCCAGTTCCATTGTAGATGGGTCATATCTGGCGCTAGTGAGCGATCAACATCTTCGAACGACAGTCATCGCCGGGCGGCCGGAATTGGGCGCGCCGGACTGGCGCGAGAATGTGCCTGGCAGGCCCATGTCCGACCAGGAAATCACCGATGTAGTTGCTTGGCTGGCTTCGCGGCGCGCCCGTAACCCCGGCCAGCCTTACCCAGACTCGAAGAACGTGGCGCACCAGGAGCATCAAGATGTCGACTGATAAGACGCTTTCCCGGCGCGGGCTGTTTATGAAAATGGGAATGCTATTCAACGGTTTGGTTGTGACGGTGCTTGCCGTCCCGATCCTTCGATTCCTTTTGTCCTCGGTTACGCGTGGACGCGCGAACCGTTATCTATCGTGGGTATCGCTGGGAACCGTCAGCCAGTTCCCGGAAGGAGAGACGCGCCTCGCCACGTTTCGGAATCCGTATGTGACGCCAACGGACGGCAACACGGCAGACACGGCATGTTGGGTAAGGCGCATCGGAGGAGAACAATTCCAAGTTTTCGCGATCAATTGCGCACATCTCGGCTGCCCCGTGCGCTGGTTTCCGCAGTCCGGGCTGTTCTTGTGCCCTTGTCACGGAGGCGCGTATTACCAAGACGGGTCGCGTGCCTCGGGCCCGCCTGAGCGTGGATTGTTCGAGTACCCGTACAAGATACAGGACGGCTTGGTCTCGATCCAAGCGGGTGAGTTACCTACGCCTGGAGCGAGCGCGGCTCTCCTCGGAAAGAAACCGCCATGCGCCTAATCGCTCATATCGGGGAGTGGTTCGACCGGCGATTGCAGCTTGCCGCGCCCATCCGCGAAGTTGCCCAGCATCCCGTGCCGAAGAACACGGCCAGTTGGTGGTATGTGTTTGGAAGCGCCGCCCTCGTCGTGTTCCTTCTGCAAATCATTACCGGAATCATGCTGGCGTTAATTTATGTGCCGTCGGCCAACGAGGCGTGGAACAGTTTGCAAAGTTTGAATCACGACGTGACTTTGGGTTGGTTTATCCGCGCGTTGCACGGGTGGGGATCAAACTTCATGGTGGCCATCGTCCTCATTCATATGATGCAAGTCTTCCTTTTCGGCGCTTATAAGTTTCCTCGGGAGCTCACGTGGGTGGTGGGAGTATTTCTCCTTCTGATGACGTTGGGCATGGCGTTTACCGGACAGGTCCTTCGTTTTGATCAAGACGCGTATTGGGGACTCGGGATCGGAGCATCCATTGCAAGCCGCGTCCCGGTTTTAGGGCCGGCCATCGTGAAATTAATGCTCGGTGGGCCAATCATCGCCGGTGCGACCCTGTCACGATTTTTCGCCCTGCACGTGTTCGTCATACCCGGAATACTGATTGCGTTTGTGGCTTTGCATCTCTTGATGGTACTAAAGCTCGGAATCAATGAATGGCCAATGCCGGGCCGGCTTGCGAAGAAGGCAACCTACGAACATGAGTACCGCGAATTGACACTGATGGACGGCGCTCCTTTCGTCCCTTATGCAGTGTGGAAGGATCTATTCTTCGCAGCGTTTATCGTCTTGGCAATTGCCGCGTGTGCCGCGTACTTTGGCCCGTTCGGACCAACAGGTCAGCCGGACCCAACGATCATCCAAACGGCACCAAGACCCGATTACTTCTTTTTGTGGCTGTACGCTGTGCTTTCGCTCCTGCCTCCGTCGATGGAGACGCCAGCACTGCTCATCGGTCCGGTCATCGTGATCGGCGCGTTGCTTCTTCTCCCATTTCTATCCGGCGAGGGTGAAAAAAGTTGGCGCCGACGTCCGATTGCTGTTCTCACCATCCTACTTCTCGCCGTTACACTTACGACCTTCACGCATCTCGCAGGATATGCCCCATGGAGCCCGCAAATGAACGCGTGGAGCAGCGAGCCCATCCCGGCGCGATTCCTACAACACAGGACTGCACTCGAAAGGCAAGGCGCTCTCGTTTTCCAGGCGAAGCAATGTCATAACTGCCACGGCCTCGAGGGGAAGGGAGGTCAGCGGGGTCCGGAGCTGGACAGCGTTGCTGTTCGACTTACACCGGACCAGCTCATACGCCAAGTAATCCAAGGCGGCGGAAATATGCCCGCTTACGGCAAAAACCTTAGACCGGCCGAGACGACTGCTCTCGTGGCATTCCTTCAAACGCTACATCCGGCAGGCCAGGCGCCGGCACGGGATGCTTCCCGAGCTGTGGCATTGGGAGGAAGCGGAGAGAATTCTTCCGTGGCTAGTCCCACAAGTCATCCATGATGCCTGCAATCCACTCCGCGCTCGCACCATGGTCCGTTTCCGTTCCAGTTACGCTTGCCCTGCTTCTTTCTATATGGGTTTACTTACGAGGTTGGTTGCGTCTCCGCAGCACGATTCCGAACGTGATCTCGGCTTGGCAACTTTCCGCTTTCATGAGTGGGGTGTTTGCCCTGTGGATTGCTTTGGGTTCGCCGCTGCGAGCGCTACACCATGAACTACTTTCGTTCCATATGGTGGACCACGTTCTACTGATGGCCGTGGCTCCTCCTTTGATTTTGCTTGGAGCCCTGTTCCGATCGTTCAAGCACGGCTTACCGCGGTGGTTCCTTCGTGAGAGGCTGGCCAGGTTCCTGCGTTTGCCCACCGTGCAGCGGCTGGGACACGCTCTGGGTCATCCGATGTTTTGCTGGATTGCCGCTACAGCCGCCCTCATCGGATGGCATGTTCCGGCTGCCTTCGAATTGGGCATGCGGTCAGACCGGTGGCACGAAATCGAGTACGCATGCTTTTTCGGGACCGGACTTCTGTTCTGGTTGCCTGTTATCCAGCCTTGGCCGATCGTCGTGAGGTGGCCGCGGTGGTCCATTGTTTTATACCTTTTCTTTGGCACCTTGCCTTGCGATGCGCTTTCCGCGTTTCTTACGTTTTGTGACCGCGTTGTCTATCCGGGTTACTTGGCTGCGAATTGGCATTTCGGAATTTCACCTCTCCAAGACCAAGAATGTGCGGGCGCCCTCATGTGGGTTTGCGTGACTTTTATTTATCTGGTCCCTGCGGTTGTAATTACAATGCAATTGCTCTCTACCCCGAATGCCTACGATCCGAATCCGGTGCGCGCTGACTTGCCCCAAATCACAGCACGGCCGGCGGCTCGCCCCGAGGTAGAGGTCGTTCACTAGTTGCGTTGCAACCGCAAGAATGCATTTCCGGCAAGCGATCAATTGCTCGTAGCGCAGGTTTATTCTCCCGCGACTTGCTCTGTTACGTGAGACGTCCAAGCAAAACCACAGTTCTACACTGTGGAGACCGACGTGTCCGCGCCGTATGATATTTAGGATTCATCGTGCCGAAAACTAACGGTGAGTCACAAGAGGTAGGACATGGTCAGCGGAATAATGCGAGTGATGATTGCAGCTTTGCTGTCGGCAACGGTGGTAAGTACAGACGGGAGTAAACAAGAAACGAACTCCATAGAGAACAAAATCGACGGCATTTTTTCGACTGTCACCGAGAATTCCTCGCCCGGCGTGGCGGTGTTGGTAAGGAAAAACGGGCAAACGCTGTTTCAACGCGGATACGGAGTAAGGGAATTGCAAAAGAGAGTGGCGATCGATGCCTGGACCAATTTCCGGCTGGCCTCGTGCACCAAGCAATTCACTGCAATGGCCGTGATGCTCCTGGTGCACGATGGGAAACTGCGATACGACGAGCGCCTGACGGACGTATTTCCAGATTTTCCGAAGTACGGACAACTCATCACTATTCGGAATCTACTGAATCATACATCCGGGCTAGCGGACTATGAAGAGCTGATGGATCTCGCTTCTTCCGGCAAGCCTTCGTCGTGGACGGAAGCTCGTCAGATCCAGGATGGAGAAGTATTAGGGCTTCTCGAGACGCAGAAGAGCGGGAAATTTACCCCGGGTACGCAGTGGTCTTATAGCAATTCGGGTTACGTCGTGCTGGGACTTGTGGCCGCAAAAGTTTCGGAAAAGCCCTTTGCTGATTTTTTAAGCGAGCGAATTTTTCAACCACTGAAGATGAACCATACGCTGGCATACATAAAAGGAACGAATGAAGTTCAGAACCGCGCCTACGGTCATTCGAAAGAAAGTGGTGAGTTTAACGAAACCGATCAAAGCACGACGTCCGCAACGCTTGGCGACGGCGGAGTGTACTCGAATCTCGAGGACCTAGCCCTCTGGGACGACGCTTTAGCACGCCACACACTTCTCAGCGCGGCAGAGATGCAGCCTGCACTAACACCTGTGAAGCTAGCCGATGGATCTCAGCCACATTGGGCCAGCGGTCCGGGCGATAGTGATCCGCAACCGGGCAAACTCGTTTCTTATGGCTTCGGTTGGTTCCTAAACGCACATCAAGGTAACGCCCGCATGTGGCATTATGGCGATACAGTTGGTTTCAAGACGGTTATAGAACGGTTCACGAAAAAGAAACTGACCGTCATCGTGCTCTGCAACCGCTCTGATCTGAATCCTGAGGTGTTGGCGTCAAAAGTGGCGGATCTATATTTGACGCGTTGAAGGTTCACAAAAACCTGCGAGGTGTCCTCGCAGACCAGCCGCAGGTGCTGGAACGGGCGCGGCAGCGTGGGTTTCTGGGCGGTGAGCTGGCGGCACGCACGTCAACGCAGGACTGCGATTTTTTCCATGAAGTACCTTCCGGTTGCCGAGCCTACATGATGAAAAGCGTCATTCATGATTAGGATGACGCAAAGGCCCAGGAAATCCTGATCAATTGCAGACGAGCAGTTCCCGCTGACGGTGTCCTGTTGCTGGTGGAATGAAGTTTGTCCGAAGCTAATCTGCCATCAACGGGAAAGCTGATGAATCTGGTGATGCTCGTGCTGACAGGAAAAAAGGAGCGCACCATTGAGGAATACCGCGAGCTATTGGCGAAGGGAGGATTTCAGCTCCGGAAGGTGACCCCAACTGCGGCTGAATACGCGATCATTGAGGCGATTTCGACATAAGCTAGCCTTCGGGAGACCGCCACGGGATTCCTGGCTATGGACTAGTGATATGTGGCATGCTATTTGGCATGGGAAACAAAGACTCGCGAAGACGCGAACTTAAGAAGCCCAAGAAGAAAATTACGAAACTGCCTCCTCCGAAACGTGACGTGAATCAGATCCCGGCGCAGATCATGCGCAATGTCACAGAGAAGTAGCCCATTCTTTAGACTTTTTACTCCTCAAACGGCAACGTCACGTGGTATTAACCTGAAGATGTTTCCTATTCGCTACCTTTTAGAATCGATTCCATTTGTTGGATGACTATTTGTGAATGTAGGCGGGCCTGTACCCTCCGGTTTGCGCGTTTGGATGGGTCGGTGCATCTAACAATCGGTACATCAAATAAAGGTGCGGGCTTACTTACATGGCTCAGAACCAGATAATGAGCGAAAAGCAACGCCAAAACGCGAGCCGGGCACCTTCAGCTGCGTCCCGCACAGCGGGAGATCTTTCGCTGTTTCATCCGGCGGCACGCGAATGGTTTGAAGCGGTGTTCCCTGGTCCCACGAAACCTCAGCGAATGGGGTGGCCAGCCATCGCGCGGGGCGATTCCACATTAATACTTGCGCCTACCGGAACAGGGAAGACGCTGGCAGCTTTCTTCTGGTGCATCAACCGCCTGATGTTTGCGTCGAGTCCCGATGCGAGAGAGCGCTGCCGTGTTTTGTATATTTCGCCGATTAAAGCACTGGCCGTGGACGTGGAGCGCAATTTGCGCGCACCGCTGGTGGGGATCGCCCAAGCCGCTCGACGATTGGGCGTTGAATTTTACCAGCCGTCCATCGCTATTCGAACTGGGGACACACCGCCAGCCGAGCGTGCCCGGTTCCTGCGGCATCCTTCGGACATTTTAATCACGACACCAGAATCCTTGTATTTGCTGCTCACCTCGAACGCGCGCGAGGCGCTTCGGTCTGTTGAAACCGTGGTGGTCGACGAAATACATGCAATTGTGCCAACCAAGCGAGGGTCACATCTGGCGATGTCGCTCGAGCGGTTAGAGCACCTATGCGGAAGGCGGTTGCAGCGGATTGGGTTATCGGCGACACAGCGGCCACTAGAAGAAGTGGCCCGATATCTAGGTGGAGCAAAGGATGCGAAACCGAGTGCCGCCGCGTCCTCAGCAGATGCAAGCGGGGATGTGGATGCTGAACTTGCATCGGAGTCTGAGACTGGTGCTGCCGCGATCGCTTACCGAGACGTCACGATTGTTGACGCGAGCGACCCAAAACGTCTGGACCTGCGTGTGGAAATTCCCGTGGAGGACATGACGCGTCTGGATGAATTCGAAACGCTTCCGAGTGGCCCGGCGTCGCAAGGTCCAGTGCGCGGGTCGATTTGGACCGCGATCCATCCAAAACTGCTGGAGGCGGTGCGTACGCACCGATCGACACTAATTTTTGTAAACAGCCGGCGCCTGGCGGAACGAATTTCTGGCGCGATTAACGATTTGGCTGGGGAGACGCTGGTGCGCGCGCATCATGGCAGCGTAGCAGTGACGCAACGCAAAGAAATTGAAGATCGGTTGAAGCTTGGCACGCTACGGGGATTGGTGGCGACCTCATCGTTGGAGCTGGGCATCGATATGGGCTCAATCGATCTGGTAATACAGATCGAGTCGCCCACATCGGTGACGAGCGGGATGCAACGCGTGGGGCGAGCAAACCATCAGGTTGGCGCGGTTAGTAAGGCGGTGATCTTTCCGAAGTATCGTGCGGACCTGGTAGCATGTGCAGCAATAACGCGCGCCATGTATGAAGGGAACGTGGAATCGGTGCGGTATCCGCGCAATGCGCTGGATGTGTTGGCACAACATATTGTCGCCATGGTGGCGCTGGAATCCTGGGATGTAACGGAATTATTTAGAGTAATACGAAGGGGGGCGCCTTACGCCGCATTGAACCGCTCAACTTTTGAGAGTGTTCTCGACATGTTGGCCGGGCGTTATCCATCGGATGAGTTTGTAGAACTGCGGCCTCGGCTGACTTGGGATCGCGTGGCGGGCCGGCTCATAGGCAGAAAAGGCGCGCATCGAGTGGCCGTGATCAATGGTGGAACCATCCCGGACCGGGGACTTTATGGTGTGTTTCTAGAAGGCGCGGCAAAAGGCGCGCGTGTTGGAGAACTGGACGAAGAGATGGTGTTCGAAAGCAGGGCAGGGGACACCATCATTCTGGGCGCGACAACGTGGAAAATTCAGGAAATATCGCACGACCGAGTTTTGGTGTCTCCCGCGCCGGGAGAGCCAGGGAAAATGCCATTCTGGCATGGCGATACTGCCGGCCGGCCGGCTGAATTTGGTGAAGAAATCGGCCGTATGACGAGAGAGCTGCTGCGCTTGCCAAGGCCAGTAGCGATTACAAAATTGGTAGAGCAACACAGCCTGGATGGAAACGCCGCGGAAAATTTAGTGCGTTACCTGGAAGAGCAAGCTGCCGCGACCAATAAGGTGCCCAGCGACGAAGATATCGTGATCGAAGTGTGCCATGACGAGTTGGGTGACCGGCGGATCTGCGTGTTAACGCCGTTCGGCAGCCGCGTGCACGCTCCATGGTGCATGGCGGTTACAGCGAAGTTACGAGCAGAGCGCGGACTAGAGGTGGAGTCCATGTGGTCGGATGATGGGTTCGTGCTTCGTTTCCCGGAGAATGATGTGCCTCTCCAGTCTCACGAGTTTCTGCTGCCACCGGCGGAGCTGAAGGAACTCTTGATGCGGCAAGTGGGGTCGACTTCGCTGTTTGCGGCGAAGTTTCGAGAAGCGGCGGCGCGTGCGCTTCTCTTGCCGAAGCGACGTCCGGGAATGCGAGCACCATTGTGGCAACAACGGAAACGAGCGGCGGATTTGCTGGCTGTAGCGGCGCGTTATTCTTCATTCCCGATAATTCTGGAAACGTACCGCGAATGTCTTGGCGACGTGTTTGATTTGCCTGCTGCGGCAAACCTTCTGGGCAAAATTCAGCGCGGGGAGATTCGCGTGACTTGGGTGGAATCCAACAAACCTTCGCCATTTGCAGCGTCGCTACTTTTTTCTTACATTGCCAATTACATCTACGAAGGAGATGCGCCGTTAGCCGAGCGGCGCGCTCAGGCTCTCTCCATCGATCAGTCGCAATTAGAAGATCTGCTGGGGGATACCGATCTGCGGGAATTGTTGGACCGAGCCGCGCTCGAAGAGGTGGAAACAAAGCTGCAAGTGCTCGATCCAGACTATCAAGCCGAACACGCTGATGAAATTCATGATTTGCTGTTGCGACTTGGCGATTTATCCGATGCAGAGCTGCTCGCGCGTTGCACAAACGCCGAAACCGCCGCATTAATCAGCCAACTGATAGATACGCGGCGCGCGCTGCGAGTGCGTATCGCGGGAGAATGGCGATATATCCCTGTTGAATATGCAGCGCGTTACCGCGACGCATTTGGCATACCGTTGCCGCCGGGATTGCCGGAAGCATTTCTCGAACAAGTTGATGAGCCGCTAGTAGAAATTGGGCGGCGGTATGCGCGCACGCACGGACCGTTTACCACGCAAGAGGTAGCGGCTCGTTTTCAGGTGCAAGGTGCTGCAATCGATGCACATCTGCGCCAGTTACATCATCAAGGGAAACTGCTGCAGGGAGAATTTCGTCCGAGCGGGCATCATCACGAGTGGTGCGATCCGGAGATACTGCAGCAAATTCGACGAAAAAGCTTGGCGCGGCTGCGGCGGGAAGTTGAGCCGGTAGAGAAACGCACGTTTGCAAGATTTTCAACGCGCTGGCAGGGTGTCGCCGTTCCCAGGCGTGGACTGGATGCCCTTCTCGACAGCATCGAGTCAATGCAAGGAGCTGCGGTTATAGCTTCCGAACTGGAACGCGAAATACTTCCGGCGCGAATTGCGGATTATCGACCGAGCGACCTGGATACATTGATGGCGGCAGGAGAAGTGGTTTGGGTTGGCCTAGAACCAATTGGTGATCGCGACGGACGTATCAGCCTATTCCTTACGGAATCGTTGCCATTGCTCCTGCGGCCGGGATGGCCTCTTGGGAGTGCGAAGCTTTCAGAGCGCGCGGAGAATATCGCCGAAGTTCTTGAAAAGCAAGGAGCGTCTTTTTACTCACAGATTCATGAAGCGTGCGGCGGCGGTTTTCCGGGGGACACGGTCGCCGCACTGTGGGAACTGGTGTGGGCGGGGCGTATCACTAACGACACGTTTGATCCGCTTCGCACGTTGGTTTGGCCGGATGCCAAGAAGCGTAAACGCGAAATGGTCGGCGACGAACGTCCTGGTTCGCCGGAGTTTCTGAGGCGTCTGCGATCGCGCTCTGCAGCAAGTGGCCGAGCACCGGGACGTTGGTCGTTAATTCGGACGCGAACCGGGATGGCGCTGACAACCACGCAATGGAGCGTGAACGTTGCGCAGCAACTTCTGACGCGCCATGGGATAGTGATGCGCGAATCCGCAATGGGGGAAAACATTCCCGGTGGCTACAACACGATATATCCAGCTTTGAAGACCATGGAAGACAGCGGGTGGGTGCGCCGCGGAATGTTCGTGGCTGGACTGGGCGCTGCGCAATTCGCGATGCCTTCCGCGGTGGAGATGTTGCGAAGTCTGCGCGTGAATTCCAGCATATCCGAAGCGGTGTACCTGGCGGCGAGCGATCCAGCGAATCCGTACGGAACTTTGCTGCCGTGGCCACGAGACGCGGAAGAATCGAGCGCTGCGACGGCGCACCATGCGATGGCGCGAGCGAGCGGGGCTGGAGTGATTTTGATCAATGGGGAGCTGGCAGCATTTTTACGGCGCCGGAATCCTTCTCTGCGTATATTTCTGCCGGATAATGAGCCGGAGCGAACGCAGATGGCACGGAAACTCGCGAAAAAATTGGCGGAAGTTGCGATTTGCAAGCAAAGTCGCCGACAGGGTCTACTGATCGGCACGATTAATGAGGAGCCAGCGCGAGACCATTTCCTGGGAAGATTTCTAGAGGATGCGGGCTTTGTAAACACGGCGCTGGGATTTCAGATGCGCAGAATAGTGCCGATTATGACCTCACAGGAAAGCGGCAGGGAAGTGGCCGAAGAGAACGATCAAGACTTTCAAGAAAGCGCGTGAAATGCCGGAAGGCGACACGATTTACCGCGCAGCGCGTACTCTAAATTTGGCACTGGCAGGCCAAGTGGTCACGGCATTCGAAACAGTACTTCCAAATCTGGCGCGCGTAGACGTAGATTCCACCATTGCGGGCAGAGCAATGGAAAAAGTAGAAGCGCGAGGAAAATGGCTGCTGATGTATTTGTCAGGCGATTTGATCTTGCTGACCCACATGTTGATGAACGGTAGTTGGCACATTTACCGGCTCGGTGAGACGTGGAGGTGCAGGCGCGGAGATATGCGGATTGTACTGACTACGGAAAAGATTCTGGCCGTAGCCTTCAGAGTACCGATCGCCGAGTTTCATACTTCACGCAGTCTGCTTCGGAGCCGCGGATTTAATCGCCTGGGTCTCAGCATTCTGGATACGCAATTTGACGAAATGGAGATGGTGACACGGGTACGGTCGTGTGTGGACTATGAAATAGGCGATGCTTTGTTGAAGCAGTCCGTGCTGTCCGGTATCGGAAATGTCTACAAATCAGAATTATGTTTTGCTTGCGGGGTAAATCCCTTTCGTCTGGTGCGATCAATGTCACTGGATGAAGTTAAGTGCGTGGTGTCAGAGGCTCGCAAATTCATGCTGGCGAATGTCGCCGAAACGTCCGGAGATCGGATCGTGACCTACACGGGCATGCGGCGAACAACCAGGAGTGCCGATCCAACCAATCGTCTATGGGTTTACCAGAGAAAAGGCGAGCCATGCCGCCGTTGCAGAAGCTCGATTGAAGCGCGGAAGCAGGGATTGGATGCGCGAATAACATTTTGGTGTCCGCAGTGTCAAATGATGTAGGCAAAAGGCGCGTTAGCATAAGCGATAGCATCGTTAACAGCGCCGGAAATGTAGAAGAGACGGAGATTGATTAGCCATGCGTCGATTTCTCGAAACTTGTGATGCGGTTGCGGCCAATTGGATATTCGCTGACGATTCGGATCTCCTCTGTCCTCGTGGTTGCCCCCACGCCTAAAAAAATAAGCCTGACACAAACTGGCGTTGCCGCACAGGTTACATATTTGTGAGACCAGGCTTGCGGCTGTGTCTGCGCACAGCGATGATGCTCGTTGAGGGTTCTTAACTCATGCCAGGTTCGAAGAGAATTGTGGCCTTGAAGGAGATGTCCGACTCGCACAGCTCGTTGTGCCGTCCATGGCACGTGATACCGGTGATCTTCCCCCACGAGATACCAGCCGGTGATCATGGCGCATCCGCGACTAACAAAATCGCGCGGGAGTGCAACCTAAATCCCGATGATGTCGATATTCTGCGCGACTCCGACATCTGGTTGTGGCGATGAGCTTTCCGCCCATTCCTTGCAGTGAAGAGATGCATCCGGCGGGGTCCAGCTCGTCCCGCTGGTCTGACCGCCGCCTCAGATTTCTTCTAGCGTTCATGCTGGCCATAGGAACCGCGGCTGTCTACGCCCCATCCGTGCGGAATGGTTTTGTGAATTTCGACGATCCGGATTACGTGACGCGGAATGCGCATGTTCTACAAGGAGTCACCTGGCCGAACCTGATGTGGTCGTTCGGCACGAGCAATCCTGCAGCGAACTGGCATCCCCTGACGTGGATTTCACATATGATCGACGTGCAATGGTACGGGATTAACCCCGCTGGGCATCACTTCAACAATGTTCTGTTGCACACACTGAACGTCGCGATTCTGTTTGTGATTTTGCAGCGCGCTACAGGGCACACACTGCGTAGCGCCGCGGTCGCCGCCGTCTTCGGGCTGCACCCGTTAAATGTGGAGTCAGTCGCATGGGTAGCAGAACGCAAGGCCGTACTTTCTGTGTTTTTTCTATTGCTCACGCTGTGGGCGTATGTCTGGTATGCATGCAGGCCGGCCCTGGGACGTTATGTTTGCGTAATGTTGTTTTTTGCAGCGGCACTTATGGCCAAGATTATGGTTATCGCGCTGCCCGCTGGCTTGCTGCTGCTGGATTACTGGCCACTGCGAAGGCTTCCCGGTCCGGCGCAGCCCGGCGAACAGCGTCCGCTCTTACCAGCGTTTCTCATACTCGGGATCGAAAAAATTCCTCTGCTGTTGCTGGCTGGAGCCGGGGGCTGGATGACAATGTACATGCACCGGAAAGAAGGCGCGCTGGCCGGAGCGATGCCATTTAGTTGGCGGCTGAGAAACGTCATCTATTCGTATTTGGCGTATCTGGGCAAGGCGATTTGGCCATCTCGTCTGGCGGTTTTCTATCCACACCCGGAAAACTCATTGGCGTGGTGGAAAGTAATCGCTGCCGCGTTGGTGCTTGTAGGCGTCAGCATAATAGTTTGGCGCTTCCGCGAAAGACGCTACCTTTTAATAGGCTGGCTTTGGTATCTGGGGACGATGTTTCCCATGGTCGGGATGGTGCAATCCGGACGGCAAGGAATGGCCGACCGTTATATGTACATTCCGCTGATCGGGCTGATTGTCGCATCGGTCTGGCTGTTGGGAGATTTGGCGGGACGTGTGGAATGGAAGGCCGGGTTCCTGGCAGCGGTCTTTTTGCTCGTGGCAACGTCCTGTATCTATTTAACGCGGACGCAAATCGGCTATTGGCGCGACAGCTATACTCTATTTACGCATACACTCCAGATAACAAAGAACAACGGAATTGCAGAAAACAATCTGGGCTCAGCACTTGTAGAAATGGGACAAGCCCCGCTAGCGGCCTTGCACTTCGAAGCTGCTGTCCGGCTAATCCCGGAGCTGGCCTCGGCCCATTACAATCTCGGTCAAGTGTTGCAGACTCAAAATCGAACGGAAGAGGCCGCTCGCGAGTATCAGCTGGCGATTGCGGCTTCTTCCGACGCCCTCGAAACAGCACAAGCACACAACAATCTAGGAATCCTATATATGGGGATGAATAATTCCGCTGCGGCGCTGACAGAGTTAAACGCAGCCATCGTACTCAATCCATATGAGCTGAATAGCTATATCGGGCGTGGGATAATCGAACTGCAGTCCTGGAACTTAGATGCCGCCGTTGCCGATTTCTCGCGAGCGGCGGCGATCGCCCCTTCACCAACGGCATGCTTTTGGCTGGGGCGCGCACTGGAGACCAAAGGCGATTTCCGCCGGGCTGCAAATGCGTACGAGGCTGCTTTGCAATTGGCGCCAGGATTTATAGACGCTCAGGCCCGGCTGCAGGCTCTCCAATCCAAAGCTGGAGAGCGCAGATGATTGCCGCGGATCCGGAGGTTCGCGCACGGGAGAGCTGGGGGCCGGACGCACTCAATGAGGTGCGTGAGGCAAGACGGGAACATCAGAAGGCCATCGCCGGGCGGCGGGATGAATGGATTCGCTCCAATGACTACTTCTACGGACAGCTCAAACGCGTGCTGCGATACATCGTGGAACCACACCAACGGGTCCTGGAGATTCGCTGCGAAACCGGTAATCTCCTGGCATCGGTGATGCCAGGCTACGGAGTTGGCGTAGAAATCAGCGACGCGATGGTTGAATCCGCACATCGGCAGCACCCGGAGTTGCATTTTGTAAAGAGCGACCCGGAGATCCTTGAACTGAATGAAACTTTTGACTACATCCTTTTCAACCATATTTTCGATACAGTTGATATTCTTCTTGCATTGCAGCAAGTCCGCGAACACTGTACTCCCAGAACGCAGATCGTGGTGATCAACTACAATCATTTGTGGCAGCCCATACTGGAATTGGCTAGCAAGATCGGACTGCGCTCGCGGTTCGTCGAGCCTAATTGGGTGAGTGAGAATGACATCCGAGGGTTTCTGAAGCTTGCCGGGTTTCGTCCGGTGGCGAAGCATCGCCTTGTGTTATTTCCGAAATGGATTCCTATTTTTTCCAGAGTGATGAACGGTTTACTGGCCCGGCTGCCTGCGGTACGACGGCTATGCCTGATGCAGGTCATGGTTGCCAAGCCGCTGGCGGAGCCGCGATTCGAGAAGGACGTTGCTGTGTCGGTCGTCATACCTTGCCGCAACGAGGTGGGCAACATACGACACGCGGTGGAGCGCATTCCCAGGATGGGCAAGCACACCGAGATTCTCTTCTGCGACGATAAATCCACCGACGGCACAGCAGATGAAGTACGGCGCATGCAAGCGCTGTACCCGGACAAAAACATTCGCTTAGTGGAAGGACCAGGAATTTGCAAAGCTGAAAACGTGTGGACGGGGTTTCGGGCCGCGCGCGGCGACGTACTGATGATTCTGGACGCCGATCTGACCGTCATGCCGGAAGAATTGCCAATGTTTCTCCGCGCGCTGGTGACTTCCAGCGGAGACTTTGTAAACGGGAGCCGCCTGGTTTATCCGATGCCGCACCTGGCGATGAAATTTGCGAACATGATCGGCAACAAATTCTTTGGCGTGGTCTTTTCGTTTCTCCTGGATCAGCGAATTAAGGACACGCTTTGCGGCACCAAAGTACTGTGGCGTAATGACTGGCTCCGCATGGAGCCGCATCTGGGAACTTGGGGCATTAAGGATTTGTGGGGCGATTATGAGCTGCTGTTTGGTGCGAGCAAGCTGCACCTGGAGATAGTCGAGATTCCCGTGCATTACCAGGAACGCATCCACGGGGTCACAAAGATGAACAGGGTATTCGCAAACGGCCTGCGGATGCTGCGCATCTGCTGGCATGCGTGGCACCGCCTGGGAGGATAGCCCCTTTGTCCGCCGCGATTCTGCGCCGTTTGCTGGCCCACCCGTTGACGGCGTCACTAGCTGTAGACGATCCGCTCACAACAGGGCTACGAAGAAAAATTATTTTGTCGAAGCCTTTTCTGAGGGCCATCTACGACGAATGGTACCGCATGTTGGCGCGAGAGCTTCCGCCAGGAGCAGGGCAGGTGTTGGAGCTAGGGTCGGGCGGAGGTTACTGTGCTCGTTTCATTCCGGATCTGATCACCTCGGAGGTCTTTCCTTGTTCGGATGTGCAAATTGTGGTTGACGCACAGCGGCTACCGTTCCCTGATCGATCGATGCGGGCGATCATCATGACGAATGTGATGCATCATGTGCCAAATGTGCGCCGATTCTTCGCCGAGGCTACAAGGTGTCTCTGCCGGGGAGGGAAAATTCTGATGATTGAGCCCTGGGTGACTTGGTGGTCTCGACTAGTCTACAGATTGCACAGTGAACTGTTTTGTCCAGAAGCTGGGGATTGGTCATTTTCCTCGGCGGGCCATCTTTCCGGCGCAAACGTAGCGATTCCATGGATCGTATTTCACAGAGATCGCGGAAGGTTTGAATCCGAGTTTCGGGAATTGTCGATCGAACAGATCCGCCCATTCCTGCCATTCCGTTACTTGGTGTCTGGCGGAGTAGGAATGCGCAATTTGATGCCGGGTTTCGCCCATTCTGGGTGGGCGGGCTTGGAACGGATGCTGGAATCGCAAATGTCCCGTCTCGGGATGTTCGCCTTTATATCGGTGCGCCGGCTCTAGCACTTTCCGCGGATCATTCAGCGCAAAACGGGGCTGAGCGTCGGCGGCCGGTCTATGGCCCAAGAACGGCGGACGGAATGCTAACAACCAAGACAAAGGTGTCGCTTGCCGCACTGGCTTACAGGTATATCGCCATGGCGCGCGCCATGGTCGGCAAAGACGATTGCGTAACGGTCAGCCGGGGCGATCTCCGGTGGTGCCTGGATCTGAGCGAGGGCATCGATTTCTCGATTTATTTGTTCGGAGCGTTCGAGCGGTCGACAGCGGTCACTCTGCGGAAACTGGTAAAGCCTGGCGACGTGGTGTTTGACATAGGAGCGAACATCGGGGCACATACTCTGGGATTAGCACGCAGTGCCGGACCCACCGGACGGGTATTCGCATTCGAACCCGCAGACTTTGCGTTCGCAAAATTGAAGCGCAACCTGGCTCTGAATCCGGCACTGGAGGCACGTACGCATCCACGGCAAATCTTGCTGGCCGCCGCTCCAGCCGAACATGTCCAGCAGGAGATTTATGCAAGTTGGCCGCTTAGGAAGGATAACTCTGTGCATGCCAAACATCGCGGGCGACTGGTCACAGCGCGAAACGCATCCGTAGACACCCTCGATCGCTTTGTCGAGTGCGAAAGCATTGACCGACTGAATCTGATTAAAATCGATGTTGACGGCCACGAATTACCCCTGCTGCAGGGCGGCCTTAAACTGCTGACCAAATTTCGGCCTGTTTTGGTGATGGAGATGTCCCCGTACGTGCATGCCGAGCAACACCATAGTTTCTCCGCGCTAGTCGCGCTACTACGAGATGCTGGATACTCACTGCAGGATGCAAATAATTGGGCCCCACTTCCGCTGCAAGCGGGCGAACTAGAGGCACGGATTCCAGATGGGGCAAGCATCAACGTTATTGCGCGGTTTAACGGAAGGATGAAACCGTAATCTCGAACGGTTTTTCAGCTTCGATGTGGTTCAAGTTGTTTCATGGGCTGGTTTTCGCCTAGAGTGCCAAGTCGAAAGGGAACGCCATGCGCGCCTTGCGGATAATGATAACGGACGACAACGAGTTATTGCGCCGTGGAGTTCGCGAACTTCTGGATGCCGAACCGGATTTGGAGGTCATCTATGAGGCGAGCATGGGAACGGAAGCCCTGGCTAAGGCGGTGGAATTGAAGCCAGACGTCGTGATGCTGGACATCAGCCTGCCGGACGTGGACGGTTTTGCAGTGGCCCAAGGGATTAAGAAGGCGGTTCCATCCGCAGAAATCCTTGTGCTTAGCCAGCACGATGTGTTGCCAATGGCCCAGGAAGCGATACGAAGGGGTGTGCGGGGATATTTAGTTAAGTCCCAAATTGCGGCGGAGTTAGTGCTTGCAGTGCGTGCGGTCGGCGAGAAACAACAATATCTAAGTTCGAAACTTGGCACGGGTGCATGAGCGAACTCATGCCTCCTCATGCGGCGATAATGGTGCGTCACAGTACTATTAGGCGCAGTGCCCGGGTTCCATGCCGATTGCCAAACTGACGATCCACGCACTTTCGTATAAATACCGTGTGCAACCTCGGCTGGCCCTGTAGCATAATCTCCCTTGCAATCCGGCGTTGGTGTTTCATGCGCCTGTCAATTTCGGGCCGAAGAACACAGTAAATTCGACTTGTCACATCGGCCACATAAATAATCGCAGTATCCTAAGCTACGGAGGCTCATTATGTCGGCCAGGATCCTTATCGCGGATGATCATGAGGTTGTTCGCCAAGGGATACGCACAATTCTTCAGGCCCGCCTGGATTGGGAAATCTGCGGAGAGGCCGTGAATGGACAAGAAGCAGTGCGGTTGGCCCAAGAACTCCAGCCAAACGCGATTATCATGGACATCACGATGCCCGTCATGAGCGGGCTGGAGGCGGCACGTCAGCTCACGAAGCTAGGGGTCAACTCTCCCATCTTGATCTTCACCATGCACGAATCGCGGAGTTTGGCCGAATCTGTGCTAGAAACCGGCGCGCGGGGTTTTGTGTTCAAGTCTCGCGCCGCGCGTGATCTGATCGAAGCGCTGGAATGTTTGCTGAATGGCGGCACGTACTTTGGGCCTGAAGAAAAAAAGCCTGTGCCGGAGCAAACTAAACCGACGCCGGGAACTACGTTCTTTCGCTCCTTCAGTTTTGTTTGAAACTGTTTCTGTATCCCGTACTTTTTACCCTCCATTGTGCATTTAGCTTTTCATTGCGCTATTTTTTTGTAGATAACTGGTGGTCCAACAATTCCAAAGGTCTTGCCAGTGATTGTCTTTTGGCCCAGAAGCCATTCCATAAATTTCCTACTTTTGCGAGACGCACCTCAAGCGTCTTGAGATTCCAGTCCTCGGGCGCGAAGTCCTGGTCCAATTCTTCTGGCCGGATAGGTGCGGATACAGGCGCATGGGGAAAGGCGCGTACGGAATAGACTGCAGCGAGGGGTTTACCACGAGCGTTCTGCAGTGCGTCAATCAACACTCGCCCGCGAGGTCGTTTTCTGACGACACGTTCAAAGGTGACTTCATTTGGCATTTCCGCCGCCACCATGTGGCCAATGAGATCGGCAAATCCCCGGGTTTGTTCGTAGGTATACTCAGGGGTGAGTGGGACAAAGATATGAAATCCGGAGGCGCCGGACGTCTTCAGAAAACAATCTAAGCGGATCGAACGTAAGACCTGATAAATGGACTTGGCAATGCGCAGCACTGTTTTGAATGGTGTCCCCGGCGTGGGATCAAGATCAAAGAATACATAATCAGGAAAATCCTGGTTGTCAGCCCGGCTCGACCATGGATTATGGTCGATACAGCCTAAGTTTGTAAGATAGAGTAGAGAAGCGCGATCATTGGCCATGACATAAGGCATGTTGCGGCCCCGCTCGTCTGAATAGACCGTAGCGCGCTTTATCCATTCGGGCATGGACGGCGTTGCCTCTTTTTGAAAGAAGGGCTTCCCGGTGATGCCATCGGGATAGCGTCGCAAGACGAGTGGCCGATCTTTCAGGAAAGGAAGAATATACTCCGCCATCTGATAGTAGTAGGCGAGAAGGTCCCTTTTTTTGATGTTGGACTCAGGGAAATAGAGTTTATTCAAATGTGTAAGATGGACCTGTTTGCCATCTATTTCCAAATTCAACGCTTCCGTTGAACCTTGCCGGATTTCTTCTCCAAAGTCGCGTGCGGCGGATTTTTGGATATTGGCAGAACGTACAGCGCTTCGGATCTGTTTAGACGCACGATCCGGCCGCTCGGCATCGAACGTACAAACTTCTGGACCCCGATCTTCCCGCAATGATAAGAAGACCGGTGCCCTGAGGTGACTTCCTTCCGTCCAGTTTCCATACTTAACGCGCGCGACAAGTCGAGGCCTAACCCATTCGATAGCCTCCTTCAACCTTGGCGGGTGCCTAAAAGCGGAGGAAGTTGTGCGAAGCTGTTGTAAGCGTTCGTAGAGAGATTTTTGACTAGATTCGTCAAATCCCGTCCCTACGCTGCCGATGAACTGGAGTTCTTTACCCTTATAAACGCCGAGTACCAACGCTCCAAAATACTTACGACTGCGGCGTGGTGCGGTCCAGCCGACTATTACAGCGTCCAATTCATTCACTATTTTGAATTTGACCCACGAAGCAGTCCGGTCTCCGGTGTAGAGACTGATATTTTTCTTCCCGATAATTCCTTCCAGGCCTTGTTTCTTTGCTGCCTCAAATAATTCCTTACCCTTGCCAACTTCATGCTCGGAATAGCGTATCTGGTCTGACGGCCGCAGTATTTTCTTGAGGAATCGTTTGCGTTCTTCAAGCGGGGTTTTTCTCAGATCGTATCCGTCGCAATACAGCAGATCATAAACGTAATAGGTGAGACCTATAGCTTGCAGGAGCGTACGGGAAGGATTACGAACACTTATCCGATTCTGAAGCTTTTGGAAGTCACTGCGGCCATGTTCATCCAGTGCGACGATCTCGCCATCGATAATCGCGTTCTCGGCGTCGAGGTGCGCGGCTAAATCGCTAAATTCAGGGTTCTCTGGAGTGATATCGCGCCCGGATCTGGAGCGCAAGGTTACTTCATCTTTATCGATGTATGCGACGGCGCGAACGCCATCCCACTTCACCTCATAAAGCCATTCCGGATCAGAGAATGGCTTGTCGGTGAGTGTTGCCAGGGTCACGGATACCGATGCAGGCATGGGAGCTTTTCGCGCTCCTGGCAGGGAAGCAATCTGCACAGGTTTTCGATCAGGCGAAGCCGCACGCCCCAGCGCGACATCCTGAATTGTTCGCCCGCTCACGACCGATTCGGCATGAGCTTCTGCATCCCAACTTGCGTCCACCGATGAATCCCGATGTTTAATAAGGAGCCACTCGTTCTTAGGACCACTTTTCTTGAGATGCACGAGGACGAAACTTCCGCGCAGCTTCTTCCCGTACAACTTGAATTTCAACTCACCCCGCGCCAACTGCGACTGTGCACTGAGACTCCCTTCTGTCTCGTAGGTACCTTGGTCCCAAATAATTACTTCGCCTCCGCCGTATTGCCCTTTCGGGATTACACCTTCGAAAGTTCGATATTCTAGCGGGTGGTCTTCCACCTGAATGGCTAGCCGCCTATCGTCGGGATTTAATGAGGGACCTTTCGGAACCGCCCAGGATTTAAGGACCCCATCAACTTCCAGCCGGAGATCGTAATGTAATCGAGTGGCAGCGTGTTTCTGAACCACGAACACATGCTTCTGGGATCGCGCAACTTTTCCGGGCGGCTCGGGAGTTTGCTTAAAGTGGCGCTTGCGCCGATATTCGTTCAACTTCGGCATGGAGGGAGGAGTATAGGAGCAAATATCCAAGCTGTGCCAGAGATTGCTGTAGCCGAAGAACGTGACGGCTGATAAGTGGTTGTTAACCTTCATGTTAGTCGGCTAGATGAGCTCCCAAAACGCGCTTTTCCTAGATTGTTTACCCGATTGTGCGGTCTATCCCTGCTAACGATACTGGTAAAGGAACCCGCGAATTTGGAGGAGACGACCATGGCCCAGTCCGTATGGAAAGGGCGATCAGTTTTGGGCTACTTACCATTCCCGTGCGTCTGTTTACAGCCGCCCGCAGTGAGCGCATCAATCTCCATCAAATTCACCGGAAATGCCACACTCGATTGAAACAGCCATTATTTTGCCCCACTTGCAATCGTATCGTGGGGCGCTCAGAAGTCATCCGTGGATACGGGCATGAAGACAGCCAATATGTTCTAGTAGAAGATGAGGAGCTGAAAAAAATCACGCCACGCTCCGGTCGGACAATGGAAATCCTAGCGTTCGTCAAACAGGAGCAAATTGATCCCGTCTATTGTGAGTCGTCGTACTTCGCGCTGCCGGAAAAAGACAACGAAAAGCCATACACGCTGTTGTTGAAGGCGCTGGAAGACAAGAAGCGTGATTCATCTTTGGCAATACGACTTTCCAATAGCTAAGGCAATGCAGCAGTGTGGATATAAAGAGGGGGAAGAACCCTGACAGTTCGAAGCCGCTGGGAATAAACCTGACGTGCGCGCTTCAGGCAGATAGGCGTGAACTTAATAGCGCGACGGGGAAGGAGCTCAGGGCATCTTCAATCCGCAATGATGGTTGAGAGTCCGTGGTTTCGAACGATAGCTGTTCCCCAGTGAAAATGTTCCGCCAGCGATGAGGCGCTTCGTTTGGTAAAGCGATCCAAGTGCTCTTCCAGAAGCTTTCATCGAAGATCTGGTTCGGGGAGGCGTTAGGACGGGCGACCCATTTTGGTGCGATAGCCAACGCCCAATCGTTATCGTGACGGCGCAAAAACACAGTGGCATTTTTTGAACGCTCACCGAGTATGGGTACGGGATGAAACTCTCCGTGAGAGAATAATGCGCTAAACCGCCGGCGAAATGTTAAAGCCTTCCAAATGAGGTAAAGCTTGATACGTCCGTCAGTCCAGCTTTGAAAGAGTTCTCGCGCAAAGTGGATCGATTCCTCCTTAACCTCCTTTATCAAGCTTTCGAGCATGCTTGCGCGCAGACTGAAATCGATCGGGCCGCGGTTGTCGGGATCCACTAGCCGAAGATCCCATAGTTCTGAACCTTGATAAAAATCTGGAACCCCAGGAACAGTGATCTTCAACAAAGTTTGACTGAGACTATTGAGCATTCCGTAGAAGGCAATCTTTTCTTGAAACAACTTGAAATCTTCCAGGAAAACACGATTGCGATTCGAATCCAGGATAGATGCCACAAACTTAGTAAGCGCCTCTTCATGCGGAAGGTTAGGCCTCGTCCAACGAGTATGCACCATGGCTTCGCGGGTGGCTTTCACGGTATAGGATTGCAGTCGCTCCAAAAGATTCTTGAACTCTCCGTCTTCTAAAGGCCACAGGCCCAGAAGTGTTTGGTACAAAAAATACTCTTCGTTGCGGTCAGGGACTAACACACCGTTGACCTCGACTTTATGTTGCAAATTGATTTCGGCCCATCGTGTCAAATGCTGCTGCCATTCTTCTGGCATCTCCGAGATGACATTGATACGAGTGCGGATGTCCTCAGAACGCTTTGTGTCATGAGTTGAACTTGCATTGAGAGAGTGAGGCCAACGTCTTTGCCGTTCGATGATAAATTTAGGAAACTCTCCCTCGAGGATGACTGAAGGTTGCGGGTCTCCACCGACTTCATTCAATGAAAGCAGTGGATGGTAGACATAGAGGGCAGTATCCTCCAAGCCTTTCGCGACGATAGGTCCGGTAAATTGCTGCCAGCGAAGCACAAATGCAAGCCGGCCTTCCCGTTGGTCGGGTAGGACATGAGGCGGATTCAAAAGTAAGAGGACGTCGCGGAGAAAATTAAAGCTGTAAGAATCCAGATGAGGTCTGCGGTTGCGAGCCTCAATAAGCGCTTCCTCCAAAGATTGTACGGCCTCGGCGGGCAAATCCAGATTTCTGATGTAGGTCCGATAAATTGGAAAACAAGCCGTGGTTTCGACGAGTGCTTCTGTCAGTTCGTGGCGAGGAATATCCCGTGCATAACGGTCTTGCGCAGCCAAATCGCCAAGTTGACGACCCAATGAACGCATTTCGACTCCCAAAATCGTACTCATGACCAGCTTTTTTTTCTGATAAAGCACATCCGCGAACCTCAGGTCGCGGCCGATAAACGTGCCGTAAATCTGCTCGATATGCTTGGCACCCTGTGGATTTACGAAAACGCGATTCGCGAAGTTGAGATAGTCATAGCCGGTCGTGCCTGAAACTGGCCAATCCGACGGCAAAGACTCGTCGCGCGCGAGTATTTTCTCGACGACGATATATGATTCGGAATTGGCGCTCGAAGGATCCTGGCCAGCAAGCCTCTCCTGAAGTCGCTTTAAGTAAGCGAGTGGGTCACGAAGTCCATCAATATGGTCGATTCGCAAACCTACAACTCCGCTCTTGTTGATCAAGCGAAGTAGAAAACTATGAATCGCCTCAAACACAGAGAGATCATCGACCCGCATGCCAACAAGGTCTGTAATGGTGAAGAAGCGGCGGTAATTGATGGTTTCGTTGACGTTCTGCCAGTAAGCCAAGACATAGTTCTGCTCAGCGAGCAAGCGTTCCAAATTACAAAAACTACTGGGGTCATGCTCTTTGCCATTAAAATCTACGAGATTGGCCTGGATAAATTCAGCGACCTCCGTTGTACCACTCAGAAGTTGGCGCAACCGCTCTCTAGTATCCGCAAATTTGCGTCGTCGATCAGCTGCGGACAGCGTAGGGCTAACATCGCGTTCGGCCAGTCCAGATAGGGCGGCAACGATGCCCAGGTATTCCTGGAACTGCGGAGAATCCTCCTTCAGCATTTCCTTCAAAATATTGATGCGATGCTTAAGCAATCGCCGGTAGCTCTTGGGTGCCAAGGGAAAAGAAGCGTCATAGTATTGAACGATGAATTTTCCGTCCTGAAATACCAGCTTGAGTGCGCCGCTATCCAACACCTCGCCAAAAGGGCGCCCCAAGAACGGCAGAAGTATTTTTCCATCAAGATTCCGCGATGGAGGATGCCAATCAATATCAAAATAAGATGCAAAGGCAGAATCCGGGCCGTTTTCTAAAACGTCCATCCACCAGGGATTTTCACTGCTCGCAGCCATGTGATTTGGGACGATGTCTAGCAAGAATCCCATTTCCCTTTTTTGCAATTCTTTTTGAAATACCTCGAATTCTTCCTCGGTGCCTAAGTCTGGATCAATATGCGTAGGATCCGTAACGTCATAACCATGCCCGCTGCCGCGACGACTGGTCAGGATGGGAGAAGCATACACGTCGGTAATTCCGAGATCCTGTAAGTAATTCAGGATTGTGCAAGCATCATGGAACGTGAAGTTCTTATTGAACTGCAGACGATAAGTAGAAAGTGGGACACGAATAGGAGGCATTGTGTTCTATGGGGCTAAAATTCGCAGCCCCTCGCAAAGAGCAGAAAGTTCATTCATCCAATTCTGGGCATCAGAATCGCCGTTCTCGGCGTCGCGGCGATGCTTTTCGATCGCTTTAATGAGTGGGTTGTAGGCTACATTCTGGGTTGCCCACAAATTAATCGGAAAGGGCAAAGCTGTTACTAGCTCCAGCCATTTTCTGAATCTTTGTATTGCTTCGAGGTCGTCCGGTTGCGCGGCGAAATGCCGGGCTTCTGTTTCCAGTCGCTTGCGAAATGCGTATTCCAGCGTTGTTTCATCCAGCGTGACCTGGCTGGCCGCCGCTTCTTTCAAATAGCTCAGAATGTTGTCGACATCAAGCTCCGCGCGCTCGAATGCCTGCCGTAGCTGACTGTTTAAGGCAATCTCCGCAGCCGTTCTAAACGCCGTGGGAACAGGAATGGACAGCCCGTGTAGGAAACGGATCAGTGGAGCCTGATTTTCATATATGGTCCGATAAGCGGCAGACGCGGAACTGAGAGAATCATTGAGAATCAGGTTGACGATCTTTCTCTGTTCATCACGAAAGAGTGAACTCAAGGAAAATATTTGTTTGCCGAATTCTTCATCTAGAATGCGTATCACTCCCGCGATATCTGCTTTTGAGAAGGATTCCGTTAGCTTGTTCTTCAAATCCTGATAGCGTTCGATATCGTTAAAGCGTTGCACGCCGCCCGTGACGTTATGGTCTCCGAGATGGAGCACCCCGAAACTTAAGGTGGCGGCTTCGCGCGTGATATCCGAACTGAAGCGCGCCCGGCCGATAGCTATACGTTGTTTACCTTCTGCCTCCAGCGAATACTCTTCGCGATCCACGTGGTAACAATAGATACTCGTTTTTTCGCTATAGTTTTCAAACACAGAACTGACTGCATAATGTCCCGCGAGCTTGTCAATATTAATGTATGCAGGTTTAACCCATTTCTCGTAGATCTGAGCTCCATCGCCATGTTCCGGAAGATTGCTCTTGGCATTCCGCAAACGCTCCAGGAATTGTGATTCAATTTGATCGCCAATAAATTCTTTGGCCAGCTGCACAGCGCGACTTGCGTAATGAATGACCTGAACTGTTTCTAGGCCTGACAACTCATCGAAAAACCAACCGCAGCTCGTGTACATCAACAGGGCATGTCGCTGCAACTCGAGCAGCTTTAAAGCTCCCACTTGCTCTTCAGGATTCAGCGGGTGAGTTGCATGATCGGCGAAAAATGCCGCCAGGTTTGCTTCGGAGCGGTTGATGATCATACGGATGTAATTATCACGGGCCAACCAGGGCTCTTTAAGCAAGCTTTGTGCCTTTTCCTGATAAACGGGAATCAAGGTGTCGCGCAACCAATCCAATGCAGCGCGGAGTGGCGCTCGCCATTCCTGGGTCCAGTTTCCGTGGCCTCCGGAATTACATCCACAATTGGAACGCCAGCGTTCCACGCCGTGCACGCAACTCCATGAGCTGTTCTCTACAATTTCAACGAAGTGGTCTGCAGGGTGGCGCTCAAGGAATTGCCCGTAGTTAGTGAGCTCTGCCAATTTGTTAGCTTCTATGTGTTGAAGCGCGTAAGTTAGCGCCATTTCCCCGTATCGATGATGGTGGCCGTAGCTCTCGCCGTCGGTTGCGATGTGAACCAGTTGAGGCCAATCCCGTGTATCGGAAAAGCCACTCAGCAGCCGTTCGGCAAACCGTTTTCCATCATTTAGCAGGCCTTCAAAGGCCACTCCTTGTGAGATTGGGCCGTCATAGAAAAAAGCACTAATGGTTTTCTTCGAAGGCAAAGTCACGATATACGCGCGACTCGGATCAATACCTACAGTACTGAGATCTTTCCAGCTGCGGCTACCCTTGCGCCTAACTCGCTTAGCCTGTCGAGGAGCCAATATCGTGAAGAGAATTCCGTTTTCAGCTAAAACTTCAAGAGTTTCCGTATCCACGGCCGTCTCTGGAAGCCACATACCTTCGGGTCGTCGGCCGAAACGGTGCTGGAAATCGACGATACCCCATTTTACCTGCGTGATTTTGTCCCGCCTGTTGGCCAGGGGCAAAATCATGTGATTGTAGCCTTGCGCTATTGCCGAGCCGTGACTACTAAACCTGAGCCGGCTGAGTTTGTCGGCATCTTGGATAGCTTCATAAACGGCGGGCGATTTGCTCTCCAACCACGAGAGAAGCGTCGGCCCAAAATTAAAACTCATGTGCGCGTAGTTGTTGACCAACTGCACTATGCGTTGCTCGCTGTCCAGAATGCGTGAGGTAGCGTTGGGCGCATAGCATTCAGCTGTGATGCGCTCGTTCCAGTCGTGATATGGATAGGCAGAATCTTGTAGTTCGATCGCTTCGAGTGAAGGGTTCTCTCTCGGAGGCTGATAAAAATGCCCGTGAACGCAGACATATCGCATGATCACTCCAAGCGTGGATTGCGGCGTTCCAAGACTATCAAGGACTGCGGCTGTAACTTGATCTGATTGATATTTCTTGAGCCCAACTCGAGGAGCGCGGCATTTCCGGGCCCCAGCCATTTCGAATCTGCAGAATCGATTCTCGTGCGCCAGTTGCCTTCAGGTAAAAGTACATCTTGGGTGCAGGGTTCTTCTCCGAAGTGAAGAACAATTGCCAGCGATTTGCGGGCCTTAGGATCGTATATAAGCACCGTTATTAAATTCTGGCCCTCCGACACCTGCAGTTCGATGGGTCCGCTTGCAAGATATTCCTTCCGGATATCGAGTATTTCTTTGTAAAAACGTTGCATTGTGCGGTGCGGTTGCTGTTCTTTCAGATGATGATTTAGTTTGGACCTTGTGAAGGTTGCTTCAGCTTGAGGATCTGGCAGTTCTCCTTTCCATCCGAAAGCCAAAAATTCCTGCCGCCGACCACGGCGTACCGCCTGGATCAAGCGATGATCCCCATGGCTCGTGAAATATTGAAAAGGCGCGCTTTCGCCGTACTCCTCCCCCATGAATAATAGCGGTATAAAAGGAGAAAACAGTGTGGCACCGGCGGCGAGCTTGAGTCCCTCAAAGCTAATAAGCTGGCTTAGCCTATCTCCCTTCGCACGATTGCCAACCTGGTCGTGATTCTGATTGCAGACTACGAACTGGGACCGCTCGAGGCCTTGGGTCGAATTGCCATGCCTGCGTCTCCGAAAACTTGAATATTGGCCAGCGTAGTACCAGCCATTTTTCAAAGTCTCAACAAGATGATGTACATCTCCAAAGTCGGAATAATAGCCGGCTCTTTCTTCCGTCAGCAGGCAATGCAGGGAGTGGTGGAAGTCATCGCTCCACTGCGCTTGCAAGCCATAGCCGCCTTGCGAAGGCGGTCGTAAGATGCGCGAATCATTCAAATCGCTTTCAGCGATCAAGTGAATTTGTCTACCGATCCGCTCTTCTAGAGAGTGAACAGAGTCTTGGAGGTCGGCGAGGAAATGGGAAGCACTAAAATCAAAAATACTGTGGATGGCGTCCAAACGCAGGGCATCCAGATGATATTCCTCAAGCCAATAAATTGCATTCTCGATAAAGAATCGGCGCACATGGTCGCTATCTGCGTCATCGAAGTTGATGGCTTTTCCCCACGGTGTTTTGTATCGATCTGTGAAATAAGGTCCGTATTCGTGGAAGTAATTGCCTTCTGGTCCCAAGTGGTTGTAAACCACGTCCAAGGCTACCGCCAAGCCGCGTCCATGCGCTGCGTCTACGAGTCTCTGGAGTCCTTGTGGGCCTCCATACGTATTTTGGGGAGCAAAGGGATGCACCCCGTCGTATCCCCAATTGCGCGAGCCAGGGAACTGTCCAATTGGCATCAACTCGATGGTGGTGACGCCTAGCTCAACGAGAGACTCTAGGTGCGGTATTAGTGCTTTAAAGGAGCCTTCGGGAGTGTAGGTACCCACGTGGAGTTCGTAGAAGATGCTCTTCTCAAATGCTCGGCCCTTCCAGGCGGCATCTGTCCATTGAAAATCCCTAAAATTTACCACCTGCGATGGGCCGTGGACGCCTTGCGGCTGAAAACGAGATGCGGGGTCGGGACGTTCACGACCGTCCGCAAACCGATAGAAATAAAGCGCGTTAGTCTCAATTTTATCTACTCTCGTCGAGAAGTAGCCGAAATCGTCTCGCTCCAGAGGCAACACATATTCGCGCGCGCCTAGCAGGTGAAGATCTAACTTGAGTGTATTCGGCGCCCATACCAGAAATTGCCAATCACCGTCAGGTAAGCGGGTTGCTCCGAGGTATGAATTCCGTATTTTGGAGACAGTGTTCACGGCTCTGGAAGCGCTAAGCATTTGGCGAAAAGTCTTAGGAAAGGCGCGAGCGTTAGTCAATTTATATTGAATACGTAAAGGGTGTGATTCTTATCCGTGAGTCAAGCACTCTTGTTCGCCTTCTCACTCTTTTTGGTAGGCGCGGAGACGGGAATTGACTTTTCGATCATGAGGGTCAAGATACCGTTTTTTTTATAAGCACTGGCAGTCGCAGGCTCTACTTCACCCGGCCATTCGGCCAAAAAGTAGTTCGTAATTGAGCCACTGTCGCTCGATTGGCTGCCTGAAGGCGTAACTGCCTGCGCGACGATTGCTCGATTCCGCTCAACCAGAATGGTGATTGCCGTGGCGGGAATATTCTGCACGCTCTTATTCACGTGAATCCAATGTCCGGATTCGCGAACGTCAGTAATCCGCTCAAGCAGTTCCTTCTCGGCTTGAAACCAGTGCGACAATTCGTCCCCAGGCGCCGATCCGGCCATCGTGAATACTTCAAACGCACGTAGCGCCGTCCGCCGCTGCAAGGCGTTCAAGAAGGCATCCCTCTCCTCCTGAGGAACTATTTGTGGTGCGTTTGCTGAGGAGCGCTTTTTCGGTGCCGGTGCTGTAGCTGACATAGATGCCTCTATCTGGGTAAAGGCCGGAGCTATGCTTATCGGCGCCCATTATCGCAAATTCTAAAAGAAACGCCGCACGCTAAGCGCAGCTGCTAACGAAATTCCGCTTATACCTAACCCGTTATAAAAGACAAAGATATATGACCAGGATCGTACTGGGCAATACAGCGAGCCGTGTAGTCGGAAGGCGGAACCAGGTGCCCCCTTGTCGAAAGAGCCGACGGGCACCTGGTCCGTACTATAAGAGGAGGCACCTATCCAGGCCAGCTTAGGCGTTCAAACATGCACTTCAATCGGGTATTCTCTGTAGATAATGGCAGTCTTGCATTCGGCCGAAATGACAGATAACAGACTGCGAATCGAAGATGGGCTTCGTGAGTAAATCTGTCAGAATCGGCTACGCTTCGGAAGAACGTTACGAAGCAACTAATCTGCTATCGAGACATGATTATCATGAGAATTGCCATTAGCCTTTCTGCAGCGATTTTTTTGGGCTTGCCCGTTGGATTAAGCGCCTATGACACGCAGCTGGATCCGCACGGCCTTCACGAGGCCTATGTGCTGGGCCAACGGAATGACAAGGCGACTGGGGATTTTCTTGCGCCCTATTTAATGGAAATATCGGAACCACAAAACGGTGCGCACATTGCTCAGATCGCGCTCCTGACCCCATACGCCAAAGTTGTAGACCAGTCTAGACAGAAAGCGGCAGCAGGCTATACAGAAGAACAGGCATCGCAGGACTATCGCCAGCAAGGCAAGACCATCACCGTCAACGTGGTGCTCATGCTGCCGGCCGCGTATCCCAAAGCTCAAGATGCCCCGAACAGCCAGCCAGCGACAAAGGCTGCGAAGAGTGCGATTCAGCCAGAGAATTTTTGGCAGAACTTCCGATTCAACCTAGACCAGAACGGCAAGACTATCCCTTCCCGCTCGATGAGCAACAAGCCGATTTATTCGAGTGGAACAAAGGATGCTCCTTCGGTTCTGGATGGACAGAGCGTTTGGCTGGAATTTGATCTCAAAGATGTTGCATCGGAACCTGTAACGGTCGAAGTGGTCACTCCGGAGGGCAAAATGATCAAGGCTGCCTTTGACCTCAAGAAACTCCGCTAATGATTAGAGGTAGGCTCCAGCGAGCCGCGACTGACGACCGTAAACATCACACAAAGGATTGGCTCAGAAGCGGTGAAATTAGGGGACGCGGTATGGATGCCTAAAGCCTTTGATGCGTAAGATTTACGCGGAATATGCCAAAATTTCCGTTGCTGCTGAAGTCGTTATGCTCGTAAGTCCATCAAGGATAAGCGCCAATCCGTGGTCTTCAGCGTGCATTACCACCTACGTGACCTGCAAGTTATGCATAAGGAGCATGAAGTGAAAGTGTTAACGACAATGGTAGTCCTGGCCGTGATCATCGCGGCCGTTTTACTATTCGCCAGTACCAACCTTTTGGCGCTGGCCTCGAGAACCTTTTGTATGGCTTCCACCGCGATTTTTGCGGGTGCTTCAACTCTCGGACTTGCTGCTCGCGTCCGGGCCTAAGCGTTTTACCCGATTGCTTCATTATTCCCCGCAAGTTCAAGATTGAGATAGTATAGAGTTCGCTCAATCATTGGATCAGTTCCTAACCCCATGATATTGCATGCAATCCTGTCGTTGCTCTCTATCCTAAAGGCCCGGAAAATATTTTTGGCGGACATCTGAGCTGTGGCCGCCACAGTCGATCCCGCCGGGCAAACCTTTCACGAAGCTTGGTCTAAACGAATCCAGGCGTTGAGGAACATCCCTCCTGTCCTCCGAATTATTTGGGAATCCGCTCCTGACGTCGTGAGTTGGGGGTTAATACTCCGCAGCCTTAGCGCACTCACGCCAGTAGCTCTGTTAGGCATCACCCGATTGATTATCAATGCGGTCGTTGCTCATGTGTCCCACGGCTTGCCCCTGCGGCCGGATTTTTGGTGGCTGGTGGCCGCGGAATTCGGGTTGGCCTGCTTGGCCACGCTCTTGAATCGCGCTGTTGACTTTTGCGATGCTCTATTCGCGGATAAATTTACCCGGCACATCAGCGTGCGTGTCATGCGACATGCCTCGCGTCTTGATCTGGCCTCTTACGAAGATCCGCTCTTTTATGACAAATTAGAGCGCGCTCGTGTGCAGGCTACTGACCGCCTGGGCATGATTCAGTCGATGGGCCGCTTGATTCAACAGCTCATCACTACCGCGACCCTGGCTGCCGGCATTCTTCTGTTTTCTCCATGGCTTCTTGTTGTGCTCGTCGTTTGTGTCTTGCCTGCATTCTTGGGCGAGAGCCATTTTGCATTTCTGGGGTACTCCCTGGCTTTTCAGCAAACTCCTGCAAGGCGGCAAATCGACTATTTTCGGTTCCTGGGTGCCAGTAAAGACAGCGCAAAAGAGCTAAAGCTATTTGGGCTAAGTTCATTTCTATCGGACAGGTTTAAACAACTGTCTGACGAGATCCATGGACAGAACGTAGCGCTGGTGAAACGCCGCCTCGTCGCCAGTTCATTTCTTTCCCTATTGACCACGCTGGGCTACTACGGCACTTATGTCTACGTTATCTTTCAGACGGTCAAAGGTAGGCTTAGTGTCGGAGATATGACGTTTTTGACCGGTGCTATCGCGGGCGCTAGCTCCAATCTTCAGATGATCTTCTCTACTTTCTCCAGCATTGCGGACCAGTCACTCTTCCTTACAGATCTGCTCGATTTTTTTGCGTTACGTCCAAAGGTTTTCTCCCGGCCAAATGCTCTACCAACGCCGCGCCCCATCTGCGAGGGAATTGAATTTCGCAATGTCAGTTTTTCTTATCCGGGAACGGGACGCTCGGTGCTGCAAAATTTGAATCTGCACTTACGACCAGGCGAGCGCATAGCATTAATCGGCGAGAACGGTGAAGGGAAGACCACCATCGTCAAGCTGATAACGCGTCTCTACGATCCCACGGCGGGCAGTATTCTCCTTGATGGCGTTGACCTTCGCGAATATGACCTGGACGACTATTTCAGTAACACCGCCGTCATTTTTCAGGATTTCATGCGCTACGACATGACGGCGCTGGACAATATCGCGGTTGGACAAATTAGTGACCGTCAGAATCTTTCTCTGATTGAGAAGGCAGCCAAAAAGAGCCTGGCGGAAGCGGTGATCAAAAAGCTGCCGCGTGGCTACGAGCAAATGTTGGGACGCCGTTTTGAGACAGGCGTCGACCTGTCCGGCGGAGAATGGCAGAAAGTGGCTCTTGCTCGCGCGTACTTGCGCGACGCTCAAATCTTAATTTTGGATGAGCCTACCGCGGCCCTGGATGCGCGTTCCGAGCACGAGGTGTTCCAACGATTTGCGGAACTTACCAGAGGGAAAATGGCGTTGTTGATCTCGCACCGGTTCTCGACGGTTAAAATGGCGGATCGCATCATTGTATTGGAACGAGGGTTGATTGCTGAAGAGGGCCGCCATGAACAACTCATGGCGCGTAGGGGCCGTTATGCAGAAATGTTCGAATTACAGGCTTCGAGTTATCGCTAGCGAACGCCTGCCTAATAGGATTTAATGCACGAGTATGTGTGACGATCTCACCGAACGGTTAGGAACAGGAGAAAGCGATGTTGTAGTGCCCCTGTGGCCTTCCGGACCTGTCGAGCCAGTGCCCGCTGAAGCACCCGAGGCTGTCGCTTCTCAACTGTGTGAGGTAGCTCGCAAACAAGCTAAGGGCTGGATCCTTAGTGGGAGGAAGTCGCGAAGTCGCGTCCCCATGGAGAAACAGAAGAGAGCTACTAGCTTGCTCTTAGCACAAGCGCGATTAAGAAAAAGAAACGCCGAGCGTGGCAATCTCTCAGAACTTCAGAAACACTTGCCGCTCAGGAGTTTGCGGCTACTACTGTCGGCCTCCTTCGATGTGCGCGCATCAGTGCGCTCGGATATCCCGTATCCTCAGGTTCGAATTGATGACAACCAGGAAGTCCCGCGTCCCTATCTTGCCGCAAAAGGATTCCTCGACGCCGTGCACTTCGCTTTTTCCGAAGCGTCTTTTATTGAATATATGGAAGCGGCGCAGGAAGCCGCTCCTTTTGAGATGGCGGAGATATGGGCACTACAGCCCATGATGAAGTTGGTCCTGCTTGAAGTCGTTGTGGACGAACTGTTGGCAGCAGCGCAACCGGGCAGGTTGCAAAACTCAACATCTCAGAACAACGCCGGCGTCACCGCCGCGATCGGAATTACCCAGGTAGTCGGCCTCTTGCGGGAACTCGATCGCGTAGATTTTAAGGACTCTTTTCCCAGGCTGAGCAAAACGGATGAAATATTGCGAGAAGATCCCGCGCGAGCTTATCCGTGCATGGAGTTCGAAAGCTGTGAACTCTATCGTTCTGCGATTCAGGAATTTGCAAGGCGATCCAAGGCAGATGAATTCACCATCGCGCGTCTCGCCGTAGATCTTGCCGCTCAGGGACTCGCTGAATGGAATTCTAATCCGCGTGCACGCGACCGGCGCGGTCACGTTGGATATTATCTAATCGACCGCGGGCGACGAGTTTTGCAGAAACACATTGCCTATCACCCGCGAGGTTCCAGACAACTTGCCGAAATATTTTACGACGCACCGGAACTTCTTTATTTCATAAGTCTTGAGGTGTTCATTTTTGCGGTCATGGCATTTGTGGTTAGCGGTCTCGAAGTCGGAGTACCGCTGCTAGCGGCGACGCTTCTGCTTTTATTGCCTGCTAGCGAAGCGGCAATGGACATCCTGAACCAGCTGGTGACCTTCCTGGTACCTGCCAGAATACTTCCGAAACTCGATTTTTCCAGCGGTATTCCTCCTGATTGCTTGACGATCGTCGCTATCCCGACTTTGCTCATTAACGAAGAACAGATCCGCGCGTTGGTTCGAACGCTGGAAATTCGTTTTGCAGGTAATCAGGATCCCCAGCTGTATTTCGCTTTGTTGACGGATCCGCCGGATTCCGCGGAAAAATCTGATGATAAAGACCAATACGTTACTTTCTGTTCGAATTTGATTCAGGGCCTGAACGAAAAGTATGCAAAATCCGGTAGGACCCCATTCTTTCATTTCCATCGCCAGCGGGTCTTTAATGAGTCGGAAAGTACTTGGATGGGTTGGGAGCGGAAGCGCGGGAAATTGCTCGATTTCAATGAACTGCTGCGTGGTGAAGCGGATCGCTTCCCTGTAAAAATCGGTGATCTCTCGATTCTGCCGCGCACGCGGTACGTCATTACCCTGGATTCCGATACCCAACTGCCCAGGGACTCGGCTCATCGTTTAGTAGGCGCGCTAGCCCATCCTTTAAATCGCGCGGAAGTTAACCCAGTTACGAACACCGTCCAGGAGGGTTATGGCGTTTTACAGCCGAGAGTCGGCATCAGCGTTCACTCCGCTAATCGATCACGACTGGCATACATTTACTCGGGACAGACGGGACTGGACATATATACGCGTGCCGTTTCGGACGTTTATCAAGACTTGTTCGGAGAGGGTATTTTCACAGGCAAGGGAATCTATGAAGTGGATGTTTTTCGTGACGTGCTCGGTGAACGGTTTCCTTCGAATGCCATTCTCAGTCACGATTTGATCGAGGGAGCGTATGCGCGGGCCGGGTTGGTGTCCGATGTAGAAATTATCGACGATTATCCTTCGCATTTCAGCGCGCACAGTCGTCGAAAGCACCGCTGGATTCGTGGAGATTGGCAAATACTCCGGTGGTTGTTCTCACGTGTTCCAGACGCCCACGGCAATCGCATCAAGAATCCGCTGAGTGTCGTTTCGCGATGGAAAATTCTAGACAACTTGCGTCGCAGTGTTATCGAAAGTGCGATGTTTGTTCTCCTGTTTGCCTCCTGGTTCTTTTTGCCGGGCTCTGCTGATTACTGGACTTCCGCTACTGTGGCGTTGATGCTAATTCCCAGGTACATGCAGTTGATTCTTTCACTGGTTCGGATAGCGCAACCCGGCGATCGTTTCGCGCAACTCAAACAAACGGCCGACGACTTTATCGCAGGGCAGGTAAACGTATTGATATTTTTTGCTTTTTTGGCGCACCAAACGCTGGTCACGATGGACGCTGTTTTTCGTACCGTGGTACGGCTGACAGTTACTCACCGCAACCTTTTGGAGTGGGAAACTGCCGCACAATCTGAAATGGAGAGCAAGCGAAAGACTCCAGTGGATGTTTATCTGGACTGGACGCCCTTGGTGACCATCGCAGTGGCTGTCGGTCTTGCGGTTTATCGGCCGCAAGCGTTGCCTGCGGCTCTGCCAATACTAACTTTGTGGATGTTTTCCAGACCTCTCGCTCAGTGGCTCGATCGGCCTATGCGGGGAGGACGCAGTGAAATCACAGAAGCAGACGAAAGTTTCCTGCGAATCGCAGCGCTTAAGACCTGGCGTTTCTTTCAAACGTTTTCTAACGCCGAGAATAATTGGCTTATTCCGGACAATGTTCAAGGTGCTCAACATGAAAATGCGCACCGCATCTCACCGACTAATCTCGGACTTCTTCTGAATTCCCAATATGCCGCTTATAATCTCGGATTCGTCACGCTTAAACGGTATCTGGACGAGACAGAAAGAACTTTTTCGCATGCCAAAGATCTGTCAAAGTTCAATGGTCATTTTTTCAACTGGTATGACACCAGGTCTCTAACAGCCCTTCAGCCACTGTTTGTTTCCAGTGTGGATAGCGGAAATCTTGCTTGTTCATTGTTATTGTTTAAGCAGGGGTGTCTTGCGGCCGTTGATCAGCCAATTCTCCCTCAGCTCCTATTGCAAGGCATGCGCGACCACATGAAGCTTGCAGAAGAAGAGCTGAAATCGCTATCGGAACATTCTGCGCAGGATCTGCCTATGGCAATCCGCACAATTCATTCAGAAATGTCAGCATTGGGAGACCACTTTCCAGCGTGGATCGAATCGCTTCCTAAGTTGGAAGCTTCGATTCGAAGGGTCTTGGACATCCGCTCCTTCCAATCGGATCCTCAGACGCACGATGCCTTTTGGTGGCTTAACGAGACAATCGCCCGACTGCACGACCTTCGCGATTTGGTGGAAGCCTTAGCGCCTTGGCTACTGCCCGAGTTTGCTCCTTTGAGTGCCCAGCTCGGCGGCCCTCTTAATGCTGACACCGTCGCCAAACTAACGGTCGGCCAATTGCCGAAATTCCTGTCGCAATTGGAACCCAAGCTTAAACTGCCAGATGTTCTGGATCCTGGCGAAAGTCCACAGACAAAATTAGTTAGCACGCTATTCGCTCGCTTACATGATTGCTGCGTTCAAGCGGAGACGATGCAAAATAAATTTAAAAGCTTGGCGGGTGAAGCAGAGCATCTCGTGCAACAAATGGATTTTCGCATCTTCTATAACGTTCGACGTAAAATACTCTCGGTCGGATATGACGTCGGCCAGAAACGATTGCTCGAAAGCTGCTACGACTTGCTGGCTTCCGAAGCGAGGAGTGCTGTGTTTGTCGCTGTAGCTAAGGGTGATATTCCACAGAAGAGCTGGTTTTTGCTAGGTAGGGCCCATACCCGCTACGCCCGGAAACGCGTGCTGCTTTCCTGGACTGGGACCATGTTTGAATATCTAATGCCCAGTCTGTGGATGAAAACTTACCCCGCTACTTTGTTAGAGAATAGCACCAGGAACGCGGTAGCGTGCCAGCGAAAACATATCCAGCGTCTCGACATACCGTGGGGCATCTCCGAAGGAGCCAGCAGCCTAAAAAACGATTCTGGACACTATGTATATTATCCCCATGGTGTCGCTCCTCTAGCGCTAAAAACGGAGATCGATGAACGGACCGTTATCACACCGTACTCTACGTTTTTAGCCTTGAGTGTTGACCCTTGCGCAGCAGTGGAAAACTTGCGCACGATGAAGAACCAAGGATGGTTGGGGACATTTGGATTCTATGAATCAGTGGACTTTACGCGAAGGCTGTCCACCGAAGTTGGTTCCCCAGAAATTGTCCATTGCTGGATGGCGCATCATCAAGGCATGATTTTGTTGGCCGTGTGCAATCTTCTTTCAGAATCGGTTTTTCAGTGCTTATTTCATGACGAAGTAATCATCGCTGCCACCGAAAGGCTTCTTCATGAGCGGGTCCCATTCGCGACGGCGGTCCACTACAGAACCGAGGAAGACCATGAAGTGGCCGCTTGAGCGCGTAGCGCAGAAAAGCGCAACGCCGAGGCAACTTAACTGCTTGGGAAAGTTAGAACGTCGAGACCTTCCCCAGGGCTTTTGGATCGTCGTTTTTTTTGTGCTATTCGGGACTCCGTGGTGTTTGGGAGCAGCGCCAACCGACCGTCCCACGAACGAGGAGCAAGTAGATGCGAATAAGTTGGCGCGAGAGGTGTTCGAAAATGAGGTAAATGCGCTCACCAATGATAAGTCTCTTTGGAGATATCGCAAACTAGAGGAGGACGGCGGAAAGAAGAAACTGTACGTTGCCTGCCAGACAAAACTTGGGGAAATAGAGCGGCTTATAGCTATCGACGGCCAGCCGTTAACTCCCAAGCAGCAGCAGGCCGAAGATCAACGCCTCCAAAAATTGTTAAGCAACCAGGATTTGATGCGCCAGAAATACAAGAAGCAGCACGAAGACGGAGAACAGACGCTCAATTTAATGAAAATGTTTCCGGCCGCATTTAAGTTTCGGTACGAAGGCAAGCAAGCTAATTTGATCAAGCTAAAGTTCACCCCAAATCCCAATTTCCACCCTGCGAACCGCCCGGCACATGTTTTCCACCATATGGAAGGCACTATATTGGTGGATGCTGAACACAAGCGTCTCGTGCAAATTGAAGGACGTTTAACCAGTGACGTAAAATTCGGTGGCGGTTTCTTGGGCCATCTGGACAAGGGTGGAACATTTTTAGTGAAGCAGCAGGACGTCGGATCAGGACATTGGGAAATGACTTACTTGGACATTCGCATAAATGGCAAGGTGCTCTTTTTCAAGACCCTCTCTGTCAAACAAAAAGAAATCTATTCAAACTTTCAGCCTGTCCCAGAGGGCATTACTCTTCCACAGGCAGCTGAGCTCCTGAAAAAAGATTCCGGCAGAGTTTCAAGCTGAGGTAATTCTAGCTCCATTGAGTTCTTATGGATGCAATTTAAGACCGCAGGTCATGCCTTAACCCTGGATTATTCTCTGTCGAGGCTGGCTTTCCAAGTTGGTTTCGGCAGACTGATTTATTGGCAATACGAGTGTGAAAGTTGAACCTACGCCTAGTGCGCTCTGGCACTCGATGAAGCCACCCTGCGCACGCGCGATGGCTTGAGCAATGGCCAGGCCTAATCCGCCGCTATGGTTTTCCCCGTTGCTGCTACGTTCTGCACGGTAGAATCTCTCAAATATGAAGCCCAGGTGTTCTCCCGAGATTCCAATGCCTTGGTCTTCGAAACGCGTCCGAATCAAACCGTCTTGTTTTTCTAAAGAGACGCGAACCCGAGTGTCATCGGGTGAATACTTAATCGCATTATCGAGAAAGATCAGAAATAGTTGATGCAGGAAAGCCTCATCCCCAAAGCAGGCAATCTCCTGGTTCAACTCCCGTACGATGGCGATATTTTTTGTGCGCGCGCGCGAAGTGACAAGAGCACAAGCCTCCTCCAGCACCTCGTTGATATAGATTGGCTCGCGTGCCAGGTGTAGCTGTCCAGCGTCCGCCATCGACAACGTGAAGAGCCCTTCCACGATCCGTGTCAGCTTCTTGAACTCGCCATCAAACACACAAAGTGTTTTTCGATATTCCTCAGCATTGCGGTGCTTGGAGAGCAGCAGTTCCGTCTCGCCGTGAAGAACGGCGAGTGGAGTGCGCAGTTCGTGCGATGCATCCGTCACAAATTGACGTAACTGGCGGACCGCCGAATCCACGCCCTGCAACAGATGATTGAACGTCTTCGCTAACCGGCCCAGCTCGTCGTGGGGAGAAGATACCGGTAGCGGTGTCCAGAATCCTTGCCGGTTCGTGACCCGCTTGGCCATCAACGCCGCGTGCTGCGTAAGTTCGGTAATAGGCGCGAGGCTTCTTCCTACATAAAACGCTGAAATCCCTGCGGTGAGCAAAAGGCTTAGCGGTAAGAGCAACAGAGCAACTCTCCCAAAGCCTTCCAGCACACTGTCGGTGCCCAACGTTGGTATGGCCACCGCCAAGACTCGTGGCTGCTGGCCCGCCTGGAGAAAAGGGATAAGTGCGACGTGTACCGATTGCACCTGGCCGATCGTCGCAATCCCATACGCGGGACGTGACACAGCAGGGTCAATTCCCCTCAAGTCAATCGGCGCGGTAAGATTTGGCGAGCGTTGCAGAACCTGACCCGCCGGGCCCAAAACTTCAAAATACTCGCCTGGGATATCGAGGCGATTTATATCCTGCGCGTTAGGTTCCGTGACGATATCCGCTATCAATGGGCGCGCCGTTTCCAATAGCTGACGGTTGATTTGCGTGCTGACCTCGTGAGCCAGCAATCCCCAGAAAGCCAGGTAGGATCCGGCAAGAAATACGCCAACTACCGTGCAAAATAGCAACATCATCCGAAATCGAAGCGATTTCGCTTTCATGATTCGGACGCTCCCAACCGATAGCCCACGCCGCGAACGGTATGAATCAGCTTTGCCGGTCGATTTTGGTCAATCTTCTGGCGCAAACGGTTGATGTAGACCTCCACGAGGTTAGTCTCGCTATCAAAATGGCAATCCCAAACATGTTCGACAATTTCAGTGCGGGTGACGAGTTCGGGAGCGCGAAGCAGGAATAGCTCAAGCAGTGCGAATTCTTTGGCGGTCAGAGGAATTACCTCCTGGCCGCGTGTCGCACGTCGCCGGTGACGATCCAGCACCAGATCGGCGTAGCTAAGTTTTGCGTTGCCGCTATGGAAGCCCCGCCGAACAAGCGCTCTAACGCGCGCCAACAGTTCAGCCAAGACAAAAGGTTTGGTAAGATAGTCGTCAGCTCCGGCATCTAAGCCTTCGACGCGCTGCTCGATCAAACCGCGAGCCGTAAGCATCATGATGGGAGCCTCAATTTCTCTTTGCCGCAACTCGCGACACACTTCAATCCCACTGAGGTCAGGTAAACGCACATCAAGGAGTATGGCGTCGTAAGGTATGTCCGTACCGAATTCCACTGCCTTCTTGCCGGTTTCCACCACGTCGACGGCGTAGGAATTTTCTCGAAGTGCGCGTGCAATAAAGCTCGCCACCTTACGTTCATCTTCGACTAAAAGGATCCGCATAACTCCTTCAACAGCACATACTGACCGTCTCGTTTCAGCGCACTTCGAACACCAACACCTTCGCGTTGGCCGCTCCGTGCTGCGGGACCGCCACGAAATATCGGTTTAGTTCAGGGACCAACCGTACGGTCCTCCATACCTGTTTGGGTGTCCAACACCAACAACTGGCCGTCACTGCAAGCTACAAACAAGCGGTGATGTACTTCATCAAGAGCCATGGCCACGTTGCCCTTGCACTTGGTTACCGGCCACCGGCCGACCACTTCTCTCTTGTTCCGATCAACTATATCAACCTCGCTTTTGGCTTTATTGTTTACATATATTGTCGGGCCTCCCTTTCTCCAACGCCATGGCTTCCAAAGTTTCGCCGTCAATCTTGATGGCGGCTAAACTTCTTCTCTGCCGTCGTTTCGACTACACTAAGCATCGCATACGTCTGGTGGACGTCTCCGCCGCCATTATCCACATATAGATATTTTGTATCTGCGTCGTATCCCATCGAATCTGCGTCCTCCAACAATTTCACACTTGATAGCGGAGCGTACGATGTGCCGTCGAAAATTTTAACGTCGCCTGCCTCGCCATCTGTTACGAATATACGGTTGCGGTCGTCGCGATACAACACAGCGTGCGGCTTTTCAATCCCGCCTATTTTGTTGATCAGCTTGCCCGTCTTCACGTCGAACACCATGACCGCTTTGTAATGCTCCGGAGTCGCGAAGAGTCGACAGCCTTTAAATCTATTTCGAAATGATCGAAGTTCCCTTTAACATCCGCAGGCAGCTTGAATGTCTGAACAAGTTTGAGTGGCGCGTTCCCCTGACAGTGCGCCTTGCCTCCGAATACCATCAGCACCATCACGAGGATAAAAGACCGTTTCTTCATTTTCTCTCCCTGACATGATTTTGAATCAAGTTACAAAAAGATGCCTCGACCTTACAGTTGTTCTACGAATGCGCGCCATCCTCCTTTGGGATTGTCTTAACGTGTGAATTACATAACACACAAATCAGCCCGAAGCGGAGGGAGCAGAGCATAATTCATTCATCGTCTTGCGAACTTAAACCAACATTAATTTCTGTTTAGCTGAAATATGGTTCATCGCAAATTTTGCTTGAAAACATTCGTTTTAAATCCATTGCGAGGCCCGCTTCTACCAGCACGGCTAGAAGCTTCGTTGACTCCGCACGTACCCTGGCGTAGCATCCGCGCGGTCGAACATCTTATTGTTTACGAAAAACGTGAACATTTCTTTCCGTTTTTTCGTTCAGGGAAGCGATCAGCGGTGCAGCATTTAGCTCTTAATTTGTTCAGCTCAACGCACGATACTTTCGGAGGAACGTATGAAGCGAATGCAACTCGCCTTTCTCGCGTTAATTGTCACCTTTGCAGTCGCCTCCTCCGCTCAAGAAAAGCATCCCTTGAAGCTCGTGGAAACCATCCCGCTGCCCGGACTCAAGGATGGTGATTTTGACCATTTCGCACCCGATGTTGCTGGACACCGACTATTTCTAACCGGCGAAGAGAACGAAAAAGTATTCGTTTTAGATACCACCACGAATAGACTTGTTCACACCATCAAAGATGTAAAGGCGCCGCACGCCATTCTATACCGCGGCGATGTGAAGAAACTTTTCGTCGTGGAAGGCGACGCTTCTGCCGTGAATGTCTATAACAGTGATAGCTATAAAATGGTGAATGGCATCAAAGTCTCCGTCGACGCGGACTCTATCGCGTACGATCCTGCTACGCAGTACCTGTATGTGGTAAACGGCGGCAGAGAGGCGCATACGCCATATTCCTTGATCAGCGTCATCGATACCAACACCTCGACGAAGCTCCGCGACATCAAAATCAATTCGAATCACATCGAAGCCATCATGCTGGAAAAGTCTAGCCCACGCATGTTCTGCAACATTACCGGTCAAAGCTCTGTAGGCGTTCTCGACCGGAATAAGTCGGTCCTCTCGGCAAGTTGGCCTCTACCAGCGGGCAACAAGATGAACACCGCCATGGCTCTGGACGAAGGCAATCACCGCTTGTTTGTGGCCACTCGAAATCCGGGCAAATTGATTGTGCTAAATTCGGAAAATGGCAAGGCAATCGCCAGTCTCCCGGCTGTAAACATGGTCGACGATATGAGCTTCGACGCGCAACACAAGCGCATTTACCTGGCCGGAGACGGTTTTGTGGATACCTTTGAACAGAAGGATCCCGACCATTACGTCTTATTGGCAAGAATTCCGGGAAGTTTTCGTGCTAAGACCGCAATCCTTGTCCCTGAACTCAATCGATACTATCTCGCCGTCCCGCATCATGGCGATAAGGACGCCGAAGTACGCGTCTACGAAGTACAACCATAACGATAAATGAATCGTCCGAATCGGCTGCGCGAAACAACGCTTTGGTTCACGGCAATAGTGCATTCATGGGGCAAAAAATGTTAAGACGTGACTTTGGCAAAGCTTCTCTTGGCGTGATGGCATCTACCATGCTCCCTAATTCCAACAAAGACCTCGGATTTTATCCCACCAATGATCTTCCAAAAGTCCCCGGCCTCACGAGCTATGTGGGTAAATTTGTCGCCAACACTCAATATCAGGATATACCGGACGAGGTAATCGAATTAGGCAAGAAATCGATCCTGGATGGATTGGGATTGGCTTTAGCCGGATCGAAAGCACAGACCGGAACTCTGTGCCGTCAGTATCTGGAAAATATAGGTATCAGTGACGGTAAGGCCACCGTCATTGGCGCAGCACGGAAGACTTCCTCGCGCTTCGCGGCCTTTGTGAACGGTGTTTCTATTCACGCCGATGATTTCGACGACACCCAACTCGCTGTTGCCAAGGACCGCGTATACGGGCTCCTCGTCCACCCCACCGTCCCCGTTCTTCCGGCGCTGCTTGCGCTCGCTGAACGCGGCAACGTGTCCGGCAAGGATCTGATGCTCGCTTATCATTTAGGGGTCGAAGTGGAGTGTAAAATTGCGGAAGCCATTTCCCCTCGCCATTACCAAGATGGATTTCATTCCACGGGAACGTGTGGACCCTTTGGTTCAGCCGCGGCCTGTGCGAAACTGTTGCGCTTCGACCATCCGAAAATCCTGAACGCGTTTGGTCTTGCGGCCAGCCAGTCCGGCGGATTAAGAGAAAATTTCGGCACCATGACCAAGCCGTTTCAGGCCGGGCACGCTGCAGAAAGTGGAGTTGTAACGGCTGAACTTGTCGCGCTGGGTTGGACGGCAGCGGAGCAAATTCTGGAAGCGGATCGCGGCTTTTTCCACGCCTTCGGGGGATCGTATGACCCTGCGGCAATAATGGATCGCTTGGGGAAGCCTTGGACCTTCGTTTCCCCCGGCATCTCCTTGAAACCTTATCCATCAGGTTCACTTGCTCATCCCGCTATGACCGAGCTTGCGCGCCTCATGGAAGCTAACAATATCGAAGCCACGCAAGTGGAAAAGGTCGATGTCGGAGCTAATCACCTCATGACGACGACTCTTCTCCATCACCAGCCAAAAACTGGTCTGGAAGCCAAATTCAGCATGGAATTTTGTATGGCCATTCTACTGTTGGAACGGAAAGCCGGGTTGAGCGAATTCGCCGATAGCGTAGTTCAGCGACCCGACGTTCAGGCGATGATTCGCAAGATAAATTTTTTTGTAGATTCGGAGGCCGAAAGTGCTGGTTACGACAAAATGACGTCTCTTCTAAAAATCCATCTGCAGGACGGTAGAGTCATCGCAGGCCGTGCCGATTTTGGCAAGGGCAGTCCCGCGAACCCCATGACTTTTGGAGAAGCAGCGACCAAATTCAGAGGATGTGCTGACTACGCTGCCTGGCCAAAAGCCAAGACGGAAAAAATAATCACTTTTCTCATGGCCCTTGAGTCGGCTCCTTCTGTCAGTGCGCTTTCGCCATTGTTATCAGCCGGGCAAGGATAAACAGCGACGACATTTATGCAAACCTTCAATATCGCAGTTATCGCGGGAGACGGCATCGGCAAAGAAGTCGTACCAGAAGGCATTCGCGTTCTGGAAGCGGCCGGGCGGCGCTTCGGGTTTCAATGCAATTGGCGCGCCTTCGATTGGAGTTGCGAAACCTACGTTAAGACCCGGAAGATGATGCCGGAAGATGGTTTGCAGCAACTGCAATCCTTCGACTCCATTTTCATGGGCGCCGTGGGACATCCCAGCGTTCCGGATCACGTCTCGCTTTGGGGACTCCTAATTCCCATACGTCGCGGTTTCCGGCAATATGTGAATTTGCGGCCTGTACGCCTCTTTGAAGGGATTGAAACTCCGCTGAAGAATTGGAAGCCCGGCCAAATTGATTTTCATATCGTTAGGGAAAACAACGAAGGCGAATATTCAAATATTGGCGGACGCCTCTATGAAGGAACTGACGAAGAGATGGCCGTTCAACAGACGGTTTTCACGCGGCGTGGAATAAACCGCGTCCTGCGATTTGCATTCAACTTGGCTCGTACGCGAAAAAAGCATCTGACGTCAGCAACAAAATCAAACGGGATCATCCATACCATGCCGTTCTGGGACGAATGCTTTCATGCAATGGCTGCTGAATTTCCGGATATCCGTACGGACCAATATCACATTGATATTTTGACGGCTCACTTTGTTCGCCATCCAGATTGGTTTGATGTCGTAGTGGGATCCAATCTTTTCGGAGATATTCTCTCCGACCTGGGACCTGCCGTCGTCGGTTCAATCGGCATCGCTCCATCCGCAAACCTTAATCCTGAGAAAGAATACCCATCGATGTTTGAGCCGGTCCACGGTTCAGCGCCCGACATCGCCGGGAAAGGAATCGCGAATCCCATCGGCCAGATTTGGTCGGGCGCCATGATGTTACGGCATCTAGGCGTTTCCGATGCTGCGGACGCAGTCGAGAAAGCGATCGCGGAGACTCTTGCGCAGTCGAAAGTTCGCACTCCGGATATTGGCGGGAGCGCGACGACCAAGGATTTGGGTGAGGCCATCGCGTTAGAGGTTTCGGGGCGAACGAAATGAGGTCAATCAGACAGCTTTCTTATTTGCGCAAAAATTTGAGATCGCCTTGATGACGATATCCTGTTGCGTATCGGACAATTCAGGGGAAACAGGAAGTGATAGCACTTCCTTGCTAGCCGTTTCGGCAACCGGGAACTCACCTGTCGCATGACCCAAATAAGCAAACGCCGTTTGAAGGTGGAGGCACAAAGGATAGTAGATTTCGCTGGGCACGCCGGCCAGCCTGAGGAATTCCTTCAGTTCATCGCGAAAGGGAGCGAATGGTGAACTGGTTATGAACATGGTGGAATATAGCGGGAGGCACTGGTGGATGGATTACGAGAGGGCTGACTTGGAGGGCGTCAAAGAGACTGCGATAACGGTCGGCGTGACTCCGGCGCGCATCTGCCCAGGAATCTAGTAACAAAGCTTGACGCGAAGGACCACCGCCCGACCCGTTACCCCAACTGCCGGTGATCACTTGCCGATCTTCTGACAATCTTGCGCGATAGTGATAGGCAGGCCCCACGGCATCGGATGTTTCCAAAATGAGTCCTGCGCCGGGGACAGAGTAAACCCGTAAAAATTCGCCATTGCGCTGGTCGCTTTGAACTGTCTTTGTTCTTGGGTCCATGCCGGACATTGTGCGGTCGAGCCAAGCGGAAAGTATGCCATCGCGAGACTCCCTGATATGAAGGCTCCCGGTGTCAACGAAAGTACTAGCCTCACCTTCCCACCTGAGTGTGACCACGTGCCGGTCCAGATTTGCTCGCTTGGTGAAAAACCGATGTCGAGATCAAACGGCTTGAGGTCGGTTGTGCCAGTGAAATTAATCCGCGGCCGCTGCCCGTCGAATCGCGTTGATGTATGGTCGTCGTTCACATCGGATGATTCGGGGCCAGCCTTGAACGTCGTCGTAAACCACCCCGAAGTCTCTTTGTTTTCTTGCCGGTGGTAGACGCGAATATCGACGGTTTGCCAAGCGATCTGTGGGCTCCCAGATGGACCGGAGGAAGATGTTACAAACTGGAGGAAGACGCCGTCGATCCCCGAAGCACTCACTGTTTCCCAAGGGCCAGCGATCAGTTCGGGGTGCAGAATCGGTACATGCATTTGGTCCTGCCCACCACTAAAAAAGCAAACTAGCCGAAAGCAAGAACGCAATGCCACGCAAGTCCATCGAATACTCCTCAGGTCCTGAGGTCGAAGTCTTGGAAGGGATTTTACACCGACAGTATTTCGCATGCCTGGTAACCGCATTTCTCGGACAACTGCCCTAACTCCCGCAACGACCTAACTTCAAAGTGCGTCGAAGAACGTCCCATCGGCGCACATCGATAAACCCCACAAGGAGAAACGCACAAATGCCACGCAAAGTAATTCTCCTCCCAGAATGGATTCTCCAAGCTTGCGAGTTGATGGTGAAGTATGACCTCTCGCTCCGGCAGGCCGCCGCAGAACTCGGGCAGGATATTTCAATCGAGGAAGCCGAGGCCCTCAAGGACCGAAAGCTCTTCAAGGAACGTTTGGATGAGAAGCGCCTTGCTCACTATTCGGAAATTGGCAGCAATCCCAAACTCAGCAAAGAAGCCGTGGTAGGTATGGTCTTCAAAATGGCCGAGCGGCTCGCAGCGGACCGCGAAGACTACAAGAGCGCAGACGCGCTAATCAAGTTCGCAAAAATGCAGGGCTGGGTGGGAGCCGAGCCGGATTCGCTGTGGAAGGTATTCCAACCATGGTCCCAGGCGGATATTGACGAAATCAAGCAACGCCTGAAGGAACAGCAGCAAGCCCAACAACCGCAGCTGAAGGTTGAGCCAGATGTCGAGCAAGTGAATTAAAATTTTGCTCGCAGGGAGAGTAACGTCCCAGCATTCGTGGCAATAGTTGTTTCGCGAAAGCAGAGTTCAACTTTGGGCCTGACCAAGCACGGCAATCAAAAGCCGCCCTGACGGGCGGCTTCGATTCGAGTTCACATTGCGGGACTTAGCTGATGAACTTCTTCCACCGACTCCGCGCCAGACCCACCAGTCCGCTGCCCAACAGGACCACGCTTGCAGGCTCCGGAACCCGGGTCGTGGCCGTGACAGCTTCTAGGTAGGCTCCACCACCGCCGCAGCAACTGTCCTTGGCGAACACGTCGATGGAATAGCTGCCGGGATCCAGGAGTATTGATCCATGGCTGTAGATCGAACTCGCAAAGGCAACATCGGGATCGCTCGTCGTCGGTCCTCCGCCTTTGGGAACCGAAGGAGTCGTGAAGATACTCGCCCCGGAATTGATGTTCACCGTGAAGCTGTCGCCCGTCAAGAAAGCGTCCGTGATCTTGAAGAGCACGGGTACGATCGTGGTAAACGTCGTAGGGTTGCCAGAAACGCCGATTCCGAGGTTCTGGCAGCCGGCAGTGGCCGGGCTTCCAGATGCCCCGAAACAGAACCCATACCAGCCTGCGTCCACGACGACGGCATCGGCGTGCAGCGAGGGTGTCAGCAACATTCCACAAACAAATACAACGACTGCTAAACTCGTTAGCTTCATGTGTTTTTTCCCCCTCGGATTACAGCAATAGGAATTCCAACAAAAAGCCCTTGTTTTCAATAGATTGGGTTGGTTATTGTGGGTGGAATATGTAAAACATTGCACTCTTTGAAACCGGCACTTCCGATTCAACCTTAATCTCTGCGCAAGACCATTTCCTTTCGAACCGTAACTCTTCGTCGGCAACTTACTCAGGGCGACCCATTCTACGGCAGTGGATGGTTAGACATATACGATATCGAGAAGATTGGGGACACGCTTGCAGTGCTAGCGAACCAAGTACCGCAGTAAGGAAATTACGAATTGGCGATACAGACTTCGCTCCTACCTCAAGGCCTTGTGCGCCTCAACTAACAAAAGAATTTGGACGCAGCCAAGTGAAGCGCATAAGCGGCAACGTACTGTGGCATGGCTTCGGAACTGCACCCTGACCATATTGAGGAAAGTGAGACCCTAAAGCGAGTGAGAAGAGTTGGACGAAGTGAATTAGCGCAGCCTCATTCCGTACCAAAAACTCCCAAATTTCAAAAATCTGCCAGCCGTGAGGGTAGTTAGGTTCAGCAGCAGTCTCAAAGTCTGAACCTTAAACATCCGGCGATGCACCGACACTGCCGTGCCGTTGTGTAAACGCCGTGCAACCCTCCTCGTAAGTTGCACGCATTCCGCGGATTACCAGAGAGCATCGGTTACAAAATCCAAGACTCTGTGAGCGCGACCTGTTGCGGTGCCGCACATGCAAGAAAGAATTGGTTCAGGAGAAAGCATGATTCATTGCAAGCAAGAACAAAGTCTGGCAAGGAAGCAGCAAGTCACGTTTACGATTTCGAACAAGACCATTGAGCCTGGTGAGCTAGAGGCAAAACACATTCTGACGCCGGAACAGCTCGCAGATTGCCTTAAGGTTCCTGTTTCGTGGGTCTATGACCAAACGCGTTCGAGGGCCACAACGCACAGCGATGACCCGCTGCCCACAATTCGCATGGGAAAGTATCTCCGGTTTTATTGGCCGGAAGTCGAGAAGTGGCTCGAAAGACGGCAGGGAGGGTAGAGCAATGCATCAAGAAGGTTACATCTGGCGCAAAGGCCGCAGTTGGTACGCTCGCTGGCGTGACGACATTTTCGAGAATGGCTGAGTATTGCGGAAGCCAACGTTCTTCGAAGCTGGCCGAGTATTGCGACCGTTATCGCACCGTGAGCGACGTGCGCCCGCTGCTCGAAGCGATACTCAGCCCGCTCAATGAAGGCCGTGTGCGTCCAGAGAGCACGCAGACGGTCGAGAAGTATGTCGAGGGTTTTTACTTGCTCTATACCGAGGAAAACCTCAAGCCGTCCACTTGTGCAGGCTACAAAACACTGTGGGCAATTTACCTAAAGAAGCTTCTCACTAAGATTGCGCTGCGCGACTTCCGTACAGTAGACGCTGCAAATCTGCTCTCCACAATTCACCGCGAACACGCAGTAGGCCGCACAATGCTCAAGCATATCAAGTCGTTTCTGAGCGGCGTGTTTACCTATGCCAAAAATCAAGACGTGCTGGACGGAGTAAACCCGATTCGAGACACGATGATTTCTAGGAAGGCTGCCTCTCCCGAAGAGACGCACGCTACCTCCCGGATGAAGTCTTGGCGATTATGAATGCTCCTGAGAAGGCCGGGGAATCCAAAGCTCGGGCGGCTGTGGCCCTCATGTTCTTTGCAGGACTGCGCCCAGGCGAAGCGCGGGGATTCGGCAATCTGTTTGGCACACCTACACGACTTCCCCCAAAACGCAAAGTAGCATCAAGCCTGTACCTGTCATTGAGCCGCTTGGCACAATCCTCGCCGAAATGCGGGCAGCAGACAAGAATCCGACTTCCGGGGCGATTCTGCGCGGACCGTCCGGAAAGCCGCTCGATCTCCATAACCTCGCAAACCGAGTTGTAATTCCCACGCTCAAGAAAGCCGGGGTTGCTTGGCACGGCTGGTATGCCCTCAGACGGGGAGTTGGAACGGCACTAGCAGCCCTCTCCAGAGACTCACTCGCTTCAAAGGGCCTGCTTCGCCATTCGAGCGTGAGCACGACTCAGCGACACTACATCAAAGACGTGCCAGAGACCACTCTCCAAGCCATGAAACAGTTGGAAACATTGTGCAACGGGCGTGCAACTGTTCAGGATTCCAAACCTAACTAAATCATTGATAATAATGGCGCGCCTGGGGAGGTTCGAACTCCCGACCTCTGGTTTCGGAGACCAGCGCTCTATCCATCTGAGCTACAGGCGCGTTGTAAATTCTCCCGCCTCTGTGGGAGCGTGAGCAGTACAAAAACTAGAACTAACACTTGCCATTCTAACCCGTACACCTAACATGCGCCAGGATGCATTTCTTCGTGGATGTGTCGTTTAACCCTTGGCTCGCGTTTTGATTTCTTTCGCGAGTTTTTCGATTTCTTCGGCTTTTTTCACCATCGCGACTGAAAGAACCTTGATGGAATCAGTCTTTTCTACCTCAGCTTTGAGTTCTGTCGCAAGCTGATAAAGTTTCTCGACGCGTTTTTTGATGTCTTTGTCATTCGCTTCCAGCATGGACTTGGTAGCAGACGGGGACGTCAATACATCGTCGGTGAGCTGTGGGTCCGCGTTTTTGCTTGGGTCCGTGGGCTTCTGCGGCTCAGGACCTTGAGATAATGCGGCGAGGGTCTTAGCCAAAAGGCCAAACGGAACCACAAAGCACAGGCCGAGCAGAAGTTTGCGTCTATCCCTGAACATGGGCACCTCCTTTGAGCGTCCCTGGGACATTCGTTGCTCCGGTCAGCTCATGGGGCGGTTCGAATAGTGACTTCCAATGTTATACTCCCCCTCCTGTAAACAATATGTCCAGTTACTTCACGCACTGGTCTGAATTCACCCTTCGTAACGTCTTGCATCTCGTAGGCATACTCGTTGTCGCGGTCGTGCTAAACCGCTTGTTGCGCTTGCTCACGAATCTCGTGATTAAGCGAGCAACTTCCCAAACACATGCCGCGCAGGCGCGCGAACAGCAGACGCGCACATTGGCCGGCGTGTTGTTCAGTGCCGGGACCATATTCGTCTGGGCGATGGCTATTCTTACGGCACTCCCCGAATTCGGTATCAACATCACGCCTATCGCGGCGTTAGCGGGACTTGCCAGCTTGGCCATTGGTTTTGGCGCCCAGAATCTGGTGCGCGATATCATCACCGGCTTCTACATCATTCTGGAAGACCAGTACATCGTGGGGGACACCATTCAAGTAGCAGACACGGTGGGCCGCGTCGAACATCTCACGCTTCGTCGAACGGTCGTGCGCGATCCCCGAGGCGCACTGGTGACCATCGCAAACGGAGATATTCGGACGGTGAGTAACTTAAGCCGTGATTGGTCGCAGGCGTTCGTGGATGTTTCCGTTGCTCCGGATACTCCTTTGGAAAAGACTTTGCAATTGCTCGAATCGGCTGCGGCAGAATTGCGCAATGATCCTGCGTGGTCCGCGTCCCTGGTTGATGGTCCGCGGATACTCGGCGTTCAGAACTTTGACCGCACAGCCACGACGGTCCGCTTGCAGGTGCGCACGGTGCCGAACCGCCAAGATGATGTTTCACGGGAACTGCGCCGGCGCATCCATCTGGAGTTTCAGCGGCAGGGTATTCCGCTTTCGATTGTGCAGCGTCTGGAACTTGCTGCCCCCCTCTCGCCAACAGCAACCGCAACGAAGGCAGAAGCAACTACTTAGCACCTGGAGGCTTAGCATGTCTCAAATTACGTACGACGAAGTGAATCTGATGCTACGGCTCTACGACATGCGCCGCGAGGCACGGCTGCGCCAGGCACGTGCGTGGTTCGTCGAACATTTTCATCCGACCTCACCTGAAGAAATGATGCAAAGATATCCTCAAGGCGGCGAGGAAAACACGTATATCCGTATGGTGATCAGCTATTGGGATATGGTGGGCGGCATAGTCAATCGCGGCCTGATTAATGACGAGCTTTTTTTCGAAAGCAACGGTGAAATCTGGGTTGTGTGGGACCGGATGCGCTCCATCGTGCCGACGTGGCGTGCTGCGTTCAAAAATCCACATCTCTTTGAGAATATCGAAGCTACGTGTAAGCGGTTTGAAGCATGGCGCGAAAAGCGCGCACCGGGATCCACAGCCGCCATGCAGCAAATGATGGGACAAGTCCCGTCGAAGACAAAAGTCTTGTGAGTGCCGGCTGCGCATTCAAAATCCGCAGCGAGTTCATGGGATCGATCGAATCGACTCTAAGGAGGGCGCAAGTGGCGAGTCAGACTTTTCTTCAAGCTTTGCTGGTCTGACACAGTTGCGTCCCGCGGCTTTGGCCGCGTACAGTGCGACATCGTTAAGGCTGAGCCTGCCTCGATTGAGGCGCACCTTTTTCTGGTGGACGCCTATGCCCAAGCCGACCAGCAACAGAACGCGCTGCGCGAACGCGCCACTGCCGAGCGCCTGAAGGCGCCTAGACGGCCATAAATGCTGAATTCGCTGAACCATCTCCCCGAATAGTCGAACCGCGCGTTGTGCTGCGATCGCTAGTTCGCTTTTCCATGGCGCTGAAATAGTTTTTTGTGCTGCTGTGCTAGGCTCAACAATATGAGGCGTTCCACATTCCTTGTTTGCTGTTTTCTGGCTGTACTCGCGGCGTCCGCACGCGAACCCGAGGCCCGCAAAAATCCCCGTCGGGACGTCTTTCTGATCACTATTGATACTCTGCGTGCCGACCATGTTCGCTGTTATGGTTATGACCGCATTCAAACTCCTGCCCTTGATCAGTTGGCTAAAGACGGAATCCGCTTCATTCAGGCGTTCACACCCACACCTCTGACCAATACGTCCCACACCACGATCTTGACGGGTCTCCTGCCAAGCTCTCACGGAGTGACAGACTTTGGGAGACCGCTCGGCGTTACGCATTCCACCTTAGCCGAATTGCTCAAGAATCAGGGTTACCAAACGGCCGCATTCATCGGTTCTGTAGTGCTGGACAGCAAGACACTGGCGCCGGGACTCGGTCGTGGATTCGATTTTTACGACGACTTTCCCGCACATCCACCAAACAGCTCGCGATGGGGACGCGTAGAGCGTCGCGCGGTGGATGTTGTGCGGCACGCGAAAACATGGCTCGATGCCCATCAAACAGGGCCGCATTTGGTGTGGCTGCATCTCTACGACCCACACGATCCTTACGAGCCGCCTGCGCCATATTCTGAAATTTACAAAGACAGGCCTTACGATGGCGAAATTGCCTACGCCGACGCGGCCCTGGGTAATTTTATTTCATATCTGAAAAAACATGGCTGGTATGACCAGGCCCTGGTGATCGTTGTCGGGGATCACGGCGAAGGACTTGGCGAGCATAACGAAGATACTCATGGGATTTTTCTCTACGATTCCACGACGCGCGTGCCTCTGATTCTCAAGCTGCCAGGACACCAAACGAGTAACCGACAGGTCGACGCCCAGGTGCGTACGACGGATATTCTTCCGACGATCCTGGACTTGCTTTCCGTTCCGCCGCTGGCACGCCGTGACGGCGACTCGTTGAAGCCCTATTTTGTTGGTACCGCGGCGCCTGGGCGAACTCTATTCGGAGAAACCGACTACCCACAGAGTTTCGGCTGGGCGCCTTTGCGATCTGTCCGCGAGGAAGGTTTCAAATTCATCGAAGCTCCTCGCCCGGAACTCTACGATCTGCATTCTGATCCCGGAGAAATACATAGCCTTTACCAACCGTGGAATCCGGTGGTGCAGAAACTGCGCGGACAATTGGCGGCACTCAGAGAAAAATCTCCGACTCAGGATAAAGCATCGCCGGGAGCAGTTGGCGTCGGCACGACCGACGAACTCCGCGCCTTGGGCTATTTAGGGCCGGCAGACGCGCTTAGCTCCTCTAACGTTCCAGAGCCCTCGCTTCTGCCTGATCCCAAGGACAAGATTGCGCAGCAAAACCTCTTGCACGCCGCGATGCTGGCGCAGGACGATGCTCGAACTACTGAGGCCCGCGCTTTATTCCTGAAGGTGCTGGAGCAGGACTCGAAATCTCCGGCCGCGTTAACGCAACTCGGCCAGCTTGAGCTGACCGCCCGGAATTATGCCCAGGCCGCAGATTACTTCGCGCGCGCGAGGCAAGTTCGACTTGATGATGCGAATATAGCTTTCAAACATGGCGAGGCTCTGAACTTGGCTGAGGACCTGCACGGCGCGCTTGAGGCTTTGCAAGCAAGTTTGAAAATGAATCCCAGTCAGTATCCCGCGCGCTTGCTGCTCGCACAGGTTTACTTCCAGCTGCACGATGTCGCAGCAGCTCAGGACCAACTAGAAGCCGCACTGCTTTTGCAACCAACCTTTGAAGCTGAGGTCCGCCTCGCGGAAGTTCTATTAGCAGAGGAAAAATATGCGGATGCGGTGCACCACCTTGATGTCCTGGCTAAACTTCGGCGGGATTCTCCCGAAGTGTATGACTTGCTGGCGCGTGCATACAAAGGATTGCACAAAGATCCACAGGCTCGACAAGCGGAAAACCGCGCAAAATTGCTCCGCAATCACACAAGCAAACCCTGATCACGTTTTTTTCAAACCGGAATGTCGCCTGTTCTTAATTTACTTGTACTTTTACTTCTTGGAAACCGTGCTATTTGCCGGATTCTCGAATATCTCCGTCAGCACGCGCCCGCGCATTTGCTTCGGCTGTTCGATACCGTAAATGTGCAGAATCGTGGGGGTGATGTCGTACACGCTGGCCTCAAATCCCATCAGTCTTAAGTCGTGCTTGATGCCGGGGCCCATTGCAAAGATGGACCCAGGAACGTCATCGCCGTCCGCAAAATCATGCTTGGCGATAACTGGCGTGGTTTTCTCATGGTCCATATGTGCGTGCGGATCTTTATTTTCGAATTCTCGCAGCGGTTTGATGCCGTGGTCGGAAACGATGAAGACATACGTGTTTTCGTCCGCATGCTTGAGAATGGTCCCCAGCACCTTATCGAAGGCGATGTACTGGCTCGGAAACGCATCGAGCCGAACGTTGTTGATGCTGGCCTGGTAACCTGCATTGAACGGCGTGATCGGATACAGCCAGTGGCCCGTTCGGTCCTCGCACGATTGCACCATCATCGTAAAATCAGTCGGATGGTTGGTCAGTAAGTAGTCGAACAGTTTGGTTTGCTGATCGCGAATCAGTTGTACCTTGTCCAGCCACTTGCTGATTACTTCACTTTCATGGCCCTTCAGATCCGCCGCTGCGGGCATGCGTTCGCAATCGATGTAGAAGTCGCCCACATTTTTCACCAACTCAGATTCCATGTTTTTGGGGTACACGGCGTCGCCGCCCATGACCTCCGTCAGCTTGGGCGCGCAAAGAACTCCATCTTCGCAGTTTTTACCCCGCGTCAGCATGCCGCTGATCATGTAGCCGTTAACTGGCAGCACAGGAAAAGTCGCAGGCACGTTGGCCATGCCAATCGTCACGTTACTGCGTGACAGTATCGACCATATCGGCTCTTGCTTGAGCATGTTGGTATTGGCCGTGATTCCGCCTACAACAAAGCCCGACACGCCATGCTCTTCTGGCTTCGTACTCGTGAAAATGGTGCTATAAACGCGCGGACAATTAGGGGCTGGCACTGTGCGAAGCTTGCCATACGCCCCGTTACTTACCACGCGCGCCAAGTTGGGCATTTCGCCCTTTAGCAGCAACGGGCGAATAATGTCTAACTCCATGCCATTCACGCCGATCACAATGACGCGAGGTTTGGGCTTGGGAGTCCCTTGCGCATTGGCCAACGCGGACGCGACCAGGCACAAACACACAATAATCTTCCATAGCGATTGCTTCATGAGCATCGGCTCCATAAATAGGTGTGCAAAACCAATACTACTCTTACATAGTTACTAAGAAAAGAGACCATAAACCGCGCAGGCTGAACACCGCGTCGGGCCATGAGAGCAAGACGTATCATCATTGCCGTGAAAATATACTCCTCCTACCGTCTCTGAAATTTTATGAAATCCTTATGACTTCTTCGGGACTTCCTTAACTGCCTAAGTTCACCATTGCAACGTTCGCCGATTCCTGCTGGTCATCGCTCAACCGACGAATTCACCTTGATCGATTGCTTCGGCAGAAGGGGAAAAGGAAACATGCTGGACTTCATTTTCATCGCCGCGATGTTTTTGTTTGTTGTAGTAGCCGTTTTCTACGTCCGTGCGTGCGAACGGCTGCAATAGGAGCGAATTTATGAGCTTAGGTAACGCCTTGCTGTTAATTATCTGCACCTTTCTCCTGGGCTACTTGCTTTACGCTCTGCTGAAGGCAGAGGAGTTCTGACCATGACGGCCAATGGCTGGTTCCAAATTATCTTCTATCTTCTGGTGATTTTTCTCATTACCAAGCCGCTTGGCATCTTTATGACTCGCGTGTTCGACGGTGAAAAGACGTTCCTGGACCCCGTCCTGCGGCCCCTCGAAAAACTGATTTACCGCTTAACCGGTGTGGACAAGAGGCATGAGATGCGCTGGACGGAATACACCATCTCCATGCTCCTCTTTAGTGGCGTCTCCATGGTGCTCCTCTATTTGATCGAGCGCACACAAAAGTGGCTTCCCCTCAACCCGCAGAAATTCCCAAACCTCGAACCCGGCCTCGCGTTTGGCACCGCTGCCTCTTTCACTACCAACACAAATTGGCAAGCCTACGGCGGCGAGTCCACCATGAGTTATCTCACGCAGATGGCTGGCCTGGCGTACCACAACTTTACCTCTGCGTCTGTCGGTATTGTCCTGGCCATTGTGGTCATTCGCGGCATCGCACGCCGGGAGACCGACAAGCTCGGTAACTTTTGGGTGGACACCACGCGTTGCCTCTTATGGGTGTTGCTGCCCATCTGCTTGGTGGGTTCGCTGGTTTTCGTATCCCAAGGGGTGGTCCAAAATCTCAAGCCCTACACGACCGTCGAGCTCACCGAGCCGCAGACCATTCAGGTCACCGGTTCCGATGGCAAGACCACGACACAAAAAGTGACACAGCAGGTGATTGCTCAAGGGCCGGTCGCCTCGCAGGAAATAATTAAAGAGTTTGGCACCAATGGCGGCGGATTTTTCAACGCCAACAGCGCGCATCCTTTTGAAAATCCCACTCCATTTTCCAATTTCTTTCAGCTGGCCCTCATTTTCGCCATTCCTAGCGGTCTCACCTACACGCTCGGTCGGATGACCGGCTCGCAGCGCCATGGCTGGGCCGTCTGGGCTGCCATGGTTTTCTTATTTCTTGCAGGTGTGACGACAGCCTACTGGGCGGAGACCAAAGGGAATCCACTCTTGGTCAGCACAGATCAGCGGGTGAGCACAATGCAATCAGGCGGAAACATGGAAGGGAAAGAGGTGCGCTTCGGAATTGCGAACTCCGTACTATTCACCACCGTGACGACCGACGCTAGTTGCGGCGCCGTGAATGGCATGCATGATTCGTTTACGCCTCTTGGTGGCATGGTTCCTTTGATTAACATCATGCTGGGCGAGGTTGTGTTTGGCGGTGTCGGCGCGGGGCTTTACGGCATCGTGGTGTTTGTGATTCTCGCGGTGTTCATCGCAGGGCTGATGGTGGGTCGAACACCGGAGTACTTGGGAAAAAAGATTGAAGCCTACGACGTCAAGATGGCCATGTTGGCCATCCTCATCCTGACCTTCACGATCCTGGGCTTTTCGGCATTTGCCGTCGTCAAGCCCTTCGGCACCTCAAGCATCTCAAATCCTGGCCCCCACGGGCTCTCCCAAGTGCTCTACGCCTACGTCTCGTCTGCCGGCAACAATGGTTCGGCCTTTGCCGGCTTGAACGCGAATACCATGTGGTACAACACGAGCACCGCTGTTGCCCAATTGCTTGGTCGTTTCTTCATGATCATTCCGATTATTGCCATTGCCGGGAGCCTGGCCAAAAAGAAAATTGTTCCCGAATCGGCTGGAACTTTTCCTGTAACCGGCGGCCTTTTCTCGTGTTTGCTTGTTTCGACGATAGTAATCGTTGGCGCGCTGACCTTCTTTCCTGCTCTGAGTCTGGGGCCGATTCTCGAACACCTGCTGATGGCTGCAGGGAAATCCTTCTGAGGTGCTTTATGGATACCGTCGCTCAAGTCAGGAAGCAGTCACTCACAGACAAAAAGATTCTTTCGCGCGCGGTGGCGGACTCCTTTCGTAAACTGCATCCCCGGCTGATGGTCAAGAACCCGGTCATGTTTGTGGTCGAAGTCGGTGCTGTATTGACCACCTTCCAGCTCGCATGGAATGACTTTCATCACCTTGGCCAGTTCGGTTTTGGTTTGCAGATCACACTATGGCTATGGTTCACCGTGTTGTTTGCAAACTTCGCGGAGGCCATGGCCGAAGGGCGCGGCAAGGCCCAAGCAGACACCTTGCGCAAGGCGCGAGCGGAAACGGAAGCCCGTCGCCTGCGGAGCGACGGCTGTACGGAGATATTGCCAAGCTCAAAATTGCGTTCAGGAGATATCGTTATTGTTTCCGCCGGAGAATTTATCCCCGGAGACGGCGAGGTGATCGAAGGTGTGGCCTCTGTAGACGAATCGGCCATCACCGGCGAATCTGCCCCCGTCATCCGCGAGTCCGGCGGGGATCGCTCCGCGGTCACCGGAGGAACACGCGTTCTCTCCGACGAGATTAGAGTGCGCATCACTTCCAATCCGGGCGAAACCTTTCTTGACCGCATGATCAGGCTCGTGGAAGGAGCTTCTCGACAAAAAACACCGAACGAAATTGCGCTCAACATTCTTTTAGCAGGTCTCACCATCATCTTCTTGCTGGCGGTCGTAACCCTGCAGCCGTATGCCATTTATTCCGGAGCGCCGCAGAACATTTTCGTTTTGGTTTCTCTTTTAGTTTGTCTCATTCCCACGACTATCGGCGGGCTGCTCTCCGCGATCGGCATCGCCGGGATGGACAGGTTGATCCAGAGAAATGTGATTGCCATGTCCGGGCGCGCCGTCGAAGCATCCGGCGACGTGGACGTGCTCTTGCTCGACAAAACAGGCACCATCACTCTCGGCAATCGCGCCGCCACGCAGTTCTACCCGGCGCCCGGAATTGAAGAAGCTTATCTCGCCGATGCCGCGCAACTTTCTTCGCTGGCCGATGAAACGCCGGAAGGCCGCTCTATCGTCGTCTTGGCTAAAGAGCGCTACAACTTGCGCGGGCGCGATCTTTCCGATCATGCAACGAATTTCATCCCATTCTCCGCGCAGACCAGAATGTCCGGTGTCGACATGGACGGCCGTCAAGTCCGCAAAGGCGCTCCGGACGCGATCGTACAGTTCGTTAGCAGCCGCAGCAATGGCATGCCTTCCCAGTTAAAAATTCGCGTGGAGGAAATTTCCAATGCCGGCGGCACACCGCTTTTGGTTTCTGAGAATGGCCACGTTTTGGGGGCCATCGCTCTAACGGACATTGTCAAGGGAGGCATGCGCGAACGCTTCGACCACCTGCGCGCCATGGGCATTCGCACCATGATGATCACCGGCGACAACCCATTGACCGCCGCCGCTATCGCCCGCCAAGCTGGCGTGGACGATTTCCTTGCCGAAGCCAAGCCGGAAGACAAGATGGCGCTTATCCGGAAGGAGCAAGCTAAGGGCAAACTTGTCGCCATGACTGGCGACGGCACCAACGACGCGCCCGCGCTCGCTCAAGCCGATGTTGGCGTAGCCATGAACACCGGCACCCAGGCAGCGAAAGAAGCCGGCAATATGGTTGATCTGGACTCCAACCCCACCAAGCTCATTGAAATAGTTGAGATTGGAAAGCAGCTTCTCATCACGCGCGGAGCGCTTACCACCTTCTCCGTTGCCAATGACGTCGCCAAATACTTCGCAATTATTCCCGCAATGTTTGCCGCCGCCTTTCCTCAACTCGGGGTTTTGAACGTAATGCGCCTTCATACGCCGGAGTCCGCAATTTTGTCAGCGGTCATTTTCAACGCGCTGATCATCATCGCTCTGATCCCCTTGGCCTTGCGCGGCGTGCGCTACCGGCCGATGGGCGCCGCGGCACTCCTGCGCCGCAATCTTTTGCTGTACGGCGTCGGAGGAGTCATTGCTCCATTTATAGGAATCAAGCTCATCGATGTGCTTCTCACGTGGGTCAAGTTGGTCTAGAGGAACATATGAAAAAAAATCTTCTCATCTCACTGTGGTTCACCTTGGTAACGACTGTCATATTCGGCTTCATCTATCCGCTCGCAATCACCGGAATCGCACAAACTATGTTCCGCGACCGCGCCAACGGACAACTCATCGAAAAGAATGGCAAGTTCGTCGGCTCTAGAATCATCGGCCAGGCATTTACCGGACCTGGCTATTTTCACCCGCGCCCGTCTGCTGCGGGCTCCGGGTACGACCCTACATCCAGTAGCGGCTCTAACCTCGCTCCGAGCAACAAGGCCTTGCTCGACCGCGTGAAGGGCGATGTACAAAAGCTTCAGGCGGAAAATCCCAATGCGCCTATTCCTATCGACTTGGTGACGTCATCCGGCTCCGGCTTGGACCCGCATATTTCTCCGGCCGCCGCAGCCTTCCAGATACCGCGTATTGCTCGTGAGCGTGGAATGAAAGAAGAAGATGTGCTCGCGTTCGTGAAGAAAAACACGCGCGGCCGTGACCTTGGCTTTCTTGGGGAACCTCGCGTCAACGTTCTTGAACTCAATCTCGACCTGGACGAAGTTCATTCGCCGCGCTGAGCCTCAGCTTCTCGCGGATCTTCTCTCATGCGCCAATACTCAGATTGTTTCGCGCACATGCCCGATTAACAGACGAATACTTTTCGCCAGTTGTACCACTTCTCCTTCGCCTCGGATGTCGAATTCAATTTCGTAGTTTCCGGCAGCCGCGTGATCCACTGCTTCTTTCAAACTCAGCAGCGGTTTTACTACCTGACGCGGCAACATAAAGCTGATCCAAATGCTCACCACCAGCGTGATTACCGACACGATCCCCAATGCCCATTCGGCGTGCGAAATCAGCCGCCGAGCTTTGTTATGATCCGCTTCAATGCGCTTCCAATTCCTTGCTTCAAGCTCGGATGTTAGTTCCAATATTTTCTGCCCCGCGCTCTGAAGGTCCGGAGTGATCTGTTGCAACGTGGGGTTTCCTTCTTGCACGGTCTTCGTTATTTGCGCATCGAATGAGCCTAGCCGCGTGCGCAGTTCATCGATCAGCTGCGCGCGTCTTTTGTATTTCGCTCCCTTTAAAAGGTTATTCAGGTCGTCTTCATAAGCTTGTACTACCGCCCCCACGCGTTCCGCGGGCGGCGCTTGCCCCTGTTTTGTTATAGCCGACACCGCGGTCTCAAATTGCTGCCTGTATAGACGGATGCTGTCAAGTGCCTGGTCAGTTACGCTCTGATCCGCGGGGTTCAAATCGCGAAGTGCCCGAAAAATCTGTTCCATCTTTCCAACCGACTCGCGGTTTGTACGCAGATAGGCGGGATCGTAGAGCAAGAAGTAGTTGCGTTCCGCGCGTCGTGCTTCCAGCATCTCTATCGAAGCTTGTTGGGAGAGCGTCGCAGCGGGAGCGTCAAAGCTCACGATGCGGTCGACGATCCATCCGGTTTGAAACAGGTAATAGACCGACAAAAAAATCACCGGCACCAAGCTCAGCCGCACGATCGCCAGGCTATAAGCCACTCTCCGCCGCAGGGAGCTGCCAGGTGCAAGCACTTTGAACGACTTCGGAATTTGCAGTTTCATCTGTCATTCCCTCCTGCCCGTTTCCCGCGGATAGTATGCCAGCGGCGAACGGTTCAGTGTGTCGACTTTCTCTGCGGCCTGCTAAACTGTCTTGCCTGCTTACGGGCTCCGATAACGTGCGGCTGCTGCTAAAAAGAAGACTCTGTCCTTTGTTTATCCAACAAATAATGTACTGCAATATGCGGCTATGGAACTCCATTCGGCAAAAGCCTGGGCCTCCAGTAAAATAGTGGAAGAATGAATAGGATAGCCGACTCAGTACTCCGCTCTATTTTCATCGCTGATAGTGCGGAGAGCCTTCGATAAATGCGCGCCACGTTATCCAGACGCGCCTGGCTTCAGCGTGCCTCGCGGATGGCGGCAGCTTTTCCTTTAGTTTGGCCTTCCTCCGGACCTCTGGCATTCTTGCAAAATTCCCAGCGTGCACTGAACGCTCTGCCCCCTCCAGGGGCTGAACTCGCGCAGCTTTTCGAGAACGATCCCACAAAATACCGTTTCACACGCGCGGAAAATGCTTTTTTAGAAGAGTTGCAGCAAATTAGCTTTAAATTCTTTTGGAATGAGACGAACCCTGCCACCGGTCTAGTGAAGGATCGCAGTCGCGCGGAGGGCTCTGATCAGCGCAATGCCGCCAGCATCGCCGCTACCGGCTTCGGCCTCACCGCGCTTTGCATTGCCGATCAACGTGAATGGGAGGACAAAACACAGGTCCGTGATCGTGTGCGAGCCACACTGCGCTTTGTGGCCCGCCACGTTCCCCACGAACGCGGTTTCTTTTCTCACTTTCTGAATATTCAGACCGGCGAGCGTGTTTTCCAGTCCGAAGTTTCTTCCATCGATACCGCTATTTTCTTGTGCGGCGTGCTGACTTGCCGCGGATATTTTGACGATGCGGAAATCCACGACCTCTCCACGCAACTCTATGAGCGTGTGGATTGGAGTTGGATGCTTCATGACAAAAAAACCATCTCCATGGGTTGGAAACCCGAGCGCGGCTTCATTAAAACTCGTTGGGACAGCTACAGCGAGCTGATGATGCTGTACTTGTTGAGCCTCGGCTCATCCACTCATCCTCTACCTCCGGAAGCTTGGTCTGCATGGAGCAGGCCCACCTTTGAATTTAACGGCATTCGCTATATCGGGGCTCACGCGCCGCTTTTCGCCCATCAGTATTCTCATGCTTGGTTTGATTTCCGCGCCAAGCGCGATAAATTTGCCGATTATTTCGTTAATTCTGTGATCGCCACGAAAGTGCACAAACTGTGGTGCCTGGAGCTCTCGCAACAATTCCCGGACTACAGTGAGGATCTGTGGGGCATTTCAGCCTCAGACTCTACGCGCGGTTACACCGCCTGGGGCGGACCGCCGGTTATGGGCCGCATTGACGGAAGCGTCGTGCCTTGCGCTTCCGCCGGTTCGCTTCCTTTCTTGCCCGAGGAAACGCTCCATGTTCTGCAAGCGATTCGGGAAAAGTTCGGCAAGAAGGCATGGCGCAACTATGGCTTTGTCGACGCTTTCAATCCCCTCACCAACTGGTACAGTCCCGATGTGCTCGGTATCGACGTGGGTATTACGATCCTCATGGCGGAAAACGCTCGCACCGGTTTCGTATGGGAGCATTTTATGAAGAATGAAGAAGCCAAGCGCGGCATGACGCGTGCCGGTTTCCGCCCCATCCCTCCCGCGGAAAACTCATAAACCACTTTATCTAGTTACCATTTGTGAATACTCATAGGCCTGGCTGATCTGGCACATGCTGCTCACGATTCCCGCGAGATTGCGCGCCACCCCGTGTATCGTAAAGAAGGAGTGCATAAATCGCTTTAAATCGCAGATGAAAAAGTTGCGCTTTTTAGTTTCTCTGACAACCCGCGACAACGATTATCAGGTTGAGCAGGCGCTCGCTGCCGAACAGGCGGCTGAGAAGCTCGGCGTCGAAATCCAGATCATCTATGCGGACAACGACGCCATTAATCAAAGCACGCAAATCTTGAAAGCCGTCCAGGCCGCCCCGGCACTCCGCCCGGACGCCATCGTGTTCGAACCCGTTGGCGGAACGGCGTTGCCGCAAGTTGGCCGCGTGGCGGTAGCCGCCGGGATTGGTTGGACAATCTTGAACCGCGAAGCCACTTATGTCGCCGAATTGCGCACAACAGCTTCCGTTCCTGTTTTCGGGTTAAGCTCTGACCACATCGAGATTGGCCGCATCCATGGCCGGCAATTCGCGGCGCTCCTCCCGCAGGGCGGCGCGGTCCTTTATATACAGGGGCCTTCTGAAAACTCCGCCGCCAAAGAACGTACGCTGGGCATGCAGGAAACAAAGCCCTCGAATATTCAAGTCACCATATTGAAAGGACAATTCACCGAACAAAGTGCCAAACGCTCGGTGCTTTCCTGGCTGAAACTCACCACCTCTCAAAAAGCCGCCATCGACCTCATCGCCGCCCAGGACGATTCCATGGCCATCGGCGCGCGCAAAGCCTTCGAAGAATTGAGCAACCAATCCGAGCGGGAACGCTGGCTGGCGCTTCCTTATATAGGCTGTGATGGCTTGCCCAAAACCGGTCAAGTTTTGGTGCGCACTGGTTTGTTGGCGGCCACCATTTTCGTGCCCCCGAATGCCGGTCAGGCCATCGAATTGCTCCTGCCCGCCATCCAGAATCGTAAGCACGTGCCCGAGCGCGTTCTGACTGTTCCCGTATCCATTCCTTCCTTGGCTGAATTGAAATTTCACAAGCCTCGCTAGCGGCCCTGCTCGGTCCGCTCCGCGTACGCAAACCTGTCTAGAAAAACGATTTGGCTGTTTGTGCTTATCCCCGACCAGCGTATAATTTCACGCGAATCTTAAATCTCATCCATTGCCGCACTTGTCGAGGAGGGCGCTTGACGGAGAGACCTAGGGAATTTGCGATCGACCGCAGGCAATTCCTCGCAACCACCGGCGGCGGCGTACTCGCCGCAGCCGTCCCTTCCGTGGCGAAAGCCGCAGGAGCCGTCGGCAGAAAATTTCCTTCGCAAACTACCGACGCGTCCAAGACTGCCGGCTCCCTCCGCACAATTCCCATCGGCGTTTTCGATCCCGTTTATGAAAAGTTCTCCCTCGACCAGATGCTCGACAAAGTGAGCGCCCTCGGCATTGAAGCGATGGAAATTGGCACCGGCAACTATCCGGGCAACAAGCACTGCCCCGTGGATGAGCTTTTGTCCGATGCCGGCAAGGCCAAAGCCTGGAAAAAGAAGTTTGAGGATCGCGGCATTCATGTTGGCACGCTTAGTTGTCACGGCAACCCGGTTCATCCGGACGCGAAACATGCCGCGCGAGACGTCGAGACATTTCGCAAGACCGTGTTGCTCGCGGAACGCCTCGATGTCAAAGTCATCGTTGGTTTTTCCGGCTGTCCAGGTGGTTCGCCCTCCGACGTCCAGCCGAACTGGATTACCTACCGCTGGCCGCCCGAATACGGTCAAATGCTCGATTGGCAATGGAAAGAAAAAGTCATTCCGTACTGGAAGGAAGCCGCCAAGTTTGCTCGCGAACATGGCGTGCACAAGCTGGCGTTTGAGATGCACCCGAATTTTGTCGTATACAACCCCAAAACTTTGTTGAAACTTCGCGAAGCAGTGGGCCCGGAAATTGGCGCGAATTGCGATCTCAGCCACCTCTTTTGGCAAGGTTGCGACCCAGTGGAAGTTATTCATTTTCTCGGTAAACAGGGCGCCATTTACCACGCCCACATGAAGGACACCGTTTTTTATCCAGAGAATGTCAACAAATATGGTGTCTTGAACTTCGCTTTTGAAACCAACGAACTCGATCAGGCATCCGAAACTTTCCGCGCCGTCGGTTATGGCCACGGCGCGAGTCTTTGGAAAGCCATCACGAAAGCCTACATGGACATCGGTTATGAGGGATTCCTCAGCATCGAAAATGAGGATCCGATTCTTCCTGGCGAAGTCGGCGTGGAAAGAGCCGTATACGTCTTGAAAAACGTGCGCGACGAATTATTGAGTTCGTGAACTTTGTGCTGAGCCATATACCGATTACGTCCGAAGTTCGGAGGATCTATGCAGCGCCGTGAACTATTTAGATTGCTCGGAGCGGGCGCTGTTCTCCCCGTACTCACTCCGGACCTGTTCGCTTTCTTTCACCAGGCGCAGCCGCCATCTAGCTACGCGGTCCGCACCCTCAATCCGCACCAGAACGCCACCGTAACCTTAATGGTCGATATGATTATTCCCGATACGGACACGCCAGGCGCCAAAACCGCGCGCGTGAACGAATTTATTGACTTGATTCTCACCGACTGGGCCACAGAGCAGGAACGCCAACTGTTCCTCACCGGTCTCGCCGACGTCGATAAGCGCAGCAATGTTGTGTTCGCGAAAGATTTTGTCGATTGCACACCGCTCCAACAGGATGAGCTACTGCGCGAATTTGACCAACGGCTAGCCGTCGAACGCGAGTCGGTCGTTCCTACCGTTACGCGGCGCCGCTCTCTTCCCAGCCAGCTGCAAGGCAATTTTTTCGGTGTTCTGAAGCACATGACGCTTTACGGTTATTACACTTCTGAAATTGGATTCAAGCAGGAGCTCCAGGACGAAATCATTCCAGGCGCGTATCACGGATGCACGCCAGTGGCTCGCAAGGCTTAAGGGGAGAAAACCACAATGGCTACCACCGTATATGACGCGATTGTTGTGGGCTCAGGCATTACCGGCGGCTGGGCAGCGAAAGAACTCACCGAAAAAGGTCTGAAAACTCTCGTCCTCGAAGCCGGACGGCCCATTGTTCCGGAAAAGGACTACGTCGAACACGTCCCAGCTTGGGAGCTGAAATATCGCGGCTGGGATAATCGCGAGGAACGCGCAAAGACGCAGCCCGTTCAACGCGAGTGTTATTACGCCTGCGATGAGTATTCCCACAAATTTTTCGTCAACGATCTCGAGAATCCCTATACCACCGATCCCGGCAAGCCGTTTGCCTGGATTCGCGGCCGCCAAGTGGGCGGCAGGTCCATCATGTGGGGTCGCCAAAGTTATCGCTGGAGCGACCTGGATTTTGAAGCCAACGTAAAAGAAGGTATCGCCAACGATTGGCCCATTCGCTACAAAGACATTGAGCCCTGGTACGACTATGTCGAGGAATTTGCCGGTATCAGCGGGCAAGCGGAGGGTTTGCCGCAACTCCCGGACGGCAGGTTTCTTCCCCCCATGGAAATGAGCTGCGCCGAACACATGGTCAAGAAAGCTATCGCCAAAGGTTTCAACGACGGACGAATGATGACCATCGGGCGCGCTGCGGTGCTTACTCAGACGCATAAAGGACGCGCCGCTTGCCACTATTGCGGTGTCTGCCACCGGGGCTGCATCACCCGCTCCTATTTCAGCAGCCTGAATTCCACTTTGCCTGCTGCGGAAAGAACCGGACGCATGACGCTGCGCCCATTCAGCGTGGTACATAGCCTGATTTTTGACCCGAAGACCAGGCATGTTTCTGGCGTACGCGTAATTGATGGACAAACCAAGCAGGCCCTGGAATTTCGCGGCAAAACCTTCTTTCTCTGTGCCTCAGCCCTGGAATCCGCACGCATCCTCCTGAATTCTGCGACCCCTGAATTCTCTACCGGTTTGGCCAACTCCAGTGGCGAACTGGGACGCAACCTGATGGATCACGTAATGGGCGGAGGCGCGCAAGGCGTCGTTCCGGGTAATGAAGACAAAACCGAGTTTGGCAATCGGCCGAATGGTATTTACGTTCCTCGCTTCCAAAACGTTAAAAGTAAAAATCCCTCGTTCGTCCGCGGCTACGGTTACCAAGGCGGCGCTTATCGGGAAGGATGGCAACGCGGAATGAACGCCACCGGTTTCGGCGTCGATTTCAAGAATGCTCTCCGCAAGCCGGGTCCCTGGCATATGTCCTTTTACGGATTCGGAGAATGCCTGCCCAATCGCGAAAACTTTATCGAAATCGATAAGGAAAAAACGGATGCCTGGGGCGTCCCTACCTTAAAAATTCATTGCGCTTTCGGTGACAACGAAAAAGCGTTGCTGCAAGACATGGCGTTGCAAGCATCCGAAATGCTGGCCGCTGCCGGCGCCACGGAAATACGTCCATTCATTGAAATCAACCCGCCAGGGCTCACCATCCACGAGATGGGCACTGCACGCATGGGTAAAGATCCAAAAACCTCCGTCTTAAATGAACACAACCAGGCACATGACGTCAAAAACCTGTTCCTCACGGACGGTGCTTGCATGGCTTCTTCTTCCTGCGTTAATCCATCACTCACCTATATGGCGCTCACCGCGCGTGCCTGTGATTTTGCCGTTTCGCAAATGAAAAAGAACGAACTCTAAAAAAAAAGGAAATCCATGCCACAGGTCATTCGCTCACCAAAAATGTATGACGTTTGCGTAGTTGGCTCCGGCGCGGGCGGTGGCATGGCCGCAAAAATTCTCACCGAAGGCGGCCTGAACGTGGTTTTGCTGGAGGCCGGCCCTCCGGTCAATCCCGAAAAGGATTTTAAAATGTTGATGTGGCCATACGAATTGCCTCACCGTGGCGCAGGCGTCGGTGGCCGCGTGCGTGAGCAGCTCAATAGCGAATTCATGGCGCCAAACGGATCGTGGACCATTGACGGGGAGCCTTACACGTCCGCTCCGGGCGCTAATTTTCAATGGTTTCGCTCGCGCATTGTCGGTGGACGCACCAACCATTGGGGCCGCATTGCTCTGCGTTTTGCTCCTATCGACTTCAAATCCGGCTCCCGTGACGGCCTCGGGGATGATTGGCCCATCACTTATGAGGACCTCGCGCCCTATTACGACAAGGTGGAATCCTATATCGGCGTATTCGGCACCAAGGAAAATGTTTCCAGTGCTCCTGATGGTGTTTTCTTGCCGCCCCCCAAGCCGCGTTGTAACGAATTGCTTGTGAAGAAAGCCTGCGACAAGCTCAACATCACCTGTATTCCTTCCCGCCTGGCCATACTCACGCGCTCCGTCAACGGCCGATTGCCCTGCCATTATTGTGGGCAATGCGGTCGCGGCTGCATTACCGCGTCCAATTTCAGCTCGAGCCAGGTCTTGCTTCCTCCCGCCATGCAAACCGGCAGGCTGACCATGATTACCGGCGCGATGGTCCGGGAAGTCATCGTCGGGAAGGATGGCAAGGCTCAGGGTGTTTCTTATATTGATAAGGCCACGCGCTCGGAAAAGCGCGTGAACGCCCGCGCTGTCGTGCTGGCGGCCAGCGCTTGCGAATCGGCCAGATTGTTGCTCAATTCCAAATCCCCCAGTTTTCCCGATGGACTTGCCAATTCTTCCGGGACCGTCGGCAGGTACCTGACGGATTCGGTGGGCAGCGACGGCTGGGGCTACGTTCCACAACTCGAAAAAATTCCCCCGCACAATCACGATGGCGTCGGCGGAATGCATATGTACATTCCCTGGTGGAAATTTGACCGCAAGAATGATTTCCCGCGCGGCTACCACATCGAAATGGGCGGCGGCCGCGAAATGCCAGGCGTCGGAATGTTTGACGAACTGTGCTACGACGAAGAAGGTTACGGGGTGAAGTTAAAAGCGCGCGCGCGCCAGGTCTACGGCACCACCATCGGTTTTTCCGGACGTGGCGAGATGCTTCCGAACGCCGATACCTATTGCGAAATCGATCCTGTCGTAATCGATAAGTGGGGCATTCCCGTCCTCCGTTTTCATTTCAATTGGACCGAGTATGAATTGCGCCAGGCACAGGACATGCAGGAAACCTTCCGCTCCATCATTGAGGCCATGGGCGGGGAATACCGGACAAGAACCGAGATCACCGGCCAGTACCCCTTTGGAATTCTGGAGGGTGGAAAGATCATTCACGAAGTCGGCACCGCGCGCATGGGTGCTGATCCCAAGACATCCGTCTTGAACGGTTACTGCCAAGCGCACGACGTCAAGAATCTTTTTGTTAATGACGGCGCGTCGCTGGTGACCAATCCGGATAAGAATCCGACGCTGACCATTATGGCGCTGTCCTGGCGGGCCTCCGAATATCTGCTGGACGAAGCGAAAAAAGGCAATTTATAAGGCGAAAGGAATTTGGTAAAGGTTCGATAGAACGATACTGGTAAAGATTTCAAGAGGACAGAAATCCGGTAAGGATTTCAAAGGAAAAACCCGGTAAGGGTTTAGGTGAAAAACAAATGAGCGGAAACTCCATCTCCCGGCGCGACATCCTCAAGACTTTGGCCATGGGCGCCGCAGGAGGCACTGTCCTTCAGGTTATTCCCGCCCAAGCCGCCGAATATGTCCACCAGTTGGTGCACAAAGAAAAGGTTGCTGCGCCCTCCGGGAAATACACCCCGAAATACTTCCCGCCGCATCAGTACGTCACGCTCATTGCCCTCTGCGACGCCATCCTGCCCAAGGACGAAAAATCGGGCGGTGCTCTCGACGCTGGCGCGCCGGAATTTATCGACCTGCTCACCAGCGAGAATGAAGAATACCAAAGGAAGATCGGCGGCGGTTTACTGTGGCTGGACGGTTACTGCAGCGATCGGTACGAAAATCTTTATCTGGATTGCACGCCGGAGCAGAAGACAAATGTGTTGGACCTGATCGCGGTCCGGAAGAATGCCAAGCAAGACCACGCGCTCAGCCAGGGCATTTCTTTTTTTGCGTTTGTAAGAAACCTGACTTGTGACGCTTATTACACCAGCAAAATCGGCATCGCCGATCTGCAATACATTGGGAATACCGCCTTGCGCGAATTTCCAGGTTGCCCTCCGCCCACCGAAGCCTGATCCAAGATTTCATCGTCTAGTACTATTCAGTTATATCTTGATAAGATCGAAATTTTTGTAATTCCACATGGTACTCGTCGTCAACCCACATTTGTCGGTACTCTCCCCGTTGTTTGGCCGTTTGCTCATCCAAACTCGTCGAAATGTGCGCGGCTATCTCCTTTACTTGCCACCCTTAGGAAAACGTGGGGATGTCATGCCAGCTCTTCCCAAAAAGGGAACACACTCCCTCCTGACCGGGCAAACACACCTCTTCGGCCCGACGCCATGCCAGGATGTGCAGGGTCCCAGATTAACTCTTGATTTGCTGGGACGCGGCGTCCCACGTCACCGCGCTGTGCCGGAAGTAGGATTCGTTCGCCAAGTGGCACGCCAGCGCGGCATTGTGTCCGAATACGGCGTCCTCGGTAACCGGCTTGCGGCTCTTGACCGCCTGGAAGTAGGTCCATAGATGCGGTTTAACGTCGTCCCAGGAATTTCCGCGATAGTTGAACCCTTCGAGAGCTGGTTCCTTCCCGGGGGCAGGATCGTGCTCCTCGTGCCACTGCTTGAAATAGGCTTCACGCAACTCGCGCGGAAAACTTACCGCGTAGTAGCTCGGACCGGAGTCTTCGCCAGTCTGCGGAGAATAAGTAATCGTGTTTTCAGTCACTTCCAGGTAGCCCTTCGAGCCATGGAAACGATAAACCTCAGGAGACTCGCAACCGAGATTCAGGCGGAAATACACGGGAATCTCGCCGTATTGAAAAAGCGTGGCATGCACGTCGGGCATGTTTCGACCGTCGTTGAAACGCAAAATTCCGCCCATGGACATGACGCGCTTTGGCGGCTCATTAATTCCGACCATGTATTGCATGCCGCTTACTAGGTGAACCAGCAAATCGCCGGCTACGCCGGTGCCGTATTCCTTCCAGCAGCGCCAGCGCGCAAAAAGCTTTGGATCAAACGGGCGCTTCGGCACCGTCCCCTGCCAGGTGTCCCAATCTAGCGTCTGTGAAGAAAGATCTGGCGGAGGCGGATATTGCCACGCGCCAGTGGGATCGTTGCGGCCGAGGGAGCCCTCGATGAGATTCATTTTCCCAATGATGCCTTGCGCGAGCATTTCTTTAGCTTTGGTACAAATCACCGAGCTCACTCGCTGCGAACCGATCTGCACAATTCTGCCAGTCTTTTGCGCAGCCGCGGCCATGGCCACGCCCTCCGCTGCGGTGTGGGACATCGGCTTCTCGCAATAAATATCTTTTCCGGCGTTTACGGCGTCCACCACGATTTGTTTATGCCAGTGATCCGGTACCGCCGCGATGAGGCAATCAATTTCTTTGTTAGCGAGTAATTCTTGATAGCGCCGCGTTGTCGCGACTTTGTCGCCAGCGATTTCTTTGGCAAGCCGATGCCGGCCGTCGTAGAGGTCGCAAGCGGCAACGCACTCGACTCCTGGCAATTGTATAGCGTTGGTCAGCAGGCCGGAGCCTTGCATTCCCACGCCGATGATGCCGAAACGCACGCGATCGCTCGGCGCGACGTTCTGCGATAGAGGAATGTATTCGGGGTCCAGCAAGACAGTGCGAGTGGCAACAAAAGCACCGCTGGCGCCCGCACTGCGTTGAATAAATTCACGACGCGTTAAATCTTTTCCCATGAAATCCTCCGGAATCTCCGCGTGAAATTTGATCTCTTTATTGCAACAGTCAAAGGCCGACGTAATTGTTTGCAACGAAAGAAGCTGGCATAAATTTTTAATGCAAGGGCAACATGCTGATTTTAATTTTTAAGGAAACGGCAAAAATACTAGCTCCAATTTCAATGCAACGGCAAAACGCTGACTTCTTTGAAAAACACGACATCGTTATCGCTGTGGTTCTGCAGGCCGATGTAACCTTCCTTGGGACGCGTGCCGCGCTCCGGCTCAAAGTCAAACTTCTTGGGTGGAACGGGTTGGCCCTCGGTGTAGTCGGTTACGGGGACGTCATTGAGAACAACCATGGTCCGCGGACCATCGAGAGTAATGATCATAGTGTTCCACTCTGGCCCTGGCTTCCCGGGCCTGGCTTTTGGTTTGGTGAGGGAGTACAGCGTGCCGGTAACGTGGTAGTCGTCTTCATTAGAGTCTTCGGGCTGATTGTCGATCTGCACTTCATAACCGTAATGCACGGGCATCCAGGGTTCGCGTGGCTCCATGGGAATGCGGATGAAAACGCCGGAATTATCATTGTGATCGCGCATTTTGAAAACCACGTGGAGGCGGCAATTGCTGAGTTTTCCGCCGGTCCAATAGAGCAGACCCATTCCGCCATGCGTGCGAATCAAACCATCTTCCACGGTCATTTCACCGGGGCCCACGTGTTTCCAACCGGCAAGATCTTTACCATTAAAGAGGGGTTTGGCGGCCGGCGAAGGGCCGGCCGGCCGCGCGCCCGCGAGCAAAATCACGGAGGTGAACGCAAGGGTGATGACTAGATAACGCATTACGAGTGCTCCTTGGAGTGGCATGCCTGCAATTAGAAACGCAGGTCGTGCAGGTATTGATAGCTGGTGCGGATGCTGTCGAAGGGGGATTTGGGTTCATCGTGTTCGACGAAATAGTGCTTGATGCCAGCCTTGCCGGACTGCGCGAAAATGCGCCTCCAGTCAATGGCGCCGCTTCCCACTTCCGTCATGTGGCCGTCCTTCGTAAAGTCCTTGACGTGCACGAGAGGGAAGCGGCCGGGATAGCGGTCAAAGTAGGCGACGGGATCCTGCTTGGCGACAGTGGCCCAGCCGAGGTCCATTTCCAAATTTACAAATTTCGGATCGGTGTTCGCGAGAAGGAAATCATAAGGGAACTTGCCGCCTAATTGCGGGTCAGATTCAAATTCAAAAGTATGGTTGTGGTAGGCGAACTGGATTCCGGCTTTTTGGCTCGCTTCGCCGGCACGATTAAATAGTTCCGCGGCATGCTTCCATCCGTCCCGCTGTTTGCGCTGCGTTTCATCAATCGAAGGACAGACGATGTAGGTGTGGCCCACGATATGGGCAGCGTCCAGTGTTTCCGGCCATTTTTTCTCGACGGTATCGTAGGGCACGTGTTCGGAAGGAGAAGAAAGGTTGTTGCCATCCAGGAGAGAGCGTATTTCTTTGGGCGCACGGCCGAAATATCCGGCGAACTCGACTTCGCGGTAACCGATGCCGGCGACTTTAGCAAGGGTACCTTCGAAATCGTTTTTCATGGCGTCTCGCACGGTGTAAAGCTGCAGACCAACACGGTCAATCTTGTGCGCGTCGTCAGAAGCCCAAGCGGGACGTCCGGCGATGATGGTTGCGGCGATGGAGGATTCGATGAAGGTTCGGCGGTTCATGGCGGGTAGTCTACTCCTTTTGCGGTGCGGCGAGGAAGTATACAGAACAAAGAGGCGGCGCCAAAGGCAAAAGCGCCGCCCGCCTTGTTAGCGTGACTAGAAGTAGAACCGCAAGCCGAATTGCATACGGCGCGGGTCATGTGTCCCCGTCAAGTGCAGGAAGGGCGTGCCTGCAAAAGTGCCTGGCGTGACCTGGGGCGGCATGCCGTTGTTGATGCTGTTGAACTGCGTGTGGTTGAAGATGTTGAACGTTTCCCAACGGAATTCGAATCCGGTCTTTTCATTGATGGAGAAGCGCTTGAGAGCACTGAAGTTGAAGTTGACACGGCTTGGGTAGTTCAGAGTGTTCCGCCCAACATTGCCGAATGTGAGGCCGGTGGGGATTGCAAAAGCGTTCGGGTTATAAAACAGCGGCCCTCGTTGAGTAGTGTCCTGATTCGGCGTAAAGCCAGAGCGTGGGTTGCCCACCAAATCCGGGCGAGAGCCTGTGCCGACTCCGTTACCCACTCCTGCATTGTCGCCAATGCCGGTGCCGTTGGTCACGCTGAATGGAAGGCCTGTCTGGGCCACAGTGACGCCCGAGACTTGCCAACCGCCAAGGAGCACATGAGCAAATCCAGCACTGCGGAAAAAGGGCACGCCGTAGACGTAGCTGATAGAGAAATTATGTCGCAGGTCGAAATTAGAGCTGGCTCGATTCGCGGCAAGGTTATAGGAATCCACAAACGCGTTGTCTCCCCGGTCAGAGGAATCGTCGACGGAATGACTGTAGGTGTAAGCGAGGCTCAACGTGAGATCGCCCACGGTACGGTGACCGGAGACCTGCAGGGAGTTGTAATGTGAGTCAGCAATATCCCTGAGAGAGGTGAGACTGCTATAGCCCGGGAACGCAGTGCGTTGTGTATCTGCGCTGAGACCGCAGGCAGCAACGCCGAGATTGATTGCGGATTGTCCCGTGATCGGGACGCCACTGGGCGTCGTCGCGCTTGTCGGTATACCAGTTGTTGGGTCGAATGCGGTTCCGCAATCGTTATGGCCGCCAGCATTTATTATCTCGCTCGGCTTGTAAGGATTTGCCGAGGGCGGTGTCGAATGAAGCTGATTAAGGTTGTTTTGCAGCGTCAGGTGCGTGCCCTTGCTGCCTACATAGGCCACGGAGAGTACGATGTGGGACGGCAGTTCCTTTTGGATGTTCAGGTTCCACTGCTGCATGTACGGCCATAAGGCCTTATTCGGAATCGAAAGGGGCGAAAGCGGGAAGATTGGCACGCTGGCACTTGCGCCTCCGATGCAACCATAGCCGCCTTGTGGCCCAGCGGCGCAGGAACCCAGTCCAGGGGCAATATTAGACTGCGTTGCCCGAAGCACGAGCGGTGCCGAGCCTTCCAGCGATTCCGTATTGCCTTCGTTGCCGTTGGTATGTTCGTAGAAGATTCCGTATCCGCCGCGGATGGCCATTTTGCCGTTGCCCTTCGGATCCCAGGCAAAGCCAATGCGCGGGGCAGGATTAAAGAGATGTCCCCTAAGGCAGCCGGCATTGGGCGAAGATCCGACAGTAACGGTTGTAAATGGCGATCCCTGGACGAGAGGAAAAGTTCCTCCTGCGCCTCCGCATTGGACGACGCCGTTAAGTGGGTTGATAGAATTCCCAGCGTTCTGTTTCAGAGAACCATCAGCATTGAAATCGTTGGCCGTGGGGGCGTTGGCCGGATTGAACGCGCTAGGATCAAAGTTGAAGGCTTGTCTGTAGCGCTCGCGGTAGGTTCCGAACAAGCTCACGCGGAGACCGAGATTGAGCGTGAGCCGACTTGTAATTCGCCAGTCATCCTGGAAGTAGGGCTCCACGATTTTGTAGCGGTTGTAATACTTTTTCTTGGCGCTCCACTGCTGGTAGCTCGCGATGTTGCCAAGCAAGAGATCAGCGAAGGCGTTACCGCTGCTGAATGGCTTGCTGCTATCGAATGTCAGGATGCCCTGAACGTTTGGCGAATTCATCTCGTTCTTCTGCGCGAAGGCGGCATAAGCGCCGAACTGGAAGGTATGTTTACCCACGATTTTGGTGACGTTGTCACGATAGGTATAAGTGGGGTTGGCGTTATTCCACGGGAAATAACCACTATCCGTCCAGAACCCTCCGCCATACGCGGCGTTCGCAGTAAGGGTGGCGGCCGGCAGTAATCCACCGAACGGTAGGGTCTGACTCGGAAACAATGTACCCATAGGGAAAGAACTAGGAATTGTTACCGGACCTCCCGACGTCAAGAAAATATGGTCGCCGGTGTAGCTGGCAACGAATTCGTTCAGCAGCGTGGGTGAAATATTCGCCGTTACGCGGGCCACAAAGCTCGTGCCAGGGCCCGCGAATCCGGTCGAAACGTTTTGGAAGCTGGGCAAGTTGCTATTCTGGTTGGCGCCCCACAGAGCGTCTGGTACGACGGTTTTCCACGAATCGTGGATGTAACGGAAAGTGAGTCGATAGTTGTTTGTAATGTTGTGGTCAACACGCACGAGTTCTTCGCGCCAAGTGGTCGGCGTCGACACTATTTGCTGGAATGCGGGAAAGCCACCCACGGTGAAGCCAGGAATGGCATTGGGAATCATCGTTGCGATGGCCGTGCCGACTGTAGTCGGCGTAAAGCTGTTGTTCGGGAAAGTCGTGAGGGTGGTTGCTCCCGGTGCTGCCGGAGGCGCAGGACAATCCGGAAATAGAGTACGCGTGAATGTGGTAGTTGTTTGCCCTGTGGGGATCGCCGGGCACACGTCACTGAAGTTTCCTCCACGTTCGCTGTCGGAGGGCACATTGACGACGGCGCTGCCGTTGCTACCTGGAGCTGCCGACGAGGGATTCTTCTCACGGCGCCATTCTTGTGACCAGAAAAAGAAAGTTTTCTTTTTGTCCGAGTTATAGTGGTTAGGAATAAAGATCGGACCGCCCACGGTGTAGCCGAAATCGTGTTTTTTATAAGGCGCCTTCTTGGCGGTAGGGTCAGCGCCTTCGGTCCAGGATTTCGCGTTGAAGATATCATTGCGCCCATAGTAGAAAGCGCTGCCATGCAAGGCATTGGTGCCGCTCTTCGTTTCCACTTCAATTGTGCCGGAACCGTTGCGGCCATATTGCGCGCCGTAGTTGGAGGTGAGAACTTTGAATTCAGCGATGGCTTCGAGATTCGGATAAACGTTTAGCGTGCCGTTACTTCCGTTATCCATGTTGTCACCGCCGTCGAGTTCCCAGTTGTTGTATTCGTTGCGGCCGCCATTCATGCTGTAATTCACGTTACCGTACACGCCGACCTTACCTTCATCTGTGTTTGTTTGGTCGACGACGCCCGTGGTGAGATTGACAAGTTGGGTAAAGTTGCGGCCATTTAACTGCAGTTGGGAGATCTGTTTGCCGGTAATTGCGGTGGAGAGGTCAGAAGATTGTGTCTCCACCTGGGCGACGCTTTCACCGGTGACGATCACTTGCTCCGACATGGCACCGAGAGTCAACTGTATATCCACGCGAATTTTTTGGGCGACCGGAAGCACGACCTTCTGTGCCTGAAACTTTTGAAAGCCTTTGGCCGTGGCGGTAATGTTGTAGATGTCGCCAGGCAAACCAGCGACGACATAGACGCCATCGCCATTTGACGTGGTCGTGCGGGTGATGCTGCCAGCGAGGTTTTCCACGGTCACGTCCGCAGCGACAACAGCTGAGCCAGTCTTATCCGTTACGGTGCCGCTGATGTAGCCGGTGTCTTGCGCGCGCGAATTTAGGGGGATGCAGAGCATGACCAGGACGGCGACCAGGAGCAAGCGAGCAGCTTTACCCATGCCGATGTCTTCTATCGAAGGATTACCGAGTGCCTTCACGTTAGACCTCCAGAAATTTTTGATCGAAAAAAACATCATGGGAGGACAGTACACGGCTGGCCACGGCGAAAACTTTGAGTTTTCCGCTTGCCACAGGCGTTTCCACCGAACACAACCCCCACTGCTCGACAAATGCACCGACCGCGAAACATACAGAAATCGGCTATTAAAACGAGTTAATAACCCAATGATACGTTGGTGTCAAGTATCAAATGAAGTTGTGTCGTCATCGCGTCACGGATACCCCGTGGATGTAAGGCTGCTTGAATTCGCTTCAGCCCTGCTGGAAACTACAAGTTCATGCAATGTCGACTCTTACGCTTGATGAGCGCAGGTTTATTGGCCCTGTGTTTGCAACACGTGCCAGGCCAGGCCGCGAACCGCGGCGCAAGAGATTCAAGCGGGCAGGATCGAGGTGTGCATTCCCGTGCCAACGCGCAAGCGGCGTTCGCCAAGGGCCAAGCTGCGTTGCAGAGCGGCGACCTTGATTCTGCGGATCGCAACTTTCGCGCGGTGATCGCGGCGGATCCTCGCGCCGGAGCGGCTTACGCAAACTTGGGAGTGATTGCCATGCGCCGCAAGCAGTGGGAGCGCGCGCTGAATCTTTTCGAAAAGGCAGAGAAGCTCGAACCAAGCATGTCCGGTATCCGATTAAATATCGGACTGGTGCAATACCGGCGAGGGAATTACGCAGAGGCCATAGCGCCACTTTCGACAGTGATGCGCGAGCAGCCGGACTCCCGGCAGGCGCGCTACCTTCTAGGGCTGTGCGACTTGTTCACAGAACATTACGCCCATGCCGTGGCAACGCTTGAGCCGCTCTGGCCGGAGATGTCTAGCGACGTGATGTACCTGTATGTACTGGACATTGCGGCGCACAATTCCGGCCAGAAGACCCTCGACGAAAAAACTCTGGACAGATTACTGGAGGTTGGCAGTGACACTGCGCAATTCCATTTGATCCTGGGCAAGGCTTATCTGAACCGGGGAGAAACCGATAAAGCTATCCAGGAGCTGGAACGTGCGATAGCAGCGAACGCGAATCTGGCGTTGGTGCATTTCAGCCTGGGCGCAGCCATGATGAGGGCCAGCGATGATAAACGCGCAGAAGCCGAATTTCGCAAGGACATCGCCATTGAACCAGATTTGTCAGACAACTACGAGCAACTTGGCGTGATCTGTGCCCGGCAGCAACGAGACGACGAGGCAGAAGGATTTTTTCGCGAAGCCCTGCGTCGCGATCCGAAAAGGCCGGCGGCGCTCGTAAGTCTGGCCAAACTTTATTTGCAGGAGCAAAAGTACAAGGAAGCAATGACGGCCGTGGATGCGGCGTTGCAGCTCGCACCGAATAGCCAGAGCGTACACTTCCTGCGGGGCCAAGCGCTAGCGCGGCTAGACCGCCAGAAAGAAGCGCGGGCCGAACTCGCCACTGCGCAGCAGATGATGAACGCTGATCTGGAGAAACACCGCAAAACGCTTGGCGATGATCGCGTACCCAATCCGGAATTGACGCAGCAGGAGCCGTAGCAGCAGGTGGCGCCGCGGGGAATGATTTACGGATTGGCGATGGGCGGCTTCTTCCAAGGCCCGCGCGCGTTTTCCAGGGTTTCTGCAACGGCCAGCACCAGCTCTTCTTCATAAGGTCGGCCAATAATCTGCACACCGATTGGCTGGTTTTCTGACGACAACCCGATGGGGACGGAAACGCCCGGAAAACCCACTAAGTTCACCCATTGCGAGTGGCGCATGGTATCTCGATAACCGGTGCCCGGCTGCCAATTTCCCTCACCGTGACGGAAAGCGGGAGCTGCAGAAACCGGCGAAAGCAAAATCGGTACATCACGCATCTGTCGGAGAATGGCCGCGCGAAGCAAATCGCGCTGTACACATGCGTTCATGAATTGATCGAGTGTAGGCGGAATCTTAGACACAGCGACAGCTAAGTACTCGCGAAGCATTGGGCTGATGTCATTTTCATGACCTGATACGAGCTGGTGAAAAAGATAGCCGACCATTTCTCCGAAGAAAAGCCACCATAAGTCGAGTGCTTGATCGAGGCCTTCCAGGCGAAACGGTTCGACGACGAAGTGATTTTCTGAAAGCAATTTTGCAGCACGCTTTACGATGGCGTCGGTTTCTGGCGTTACGCGGCCGAGAGTATCGCTCTCCAAGATGCCGATGCGAAGGCCACGTAGAGCACTATGTTGAAATGAGCGCGGCGCGACGGGAGCGGAGAGAGCGTCACCGGGATCCGGCCCGGCGATTATTTGAAAGAGAGAGCGCACGTCAGCAATCGTGCGCGCCATGGGCCCAACAACGCCGAGCCAAGAAAAGGCGCCGCCAGGAGGCGGATAGTGGCCACTCGCTGGAATGCGCCCGGGAGTGGACTTCAAACCGCAAATTCCTGAAAAATGTGCGGGAACGCGGATGGAGCCGCCACCGTCACTGCCCACGCCTCCGGCGGAACACCCGGAAGCAATCGCGGCAGCTTCGCCTCCACTGGAGCCGCCCGCAGTGCGAGAGAGATCCCAGGGGTTGCTGGTCTTGCCGGTCAGCGCGTTGTTGGTTTCATACGCCATGAGAAATTCGGGCGTGCTGGTGTTGCCGATGATAATGGCGCCGCCGGCTTTCAGTCGAGCAACAAGCGGCGCGTCGTGGCGAGGAACATAGTCTTTGCGAAGGCGCGAGCCAACGGCACAAGGCCAACCGGCTACGTCGATACAGCTTTTGACGGTGAGTGGCACGCCATGGAGCGGGCCAATGGAAGTTCCGCTTGAAATGGCGGTCTCCGCCGCGCGTGCGAGAGAGCGGGCATTTTCGAAGTCAACATGAGCGAAAGCATTCAGGCGCGGCTGCAAAGTCTGAATGCGCCGACAATGCGCTTCTACAATCTCAACCGGGGAAATCTTTCTATTGCGAATGTTTTCTGTAATTTCAGCGATGGTGGCAAAGGTGATGGAGTCCATAGTTCTACGTGTGAGGGTAAGCGCGGGTGCGCCAGAGGTCAACTGAAGGGTGCGGTTTGCGGTGCGGTAGAATTGCACGCAGGAAGAATTGACAAAATGGGCCTACAAAAACGGTTGACGACGGGCGGGGCAGCCCACAGAATCTAAAGGCCTCGGGTTGCAGCAAGAGCAATCCTGCGTTTTCGCGCGGACAGGAAGAACGACCCTCATGCGTATTTTTCATCGGCGTTTGGAGTTGGTGGCTCTTTGTTGCGTTGTTTTTGTGTGTGGAGCAGAACTTTTGCTGCAGGTGCGCGCCGGGCAAGCAAAAACGAGCGAGGATAGTTCCAAGAGTAAGTCTTCGCAGGGCGATAGCTCGAAAGCGTTGCGCTTGAATACGCTGGGAGTTGCGTACATGAACCAGCAACGGCCCGCGGACGCACAAAAACTATTCGAACAAGCGTTGCAGGCCGATCCGAAATTTGCGGTAGCACGATTGAATCTGGGCATAGCGCTACTGAACCAACAGAAGGTGGAAGCTGCGCGCGCGGCATTGGAGGAGGCGGCGCGGCAACTGCCGCGAGATCCGTATGCCTGGTACAACCTGGGGATCGCGTACAAGGATCTGGGCGAGTTCGAAAAAGGGATTGCCGCGTTTCAGCGCGTTATCGAGATATCGCCCAATGAGGCGGATGCCTACTATTTTGTGGGTTACCTGTATTCGCAACTACAAAAATACGACGAGGCGATAGCGGCGTTTCAGAAAGGCTTGGCGCTCAACCCATTTCACGCGTCCTCGGAGTTTGGCTTAGCGCGCGCATACCAGCGAAAAGGTGATTCGGCGGCGGCGCGCGAACATCTGGCGCGCTTTCAGAAAATTACGACAGAACATCTGGGTACGCCGTTTGGCGCTGGTTATGGTGATCAAGGACGTTATTCCCTGGCGGAGCTAGTGCATGCCGCGCTCGAAGTGCCGGCGGCGATACCTGTGCGCTTCACTGCGCAGCCGATGGGGTCGCTGTTGAAGAGCACGGCCACGCAGGTTATCGGGGCGAGCAGCGGAGCATGCTTCATCGATTACGACGGAGATGGCAAGCCTGATCTTTTCCTGGTGAGCGGAAAGGCGGATGGAACGAGCCGCTTGCTGCACAATCTTGGCAACGGACGCTTCGAGGATGTGACCAGCGACGCGGGACTGAACCTTGCGGGCAGTGGATGGGGATGCGCTGCAGGCGATTTTGATAATGACGGCCACCCGGATCTCGCGGTCTGCCTGAGCGATGGCGTCCGACTGCTGCGCAACAACGGCAACGGTAGATTTGAAGATGTGACCCAAGCGGTGGGAATACGGAGGGAGAAAGGTTGCGTAGGCTTGACGTTCGTGGACTACGATCACGACGGCGACCTGGATCTGTACGTAACGGTGGCTCCGGATACCGGCGGCCCAGGCGCACCGGCGCAGAATTTTCTATGGCGGAATAATGGCAACAGCACGTTTACAGATATTTCGGCGGAAACGGCGCTGGGCATCGCCGCGACGGGTGCGGGTCTCGTCACAACCGACTTTAATAACGATCGGGCGATCGATTTTGTATTTGCCGGCGGTTCGAACGGAGCCGCGATTTATCTGAATCCGCGCGAAGGGAAGTTCTCGCCGCTTTCCGGCATTGATTTCAAAAAAGAAAATCTTCCACCGGCGGTGGGCGTAATCGCGTTCGACTTCAACAAAGACGGTTGGATGGATTTGGCGTTTACTCACGAAGCCGCGCCGGGGATCAGCCTGTGGCGGAACCGGGAAGGAAAAGCGCTGGAGCGTGTGGCGCTACCCGATTTTGGCTGGCAGCATGGCTGGGGATTGGCCGCGGTCGACTACGACAATGATGGCTGGCTGGATCTTGTGGCGGTGGGTGAATCCAACGGTGGTGGTGGACAGATTAAGCTGCTGCGGAATATGGCAACGAAAGGCTGGTCGGACGTCACGAAGGATGTGCAACTCGATACGGTGAAGCTGGCGCAGCCGCGTGCACTGGCGATCGCCGATACTATTGGTGACGGAAAAGCGGATCTGATCGTTACGCAACTGGGCGGCGGTCCTTTACTGCTGCGAAACGAAGGCGGCAATAAAAACAAGTGGCTGCGCATTGAACTGCAGGCTCTGAATGACAACAAAAGCGCCATCGGTACCAAGGTGGAGATTTATGCGGGCCCTCTCTATCAGAAGTGGGAAGTCGTGGGCGCATCGGGTTATCTCGGACAAAATACCACGACGGTGCTGGCTGGACTTGGCTCCGAACGCAACGCCGAAGTCGTGCGGCTGCTGTGGCCTACGGGGGTCCCGCAGGATGAAATAAATGTTGCTGCAGGAAAAGCGCATACAATTTCTGAACTCGACCGGCGTGGAAGTTCTTGCCCAGTCTTATTTTCGTGGAATGGGGATGAATATGAGTTTATCGCGGACATGATCGGCCCAGGCGTTGTGGGACATTGGATTGCTCCCGGGGAGCGCGACGTTCCGGATCCGGACGAATATCTGAAAGTACCGGCGCGCAGCTTGCACCCACGCAACGGTCTGCTAAGCTTCCGCTTCCTCGAACCGATGGAAGAGACGGTTTACTTGGATCAGGTGCGTTTGCTGGCGATCGATCATCCCGCGGCATACGAAGTGTATCCAAACGAGCGCTTTGCCAGCACGCCACCATTTCCAGAATTTCGCGTGATCGCTAGCCGTAATGCGCGACCGCCAGCTGGCGCGTGGGATGACCACGGGAAAAATGTTCTAGGGTTAATTGAAAAGCGCGATCGCAAATACGTAACGAACTTTGAAGATTTACCTTTTGTGGGTTTTGCGAAACTTCATTGGCTGGAATTGGATCTTGGGGAGTGGGATGCGAACAAGCCGTTGCGCCTGATCCTCGACGGCTATACCGATTACTTTACGGCCACCTCGATGTACGCAGCGGACCAGGCAGGCATAAAGGTGATTGCGCCGTACGTTGAAGCACTCGACACGCACGGAAAGTGGACGCGTGTGGTGGAAGACATGGGCTTTCCAGCGGGCCTCGCACGCACCATGGTCGCGGACTTAACGGGTAAGCTGCCCCCGGGTACACGATGGATTCGCATCGTCAATAATCTGAAAATATATTGGGACGCGGTGCGGATCGATCAGACGCAAGAAACGAAGGATATTCACGTGGCGGAAGTACCGCTGGCCAGGGCGGCACTGGAATTTCTTGGATTCCCGCGAGAGCATCGTCTGCAACCAGCAAGCGACACCACATATTCGTATGCGTCGCGCAGTATGACGGGCCCGTATGCACGTGCGGCGGGGAATTATACGCGGTATGGGGATGTTCACGATTTACTGCGGGCGTCCGACGAGCGATTCGTGGTCTTTAGTTCCGGGGAAGGCGTGAAGTTGGATTTCGACCCGCGTCGAGTTCCCGCCCTGCCTGCGGGATGGGTGCGCGATTACTTTTTCTATGCGGACGGTTTCGAGAAAGATCTGGATTTCTATGCCGCGGATGCTTTCAGCGTCGAGCCGCTTCCACGGCATGGGCCTTTAGCGTATCCGTATCCGAAAGGTAAGGATTACCCGACGGATGCCGAACATCAGCGTTATCAGCTCGAATACAATACGCGTCAGCGCTCTGACCGTTTGCCGCCGAGCTTACGTTACGACTACACGTTTTCTAAAGGGCCTAAATTGCCAAATAAGGCCCTGAATACACCGTCAAACTGAGGATGCGACCCTGGCCAGAGCCGTGGTTATGACCATCCGTGATGTAGCGCGTGAAAGCGGATACTCTCCTTCAACGGTATCCATTGTTTTGAACAACGCGCCACTCTCGCGTTACATACCGGCGGAGACGAAGCTTCGCATCGAAACTGCGGCGAGGCACCTTGGTTATCGCCCGAATCCCTTGGCGCGATCGCTGCGCAGCCAGCGTTCGAATGTGGTCGGGGTGATGCTCTTCGACATCACGGACCCGTATTGCACGCCAATTTTGCACGGGATCGAAAATTCGCTTTATCAGGGGAACTATCTATCGTTGCTGGCGGACGCGCACAACGAGCCACCGCGCTTTGAACGATATCTGGAGATGCTGCTCGACCGCCGTGTCGAGGGACTCATCGTAATCGCGAACTGGCTGGCGATGGACATTAAGCTGTTGGCAGACTTGACGCGCAAACAAGTGCCCACGGTCATCGTGGGAAGAGAAATCGATATCGACGCGGTCAGCACAGTCTCCGTGGACAACGAAGCGGGCGCGCGTGCAGCACTCGAGCATCTTCACAGTTTGGGACATCGCGACATCGCGTTCATTCGAGGCCCAAAGACGCTGGCCAGCAGCGGACAGCGCTGGAAGGGGATTCGCAGCTTCGCGCAAGCGGCTGGGATTTCGCTCGACCAGAAACGAATCGCCGAATTGCCTGAGTCGTTGGACCCCAATTCAAGTTTTAAGGCGGGATCCGGTCTCACAACCGGACTATTACGCAGGGGCAAACCGTTCACGGCGCTGGTAGCTTTCGATGACATGACAGCGCTCGGCGCCTTGCGGGCGTTGAAGAAGAATGGGGTGCGAGTTCCGGAGGATTGTTCGGTGATAGGTTTTGACGATGTAGCCCAGGCCGCACTATCCGTGCCCTCATTGTCTACGGTGCGCCAGCCGATGGAAATGATGGGTACGCTAGCGGTGGGGATTATCCTGGAGGCGATTGGAGCGCGGGATCAAAAACGGGAAGTTCCAATGGTACGCCGCAAGGTGCCCGCAGAGTTGATGGTGCGCGAATCGACACAAAAACTGTCCAAGTGAGAGCGGGGCGCATCTTTTCTAGAGCACTTGGCGTTAAGCGGCGATCACAAGATCGCCGTCCTCGCTTTTAGCGCTGACTTAACCTTAGCTTGCGACCGGCACCCACGCGCGGTCTTGCGCACTCTTGGCGATCGCTTCGCAGAGCAAAAGTTCTTCATGGCCGGTCTGGAAATTGGGAAATTTTTGCGGAGCTTGGAAATCTCCCGCCTCGACGTAACTATAAAAATCGCGGAAAAGTTGTACGAAGGTATCGGGATAACCTTCGGCGTGGCCCCCGGGATAAGCTGCGTAACCGCGCGCAGCTGGGCTCAACAACCCAGGATCCTTCGGTAGCAGTTCGCTGGCAGCATCCCGCCGGCCAATCCACAGCGTATTCGGTGATTCAGAATTCCAAGCAAGCGAGCCTTGCGTCCCGTCGATTTCGTACCACAATCTGGCTTTACGTCCAGGGCTTACTTGCGAAACGCTCATTACACCGTGCAGGCCGTTTTCATAATGCAACAGCACGGAGGCATAGTCGTCAGTGGTTATGGAGACTTCGTCTGCGCTCGCTGAGGTCGCCTTTTGGAAAGATTCCACGCGGCCGCGCGGACGCTTGCGTACCGGCACTATGGTGGCGAGGTCCGCGCAAACTTCGGTGACTTTTTTCCCAGTAATCCACATGGTGAGATCGAGCCAATGCGTGCCAATGTCAGCAACAGCGCGGAGTTCGCCGCCAAATTTCGGATCCAACCTCCAATTCCAATCGGTGGGATAAAGAAGCCAATCCTGCAAGAAACTTCCGTGAACCAGACGAGGCTGGCCGATCGAGCCGGCGGCTACGATGGCTTTGGCCTCGTGGCATAGCGGGTAGTAGCGCAAGTTGTAAGCAACGCCGCCAGCGCGCGCAGACTCGCGACATATTTTCACAAGCATTTCCGATTCGCGGGAGTCCACGGCGAGAGGCTTTTCGCACAACACATGTTTTCCGGCGCGCAGCAGGCGGCTGGCCTCTTCGAAATGCAAATAGTTCGGCGTACAAATGTGAACGACGGTTACCGAAGAATCGGAGGCCAGCTCGTCGAGCGAAGCGTAGGAACGGCCGACACCCAGCGATTGCCGTGCTTCTTCACTGCGCTCACGGGAACTGCCGAGTACGCCGCGAACTTCAATGCCGAGGCGCCGCAAAGCTTCCAGATGCGCTCTTCCGACAAATCCTAGGCCAATCACGGCCGCCACTTGTTTCATGGTGTGCACCCTCGACACGCAAAGTATTTACGCGGCTAACTTCCCTCGCTCTCGTGGAGCAGGGATTCCCTTACAGCTTTTAGCTCTTTCCTTTTCTCCGCATCAGCATCGGGGAAGGAAAGATGGAGGCTTTCCAGCGCCGCGATGGTTGCAGCGGCGACAATCAAACGAGTGAACCATTTGTTGTCAGCGGGAACCACATACCAGGGCGCGTCTTTGGTCGCCGTTTTCTGAATCATCTTTTCGTACGCTTGTTGATAATCCTTCCAGAAGTGACGTTCCTTGATGTCGTCCATGGAGAATTTCCAATTTTTTTTGGGATCGTCAAGGCGCGCCAGAAAACGCTTCTTCTGCTCTTTCTTGGAAAGGTGGAGGAAGAATTTACGGATCACCATACCCTCACGTATGAGATAGCGTTCGAAGGCATTGATGTCCTCATAACGTTGGTCCCAAATGTGTTTAGTGATGAGCCGGTCAGGCAACTTCTCATGTTTTAGCAATTCCGGGTGAACCCGCACAATAAGCACTTCTTCATAATACGAGCGGTTAAAGATGCCGATCTTACCGCGTTCAGGCATGACCCTGTGAGTTCGCCACATAAAGTCGTGGTTCAATTCTTCGTTGCTGGGGGCCTTGAAGGAGTGAACCTCGCAACCTACCGGATTTACTCCAGACATGACGTGTTTGATGACGCCATCTTTGCCGGAAGCGTCGAGCCCCTGAAGAATCAACAACAAGTTCCAGCGATCCTGCGCGTATAGTTTTTCCTGCATGCGGCGGAGCAAGTCGACACTTTGCTCCAGCCGCTCCTCGGCATGCTTTTTGCTTTTTACGCCGCGGGTGTCGGCGGGGTCATGGTCTTTCAGGCGAAACTTCTCACCGTCGGTTACGCAAAACGGAGTAGCCAGGTACAGAGCTTCTTTAAAGAATTTGTTGGCTTTCATAGTTGTTCGAACGCAGTGTAGTGCAGATGGAGGCCATACGGAAGCATGGGATGTAAGAAATCGGGGACGGTCCTGGTTAGAGGATAGCTTAGGTTATTAGAAGTGGATGGCAGAGAGCGGGAAGCTGTATAGAATCGAGGCTTCGCCAACGACATGAGAACTCTTGCGCGCAAGCTTCGCCTGGCTGATTACTTTGCTTTGGCGTTCGGCTCGATGGTTGGTGTCGGCTGGCTAGTCCTGATGGACGACTGGCTGGGCCGAGGGGGCCCCCTGGGCGCGGTGTTGGCCTTCGCTGTGGGAGGCATTCTTCTCCTTCCCGTTGCGTATGTATATGGCCAATGGGTCCAACGCCTGCCGGATGCGGCTGGAGAAGCGGCGTATACGGCGCAGGTCTTTCCGCCAATTGTGAGCTACGTAACAGGTTGGATGATGCTGCTGGCCTATTTTATTGTTTGCCCGTGGGAAGCAGTTGCCGTGGGCAAGCTAGCCGCTTATGTATTTCCTTCCCTCAATTCATTCGAATTGTACCGCGTTGCCGACCAGCCAGTGTTCTTGCCGCGGCTCCTGCTCGGCATTGGGCTGACAGTTTTCCTGGCGATTCTCAACTATCGGGGGATTCGTTCGAGCGCCACATTCCAAAATTGGGCCACTTCGGCGGTACTCCTGCTTTTTTTGGTGGTTATCTTCTTCAGTGCCAGGAATGGATCTGTTGCAAACTTTCACCCGGCGTTCAGCACCACCCCCCTGGCATCGATCATTTTGACGCTACAGATTGTGCCGTACTTCATGACCGGGTTCGAATCCGTGCCGAAAGTAGCCGAGGAAGCACATCCAGACTTTCGCGCTAGCGGATTTTTTCGTGCCATTGCCATGGCGGTTATTGTAGGGGCAGCATTTTATATGCTGGCCATAGCAGCGGTGTCCTACGTCACTCCATGGCAGAGCCTGCTCGGGCAGCGCTTTGCCACGGCGATCGCATTCGAACGAGCCATGGGCACGCCATGGCTGGTGAGATTGGTGCTGGTGGTCGCGATATTTGCATTATTCGAAGTGTTCAACGGGAACTTTGTGGCCTCCAGCCGGCTGCTGTTTGCGTTCGGCCGACGGCGGACGATCGACCCACGATTGGGGAGAGTTCATGAGAAATTCCTGACACCATCGGTAGCCATTTTAGGTATAACCGCGGGCACGCTTGTGGGACTCCTGCTGGGGGATGCGCTGCTGGTTCCAGTGACCGAAGTAGGCTCTATGGCGTCGGCCTGCGGGTGGCTATTGGCGTGTCTCTCTTTTTGGATGGTAGAGAAACGATTGGGCATGCGGATGGTAACCGCGTTGGGCATAAGCGTCTCGCTGCTATTGCTACTTATGAAGCTACTGCCGGTATTTCCGGGACATTTTTCGCCGGCCGAGTGGGCGGCGCTGGGAATATGGCTGACGCTAGGTTTTATTCTGCATAAGAGGTAGCTTCCGGCCGGTTGGGCGGGCTCATGTATACTTTCTAAGTTCAAGTAGATTATTTCTTCACTTATGATCCCATTCCTGCACATTGGTTTCGTAGCCATTCCGACCTTTGGGTTGATGGTTGCGACTGGTCTTCTGGTCGCGGCGTATGTGTTACAGGCGGATTTTGATCGTCGCCGAGTGCAATTACAACAGGCTACCCAATCAAAGCAGGCGAAGACGGCCAAAAAAGATGAAGGTTTTTTGATCATCGGCATTGCCGGAATTGCGGGTCTTGTGGGCGCTCGTCTCTATCACGTCCTAGAAAATCCTAGCGAGTTTTTTGCGGATCCTTGGCCGCTACTCTTTAGCCGGTTTGGCTTCGCGTGGTTTGGAGGTTTCCTTGGGGGATTCGTCGCACTGTTGATCCTGGCGCGGCGTATGAAGATTCCGTTGCTGGAGTTTCTGGACATGTGCTCCCCGGCGGGGGCGGTTGGGTATGCCATCGGACGTATTGGCTGCCTGCTGTCAGGAGATGGAGATTACGGCGTGCCGACGACGCTTCCTTGGGGCATGAGCTTTCCCAACGGCGTGGTGCCGACTACGCAACGCGTTCACCCAACGCCGCTCTACGAGTTTTTCATTTGGCTGGCGATTGCAGCGTTTCTATGGCGTATGGGGACAAAATCTTTGCAAGGTGCGAAGGCCAAGGGCGAAATATTCTCTGCGTACTTGATTTTGACGGGTCTGGCACGTTTTCTGATCGAGTTCCTGCGCATCAATCCGCGGTCATTTTTCGGTCTTACAAATGCCCAGGCAGCGAGTCTGGTGTCGGTCGTTGCGGGCGTTTTATTGCTTTGGCGCATCAAGAGCCAATCGCACCCTGCGAAAAAAGAGAGTCGCGTAGCGCAGTCCTCAGGTTGAATGATCGATTCGAACGACGGATGGAAAGCGCTGCGCCAATCAGAACGCCTGGGCGTTACGCCTATGGCTACAGCTAGAACATTTGGCGCAAAACGTATTGCAGGATCCCGCCGTGGTGATAATAGACAACTTCCTCTGGCGTGTCGACGCGAGCAATAGCAGAAAAAGTTTTTTCCGTGCCCTCTGGAGATTTGGCGCGCACTGTAACAGCTTTTTTAGCGGAGAGTGAAGCAACGCCTTCTATTTCGAAAACTTCATTGCCGGTAAGTCCCAAGGACTCGCGGTTCTCGCTCAGCTTGTATTCCAGCGGCAACACACCCATGCCAATCAGATTGCTGCGATGGATGCGTTCATAACTTTCGGCGATGACCGCACGCACGCCGAGCAGACGTGTTCCCTTGGCGGCCCAATCGCGCGACGATCCGGAACCGTATTCTTTGCCGGCAAGGACGATGAGAGGAATACCGGCCTCGCGGTACCTCACGGCAGCGTCGTAAATGGGCATTTTTTCGTTGCTGGGGAGATAAAGTGTCCAGCCGCCCTCGGTGCCAGGAGCGAGCTGGTTACGAAGGCGAATATTTGCAAAGGTACCTCGCACCATGACTTCGTGGTTTCCGCGGCGCGCGCCGTAGGAGTTGAAGTCATGAGGCTTAACGCCGTTGGCGATGAGGTATTTGCCGGCGGGGGAATCAACCGGAATGGAACCGGCGGGGGAAATATGGTCAGTCGTGACGCTATCGCCGAGGATGGCGAGCACTCGAGCGCCGTGGATGTCTGCAAGAGGCGGCGGCGTTTTCGGCATGTTATCGAAATAGGGGGGCAATTTGATGTAAGTAGATTTCGGATCCCACTGGTAAAGGTCGCCTTGGGGTACGGGCATGGACTTCCAGTGGGCGTCGCCTTCGAACACTTCGGCATATTCTTTGCGGTACATCTCTGAGGAAACTGATTTGCGTACGGTATCCTCAATTTCCTGCGGCGTGGGCCAGATGTCCCGTAGATATACGGATTTACCGGCAGGGTCGGTGCCGAGTGCTTCGGTTGTCAGATCCATGTCCATGCGACCGGCCAGCGCATAAGCCACCACGAGCGGCGGCGAGGCAAGGTAGTTGGCGCGCACAAGCGGGTGAATGCGGCCTTCGAAGTTGCGGTTGCCGCTGAGGACGGCCACGGCGATCAGATTATGATCTTTGATCGCAGCGCCGATGGAGTCCGGCAGCGGACCACTGTTTCCGATACAAGTCGTGCAACCGTAGCCGACTAAATGAAAATTCAGCTTTTCCAGATAAGGCATCAAGCCTGCGGCGTTTAGGTAATCGGTGACGACTTTCGAACCCGGTGCGAGACTCGTTTTCACCCAGGGCTTAACCTTCAGCCCGCGGTCAACGGCTTTTTTCGCCAGAAGGGCAGCGCCAAGCATCAGCGATGGGTTGGAAGTGTTGGTGCAGCTGGTAATCGCCGCGATAACGACCGCGCCGCTGGAAAGATCGAACGAGTCGCCGTTGTTTCGAACGCGGACGTGCTTATCGGGCGTGCCTTCAACAACTTTGGTGAAAGAACTTTTCGCGTTGCGTAGAGAAACGCGATCCTGTGGACGCTTGGGTCCCGCCACGGTGGGCTCAACGGTACCCAAATCGAGTTCCAGGGTGTCATTAAAGCAGGGCGCGGGGGTTGCATCGGTGCGGAAGAGCATCTGTTCTTTGCAATAGGCTTCGACAAGAGCAATCTGCTCGGCAGGGCGAGCCGTAAATTGGAGATAGGCCAGGGTTTCGGCATCCACTGGGAAAAAACCCATGGTCGCGCCGTATTCGGGTGACATATTTGCGATGGTTGCGCGGTCGGGCACGCTCAGAGTGGAGAGCCCCGAGCCGAAGAATTCGACAAATTTGCCAACGACGCCTTTCTTGCGCAACATTTCCGTGACTGTCAGAACCAAGTCTGTCGCAGTGGCGCCTTCCTGCAATTTACCGTGTAGGCGGAATCCCACCACTTCGGGGATGAGCATGGAGGATGGCTGCCCCAGCATGGCAGCTTCCGCCTCGATGCCGCCGACGCCCCAGCCAAAAACGCCCAAAGCGTTAACCATGGTGGTGTGGGAATCCGTGCCAACAACGGAATCGGGATAGGCTTCCGCGCGGTTTCCAGAAGGCACCGCGCAAACCACTCTAGCGAGATATTCCAGGTTCACCTGGTGGCAGATGCCGGTATCGGGCGGTACAACCTTAAAGTTCTGAAAAGCGGTTTGGCCCCAGCGCAGGAAGGCATAGCGCTCAACGTTACGCTGGAATTCCAGCTCAGCATTCAGCCCGAAGGCATTGACATTCGCGAAACTATCAACCTGAACTGAGTGGTCGATGACCAGTTCGGCAGGGAACAACGGATTGATTCGCTTTGGATTGCCGCCCATGCGTTTTACGGCTTCGCGCATGGTGGCAAGATCAACGACCGCCGGGACGCCAGTAAAATCTTGCAACAAAACCCGCGCGGGCATGAACGCGATCTCCTTTTCAGGGGCACCAGGCTTCCAATTTGCCAACGCCTGGATGTCCGCAGAATGAACGAAGCGGCCATCTTCGCAGCGCAAAAGATTTTCAAGCAAAATACGCAAGGAAAAAGGCAGTGCGGAAAGGTTGCAACCCAGACGCTTTTCAAGAAGTTCGAACCGATGAATATCAAAAGTCTGCGCACCAACACTGAGCTTGTCGCGTGTACCGAAAGAATTGCCAGCGGAGATGGCCATCGGTGTCCTTTGCCAGGTGATTAGCCCCCTATAATAACCGAAAACGAATCCGCGCGCCGGACAGCTATACTTGTAGGACCGTGAATATTGTCCTGATTTCGACCTACGAGCTGGGACGGCAGCCTTTTGGGCTGGCGTCTCCCGCGGCATGGCTGCGCAAGCGGGACCACCACGTGGTCTGCTTAGATCTGGCGCGTCAATCGATGGATGAGTCCGCTATACGCGGTGCAGAACTTATAGCGCTTTATCTGCCGATGCACACGGCTACACGACTGGCTGCACAGCTAATTCCATCTTTACGGAAGCAAAATCCGAGTGCCCACCTGTGTTGTTACGGTCTGTACGCACCCATGAATGTAAATTATCTTCGAACGCTGGGTGTAAGAACTATTCTCGGAGGTGAATTCGAGAATGGACTTGTACATCTTGCCGAGCGGCTCAGCAACGGCGACAAAGAATCCGTGGCGCAAACCGAATCCCTGGTATCGCTCGAACGCCTACAATTTGAAGTTCCAGATCGCTCCGGAATGCCGGCCCTCGATAAATACGCCCATCTGCTCATTCCCGGCAATGGATACCGCATTGTTGGCTCCACCGAAGCAAGCCGAGGTTGCAAACATCTCTGCCGGCATTGTCCCATTGTGCCGGTTTATAAAGGCGTTTTTCGAATCGTTAGCCGCAACGTTGTGTTGGAGGATATTCGCCGGCAAGTAGCGGCCGGAGCGCAACATATTTCATTCGGCGATCCCGACTTTTTCAATGGTATTCGGCACGCTGTGGAGCTAATGGAAGAGTTCCACCAGGAATTTCCGTTCACGACGTTTGATGTGACGATCAAGATTGAGCATTTACGAAAGCATGAGGAACATTTGGCCAGGCTTCGTGATAGCGGCTGCCTGTTTGTCATCAGCGCGGTGGAATCGGTGGATAACGCGATCCTTCAGGCACTGGACAAAGGACACACACGAGAAGACTTTCTTCATGTGGTGGGAAGATTCCGCGCGCTGGGGATGACGCTGCATCCGACGTTCGTACCATTTTCGCCGTGGACAACGATGGAGGGTTATCTGGATTTGTTAAGTGTGATTCAGAAACAAGGCTTGATAGAAAACGTCGCACCCATTCAACTCGGTATCCGATTGCTGATTCCCGAAGGTTCTCGGATGCTGGAATTGGACGATATAAGGCAAACGGTAGGACCGTTCGATCCGCAATCGCTGGTCTATCCCTGGAAGCATGCCGATCCACGCGTTGATGCGCTGAGCGAATCCGTACAGGAAATTGCCGCGAGCGCCGATGCGCGGAAAGAATCGCGGTCCATGGCGTTCGAACGCATCTGGAGCGCTGCGCATGTGGCTGCGGGATTGGAACTACCTAAGCTGCAACAGGGGGTCAGTCCGGCAGCGGCCGTACCATTTTTGAGCGAGCCCTGGTATTGCTGTGCCGAACCGACACGCGACCAATTGTTTTCCATCAACAGCGTAAAGCCACAAGTTCAAAAATCCGTGGCTACGGCCGCAAGCTTCATCTGATTGGCCAACGAATACTTCCTCCGCATGACGATACGATCCAAACGAGTGCTTCTCTTTACAAGCAAGCTGGGTTACCAGACCCGCAGCTTCGAAGAAGCCGCTGAGAAACTGGATACTGAAATCGTCTATGTAACCGACCGGTGCCATCATCTAGAAGACCCCTGGGGTGATCACGCGATTGCGGTTCATTTCGAATCCCCCGATAGCGCTGCTTATACGGTGCTAGAGACCATTCGCGGGCGGGAAGTAAACGGCATCCTGGCGTTAGGGGACCGGCCCGCCGCCGCTGCCGCGAATGCCGCGCGAGGTCTGGGGCTGCGATATAACCATCCATCGGCTGTTGAAGCATGCCGAAACAAGGCACGCTTGCGAGAAGTGTTTCACGCCTCGGGCCTGCGGACACCGTGGTTTAAGAACCTTGCCGTGCAGCCCACACCGGAGCCAGTGCTTCTGGGAATTTCTTTTCCTTGTGTGTTGAAGCCATTGTCGTTGTCGGCGAGCCAAGGTGTTATACGAGCCAATAATCGCGAGGAATTTGTCGCCGCGACAGCGCGTCTTCACCGGTTATTGGAATCAGCGGAAATTTTGGCAACACGCGAAGCAAATCTCGATCGAATGATTGTGGAAGGCTATATTCCGGGTAGGGAAGTAGCGGTGGAAGGACTTCTCACCGATGGCGACTTACGTATTCTCGCAATTTTCGATAAGCCTGATCCCCTGGAAGGGCCATTCTTCGAAGAAACAATCTACGTCACGCCATCTCGACTGTCGGAATCGGAACAGTTTGCAATCGAACGCTGCGCGGGGGATGCAGCGCGCGCTCTCGGCCTTTCGCATGGTCCCATACACGCTGAGTTTCGCATCAATGACGACGGAGTATGGCCGCTGGAAATCGCACCGCGGCCCATCGGGGGGCTGTGCGCGCGCGCGCTTCATTTCGGAAGCGATGAAGGAACTGAATTCATCAGCCTCGAAGAGCTGCTTTTGCGTCATGCACTTAATCTTGACGGTCGAGATTGGCCGCGCGAGAAAGCTGCCTGTGGCGTTATGATGATTCCAGTCCCCACGAGCGGAATTCTGGCACGAGTCGAAGAAGAGCATCCGGCGCGCGAGAGCGCAGGGATCACCGAACTACTGATAACTGCCCGCTTGCACGACTATATTGCCGCTTGGCCGGAAGGATCAAGCTATCTGGGGTTTATTTTTGCGCGAGGCGAAAGTGCGGAACACGTGGAAAAATTCCTTCGGGAATCCCACGCCAAGCTGCGATTTCACATCGTTCCCCGGTTGCCGGTCGAACATCCAGCTACCGGGCGTCAGAGTGGAGTTTGAAGCTAGCCTTTGGCTTTCGGCGCAACGTAACCTTCCGGCAGCTTGGCGCCCTCGCCGAAGAAAAATTGCTCCATTTGTTCTTCCATGATTTTCTGGGAATTAGGATCGAGTGGATTCAGCCGGTATTCGTTCATAATCATCTTTGAATGTTCGAGCCATAGCTTCCAAGCTTCTTTCGATACGTTCTCATAGACGCGTTTGCCGATCTCACCCTTCCAAGGGACACGGTCTAACCCGGGCATATCTTTACCAAACTTGACGCAGTGAACCATGCGTGTGCCGGCCTGCACCGGCTCGGCTGCGGGCGTTGGACCGCAAGATTCGTTTGCCATGCTAGTCTCCTGGAGAAACCATCTTCGACCTTACTGCAACTTTGAGGAAATTCATAGGGCACAGAACGTCACGGTGTGCATCGAACCCGCGTTTTTTGCCGTTTTGAATGGCTACCCCAATGTGCCGACGTGCCACTTGACACGCCCGGCTTACAAGAATAGAAAGCTTAAGGTCCTGCATCAAATCACCTGTTCCGCCACACCCCTTAGCGAGGTGGTGTCCACTTGATAGAGATCACGACATTGTTTTGGGACATCGGCGGCGTAGTGCTTACTAATGGCTGGGACCGCAATTCCCGGCGGGAGGCGGCCGCCGCTTTTCATCTGGATTGGGAAGAGTTTCAGGACCGCCATGATCTCTCGTTTCCGGCGTTTGACGCGGGGCTCATCACGCTGGATGAGTATCTTGACCGGACCCTCTTTTACCGTCCGCGAACTTTTAGTCGCGAGGAGTTCACGGCATTTATGTTTGCGCAATCCCAGGAGTTTCCAGAGTCGCGCGCTATCCTCGATGAGGTGACGGACTTAGGAAAGTACTTCATCGGGGCGATCAATAACGAGCCATTGGAACTAAATAAGTATCGGATTGAAGCTTTCGGCCTGCGTAGAAACTTTGTGGTTTTCTTCAGTTCTTGCTACGTGCGATCCCGCAAGCCAGAGGAAACGATCTTTCGGGTAGCTCTGGAGGTTACGCAACGTCCTCCGGAGCAGTGCATCTTCATCGATGACCGGCCGCTCAATCTAGAAGCTCCACGACGTTTGGGTATGAACGCGATTCGCTACCAAGAGCCGGCGCAATTGCGGTCGGAGCTGAGAAAGTTCGGTGTTGAGGTATAGTGCTGAGGCACTGCCTGAGCTAGTTGAGATTCGAGTGACGCTAGGGGGCATGATGGCTGAAGATACCGATAGATCGGCGGCTGGATATGGCGGCGTCACTGAGCCTTGTGCCGTGGTGCTCTTCGGCGCCTCTGGCGACCTAGCTAAACGCAAAGTTATTCCTGCGTTGTATGACCTGGCAATACACAATTCACTCGGCCCACGGTACATCATTTTAGGCTTTGCCCGTACGCCGATGACTGACGAGAGTTTCCGTACCTCTGTCGCTGAAGCTGCAAAAAGCATCTCGGAAGTGGGACCCATTGATCCGAATCAGTGGAAGCAATTCGCCTCGAATTTATATTACTGCCAAGGGGAGTACAACAGCCCGGACGCTTTCGCGCAGCTCGTCAAGCGGCTAAGCGAGCTTGAAGAAGAAAAAGACATCGGCGGAAATAGGCTTTTTTACCTTTCCACGCCGCCAGAGGTTTATCCCGACATCGTAGAGCAGCTCGGACGCGCAGGTCTTGCGCGCCCCGCCACCCCGGACTCCTGGGTGCGCATAATTATTGAAAAGCCTTTCGGGCGGGATCTGGCATCCGCAAAAGAGTTGAACAGAATTGTTCTGAGTGTTTTTGAAGAAGAGCAAGTTTATCGCATCGACCACTATCTTGGTAAGGATACCGTGCAGAACTTGTTGGTGCTGCGCTTCGGCAATGGCATTTTCGAGCCGTTGTGGAACCGCAATTATGTGGATCACGTGCAGATCACGGCAGGAGAGACATTGGGAGTAGAGCGGCGTGGAGGATTCTACGAGACTACCGGGGCTCTTCGCGACATGATTCAAAGCCATGTCTTGCAACTTACGTCTCTGGTGGCCGTGGAGCCTCCCGCGCAATTCGACGCCAACTCAGTTCGCAATGAAAAGCTGAAGGTGCTGCAGTCCATCCGCCCGTTCAACCTGGAAATGGTCGCGCAATCAGTGGTGCGGGGGCAATACGGTCCGGGGAAGGTCAATGGCAAACCGGTACCTGGCTATCGCCAGGAACCAGGTGTCAACCCGAATTCGCGCACGGAAACTTTTGTGGCTGCGCGCCTCTTGATTGACAATTGGCGTTGGGCTGGCGTGCCGTTTTATCTTCGTACCGGCAAGCGTCTTGCGAAGCGCAGTACGGAAATCGTGATCGAATTTCGACGGGCGCCACATATGGTGTTCCGCGAGCGGAACATTGAACCAAACCGTTTGGTGCTAAATATTCAGCCGGATGAAGGCATCTCCATCTCTTTTGTGGCGAAGCGGCCGGGAACTGAAATGAATCTCGGCAATGTGACCATGAAATTCAGTTATCAAGAAGGTTTTGGCGAGGCGACGCGCAGCGCTTACGCAACACTGTTAAGCGACTGTGTGCGGGGCGATGCCACGTTGTTCGATCGGGGTGACAACGTGGAAGCCGCGTGGGCGTTAGTTGATCCGATCCTGGAAGTATGGAGCGCTACTAGAAGCGCCGTCGTGCCGCAGTATCCGTCCGGGAGCTGGGGCCCGCGAGAGAGTGACCTGCTTCTCGAACGAGACGGCCGAAAGTGGTACAACCCGGCGTAGCGGGCAAAGTTTTGGGGAACAAATGGAGGGGGAATAGTTGATCCTTGCTGGGGATGTTGGTGGCACGAAGTGTAATCTTGCGCTCTTTTCAGAAAGAGATGGCCAGCTGACGCCTGTCTATAAGCAGCGCTTCGCAAGCAAGGAGTTTGCGCGATTCGAATTGATTGTGAAGGAATTTTCGCGACAAGCGGCCCCGCATCTGTTCGGTGATCGCATTCGTGCCGCAGGATTCGGCGTGGCTGGTCCGGTCATTAATAATCGCGTCAGGGCCACGAATCTTCCTTGGACCGTAGAAGCCGAAACTTTGATGAAGGAGCTGGACGTAAAGCATCTCGTTCTACTGAATGATTTGGGCGCAACGGGTCATAGCCTCGAACACCTGCCGCCTGAAGATTTTACGGTGTTAAATCCCGGCACGACCGAGCCCGGTGGCACCAAAGCGCTGCTAGCAGCAGGTACAGGTCTTGGGCAGTCCATTCTCGTTTCGATTAATGGCCGATATCACGTGGTGCCTTCCGAGGGCGGCCATTCCGATTTTGCTCCTCACACAGAGCAGCAGATCGAGCTTCTGCGATTCATGCGCCGCCGATATCCGCAGGTCAGTTGGGAGCTGATCCTGTCGGGTCGCGGATTCCGCACGATTCATGAATTTTTGGCTCCTTTGGTACGGCACGCTTCGTTTGAAGATCCGGATGCGGACCCAGCGCCTGAAATCACGCGTCACGGACTGGAGCGATCATGCCGAGTATGTGTGGATACTCTCGATCTATGGACCGCCATTTATGGCGCAGAGGCGGGCAACCTGGCATTGAAAGTCCTGGCGCTTGGAGGGGTATTCGTGGCAGGTGGGATAGCAGTAAAAATCCTGGAAAAAATTAAAGACGGCACATTTTTCCATGCTTTCAAGGATAAGTGGAAATTCGAGAGCTTGCTGGGCAACATACCGGTGTCCGTAGTGCTGAATGAATCAGCCCCACTAATCGGAGCAGCGTACGAAGCCCTCGAGGCGACGGGAAAATAACGTTTTGAGAAACCGTTGCCTCATTCTTCTTAAAGCTGTGGCCGCAAGCGTTCCTAGTCTTCGAAACTGTTGATCTGGAGGTCCTATCTCTTCGCACAGGCACTTGTTACGCTCTCTGAGTGCCGATCCTTGCAGTCCAGTTTGAAGAGTGGAAACCGGTATCTCGCGGATCGGTCATTGCGTGGTAGCTCTTCTACATTCTTTTCATAATGTATGCAGTCGTAGATCGCTCCGGATTTCTCATTCTGGATTACGTCAATCTTATTATTCATGAAGCTGGGCATTACTTCTTCAGTTGGTTCGGATATACCATTACTATCCTTGGCGGCACACTTGGTGAATTGCTCGTACCGCTTTTATGTGGGCTATATTTCTTTTGGCAGCGTGAAGCCACGGCAGTTGCTTTCTGCAGCTTTTGGTTTTTTGAGAATTTTCTTTACATTGGCACGTATATGGCTGACGCGCGCGCTGAAGCCCTTCCTCTGGTGGGTTCCGGGGAGCACGACTGGAACATTTTGTTTACGCAGTGGAATGCGCTCTTACACGATCAGCAGATTGGTGGACTGACGCGCGTGCTCGGATGGATGGGTATGCTGTCAACGATGGTATGGCTTGTCTGGCGCTACGCCAGGGAATTCTCAGAGCAAGCAGCGCTCAACCGAGCGTCTTGACTGCCTAGGATGCGGCGCTCAATTCGTAGATTTTTGGTAGACTACATCGATTGGACATTTCTTATCGTTGGGCTGTGTGTTTTTCTCTTCACGCATGCCCTGGAGCAATGAATGAGCAGTGCTGTAACGACTGAAGCGATCGAGCTGCACAACTATGTCAACGGCGCGTGGCAGCGTTCCGCCACAACACAATTCCAAGAGGTCAAAAATCCTGCTACCGGCGAGCTGTTGGCGCGTACGCCACTCTCCACCACCGTCGACGTCGACGCTGCGGTTCAGGCGGCCGCGGCGGCTTTTCCATCCTGGCGACGTACTCCTCCGGGCGAACGCATCCAATATCTTTTCAAGCTGAAGAACCTGCTAGAGGAACATATCGGCGAAGTCGCGCGCCTGATTACTTTGGAAAATGGAAAGACACTTGCCGAAGCCAAGGCAGAAATTCGCCGAGGAATCGAAAACGTTGAAGTAGCCTGCGGTATCCCGTTAATGATGCAGGGCTACAACCTGGAAGACGTCACGCCGGGAGTAGACGAAACGTTGATTCGGCAGCCCTTGGGCGTTGTTGCCGCCATCACGCCATTCAATTTTCCAGCGATGATACCGTTTTGGTTTATTCCCTACGCTATCGCCTGTGGCAACACGCTCGTGTTGAAGCCGTCGGAACGCGTCCCGCTTACGATGCGCCGTGTCGTTGAACTCATCGAACAAACGGGAATACCTAAGGGCATCGTTAATCTGGTTAATGGTGGGCGCCACGTTGTTGATGCGTTGTGTGATCATCCGCAGGTGCGCGCGATCAGTTTTGTGGGTTCGACGCCGGTAGCCAAACATGTTTATATGCGTGCTGCTGCTAGCGGCAAGCGCATGCAGTGCCAAGGCGGAGCCAAGAACCACGTGATCGTGCTCCCGGATGCGGATATGGAACTGGCGACGCAGATCATTAGCGACAGCGCATTTGGTTGCGCTGGTCAGCGTTGCCTCGCGGTATCCGTGGCTGTGACGATTGGCGAGGCGCAAAAGACTTTTCGCGACTCTATAGCGAAGGCCGCCTCCTCGCTACGAGTTGGGAATGGTTTGGACTCAGGGATCCAAATGGGCCCAGTCATCACCAGCCAGAGTAAGCAGCGCATCGAAACCCTAATCGCCACCGGAATTAACGATGGAGCCAAACCCATTGTCGACGGCCGGAGCGCCAACATTCCAAATTATGAAACGGGGAATTTCGTCAGGCCGACGATTCTTGACGGCTTGCCTTTATCCAGCCAACTTACGCATCAGGAAATCTTCGGGCCGGTTCTGAGCCTGGTGCATGCGAATTCTATTGACGATGCCATGGATTTTCTGAAGCGCAGCCCCTACGGCAATCAAGCTTCGCTCTTCACTACCAGCGGATCTGCTGCGCGGAAGTTTCGCTATGAAGCACCCGCCGGCAACATCGGCATTAATATCGGCGTCGCTGCTCCAATGGCCTATTTTCCTTTCAGCGGCTGGAAAGACAGCTTCTTCGGCATTTTGCACGGCCAAGGGCGTGACGCAGTAGAATTTTATACGGAGTCCAAAGTGGTTATCGAACGGTGGTCACGTCAGGAAACGCGCAAGTTCTAGTTGGCTTCAATCCAGTATTTATTTAGCGCAAGGCAACTTTTATGACTACCAAACCGCTTCACCTCGATGTGAACGAGCAGATTGAGTGCGCGCATACCCTGGCGTCGAAGTTTTACACTGACCCGGCGATTCTCGGCATTGAAAAGTCCCGTATTTTCCTGCGCACATGGCAACTTGTTGGAACGCTCAGCCAGAACTGCGGCGAAGCTAACGGTGTGTCCCGCACAATCGCAGATCCGGAAAGTTTCTTCACCGCGGACATGGTTGGCGAGCCGGTCATCATCGTGAGGGATAAACGGGGAATTCTGCGGGCCTTTAGTAACGTTTGTCGGCATCGCGCCGGCCCGATTGCCCTGGGCAGTGGGTGCAAGAACGTGCTCCGATGTCAATATCATGGTTGGACCTACACATTGGATGGACGATTGATCGGCACGCCCGATATTGATGGCGTTGAATTTTTCGATCGCAGCACCATGGGCATGGTGCAGCTTCGCGTGGAAACCTGGGAACAGTTTATTTTCGTCAATTTCGATAAAGATGCCGAACCGCTGGCCACTTATCTAGGCGAGATCCCGCAGCAGGCGGAAGGATTCCAATTTGAAGGTTTGAAATCCGTGGAGCGCCGGGATTACTTTATAGACTGCAATTGGAAAGTGTACGTCGACAACTATTTAGAGGGTTACCACATCCCAATCGCCCATCCGGGCCTCATGCGTGAAATCGATTACGCACAATACCGCACCGACACCTTCCGCTACCACTCTCAGCAGTTCGCACCCATACGCGCCATGAAGGCAGACGACAGCAGAGAGCGGTTCTATACGCCCGGCACAGGTCTTCGAGACGCTCTATATTTTTGGGTTTTTCCCAACCTGATGCTGAATATCTATCCAGACAATATTTCGACAAACGTAATCGTGCCGCTTTCCCATGAGAAGACGCTCACAATTTTTGAATGGTTTTTTCATGATGTCGCTTCGCACGCGGTACGCAAGCGCATCGAGAAGGCGGTGGCGTTCAGCGAGGAAGTGCAGCAAGAAGACATTATGCTCTGCGAAAACGTACAACGCGGCTTGCGTTCATCGACCTACGATCGGGGACGCTACTCCGTTAAGCGCGAAAACGGAGTACACCATTTTCATACGCTCCTTGGCGAATTCCTCGGCCAACCATAATTCTATCGCCGGAAGTCCAAAATAGAATAGCGAAACGGCCGCTCACAGGAGCGTCCGTTTTCGTTTTGCAGAGATGGTAACCCGTAGTTTCTAGGGCTTGGCGGGAGCTGGAGTGGGGACCGTGCTGGGGGTTGCCGGCGTATTTCCGTAATTGAAATTGACCTTGGGCGCTTGTCGTGCACCTTCGTCAGTCTTGAAGTACGCGTCGTTGCGTGTGAACCCGCTCAAGCTCGCAACCAGGTTGTTTGGAAAAGTAGATATATAGGTGTTGTAGTCTTGAACTAGTTCGTTGTAGCGGCGCCGCTCTATAGCAATCCTATTTTCGGTTCCCGCCAATTCGTCTTGTAAACGCAGGAAATTCTCATTAGATTTTAGCTGCGGATAGTTTTCGACCAGAACTAACAATCGTCCCAGCGCGGAATCAAGCTGTGCGTTAGCGGCAATTTTGGCCGCCGGCGAGGTCGCGGAGAGAAGCGCAGAACGGGCGCGCGCAATCTCCCCGAATACCGCTTGTTCCTGCATGGCATAACCCTTCACGGTTTCGACGAGGTTAGGAATCAGGTCCGCGCGTCGCTGCAGAACGACATCGACCTGAGCCCACGCCGCATTCACTGCCTCACGTTTGACCACCATCTGATTTCTTCGGCTGACGAACGAACTGCCGAGCAAAAGAGCGATTACAACTATTACGATCAAAACGACCACGCCGATCTTCATGTCCACCTCTTATGAGTCGAATTCAAGAATTAGCCGTCTTCACGCGCCGCCACTCTTGTTTAGGGATGTGGTGGTCAAGCGCGCCAATAACTTTCTCCAGTGCGCTAAGGTAAGCGTTGAATGTCGGGCCGATTTCGCCGTGCAACTCGCCCGTCTCGCGAAGCTTTAGCGCCGCGTAAAAGGCAGAAGCGTTGGATTCGGTCAATGATGCCGCACGACCAATGATATCGCTGGACGACATTGGCGACTCTTCTCCGAAAGCCACCACAACATGACGGAGGAGCACCAGCACTCCCGAAAACGATTTCCTTAGGACCAGTGTTAATTCCTTAGCATTTCCCGCCGCACGGACGCAATGCTGGCGCAGTTTCAACACTACGGTGCGCAAATCATGTTCAATTTGCAGCCGGTGGAGATTCATCGGCACTTTGATATCGCCGATAACATCCGTTCCGTACAGCACCCGCCTGCTGCTCTGCATATCGAGAATCTCAATCGAGAATACGTCTGCAGACTGCCGCAATTCCTGCTCGGTAAAAAAGAGCGGGGGCGACTCGTTTTGTTCCACGCACCACCACCTTACCACGGTCGATACACGCGCTAATTCTTCTACATGTAGGGAGCCAAGAACACACAGCACATTCAAATCAGAATGGTTTGGGCGAAAATCTCCTCGCGCTGCTGATCCGTAAAGGATAATCGCCTCGAGATTCGTAGCAGCAATCTCTTTCATCCTATTTACAAACTCCGCCAGCTTTGCATCGGTAGAAAGCGTGTTGTGCCCCCGCTTTTGATCAGACATTTACCAACTCCCTGAGGCGCCCCCGCCTCCACTCGCGCCACCGCCAAATCCGCCAAACCCTCCTCCACCTGAGCCGCCACCAAATCCGCCTCGGCCCCAGCTGCCGGATCCCATCCACCAGATTCCACCACCACGCTGACTTCGGCCTTTGCGCTTGGAAACAAAGTTCAAAAGAAGAAGCAATAAGAAAATACCCAAAAGAGCGCCCAATGGGAACGGGCGGTGGTGATTGTCGGCTTGCGGCGCCGACTGCAACGGCGGCTGACCGGTCAGCGTAACACCCCGGTCGTCAGCGATATACTTCGCCAACTGCCAAGCTGCGGTTTCAATCGCGCGGCTGTAATCCCTTTGCCTAAGGAACGGTACCATGGCCCGTCCCGCATCCCCGGCACGAGCATCATTAATTACGGGCTCAAGTCCATAGCCCACTTCGATGCGGTATTTTCGCTCATCTGGCGAAACAAGCAGCAATACGCCACGATTGTCTTTCTTGCTGCCGACCCCCAAGTGCTTGTAAAGGTCTACTGCATAATTTTCAATGCTTTGGCCCTCAAGCGAGTGCACCGTGACAATAGCCAGCTGTGCGCCGGCCTTTTGCTCTAGCTCTGTGCTCAGCGCTTCAAGGCGCGCCTTTGCTTCCGGGGTGATGACACCTGCAAGGTCGATTACATACCCGGTCGGTTGAATTTTCTTGATTTCTTCTGCTCGCGTCGCGTCCACGACGCTGAGCAAAAGGCAGACTCTTAGAACGAGCTTGAGAAGAGAGAGAGGGTTCATTGCGGGCGTGAAAACTCGCAATGTGCACTATAGGTCTGGGTTTGCTGACTGTAAAGTAGTACTTATTCTTTACGTTATCCGGTACCGGCAATCATTCTCGGCGATCAAGGACCATGGCACGTTCACGCTTGACGTCGTCTGTCTGGCCACGCGTAATTAATTGTTTTGTTAATGATCACATCGCGACGAGTTTTCTTTTGTTCAGCCAACCAATAGAGTTGAGTGTGGTGCGGACAGGTTCGGGCTCACGCTTGCTATACACGACATTTCTAGACTCTCCTGAAGCTGTAACCTTGACAGTCGGATATAAGTCATTGGCACTAGGTAAGATAGGGGCGGCCCAAGAATTCTGAAGGTTGCGGGCAGAGGCGTTTATCGTGGGTTTATGTACCGTCGGAGATACTTCAATGGAAATGAAGGTACCTCGCTTGCGATATTGGCGACGGGGATACGTAGAAAAAGTTTAGAGGAGAAAAGACATGAATATTCGTCGAGGTGCAATCAGCTTCATCGTTTTCGCAAGTTTGGCAGTCACTGCGGTAGCAGCACCGCAAGAGAAGAAAATCAAGCGCTCTGATTTGCCTCCAGCCGTCGAGCAGACCGTTGCGGCGCAGAGTACGGGTGCAACAATTAAAGGGTTCAGTGAAGAGAAGGAGAACGGCAAGACGCTTTACGAAGTAGAAATGGTGATGAACGGCCATACCAAAGACGTGCTCATCGAGGCCAGCGGAGCAGTTGTCGAGGTGGAAGAGGAAGTCGCAATGAACGCATTGCCCGTGGAAGTCAAAGCAGGACTGACCGCGAAGGCGGGCAACGGGAAGCTAGTTAAGGTTGAGTCTCTTACCAAGCACGACAAGCTGGTCGCCTATGAGGCGCAAGTTAATACGAACGGGAAGAAGTCAGAAGTACAGGTTGGCCCGGATGGCAAACCGCTCGATCACGAAGAGTAGTTAGACAGAAAACTCGCCCGGTTCTGACGAGTCATAGCTGGAGAGCAACTCGCACGAATCGGCGTAATCAGAGTTCTTTAAGCCAGCAGAGGAAACCGGCGGGATGGATACCGGAAGGAGCCTTTCTTAATGTCCTCCCGTCGGCTCCTGCTACTACACTTCAAACTGTGGATTAGAACGATGCGTCGCCAACCAAAAGTAGATTCGCCGACCGCCTTCGGTCAGAACAAAAAATCAAAATCCCCTCGGAACCTGCGCACATAATTTCCAAAAAAAACTCCGTGGAGTGGATCATTCACATTCGCGTGGACATCCAAAGCGTTGAAGTGATTCGTTAGATTGAATCCGCTTACGGAGAATCTCAGCGTGTACTTATGCCGGAAAGGAATATCTTTTGAAACTCGCGCGTCCGCCGAAAAGAAGTTCGGGTACCGGAAGCGGTCGCTGTAAGGAACACCGACATAATTTCGGGCCGCATCGACGTTCGCATACGGAGAACCCGTCCTATATTCCACGATGGGGTACACCCAGAACTTCCGGGGCAGCGAAATAGCTCCCCAAGCCAGGAAGCGATTCGGCAAGTCTTCGGGGCGCTGCGAAAATTGGTCTGGAGAAATGATTGGCGACGGGAAATCGCCGAGAAACCGACTGAACTCATTTAAGTTGCCGCGAGTTCTGCTCCTTACGTAGGAAAAAAACATCTCCTGGTCTTTTAGCCATCTGGTCCTCGCGGTGATTTCCACTTGGCGGTAGATGGATTTACCACGACCCCCCAACGCGTAAGCGTCAACTCCCTTGCTGGATCGAGGCGTCAGCGTTATCACGCCGTCCGAGACGCTGCTCAAATAATTGACCCTCAGCCGCAATCTCCTGACCACGGTCTGTTCGACCTCGATGTTCCAGGTCTTGCTGTAGGGAGCAAAATTGCTCGCCGCGTTATTACTGTCGATGAGCGGAAATCGTTTTTGGGGGACAGACTCCGCCAAATTCTGGAAGAGACGAGGCCCGTCCACAATTGCGCCGTTCGGACCGTAGGTCGTGATGACCTGTTGTGGACTGCGGGAAAAAGCAAAAACATTCAAGGGGACGCGATCATAATAAATTCCAAAGCCACCGCGGACAACCGTCGAGCCGCCATGGAACGGAGTCCAGGCAGCGCCGGCCCGGGGTGCGAGTCGTTGAGTATGCGTCGCTCCCTGATTCTCCACCCGTGCTCCAAAATCAAAGGCCAGGCTAGAGATCGGCAACCAATGATCCTGAGCGTAGATCGATGCTTCCGTATCAGTTTGATCGAAGAGTCCTGGACCGGAGAAAGTGATTTGTTTGAGGAGATGTCCTTGAGCGTCTCTGATTTCCACGGGATGATCAATGGTTTGGCCGGAGCTGCGAGTACGCGCCAGGCTGACACCAAACTTTAAATCGCTAACCCCGATGTGATTTGTTAGCGTTCTGCTGACACTTTCCAGCCATTCGATTCGTGACTCCCGTCGCGATTCTCTGTGGAAATAATTCCCGCGGTCGCCAATAGGAGTCAGCACCATGTTGGCGTCACCTTGCGCTCCTACCGTGGCACGAAAGCGTTGAATGCTCAGGGTGCTGTTGAGTAATGTTGCCCCGAGCGCGAGATGATCAGTTATCGCGAATAATTTCTCTGAAGCGCGAAAAGTTGGCGACACCGGTTGCGGGTTAAAATAGCTCAAATTGGCGAAGTCGGTGTTTTGCGGAGCCACCTGAATAGTCCCCGTCACCAGGTGTCTTGGTGAAATGACATAGTCCAGTTGGCTAAAAGAATTGAACGATTCGGTTTTCGTTTCGTTGCGGGGAAAATAAAGCGTTCGAATGGGGACCTTGTCGATTCGGTATTCGAGCCCTTCGGCTAAATAGAGCTTGTTGGCGAGAATTGGACCACCGAAATTCACGCGTGGCGATGCATTTCGCAACCCTCTGAGGTGTCCGCTGCGAATGCGAAATTCAGGCAGCGGATCGTTTAGTTCAAAATGCCACTTCCCCGGACCTCGACGCGTCTCGACAGCCACCACGCCGGCAGTGAAACGTCCATATTCGGCAAGAAACGGTGTTTTCAGGACATCCACAGACTCGACGCTATCCACGGGAACGGTAATTCCAAACCTTCCGCTGGCTGGTTCCGTCACATCCGTTCCATTCACTAGAAAAGCGCTCTTATGTTCGCCTCCGCCGTCAATAATGATCTGTCCGTCGCCGGAGCGCACCACACCCGGGATCAGTGGCAACGCGTCGGCAACCGTGGCGGGTCGATTCGGTAAGGACTTCATCTCATCGCGCTGCAATGTGGTCGAAGAAGAAGTGCTGTTCTGTTCAGAGCCTGGCGCATCGGCGCGCACTTCTACTTCTTCAGATCCGGCGGATTTGGGCCAGAGCGTGAGCTCTAGAGCCGAATCCAGAGTGGTCAGATCAACGGACTGCGAAACTGGGAAAAACCCTACTTTTTTGGCGCGCACTTCGTAACTACCCGAGGGGATGGCCGTAATGCGGGCAAGACCCTGCCGATCTGAGGTGGCGCTGAAAAGCTCGCGGTCTTGGAGGTGGACACTTATCGCTACTTCGGGGATGGGCTTCCCCTCCTGGTCCAGGACGGCAACTTGAAGCGTGCAAGACTGTTGCCCCGACTGCGCCATGGGAACGCCCGCCGCGAAAAACAGGATAGTCCAAAAGACCCGTGTTCTTAGACTCCTTCTCAGCATGTTTGGTCCACTTACCTGGGCTCCGTCTTGGTAGGTCTCAATCGTGAATTGGGCTAAAAATCTCTGATTGGAGTTTAAAGCATGTTGACGTCCAGTGGAGACTTTTCCGGCGGAGTGTAAACTATTGAGCACAAAAGGCTTGTGAATCAGGGCAGGTAGATATTTTTTCCCCATGCGACAATTTGCCGCAATGTTCTATACAGAAGAGCGGGCAAATCACACCACAGATTCGCGCGCACAGCGGATTCGCAGCCTAGCCATTCGGTGCGCATGCAAGCATCCACGGCCAAGCTATCACCAGCTTTGCTGTATCTTATTCAAGTACGTGGCATCAAGCTGCTTCACCGAAGGGCATCCAAGCAGTCTTATCGTCCGGTCTACGTCCACCTTTAGTATTTCCAAAGCTCGCGCCACCCCCGCTTGGCCCGCCGCGCCTAAACCGTACGCATAAGCTCGTCCGATGAGCACGGCCCGTGCTCCCAGGCAAAGTGCTTTCACAATGTCTCCACCCCGTCGTATCCCGCCGTCCATCAGCACTTCGACCTGCCGGTTAACTGCGGCCACCACTTCGGGCAGCGCACGCATCGACGGCGAAACACAATCCAGTTGTCTCCCACCGTGATTCGAAACCACAATTGCCGCAGCCCCCTCATCAGCCGCGCGCTTCGCATCTTCGCCGGTCAACACGCCTTTCACTACGATCGGACCCTTCCACAACTCGCGGATCCACTCTAAATCGTTCCAAGTTACAACGGCGTCGGACAACGCCGCTCCGACATCTACTAGCGTCATGGGTCCTTTTCCTGGAACGACTATATTCTCAAGGAGGGGCACGCCTCCATCGCGCAAAAAAGAAATGAGCCAGCCAGGATGTGCTAGCAATTCAGGGACGTACGGTAACTTGGCAAAAATGGAGTTGCACAGTAACTCCTTCATTCCGTTGCGAGGATCTCGCTCTCGCATTCCGGCCACGGGCGTGTCAATCGTTACGACCAGAGCATTGAACCCCGCGTTCTTCGCGCGTTCAATCGCTCCTTCCGCAACGGCACGTCCTCCGACCAAATACACCTGATACCACGCGGGCCCTCTTGTAGCCGCACGAACCTTCTCCAACTTGTGTCCCGAAATCGTGGACAGTATGTAGCCAGTTCCGGCCGCGTATGCTGCCGCCGCCGCCGCAACTTCGCCGCCCGGATGCATCAACCGGCTATAACCCACGGGTGCAAGCATTGCTGGAAAAGAGATCTGTGCCCCTAAAACCGTTGTACTCAGATCGTATTCGGGAAATGACACTGCTTGCCTGGGTCGAAACGTCAGATGGTCAAATATCTGGCAGTTTTCGCGCAGCGTGACCTCAGCTTCTGCTCCACCGTCCAGATAATCAAATACTGCTCTAGGCAGACGCCGCTTCGCGATCCTTCGGAGGTCTTCTATGTTTATCACTCGTGGCGAAGCCACCGCACTTGATCCCTGGCTCATTTTTATCCGCACGTCTCCGCACTTGCGGCAGCCATAGTAACGCATTTTTTAACAGCGGATGAATTTCAGGAATGACTGGATTCGAACCATCCGGGGGATGATCCTAGCTGGATGTCAATACAGCATGGCCGCCGCTTGGGCCGCCTCCACCAGCAAGAAGCGCAACAAGGAGTTGTCCTGCTTGCTGATGTGCCCCCACCGCTGCTTGCCGCACTAGAGTCCTCACTCGGAATCATCCCCACATGGCTGCCGATCTGCTTGCCGCTTTGAAACCGCGTCGGAGTTCCGATGATCAACACATAGGCGATTGCCGTAAGCGGGCCTACGCCGGGATGTGTCACCAGTACACGCTAACTTGCAGTCGCCGTGGTCTGACCTTTCCTCCCTTTCTTCAAGCCATTGCCCCGCAAGGCAAACATCCAGATAACACTTCGGCCCGCAATGGCGTCTACCCGTAATGGAGACGAAGTGTCAAAATCGCTACATTCCGCTTACCTCCAAAAGGAGGCCAACCATGGTGGCTCGCCTCTGCGTCACGAATCGACGGAAAGCTCCTGTTGCCACCTTTCTTCTGTTGTTATTCTCAGTTGGGACACCGCCATCTCTCGCACATGACGAGTGGTATCGCGGCCTCGACTTGGAATCTGCCCTGGCTGACTCCGGCCTTGTGCTCGTCGGGCGCGTCACCGACGTAAGCGAAACCAAGCTGGGCGTGGGAGGCAAGGGCGAGCGCTCTCTGCTGCAATACAAATTCGAACCAGTCTCGGTACTCAAGGGCGTATTCTCGCGCAAATCGCTGTTGCTTACCAGCGACGACCTCGGCACGCAACAATTCACCGACGCTGCGCCTATCGAGCCCGGGCAATTGCGCCTGCTCGTCCTGGGACGCTCGTTCGCGGGATACGCGATGCGTCGAGAGGCGTGATCCCAACGACGAGTTGCTCGCGACGGTCAAGGTCCTTCTTGCGGTCATTCATAGTTCAGATCGTGCTCAGAAGGTTGCATTGCTTCTTGACGGTCTCCGAAAGCAAAAAGGCGCCCCGGCCATTCCACTTCTCGTGGCAGTGGAGCGCCGCTCGCTGCTCGCCGCGCAGGCCTCCGGCGCAGTGGGGAGCATTGCTCCGCACTTGAGAGATCCTTCTTCCGCCGTGCGCGAGCAAGCGGCAAAAACTCTGTACTTTTTGCTCAAAGCGGACTACTTAGATCAACCCAAGTTCCGTGAAGCCGCGGTGAACGAGCTTGCGGGATCGATTGCAAGGGCGGATTCGAGTTTCGCTCCTCGTGTCGCTGCGCTCGACGCGCTCGGCGCTGCAGGATCTCAGGCTTTGGAGAACAAGGCAGTGAAGGCCCGGCTTGAACTTGACCTGCCCGTCACTTTTGCGGAACAAGGCGCCCGGCTTCACGCCATTGGCGATCTCAAGGTGCCCGGCCAATGGGGTGCGGTGCTGACTCTCCTCAAGCAGGTGCCCTTGGATGCCCCGCCCGAAATTCAGTACGGAGCGGAATGGGCCGCGGCGCAATTGGATCCCTCAGAGGGCGTCAAGGAAGTAACGCTCAGAATCCGAAACAAGTACAACGCAGGGCTTCCTGTCGTAACCGAGATAAATTTGCTTGGCGACCTGCCATCCGCCGACGCCGCTCCTGCGCTGGCCAACGCTGCGAAACTCACTTTGAACCACGACGAGCGGCGGGCGTTCGTTTCAGCCTGCAAGAAGGTCGCCAACGCTCGGCTCGTGGCGACACTCGCCACCATGCTCGTCCCGACTCAGCAGGACATCTGGTGGTATGCCGTGGATGCGCTCATAAAAATCGACACCGACGATGCCGCAAGAGCGCTTCAACCTCATCTCCTCCAGGAAACAAACCTGCAGCGCAAATTGGAGATCGCTGAGTTTCTGGGCCGCCACGGAATTCGCGAGGGTTATCCCTATGCCATCGAGCATATGTCCGAGTCCTATCTCCGCGAGCAGGCCATTTCGGCACTGGCTGCGATTCGCGAGCCTCGCGCCGTGGGCGAACTTCGCAAAATTCTCGAGATGAGCAACGATATTGCCTGGAACAGCGCGGCGGTACGCGCTCTAGGCGCACTTTGCGCTTCCGATTTTGCGCCCCAGTTCTTGGAAATGGCGCGAAACACTGGAAACCCACTCGGCCCTTCGGCACTCATCGCCCTCGGCGACCTTCATGAAGCCAAGGCCCTTGAGATTTCGCGAGCCGGCTTCGCTTCACGAAACCCGGAGAGATTGGCGGCCAGCGCTCGCGCCGCAGGCCAACTCGTCGCGCTTCCCGGCGTAAACGCTGACGACGTACGCGATGAGCTCGCCACACTGCTCGCCGATCGCGGTGCGTGGCAGCCAGCGCGCCTCGCAGCACTCAATTCGCTCCTGGCCTTGAATGATCCGCGCCTCGGTGATGCCCTGGCTCTTGCGGTGCGCGACGCTGGCCTTGAGAGCAGCGACCTCCTCAACAAGATCGAAGAACAGTTGTGCAAACGAAAAGTGAGGCTCACCTTGCCTTAAGCGAAGATTCCTCGATCAGACCTTGCGCGATCTTCAACAAACAAGGAGAAATGTGGTCTTCCTTGTCACCTCGGCGATCGTGCTTGGACCACGAAAGGGCTTCGTTCGAATCGGAAGCCGTCGTGCTTCAACTCAAATGGCCAGTCGTCGCCGCTGAATGGTTCGGCGATCCGCGTCAGTTTGGCTGTGTCCATCCGAGGCAAGCGCATAGCAAATTAGATGCGCTAGAATACCCTCAAGAGGAACGAAGAAAAATTGAACCCAGATGTACCTTACACAACTCTCGTTATTATTTTCGCTTCGCTGACAGCGCCCATCAGCCACGCTCAAACAATCACACCGTCGGACATAGCTACCGCTGGCGGCTCCGTTACTTCTTTGGTTTATAAATGTAATTCACAAACACATACCCCCACGGTACAGCAACGATGGGTAATATCACCCACAAGAACGCCGAGGTGGTGCCTTCCGCTGGTGAACCCACCAACTTGCCCTTTGACCAGAGTGGGTGCGCCACAATAATAAGCCACAGGACTTTGTAGAATATCTCTAACAGCAGGATCGGTAGCATTTTCAAAGGACGAATGATTCCTAAGCCCGCCAAAGTCGCGAAGGCTGTCCAGACGCACCACGCCACGGCATCTGTTGGTTCCCATAATCCCTGGTGGGTGAGGATGTGCGTCCAAGTGTCCCTTCCCAGCACGAAGAACATTAAGATAAAGACCAGTCGCAAGAGGTAAATATTGATCCTACGGACACCTTCGTATTGGTCGTCCCGTTGAAAAATGGCTTTGAGGCTAAAGGTCATGGAAATATCCTTGAAGTCATAGTTGTGCTGCCGCGAGCCAATGAGTGTCAGAACACAAAACAACAGCAATGAACATACCGATAGCCTTAAACTAGGCGATGGTATGCAGAAATCCGTTTTGCTCCGTGAGCTGCAAAGAGAGATTCTCCGACACGACTTCACTCATTTCGTAACCGAGACCCGAACAATGGCCCAAAGTGGTAAGGGCGTGGTCGTGTCTGGCTGTCCTGCTTTAGAAAACGTATCTACACGATCAACCAATTTCTGCGCCATCAAACAGAGGATGCGCTGCCACAGTTGATTGAGCGGCTGTCGGAGAGACCCTGAGCTAGTGCCAAAGAAACAGCAGCTAACGATTGGTTTAGACCGGGGAGATCGAACCAGCCACCATTGCATCTTAGATGAGGCAGGTAACGTGATTCTGGAGCAAAGCGTACCGACAACACGGCTCGAACGTAAGGATCCACAGCAGGAAAGAAAAATCTGAGTTGACACTAGCCGGCCTTTTCATGGAAGGAGTTGACTGGCTCTTGCTTCTCCGCCAGAATTTCCCGCGATCAGGCAAATGATCGTCAATACCGAATACGCGGATATTTCTCTGTCAGGTTCCCCGATGCGGATCTTCGTCGCTGCGCCCAAGGCGGAAGGTCAATATCCCGGCATCTGGTGCTATTCCGACATTTTTCAGCTCACACCCCCAATGCTGCGCACCTGCGTACGGTTGGCCGGGCATGGATTTGTTGCCGCTGCCCCGGAAATTTATCGCCGCATCGAACCGCCGGGAACGGTGATCCCATTCGATGATGTCGGACGCATCCGCGGCCAGCAAGACGCCGCGAAGACTCTGGTCGCGCATTTCGATGCCGATTGCCGCGCTGGTCTGGACTGGCTTTCCGAACATCCTAAGGTCGCGCGCGGGGAAATCGGCGTCATGGGTTTCTGCATCGGCGGTCACCTCGCCTTCCGTGCTGCGTTCCAGCCCGATGTCCGCGCAACGGTTTGTTACTATGGCACAGGCATTCATGACGGCAAGCTCGGCCAGGATGCAGATGCCCGATCGTTGCCCCGGGCAAAAGAAATCCGCGGTGAACTTCTGATGATCTTCGGGACAAAGGATCCGCACGTGTCCGACGCAGCACGCGAAACGATTGATCGGGCCCTGCAAAACTCCGGCGCCCGCTATAACACACTGCTGTATCCAGCTGAGCACGCCTTCACACGTGATGAAGGCCCGCGGTTTGATCCGGAAGCGACTGACCTCGCATTCGCGGAGATGGTTCGTTTATTCCGTAAAGTTTTCCACAATTGAAAAGACTCAATGCCGTAATCCAGGCAGAATCTCCAGAAGCGCGCCGTCAAATCGACTGCAAAGAGGGCCCTTCTACGTGTGGTGGCACAGTGCTTGACAGTAGCACAGTGATGGAGTACGGTCGCGGAGTTCCTCACATCCGGTACTCAAACCGTAGGCCAAAGTTGGCTTTGCCCGCACAAGTTGGAAATTCTGTGTTTAAGGAGAGAGCATGCGCAAAGAGATTGCAGGAGTGTGTATTGGTATCCTTATCTGCTTGGTTGGATTGGCGATAATAAGCGTAGAACCGGCGCTGGCACAAGCAGCGGCCGAGAAGTCGCCGATGTATACCTACGTTGCGGAGTGGACCGTCCCCCGAGCGATGTGGGCAGATTACGAAAAACAGCAAGCGGCAGGAAACGATGCCATGAAGAAGCTGGTGGCGGACGGAACTCTGGTGAGTTACGGAGATTTCGCGGTGTTGAATCACCAGGAGGGGGCGCCAACGCACGGATCGTGGTTTTCGGCGAGCTCGATGGCGAATTTGATGAAGGTGCTGGAAGGGCTGCGGGCAGCAAACACGGCGACCTCGCCGGTATTGGCGGCTTCGAAGCATTGGGACTATATCCTGAGCAGCCGGAACTACAACGCGCATTCGGGGACGTTCACTAACGGGTATTTGCGAGTAGCTACGTGGATGGGGAAGCCTGGTGCTGGCGATTCGGGCGGCAAGGTCTTGAAGGCGAGTATGGTGGCGCTGCTGGAAAAGTTGCTCGCGGAAGGAGCTTTGCACGCCTATACGATTGACCAGGAAACCGTCCACACGATGGATCGCAATGCGTTCTTCGTGGTGATGGTCACGAACGGAGCTGAGGGACTGGACAAGTTTGACGCGGCGCTGGAGGAGATGAACAAAAGCAATCCAACGGCGTTGGCGGCGTTCGGCTCCCTGATTGACGAACACGGGCACACCGACGTGCTGGCGCGGGTGAGCACGACGACACACAAGTAGTTGGCTTCAGCGAAGTTGATTTAGGCAGCGAGGAAGTGCGAGACAGGCGGTGATCGAGAGGTTTGCCGCCTGTTTTTTGCATGGAGCGGCGTGAAGGCTTCAAACGTTCGCTGTTTGGCTGAAAGGCCTGCTTTACGTATCAGTGTCTGCTCTCCCGCAGAAGCTTCATCATTGCTTACTCTTTGTTCCAACTGACGGAAAAACGTTAGTCACTTCTCACACTCTCCTTCGTTGACGTGCTCCACGAATTTCACGTTGTTCGCTTTGCGGAATTTCCGGCAAGGGTCAGATTGGGTGAGCTTCGCAGAGCGGCCAACGCCCCTTCGGACAGACCTTGGTTTCGTTTCTTGAGCATCTCCCCAAGTCTAATTCAATTGGGTTACGTGGTACGGCGTCTGGCCCGAACGTATTGCCATCTAGCGCCGCTGCACTTATTGCACGTAGCTTCGCCGGTCTTTCCTGAGCCATGGCACGACGTACAAAGCTCCCAGTCTGTAGCTCTGGGCGCTGCGAGGTTCCTTCCGGCGCACCGGTCTCCATGGACTTCTTGACTGCATTGCTTGTCTATCAGATTGGTGGAAAAAGATACCGCACCGCACACCGTACAGACTGAAACCGGTTGAGGTCTTTGGTGTGCCAGATCCGGGTGCCAGGGCATCAATTCGGAATTCCTCCGAGGGCTACCATACATCCTCCGTATATGTCGTTTCCGTTGATAAAGTTCTGGTTATTTTAGCAACCAAGAATAGCCAAGATAGATAAGGCTGTTATCCGCAATTTGCGCGCGTGGTGTTATGGAGAACTAGACGTGTTGGTTACCGCCGCCAATTGAGGTATCTGTTCCATAGGTTCTTGCAACTGATTTGAGCGACTCGAGACATAGGTAACAGTTCGTACCGGACACATGGGTTACACTTTTTCCCTTTTTTTAGGGAGGAAGTGATGCCATGGAAGGAGTGTTCGGTGATGGACGAAAGGTTGCAGTTTGTGGCTCGCCGGCTAGCCGATGGCGGAAAGCTCTGGACATGAAGTGCCCGGCCGAGGTCTATCAGCCCTCTACCCGTGTTTATCAGGGATTGCCCGATATCGATTATCCCTTCCACGATAAAGTCATCGTCGTCACCCATTGCGGCCGCATCTGTTTGGGCCGCAAAAAGATTAATTTCAGCACGGTCTTTGCTGGCCAGGCGGTGGGCATCAAAGAAGTTCACGACGATACCTGGCTGGTTAGCTTTATGGATTATGATTTGGGATACTTCGATCTCGATACTCGTGTGCTCGAACCGCTTGAAAACCCTAACCCATGTCTCCGGGCTGGACCCAATGTAAAGTGGCGCGCCCGGGGAGATTCGAACTCCCGACCCTCTGCTTAGAAGGCAGACGCTCTATCCAACTGAGCTACGGGCGCTTAAACTGATTCTAAGAGATTTGCCTCTCGCTCGACCATCCATTTGTTAGGTCAACCCCGTTCACTGTGCCAGAACTGTGCCAGAATCGCGGGCATTTCATTGGCATGGCGGTTGATTTTCAGTAAAGCTTCGCGCTGCATCTGATCAGGGACGTACACCATTAAGGTTTTTGCTCGGATAGTTGGTAAGGGCAGCGCAATTGAGCCAGTTTGCGCCGTACGCTGATGCTTTCTGTTAATAAAGGGTCAGTCTTATGAATTCTGTTATGCTCCGGATGAAGATACCACCGCGGAGTGTCCGATGAACTCGTGCGGCACCGAGCCATGTGCTTGTTGGCTCTCGGGCCGAGGCTTGTGGTTCTGGGATTGAGTCACGATGGAGCGCACTCCACGCGGTCCGTGGTGGACTGAGTCTTGTGGTTTTTCTAATATTCCCATTCGCGCTACAACGAAAGTCCTGACTACGCATGGTTCTCTCTATTCCGATGAGTTTTTCGATAGCCCCGATAACAACTATAATCACTGATTTGGCAGGTGGAAGAATTTCTGCCCAAGTCTGCCACAGATCACGTATTCTCTCTCACCCACTGCGAGTCGCTTGCATCATGTTTCAAGGAAGTAGATTTACAGTCGCCGGGTGCAACTCCCATATCGTGGCGACGTGCACTGAACCGCGGTTGTGATCAAAATCTTCAAACGCCATACCCAAGACCTCAACTCGCAACGCTTGCGGCAGTTCACCCCCATGCTGAGAGTCCAAGCGAAAATTATGTTTTGCCAGCTGCGATTGAATATTCTGGCGAGCAGCACAAAATTGACTGTCAACCGGCGTTTCCACTATCACCCTGGGAGCGTTCTTATCTGCGGTTTGTGAAATTTCCAGGTGCACATCGCAGTCCGCCGCGTTTACACTGGTTTCTTGCAGAAACGCATTCGCCACATGGAACACTAGAAGCTCTCGCCCGGTCCGCGTGGCATCTGGAGCGACGTAAGCATCCGGTGCCCAGCTGAGAATGGAATCGACCCCGATTTCTTGCGCGGCAATGTTGGAAATCGCAACGTGTTTTGCCAGATGGCGGAAATCGAGAATGTCGGGCTCAATGGGCAGGCATTTGCAAAGATCCTCGGGACTCGGCTGCAAAAAACCGTAGCTGCCGCCGTTGCAGGAAACACTGAATAGCGCTAACAAACAGATACCGCCCAATGAGAGAGTCTGTTTTAAATTCAATGGGTTCACCCTGTTCGATTCGATGACCAAAGCGCTGGAATGGTTTGCCAGAGTAACACTACGGTCAGATAGGTGAGTATTAAGAGCGAACATCCGCTCCTAGTATAACTTGATATGTCGGAGCCCGCTGGCACTTCACGCAGAAGAGCCAGCGGACTCCGACTAAATTACTTCCACAACCTTGAATTACGCGGCTCGTTTACGCTGAAAAAAGTGCACGATCAGCGAAATCACCGCGAAGAGTAGAAGCAAGTGGATTAATGCACTGGCAACGTGATAAACGAGAAAACTACCCAGCCAAAGCAACAGCAGAACCGCGAATAGGATGATAAACATTAAGTTTTCTCGAACCACGTCCGCCTAATAACTGCTTCCAGCTTTTCTGGCCGAAGCGGCGTCGGTAGTCTTGCGATCCGCAGAGGCTTCCCCGGTCGAAGAGATGTCCTCAGCGCCCGTTCGTTCCAAGATTTCCTTGGCGCGCTTAATTTCTTCCGAAGTATCGCAGTGTACGGAGAGTAGAATTCCGCCCTTCTGCAATCGGCCTTCGTAGCGCTTCGCTTCGTATTCCGGAATGCCCAAACCAACCAACGCGCCGGCCACACCGCCTACCGCCCCGCCTACACCCGCACCGGCGAGCGCGGCCATAATCGGTCCTGCTGCGATGAAAGGTCCCAGGCCGGGAATTGCAAGCGCACCGATGCCCACCAGCCATCCCAAAGCTCCACCGATTAGCGCACCAGATCCTGCGCCCGCTGTCGCGCCTTCGGGTGCCTTGGTTGATTTCTCCGTGGCGATCTCTTTGGAGCCCAAATTCTCCGGCAGCAAAACCGACACATCCGATTGCGAAAATCCGGCATCCTTGAGAGCTATGACCGCGTTCTCTACGGCAGTGCGACTCGAATAAATTCCGAATACTGACTTATTTTTTGCCATTCTAGCCTCCTTGGCTATGTTCTATCGACGGAAACCAGGATAAATTCCTCGTTCAAATTTTCGCACCAGTCACCCATCTTTTTGAACGGCGTCACCGAAGTGCGAAGCGCGTTCATACTGCCGCACTAGTTCCGGCCAGCCAATACAAGGAATCCTGCAGTAAGTACGAAACTTCACCCGAGCTTACTTTGCAGCTCAGCCTGTAAATTATTACGGGATGGACCTTAATGTCTTAGGAGGGAGAATGATCGCTGCCGATACCGTAAAGCGATGTCGAAGCTACACAAAGGCACGTATGGTGCGCAGAGGGACGGATTGTTACCGTTTCCCCCGGGCGTTCACTCTCAGAATATGCAGGTTGGAGGAAAAATGAATCGAAACGTTAAACTATTGCACGTCTGTATTCTAAGCACCGGACTCGTTGCGGGAACTTCTCTTTATGCAGCCGTAGGCCAATCAGAAACTCAGCAAGACCCACAAACTTCGTCGGACCAGGCCACCCAACCCGATAACACCAAAATGAACAAGCGGGATAGAAATAAGCAGGCCGTAACCGCTGATCAGCAAAAGGAAACGCAGGCGGATCGTGAGTTGGCCAGGAAAATCCGTCGCGCCATTACTAAGGATTCTTCACTCTCCACCTACGCGCACAACGTCAAGGTAATTGTGCGTGGCGGAACAGTCACTCTCAAAGGCCCGGTTCGTACCGAAGACGAGAAGAACGCCGTGGGCGCGAAGGCTTCTGAAATCGCCGGCGCCGATAAAGTTAAGAATGAGATCGACGTAAAGTCCTAAGGCCTCGATCATTCTCCCGTCGCCACTGCCGCGCGCTAGGGCTGCGGCAGGTGGCGATTTCTTTTTCGTGTTTATGATTCAGTCTGGATCCCCGCTATGTCTGAAGACTGAAAGAGTCACACGCGCATGAGGAAAGCAACGGAAACCAGAAACATGGCAGCCGTCCCAGCCCACCCAATGATTTGAAGATACCGCGGCACCGTGAACTGACCCATCACTTTTGGGTTTCGCGCGAGCAGCATCATCAGAGCCATCACGGGTGCAGCTAGCACTCCATTGATCACCGCGGCTATGAACAGCGCCTTGATTGGATCTAGGTGGATGAAATTAAGCAACAAGCCAAGTACTATCGCGAATCCAAGGGTTCCATAAAACTTGATGGCTCTATGCGGCTTAACCTCCAATCCCACGCGCCACTTCATCGCTTCTCCCACCGCGTAGGCAGCGGAACCCGCAAGAACGGGCACCGCCAGGAGTCCGGTTCCTATAATTCCCAATGCAAATATTATGTAAGCGAAGCGCCCGGCCAGCGGCCCTAGGGCTTGGGCAGCCTGAGTAGCAGACTGAATATCCGTCTGCCCGTGACTATGCAATGTTGCCGCGGCGGTGAGCATGATGAAAAATGCCACGATGTTTGAAGCGGCCATCCCTATATATGTATCAAGTCTAATTCGCTGCAGTTGCCCTGGAGCTTGCGCGGGAGCTCTTCGAAGCGGGTTTTCGCGGCGTCGTACTTTCACTTCCTCCGCCTCTTGTGAAGCTTGCCAGAAAAATAGATACGGACTGATGGTTGTCCCAAAAACCGCCACCGCTACGGTTATATAGTCGCCGTGAAAAGCACGCAATGGGGGTAGCAACGTCGCTTTCAACGTGGCCGTCCAGTCTATATGCACTACGAAAGCTGTAATCACATAGGCAAGGATTGATAAACATAGCCACTTTAGGTATTTCACGTATTTTGTGTACGGTATGAAAATCTGAAGCAGAACGGTTAATATCCCCATCCCCACTAAGTGTAGCCTCGCAGGGCCGCCAAAGAGCATATGCGCGGCCTCAGCGATTGCCCCGAGATCGGCGCCAAGATTAAAAACAGTGGCGACCAATAACAGCGCAACGACACTGAAGGCCACTGGACGCGAATACGTCTTTCTGATATTCGCGGCGATGCCCACGCCTGTAACCCGCCCAATGCGCGCGCTGATTTCTTGGATCGCACACATGAACGGGTAAGAAAACAACGCCATCCATAGCACGCTCAGACCGAATTGCGCACCTGCTTGGCTATACGTTGCGATTCCGCTGGGATCGTCATCGGACGCCCCGGTAACTATTCCTGGTCCCAAACGTAAAACGTTCGCGAATAGATTCGATTTTTGGGGAGGTTGTACTGCGCTAGTCGAGACGCTCTTGGAATCGATTCGAGTGCCACCCGTGGCGCTGACCCGGCGACCCCACAGCGCAATCTTGTTTTCAACGTGTCGGGCCAAATGGCAGCACCTTTAGGTCCCTTGCGCGAGCGTCGGCCACGTGCAAAGGGACGCTATATTCGGCCTAGTAACAGAAGCACTACGAGGATAACCACTACCAATCCTAGACCGCTGCTTGGGTAGTAGCCCCAGCTACGACTGTGCGGCCAAGTCGGCAGCGAGCCGAGCGACAGAAGTAAAAGAATAACTATAAGAATAGTAAGCATATTTCCTCTCCTCCATGTGCATTGAACTCTTTCAACCTCCTGCGCACAATCCATGTAATCGTGTACTTTCATTGGAGTTATACCTCTAGGTATCAACTTCTCTTTGCAGCTCATTTAAAAAAATTAATTGAACCTCAGGTGAATTGCCTATTAAACTCCGCTCTTTTGCGTATTGGATTAATTACAGTCGGATGTTCCCATCCACTTGGTAGACCCTCTAAACCGGGTCCAAGGAGGATGGACAATGGCTGGAGAAGCAACTCGTAAACAGCGGGATAATCCCGATCGTGAAGGCCAGGATAAGTCGCAAGACCGCGGTCAGAATAAGGGCCAGAATCAGCAGGATCGAGACCATCAGGGCAACCAACGTCGAAATACAGGGCAGAACCAAGGCCAGAATCGCCCGCACCAAGGACAGCAGGGACAAAACCCAGGACAAAACCAAGGTCATAACGAGGGTCAAGACCAGTCGCGAGAGAGCGGCCGGCAGCAAGGTGGAAGCCAGCAACAGCGCGACTCCCAGAATCAGAAACAGAAACAGAATGATCCATCTCAGCGCAAAGGCCAGCAAGGGCAAGACGATCCGACCCAGCGCGACAGAAATAACCGGTAAGTCTCTAGAAGGTTGCTATACAGAGGCAAAGCCCGAAGGAATTCCTTCGGGCTTTGCCTAATTTTTCGGAATACAGCGAAGACGGTATGTTATTCCTGGCGCAGGCATTATATCTATAAGGCGCCTACAATTGAGAAGATTCGGCTAAGGACCCTATGCAAGGAGAAATGTTAGAGAACTCCTTGTCCCAACCAAATTGATGGTGGAGATGAAGACCTTGCGCATCCTCGTTGCCGATGATCATGACATTCTCCGTCGGGGACTCAAACAGCTCCTCACCTCACGTTCTGGATGGGAAGTTTGTGCTGAAGCTAAGACTGGTCGCGAAGCCGTAACCTTGGCTGAACAGCTAAAGCCGGATGTCGTTGTCATGGACATTAGCATGCCCGATCTCAACGGCTTGGAAGCTGCGCGCAAAATTCGCAAGCTTCTTCCCAAGACAGAGATTCTCATTCTTACGCTTCATTTTTCCGATCAACTCGTGCGAGAAATAGTTGAAGCGGGCGTCCGGGCCTACATCATGAAATCCGACGCGGACCGCGACTTGGTAGCCGCAGTCGAGGCCCTTGGAAATCATCGTTCCTTCTTCACCGCTCGCGCCGCCGATATGCTTCTGGACGGATTCTGCAGGCCGAATGCCATGCCAGATCCTGACGCGCTCATACGTAATCGTCTAACTTCGCGAGAGAGAGAAATCGTTCAACTACTAGCTGAGGGGAAGAGCAGCAAAGAAGTCGCCGTCTCCTTGGGTATCAGTGTTAAAACTGCCGAAACGCATCGTGCAAATATCATGAGAAAACTGGAGCTCCATTCAGTGAGTGAGCTCGTTCGTTACGCCGTGAGGAATCAGATTATTGAGGCGTAAATTCTTGGAATTTGCCATGGGCGCGATTGTGAATGCCGACCATGACGCTAGAGGGAATTCATAGGTTCTTCGAGATCAGTTCAAGCGGGATCTTCACAACCCATTCTCGCCGTAGGCAAGTATGCCTCGCGTTTTAATCGTCGACGATCACGCCGTGATCCGCCGCGGCGTCGAGGGAATTCTGCATCCGTTTCCCGAGTGGGAGCTTTGTGGTGAGGCCGAGAACGGCCAGGACGCCGTTCGACTCGCGAGCGAATTGAAGCCAGAAGTGATCATTATGGACGTTTCCATGCCTGGTTTGAATGGTCTCGAGGCCACGCGTATTATTCGCGACGTTCTTCCTGACACTAAGATTCTGTTGTTGACCTTACATGCCTCTAACGAATTCGTACGCAGCGCTTTTCAGGCGGGTGCCAGAGGCTACGTACTGAAATCCGACGCCGAAAATGAGCTTATTCGTGCACTTAATGTGGTCATAGGCGACGGTACTTACGTTAGTCCCGGCATCGATCCGGCGTTAGTTAAGACAGCTCTTGAGCCTAAAAACGGCTTTCATTAGCGGAGTTCTCATGCATCCGGTCGCTATCCAACTTGTTGCTTGAATTACGTTTTCAATTCTGGAGGAATCGATGGCTTTGCAAAACGCAAAAGCGGAAGTTTCCCGCCCGGCGACGCGCGAATCACTCATTAAGAGTCTAAATGGAGATCTGGCCCGCGAATATCAGGCAATTATTGCTTACGTGGTTTATTCGCAGGTGTTGAAGGGTGCTGAGTATATGAATATCGCGGCGGAATTGGAGAAGCACGCCACCGAAGAACTCCAACACGCCATCACTATCGCCAAACAAGTGGATTACCTCGGCGGAACTCCCGTCGTGCAGCCCGAGCCGGTAAAGGTCACCGAGAATAACAAGGAAATGTTGCGTGCCGACCTTGAAAATGAAAACGAGACAATTCGAAACTATCGCGAACGGATCCGTCAATGCGAGGCGTTGGGTGAATTCGCCATGGCTGAATTGATTCGTGAAATTCTAGTGGAGGAGCAAGACCACCAGATTGCTCTTGCCACCGCCCTGGGTATTGATCCGCCTAGAGTCGGCCTGGAAAAGGCCAGATAGGATAAGCCTTAGCAGGTCTATACCGCCAGCTAAAAACTAACAGGTCGGGGCAAGGCAGGGTCTATCGGACCGGGCCCAGGGTTCGGTGGCGGATGCCCGGGATCCGGCGATGGCAACTCCGGCTCCGATGGTTTTTTGGAAGGCATCTCTGGCTGGGGTGATTGCGGCGTCGGCTCTTCGGGTCGGGGATCCCTAGGAGGCGGCTGCTCCGGTTTCGGAGGCTCGGGAAATGTTCGTTGCTGTGCGTCCATGTCGTAAATTTCTTCCTCCGAACTGACTCGATGGTTCCATCTGATTCTGCGCCTTTCGCTGTTACTATCAATCAGGGCATCGCCGTATATTCGCCACGTGAGTCCTAACCCCGAGGTGCTCTACAGTCTTCTTCCTATTGAGTCCCTCGATGCCTCGCGTTAGCCTCTTGTCGTTTAACTCGCTGAGCTGGCGGTTATGTCCCGCTTGGGAGTGACTGCACACGGGAGCCCGAGAAGGCCTTTGCAGTTTGACCTACCTGGAAGCTTCCCTTAGCCGCCAGCGACTTACCTGACCTTCCTCGCTCTTGTAAAGGTTCTCCTCTATTGAGAAAACAGCGTGCTCACAGCAAAGTCGCTCTCACGCCCGAATTGTTCTGAGGCCCCATATCAACAAAAGGTAATTCTCGGGTGCCACACCCACGCATCTCAAGGAGAAAAATGAAACGAACACGATTGTTGCTAACTCTAATTCCTGCCTTGCTAATTGGTATATCTGTAGGATGTTCGAACACGCCGAAGTCACCAGACGTTTCTGACAGTATTCGCAAATCTCTGGACCAGTCGGATTATAAGGATGTGAGCGTTAAGCAGGATCGCGAAAAGGGCGTCGTCACCCTCAGCGGCACCGTTTCCTCCGAGAATGACAAAGCGCAAGCCGAGTCAATCGCCAAATCCATCGCTGGTAGTCAGGTCGTTGCCAATGAGATCGCCGTCCGGCCTCCTGGCGACGAAAGCACCGCCAAAAAAGTGGAATCAGATCTCGATAAGGCCATTGAAAAGAATCTGGACGCCGTTCTTGTGCAACGCAAACTCAATAAGGACGTTAGTTACGACGTGAAAAACGGCGTGGTGACCCTGAAAGGTGAAGTTAGTTCGCAAGCCAGGCGCAGCTCGATTGAAAAGCTCGCCAACACTGTCCCAAATGTGAAGCAGGTAGTAAACGAGTTGCAGGTCAAGAACCAGAAAGCAACTTCTTCTTCCTAATATGTGTGAGGGCGGATATTTCGATCCGCCCCGCACCTTCCTTAACATCGACGTACAGAAATTCAGCCAAGCCTAGAGAAGCACAAAAATTACGCTGCCACTGTTCCAGAACCTACGACAATTTCCAATCTCCGTCGCGATCGCGTCCGTGCTCTAAAAATTCGAGACTTGACGGTCTCCACCGTTATACCCAGTGCTCCGGCTAACTCGCGGTTGGTCCAGCCCTCCGCCTTCTGCAGTACAAATGTGTTCTTAAGTGATGGATTGAGCCCACGGAGCGCTATGTCCGCCAACTCTCGGTTTATGTATTCGCGTTCGTGATTTTGCCTCTTATCCTCGATCTCTGGATAATTGCCATACAGTCCATTGGATTGCACGTCGGAATAAGTGGCTTGACGCTCGGATTGGTGCCTGCGTAATTTCATTAGCGCTTCGTTGATCGTAATTCGGAATAGCCATGTGGAAAACTGTGATTGACCCTCAAACCGTCCGAGGTTGTGGTAGGCCTTGAAAAGCACATTCTGCAAATTGTCTTCAGCATCCTCGCGATTTTTCAGCATTCTCAACGACACTCCAAAAATCTTCCCGGAATGTCTGCGCACCAACTCTGTGAAAGCGTCCTGATTACCTGCACGCGCTTCGGCGACTAATATGTCTTCGGAGAGCACTGCCTGGTTTTCCATTTCGAAATGGCTCCTTATATCCCGTTTATGCTTTACAGAAATTGTGCGGCTACGACCTTTCGCAACGTATTCCTATTTAATCCGCTAAGGTTCACTCACCCCTCAGTTGAGCTTATCGGTAAATTAAATCCTGGCCACGGATTGGGCAATACAGAGGACCTTGTAATACTGGCTTGAGGAGTTTGTAGGGCATCCGACCGAAAAAAATGAGAGCACGAAACAAAAAAAGCGAGGCCGCTGGTGGCCTTATCTAATTCATTCAATTCCGATTAACATTCTGAGAGGCATATCAAGTGATGCGAGGTTCGGGAAAAGTAATGCGCAATTCGGGAACGTCAGTTCCCATTCAGTAAGGAATCTCATCTCGAGAATCTTATCCAGTGGTCTTAGCTGAAGGTCTTCACATCACCGCTTCACTCACTCGATTAACTGCTACGACGGTCCAGCACCAGGAGAGCGATTCCGCCCACTAACGCGAGTGCTCCCACAATGGGAGGTATTGGAATTGTTTGGCGTTCTTCTTTCGTTGCTTGGATCGGCCCCAGATCAAGAACTTTCTTATGCGTGGTGTAGGTTATACCCTGGTAAGCCAGTGCGATGACTCCAAGAATGATCAGCGCGATTCCCAAAATTGTTTTACCACTCATGAATCCTCCCAAACGTCAGACTTGAGACCCGCAAAAAGGGAACTCGTGCTTGACGTGATATATCAACTGAGACAACACAAGATTTGAAGGACAACCAATGCCTGCTTTATAAGCGATTCTATCCTGCATCTCTATACCGCAGAACCCGTATTCCCGTATATAACGATCTTGCGCAGCTGCGACGGTCAGCGCCTTCTATGGAAGGCCCCAGCGAAGGGATTTCCGTTAGTAAGGAATCCTTCGAAGCCCAAGGTGGGCAGTCCTTAGTAAATACGATCGCCTGCCGTAAAGGACACATATTATTGCGTTTAGTGATGCCCACTCGGCCCCGTCGCCCGCTTGTTCGCAGGTGATTCTCTCCGAGTCCCAGGTAATGCTTCACATTTTACTGGATTGAAGGCTTCACTCGTTTTTGCGTGCGCAGCACCCAGTTTCTGTAATAATACTGTCTGGGTAGCCTGCAGGGACACAGCGTTTCCGGCTGGCCGTACGATCGGATAAAGTGAAATTCCAATGGAGGAAAATTCATGGAGTCCTTACGGCTTTTGGTTGCGGACGATCACGAAATTGTTCGGAAGGGCCTTCGTTCCATTCTCGAAGCTCAGTCTGGCTGGAAAGTGGTGGGCGAAGCCAGCGATGGGCGCGAAGCTGTCACCAAGGCTAAGGAACTTAAACCTGACGTAACAGTTTTAGACATCGGTATGCCCTCGCTAAATGGCCTCGAGGCTACGCGTCAGATGCTGAAAAATGATGCGAGTGCGAGAGTGCTGATTCTTACCATGCATGATTCGGATCCGCTTATCAAAGAAGTGCTGGACGCTGGGGCTCGCGGTTACTTGTTGAAATCTGACGCCAGCCGCGATTTAGTTACCGCCGTTGAAGCGGTCCGTCGCAATAAGACTTTTTTCACCGCAAAAGTTGCTCAAATGGTCCTCGATGGATATCTAGACAAGAAGCCGAAGTCTCCTGATCCGGAAACTCCCAGAACTCGCCTCACCCCGCGCCAGCGAGAAATCGTGCAGTTGCTCGCCGAAGGCAAGAGCAGCAAAGAGGTAGCGGTGGCCCTTGGCTTGAGCGTGAAAACTGCCGAAACGCATCGCGCCAATATTATGCGTCGCCTGGAATGCCACTCTATCAGCGAGCTTGTGCGCTACGCGGTGCGCAACGAGATCATCCAGCCTTAACTGCTCCACCTCCCTTTCCTACAGGAACACCTGTATTTCCAAAGGATCGAGAATCTGTTTTATTGTGTTTACTCGCGATTCCGCAGCGCGATTATTACTCCGGGAACAACATGGAACCTCTGCGAATTCTGATCGCCGACGACCACGAATCAGTCAGGACTCTACTTCGTTACCTCATTGAATCAAGCACGGAATGGAAAATCTGCGGCGAAGCGCGCAACGGCGAAGAAGCGATTGAGTCAGCCAAGGCTTTGCAGCCCGATGCCATCGTCATGGACGTAATGATGCCTGGCTGCGATGGCTTGCAGGCCACGCGCGAAATTCGTCGCACCTCGCCTCACAGTTGTATTGTGATTACCACCCTATACAATTTTCCTGCTCTCTCAGGGGAAGTGCTCCGCGCAGGCGGTTCTGGTTATTTTTTGAAGTCGGATTCTGTTCGTGACTTGGTTCCGTCAGTGCGCACTCTACTGGCGCAAAGGTCGTCCGAAGATCGCCCGCTCGCCCAGTGAGCCGCATTTTGTCGCTGATTTAGTCAAGCCCCGTGTTTCGAACACCCTGTGTCTACCCGCCTTCAAAAGAAGCGTAGGTATTCCGCTGTATATCCGGCGCCTCCCTTCCGTGGTCTTCTAATCGTGTCGAGTGCGCGACGCAGCGCGGCAGTCGCCCATGTTCGGTAAAGGGAGGTTTAAATGAATTGGGACCAGATCGAAGGCAAATGGAAAGAATACGCGGGTAAGATTAAGTCCAAGTGGGGCAAATTGACCGACGATGATTTGACCGTTGTAGGCGGTAAGAAAGATCAACTCGTCGGCGTGATTCAGCAGCGCTACGGCATCGCCAAGGATCAAGCCGAAAAGCAGGTGGACGAGTTCACCCGCTCGTTCAGCGCTGAAAATGCCGCACGGCGTGAAGAAAATGCTCGTGCGGATAAAGATCGGGCACGTGGAGCCGGCAGCAGATAAGTCCTAGCAGAATAACTTTCTAACTCAAAGTAATACGGGCGGCTGGTTCGCTGACTGCGTGCGGCGAATCAACCGCTAACTGTTCCGCCTTGGCTTATTTCTGTTCCTGAACTGACTTCTTGACCCCGGCCGTTCTCTTTCGTGATACGTTACCTCTAGTTTAGAAACATGCGCTGCTCACGGCGAAGCCTATGAATCCGATTGAAATAATCGGCATAAGTCTCGGGGCTGGATTTTCTTCCGGACTCAACCTCTACGCCACGGTGGCCACGCTTGGACTGCTGCAACGCTTCGGTATTGTTCACCTTCCCCCAGCCATGCAAATAGTGGCTCACCCCTGGATCCTTGGCATTGCCGCTGCTCTTTATATGATTGAGTTTTTCGCCGACAAAGTCCCTTATATTGATACCGCGTGGGACGTCTTTCATACGTTTATCCGGCCACCTGCAGCAGCGCTTCTCGCTTTTGCAGCGGCCGGCTCCACCGCTCCAGAATGGCGATGGGGTGCTGCGCTACTCGCAGGCGGCGTTGCGCTCACCTCGCATGGAACAAAAGCGAGCACACGTGCTGCTGTGAACGCTAGTCCTGAGCCGTTCAGCAATTGGGCGCTAAGTTTTGGTGAAGATTTGCTGGCGGTCTGGCTGACGTGGATGGCCTCGGCACATCCGCTCGCCACCACCATCGTCGTCTCGCTACTCCTCGTGCTATCGGTGTTCCTGCTCTACCACCTGTTCAGGTTCGCGCGTGCCGCTTTCCGCCAGGTCTTCGCTCCGGAGCCCACCGCTATTTCAAGTAGGTAGCCAGCCACTCGAGAAATGTTTTGTGCCAGTATCGGCTGTTCTGCGGTTTTAAGATCCAATGTCCTTCGTCAGGAAAAACCACCAGCTTAGAAGGAACTTCCTGCCGCTGCAGGGCATTAAAAAACTCCAGGGACTGCGTGTACGGTACGCGAAAGTCTTTCTCTCCCGCGATGACCAGCGTGGGCGTCTTGAATTTCCCCAGCCCCCCGGCGTAAGTTACGGGCGACCACTTTTGGTAGCTCTCCGGATTTGACCACGGCGTGCCCTGCATATCGTGCTCCGCGAACCACAATTCTTCCGTGGCGTACATCGATGTCTGGTTGTATACGCCTGCATGACTGATGATCGCTTTGAACCGCCCCGTATGCCCCGCTATCCAGTCCGCCATGAAGCCGCCGTACGAACCGCCTGCCGCAGCCATGCGCGATCCATCCGTAAAAGGATACTTCCCCAGCGTGTAGTCCACTCCATTCATCACGTCCACATACGCGCGCCCGCCCCAGTCGTTCGTGATCTCGTCCGTAAATTTCTGTCCGTAACCCGTCGAGCCACGCCGATTGATCATCAGCGTTACGTAACCTGGCGCCGACAATACTTGTGCATTCCAGCGGTATCCCCATGCATTGGACCACATCGTCTGCGGTCCACCATGCAGCATTATCAGCAATGGATACTTCTTCGCCGCATCGAATTTCGGCGGTCGAATCAGCATCGCCTGCACGCGCGTTTCTTCCGCCCCTTCGAACCAGAACGTCTCCGGCGCATTCATTTCCAATCCTGCCAATATCGCGTCGTTGTGATGCGTCAATTGCCGGGTATTCGAGCCATCGCCCGCCGCTGCAAATACCTCCGCCGGCATGATCAGTGTCGACCTCTTGAACGCCATCAATTTTCCGTCGCGGCTTAGCGAGGGATCCCCATTGGTTCCCTCCGCAACAATCTTTTTCGGTTCCGCACCAGCGCGCGCCAACATCGCGTAGACAGGGGAAAGCGTCTCGTTTTCTGCTACGAAGTAAATCGTCTTGCTGTCACCCGACCACGCCAGCTCGTTAGCACTGCGATCGAATCCTTCGGAAATATTTTCCGTTTTCCCGGTTCGGCGATCGTACAGCATCACGCGCCACCGGTCGGACTCGTACCCCGGCGTTGCCTGCCAGTGGTAAGCAATATACTTTCCGTCCGGTGAATAAACCGGATTGCCGTCAAAGCCCGGATTATTCGTAATCCGCTTGGATTCGCCGCCGGACACAGAAACCAGGAACAGATCGCCGTTCGTACTGAGGGCCTCAACCTTGTCTGTCACAGCCGTATAGCAAATCTCTTTTCCATCCGGCGAGAAATTGATGTCGCTTGGGCCGCCACGTTCGTCCGGGGGCACATCGTAATTCGCGCCGGGAGTGAGATCGCGTGGCGCGGCACTGCCATTTGCCGGCACCACAAACAGGTGACTCCGCTTGCCCTCGAACCAGTGGTTCCAGTGTCTGTATAACAGTTGTTGGTATTCGTGGGCTTTCACTTTGTTCTTGTCTTTTTCCGCGTCGCGACTGCTGTTGCACGCGTCATCCTTGCAATCCGGATATACCGAAGACGTAAGCGCTATCGTCGAACCCTCCGCCGACCATTTCACGATATCCGCTCCGGTCGAGAGATGCGTTAGCTCTTGCGCCTCGCCTCCGTCCATGCGCAGCAGATAGACTTGCGAAGTGCCGTCGCGCGACGACAGAAACGCAATCGTCTTGCCGTCCGGCGACCACACCGGCGACGAATCGCGGCCGCCTCGCGTCAGTTGAAGTGGGGCGCCACTCGTGGTTGGCGCCATCCAGATGTCGCTGGCATTGCGGTTGGCCTCCATATCCGGTGTCGTTACCGTGTAGGCCACCCATTTGCCATCTGGTGAAATCTGCGGATCGGAAACGCGATGCATTCGTATCAAATCATCAAAGCCAATCGCACGTTTCGTCGCGTCTTGGGCTTGGACCGCGACACACCCGCCCAACAACAGCACGCCAAATACGCTGCTTCGCACAATCCGGCATTTCATCTTTAATCTCCCGTGAGCATCAGTGGAATTATTCCGCCTTGCAGAGTTCGCATATTGTCACGATTCACCCTTGATTCCAAGACGCTGCCGCGTCCCGCAGGGTAAATAGCTCTGTCGCGTGTCTCGCTACTTCGCCGGCGAAACCTTCCGCCCGCCGCGGACGAAAAGCCAGTTTACTAATGCCATTGTGAACGTGATGGCAATCACCATAACCTCTCGCAAATGCATTTGCGTAATCAACACCCCGGTGAACACCAGCGCCAATACGGGAAACAACATTCCGCCCGGCAGGCGAAAAGCATCCGCGCCTGGTTGCTTTTTCCTTAGTGCAGGAAGCGCGGCCGCGATGCAACCGTACACAAACAGTCGGGAGACTGCCGAAAGTGTGGCATTCCATCGGAAACTTCCTCCCACCGAAAATGCAATGACCAGCGCTGCAAAGGTGATAATCGAAACATAAGGTGATCGAAAGCGTGGATGGACGGCTGCAAAAAACGCCGGAAAATCTCCCTGCCTTCCCATAGCAAAAGTAAGGCGCGGCGTGTGCAACATACCTGCGCTTAGGTAGCCGTAAACAGAAACCAGCGTGCCCATGGTAACCAGAGTTACGCCCAGTGGACTGAGAAAATGTCGCGCCGCATCCACCGCAGGTTTTCCCGATGCTGCCGCGTTCGGCAACGTATGAATCACCACGTACTGCATCGCCACGTAGAGCAGGGTCACCGACGTCAGCGCTGCCAATAGCGCGATGGGCACGTCCTTGCGTATGTTGCGCGCTTCCCCCGAGGCAAAAAGTGCCGCTTCAAATCCCGAATAGGCATAAATCATCAAAATCACGGCATGTACCCAATCCGCCCAGGTAACGTCCACGCGTGCGGGTATCACGCCAATGTTCGCATGCAGGAACAAAGCAACCAGTCCAGCGGCCAGGAAAAACACGAGCAGCGCGACTTTGGTAATCGTAAAAAAATTGCTTAGCCAGTTGCCGATTTTTACTCCTCGATAATTTACCCCTGCCAGAAAACCGATCGTCATCGCAAGGATCGTCGTCCGCAACACTCCGCCACTCACGGAAGGAAAAAACTCACTGAGATAGGTTATGAAAAGATTCGCGACCGCCGAAGCGGCGGAAATGCGCGATAGCCACGTCAACCAGCCGATCTGGATCGCCACGAATTGCCCAAACGCCGCTCGCGCATATAAATACGGCCCTCCCGCTTCTTGAAACTGCGAAGCTACTTCCGCTAGGCAGGCGGCAATCACCGCCACGCCCGTGCCGGCCACCAAATATCCGAGAGGGCTCATTCTGCCGAGATACCCGGCGATGACCGACGGCAAACCAAAAATGCTCGCGCCGATCATGGTATTCACCATCAGCGCAGCAAGGCTCCACCTCCCGATGGTGCGAACCAGACTTCCGGACGTCTCTGTCAAAGTTGCTCCTGCTGGGTTTCACTCTTTTGCGAGATCGCTGCGCCGAAAAATCCGCGCCAGCGTAGCACAGCTTCCGCATCACCCCCCGCACAAATCCCGGCGCACTCCTGCTCCTAATCACCTTGCACGATTCTGCTACAATCACTCTCCGGGCATTCCATGCCGAATAATCACGCCCTTTTCCCGCGCAACTTCAACAAATCTTTTCCCATTGCCGTTCGCGGGGAAGGTTGTCTCGTCTTTTCCTCTGATGGCCGCTCTTTTCTCGATGCTGCTGGCCAAGCCGCCGTCATCACCATTGGTCATGGCGTTAAAGAAATCGGCCGCGCGATGGCCGAACAAGCTTCGCTGCTGGCCTTTGCGCATACCACCCAATTTCATTCGGCGCCCGCCGCAAGACTTGCCAGTCGCCTTCTGGCTCTCGCGCCTCCCAATTTTCACCATGGCGGTCGCGTGTACTTTACCTCCGGCGGTTCCGAAGCCACCGAAACAGCCATTAAACTTGCCCGCCAATTTCATCTTGAAAAAGGACAAGCATCTCGCTACCGCGTTGTATCCCGCCGCCAGAGTTATCACGGCAGCACCCTGGGCGCCATGACCGTCAGCGGCAATGTGGCGCGCCGCGTGCCTTACCAACCTCTGCTCGCCGAATGGGGCCACATCACTCCTTGTTTCTGCTACCACTGCCCATGCAACAAAACATTTCCAGAGTGCGGACTCGACTGCGCCAATGAATTGGATTCTTCGCTCCTCGGGCCCTTCGCTGATTCCGTCGCCGCTTTTATTTTTGAGCCGGTAGTCGGCGCTACGCTCGGTGCTGCGGTGCCGCCAGAAAGCTATGCCCCGCGTATCGCCGAGATTTGTCGCCGACACGGAATTCTTCTCATCGCCGACGAAGTGATGACCGGCATGGGCCGTACTGGCAGGAGTTTCGCTGTTCAGCATTGGAACGTCGAGCCGGACATCATCTTAGTAGGGAAGGGAATTGCCAGCGGTTACGCCCCGCTCGGCGCAGTGCTTATTTCCCGCCGCGTTGTCGAAGCCATGGAACGCGGCAGCGGCGTTTTTCAGCATGGATTCACTTATCAAGCACATCCAGTCGCCACGGCTGCGGGGAATGCCGTTCTGGACTATCTGGAAACGCATAAATTGTTCGAACGCGTTGCCCCCGCCGCGGATATTCTCCGCAACGACCTTGCTTCGTTGAACTCCCATCCCCACGTCGGCGAAATCCGGGGCCTCGGTTTGCTCCTCGGTGTCGAGTTTGTGAAAGACAAAAACACCCGCGAGCCTTTTCCCAGAGAGCAAAATATTGCAGAGCGCGTCCGTCAGGCTGCACTAAGTGCCGGGATACTCACGTATCCGTCGCAGGGCTGTGTCGACGGCCTCCGCGGCGATCACATTCTGCTTGCGCCACCTTTCATTCTAACGGCCGAGCAATCAGAAACCATCGCGACCGCTCTACACGCAGCTTTAGCAACGGTGTTTCCGCCGTGATTTAGCATGCAAACTTAAGTAGCATGCTGTTCGTATATTGTTTCTGGAGACTCGCGAATGGTTCCTCGCCTGGCCAAGCTCTCGCTGCTCGTCTGTTTTCTCTTTGCGATCGGTGCTGCGCTCCACGCGCAGAAAAAATCCACCCCTAAGCCACGTGCGCGAGACCTCGGCGTTCCTTTTGACGGTACCCCTGGCCCGTTGAACGCCATCACCGATGTTTCTGGCCTCACCGTCGGTCACACGACGCTCATTTCCGGTGAAGGGAAGCTACAGGTTGGTAGAGGTCCGGTTCGTACCGGCGTAACAGCCATTCTCCCGCGTGGTCTGGACTCCATGAACAATCGCGTTTTTGCCGGTTGGTTTTCTCAAAACGGCAATGGGGAAATGACCGGTACTACTTGGGTTGAGGAAGCGGGTCTTCTCGAAGGTCCAGTGATGATTACGAACACGCACAGCGTTGGTGTTGTTCGCGACGCCGTTATTCAGTGGCGAGTCGCTCATGGACGCCCAGATCCCACCGGATACTGGTGGTCACTCCCAGTCGTCGCCGAAACCTGGGACGGTTGGCTCAACGACATCAACGGTTTCCACGTGAAGCCGGAGCATGCCTTTCACGCCATCGACTCCGCCCAATCCGGACTAGTTGAAGAAGGCAACGTCGGCGGTGGCACCGGCATGATCTGCAATGAATTTAAGGGCGGCATTGGCACTTCGTCGCGGAAACTTGAACTGAAAGATGGCGGCTACACCGTTGGTGTTCTGGTGCAATGCAATTTTGGCTCGCGTACCAACCTTCTCATCGCCGGCGTTCCTGTCGGCATAGAAATTCCAGAGAGTCGCGCTTACGCCGCCGCACCGTTCGACGAAGTTGACCGCGGCTCAATCATCGTTGTGGTGGCCACCGACGCCCCGCTCGTCGCGCACCAGCTCAAGCGTCTCGCTCGCCGTGTTTCTTTGGGTCTTGGCCGCGTCGGCAGCATTTCCGGCAATGGCAGTGGAGACATCTTCATCGCCTTTTCCACAGCCAATCCAGGAGCTTCCGCCACTGATCGCGTCGTGGACCTAAAAATGTTGCCAAACGACAAACTGGAGCCGCTCTTCGCCGCAACCGTCCAAGCCACTGAGGAGGCCATCGTCAACGCCATGGTCGCCGCCGAAACCATGACCGGCATCGAGAATCACAACGTCGTTGCCCTACCTCACGACCGCTTACGCGCCGTCCTCAAGAAATATAATCGCCTTAAGGAATGAGTCGATTAGTCTGAGTAGCGAAATCCCCTAAATCACCGGCAATGCTGTCTTGCGCGCTGGATTAAAAAACGGCGTAGTCACCACCTTCGCCGACACCTTATACCGCACCGCTTCCACGGTCATTTCTATCTTCAGGATCGTCCCCACAGCAGATTGTTGCCGTTCCACGCAAGCCAGCGCGATCATCTTCTTTAACGTCGGCGACCACGTTGTGGACGTCGCCTTCCCCACATGCCGCGTTCCGCGATACACCGGCACCGCGATACGCGACGCCATACTCGGCACTTGCGGCGCCATTCCCACTTCGTCGTATAGTGCTTCCACTTCATTCCAATTGATTTCCAATCCCACAAGGCTTCGCGCTGCGCCTTTTTTTGCCTCCCGTGTCAGCGCCTCGCGGCCCACGAAAGTTTCCTTTTTCAAATCCACTAGCTTGCCCAACCCGATCTCTGCCGGAGAAAACTTCTGCGAATCAATCAGAGCTTTTTTGCTGGAGGTGTAATCCACTTCAATCAAAATCAAGCCCGCTTCAATCCTCGCGATATCTAGAGCGATCATTCCTGCCGCGTGAATATCGAACGCTTTGCCTTTCGCAACCAGTTCGTCCCACACCTTCACAGCACTTTTCCACGGCATCCATATTTCAAATCCCAGATCGCCGGTATACCCGGTTCGTGAAATATCTACGCGCACGCCCGCGATCTTTCCGTGTGTCACGCGAAAATATTTCAGGTTCGTCACGTCCGCTTCCGCCACCGCGTGCAAAAGTTGCCCCGACGTCGGCCCTTGCAGTGCCAGCGCCGCTACTTGCTCGGAGATATCTTCGATGGCCACCTCTAGCCCCAGCGCATTTTGCTGAAACCACCGCAGGCTAGGGTCTGCTGCCGTCCACCGATATTCGTTTTCTCCCAGTCGCGTGATCGTCCCGTCGTCAATCACTTTTCCTTCCGGGTCGCACCAGCAGCAGTAAATCACTTGATCCACCGCCACCTTGTTGATGTCTCGCGAAATCACGCGATTCACGAACTTTGTCGCATCGCGCCCGGTAACCCGATATTTGTACAGCGGCGAAATATCGATCAGCGCCGCCGAATTCCGTATCGCGTTGTATTCATGCTCGTGGTGCATCTCGTAGACGCTCACGGTGTAGTATCCCGACCATTCGCGATAACTCAGGCTCTCGCACAGCGCTAGCGTTCTCTCATGAAACGCGGTCCCAACCGGCACGTTCCCTCCCTTTCCACCAATACTGCCCCGGCATTATATGCACGCGACGAGTGCGATGCCATCTTCGATCCATCCTGAAGTCCACCCTGACTTGTACCCTACCGCGCCTCTCAGTAGAATGTGCGCTCGGTTCCCGCGCCTTGTTATCAGGCTTTTACCGCTTCGCGGTCGCGCTTTTGCGAGCTGACCGCTTCGTGGCCGATATTTAATGGGAGTTTTACCTAATGGGGCAGCACTACGACGTCATCGTCATCGGCGGGGGACACAACGGCTTGGTCAACGCCGCCTATCTCGCTAAAGCTGGCAAGAAAGTTTTGGTCCTAGAACGCCGCCATGTCCTCGGCGGTGCTGCCGTCACGGAAGAAATTATTCCCGGTTTTCTCTTCTCCGAATGCTCTTATGTGGTTTCCCTGCTTCGCCCAGAAATTATCCGGGAACTCGATCTTCCCCGTCACGGCCTCGAAATTCTACCGCTTGACGGAACGTTTACTCCCATGCCCCACGGCAATCACCTCTGGCGGATGAACGATCACGCCAAATCCATTCGCGAAATTCGCCGCCACTCTCGCGTCGACGCCGAAGCCTACGACGAATTCTCAAAAATGATGACCCCTATGTGCCGCTTCGTAAAGCCCATGCTTTCCATGGTCCCTCCCGATCCCACTACCCTCAATCCTAAGGACCTCAAGCAGCTCCATTTTCTGATGCAACGTTTTCGCAGCCTTTCTTCTGACGAGCGCTACACCCTCGTGCAGCTCATGACCATGAGCGCCGCCGATTTCCTCGACCAATGGTTTGAGACCGACGTGCTCAAAGCCACCATGTCCGCTTCAGGAATTATCGGCACCTTCCTCGGCATCCGCTCTCCTGGCACTGCCTACGTTCTCCTCCACCACTACATGGGTGAAATTGATGGAGCTTTCCGCTCCTGGGGTTTTAGTCGAGGTGGCACCGGCGCTATTTCCAATTCCATAGCCGATGCCGCTCGCGAAGCCGGCGTCGAAATTCGCACTCAGGCGTCGGTCGGAAACATTCTCGTCAAGAATGGACGAACCCTTGGCGTCGCTCTCACTAGCGGCGAAGAAATTTTTGCTAACGTCGTCTCTTCTAGCGTGGACCCGCACCTCACCTTCGAAAAATTTCTTTCTCCCCAGGAATTACCCTCCGATTTTCTCGAAAGCGTTCGCCGTTACAAATTCCGTGGCTCTTCCGGCAAAGTAAATCTCGCTCTTGACGCGCTTCCCAATTTCGCATCTCTTCCCGGTCCCGGCGCACATCTTCGCGGCGCCATCTCCATTTCGCCCAGCGTCGAATATATGGAGCGCGCCTACGATGACGCGAAGTATGGACACTTCTCCCGCCATCCCTATATTGACATCGTCATCCCTTCGCTCACCGACCCTTCGGTGGCCCCTCCTGGCAAGCATGTGCTTTCCTGCTTTGTACAGTACGCGCCGTACAAGCTTTCTCAAGGCACCTGGGACGATCAACGCCAAGCCTTTGGCGATACGGTCATCAACACCCTGGCCGAGCACGCCCCCAACATAAAAGACATCATCATCGACCGCCAAATTCTCACACCTCTCGATCTTGAGCGCGAATTCGGCCTCACCCAAGGCAACATCTTCCAGGGCGAACTTTCCCTCGAGCAGCTTTTCTTCTTGCGTCCCGTCCCCGGCTGGGCTTACTACCGCACGCCCATCGATAACCTTTATATGTGTGGCTCCGCCACGCATCCTGGAGGAGGTATCATGGGCGCTCCTGGACGTATCGCCAGCCAGGTCATCCTCAAGGAATGGAAAAGGTCGTCCGCGCCGCCCTCGCGCATCTCTTCCTCCGCTCCCCAGGTTCGCCCAGAGATCAACTAACCATGCCCATCGGACAGCGCGTTGTTCTTATCGGCGGTGGTCATAACGCGCTCATCGCCGCGATCTATCTTGCCAAGGGGGGCTTCAAGCCGCTGGTGTTGGAACGCCGCGAAATTTTGGGCGGTGGCGCCATCACGGAAGAATTTCATCCTGGTTTCAGCGTTTCCACGCTGGCGCATACCCTTGGCCCGCTGCGCACCGATATCGCGCGCGATTTGCAGCTCGATAAATTTGACTTCGAGGTTCTGCATCCGGACCCACGCCTCTTCGCACCGGCCCCCGACGGCCGCGCTCTCCTTTTTTATGATGACCATGCCAAGACCGCCGGCGGCGTCGCACGTCTCTCCGCCAAAGACGCCGCCAAATACACGCAATTTGCCGCTGCGCTTGAAGAAATAGCGGGCGTCTTCGCACAGCTCACCTCCATCACTCCGCCTGCCATCGATAAACCCACGCCCGAAGATCTGTGGAACCTTCTCAAGACCGGCCGCGGCATTCGCAGTCTCGGCAAAAACGGAATCTTCAATCTTCTCCGTTGGGGTCCCATGGCCGCTGCGGACTTCGCCGCCGAATTTTTCGAGACGGAGTTAATTCGCGCCGTCATCGCGGCGCGCGGCATCTTCGGGACGGCTCTCGGCCCGTGGTCAGCCGGTTCTACCGCCGTTCTTCTACTTCGCGCTGCCGCCGATGCCCATCCGGTGGGTTCCGCTGCGTTTCCGCGCGGCGGCCTGGGCTCGTTCGCGCGCGCTTTGACGGAATGCGCCAAACAATCCGGCGTCGAGATGCGCACCAGCGCAGAGGTGCAGCATATTCGGGTTAAAAACGGCGCCGTCATCGGCGTCGTCCTTGCCGACGGCGAAGAAATTGCCGTGCAAGCTGTAGTTTCCGGCGTCGACCCCAAGCGCACTTTCTTCAACCTGCTTGACCCTTCGCACCTCGATCCCACCTTTGCGCTTCGCATCCGCAACATCCGCGCTGCGGGAACTGTCGCTAAGGTCAATCTCGCCCTGCGAGCGCTCCCTTCTTTTCCCGCCCTCGCCGGCACGGTCGGTCCAGATGGTTTTCGCCAAGCCCTTTCCGGACGCATTCATATCGGTCCGGAAATCGATTACCTCGAACGCGCCTTCGATGCGTCCAAGTACGGCGAATTTTCACCCGCCCCTTATCTCGACCTCACCATTCCCACGCTGCTCGATCCGGCGCTTGCACCCGAGGGCCAACACGTTCTTTCCGCTTACGTCCAATTCGCCCCTTACAAATTAGTCGATCGTTCCGCCTCTGCCCGAAACGTCGCGCCTAATCCCTTGAACTGGAACGCGCAGCGCGAATATCTCGGCGACACCGTCATCGATACGCTTGCCGCCTACGCACCCAATCTTCCCGACCTTGTCGAAGCCGTGCAGGTCATCACCCCGCAGGACCTCGAGACCACTTACGGCTTCACCGGGGGCCACATCTTTCACGGTGAACTGGCCCTCGATCAGCTTTTCACCATGCGCCCGGTACTTGATTGGGCGCGATACAAAACCCCCATTCACGGCCTGTTTCTCTGTGGCTCCGGCACGCATCCTGGCAATGGGCTTACTGGTGGCTCCGGTGCCAACGCCGCGCGCGAAATCATTCGTGAGCTCCGCTAATGAAACACAATTTCCACGCCGTGCCGAAATCGGCGCAGACCCTGAATCCAAGATCATGACCACCATCGACCGCCAAAAACTCCGCACTCTTCATCAACGCGAGGAATCCCGCTTCGTCACCGAGCATCCGTGCTCCGCCGCACTCTACCGTCGTGCGCAAAACTCCCTCCTCGGCGGCGTGCCCATGAACTGGATGAAAAAATGGGCCGGCGCTTTCCCCATCTTTGTCCGCTCCGCCCACGGCGCGCATTTCATCGACGTCGATGACCGCGAATACGTCGACCTCTGCCTCGGTGACACCGGCGCCATGACCGGCCACTCCCCGGACATCGTCGCCGAAGCCATTTCCCGCCGCGTCCGCGAAGGCATCACCCTCATGTTGCCCAGCGAAGATTCTCTGTGGGTGGGCGAAGAACTCAAGCTGCGCTTCGGCCTGCCATTTTGGCAATTCACGCTCACCGCCACCGACGCCAATCGATTCGCCATTCGCATCGCTCGCGAAATCACGCAACGCCCGAAAATCCTTGTGTTCCATTACTGCTACCACGGCACCGTGGACGAATCCTTCGCCACCTTGCACCACGGCGCCGTCGGCCCCCGCCGCGGCAACATCGGTCCTCCCGTCAATCCCGCCGAAACCACGCGCGTCGTCGAGTTCAACGATCTCGCCACGCTCGAAGCTGCCCTCCAACATCACGATGTCGCTTGTGTTCTCGCCGAACCCGCCATGACCAACGTCGGGATCATCCTCCCGGACGAAGGCTATTGGCCCGCCGCGACGCAACTCATCCGCCGCCATGGCTCGCTGCTCATCGCCGACGAAACGCACACCATCTGCGCTGGCCCCGGCGGATGCACCCGCGAATGGAATCTCGATCCCGATCTCCTCGTCTTCGGCAAACCCATCGGCAGCGGAATTCCAAGCGCTACCTACGGCGTCTCCAAGGATGTCGCCCAGAGAATCTCTGATCGCATGCATCTCGAGGACTGCGACGTCGGCGGCATCGGCGGCACTTTGGCAGGAAACGCCCTCTCGCTCACCGCCATGCGCGCCACGCTGCAGCACGTTCTTACGCCAGCCGCCTTTGAACACATGATTCCACTCGCCCGTCGCTTTGCCGATGGCGTCGCTGAACACATCCGCGCCGCCGGTCTGCCGTGGAACGTCACGCGCCTCGGCTGCCGTGCCGAATACACTTTCACCCACAAGACGCCTCGCAACGGCGCTGAATCAGCTGCCGGCGCCGACTTCGAACTCGAACGCTTCCTCCATCTCTACGCTCTGAATCGCGGCGTGCTCCTCACGCCCTTCCACAATATGGCGCTCATGTCTCCCGCCACCACTGCCGCAGACGTTGACCTCCACACCCGCATCTTCGCCGAAGCCGCCCGCGAGCTCACCGCGTGAAGTTCAGGGCTGCGCATGTGTGGAAGGCGGACTTTAGTCTTCCGTATGCCGATGTTCTGATTTAACTTATCCAGGCGACATGCCACCAAGACCAACATTCTTTCCGACGCCATCTGACTTCCGTTCGTGGCTCGAAGCCCATCACGACAAATTCCACGAACTATTGGTCGGCTTCCACAAAAAAAGTTCCGGAAAGCCCAGCATCACCTGGCCAGATTCTGTGGACATGGCGCTCTGCTTCGGCTGGATCGACGGCGTTCGAAAGAGCATCGACGAAACCAGCTACACGATTCGCTTTACTCCTCGCAGGCCTACCAGCACCTGGAGCACCATTAACATCAAACGCGTCCAGCATCTCAAGAAAATAGGTCTGATGCGTCCGGCAGGTCTCAAGGCCTTTGCTGCTCGTAGCCCAAAAATGTCTGGAATCTACGCTTACGAACAAAGGAAGAGCGCCGAGTTCATTGGTGGGTACAAGGAGCACTTTCGCGCAAACAAGGGCGCTTGGGAATTTTTTCGTTCTCAAGCTCCCTGGTACCAAAGGGTGACCACGTGGTGGGTTATCAGCGCAAAGAGGGAAGAAACGAGGCTCAAAAGGCTTTCCGTGCTTATCGATCATTCGCAGCATCGGCGAACTCTTCCCCAGCTTAGGCGCGTGAAGAAGAAGTAACCTGATCGCGCGCCGTGTAGAATAGGACCGCAGCGCACAGCAGAGGTGGCAAACATGCCTTCGTACTATCTACTCAAGACCGAACCATCCGAATATTCCTTCGCTGATCTCCAGCGCGACGCCGTCACCGTGTGGGACGGCGTCTCCAATCCCGTCGCACTGAAAAATCTCCGCGAGATGCAGCCCGGAACGAAGCTCGTCATCTACGAAACCGGCGCCCACAAAAGCGCAGTGGGCACTGCTACCGTTGTCTCCGTCGATGCCTCCGATCCTAAAAATCCCAAAGTAGAGATCAAAGCCGGCAAACCGCTTTCCAAGCCGATCTCTTTAGCGCAGATCAAAGCCAACAAGTTTTTCGCCAACTCGCCTCTCGTTCGTCAGGGCCGCCTCTCCGTCGTTCCACTAACCGAATCCCAGTACAAAGCACTCGCCGGCACGTGATTCCAACATTCCGGAGGAAAAAATAATGCAGCGTAACGACAGCAGTGATTTTTCGCGCGGTTGGCTCGCCAGCGTCCTCACTGACATGCATTTTTGGGTTCCTGTCGCCGTTCTCCTCGGCGGACTGCTCCTTCTAAAATCCATTCACTAGCCATATGCCAACCGTCTCAGCGCCGCCCACTGCATCGCAAGTTCCAGACGCTTCGCGTTCGCGAACGCTGCAACTATTAGGCCTCCTTTGCGGTTTCACCGCCGGAGCTTGGCTCGGTACCGCCGAAGCGCCCACAAAATTAGTCTCCGTCGGCGTCTCTCCTATGGTTATTTCGCTCATCATGGTGATTGGTGTTTTTCTGGCGCGCTGGAGTCTGCCCGCTTTGATCCTGGGTACGTCCTCCATCCGCGCCGATGTCCGCCGGGCGCCGCACTTGATTATTTGGGCTGTTCTCGCGGGATGTATCTGGGCAGTCGCCAATACGCTCACGATTTTCGCCATTCGCGATATCGGCTTGAGCATCGCTTTTCCCCTGTGGAATTCCAACAGCCTTCTCGGCATTTTTTGGGGATTCCTTTTTTTCAACGAGTTGCGTCAGGCTGGCGCCCGCCGCTGGGCTGGCGTCTTGGGAGGAGCACTCATCATGTGTTTTGGTGGCGCGCTCTTGGCCATTGCGTCGGCCACGCAAGCCCCGGCGGCCCATTCCATGCGCGGTGTGTGGGCCGCGCTCGGCGCAGGGATTCTTTGGGGCACCATGTACATTCCTTATCGCAAAGCCTACCTCACCGGCATGAATCCGCTTTCCTTTGTCACCTTCTTCACTTTCGGCGAACTAGGCATGATGACCGCCCTGGCCGTCACCTATATCGGCCTCGCTCCCCTCTGGCAGGAATTGCTGCGTGCACGCGACGTTCTTTTCTGGCTGATGCTGGGAGGTTTTATTTGGGTCATTGGCGATGTCTTCCAGCAATACGCGGCTAAGTATGTGGGAATCAGCCGCGGCATTCCGCTGTCGAACTCCAACCAGCTTTGGGGATTGCTGTGGGGCATTCTGGTTTTCGGCGAATTGCATGGCCTCGGCGCTTCCACGTACGTGCAAGTCATCGGCGGTTCGCTTTTGATGATGGCGGGAGTCGGCGCAATCGCTTTTTCTTCCGCCACCGGCAGGGAACAATTGCAGTGGAAAGAAGCGGCGCAGCGCGAATCCCAGCGATACGGTGTTTCCGCAGACTACGTCCAAGCCCGCATGCAGGGTCGGCAAGCGGCCAATGAAGCCAAGCCTTCGCGCAGCGCGTTGGACTGGGTCCTGGTCTTCGGCGCCACCTGCATCTTCGTATTTTTCGCCACCATGGCCCGTGCTCCGCGCATGTCTTTCCATGGGCTGCCGGCCCTCATTCTGAGCGCCGCCATCTTGGTCCTTCTTTCCGTCTGCGGACTGGCGCTCTGGCGCACCACTCGTTTCCAGTGACCTGCCTTTGCAAATCTCCGTGCTTCGTTTAGAGTGTCAAAACCATTAATGACTAACGCTTCTTACATTGACGTTGTCGGTGTGGGACTCAACGCCACCGACACGCTTATTCCTCTGCGGCAATTTCCCGCGTCCGGCTCCAAAGTCGAATGCCATTCCGTAAACGTTCTCCCTGGCGGCCAAGTCGCCAGCGCCATGATGGCATGTCAGCAGTGGGGCATGCGCACGCGCTACGTTGGGAAGGTCGGCGATGACAGCGCGGCCGTGCTCCATCGCGCGGAATTCGCGCGCCTCGGCGTGGAGGCGCATCTTCTCACCGCTCCCGGCTGTGCCAGCCAGCAAGCGTTCATTCTGGTCGATCACACCGGCGAACGCACCGTTCTATGGAAACGCGACCACCGCTTGACCCTCCTCCCGCAGGAACTCCAGCGCGAATGGATCGTAAACTCCCGCGCCCTTCACGTCGATGGCCACGACACTGCTGCCGCGGCCCTCGCCGCGGGCTGGGCACGCGCCGCCGGTGTTCCGGTCATCGCCGATTTGGACGACCTGTATCCCGGCGTCGAAGCGCTCCTAAAAAACCTCGACTATTTCATCACCAGCCGGGACATTCCCGGCCGTTTGCTCGGCGAACGGGATTTGCGCAAGTCGCTGCCCGCCCTCCGGGATCGCTATGGATGCGTCCTCACGGCCGCCACCTTGGGCGAAGAAGGCGTGCTCGCCTGGGACGGCACGCAATTTCACTACGCCGCCGCATATCGCGTCGAGACAGTGGACACTACCGGCGCCGGCGATATTTTTCACGCTGGCTTTATTTACGGTCTGTCGCAGGGCTGGCCGCTGCAGCGCCAGCTTGATTTTGCGTGTGCCGCTGCCGCGCTGAACTGTACCGCCGTCGGCGCACGCGGCGGCATCCAGTCCGTCGCCAATATCGAGCACCTCATGGCCACCGGACCTCGCCGCTCTGCAGCGTTCGCCGCCCCCTGACGCAACCATCTTCCGCGAATATATCGTCCCTTTTACGCTCTGAAAGTTTTATTAAATCCTTATGACTTCTTCGGGACTTCCTTAACTGCTGCAGTTCAATATTTGCCGTGTTCGCCGATTCCTGCTGGTAACCCCTCAGCAATGATGAGCGAGCAGGCTCGGCGCAAGAGAGTCTGGTCACCATGTGGATCTTCCTTACTATCGTGTGCTTTGGTCAGGCGTTCATGTTGTACGCGTTGTTCCAGTTTCACCGTGAGTCCAGACGGGGTAGAACAATTCATCAGCGGAATGCAAATTCTCAAGTGTCAGGGACACAATCGAACCGCTTGGTGGAGATCACCACGCGCCGTCCACAACCCACGCCTTCATCTCCCACACGCACATCGCAGAACGGAGTTGCGACTATGCGGAATGTTTCGATACTCGGACTGCTGGCAGCTATCGTCGTTTGCTCCGGTGTAGTGTACGGACAAACACCAGCTGCGCCCGCAACGCCTCCGGGAAATCAAGAAGCTCTTCAATGGCAGGTCGAACAGTTGCGCGCGCTCGTTATACAGCTTTCAGCACGCCTCTCCACCTTGGAAGGGCAGCTCCAACAAAAACCCTCAATGGAAACCGTGCCTGTCGGCCAGGCTGCTGGATCGCAGCCAGTTGTCCAAGCGCCTAGGTACGGGCCTGGCACTCCTTCCGTGACCGTTAATGAGCAAAGTTCCAGCGACTTTCTCCAGGGCACCACACTCAATATGACCATCGATGGTTATTACGCCTATAACTTCAACCGGCCCGTGGGGCGCGTAAATCTGCTCCGCGCCTACGATGTCAGCAGCAATAGCTTCAGCCTAAATCAAGCCACCGTGATCTTCGAGCGCGCTGCGGCACCGGAAACGGGTCGGCGATTTGGAGCGCGCCTGGATCTACAGTTTGGCCAGGCCACGGAAGCCATGCAGGGCAGTGCGGCCAACGAGTTGCGTCCGCAGGCCTACCGGCATGTCTTTCAGGCGTACGGTACCTACGTGCTTCCCGTCGGCAGCGGCTTGACCGTTGATTTTGGCAAATGGGCCAGCGCTCTCGGCGTTGAAGGCAATTACAGCAAAGATCAGATCAATTATTCGCGTTCGTACCTCTTCAATTTCTTACCTTTCTATCACATGGGAATTCGCGCCAGCTACAACCTGACACCCCAAGTGAATCTCACCTATTGGCTCGTTAATGGCGCGCAACAGACGGAAGACTTCAACGGGTTCAAATCACAAGCCTTCATTTTCACGTTGAAGCCTGCCCCGACCGTATCGTGGAACGTCAACTACTATTTCGGCCAGGAACAGCGTGACGTCATACCGGTTCTCAATCCTGGACCTCCCACCGCCCCGACTCAGCCGGGATTGCCGACCTCGCCCATTATTCCCACGCCCAATGGTCGCCAACACATCTTGGACACCTACGTCGCTTGGAATGCTACTCCGAAGGTTACGCTGGTTGGCGAAGCGGACTACTTTATCAATCGCGTGTTCGCCAGCTCCGCGCCCGCCCATGTAACCGGTGGAGCTGCTTATGCTCGCTATCAGCTGGCCCCCCAATTCGCTCTCGCCGGCCGCGCCGAATATCTTTCCGATCGCGGCGGATTTTTCAGCGGTGTCACGCAGGCTCTCAAGGAGACCACCTTCACGGCGGAGTACAAGCCTGCCGATGGATTCCTCACGCGTTTCGAGTGGCGGCGCGATTTTTCGAACCAGCCGTTCTTCCTGACACCAAGGCCTGGTGTAGTAAAGAAAGAGCAAAACACCGCCACTCTTGGCCTGATCTGGTGGTGGGGGCAAAAACAAGGATCGTGGTAACCTACCCGCATTGCGCATGTGCCGAGGTTTAGGCCTGCTCTGGTCGCTCTACAGTAAGTCGACGTGTCTCCTTTTGCTCATCCACTCCGCGTACGGCCTCACGTTCACAAGATTCGTTTTTCCCCGCAGTTGTCTCAGGAACAAGCGTTCCGCCTTTGCATCGGACGCCGACCGAAGCTTGCTGGCCGTTTTATCGCGCCGCTCTAAACCGATACCTCCCTCTGCGGCTTGCACCCTGGGCCGGTCGCGCAGCAGAAAATCTCCAAACGCCACAGCATCAGTAATCCGGAACGCTGCCTTCTTATCCTTGTTCACTTGGTTGATCCGTTCTTTGAGAGCGTCAACTGCTTGCTGCGTGCTTTCACGAGCGAACCGTGGAAACTTCGCGCCGGATACCGATTCTCCCGCTGGCGTTGTCATCCATTCGTTGGTTCCGCTCGCGCGCTTTACGTACCCCTGCGCTGCAAGGAGTGCAATCGCCTGTTCGGCATCGCGGCTACTGATCTTCAGCGTGTCGGCGAGGTCGCGCACGGACCATGTCAGTGCGCCTTTTGTGTCTTTCAAAAAACTCAGCGCCGCTTCCGCCGGAATGGCTAGCAGCGCCTTCGTCCCCGCGTTGCCCCTGTGTTGTGGAGGCCGTGCCATCAGCTTCATTTACTAGCGATGAAGGTATTTTGTGCGGAGAAGATTTTCCATTGGCCGTGGCGCTTTTCAAGGATGTGTTTCAGATGAGTCTTAAGCACGTTGTTGCCCTGGTTTTGGCATCCCGGCGGGAGTTCGGAAAGCTCGGTATCGAAGTCAACGATGATGTGGTTGGGATCTTGCGCACTTGGGCCGCCCTACGACTGCCTTTGAAGATTCCCGCCCAGTGGTCAACATGCTCCTTGGCGATGGCTGTGCGTCCGTCCACGATCTCGTCAGAGGGGTTGACGAGCGCGGCTTCCGGCCAGTGGTTCTCCCCGTAGGCAGCGCCGTCCGCGCGATTCCATGAATCGACGAAACTCCAGACGGTGGAGTCGGACACGGCCTTCACTTCAGGATCCGATGCGGCGGTTTGCGCGTGCAGATTTAGAGATGTCGCGGTGACGGCGACCAGGATCAGCCCCAGATTCGTCATGGCAGGAAATTCTACACTATCTGAAACTTTAGAAGATCAGACCGTGTTCTCGTCATGAAGTAGACTCATCCTCATTTTGCCCTGGAGCCCCCGAGCTGCGATGGGTTTGCCCGGACAAACGGACAACACCCCCCGGCGCACACTCGTTTCTCACTAAATGGGAACTTGACGAAGCCGCGCGCCAGGATAACGAGCGCGCTTCAGAAATTGTCGTCGATGTTCCGCGCCCATGGCGCGATGCACCCCCAGAAAACCGTCATGATCCGCGTTAACCCAGCCGTTAGTGCCATACGCACGAATATCGAACAAGGCGACCGCTTCCTTCGGTCCGCAGCTTCCTCCGCACCAACTCGCCTCTCCACTCTCCGATCCGTCTCGCCTCGCCCTGCTTGTCCCATTCTTTCCCCTCGCAGTACAATTGCTTGTTTCAACTAGGAGAATCCCCGCGATGGCCACCGCCGAATCCAAAATTCACGTTTCCGACTTCACCAACGAGCCTTTCGTGGACTTCTCGAAAATCGACAACCATGCCGCCATGGAAGCCGCGCTTGAAAAAGTCGCCTCTGAATTCGGCCGCGAATATCCCATGTACATCAACGGCCAAAAAGTTTTCACCGTCGCCAAGATGACGTCTACCAATCCGTCGCGCCCCTCGCAAGTAATTGGTGTATTCCAAAGCGCAACCGCCGATCACGCCAATCAAGCTGTCGAAACTGCCCACCAGGCATTCGCTTCCTGGAAGCGCGTTCCCGCCGAGCAGCGTGCCGAAATTCTTTTTCGCGCCGCCAAAATTCTACGCCAACGTAAATTCGAGCTTTCCGCGCTGATCTGCTACGAAGTCGGCAAATCCTGGATCGAAGCCGACGCCGACACCGCAGAAACCATCGACTTCTGGGAATTTTACGGGCGTGAAATGCTGCGCCTCGCCGGGCAGCATCCCGTCACTCCCATGAAGGGCGAGAAGAACTATTTGGTGTACATTCCGCTCGGCGTGGGCGCCGTCATTCCGCCGTGGAATTTTCCGGCGGCCATTACCGGCGGTATGACCGCGGCGTCTCTCGTCACCGGCAACACCGTGGTCCTCAAGCCCTCCGAAGAATCGCCTGCGGTGGCTGCGAAAGTCGTCGAAATTCTCTATGAAGCGGGCATCCCCAAGGAGGCACTCAATTTCCTCACCGGCCGCGGCGAAATCGTCGGCGACGCACTGGTAAAACATCCCAAAACACGTTTCATCGCGTTTACAGGTTCCAAGGAAGTCGGCCTGCTCATCAGCGAAGCCGCAGGGAAGCGCGTTCCCGGCCAAATCTGGATCAAACGGGCCGTCCTCGAAATGGGGGGCAAGGATTCCACCATCGTGGACGAAGAAGCCGACGTGGATGCCGCCGTCGAAGGGGTTACGCAAGCGGCTTTCGGCTATCAAGGCCAGAAATGCTCCGCGTGCTCGCGCGCCATCGTTTCCGAAAAGGTTTACGACACCTTTGTTCAGAAACTCGTGGAACGCGCCAAGAAGATTACCGTCGGGCCGAGCAATAATCCCAGCAATTTCATGGGTCCGGTAGTGAGTGAAATCGCCATGAAGGGCATTCTCGGATACATCGACGTCGGAAAAAAGGAAGGAAAAGTGCTCCTAGGTGGCGGCCGCGCCCCGGGCGAAGGTTACTTCGTGCAGCCCACCATTATCGCGGACGTTGACCCGAAGGCGCGCATCTCCCAGGAAGAAATTTTTGGCCCTGTGCTGGCCGTCATCAAAGCCCGCGACTTTGACCACGCTCTGGAAATTGCCAATAACACCGAATTCGGTCTCACCGGCGCGGTCTACAGTCGCAACCCGCAAAAAATAAAGCAGGCCGAAGAAACCTTTCACGTCGGCAATCTTTATTTGAACCGCAAATGTACCGGTGCCATGGTCGGCGCGCATCCGTTCGGCGGTTTCAATATGTCCGGCACGGATTCCAAAACGGGCGGCAGGGATTATCTGCTGCACTTTTTGCAAGCTAAGGCCGTCGCCGAAAAAGTGTAAAGCCCCTGGCTTTACGAGCCGAGGAATTCTCTGATTAAATCGCAAGAAATTTTTTAGAAAATGGATCTATTTAGAATCTCTTGAAGTCGATGGGAGTCATTAGAGCAAGCTACGCTGGAGTTTCCGCGCGCACCGCGGCCCACTTCATTCCGCGATACACCGGATAACTCAGCACCAGCATCACCAGCGCGAGCGGAGCGTTGCGCTGATCGGCGAGAATGGAGCCGACTAAAAACAATAACGAGCCGCCGAGTGCCATCGCCGTCGTCCACGGATAACCCCACGCGCGATACGGCCGCGGCATCTCCGGTTCTTTCTTGCGCAATACAAACAGCGAGGTGTACGTGAGCGTGTAGTTCGCTACAAAAAAGAAAGACAACATGGCGATCACCCGCTCAAACGATCCCAGCACGAAAAGTACTCCTGCCAGCGTGCTTAGAAAAAGGGCCAGCGTCGGCGTTCCACCTTTATTTACGCGCGCGACCTGCCGGAAAAAAAGTGCGTCGCAGCTCATGGCATACAAAATGCGCGAGCAGAAAAGTTGCACGGCATTTATGCAACTAAGCAGCGAAATCACCATGATGGAGCGAATGATGGGATCGCCGTATCGCCCAAAGATACGCTCCGCTGCGGTGCCCAGCGAGAAATTGTTGCCGGCAATTTCGTTCATCGGGAGAACGTATAACACCGCGGCATTCAGCAGAAGGTAGATGCCCATGATGGAAAACACGCTGCCAAAAATCGCGCGCGGAACGTCGCGCCCCGGGTTGCGCACTTCCGCGCCAAAATAAATTATTCCGTCCCATCCATCGATCGTATAAAAGACCGCTTGCAGTCCCAGCATTATGGCGACAGTCAGCGCCCACCCCCTCGACAAAGTAATCGGCGGCGCGGGAGCGGCGGAATCGCGAGCGTGTCCGCCGAGCACGAAGCAAGCGATAACTAAAACGACGAACGCCACCGTTTTCATCGCCGCCGTCAAAAGTTGCGCTCCGCTGCCCCAGCGAATTCCACGCCACTGCAAAATTGCAAATCCCACAATTACGGCGACAGCAATGAGTTTGTCGTGTCCGGCGATCGCGGGAACCAGTGCGCCGCTGTATTCACCAATCACGATGGAAACAGCGGCGAGCGTGCCGCAACTGGAAAGCCAGTCACTCCACCCAACGATAAAACCCGCGTAATCGCCCATGGCGCGGCGAGAAAAATTATATTGTCCTCCGCTGCGCGGAATCGCGGCGCCGAGTTCCGCCATGGAGGACGCGCCGAAAAGACCGTAAAGCCCGCCCACCACCCACACGCCGAGAAAAAGCCAGGGATTTGGCAAACTCTTCGCGATTTCGCCGGGCGTGCGCACGATTCCGGCGGCGATTGCATTGCCAACGGCCGCAGCGATGCCAAACCACATGCCAAGAACGCAAAGTAAGCGGCCTTTGGTGTACGGCCTAACATCTGTGGTGATGCTTGTGCTAGTGGAAGAGCCGTCTGGTGTGTTAGACAATGTGATGTCTCGGGGCCGCGCTCACGAAACTTTGTCATTATGATTGTGGCGCGGTAAAAAGCAAGGTGGAAGTCCTGCGCGCGTGTGGGTCAAATTTTAATGAAGCGGTGCGAAGTATGAAGTGGGTGGAGTAAGTTGAAATTGCGAGATATCAAGTGAGTGAAACCGTCATTTTGAAGGCAAGCACGGAAGAGAGGGAAGCGCGGCGCGACGCGGATGTGACGGTGAATGTTTCCGTGGTAATCCCGTGCTTGAACGAAGCAAATTCGATTGGTGTTTGCGTTTCGAAAGCGATCAGCGCAATTCAGTCGGCCGGGCTGCGCGGGGAAGTGGTGGTTGCGGATAATGGTTCAACGGATGGGTCGATTGAACTTTCAGAAAAGTTGGGAGCGCGCGTGGTCAGAGTGGCGCAGCGGGGTTATGGTTCCGCGCTGCGCGCGGGCATCGCAGCGGCGCGCGGCGAGTTTCTGGTAATGGGCGATGCCGACGACAGTTATGACTTCAATGAAGTGCCGCGTTTTGTGGAGGCGTGGCGAAAGGGATTTGATGTGGTGATGGGGAATCGCTTTCGCGGTGAAATTAAACACAGTGCGATGCCGTGGCATCACAAATACATCGGGAATCCGATGTTGACGGCCATACTTAATTTATTTTTTCACGCGGGAATTGGCGACAGCCACTGCGGGATGCGCGCCTTTACGCGCACTATTTACAATCGCATGGACCTGCGCAGCACGGGCATGGAATTCGCTTCCGAATTTATTATCAAGGCGACGCAGCTGGGCGCGCGTATAACGGAGATTCCCATAACTTTGTGGCCGGATAAGCGCGGTCGACCGCCACACCTACGTAGCTTTCGAGACGGCTGGCGGCACCTACGGTTCATGTTGCTGTACGCGCCGAACTGGCTATTTTTGCTGCCTGGTGGATCGCTGGTGGCCATCGGTCTTGCGCTAGTTTTTTGGCTTTTGCCAGGCCCGCGAATGATATCTCCGCAAGTGACGTTGGATATTCACACCATGATTTTTGGCGTGATGTTTACGCTGCTGGGCATCCAGATTCTATCGATTGGTTCGTTTGCGAAAGTATTCAGCTACGCGGAGCGCTTTGACCGCGGAAATGTTTCCCTGAAAAGGGTATTAAAACGCGTGAGTTTAGAATCCGGATTGCTTCTGGGCGGCGCGCTTTTCTTGATGGGGTTCGTGGGATGTGCGTGGATAACGTGGCGATGGGCGGCCAGCGGATTCGGCCCATTGCAACAAGTACGGCACATTTTATTTTGGTCGATGTGGCTGTTTATTGGCGTGCAGGTGATTTTTGGTTCTTTTTTTCTGAGCATGCTAGGCATCAGCCGTGGAGCTTATATTGGCGATACCGACGTGAATTAACGGTTTGACGCGAGTTTTCTTCAGGGATTATCGGGCGGGGAGTAAGGAAGGAGCTCGGTGTTGTCGGTATCGGGTTGCACGAGCCAAATCTGGCGGTCTTTAAAGTAAGCAAAGAGTTTTGCGTTTTGTTCCGCGTCAAGATCCCGCGCCCACAAAACTTTGGCTGTATCGATTTCCGCGCCGTTGTAGACCCACTCATCGTGAATATTGTGGTCGGCATCGTAGCGCACCATGATCAGATGCTTCCCCGGACTGTGCGAGAGTTTTTGCGCAATCACCGCGCGGCTGGGATCTCCCTGGCAGGTCCATCGGATCGGATCGCACACGCCGTGCGCCACAAGGCAAGTGGAGGTGAAGATCAACAGTATAACGATGGCCCAGGAGGCCGCGATGCCCCACGGTATACGCGCGAGGCGCATGGTCCGCACATGCCGGATGGCCTGTACCAAAAATAAGAAAATGACACCGGTTAATGGCGCAGCGTAGTGCGCATTAGACCAAATCACAGCAAAGACGCCCACCGTCACTAGTAAAAGCATGACAAGCGGCAGGCGCATTTTTTTGTCGCGAAAAGCCCAGGGCAGCCCAGGCACCAGGAGCAACGCACCCCACCAGAAATAGGCGCTTGCGAAACGCGTAATTTTCTCATCCGAAACACGCCACACATCACTCCAAGTATTTTGGTAATTGTCGCGCTCCCAACCGTTATGGAAATCTTCAAATTGCGGATTGCGATAGTGGAGAGGCGGGCGTGGGTGATCCCAGAGGAAGAGTCCCATGGAAATATAGGTGCGCGAATTTAGAACATGCGGGAGGAGCAGGGGATTTCCGGTAAGGCGCAAATTGTAATAGCCCATAAAGGCTGCGGTGAGCACCAAAACTATCAGAAGAGGAGCGAGAACTTTTTTTGCGCGCTCTTGCGGGGTCGCCGAGGATTTGGTCTTACCGGCCAGAAACCAAAGGAGAGCGGCGGCTACGGGCAGGCAAAAGAGAAAACCCTCATAGGGACGGCTGTTGGCGAGGATCGCAATTCCCAATCCCAAGAGCAAGGCGTCACGTATATGGGGACGGCGGAAGAGCCTAGCCAACGCCCCCAAAATAAGAGCGCCAGCCGCGGAGGCCACGGCACCGCCCCAATAGCTATTCATCCAGTAAGATGCGGTACCGAGTTTGACTGCGGCGAGTACGGCGCCGAGCAAGGCCCATCTGGACGGGAGCCACGCTTGCAACATCCAAAAAATCGTCGCGCACATTGCAGCGTCGCTGAGCAACACGCCAATCCAGGGATGCCCGAGCAACTGGCCGAGAGCCAACACTGCGCCCTGCGCGGGCGGATATATCGATGAATACGTCGGAAACCAATTGACATGAAAAGTTTCGAAACTGATCCACATCGGATGCGGCGGATTGGCCAGGCGGCCGTGGGCGAAGGTATTGCCCATTAACAAGTAGCTGAATTCGTCATGGATGCCGGGGACCGGCACCGGTAAGAACGGCAACGCGAAGACGCGAATAGCGATCACAGAAAGAAATAGGAGCCACGGACCGAGGGTTGGGCGGCCTGCAAAACGAGCGAGGAGGCACTCGGTGCGGCGAAATGCGGCCGGCCAACGCGATATGAGCAGCAAGAGCAAAGCAAAGAGAAATGTTATGCGTAGCGCTTGCGGAAGCGCGAGAGGGAACCGCAGCATGATGCTGCCTGCCGGAGAAATCATTTCAGAGAAGAAGCTCGGGTCGCAGACGCGTCTGGGCCTGCAAGTCTCTACCAGAATAACCGATTTCTAATTGTAGTTTTGTTCTTTCGGAGAATTTTTACCGCTCGATTTCTATTTCGGTAGCCTGGTTTCTATTTCTCGCGGAAGCGCTGTTTTTGGGGTCTTCCAAGTAATCGGCAAGTTCCAAGCGCAAGTTACCCGCGTTGGTCGCATAGGACATAGCCACCTCGAAATCCACAACGCCATTGCGAATCAGTTTTTCTATTTCTCCGTCGAAGTGTTGCATTCCTTCCGTGTCGCCATCGCGCATGGCGTCCAGTAAGGTCTTGCCTTCACCTTCACCCTTTTCGACATATTCACGAGTACGCATGGTGGATTTCAGAATTTCGACGGCGGCAATGCGTCCCGTACCGTCTTTCTTGGGAAGAAGGCGTTGGGAAACGATATAGCGGAAGGCTTTGCCGAGACGCGTACGGATGGAGTGCTGGTCGGATTGCGGAAATACACCGACGATGCGCTCCACGGTTTTTGACGCGTCAATGGTGTGCAGCGTGGAAAGCACGAGATGTCCCGTTTCCGAGGCTTCCAAGGCGATCTCAATAGTTTCGCGGTCGCGCATTTCGCCGACCAGAATCACTTTGGGGGCCTGGCGCAAAGCGGCGCGCAGGGCGAGCGCGAAACTTGGAGTGTCGCTATGCAATTCGCGCTGATGCACGGTGGATTTCTTGTGACGGTGCAGAAATTCGATGGGGTCTTCGATGGTGAGGATGTGATAAGCCTTCACCTCATTCATTCTGTCGAGAATGGCGGCCAGGGTGGAAGACTTACCGGAGCCAGTGGGTCCGGTGACGAGCACAACACCGTTTCTTATGTCTATTATATCTTTCAAAGAAACGGGCAGACTCAGCGCTTCGAAGCCGGGAATGGTGTCCGGAACAACGCGCATGACGATGGCACAACTTCCGCGCTGACGAAAAATATTTACGCGAAATCTGGCTACACCGGGCACGCCGTAGGAAAGGTCCGCGGCTCCATCCTGCTCAAGCTTTCGCGCCGCCGTCTCATTCTTGCCCATGATCTCCTGGGCTATAAAGTTGGTATCGTGCGCCGTCAAGCATTCCAATCCCTTGTACTTCAATTCCACGAGCTGCCCGCTCACCTCAATTTGTGGGGCGCGACCAGGCGAAAAGATCAAATCACTAACATGACCTTGCGCTTTGACCATGGCGGTGACGAGTTGCGCCGTGTGGATAGTGCGTGGCGCAGCTTGTGGTGGGGGAGCTTGCTGGAGTGGAGATTCAGGCGGAGGAAGATTCTGCGTCACGGTGGCCATGAAAGTGTGCCCTCAAATCAGGCCTGAAATGCACGGGCCCAAGTCGCCAGGAGAGTGTGAATACGAAATGCTCTGTGGCTCTTTTATTCTACGGCAGGCCTGTGCTGGCCTGACCGACTACTTCTGGAATGGTGCTAGAGGATTACTGTGCTTTTGATAACTGTACTTTCGGCCAGTGGGCCTTGAACTATTCAATACGTAGGATGTTTATCGCTGTCCGCGAAGGACCAAGACAAGGCCGTCTTGACGCGGGGCAGTCTCCAAGGAGATGGCGCTGCAGTTGTCGACAATCCAATCCGCGCCCGCCTGTGAAAGATCTATGTCCGGCGTGGTGGTTCGCAATGCGATGACGCGCGCACCCGCGGCCTTACCCGCGACTGTGCCGGCAGGAGCGTCTTCGATCACCACGCATTCGGCCGGGGGAACACCTAAAATCCGAGCGCCCTGCAAGTACGGTTCTGGATCAGGCTTGCCGCGTTGGATATCGCTGGCCGTGACTAAATATTTCGGGATGGGCAACCCCGCGGCGTGCAATCGCACTTCCGCCAGGGATCGCGAGGCAGAGGTGACGACTGCGCGACGATGCTCGGGAAGCGAGCATAAAAGCTCCGCAGCGCCCGGCAAGGCCACGACGTCCGCCACATCGGCGATTTCGCCGCGTTCCATGTAGAGGTTCTCCGCTTCATGATCGCCATGAGGCAAAAGTTCCTGGATAGTGCTGAGGCTGGGGCGGCCATGAGCCTGACGCACGACGTCTTCTGGCAGCAGCCCATGTTTTTCAGCCCACGTCGTCCACACACGGGTTACGGCGGGAGTGGAATCGACCAGCACGCCATCCATATCGAGCAAAACCGCACGGCAGGGTATGTTCACAACAACTATGGTAATGGGAAGTTGTGCAAATCCGAAACCTAAGGGAGAGAAGAAGCACAATGTTAGATGCTACTATCGGCCGTGATGCGCATATAACACGATTGCAGCGCCAAACAACATCCCTGCAATCACCAGCGCAACCATCCCAGCGGTGAACCACGTGACGGAAGCAGGCAATGCACGCAAAAAGGATGTCCTGTCTCCCAGCGTTACTTGCTCGCGGGACTGTGTTTCCCCATTTAATGGTTCTTCAGGATCTTTGACCGCCGGCTGATCCACGTATTCTAATTTCCCCACGAACGTATAGCCTTTTCGCGGAATGGTCTCGATAAGTGAAGGCCGCTCGGCGGAATCGTCGAGCGCCCGGCGCAGCTTGTTGACCGTTGTATTTACGTTTGCGTCGTAATTTACGTGCGTATCCATGGGCCATAGCCGCATGCGCAGCACTTCGCGCGTTATGATTTCCCCGGGGTTTTCAATCAGGATAAGCAGAACCTCGCCAACCTTACCCTGAAGTTTCACTCGCGTGCCATTTTTGAAAAGCTCGTAACGCTGCAGGTCCAATTGAAATGAGCCGAAGCGCACATACCGCGAGCGGGAGTTAACGTTGAAATCCGGTGCTGGTTTGACCTCTGCCGTCCGTGCGGGTGCTATTCCTGGATTCATATTTTTCACCCTGGCCCGGAAATTCCTAATAAATGAAAGTGTTCCCGGGGAGCACCGTCCTTGCACCTAGGGCTTTGCGCTCATTCACTTGACTATCGGTAATTCAAGTTTTATCTTAACATGTATATACAAGTCAAGAAGCTTATGGATTTGATATGCCATTTAGAAACGCCAAATTGGACTTAACGGGGACGGGATACTGTGCCAGCTTCAATTTCCGCAGGACTGCCCGCGCGGTCACGCGCATGTACGACATCGCGCTACAGGATTCCGGCATCCGCTCCACGCAACTAACGATTCTCGTCGGCATCGCCAAGAATCAGCCGGTGCCCATCGGCGCTCTAGGGGACGTACTTATTATCGATCCCACCACACTTACCCGGAGTTTGCGTCTTCTAGAGAAACAGGGATTGATCGCTATCTCCGGGCGTTCCACCATGCGTCAGCGCTTTTTGTCCATTACTCGTAAGGGCGAACGCATCCTTGCGCGGAGTTTGCCGGCTTGGCGAAAGATTCATAAACATTTTCTTTCCACGGTAGGCTCGCGTTATTGGATCGATCTTCGACATGAGCTGGAAAAAGTTGCCCACATCGCCGTTGCGGACTCCAAAAAACTTACCCCGCGGACCGGCAAGCTAAGTTCCTAGGCCCGCAAAACCTGCACTCAATCTGTCTCAATTTATTAGTGTCGTGGGCATCTGTTATATGCAACTAGGCTTTGGCGCTGCGTTTGATGCGAACCGGGAAGCCGCGACGAAAAGTGCGAGATCAAAAGCTGCGTAATCGTTGCGCCGAGAAGTATGGCAATGATAATGAGACCGATGATGCCAGTGGTTATCCAGACAGAGGATCTCTGCGGTTTGGAGCCGCGCAAGGATGAGTTTGCCGGAGCCAAGGTATCGTCGCCAGCGGCAGTTGGAACTGAAGGCCCAGGGGAATCTTGAGGAAACTCGCAAGTTTCGGATGGCAAGAGGAAGGAGTAACCTCTTCCCCGGATAGTCTCAATATATAAGGGCTTCTCGTAACAATCCCCGAGCACCTGGCGGAGTTTATTGACGACGACGCTGACGTTGGCGTCGAAATCCACGAGAGTATCGGCGGGCCAAAGCCGCTGCCGCAATTCTTCGCGAGTAACCACCTCACCCGGTTTTCCAAGAAGGGCGATGAGTAGCTGATATACCTTCCCGTGCAGTTTGAGGCGGTAACCGTGTTTAGTGACCTTCTGAAGGTCCTGGTCTATTTGAAAAGGGCCAAAGCGGATATAGCGCGCGCTGGCAGGGACTTTGCCGGCGGACTCTTCCGTAAATTCTGGGCCCGAGGCGTCGTCGTAAACGTCAGCAGTCATGGATCACAACCCTATTTGAGTAGACGGACGAATCCATCGAATGTTTCACGAGAGGCGAAGGATTAAGCAGAAAACGCAAATTTGACAAAATAGAGATATGAAAAGCTGTAAACGTCTAGTGGAACCTGTATAATTTGAGGCCAATTTAGTAGCAAAACCACCGCTTAATATTCGTTTAGGTTTCTATTTCCCGCGCCAAGGACTTTCAAGTACTAACCAGACGGCGAGTTACCGCTTTATAGATCCGCAATAATAAATTGAGTGAGAAGTTTGCGGGCGTGGAGTCATGTCTGCAGACCTTCGAATTATCGCAATGTGCGGAAACGCTGCATCTCCGGGAGTAGCAGGCGAAGGGAGACGGAGCCGCAACGCGAATCCTCGAAGGAGAGTGGACACCATGCGTAGACTGATCGGGCTAACGCTCACCATGATCGTATATGTCTTTCTCGCAGGCGCGGCAAACGCGCAAAGGCTTGACGGGTCACTGCGCGTCACGGTAACAGACGCGAGTGGCGGGAGCGTGGAAGATGCCAAGGTTACAGTAACCAATGAAGCTACGAATACATCGACTATGGCAACCGAATCCAGCAACGGGACGTACGTGTTTCCAAACTTGCTGGTGGGAAAATACGCGGTCACGGTGGAAAGGCCGGGCTTCAAGAAGTCGGTACAAAAAGGTGTGGCCGTGGAATCGAACCAGGTGGCTGACGCCAATGTGCGTCTCGAGTTGGGCGAGGTGTCCGCGGTAGTGGAAGTAGAAGCCGGCGCCGACCTAGTGAAGACGGACTCCTCGACGCTAGAGGCCACGTTCGGCGAGAAAGTTGTGCAAGACGTTCCCCTGAGTACATTGGGCGGCGACGTAAAGGAATTGGCGGTGATGGCTCCGGGGACGACCACGCAGCAGGGAGGCGTGCTTGGCTCGGGAGGCTCGATAGGCGGCACGCGGCCGCGGTTCAACGGCTTCAATATTGACGGTGTCGAAGACAATAAACTGGATACCAATGGCCCGACGCAGCCGGTGATTCAGGAATCGGTGGCTGAGTTCACGCTGCTGACGAATCAGTTCAGCGCAGAGTACGGCCACTCTGCGGGCGGAATATTCAATATCGTTACTAAATCAGGAACGAATAATTGGCACGGAACAGCATGGGAATATAACCGCAACCGGAATTACAACGCGTTTGACAATCAACAAAAGGACCGGGGCTTGAAAGATCGCTTCGACTATAACCGGGCGGGCGCAAGTGCGGGCGGCCCGGTCCTAAGAAACAGGTGGTTCATTTTTGGAGCGTATGAGTTTCAGAATGAAGGATTGGCGGCCTCGAGCCCACAGGTAAAGCTTCCGACAGCCGAAGGGCTGAACACCGCGATCACGTTGGCACACGACGACGCAGTGCGAACGATTCTGAAGCAGATCCCGGTGGCGCCGAGAAACGATGCAGGTTTTGTCCATGTGAATGGGACGCAAATTCCGGTGGGCAACCTAACCACGGTGGCGCCGTCGTACAGCAATCAGCACGATTACATCATCAATTCGGACGTGAATCTGGGCAAGCATGTGCTCAGCACACGCTTTCTATATGATCGTTTGCGCGCGCCGGACTTCAACCCGAATTTGCCCGCGTCGCAGTTTTTGGGAACAAATGGTTCCGGGGGACATAAAGGGATTATTTCCGACGTATGGACGATTTCGAGCCGCGTTATTAATAATCTTCGGGCGTCGTATTCCCGATCGGTAGGGCCTCAAATTACTACGCCGCCGGGATTTGGAGATTTTCCGAACGTAATTATTGACGACCTTTCTTCGGTCAACGTTGGTCCGGAGCAGAATGCCCCGCAGTCCTACACCCAAAACGTTTACCAGTTGGCAGACACGATTAACTACATTAGGGGAGCGCACGCCTTCAAGCTTGGAGTGGAAGGCAAGAAATATATCGCTCCAACGAATGGGCTGCCGCGCGCGCGTGGCGAGTGGGACTATACGACACTGAGCCAACTGGTGAATGACTTCGTACCGAATGGCACACCCAACAAGGCGCTAAGGGGAGCAGGTTCCGGAAATGTGGCGGAGAATTACAACGCCTTTTACTTCTTCGTACAAGACGATTGGAAAGTGACCTCACGGCTAACAATAAACGCTGGCCTGCGGTACGAATACAGCGGTGTACCACGCGCCGACAACCTGCAAGCCATTAACGCCATTTCAGACGATCCGGCCCTCGGTTTATTCTTTCGAGCGCCCAAGCCAGACACTAACAATTTTGCACCGCGACTCGGATTTGCCTATGATCCGACAGGCCACGGCAAGTGGGCTATTCGAGGCGGCGCCGGAATTGCCTACGATCAGATACCGAACAACTTTGCCATCAACAGTCTTCCGCCGCAGTTGCAGACCGAACAGTCGCCCGCAGTAACGTGTGCGCTGGCGGGAGCTCCGGCTTGGTGTAAGACCTGGGATAAAAAGCTGACCGATTCCGGACAAGGCTTCCTGCAAGGAGGTGGATTGTTGACCGTGAATGTGCCACCAACGACGCAGGCTGCGGCTCGGGCGAAGACCTCTAGCCTCGTCCTCGATCGCGTGCACCCGAAAATCATTACCTGGACGCTGGGGGTGCAGCATGAGATCTTTCGAAATACGAGCTTGGAGGTGCGGTACGTCGGGACGCGCAGCCTGGAATTGCCGGTACAAAAGCGGCTGAATTCGGCTTCGGCCTTTGATCCGCACTTCGCGTATCTGGGCGGCGGGCTTACTCCACTTCCGACCTACTTTGACGCCGCAAGCATTCCGGCAACGATCACGAATCCAACCACCACGTTGTTGAATTTCGACAATTTCAATCCGAAACCCTATTCCCTAGATGGATTCAAAGGAAACCTGACGACCTTTCCGGCCATCGGGTCTGGCATCTATCACGGCGGTTTGGTGGACCTCATGCACCGGTTTGCGCACGGTCTTTACTTCCGGGCGAATTATACTTTTTCGAAAAACATCGACAACGCTACCAATGAGTTGTTCAGCAGTATCGTCAACCCGCGGCGTGCGCAAGATGGTTATGATTTTGCGAATGAACGCGGCCGGTCGGCGCTCGACATTACGCACAAACTGGCGATTAGTTGGGTGTTCGAACTTCCGAATGTACAAACCGACCATAGCTTCGTGCGGGCGGTTGCACACGGATGGGAATGGAGCGGCGGGTACCTCGCGGAGTCGGGTCAGCCGGTCACCCCACTCTCGGATGCCGATTCGAACGCCAACGGGGACGGAGCGGGCGACCGCACGATTATCAATCCCAGAGGAGTCGGCATGACAGGCACCGCGGTCAATGCGGTGTGCAACGCCGGGTCTGGAGGGGCAACTACGATCGTGGGGCTAGACCCGGTAACCGGTAATTGGGCTTGCGGCACCCAGAACGACGCGAACGTGGTCGGTTACGTGGCGCTTGATCCTCTGGCGCGTTTTGTCCAGGCACAAACAGGTTCGAGAACGAATGCCGGGAGGAACACCGTGGGAACGCCGGGCCTTAATATCTGGAATATGTCAATCTTCAAGAACACGAAAATAACCGAGCGGTTCTCCCTACAGCTCCGCGCTGAAACCTTTAACACATTCAACCACCGGAATTTCAGCATTGGCTTGCCGACCAACAATGGTGCTATTGATCAAGTAAATAACCCTAACCCGTTCGCGGCATCCTACGTTAACGTGGATTCAGGCAAGGATAAGTTCCTCAACTCTCGCCAATTCAACGGTGGAAGCCGAACGATGGAGTTCGGCATCAGACTGCTCTGGTAAAACAGAGGAAGATACTCACTAAAACTGAACGGGGGAACTCTTCAGAGTTCCCCCGTTTTTCTTTACAGCCAGGAATGCTAGGCCATGCCACCTTTCCGCGGCGGCTCAGTCTGTCATGCTGTGACATCTTTGGACACAACAGCTTGAATTTCCCCGCGATCTGTCTCACGAAGTGAATTACCGTATAGTAAATAGAACACACCCTCCTAAAAATTCAGGACTTTGAGGCCGTAATGGTTCACAAAACACAGGTATGGAGGCTGTTGAGTCTTGCAATTTTAATTGCGGTGGCAGGATGCGGCGGGACAAGTTCGAGGCCCGTTATCGGCGTCACCGTCTCCCCGAGCGCGGGGCAGGCTATTGATCAAGGCCAACAGGTTCATGTCACCGCCACGGTGTTGAATGATTCTGCGTCTGCGGGAGTGACATGGAGCCTCACCGGGCAAGGTACGCTGACGAGTCCCTCTACCACCGGCATAACCTACAGCGCGCCGACCACCGGAGCGGCAGGGTCAGCAACCGTGACGGCCACTTCCGTGACGGACCAAACCAAGAGCGCTTCGGTGGCCATCAACGTCTCCCTTTTGCCCTCCTTCAACACAACCACCTTGCCGACTGGCGTGGAAGGGGTAGCCTACAGTCAGACTCTTAGCGTCACCGGGGGTGCGGGGACGCTGACCTACTCCCTCGCGAGCGGTACGCTTCCCGCAGGTCTGAGCCTCAACAGTACTACGGGTGCCATCACCGGTACTCCAACAGGTCCCAATGGAACATCAAACTTCACGGTTAAGGTGACCGACTCAAGTAGCGCGGCCGCGCAGTCGGCTACGCAGCCCCTGAGCATGGCCATCAATCGGCCACCGGCGCCAACGATCACCACGACCTCTCTGCCGGCTGCCACAGAATTCACGGCGTATAGTCAAACCATCCAGGCGGCGGGTTACGCACCGCTCTCTTTTTTGGTCACGAGCGGTACATTACCCCCCGGATTGAACCTGAATAGCACCACAGGAGCAATCACTGGACGCCCGCAGGGTCCGCCAGGCGCGTCGAATTTCACTATTACGGTGACAGACAACAGCAACCCTGCGCAAACCGCCTCACAACCGCTGAGCATCGTGGTGAACGCCGCCACTTGTGGTACCGGCAGCGAATTGCTTCTGAAGGGGCAGTACGCGTTTTCGCTGCAAGGTTTTGACGCCAGCGGACCCATGGCAATCATCGGCTCCTTCACCGCGAACGGCACCGGCGGCATCACTGGTGGGACCGTGGACCTCAACAGCAGCAGGCCCAATGGCGTGCAGAGCAATCTCAGCATAACGACGGCAAGCAGTTCGTACTCCATCGGCTCCGACCGTCGCGGCTGCTTGACGCTGACCGCAGGCGGAGTGACGCGTTCCTTCCGGTTTGTTGCCAGCCTCATATTTTCCGGCGTTGCGACCGGAGCACGCATCATTGAATTCGACAGTACCGCGGCAAGCACGACTGGTGTTATTCGCGTGCAATATCCCAGTGCGTTTTCCAACGCGCAGGTGACCGGCAATTATGCGTTCGGCACAAGCGCCGGAAAAACTGCCGCAAACGGCGGTGGAAAATTCAGCGCCGTCGGCGTACTGGCGCTGAGCGGCACTTCCGTGACGGGTTTCGGTGATGTCAACGACAATGGAACCATCAACCGAAGCAGCGCCAGCTATCCGGCGAGCCCGATTCCGTTTACTGGCGGTACTTACAACATCGCTCCGAATGGCCGTGGAACGCTCTCGTTCATCCCGAACGGGGGTACGACCGTAAACACAGTCATCTATGTCATAGGTCAAGCAGAATTCTTCCTGATGAGCAGTGATGCTCAAAATGTGAATACTCTGCTCAGCGGCACAGCGCTGCAGCAATCCAATACACCCTACGCGAATTCGTCGCTGAGCGCCGTGAGTCTGATTTACGTGAACGGCTTAACGGGGACCGCCACGGGGAGTCGCGTAGATGCAGGCTTTTTCACTCCAGATGGGGCAGGCAATTTCAACTTCTCGGGCGATGAAAACAGCGGCGGTACTATCGCCACGTTATCGTTTTCGGGAACCTATAGCGTGGCGGGCAGTGGGCGGGTCCTCATTACAAAGACTGGATCGACGACGCCCGACATTCTCGAATATCTGGCAGGCCCTAATAAGGGCTTCATACTTTTCACGAACAAGCAGGTGATGGCGAACTTTGCAGAGCCTGTGACAGGTGGACCGTTCACAAATGCATCCCTGAACGGAACGTTCTCCTTTGCAACAATTGAACCTCCGATCGCCCAAGTTACAACGAGCACAGGGTATGCGACCTTTGATGGTAGCGGCAATGTGAACGGGACGAGTGACGACAACACCGCCGGATTGTTGTCCCTGGGGAACGCTTTTAGTCAGACGTACGCTGTCTCCGCAAGCGGCCGCACGGTACTGCCTGCCACGGGAACTCCGCAAACGCTGATCTACACTATTTCGCCTACAAAGGTAGCCATTCTCAATAGCCGCTCACGTCTCTCCTCGGCTTCCTTCTTTTCTTGCGACCCCAAGTCAGCCTGTTTTCTTGGCGTCTCGACTTCTTTAAGTTTTTCGATTTCGTGACCGTACTCGGCGGCTTTTGCTTCGGCTTTCGCTATCGCATCGGCTCTTCGGTGCCATTCATCTGTGCCTTCCTTGATGATCGGCACTTCCATCTCTATGAACTTCCCTGCGATGAAAGCGGGGAAGATGTTAACCGCCGCGAGCTCCTTCTTGGTGTCAGAGATAATTTTGTTTTGCTCAAGCTGATATTCCTTTAGCTTCGCAATTTTCTTGTCGGCGTCCTCTAGTTCCTTTTTTGTTTTGGCTGCGCCTTTGAGACCGGCTTCATCATTCGCGATTTTTTCGAGCTCGATTTCCTTTTTATAATCCAGTAGCTTGTCGTTAAGCGCGACCTGCGAGGCATAGACCTTCTTTTGCGCGTCGTTCCATCCCATAAGGGAGTCGGTGGCTTTCGCGATGAGACTCGGTAGTTTGTAGAGGATTTCGGCAAAGGAGACGATGGCGATTGCGCTGAAAGCGGCATTCAGCATCGGTCCAATCGTTGCTGACTGCGCCAGGAAAGATGCGAGCACCCGCGAGCCGCGGATTCCGATGTCTTGCGTCAGTCCAGTAAACGCGATGCGGGCATTGTTGACGCCGCCCGTCATTTTCGTTGTGGCCTGCTCTACCGCCGCGCCCATGGCGGGAGCTTCCGCTTGGATCGTGCGGAAGGCATCGCTAACCGTACTCGCGGCGACGCCTGCGTTACGTAGCTGCTCGGCGGCTTGCGTAGCCGTCTGGCCAGCCTGCATGAACTGGCGCATCAAAGCCACGGCGCTAGCAGTGGCCGGACTCAACCCGGCAGCCATCCGCGCGCCAGCTGCACTCACCGTCGCAGCCGCTTGAGTCATACCGGCCGTTAGCTGCGACGTATCAACCACCACCTGGACGTTCAATTGATTATCCAAGGTCAGTTCCCCTCAACTGCGCGGCCGCTTTGCCTTTTCGCCAAGAAAAAATCGAACGTCAGCACTCCCAGGGCGTCGAGAGCTTTTTTAATTTCTTCTGCAGTTGCGCTGTCGTGCAAATCGTTGAGCGTTAGGTCCGGGTGCGCTTTCTTCGCAGCTAGAAAAACGAAGCCCAGCGCGTCGCTATTGTCTTTTATCCATTCATCGCTCATCGGCTGGCCTACCGCTGCGACTAACCTGATTGCGGTCCTCCCGGCACGTCCCGCTAGCTCGCGTTTCAGCGGCGCGAGCTTAAGAGTTCGGCCGGCGATCTCCACTTCCACGAAATGGGTTGGCTTAATCATCTGTTTATCGCCCCTCCTAAGCTGCTTCGACGGGTGAAGCACTTGCCGTGCTCTCGCCCGATATAGGTTTTTGCCCCGGTGTGCGTGGCCCGTCTTTCAACCAACCGCGCTCTGCGAGAGCGGCCTTCTGTCGCCGCACCTTTTCCGCAAGCTCCGCCTCTGTCCACTCCCGGATCGGCGCACCGAAAATCTTTCGTCTCGCGGTTTCTGTTGCCTGATTCATTTCCGCTTGCGTTGGTGGCGACTTACTCGCAACAGGCTCACGCGTCCGCGTCTTCGCTTTGCTGTCACTGATAAGTTGTGAATTGCTCTGCGGTCCCGCGTCAATTCGCCGCAAGATGCCGCGCGCCTCGAAGTCGGTGAGTAAATGCTCTACCTGGCCCGTTTCGTGGATTGTCGTGAAATCTTCGATAAAGCGCTTCTTCGCCCAGACCAGCTCTTCCCTACTGCAATTGAAAATAAAATTCATGCCGCCCGCGGCTCGGATTGCATGGTCGCATTCGGCGGGAAGCTCCGGAGCGCGCCGGCTGATGCCAATGTCAGGGTGATAGTGGCGCAGGCAGTAATTCAGTGAAAACTGCCACGCTTCTTCGGCTTTCAGCTCGAAACCTTTCGCGTTCGCCTGATCGATTACGGCGCGGATATTCCCCGGCGTCGGCAAGAATCCAGACGTCCAGGTCTTCGCAACACGATCGAGTGCGCGTTCGAGTAGGTCGGGAGTGATATCGCGCAGTTGCTCGGCCCAAATATTTGCGAGTGCCGGCGTGAACTCTCGCTGGCAGATTTCTGCAAACTTCATAAGGCCCTGGCGAGCGATGATGTCACTGGACGAATTTGAGTCCACTGGCTTCGAGATTGTTGAGAGTACGCCGTTCAGCATTTGTTAGTCCCCCCTTTCCATTCTTTGGGCACGGAATTTTGTTGAACCAGTTTTGACAAAAGGCGAGCGTGTTCCTCACTTTTCTTCCCGTCCGGTTTGCTTCAATCCACAGGGCCATTTTCTTGTACTCCTGTTGGCGGTCTATCCACGGATAGGTGTCGGCAAGCTTTAGATCCTGGTCCTGAGTCACTACGAAGAACGAGGAATGGAATGCCACAGGCTGCGCGGCTCTTGCCGTCGCAGCATTCTTTTCTCCTACTCCCTTACCTAAACCCAAACCCAAACCCAAACCGTCGACGCTGTCCTGTCGCACTGCGACGGGGTTGGTGTCGCACTGCGACACATAAGGCGTTATATAGGCCTTAAGCTGGTCTTTGGGAACCGGGGGAGCGAAGATCGGTCCGTAGCGCGGCGTGCGCCTAGATTCGCGCGGAAGTCTTCCAGGTTTGTCGCTCCCGGTCCAATGTCCGTATCGCTTACCGTCCTGCGTCCAAATGAAGAGAAGTCCTTTGTCGTGGAACTCGTCGATGATCTGCGCAAAACGCTCCAACGACATATTCCTTCGGATGGCATAGGTTCGGCTGAATGCAACGCGAGGGTTTGTCAGCTCGAATGAGCCGTTGGCATCTGCCAAACCGTAGATCCATGGGTATTCTCCCTGGGCCCATTCCGCGCATGCCGCGATCTTGTCGGATGCCCACATCGCGTCGAAGTCCAGTACGCGTTTTGGCATCAACGTGCCCCGGCGAATAGCGGCAGAGGGGCTTCCCGCTCGAACGTGGGGCTCGAAAACGGCTTGCCAGGCTCCGCTCGCAGCACGAATGTGAAGATCGAGTCGCCTTTGCGAATTGTGTCGATGACAAACCCGGCTTTGCGCAACTCGAATCGCCGGCCACCGTAATGAAATGCGATAGCGTTCAGTTCGACGTTGCTGACGCCTGCCGACCCACGCTCGCGAAGCAGCGCAAGAATTCGATCGCGCTGGGCGATTGACCTATGTGGAAGTGAAGAATTACCTTGACGCGGAGATGTGCTCCCGATAAATTCCAGAGTGTCCATTCATTCTCCGTTCCGCACGGCGCCGAGTTGCTTGCTCGGCGGTTACTTTGCACTTCTGGAGCTGCTGGTCAGCGCAGCCGCAGACCACGCTGACCAGGCAGCTTTCTTTCACGGCCCACACCAGACCGCGAAACCCTTACGCAGTAACCTTGAGCGATTCAATGACGCGCTTGTAGCGCACGTCGAAGCGCTGCGCATAAAATTCGGTCAGAGAGTCCATCTGTCTTTTGGTGAGCTGCGATCTACCATGCTCGACCGCCCACATTGTCGAAGCTGCCACCCCAGCTACTTCAGCAGCCTCTTTCAATGTCACTCCGGACAGTTCCCTAAGCTCGGGGGTAGGGTTGGTGGCCTGGATCGCTGATGTCATTTGTTGCCCTCGAATTTGTTTTCTCACACTTATGCGAATTAACATTCGAGATTCGGCGGACAAACACAATGATTGGGTACGGGGGGCAAAACAACGGATTGTCTGAGAAATTATCGGGGTTTATTAAGAAGCGCAATAATTAGAACGTTCATTTCGCGAAGGCGAGTCTTATTTTGGCGGAAACGGCGAATAGCTCGGCTCGTTGTTTCCGGCTGCCTTAACATTCCATGCATTACAGAATCGACAGCTGCGACGATGGTCTTTTTAGTAAGTTGCAGGTTAGAAGCTCGCCTAAAAACTTCCGACACCGCGTAAGTTAAAGCAGGCTGAAAGAAAGGCCATGCGATACACTTACGAAACTTCATTGACGAAACGCGGCCCCCGATCGGCTTAGGTCCCGTGAGTTGTTCGATGAGTAGGTCGGCCTGCAGCTGACATTGCTTCTGCAGCACAGAATTGCTTGGAGCATCTTTCGCCAGCTTCTGGGTGCGCTGTATTAGACCTTTCATCTTCTCGCGCAACGCCGGGGGGATATGCCGGCGATCGAGGTCGTGACCGATAGAATCTTGGTCAAGGTGACTGCGTAACAAAACCGTGAGTGCCTTCTGTCCAACTTCGGACAGTAGCTGAATTTCCTGGGGCTTGAGTTGAAGCAAATCAGCGCGATCTGCCGGCTCATATACCGATAATGGCCAATTCGCTATCGCCGCCAGCGGCTTCCGGCGCTTTTTTCCTTGGCGCCTCATTGTGGCGAAATCAGATGATTTTGCCGAGCGCGAAATCGCTGGTGATTGGGTCTTCTGTTTCATTGACTTACGTGAATCTGCAAGCGTGGGTTTTTGCCTCATCTGGCAGGCCGTGATTAAAAGTCGCTGGGACATAGATTCTCTTGTCGGCGTCAACGAAGAAACCAGCCAACTGCCACCGCGACGATCGTGAGCTTCATTAACCAGCCGATCGCGTAAGACACCACAAACACCCGGTGCAGCTTCATAAATGCGGCATTAGTGAGGATCAGCGGCAACGGGCCAATCAACCACACCGCAACAGCCAGTTTGACCGCGCCCGATACAGAATGAAGACCCAGCCGGGCGGTGACATAGGCAAAGACCCCGCAGGTCAGAAATGGTAGCGGACTGGTCAGAGCAATAGCTCTCCCTTCGGCACCCTGACGCCAGATTTCGGGATAAGTGTAGCGCCGATGAATCCAGTCGCCGGCGAAGAACCAGTCAGTGAGTGACGAGACGACACCGGCGCCAACAACGATCACAACGAGCCGCGCCCAGTTCATACCGTCTTCCTGTACTCGGAAGTGACACTATCACAATACTTGACAGGTTGTCAATCCTTGTGGTATTCAGATACCAGTGAGCGCGAAGATCTACTCGACCGGCGAGGCAGCGAAACATATTGGAGTGTCGCGTCAGACGCTTCAGGCATGGATCGCTGCTAGCAAGATTTCTGCACCGAAGCCGATCGGAGTGGCTAACGCAACCATTCGGCTATGGACAAAAGCGGATATCGACAAAGCCCGCAAGTTCAAAGGCACGCTAAAGCCCGGGCCGAGGTCTAAGAAAAAGAAGTAAAGCGGGACGCGCCGGTGCGCAAACACCGACACGCCCCTAACCGAATGACATGGAGGTGTCAAATGGCTATGCAAATCGTATCATCCGTTGTTCAGCAGCAAAAATCTGCAGTTGTAATTCCCTTCAGCAAGCCGGCGACCGCGGAAATCTCTCAGGAAGATCTCGAAGAATTCATTCTCCTGAAGAGATACGCCCGCGAGGCGCAGGCAAGATTCGATGCCAAAGAAACCCAATTGCGCGCGCAGCTCGAACGCGGTGCCGCGATCCAGGCCGGAGTCCACGTCGCCCGGCTCGAAGATACATTCCGAAAAAGCGTTTCGTGGAAAGCCATCGTCATTCGCCTGGCTCAACGCCTCAAGCTCGACGGCGAAGCGTACTGCGCGAAGGTCCTGGCCAGCACAAAACCGGGTCGTATAGTTTCCCTCATCGTGGAGTAAAGCCGAAACGCCGGTTTTGCCGGCGTCCGGCCGCAATTCTCACCTTGCCCGCGGCCGCCGATGAGGATGGCAAGGAATTTTGGAGACCTATATGCGGATTTCAAATCGTCGTAAAGATGGAAAGCTACAGCGTCCCGCAGAAACAAAAGAGCAGAGATTGGTTGAACCCGCCGTATTAAAGGGAGTAATTGAACATTTCCCGAACCCGGTTGACTTCTCCTATGACGACAGCGATTACGTCGGCGACGCTGTGAAGGGTGCGCTGTCCTGCTCCTACCTACTCGAGTCGATATCCGAATGCGGTAACAGAGACGTTGACGGTCTCATCGCTCAGGGAATAGCGCAAGCGTTGAGGCGCTATGCAGATCAAATCAGATGGTATTTGAAACCAAAAGCAGCGGCGTAAAGGACTGTTCAGCACTACGGCGACCTGCCGACGAAACGTCGGTGGGCCGCCGTGGATTTCGCAGTCGCTTCGCTTTCGCTGGTGTGGTTGTTCGTGTTACACCCGTCGTCGTCGTCGGAGACATCCCAAGATTCCACAACCCCGCAGAAAACGTGGACGAATTAAGTTCTAAAGGAGCCAGCATGAAAGTTGCCATCTACGCACGCGTGAGCACTCTTAACAACGGTCAATCTCCTGAGATGCAGCTTCATGAGTTGCGGGAATACTGCCAGCGCCGCGGATGGGAGCTTGCTGGCGAATACGTGGACGTGGGGATCTCGGGCGCGAAAGACCGTCGGCCTGAGTTAGACAAGCTAATGGAAGACGCGCACCGGCGTCGCTTCGATGTGGTTGTAGTATGGCGCTTCGATCGTTTTGCCCGCTCTGTATCTCATTTGCTCCGCGCGCTCGAAACGTTCAAAGCCCAGGGCATCGAATTCGTCTCGTATTCCGAGCAGCTCGATACATCCACTCCCGCCGGCAAACTCGTCTTCACTGTCCTGGGCGCTGTTGCCGAGCTGGAGCGATCGCTAATTGTCGAACGCGTCAAGGCTGGCCTGCGTAATGCCCGCGCCAAGGGTAAGCAAATCGGGCGTCCGAAGGTCAATGCTGACGCTGCGCAGATAGCAACTCTCCGCAAAGCCGGACGGTCCTGGAGCGAGATCTGCAAAGAGACGGGACTTACCAAGGGAACAGCCCAGAGAAGCGTTTATAGCTTGCCCAAAAACCTTTGCGGGCATATTTCTGGAATGCTTTAAGAGCGCACGTTTGCCACGATTGGTAATCAGTTTGGTTTTATGTCTAGCAGGGTGGTCACGGTGCGAATGAACGTCTCGGTTGAAGCCGTCTTCGTTAGAAACGCATCAGCGCCGACCGCCAATGCCTCACGAGCGGATTGCGGCGAATCATGCATCGACAGGATGAGGATTTTTGTGGACGGTACGAGTTGGCGGATTTTGGCAGCGGCTTGTAACCCATTCATCACTGGCATGCTGAGATCGAGTACGACTAGGTCCGGTCTAAGTCTAACGACCAAGTCAATCGCCTGTTGCCCGTTTTCGGCTTCTCCGCAGACCGTCCATGGGGAATGCTGATCGATGATGTTTCTTATTCCTTTCCGTACAATTTCGTGGTCGTCCGCTAGAACAACGCGCATGATGCTCACCGGCAGGCTGGGATCAACTCACTGTGGCACGAGTAGTATTTTGCGCCATACCATTCTAGCTGTAGCTTGGAGTAAGGAAGGAGAGGGCTCAGTGTCTCAATGGCTCTCCATCACACGAGCCGGGTACGTCACTACCGAATGGAGCCGTCGCTGCCCAGGGTTCCACCCAATGCTTCAGCGCGGTTATGCCAATAACGTCTCCTGTCCATCCACAATGGCAATGAGGATTGAACCAGTGCGCATCAGCATTCTCCAAATTCTTCTTCGTGCTTATGCATGCAGACGCTAGCGGTCTCCCGCATTCCGGGCAACCAAATAGAAGCACATGAGCAAATTGTTCGGTTACTATTTGCATGTGGTGGCGCTCCTGATAGGACATCCAGGAGCCAAGCGTATACAACGTTTTCGCAGAGATCAACCGCGTTCTGATCGGCTTTTCCGTGCAAAGACCTTATGCTGTGGCTTTAGACGCTCGGAGCCCGGTTAAGAAAGTGTCTATCGGAACGCAGTGAGGATTTTCTCTGAGAACATTGCCACATATTGTTAGGGGATGTGTCTCATACGCGCCATGGATGATCCGACCTGAGAGTTGGCTAACGTCGTACATGCATAAGACGATGCATGGGAACGTCTTACAAGCGGCAGTCACCCGAGCCTCAAATTCAAGAGTGTCTGATTCACCCGGCCAATCTGGGTGTCCCCAGCCGATGTTCCCTAACAAGCGAATCAAAGGCGCCCCGGCTGCCACGGCCTGCTTAAACCATTCGGCAATTTCAGACAGCATGTCCTGTCCGGATGTTTTCCCACCTAGCATCCTAATGCGTCCCTGATGCTCTAGTTGTTTAAGATCGAAACCGCGAGATTCGAGAACAGAGAGCACTTTGTCATTCGCGTCTCGGTGTCCAAATAGGACGCAGCTATCCTTGCCTCGCAGTCCAATTTCGAGAAAACCTATGGCATCCTTAAATTGCTCGTCCGTTTCCCAAAAATACGCAATGTGGTCCGAGACAGCTACTTGTTCGTCGTTAATTCCCAATTCAATTGTGGTGAGACGCCGAGTATGCATTTTATGAGTCTGCTCCTTCCATCGCGAAATGCCTTCTATAAAGATGTAGTTTACCGCTTGCTCCGGCCAGATAATGTTCCCTTAGAAAATTGTTTGCCCCCGAAGGCCCGCCCCGGCGTCGTTACGGTTCGATGATCTTGTTCCTCACGGCGTAACGCACCACCTCACTGACGGAATGCAATCCGAGTTTCCTCATTACATTCGCGCGATGAGTTTCGGCTGTTTTGACGCTCACATTTAGGGCGATAGCAACTTCTTTGCTGCTTTTGCCTTCTCCCAAGAGATGTACTACTTCTCGCTCGCGAAGAGTAAGTCGATCTCGTAAACTATTCCGGTCCGGACCACGGTGACGAGTGTTGGCAGCGTTCAAAATCGTGTCGGCAGCCTCTGCCGTGAAATGAGTACGACGGTTGGCGACAGCTTCCACCGCCATAACCAGATCGCGATCGGCGTCAGATTTCAGAATGTAGCCGCGAACGCCAGCATCGAGAATTTCCCGTAGAAGCTGATCTGAGAAATGCATTGAAAGGACGACGATTCCCGTCTTGGGCAAGGCCTTGAGGATTTTGCGCGCGGCAACTAATCCATTGAGCTCGGGCATAGCGATGTCCATTACCGCTATTTCGGGCTTGTGTTCCAGGGCCAGCGCTACGGCCTCGGTACCTGTTTTTGCTTCAGCGCAGACTTCCCACCCTCGGCGAGCAGTAAGAAGCTGCTTTAATCCGTGCCGTATGATGTCGTGGTCGTCGGCCACTAGAATGCGCATCTCTTCGCCTCGGCAATTGTCGGAGTGTAGAGAAATCTTACTGAGAGTGGTTCTGGCTGAGTATCTTACAGATCAAACAGTCTTCACGTTCACGCCGGTAGCCTTTAACCTGCGGACGTCTTCACTTTGGCGACGGCGACCGCCAAGCCCTGCTAGTCCCGCGAGGCCAATCAAACCAATCCATCCCCAGTTGTGATCACGTCGTTCAGTGCCTTCTGGTGTGGCTGCAGAGCTGTTGCTAGTCCCAGTTGTCTGGCCGTTGGCCCGGGCAAGTCCGATCGTGCCGCAAAGGGTCGTAACCGCCAAAATCGTAACTGACGCTTTCATTGTTTCCTCCATAGAGCAAGCGAGGGAGTAGGGTACTAATAATTTATTTGCCTTCCCATACAGCAATTCCTTAAGGATGCAATCTTTGCGCATGTACAAGTGAGGAATGCAACTGTGTATCAGAAGCTAGCTGGTTCGAGGTAACTAGCAGGCCCCTAAACCTGTCGAATGCGGGGTCAGCAATTGCCGCTTTTTCGCTTGCCCACAATTCGCGAGTCAGCTTGCCCAGAAAGAAATGAGTCTGTTGAAAAATCAGGTGCGTGAGAGAAGTAAGTTTTGTGGAGGAATTTTACCTCAGCGCTTTTGATACCTTTTCAAATCGTAGATCGTCGCGAGCCGCTCCTTGTTTCTGAAACACTCAGATAGTGCTGAGTTC
>DATNMX010000017.1:0-11418 GCA_035602135.1 Candidatus Dormiibacterota bacterium
GGGTGACAAATCGATGCATACTGAACGCGACGTCGAACTTGCACTCAAACTTCCGGTGCTTGCGTTAGTGCCGGTTCTCGAAGCGCTGTCTCAAGGAAAGAGTGAGGCGCCTAAGAATCACCGAGCTTGGGCGTAATCGGGACGCGCGTTTGACCTTTTACGCTTGAGCGGGTGTTTGAAAGGGAAAAGATGAGTCGGATACATGACGCGTTGAAGAAGGCTGCGGAGGAAAGGGCGTCGCAGCCGCCGGCAAGTTCTTCGCAGACTTTCGTCGATGTAACGGAAGGAATTAGTCGCTCTGCCCAAGCATGGAATGAACTGGACATAGCTCCGACAAACGGGAGTGGAAACGCGGGTAAGCAACCTTCCTTCCGATTCGAACAGCTTTTGAAGCGGTGCGCTCATCCGAAATGGGCACTGGATCCGCGCATGAGCGTTTTCGGAGGCACCGACAGCAAGAAAATCGGGGCCGAGCCTTTTCGAACACTCCGATCGCGGCTGTCCCAGATTGCTAGTACGCGCATGTTGAAGCGCATCCTCATCACCAGCAGTGTTCCCGCGGAAGGCAAGACGTTTGTCGCTGCAAATCTCGCACAGTCTATTATCCGGCAGCCTGACCGTCGCGTTCTCCTGATTGACGCTGACCTCCGAGCGTCGCGACTTCATGTAGCCCTTGGGGCGCCTTCCAGGCCCGGGTTGACTGACTATCTACGCGGGGAAGCCGATGAGTATGCGATTATTCAATGCGGCCCGGACGAGAATCTGTGCTTCATTCCGGGGGGCAACGAGGTATCGAATCCAAGCGAACTTCTACCCAGCGACAGGATGAGGCACCTGCTGGACGTCGTCACGCCAATGTTTGACTTTGTGATCGTGGATTCTCCGCCGGCTACTCCAGTGCATGATCCGAGCTTGTTGGCGGATTTGTGCGACGGCGTGCTGTTCGTCGTGAGGGCGGGAGTTACGGATGTCGAGTTGGCGGAGAAGGCAGTGGCCGAGTTCCGAGAGAAAAACCTATTAGGAGTAGTACTGAACGGAGCCGAACGGGAGGCGGCTTACGGACAGTATTATAGCCACTACACAGGTGGCTAGGGCCCTGCCGTTGGATTCAGAACGTATTTTAGCGATATTGTTGCGAATTCCTAACGTAGATACCCGAGAGAACTCCGCAGCGTCAGTTCCTTTGTCCGGGGGATGCGGCCAATTCTTTCGCTCCCGCCAAGGCCGGTGATTCTCCGCGCTGCAGCAGTAAGAGAACAGGCAGCAACAAGAGTAAGCCCAGCAGGAAGAAAACAATTCCCCCATCACGGTGAAGTGTCCCAAACAAGAAGCTCGGGTCCACGTACACCGCCAACAGACTCAGTGTAACGATGCGGATCCCGTTTTTCAGAATCATCATGAAGAATGCACACGTCAAGAAGAACAGCTTCTTCCAGAGAGAGTGTAAGCCGTAATGTACAACTGGTAGCGCCAGAATGAAAAGTGCCATGGTGGAGCGGATTCCGCTGCATTCTCTTGCAACTTCGATGTTGACGGCCGGGAGGTGGAAGACAAGCCCCTCTCGCAGAACGGGAACTCCGGTCAAGTTGAAGAGAATTTCAGCGATTTCTGCGGAACCAGACTGCAACAAAGCGATGGCGCGTTCCAGCAGGAAATTCGGCAGAGGTACAGTGAGAAAAAGAAAAAGAAGAGAAAAGTGGGCTGATTTTACGGCGGCCTTCCCGAAGGAAAAAGCAAATCCGGCTATCCAAAGAAAAATGACCGCAACGACATTACAGGTAAGCCGAAGGTCGGGAATCAGCTTGTCGCCAGCCAAGCGCACACTGATGGCGATGACGACAGACAAGAAAAGAAAAATGCCGCCGCCCGCATGGAAGGAAAGATTGTTGAAAATGGTGCGGCGTTCGATGAATAGCAGGCCAGCCGTGAGGAAGGGAATCAGTATGAGGTGGGAGGCGTTGTCATTCGTCAGCGATAGTCGAACGAGAGCAATCAGAGGTTTTGCAAAGAGAACCGAACTGACCACAATCCAAACGCCAAACAACAGCCAGCGTTTTAAAACAGCGTTTCGCGTGTCATCCAATGCGTCTTGACTCCGTTACTTTTGCAAAAGCTTTAAATTTCTTTCATGCAAAGTCAGGAAAACTAGCTTCGAGTTCGAGTCTCTCGCGATGGCAGGCCGGCTGCTATTAGTTCGCTCCGCTGCTTACTGGCTGAATGTCTCTGCCCGCCGCGTGTAGTGCCGCTCGTAGTAATTCCGATATTCTCCCGATCGTGCATGCTCGAGCCACTCGCCGTTGGTCTGGTACCACTCGATCGTTCGGCGAATTCCGTCCTCGAAGCTCACCTCTGGCCGCCAACCTAGTTCCCGTTGGATTTTCGAGCAATCCAGGGCATAGCGTCGATCGTGCCCTGGTCGGTCTTGCACGGAACGCATCAAAGAATCCGGCTTTCCGAGGTGATGCAGGATGGTTCTTACGATCTTCAGGTTAGGTTGGGGCATGCCGGCCGAAACGTTGTAGATGGAACCCGGCTTGGCCTTTTCGAGAGCCAGCGCGATGGCGCGACAGTAGTCTTCCACGAAGAGCCAATCGCGTTCCTGCAGCCCATCGCCATAGATAGGTAGCGGTTTGTCTTCGCGCGCATTCGCGATCATTAACGGAACAAGTTTTTCGGGAAACTGAAACGGGCCATAGTTGTTCGTGCAACGCAAAACGATGGCCGAGATGCCGAAGGTATTCGCATAGGCAGAAACAAGATGATCCGCTGAAGCCTTGCTAGCGGCGTATGGGCTACGTGGATCGAGCGTTGCTTCCTCTGTGAAGCTGACTCCAGCAGGCGCGCTTCCGTAGACCTCATCCGTGCTGATATGCACAAATCGAGAAAGATGGAATTTCCGCGCGGCCTCGAGAAGGCAGTGAGTCCCTAACACATTCGTTCGAAGAAAGGGAGAGGCATCTTCGATACTGCGGTCCACGTGCGTTTCCGCTGCGAAATTCACTAGAGCGTCGATGCCCTTTGCGAAGGCATCGTTCACGTCCTGAGGATCCGTGATGTCGCCCCGAACAAGGGAATACCGGGGATCGCCGGCAATGTCCGCGAGGCTTTCCGGATTGCCCGCATACGTCAGCTTGTCGAAATTCACAATCTCCACAGGATGCTGGGACGTGAGCAGGTGCCGAATAAAATTCGACCCGATAAAGCCCGCACCGCCCGTTACGAGAACTTTCACGCCGTCTCTCCCTTTTGATCCAACCTGTCGGTCATGTCTATAATCGATGCCCCGTTCTATTCGCCGTCTCGCGCATGGCGCGGCGGAGCCCCACGTCCTGGGATCTTGTTTGCTCCGGATTCCGCGACCATGTTCGTGGCACGAAGCAACGATTCAAACGTGCCGGCATCCGTCCACCAGCCATCCAGAATGCTGTGCGTCAGCGTGCTTTCCGTCAGATACATATTATTCACGTCGGTAATCTCTAATTCATTACGCCAGCTGGGTTTAGTTTTTCCAATCTTCTCGAATACGCTTTGATCGTAGAAGTAAATACCCGTTACGGCATAGTCCGATTTCGGCTTCTTGGGCTTTTCTTCGATACCGAGAATCCGTCCATTTAGGATTTCGGGACAACCGAATCTTTTGGGATCGGGGACTTCCTTCAGGATGATGTGTGCGCCGCGCTCCTGTCTTTCGAAGGACTGCTTCGAGGCGATGATGTTGTTCTCGATGATGTTGTCTCCGAGAACGACGCAGATCTTCTCTCCTTCCACAAAGGGCTCCGCGAGACGCAAGGCATCGGCGATGCCGCCTTCACCCTCCTGATAGGTGTAGTGAATGCGATGCAGGTCGAAATCCCTGCCGTTCGAAAGCAGGCGCAGGAAGTCACCGGAGTTCTGGCCGCCTGTGACGATGATGATGTCCCGAATGCCGGCATCCACCAGAGTCTGAATGGGATAAAACACCATCGGCCGGTCATAGACAGGCAGGAGGTGCTTATTGGTTACGCGCGTGAGCGGATAAAGTCTTGAACCTCTACCTCCGGCCAATACGACACCTTTCATGGACCTGTTCTCCTCGCCGTGAGTTCCTGACTTGGACTATTGAGATGCAATTTGCGCGGAGATCGCCCCACCGCAACAAATGATGTAGGATGCCACGCGTTCGAGAATCGCGCTTGTAGATGTGATAGGAAATTGGGCCAGACTTCGAAATGACCAGAGACATGCATACTGCCGAGTTTGAAATTCCAGTGGACTTGTGTTTTCAGCAAGAAACCAATACCTGCCTGTGATTAGGGATGAACGGCACGCGGCTTCAGGCGACGGGCCGATGAGTAAGTTTGTCAACGAGGTCAAGATACTCATGTTTCTTGATCGTCCAGTCGTTGTGGGCGACGAACGCCGTAGCATTTTCAATGAGCGTCCGCCGCTTCTCCGGATGCTGGATCAGGTCAAGCATGCATCGTCCGAGGTCAATTTCATCGCCTCCGCGGAAGAAGCGCACAATGGAATCGTCAAAATAATAGCGATCGATACGTGTGTCTGAGACAATGACTGGCACTCCCATTGCCATAAACTCGAGAATCTTAGTACTGAAAGCCTCATTCCCAAAATTATCTTTACGTTTGGGGACAATGCCCAGGTCTGCGGATTCGATAACCCTGGCAATATCCCGTAATGACTTGGGCGCGTGGAGCAGAATCCGATTTTCCAAATTGAGGTCTTTGATCAGGAGTGCAAGGTTATTCTTCGTTGGTCCCTCGCCGTAGATATGAAAATCTGCGAATGGAACCTGCTCGCTGATCTTTGCGAATGCACGGATCGCAATATCCAGACCCTGATGCCAGTTGAGGGTCCCTGGATAGACAATCTGAAAGCGCTCTCGCGACGCTGGACGTTCCTTGAGGCGATGGAAGATGGACCGGTCGGGAGAATTCAACACGACAGTACATTTGTCTGGCTTAACCGAACGCGAGCATAGTCGTTCCTGCCAGATGTGATTTGCAATTATCACGTGGCTCGAAAACTTGGCACTAATCCACTCGGTAAAATGCAATAGTCGAAAGATGAGCGAGCCATGTTTTGTTCCAAATTTGCTCGTATAAAACTCCGGCAGAATATCGTGGATATCCAGGATAATCGGCCTACCCCCCAAACGGGGAAGGATGGCGCTGAATACAAGAAAGTCGGGCACCGAGTGGACATGTAACAGGTCGTATTTTTGTTTCAAGTCATTCTTTGAAACGTGGTACATGGATTTAGAAAGGAAAGACAGGATTCTCACGAAATACGAGAATCGGCTCTTCTCATTGACCCGTCGACTCTGTAACCGATGCACCTTGACGCCACAAAGTATTTCCTCACGGGGAGCACTTCCATGCTGTAGAGCAAACACTTCCACTTGATGGCCGAGCTGAGCAAGCGTCTCCGCATATCGCATCACGCGATTGTCCGATTCGTAAAAAGTGTAGGCGACCATGCAAATGCGCAGCGGACGCTGATCTTCGTGCGTTCTTTGCGAATCGTTCTTCGGCTCCGCTATGGTTGTTTCTTGTTGTTTTACGGATGGCGTGTCAACCGCTGCGCCTTCCGAAGGGAATGTGAGTACCCCTAGAGTTCCAAGTGCATGCGGACTTCCGTTCCGCGTTTGTCTTTCAATGATGGCCGTTTGTACCGTCCAATCATTACTTGGAGCGCCACTCGAGCCTTGCTCTCTGTATACGCTAGGCAGCGCCTTTTCGATCAGTGCTTCGCCCTCGATTCCGGATTCGTCCCGTGACCCCAGGGCCGGCGACTCCTGGGAGTTTAGAGAGGGCGTGTCAAAAATATACTGCACACGGCCATCAACCAAACACGCATAGGCAATCTTTGCTCGTTCTCTGCCCTCGCCCTCAATCTGCCAACCTTCCCCTGCGCGAACGAGTTTCATGGCGCGCCGCATTCTCCACCAGCGATCGATCTCCGCCGGAAGAGTTGCCCAGATTCCTTCGGAGGAGCGTATTTCTGCGAGATAGCCAAGCAACTGTCGATAGATATACTGTGCCTTCCGTTCCATAAGATAGTCGGGGTGGGTGATCAAATTAATGATTCCATTACCTCGAAGGATTATCTCAGTCTGTCGTCTCCATAGATCAATGGAATATTGATTCAGGATGTGAAAAAGGGAGTAGTCTTGTGTCTCCGTGACGGGAATCTCCAATACGTCTCCAATAAAATACGGCATGACTGTACAACAGCCGCCGTTCTGAGGATCCAGGTGGCCCACATTGGGGACGGACATATCGTAGGTGATCTTGAAGGCGTCAAACCACCTCACGTTGCGATATAGTGCGCCCGAGCGGAATCCCGTCGTTCCGAATTTAAGCGCGTATTGATTGATTTTCCCGGCTCGCCGGAGAAATTCGCCTCGCTCCCGAAAAAGATTTCCGTCATGGTTCAGATCGTGAACATTAACCTCGAATCCAAGATCCTTGATGTTTTGAAGAAACTGCGCGGTTACCTTGTAGCGCTTCTCCGGCACGATTTGAAACGACGAGCGGAAGCCGAACTCGCTATCGAGGGCCATGAGTTCTGAGCAGAACTCCGCCCCAGCTTTGCTTTCCACATCGTGCGTCAGAATTAGGGCTGCCTTGGCGCCATCGGGCCAGAACCAAATAAATGGGATAGGGGCGTTTCCACCGGCCTGAATTGCAAGCTCCATCAGTTTCTCATACAGATGATCGACCGTACGATCCACTGGCCAGTGCGGAAAAGGATTCTCCAATTCGCCGCGGAGCCGGATGCGTTGCAGGAAGCTTCGGATAGGCAATGGGAGAAAAGGACGGCACAAATAATACAGAGCTCGTATGAATGGATGTGCGCCCAAGCGGGTTGCATCGTCATCCATTTTTCCCACATAACGCTCGTAGCGAAGATTGTCCACAACCTCGTCAGGATCGAAGGGGAGCCCAATGCTTCTATCATGCAGACAGACCTTGGAAGAGATATCCCCAATTCGCCCATCAACTTGCGACGCAACCGCAACGGCGGAAGTAGTCCCGAAACAGATGATGTCCTCACCGAACCGGAAATAGCCTGGTCTACCAGAGAGTTCTCGATCTACATAGAATCGAGTGGCATTGTCGGGGCAACGAAAATGTTCGAAAAAACTTTGACTCATCTTAAGATATTCTCGCCAAAGCGGTTGATACTCATCGACGGCCTTCGGGAGTCAGCTACATATTCAGACTGAGGGTGATTCCATCCTAGATCGACTATTCTCGATCCAGCTAACCGATGTGCGGATAAAGCAAGCAACCAATTGCTCTCAAAATTCTGTTCGGACAGCTACCAAAAACCATCTTTGCCATACGGAGCGGATATGTCTGTCCGTCCGTAATATCCTTATGGGGAGGATACCTCATGTACACCAATTTTTGGCGTGAGGTTCCCCAATGATCCTTGAATGTGACAAGCCCATGATTCTCCACTCTGGACCGGCCCAGATCCAGTTGCGTGTGACCAGCGGCCTTGGCGGATTGAATCATGTTCCAGAATAGAAAGGGCATTCCACCAAGGTTATGGAATCGGGCGTCTGAGCACCCATACTTGTAAATGAAAGTTCGTTGGTTCTCAATGGTCAGAATTGCTGCTATGGGTCGACCAGCTTTTCGCGCAACTCGGATCGTTACCATTTGACCGAGGCAATTGAGCATGTGTTGAAACCAAAATTTCGGGTGTGGAGGTAACTTCTGCCGCCGACGAGTGACTACGTGCAAGTCATAGAACTCTTCCAATAGTTCGGGTGAACGTCCGGCCTCGATTGTAAGCCCTGCACGCTGCGCTCGCTGAATCCTTCTCCGTATGGAATCCCCATCAAACTTCTGATAGAGATCATCGAGCTTGGGCTGAAGATCAAGGTGGTGGAATGCATATTCCTCCACACACTTTTCCACTCCGTTTGCATAGGCCGATGTTATAGGACGAAGTTCAACATATTTCCATTGCCCTTTCCGCTGCTCTTCCAACGGAGCTTCTAGGAGCCTCTGAAGTTCAGCCAGGTTTTCAACCATGGGCTCGCAGTGATCCGAAAACGGGAGAGACACCAAACGTCGCCCGGTTAACCAACTCCGAATACGGCAGAATAAGAGCGCATTGATTAACAAGCCTCCCGGCGCCGAAGTCGTGTAAGCAACCGGTTCGTACTCATATGCTCGCTCAAGCAGCCTGAGCCATTCCGTAGTATGAAATGTAGATGCTTTCGGATGAGCTTCGACAAAGTCCGGCCATCTTGCGTCATGAAGCGGATTGAAGCAATAGACTTGCATATGCCATGTTCGAAGAAGCAGGATCTTTTGCTGCCTCCTAGACAGGCGAGGCAGCTCGGAATCAGTCCGCAGTAATCCAGACTAACGAAGATGGCATCGCCGCCACTAGATGACTCTCGTAGCCCAACGAAGGTCGCTGGATTAGAAGTGGCCTCAACTTCCGACGCCCACTAACTTGATAAGCGAAGGTGCCAATACACAATGGTACCGAAACTATAAAGCTTTTTTGGACAATATCGTGCAACGTGTGTCGATTGAGCGACCAATGGTTTTTCTTCTTGTTTTTTCTCTGCTCGGAGGTTATTGGGCCCCACAGCGGCGCGCATCGGCTCATTCTCTCATCCGGTGTGACGGCTTACATGGGGTAGGTGACGACCTGACCGCTATCTGCGCATTACTCGAGCACGGGCAAATCAATAGAGCGCAGCTCACGCGATCGGGGTCAAGCATCTGAGCTGGATCACGGCAAAAGGCCGAATACGTCCAGCTCCGTCTGAGTTCCTACGTAGACTTTGCCATTAGCGACCGTCGGCACCGTGAATTTCACCCAATTGCCGCCCTTATCGCGACTGTTCGCCGCCTGCGTGCTGTCGTAGAATTTGTTCGCGACGTTAGCAGCGTCAAATGCATATAAGACCATCGAGCCCGACGTCGTTTGATAAACTGCCCATAGGATGCCGCCAGTGGCGCCATTCGACGAGACCGAAGGAGTTGAGCCAAACCCACTGGCCGCAGTTGCCGACGTGGAGATGGGCGTGGTGCTCAGAAGACCATTGGTGAGTGAAAACGCCCTGAGTACGTCCGACTGGCCCCAGAAATAAACCATATTGTTCCAGTAGGCCGGCATGCTCCACATTCCACCCACAGCGTTCGGAAGTTCCTGAACGATTTGCGGATCGGAAGTGCAGCTTGTGGCGCAATAGTGGAGGTTGTTAACGGTCATCTGATCTCTGTCGACGACATAGATGGTCCCACCCTTGCCCGCTTCCAGCAATTCGTGCGGATGGCTGCCCGATTGGTCAGGGAGAAGGAGAATGCCACCGGAGCCAAGGTCTATGTCGGCGTTATTCAGTGCCGCTTGATTGTAAACCGTAAAGTAATCGATCAGGGAAAGCTGTCCCGCTTTCAAAGCGACCCTCAAGATACTGTCACCCAAATCGTTTGCAGGAATGTTGATGGCGTCAAAGTCGCCATTTCCGGTGGCCAAGAAAATGTTTCCACTGGCGTCCGCAGCGATTCCGGCTCCGCTCATCCAGATACCGCTTTCATAGCCGTTGGGCGACGTAACAAGAATACCTTTCTGTGTAAAGGTTGCCGCATCGTAGGCAAATATCCAGCCGTGGTACGGTTGCCAGTCACAGTGAGATGCAAAAGCCATATAGATCGTGCCATTCGACAGCAGCAACCCTGGCCGGCTGTGCTCGTGCAATGGATTGAAGGTAAGTACACCACCGGAGGCATCTGTGGCTGTCCCCCGGGCCGAACCCGTTATGACGACCGGACCCGGAGATTTTTCGGCGCCCGTAGTGATGTCGATGGCGTGCAACCGGTGAACGAAGACACCGTTCTCTTTGGACTTGGCTTCGACGTACATCGTTCCGGCCGTCGGATCGATTGTGGGCGTGCCAGTGATGCCGACCTGTGGCACAAGGTCGCTGCAGCCAAGATCGGTGCTGCCGCTGACCGTTGTTGCGCCGACAGCCGCTCCGTGCGCCGTATCGATGAGGCTCGCTTTCCAGAGCGGCGATGCGTTCGTACCCGTGTTGTTGTCGGCGTCGAAAGCAAACACGCTGTCGGCTTCCGTCGCCACGTACACGACGTTGTGCGTGCCCAGGCCAGGAATAGTCACGTTTGGCACGTAGAGCGGCTGGGCGTACACGTGGCCGTCCACGGGCTGTGAGAACTTCTTGCCGAACTGCGTCTGGTTTACGTTGGCGGAAGTCAACGTGATTTCGGCTGTGTTCTGCCCAGTTCGCCCATTGTCATTGTGGTGCGTCAGGACCCCCGGGAATAGGGGAGTCGAACTCACCGTGAGTATGGCGGGGCTGCTTGTTATCGTTCCGGCAGTATTGGTCACAACGGCCTGGAAGGTCGATCCGCTGTCGGCCAACACCGTCGCGGGCGTGGTGTAACTTGCCGCGTTCGCTCCAGTGATGTTGAGGCCGTTCTGCTGCCACTGATAATTCAGTGGTGTCAATCCTGTCGCTACCGCCGAGAATGTCGCCGTTTGTCCCACAACTACCGTTTGATTCGCTGGCTGGGTCGTGATGGCTGGCGCTGGGAATACCCCTGTTCCCGTCGCGGCAACCGTCTGCGGGCTCGCCAACCCGTTATCTGAGATGGAGAGAGTGCCCGTCCGGGTTCCCGTGGTGGTGGGCGTAAAGGTCACATTGATTGTGCAAGTCGAGCCCACCGCCAGTGTGATGCCGTTGCAGTTGTCCGTTTCGGCATAATCGCCGCTCGTTGTGACTCCACTAACCGTGACTGCAGTGGTGCCAACGCTCGTCAAAGTTACTGTCTGGGCTGTACTTGATGTTGCCACCACCTGAGCCGGGTAAGTCAGGCCCGAGGCCGATAGACTGACCGCAGGTCCGACTGGTCCGAACACCTGAAACTCGGCTAGCCCAGCGCTGTTCCCGACCGCCTGCGTGATATTGAACTTTACCCAAGTGACCGTCTTCGGCACGAATGCCACCGGATATCCTTGTCCGTCAGTCGACAGCGCTCCGACGCTGATGGTACTTCCGTCGCTGAACTGCAGATTGCCCGCCTGTATGTTATCGATCAGATTTACTCTGTCGTAGATCGCAACCTGTGAAATCTGCACCGGGCTGTTCCAGGTCAATTGAATCCATCCGGTTAATTGTCCGTTCGTGGCCCACTCATAGGTGGAATTAGCTGGATACCCCGCGATCACGCCGTCGACCGCCTTTGCCCCTTGTTGCCCAGTACCTGAACTTTGGGAGGAAACGGCCACAGTTGCATTGGGCGCCAGATTCGGAACCGGACCCACGAGATTAATCACATGGGGGCTGCCTGCGGCGTTGTCGGTAATGGTGACCGCGCCTGTTTGTGTCGCAGTTCCTGAGGGCGAGAACCCTATGCTGATCGTGCA
>DATNMX010000018.1:0-5903 GCA_035602135.1 Candidatus Dormiibacterota bacterium
AGGTCGCGAGGCACCTGCGCGTTGTTTTGCCGGCACCAAATCTGCACCGCCCTAGAAGTAACTTCAGGAGTTTGATGCGCAAGAATTACGTGCCCAGTAGCGGCGTGCATAAGATCGACGATCGCGCCAGCCTTAACATAAAAGCCGGGACTGATGGGAGAATCGACCTGCGCAATAATCACGATGTGGCCGCCATCGAGTATGCCAAGGTGGCAAGACTGATTAAGCTCGTGCGTAGCTTGCTGCATGATCGGAAGGGCTTCGGTAATCATCCGCTTGGTCGGCGGATATTCGTGCGCCAGCTTAAACAGCCGCAATGTCAAACAGAAGCGCTCCCCATCCCTCGACTGGGAGATGTAACCGCGCTCTTCGAGGCACAACAGCATCCGAAAGATTTCGGATACAGTACGATCCAGGCTACGGGCGACCTCGCTTTTCGTGAGTCCCGTGGGGTGGCTGGCAAAGAGTTCTAGGATGTCCAAGCCCTTCTCCAGGGCAGGGGTAGGATAACGGGGCGCAATTTTAGCCGGCTTCGTGGGCATTACCTGGTCACGCGAGAGATTCGTCTTGGTCAAAGCAATAAGCTCCAGTTCTCGCCCCGCGCTATTGATGTTTCGACAGTGGCGGTAAATCTTACAGGAAATGATCTCCAACGCAAGAGTTCTACTCGATCTAGCCCATACCGGGTTTCTCCCTGCGGTGCGACCCACGACGCATAGAACCAGACGAAGACCCCAACAGCTCGCAACGGACTACCTGGAGTGACATCCGTACGCCGTTTCTACGGAAACTGTGCCGTTTAAGTGGCCACTTTTCTGAAAAACGATTTTCATTTACAAAAGTGCTTGACAAGCTTCGCAAAAGGTGGCTATAAGGGAGCACGTTTGATGAATGAAATATTCATTTTACATATAAAAACTTTCGATAGTAAATGGGTGTGCTTCCGTCCCTTGGCAGATTGGGCTTCGCCAGTGACAAACCAGAAGTTGTCGCGGGTGGTGCGAGGGTAGGTAGGTGCCGGTGCAAAGCATTTCCGGATAGATGGTGGGTGGGGGTCGCAAATTAATGCCGGAGGAGAAGGTTATGACCGAAGCGATTGGAAGAATAGATTCGTTCTCGTGGGGCCGGTTGCGTAACAGCATCGCCTCACTCTTTGTTTTAATTATATTGGTACTTGTGATTCCGCGCAGCGCCTGGGCACAAGCAACGGCCAGCCTGAACGGAACAGTTCACGATTCCACTGGCGCCGTAGTTCCGCAGGCAGACGTAACTCTGCACAATACGCAGACCGGCACAGAGAGAAAAACTGAGACGAACGACGTAGGCGTTTACGTAATCGTCAGCGTGGCGCCGGGTGAGTACAATTTGTCCGTGAACAAAACTGGATTTGCTGCTGCGACGCAGGAGAAATTGACTCTTCTCGTCAATCAGGCCATCACTCAGGATTTCATATTACGCGTTGGATCGAGCGAGCAATCCGTAACGGTCGAGGCGTCCGCCGTTAACCTCGAGACCGGAAACGCGACTTTGGGCACCGTCGTTGACTCCAAGTCGGTGAGCGACCTGCCCCTGAACGGACGAAATTTCACGCAGCTTCTTTCCCTCACGCCTGGCGTCAGCCCGGTCAGCACCGCGCAAAACAGCGGGGGGGCTCAGGCAAACCCGATTGGGTCCTTCACGTTTCCCGCAGTCAACGGCCAATCGAACCGCAGCAACTACTTCATGGTGGACGGTATAGACGATACGGATATGGTCTTCAGCACCTATGCGGTCGCGCCCACGCTGGACGATATTGAAGAGTTCAAGGTTCAATCTCACAATGACGAGGTGCAGTTCGGCGGAGTAACAGGCGGCATCATCAACGTAGTAACCAAGTCCGGCACCAACGAATACCACGCAACGGCTTGGGAATATCTGCGCAACACCGTTTTGGACGCAAAGAACCCGTTTAGCGGTCAACAGCAATTAATACAGAATCAGTTTGGCGTTAACGGTGGCGGCCCGGTGCGTTTGCCGCATCTTTACGATGGCCGCAATAAGACTTTTTTTTTCGGAAGTTATGAGGGATTTCGCCGTTCCCAGCCTTCATCGACCACCTTCTATAACGTACCCACAGCAGCCCAGGAGGCCGGCGATTTTTCTGGTCTATGCCAGAGCAGCTTTGCTGGCGGCATCTGTAACGACCGAAGCGGCGGCAAAGTAATAAACCAGCTCTACAACCCCTTCACGACCAGGCCCAATCCCTCCGGGCCCGGGTTTATCCGTGATCCCTTCCCGAACGACATCATTCCTACAAATTTGCTGAATACTGGTGCTGTCGCCTATGCGAAGGACGTGTTTCCGGCGCCCCTTACGCTGAGAAACGGGTTTAACGGCTATGATTTTCGCCCGAGGCGCACCAGCGTAAATCAATACAGTTGGCGTGTGGATGAAAACTTTAATCCCTCCAACTCTGTGTTCTTCCGCTACTCCAGTGCGAGCCAGCCGAGTATAGGTTCCGGCGGCACCACTAATTTCAATAACACAACGACTGTCGATGCGAAGCAATACGTCGCCAGCTATTATCACACCTTCAGCCCGTCCACCTTTTTCGATTTCCATTTCGGACATGTGGAGATCACCAATAGCGGTACGAATAATTTTATCGGAAGCGCGGACGCAGTCATCAGCGATGCGCAGATTGCTCGAAGTTTTGCCTGTGGATTCACCGGGGGCCCTTCTTGCCGAGTCCCGACGGTGGGCATACCCCAGTTCACTAGCGTCGGAGAATTTCTCAGTTCCACCAACCTCACCAACATCTACGAGTGGAGAGGGGACCTTACAAAGGTTATAAGGAATCATACTCTTACCGGTGGTTTTAGCTTCGAGACCGATCGTTTCTCGGTCGAGAGTAACGGCCTGGCTGCCAATTTCGAGACCACCCAAACGGAGGATCCGCAAAACGGCGCAGGCAACACTGGCTCTGCCTTGGCATCGTTTTTATTGGGCACTGCCGCTCAAGGACAGCGGCGGACAACGGTCGCGCGGGTACATGGTCAGCGGGGTATAGGCGGCTATTTCATGGACAAGTGGAAGGCCACCAACCGGCTTACCCTTAATCTCGGCTTGCGCTATGACCTGCAGGTGTACCCAATTTACGGCAACCTCAAAGATGGCACGAGTGCCATTGGGGAAATTGACTTTAACAACGGAACCTATATCCTCCAGCGGCCGGTTGCGAGCTGCGCGGCGACTGGAAATGTTGCTCCCTGTATCCCTGGGAGCAGCCTCCCAGCTAACGTGGTTGTTTCCCCGGACGGCCATCTCTGGAGAAGCACAAAGACCAATTTCCAACCCCGGGTCGGTCTGGCGTATCGTTTGACCGACAAGACGGTTTTGCGCGCCTCGTTCGGAATCGCCGATGACCTGTGGGCCGGCATCACGCAGACGGTACAGGGTATCGGCGGTATTTGGCCGTCTAACGCACAGCCTCAAGTCGCAGCGAATCAGACTGGCGGACCTGTAACTGTAAATTGGCAGAATCCGGTGGCGACTTCAGGCGCTCTCACTAATCTCCCTGCCCCTGATCCATTCAGCCAACTTGCTTTTTATCGGGATCCGCAAGCGAAGAATCCATATTCGGAGCAGTGGAATCTCGGACTGGAAAGGCAGTTTGGTGCAAACACCGTGGTGACCGCCAACTACGTTGGCTCCCAGAGCCACCGTCTTATCGTCGGCGGTCTGTACAACACGGCGCTGACTCCTGGACCAAATCTGAATCCCGATGGAACGACGGCTACCGGTAATCAGGTTGCCGCTGCCTTTGCACGCAGGCAGCTATGGCAAGGTATCGCCCCCACGTTCTACGACCGCGGCGTAGGGAACAGTTCCTACAATGCCTTGCAACTTTCGGCCCGGCACCAAGCCGAACATGGACTCTCTTACTTGCTGGCTTACACCTGGTCCAAGGCCATTGACATCGGTAGCGACGGCTTCTTCGGCGTCGAGGGCACGTCCATCAATGACCCCTACCACTTACAAAATGACCGCAGCGTAGCCGGGTTCGATCTGTCGCACGTTTTCTCAGCGAGCTTTACGGCTGAATCGCCGTTCGGCAAGGGCAGGCGCTTCTCCAGCAACAATAGCGTTGTCGACTACATCGCCGGCAACTGGCAGCTCAACGGTATTTATACATATACCTCGGGCCAACCCTTCACCGTGGCCGTCTCCGGCGATCCTGCCAATACTCTGGGCGGGGTTGCACCTTGGGGTAACTTTCAACGGGCGAACCTTGTGGGAAATCCCAATGCGGGATCCTGTCCAAATGGGGCTGCAGTCCATACCACCGCCTGCTGGTTCAATACCACTGCTTTTGCGGTGCCCGCGAACTTTACGTTTGGTAACGCCGGCCGCAATATACTGCGTGGGGCCCGTTTCCAGAATGTGGATATGTCCCTATTCCGCTCTTTCCCCTTCGGCGAGAAGCGTAGCCTTCAGTTCCGCGCGGAGGCCTTCAACTTGCTGAATCATCCAAACCTTGGACTACCGGATAACGACGGCCGACAGCATGCAGTCGTTCGAGATCCTAACTTCGGGAAAATCACAAGGCTTCGTGGCACCGCGCGTGAACTGCAACTAGCGTTGAAACTCATCTTCTGAGTCGACTGCTAGTCATTACTTGTAGTGAACCAAAGACCAGCTGGCCGTTATTGGCCAGCTAGTCTCTTTAGTTATCGGACCGCGTGCGGTGGATTTACTGATGTCCCCCTTCATTTGAGGCAAACCAGGAACTCTAGTGTAGCTGCCTCGGTTACTTGAATAGTGGAACGGGATGTGCTGAATCACCTTGATAAAGATAGGCGCCGGCAGCAGCTACAGCTCAGCCTGGGAGCGCGATGTATCTTCTAGATCGCTGCTGCGGCTGGCACCCAACAGGAGGAGAACCATACGAAAACATTCGCTCAATCCGACGCCCTGAGCAGAGGAAGCTTTCTAAAGGTCATGATGACCGGAGCGGCCAGCGCGCTTTCCGCCGGTACTGGTTTTGCGCGATCACTTCGATCACCAGTTTCCCGCCAGTCCAAACCTCTTGTCCGTGGACTTACACAGGATACCCGTCTCTACGGCTCAACTGCCGTGGAGATTGGCGGCAAGGCAAAGTTAGATGGCCTGAAGATCTCCGTAGACTGTAGCGACTCAAGCAGCATGAAGTGGAATGTTACTGTTCCGGAGGAAGGTGAGTTCGATCTATTGCTTTCCTGCGCAGTGTCCGTCCCAGGCTTTAAACTGGAGATTCGCTCCGCGTCCAGTTCCGTTAAAGTCGAGCTGAAAGTGACGGAAGGCGTTTATCAGCAAACGGAGGGCGGCTGGTTTTTTAATTTTGAAAGGGTCAGGCTGGACGGCAAGCTACATCTGACTCGGGGAGTAAACCCTGTCAACGTCCAGGTATCCGGACCAGAGCAGAGTGGAGTGGTTCGCTTCCGATGCCTGGAGATTCTTCCCGTCTCTGGCAGTGCCGCAATCATTCCTTCGGAAGAAAGTGTCCGCGCCCATCGAGCGAATACCGATTGGTTTGTAAAGGCGGGTTACGGGGTGATGTTTCATTGGACGGACTTCACCCAACCCAGAGAGGGCGAGAAGAAGCCCTATAAAGATGCGGTCGATGCTTTCGACGTCAACGCTTTTGCGAATATGGTCGAGGAGATGAGAGCGGGTTACGTCGTTTTCACCTTGAACCATGCGCATCCGCACTGCGCCGCCCCCATCCAATCCTGGGAAGCCATTCATCCAGGATGGACAACGCGGCGCGACTTAATCGGTGATCTCGCCGATGCTTTGGAGGCGCGCGGTATCAGATTCCTCCTTTACATCAACTCTCCGGTATTGACGAAGCTTGGCAACATCGGGCCAACCGGGCTCTACCA
>DATNMX010000019.1:0-4345 GCA_035602135.1 Candidatus Dormiibacterota bacterium
ATCCTGAATTTCTATTCTGACCTCTCTCTTCCTCTTGAAACCAAGAAGGACTCTAATCGCTGGCAAAGTGTACTGTCGTCCCTTGAACAGCTAAAGCTGGTCAATCCAACTCCGGTTCTCGCTGCCAGCCCTGCAAACTGATCTTGATTGTGGCTTTGCAGCTCATTCGAACCACTCGCTCTCCACGATGCTCAGTTTGCGCGAACCCAGGGGCCTGCAAGTAATTGAAAATGTGTGCTTAAGTGGACAGACTCTTTTCCTCGCCGCATCTAAAATGATGGCGTGGGGAATGAATAGACTTTCGCGCAGGTCCCATCACCTCTCGTCTGATCGTTTCGGTACCGCCCTACGCAACCAGGCACCGGGAAAGTCTCAAAAGTTTCAGGAGGAAATTCGGATGAAAAGTATAAAAGCAGTATTTTGTTTGCTCGCAATCACCCTCTTCGGCGCCGTGCTTCTGCCCAGCGCTCGAGCGGACACATGGAACAAGAAAACCGTCGTCACCTTTAGCCAGGCCGTGGAAGTTCCCGGGAGAGTTCTTCCCGCCGGTACTTACACGTTTCAACTGTTAGATTCTCCTTCCGACCGTCACATCGTTCAAATCTTCAATGCGGACGGAAGCCAAATCATCGCCACCATCCTCGCCATCAACAACTATCGTTTGGAACCGACGGGCGATACCGTCATGAAGTTTAACGAACGCCCGGGCGATTCTCCGGAAGCTCTCCGCGCTTGGTTCTATCCTGGCGACAACTTCGGTCAGGAATTCGTCTATCCCAAGGTTCGTGCCATTCAGTTGGCGCAGACGACGAAAGAAATCGTTCCGGCCATTGCTGCCGATACGATTGACGACAACGTGATAAAGACGATTCCGATCGTCGCCGTCACCCCCGACCAGAAAGAAGTGGAAGTAAGCACGGTCATCCAAACCACTCCGCCGGTCGCGGCCGCCGCGGTCCCGGTAACCGAAGAACTGCCGCAAACAGCAAGCTCTATGCCGTTGATCGCACTGCTTGGTGGGTTGTCCATCAGTCTTGCCCTCGGCCTGAAGCTTTTCCTCAAGCTCGCTTCGTAAGTGAACATAGCTCCACCGCGTCGCGGACGTGATCTCAAGGTCACGTCTCGCTTCGCGAGAAAGTTTCTTCGTGATCCGCACTCCAAGTTCCCGCAAGCAGAATCTGGTCAGTGGACACCTGTTCCTTGCTCCTTTTTTGCTTTTCCTCAGCATCCTCGGTTTCTCTCCACCTCTCGCCATGGATCGTTCACCGGCCAGCGTGGACGCCCAGACGAAAATCGCGGTGTCCGCAAATCTTGTCCTGCTGCCTGTGAAGGTGACTGACACGCGCGGAACATCTATCACTGGTCTCAGGCTGCAAGACTTCCGCGTCTATGAGGACGGGCAGCTCCAAAAACTCACTGTATTCGAAGAGGGAGATACTCCTGTTACCGTGGGGCTCGTCGTTGACCACAGCAGGAGTATGGGTCCCAAGCTGCCGGATGTCGTTACCGCCGTATCCTCCTTCGCACACTCCAGCAATCCGCAAGATGAAATGTTCGTCGTGGATTTCAATGATGACGTTTCGATTGAACTCATGAGGGGAAAGGCATTTTCAAACGATGCGAAGGAACTCGGGGAAGCCCTCACAGCCGTCTCCGCGCGAGGACGAACCGCGCTTTACGATGCCGTCAGCGAGGGTCTCCATCATTTGCAGTACGGGCATTTGGAGAAGAAGGCGCTCATCATCATCAGCGACGGCGGAGACAATGCCAGCCATCTCAAATATTCGCAGGTGCAAGCAAAGGCTCGCCAATCGCAGTCCTTGATCTATTCCATTGCCTTGGTCGGTTCGGGTGACGAGGAAGAAAACCCGGGTCTTCTCCAGCGGCTTTGCAAAGATACCGGAGGAATCGCTTACTTCCCGCGCAAAGGTGAATCCGTCGCAAGTGTATCGACAGAAATCGCTCGGGATCTTCGCGAGCAGTACACGCTTGGTTATGCGCCGCAGAACATGAAGCGTGCTGATGCTTTTCGAAAAATCGAAGTGAAAGTCACTGCGCCAGGCCATGGCAGGTTACGCGTGCGAACTCGGCAGGGCTACTCGCCTACGGCGGAAAAACAACCCGCAGCGCAGTCGGGGACGGGGACGAAATGAGTCCGCTCTCTCCGCCAACGACTATAGTCTCGTCAACGCGAATGTACATCCTCCGTGGTACTTGCTACTTTTTTCTCGCCTTCGGCATTCTCGCCATGGGCTACGCCGGCTTCGTCTTCGCGGATTCGCACGCCTACCAGGCCATCGAATTGAAGAAATTCAAGCAAGCGGGCCTCCTCTCGGAACCGCACATTTTGGCGGAAGGCGATGTGATCGGCGAAATTCAAGTGCCCCGCCTGGGGCTCAACGCCATCGTGGTCCAAGGCGACTCCCGCGCTAACTTGAGGCGGGCCGTAGGTCACCTTTCAAAATCGGCTCTGCCCGGCGAATGGGGCAATGTCGCCTTGGCCGGTCACCGGGACACTTTTTTCCGTACCCTGCGCGATATTCGCCTGGGCGACGAAATCAAATTCAAGACTCGAGAGCGCAGCTTCGAGTACCTCGTGGAATCCATTGAAGTCGTCGCCCCCACGGACATTCGCGTCCTGAAATCATCGACGGGTCACGACCTGACTTTGCTCACCTGTTTTCCGTTTCACTATGTGGGTCCCGCGCCGAACCGCTTCGTCGTCCGTGCCCGTGAGGTCGACCGGATGTTGCACGAGCAGCTTGCTAAGAACTGAAGTCCTGGCCAAGCAACCAAGTGTCATGCCCTCGCAACTTCGGGGCGAACACCTCGCAAAGAGGCCATCGCGTGCAAGATGGCCTTCCCTGTACTCAACCGCAACACCGCAAAACAGACCAGTAAGTGTGCTCAAGTGAACAGACATTCGGTTTCAGACCTTCTAGTATGAATCGTCCGGGAAACCAACGAAAACGATCTGCAGGTGCGGCACAACCTGCTGTAAAGAGGGGTTTCTTGTGAGATTGGAACAGCGATGCTTTGGACAATTCTTGTCGTGTTGTGTGTCCTTTGGCTCCTCGGCGTGGTCACTTCCTACACGCTCGGGGGATTCATCCACATCCTTCTGCTCGTGGCTTTGGCCGTCTTCGTAATTAACTTGATTCAGGGCCGAAGGCGGATGATTTAGTTGCGAAAGCGAAGAATATGAAACCGATTGTCTGGGTTGGAATTCTCTTAATTGTTCTGGGCGGGCTGGCCCTCGCCTATCAGGGATTCACCTATACTCATCAAGAAAAGGTAATTGATCTCGGCCCCATCCACGCCACCGCAGAAAAACAAGAGCGAGTTTCGATTCCACCGATACTCGGCGGGCTGGCGTTAGTCGGAGGAATTGCCCTGGTCGTCGTTGGAGGTAGGAAAAGTTCTTAGCTCGAAACTGCACTGCGCCCGCCTGAGAGTCGGGCAACGCATAGCCCTCTCGTGACTTAAACGTGTTGAAAGTCCTTCAGCCAAAAATCTTTCTTGAAGCAAAACGTCCGCAGAAGAAATTTTGACCTTGGAGGTCAGCGATGAAGAGATTTATGGTTACCGCAGCATGTCTTACGCTCGTAGCAGGTGCAGTGTATGCCGGGAAGGTGAACAAGGAGCAAGAACGCCTCGAAAACTGTGGCGTTGTCATGCAAGAAGTACTCAACGTCCCAGATAACATTCCCCATGAGCTCCTGGAAAAGGCCGAGTGCGTCATCGTGATTCCGTCCGTTCGCAAACTTGCATTTGGTGTAGGCGCAAGCTACGGGCGCGGCGCGATGGTTTGCCGGACGGGCGAGAAGTTCCGTGGACCTTGGGGAGCCCCAGCCATGTACGCGTTGGAAGGCGGCAGTATCGGCTTCCAAATCGGTGGCGAAGCGACGGACTTGATCCTGCTAGTCATGAATGACCGCGGCATGGAGTCGATCCTAAGCAGTAAGGTCAAGTTGGGCGCCGATGCTTCTGTTGCCGCAGGCCCAAAGGGTCGTGATGCTTCCGCAGATACCGACGCTTGGATGCGAGCTGAGATCCTTAGCTACTCGCGTTCTCGCGGTTTGTTTGCCGGTATTTCTCTCGAAGGCTCTACGCTTCGTCCCGACGATGAGGCAAGCGAGCAGGTCTATGGCCACGCCATCAAGGCAAAGGATATCGTGAGAGGCGAACATACAGGCGTGCCTAGCACAGGCCGTCATCTCGTCAATGTTTTGCAGAAGAGCGCACCCCGCAACGAATCCGAGCGGGCTTCGAATCAGTAGTTGGGAGTTACCAGCTTGCCGGGATTTTTTCTCACTCGGCAAGCTATCAATCTTCAGAAAAGTGA
>DATNMX010000020.1:0-27499 GCA_035602135.1 Candidatus Dormiibacterota bacterium
CGAGCTGGAGTATCCTCAACCCCGTGCGCAGCCGGGCCGTCAGTTCCGCAGCGTCGAATGGCTTAATCAAGTAGTCGTCTGCTCCGGACTCCAGCCCCTCGACGATGTCTCTTTTCGATTCCTTCGATGTCAGAAGGACCATATGCACATAAGGCTGCTCGCGTTTTTGGCGTACCTCGCGGCAGACTGCTGGTCCGTCCAGCTCTGGCATAACCCAGTCGAGCAGCGCGAGACGCGGTCCATCCTGTCGACACAAGTTTTCAGCGGCTAGCCGCCCGTTCTCGACGGCGATGACTTCGTATCCGGCGTGCTTGAGGGTCGTCTCCAGAAGGCGACGGGAGAGCACGTCGTCATCTGCTACCAGAATCATCATGGGTGAATTTTCGTCATATGCGCTTCCAGCTCCGTCATGAGCTTTGCAACCTCACTCTCAAAAATCGCAACGGCAGGCCTCAACGCTGTAGTGTCACCCGAGCGCCCCAATTGCTCCAGCCGGCCTGCAGCAGCGGCGGCTCGCGTGCCGGCGAGATGCGAAAGCATCCCTCTGAGCGTGTGACCTGACTTTTCGATGTTCTTCATGTCTGCTTGAGCAACAGCTTCGCGTAATAAGGAGATGTGGCGCGGCATTTCAGCCTTGCAGATACCAATCACCTCACGCAATAACTCGGAATCGTTCTCGACGCGTGCGAGCAGTTCAGAAAGATTCAAGACAGGTTTCGAAGAAAGGTCGTCTGGTTGCAACACGTAACCTCAATGATCCGACCATGAGTTCGACTAGCCCACTGCACGTCCAAGTAAAGATGGCTTCAGCGGTGGAGCGCATGACGTGCAGACAACTCTGCGCAGTCTACTCGGCTTCCATTAAAGCTTCTCTACTTTCGCACCATCTGGATAGGCCGTTACGTTCTTAGGGAGATGACGCTTTAGCGCTTCGGTCAAATCTGCCTTTCGTATTGGCTTGGATACGTAGTCATCCATTCCCGCGTCCAGGCATCGTTCCCGGTCGCCTTGCATGGCGTTCGCGGTCATGGCGATGATTGGACGGTGAACGCTTGAACCCTCCCGCCTGCGAATTTCCTGCGTGGCCTCAAAGCCGTCCATTTCCGGCATTTGACAATCCATGAAAATCGCATCGTAAGGTAGAAGATCGACCATTTCGACCGCTTCCCGGCCATTGGCCGCGACGTCCACGCGGCAGCCCAGCTTTTCGAGCAGCCGGGCGGCAATCGTCTGATTGACCGCGTTATCCTCGACGATCAGAACGCGCGCGTGGAAAATCGGCTGAGCGCGCTCGTCCGAGAAGATCGTCGCGCGGCCCTGCGCCAGGGTATGACGAGTTACGAACTGCGACGACCGGGCGCGCTTCTGGTTGCCCCACACGGTGATAAGAGCGTTTAGAAGCTGGGATGCGCGCGCTGGCTTGGTGAGGTAGGCCGCAAAACCGGCATCCTTCATGCGTGCGGCGTCGCCTCGGTTACCGATGGAGGTAAGCAATACCAACACTGTGTTCTTCAGCTTCGCGTCGGCCTTGATGGTGCGTGCTAGCTCCTCGCCATCCAGTATGGGCATTTGCTGGTCAAGAATCGCGATCTGGTAGGGGTCGCCGGCGGACTGCGCGGCACGCAATAGGTTCAAAGCGTCTTCGGGGGAGCTACTCGAATCATTGCGCAGGCCCCAGCTATTGAGTTGTTCGCGGAGCACAAAAAGATTGATCGGATTATCGTCCACCCCCAGCACGCGGACGCCGGTCATGTCCATATCGACTGGCGCCGTGTCCGGCAGGGTCAGATCAACTGGAAGGGGCAGCGTGAACCAGAATCGGGAGCCCTCCCCGACTTTGCTCTCGACGCCCATTTTGCCGCCCATGAGCTCCACTAACTGCTTCGAAATCGACAGGCCCAGTCCCGTGCCACCGTATTTACGGGTCGTGGAAGCATCGGCCTGCGTAAAGCGTTCGAAGATGTGGCCCAGCTTACTGGCAGGAATACCGATCCCGGTGTCCGCAACCGAAAAGCGAAGGCGGGCCTGCTCGCCGGACCGCTCTTCACATTCCACGTTGACGTAAACGTGTCCCTTGGTCGTGAACTTGATGGCGTTGCCGGAAAGGTTGATGAGAACCTGCCGGATGCGGCCCGGGTCCCCGACAACGCGAGAAGGCGTATCGGGTGAAAATCGCAGAATGAGGTCGAGCCCCTTCTGCTGAGCCTTCGAGGCCATGAGTTCAGCCATATCTTCGACTGCCAGCCGGAGGTCGAAGGGGATGGGCTCCACGGTCATTTTACCCGCTTCGATCTTCGAGACATCGAGGATGTCGTCGATGATCGAGAGCAACGCGTCAGCGGAACCACGCACGATCTCGGCGTATTCGCGCTGTTCGGCGTTGAGAGGAGTATCGAGAAGAAGGCCGGCCATGCCGATTATGCCGTTCATCGGCGTGCGGATCTCGTGGCTCATCACGGCCAGGAACTCACCCTTGGCGGTGTTGGCAGCTTCCGCGCCTTCTTTGGCCTTGTGAAGCTCGTGGCGCGACAGTTCGAGCGCCTCCAACATGCGGTTTATCCCCGCGCCGAGGCCGGCAATTTCGTCGCGGCCTTCCTGGGGGATACGCTCGGAAAGGTCGCCGCTGGCGCCAATGGCGGCTACGCTCGCGCTCAGCCGGATGACACGCGACTGAACTAACGTTTCCATCAGTAGCATGGTCACTAGACCGAACACGAATCCCGCTATGAGCAACGACACCAGGAAATGGAACAGGCTGGCTTCTCCCTGCTGCATTATTTTTCTAGGCATCACTGCCCGCAGAATCAGATCGTCTTTCCCATAGATATCTTCGATCAGTCCATATCCGGCGATATCCTTGGAATTGAGCGGGCGGAGCAAGGTAGGCGAGGATGCGGTGAGCGCGGCGCGCGCGGATTCAACGTCGCTCGGCAACCCGGTTGCATCGAGGCGGTGCACTGTCAACGAGAGGTGGGAGATGCCGGCGAGGCGCGCGATCTCCGCGGCATCCAGACTGCGTCCCGCCACGAACGTGCCCCGAATTGGGCCCCGGCTTTGGCTGTCGATAATGGGCTGCGAATCAATCAGCACTGCGCCGGAGGCAAGCAGCGCTATTCCCAGCACCTTGCTCCCGGGATGTGCGTGGCGCATCAGCAGCGAGCCGGGTGCCAGATGCGCCCGGAGACCTTGAGGAATTTCCGTCTCTTTTCCCCCCGCAGGGTTATAGGCCTTCGCAAACACCTGCCGGCCATAGGGATCGAAGATCAGAACGAAGTCAATCCGCAAACGCGGAAACCACGGATCGGGGAATTCGCTCGTCGGAAGGTTGGGATTCTTGCCCTCAAGGAATGCGCAGGTGTCGTCCCACGCGGCGTAATCACTAGTGGTGTGGTCGAGTGTGGAGAGGTCGTCGGCCAAAACAGCAGTGGCGCGTGCGAGGTTCTGGCGCGTGTCATCCGCTTCGAGCGTTGCAAAACTGTGCATCATAGAAACGCGCGCCACCGAGTACAGGATCGCGACCAGGCTCACCAGGGAGAGAGCGACGCTCAGCAGCGTTCTTGTGCGCAATTTCATCGGTTTAATTAGTCCTTCTGCGTGCATTGACCATATGCCGATTCCCGTCGCCGATAAAACTCGTCGTTTCCTCCACAGTTGATTACGCAACTGCAGGTTTCGGACTCTCGCTTTGGTTGAGGATTCCTGTCCGTACGTCCAAATCTACCGCCTGCGGGAGTGGTCCCAGAGTCTTATATCCGGGAGATCATTCAGCCCTCTCGCTAATGAGAAACGCTCGACTGTTTGCTTCCTAGCACACCCCGAATCGCTTGACTCAGACTCTTCGCGCTGTATGGCTTTTGCAGAACCGTCGCACCCTTCTTGACCAGCGAAGTCAAAGATGCTGCCTCAGCCGTATATCCAGTGGCAAAGACAACTGCAAGGTTGGGCCGAATCGCGGACATGTTTGAGTACGCGTCAGGACCGCTAAGGCCAGGCATTACCACATCCAGAATGACCAGATCTATCCGATCCGAATTAGTCTTGAAAAGCTCGACCGCTTCTGTCCCATTCGTTGCGAGGACAACACGATAGCCAAGCGCTTCCAATGTTTCCTGCGCCAACTCGCGAAGGCCTTCGTGATCTTCCGCCAATAAAATGGTTTCGGTGCCCTCCGCTGGCCCTTCATCAGAGTCTGCCTTAGCCGGGTCCGGTGCGCCGTGATCGCTCGGGAGATAAACACGAAACGTTGTTCCCTTTCCCGGTTCGCTGTATACGTTGATAAACCCACCGTGCTGCTTTACGATGCCAAACACGGTTGCTAAACCGAGCCCGGTGCCCTTGCCAACCTCTTTGGTGGTGAAGAAAGGTTCGAAGATGCGCTCGATCGTCGCCGCGTCCATCCCGATACCTGTGTCGGACACCGAGAGCAAAACATAACTGCCCGGCCGTACGAAGGCGTGAAGGCGGTAATACTCTTCGTCAAGATCAGCGTTTTGAGTCTCGATGATTAGTCGTCCGCCTTTGGGCATCGCATCTCGGGCATTCAGACAGAGATTCATCAGCACCTGGTCGATCTGAACGGGGTCCGCAACTGTGACGCGAAGATTCGGCGCGGGAACAAGCCGAACCTCCACGTCTGCTCCTATCACTTTTCGCAGGAGGCTGGTTCCTTCCTCGATCAAGCCGTTTAGATCAATCCTTCGCGGCTGCAGAACCTGTTGTCGCGCAAATGCGAGAAGCTGGGAGGTCAGTCCGGCAGTCCGCTGGCTTTGAGCGCATATCTTTTTGAGACGTTCCTGCAGACGCGTACCTGGTTGTGCCTCCTGTAGGGCCAGATCCGCCCAGCCCATGATTGCTCCGATTGCGTTATTAAAGTCATGAGCAATGCCGCCAGCCAGCCGTCCGATAGCTTCGAACTTCTGGAGCTGTTGCACTTGACGTTCCAGGAGCTTGCGTTGCCGACGCTCTTCCACCTCGCGGAGCTCACGTTGCACGGCCGGAACGAGGCGCTTCAAATTGGTTTTCATGACGTAATCTTGTGCGCCGTCTTTGAGCGCGGCCACCGCGGCTTCTTCGCCCATGGTTCCGGAAACAAAGATGAACGGCACCTCGGATTCCTTTTGCCTCAAAAGTTTCAAAGCGGCGGCACCTGAGAAATGGGGCATCGAATGATCGGAGATAACCATATCCCATTTTTCTTTATTCAATGCAGAGCTCATGGCAGCAGGAGTATCCACGCGCTCGTAGTTCACGTCGTAGCCACCGCGTCGTAGTTCGCGGACAAGCAAAGCGGCGTCATCTTCCGAATCCTCAATCATCAGTACGCGAAGCGGAACACCCATCTGTTATCTCCGGGCCGGGGGAGCTTCATTAAGAATCAGCCAATACAAGCCAAGCTGTCGAGCAGCCTCCATGAACTGCGTGAAGTCAACAGGCTTGCGGACGTAACTATTTGCGCCCAGTCCGTAGCCGTCGATCCGGTCCTGCTCTTCGTTCGAAGAGGTCAGGATCACAACCGGGAGGAGCTTAGTGCGCTTATCCGCACGCACTCGCCGCAAGACTTCCAAACCCTCTACCTTCGGAAGCTTCAAATCCAACAGCACTACTTGCGGCAGAACGTCTGTGTTCCGGCCAGCGTATTTGCCGGTACCGAAGAGATAATCGAGCGCTTCCGCGCCATCATGCGCGACGACCACCTGGTTCTTGATATTGTTCTTCTTCAAAGCCCGCAGCGTCAGCGCTTCGTCGTCCGGGCTGTCCTCGACCAATAAAATCGACCTGTTCTCCATCCCATTCCCTCCCGAGTTGAATGCGTCACAAGGTAAAGTAAAACGTCGCGCCCTTCTCCACGGCTCCTTCCGCCCAGATCTTCCCGCCGTGCCTGTGAATGATTCGCTGCACCGTGGCCAAGCCGATCCCGGTACCAGGGAATTCCGTCACCCCATGAAGCCTCTGGAAGGCGCCAAACAGCCGGTTGGCGTATGCAGGATCAAATCCGGCGCCGTTGTCGCGAACGTAATAGGCCGAGTTCCCGTTCTGATGTGTTTTGCCGAATTCAACGCAGGCGGAACTCATCTTCGAGGTGAACTTACAAGCGTTTCCAATAAGGTTTTCGAGGACGACCCGCACCAGACGAGCGTCTGCTTTCGCCTCGAGGTGATCTTCGATTCGGAAGTCTATCCGCCGCTCCGGCTGAACTTCCTGGAGACCTTGGGCGACTGAACGAGCAAGGGTGCTGAGGTTGACGATTTCCTTACGAATCTCGGCCCGTGTCATACGGGACAGATTCAGGAGGTCGTCAATCAACACTCCCATCCGCTGAGTTGCGGCTCGGATGCGTTGAAGATCATTTTTTCCTTCCTCATCGAGCCGATCGGCATAGTCCTCGAGCAGGGCTAGGCTGAAGCCATCAATACTGCGAAGCGGCGCGCGCAAGTCGTGCGAGACGGAATAGGAGAATGCTTCCAACTCTTTGTTGGCAGCAGCGAGCTGCGCAGTGCGCTCCTCAACGCGCTGCTCCAACTCATCGTGAGCCTGGTGCAAAGCCCCGTCGCGCTCCTGAATCTGCCCCAACATCTCGTTGAACGCTGCGATGAGGACGTCGGGTTCGTCCCGTTTACCGGTTGGGGTCGCTCGCAGCGCATAGTTTTTCTCGCGAGAAACAATTCGCGCAACCTCGGCTAAATGCACGATGGGTTCAGCAACGGCGCGCTGGAATATCGACGCCACTAGGAGCGCGGCAATGAGAGATGCCGACAACACGACGGCAGCGATTCCCCCGTACCGCTTCAGGCGGCGGGTCATTTCCCGCAAATCGGAACGGATGTAGACAGTGCCTGTCGGCTTTCCATCGAACACAATCGTGCGGACCAGCACCAGTTGCCCATCTTTGAACCAGTGGGTCTCGGTTTGACTCGCGGGAAGCTTCGGCAGGGTCAGGCTTTGGCCATGGGCATCGCGCCAATACGTGGCGAAAGGCCGTCCGTCGAGCGCGTAAATTCCAGCCGATAGGACGTTGGGCGCGGCTTTCAACGCCGACAACGTGTTCTCCGCTGCTTGTGGATCATTGAACAGCAGCGGTGAGACGCTATTGGACCCGGCCATTTGAGCCTGGATCGAGAGGTTGTACACCATGGCCTGTCGAAAAGTAACAAGATCGTAAGCAACAAACGCCGCACAGGCGATCAACAAGGCCGCGCCACTGACCAGCATGTTCATTCTGGTCAGTTTCTTGGTAATCGAGTAGTTCGCAACCCTGGGCATGGTCTGTCAATCTCCAGCCTGAGAACTCCTTTTCACGCTGATTGCCACTTTGAGCAGCTGCGAACTGAGGGTGAGGCCGGCATGCTGAGCGATCGCCAGGTTGACTTCGAAACGTACTCTGTTCGCCTCCGTAACGAACCGGATCATGCCCCCGCGCCGCGTGAACTGGGAGATGTCACTCACCGTCAAGACGCTTGTCTTGTCGAGCGTCGCCAGGATCTCTTTGAGCCGACTCTCCTCTGACGAACTGATGAACAGGATGCGGCAACTCGCCGCGTCTTGCGGTTTCGTGATGCGCGCAACCACTACCTTCTTGCCGTTGATGCTCTCACCCGCGATGGTCGCATCGAAGGTCGCGCCGAAAGGATCCTCGCCGAGTACGCAAATGCTGAAGTACTCGCTGGCGGCGGTGACTTTAGCGGGCCATTCAACGAATCTGCCGAAGTTATAGAGGTAGGCGGCCTTGACTTCGTATTCAGTCGGGTTTGATTGGGCATTCAGGCATGAGGAGCCAACGAGCACCCAGGCGAACAGCCGGACCGTGAATTGAAAAAAGCGGCATCGACGGCCACGAGTCACCCACTGTTGGCGGGCGCATTGGCGAACGTCAGCTCCACAGATCAGTTTCTCTCTCACCTTTGCCATGATTGCCAGGTTAGTTTGATGTAGGCGCTTCGCTCGATCCCGACAAGAGAACCGGGGTCACCCCCGAATTCTGGGTGATGAGGTTGAAACAAGTTCTGCCCCACGACTGACACGTCCAGAGATCGAGTGGCGTGCCAACTGAACCGCACGTCGGCCGTTGTGTAAGCTCGCACCAGTTGGGCAGGCAGGGAGCTCACGTAACGAAAAGTCTGATCGAATTCCAGCTTCTTGGGCAAATCCAGAGAAGATTGGATCGCGACCTGGTGATGGGGGCTTGACCCCTGGGTTGAATTTGCGGTTGAAGCGTCGAGGCTGCTCGCCTTTTTGTTTAAGGCGATGTGCAGGTAGGAATACGAGCCGCGTAGCCGCCAAGTGCGTGTCGGCGTCCAATCCGGCGCGATTTCGAATCCAGCCGTGTTGCCAAGCAGCCCATTACGGAAGAAAAGCGGGATAACGGCGTGCGGCGGGGGCGGTGAGCTTTCAGCGAACGGCGCACCGGGCTCGATACTCAGGAGATTGTTATAGTTGTTGTAAAAGGCGGCGATGTCCACGTAGAACTTGGGGCCCACCAGGCTCCGGTATCCGGCTTCATAGCCAACCAGGCTTTCCGAGGAAAACTTTCTGTCGCCGCTGATCCGGAAAAAAGTCAACGGACTCGGTGCCAATAATGCGGTGAGCTGGAGGTCCTCCTCGACGCGGGAGGGCGTGCGCACGGCGCGAGTGACGGCTCCCCATACGGTTTGCCGTGAACTGGGCGTCCACAGGAGCCGCACAGTCGGTTGGATCTCGAAGCCACTATAGTTGTTATGTAGGAACTTAGACCCGATGGTTAGCGAAAGCTGGTCTCCAACGATAGGGATTTCATCCTGGATGAATGCGTTGTAAAGCTTGTCCGTATAGTGATTCGGCGTGAACACGACGGTGGACACAACCTCGGAAACATTGCCCGAACTCAGGCGCGCTCCGAGGCCCCATAGGAAGTCCTGCCGCCCCCGTAGAATCAGATGATGGACGAAATCGATGTCAAACGTATCTCGAGACTCGGCAAAGTTGGCCTGTTTCCGGTTCGTACGGTCGTAATAAGTTTGCAACTGAACGTTGGACCCTGAACCCAACTCGCGCTCCCAACGACCGAGCAAATTGCCTCCCGACAGCTCGGCATTCTGTTCCACGTTGGTCATAAACGGTGGAGAGTAACTCGTGATTCCCACGCGTTGTCCGGCATCGCCGTAGTAGATGTCGCCCTGAAGCGTTAGCCGGTCGCGATTGTGTGTATCCCAATCCGTCCTGAAGCCGGTTTGACCCATGCGCCAGTCATCGAACTGTTTGTGATCGGGATGAAACTCGGGGCCCCGGGTGAAAGCCTTCCCGTAGATACGGTAGTTAAGACCCTTGCTGTTGCCGGCACCGTACCGGAAATTGACGAAGCCTTGATCGACATTTCCGCCGCCGGTGGATACCAACGTTCCATGGGTCTCTTGAGCTCTTTTGGTGATGATATTGATCACCGCGTTGACGGCATTCGCTCCCCAGATGGTACCGCCGGGGCCTCGGATGATTTCGATGCGGTCGATATCCTCAAGCAGTGTGTCCTGGACCTGCCAATAAACGCCGGCGAACAGAGGCGTGTAAACGCTCCGGCCGTCGATTAGCACGAGTACTGATCGGGAGAGCGTGCTCTCGAATCCGCGCACACCCAGGGACCACGTGTTGGAGTCGACCCGTGCGACTTCAACACCAGGCGCCATGCGGAGGGCTTCCGGGATGCTTGTGGCCCCGGAACGCCGGATGTCCTCCTGGGTGATGACGTAGATCGCTGCCGGAGTTCGAGTGGCCTTCACAGGCACCTTAGACGCTGTTGTAACCTCGATCTGGCCGAGGTCTTCCAGGCTCACGTGCGTGAGGCGTTGTGCGGCTTTTGGGTTCGTCTGGGCGGAATCGCCATGGCTCTCAGTGACCAAGCCGCTCAGCAACATCAAGGACGTTGCGATGCTGACCATCGCACTCCGCCAGATAGATCTCGCCATGAGCCGCGACCACCCTTCATAAAAATCGTACCAGCCCCATCTGGGTGGTCGAGGTCAGCTCTTTCGCCCTTCCCCTCAAGAGTAACTATTGATGTATTGGCAACAGCTCGCTATCACGCCAAACGATACCCTCTCAATTGGAACCAATGTTCCGAATGGAACACGAGCAGTCGCTTGAAGTGTTGATATGAAAGAAGGTTGGTAGGGGCGGTGGGGATCGAAAATCGCATCTACTTTCACAAGTCCTGAGTTGTCAAAGGCGTAGCACCGCGGCCCCTCTTCCAATTGGTGTCAAATGGTGTCAAGTTCTGAGGTCTACAAACACGGCTCCCTGCGCGCCCCAACTCACAGAACGGGCTGAGGCAAAAGTCATGAGTTCAGGAGATTTTGGTGTCGTATGATTTAAGATAGTTTGCGACTGTGAATTATCCTGAGTTTGGAAATCCGAGATTGCGCATAGAGCCCTTCAAGGTAGCGGTCGCTGAGCAGGTCCTCTCAGATCTTAAGACACGCATTCGGAACACGCGTTGGCCTGATAGCGCACCTGGCGCTCCATGGTCGCAGGGAACGGATCTCGAATGGCTGCGGAGTTTGATGAACTATTGGGCCGAGGAATTCGACTGGCGCGCTCAGGAGCAAAGACTCGGGGAACTCGCGCAGTTCCGCATCGAGATAGATGGCGTTCGGATCCACTTCGTCCATGCACGAGCGCGAGGCGGTCGCGGGATTCCGCTGATACTAACTCACGGTTGGCCCAGCGCGTTCTTCGAGTACCTTCCGCTCGTGCCACTACTCACGGATCCGGTCCGACACGGCATCGACGGCCCCGCATTCGACCTTGTCATCCCATCGCTACCGGGCTACGGTTTCTCAGAGCGCCCGAGGCGTGCCGGTGTGAATTATCGATATGTGTCGGCACTTTGGCACCGACTCATGACCGAACTCGAATATGAGCGTTATGGGTCTGGCGGTGGCGACTTTGGCGCCGGTGTTGCCACGCTGATGGCACTCGACAGGCCAGATTCAATCATCGGAATCCACCTGACCAACCTGGAGCTTGCCCCTTACATTGGTCCCGGATCACGGGCGTTATCGCCCGCGGAAAAAGCGTATATCCGGACTTCCGACCTGTGGTGGCAATCTGAAGGCGGCTACAAAGCGATCCAGTCAACAAGACCGCAGACACTCGGGTATTCACTCAACGACTCTCCAGCCGGACTGGCCGCATGGATTGCTGAGAAATGGAGATCTTGGAGTGACTGTCATGGCGACCTCGAAGGGCGCATTCCACGTGATTTTTTGCTGACGCTCCTGACTCTGTACTGGGTCACTGGAACAATTACGAGTTCCATTCGCGACTATTTCGATAACCGCTGGCACGGGATTACGCTTGGACCGGAAGACTTCGTCCGCTCGCCCACTGCCATCGCCAACTTCACATCTCAATACGCCTTCGAAGGAGATGCACCGCGCGAGTGGGCTGAGCGCCTATATAACATCCAGCGGTGGACACCAATGGAGCGCGGTGGGCATTTCGCACCCACAGAAGAACCAGTGGCTCTCGCCCGCGACATTGCAGCGTTTTTCGCAAGTTTGATTTAGGAGACAAAGGCGAGGGAGTTGCTGAAGCCGTCCACAGCCAAGGTGATGAAGTCGCATCTGCGTTTCCACCTTGTCCCGGAGTCCGGCCCTATACGGCTGGACGAAATCGGGCAGGAGCAGGTGCAGGCTTTCGTCGGTAAGCTGGCGAAGGGACGGAGTCGGCACACGATTCTGAATGTTCTCGGCACTCTCGCTTCTGTTCTCAAGATGGCGCGAAGGTGGGGCTACGCTGTGGCGGGATTCACGCAAAGTGATCTCGTCATTCCGTGTTCAAAGCCGGCCAAACCCGGACGGTTTTTCACGGCGGAGCAAATGCGCTCGATCCTCGCACTTGCTTCGGAGCCTTGGCACACGATCTTCGCGATTGCAGCGATGACGGGGCTTAGGCCGGGCGATGTTCTCGGACTCTCGATTGACGATCTGGATTTCGAGCAACGGTTGATTTTTGTCCGGCGGTCAGCATGGTTACAGGCATCTAATCTTGCCAAAGAGCACGCGGAGTGTGGCAACGGTGCTTATGCCTGGGCCGCTGGCCGAAGTGTTGACAAACTACCTAGCGTCGTGGCGTCCCAATGAAGAGCGGCTGCTGTTCTCAAATCGCCGAGGCAATCCCTACAGCGAGAACAAAGTCGTTCAGAAAAGGCTCTGGCCAATTCTGGACACTCTCTCAATTCCGCGCTGTGGGATGCACGCATTCCGTCACGCTCACGGAAGCTTGCTGCATTCGAGTGGGGCATCGTTGAAAGTTGCTCAGACTCAGTTGCGGCATGCCGACGCGAGCACTACGTCGCACTATTACCTGCATGTGCTTGGATCAGAGCAGCGCGATGCAGCGGAGAAAGTGGCGTTGCAGTTGCTGCCAGATGTGGCCAAGTCTGAAAGGAAGTCGGTGCATGTCAATTAGTTGCATAGTAGGGGCGGTGGGGATCGAACTAAAAGCGACGTTGAAAGCGCGTAAGTTATTGATTCTATTAAACGAGAAAAACGTCAAAAACACCGAATTCGCCCAACTGAGGTACACGGCGGGTACACGGAAGTTCCTACTCATTACTCGCCAGCACTTCCGGTGGGAATCGATTCCACTTGCCCTTTTTGAAGTGCGCTTTCTGCTGCATGTGGACGTACGTGGCCTCGCTAAAGCTCACCGACTGAGCTGGACTGATTGGCACGGCATCTCTCTCGACCCGCTTAACAAGGTCCATGAGAACCTGCTGCAAGCGTTTATCTAGCGGATGATGGTTTTGCTCGTCGTTCCTCCAATTGGGCATGTGTTTGTCCCACAGCCGAGTCACAAGAAATGAAGGATCGGTTGGTGGGTAGGCGGCAAAGTGGAAAAGGCCACGATCCGTGACCTCTTTCGGCAGACGCGAATAGTGCTGGTCAAGCTTGCCAAGGTCTGCTTTCAGTTCCATACCCTTGACGAAAGTCTGGTTGGCGCGAAGAAACAAAGGAACCACACGCTCGTGAAGGCTGTCGTTCGAAGTAAAGACCTTGCAGAAAGGCAGGTAATAAAGATACGCAAGATCGACCTTGTTGCTCGGTCGAACACGAGAGATAAGATCGGCTGCGATCGCTAGGTAGAAGAACAAATCGATTGAGAATAGGTATCTAAAGTATGGAGCGAATTCACGGATCGGTGGCTTACCGGCGTTCTGCCAGCGCGTCATCACTTGCTCTTGTCGGCTAGGGGCGATCCCGAGAATTGACATACCAAGTCGGAGACAAGGCTCTTGGTTGGATGCGTCGATTTTCGCATCTGCGAACAACTTGACGTCACGCAGGTTTTTGGGCTTTTGTGCTTCGGCAAACCACTTCTGGAACGTCGCGTATGCCCTGTCGTAGTTGATGTTTGCCAGCTCGCGCCGCCACCCTTTCGCTGCGAGCCGCTCGACATCAAGGAATTCGTGTCTCTGCCATCGATGAAAGGCTTCGTCCTCCTGGGTTCTCTGGAATACGATGCCAGTCTGCCCTTCAAGCATGACCGGCTCCCCACCAGATATGATTCCTCTCCCGTCCATTGCAACCGGCTCCGCACCCGAAAGCTCGGCATTTAAGAGTCGGGCGTGGTGGACATTGGGTCGTGAGTGCATGTCTGGTGTCTTGAATGCGAGGTTGCCAACCACTTGCTCTGGCGTGCGTCCGGAGTGCAGTTGTTTTTCCAAGTCAGCGAGGGTCTCGATAAAGAATAAGGGGGTGATGTTCGTTTGAAAAAAATTGTCGAGCCACACCGATTCATCCGGGTTCAGACTCTCCAACGCCGACTTATCAAAGACTAGAATTGGTCCTGACACAGTCCCCCCTCCTCGTCAAAGAGTGCCCTGCTGTTGTCCGCGGTGATTGAAGCACGCCGCAAGTCTAAACAGTTGGATGGCTTGTGGTGCTCAGCAGATAGTCTCAGCACGACGAATGACTGGCTTTGTTGACTGTTCACAGGCCCGAGCATAGGAGCTCATACGCGTCGTGTCCTGGACATTTCAAAAATAATTCTTTCCGCAAATGTCCGGTAGAGTTGTCACATTGGTGGACGTAAATTGGGATTCCGCTGCCACAACCTGCGGAGCGAGTCCGCCGATACATCTTTACGGTGCTTAAGTCGCCGCGCCACATTTAGGAGGGCTGCAACGCGTTCAAAATAATTCCCACGGGTGTAAGCCTTAACCCATGTGAGAAGGGCAAGTGTCTGTTCCTTTTCTTTGGGCCTCAGTCTAGGTACTTCCTTCAGAAACTTTCGATAGAGGTCACAGTGAAGTTCAATGAGCTTCGCGGTCTCGCGGAGCATCGTTTGGGCCACGACGAGGTGCTTCGTGGACGCTAGACTTACCTTAAACTCTCTGTCCCACCGATCAGCTCCCATAATTGCGAGCGGAGCTGGACCCCAGTCGTTTTTTCTGACGTGCCTTTCCATCTTTGTTTCGGCACCTCTGAGGGTATGCGCCACGCTACAGAGTCCCTCCCATTTGCTACTCCAGCGTTGCCAGTCGCGGTCTTCGATGAGTGTTTCCATTGTTGTCGGACGTGCACCGCTGTCAGACTCAACTCCCACACTGAGGAGCAAAAACGAAGGGCTAATCGCTTTGAGCCGACTGCCGAGAAATCGGAAGGCGGCCCTTGCTTCCGGGTCCTCTTGGATTGCCCGATACAATTGCCTGTCCCACGGTCGGAACTTAAGCGGTAAGGGATCGTCTAGCTCGAAGTTCTTGCGCAATGGCACCCCCTGCATGGGGCCAGTAGCCTGATCACGCCTGTCAAATATTACCTCGACCCAGGGACAGCTAGTCGTAGCTGAGACCGCCGCGCTAGTAAAACTCCCCTAGTCTGATTTCGGCTTTGGCCCGTGAACATTATGCGTTCCAGCTTTGTCTGCCGAGACATCTGCCTCCCACTTAGGACTCGCCACATATAGACTGGCAGATTCTGCATCGGTCACTACCCCAAATTCATTATCGCTCGCACTTTGGATCGTAAGGTTCATCCCTGTCGGATGAGGAGTCAACGTTACTGCACCTTGTTTCGCAGCAAATGAGAACAGGCGCGGATTAAGAAGAATCTGCGTTTCCTTGTCGCGAATGTCCAAGCCCGTAAAGCTCAATTGAGCATGTTCATCCCCGTACCGGACGGACAAGCCTGTGCCAAAGAGACTCATCGTCCTCTCACCCTTCTCGTCGCGAAACTCGATCCCCGGATAATAATTCTTGGCTTCCAACCCGCCCCAGTTGTTATCAACACCAAGTACCGCGAGTGTGTGACCAGAAGGGTCCTTCAAAATGATCTTTCGAGCTTCGATTGTGTCGGATGTGGTCCGAGTGCAGGAGGAGATTGCCCCGACGACGAACCCGCTTAGGACTAAGAAAACAGCCGTCCAAGTGTTTCTGTGCGCCAAGCGATTCTCAAGTTTGTCGAGTCTCTCGCGAAGCGCTTCTGGCCCGTTGTCATTGCCCATAGGCGTAATACCTCCATCAGATTTCGCTCCCATTCGGGAGTCGCCCTTCAGTTCGACCTGAGCCGAATGATCCCTAGCCGTTCAGGCACTTCGTTGTGGCTATGACTATTGGCGGAAGCGCCCACCTACTTCGAGCGCAGTATCGCGCCTATCGTTATTTCTACATGGGTATAGCGCTCGTTGTGTCCCAGAATTTCCGTGGTCATCACGTTGAAACTCTTTGAGCCGCAATCGAAGATGGTTTGTGACAGCGCTCCGCCCGTTCCATGACTACTATAGTTTGAAACGGTACAAACTTTCGTATCCACGTTCTCCACGGCACCGGCAATCTCCTGGGCCAGTTGGTCAGCGTTGTGGGCGTCAGGGAAATGAAACGCTGCGTAAGCAACGTGCCCGTCAAAAAATGTGACCTGCCCCTCGTCGCCGCTGGGAACGGGCGCGTTATTGATACGGACGAGCGCTGTGTGTTTATCAGTCATGAACTCAATGTGCCGCGCGTTCGCCGCTAGATTTTTTTCCACTTCCTCTAGCGTCATTCCAAGCGAAACCTGTGCTCCGCCGAAATCAATAGATGGACGCTCTTGCTTCCGCTGTGCCTCCATGTTGAGGCCGAGGAAGACGGCAATCGCCCCGATCACAGCTGAGGCTTTAAGCAGACTCATGTTCGTTGCCTCCGCGCAGCGGATTCTAGCACGCGCCGATAGCCGTACCGTTGAGTGCAAAGCATGGGGCAACCTGCTCAGTCCTGCGGAACCTCAATGGTTAGTGAGCTGGTTTGAGGATCATGTCCTAGGACTACATGGTCGAGCGGGAAAGAGACGGGCTGATCTGACCCCATCGCCTTGAGCTTCACAACAAAGGAATCGCAATCCATAACAACCACGTCCGCATAGCCTGCGATTCTGCCCGAAAGGTTGTTCGGCGCCGCCCAGACTCGAACGAGCTTAACTCTTTTATTTTGCCACTTCAGAATCTCTCGTACCTTTCGCTCTCTCCGGTCAATGACTTTTTCAAATTGTTCTGCGCTGGCCTTTACGGTTTTCGATCCGTTCCTGACGTAGGCCGGGCCCGAGAAGTGTGGCCCTTGCGAACTTCCAGGTACGATTACAGCGACGAACTTTCCTTCCGAAGCCGAAACAATACGGGTATGGTGCGGGATCGGCGGGTACGCCTCTTCCAATTCGCGCTCGAACGTCTTCTGTAGCGTGTCAAGGTCTTGCTGTGAAGTCTCGATTACTCCGTCGTCTTTAACTCCGATGCAGAGAAGTCCTGGGGGCCCTTCGAAGGGACATGAATTTGCGAAAGCGACGCAGGTTTTGACGGCATCTTTCTTCCAGTCACCAAGGGACTTTCTTTCTACAAAGCTGTCCTCCCCAGCGCCCAATCTCTTTAGTATCTCAGTGTCAGAATAGAAAGCGCTGGTCATTCCGTTATTTTACACAATGTAGGACGATGAGCCTCGATTCAACCCTCTTTGATATCGGGAACCGTACGGATAGAGGCCCCCGGGTGGACGCAGTCGGGCGCGGAGAGGCACAACCTCTAATAGCCAGCGAATTCCTGCAGCGAAGCCGCCGTCACGGGTGACCGTAGAGATGCGCGCAAGCTGCCCTGCCCCTTGACGGCGGCGAGAGCGAAGGGCAAACGATAAGGCATGAATCAGGCGAATAGGACCAGACTACCCCAAATTTATGCCAAAAATCCCGGCGTATAGGGGGCGAGTTGAACAGAGACTTTGGCGTGTTTGCCTCGATGGCAAGGTGGGCAGAGGATTTCGAGATTATCTAGGGCGGCGTCAGACGGGTCGCCGTTGCGGTGGTGAATCTGGAAAGGCAGAAAGCGACGGGTGGTATAGGAGTACGCTGTTTCCCACTCTACGACTTCTGGAATCGGCTCAACTAAATCGGGATCGTCGCCCGTTCCGCTGTCGCAAAGCCACAAAGTTAGAAAGTGATCGCCTTGTAGCACGCCGCATGATTCGCAGTGATTGGCGTAATAGCTCTCTTCCATGGTGTGTGAATAATCCGGGTAAAAAAATAGGAAGCGCATCCGGATAGCTTCGCCCAGCTTGCGTTCAAGCGGGTCGTCTGGATCGAGGTAAGAACGTCCGAAGTCCCGGTGGTCCCTTACCGCCAAAATACGGCCTGCCGACTGGCAACTCCAGCAAGCGTGCCCATTCCAAACATGAACGAAGTAGCTGATTTTTTCGGCTGGGAGGTTCACGATGGAGCGCTCGATAAGATTTGTGCCGCACTCCTCACAGCAACCCTTAGCTCGCCTCCATGCAGCGCGTCTTGTGGCAACGGGGATGTGATCGCGCGATTTCACGTATGCGCCGGATTCTACCATCAAAATAAAGGCCGGATAGCCCAACTTTGAATAGGCCCGTCTTTGCTTCTCAATGACTTACGTACGTGTTGCTCTACCTATTTCACGCTTGTTCTTTGGTGGTTTGTTCCCAATCTGTTCCCAATTTGTTCCCAGTTTGTTGATGTGACCCCCTAAACTGTCACAAAAACTTTGGGCACAGTCGACGTTACTTCAGAGTGCGCCGTCACTCGGGGGGAATCCGCACGCGGCGGACATCGACTCTGAATCTGGGTGACTCAGTTACACTTAGCATGCAACACATCGGAAACTCACCAATACCCGAACCGCTTCAGTGGGAGCAGCACTGCGAAGGATCATGGCCATGAGAACTCTCGATTTTTGGAAATCTCGCTTGACCGCCGTTCCAAGCACCATTGAGTGCCCTGAAATGCGCCTGCTGAGTGGTCACGACCACGAGCCTCCTGTCTTTCTTGGTTCGGGCCATATCGACATCACAAGTTTGACCACCATTGATTTTACGATGTTTGCCACTCCATCTGACGGCAGCGATGCATTCCGACGCCTCGTCCGCTCGCGCGAGAATCCGTATGAAGTCTTCGACCAGTTCCGATTGGTCGCAACTGACTTCGACGGTACTGAATGGGCCGGCGGGTGGACCCGGCCCGAGTTCAAAGGCATCCCGAAATTCGGGTGGCCTCTTACTGGCAAGCTTAGTTCGTTGATGACACAGGCAACTGGACCTTCGGTTTCGCAGGACTCTGGAGTCGAACTGGTTTTTCAACCAAAGCTCCGGCTCCCGATGGATAAGAGAATGACGGCCACTTTTTCTGTCGATGGAGAGGAGATCGAGCGAAGACACAGTGCCGGGCGAAATATCGTCCAAGTACTCAATTCAGAAATCAAGTTCTTCTATACCCCTTCCGATGACTCCCTGTGGGTGACAGCGAAAACATCCGACAAGCTCCCGCACCCGTATGCAGAGAATTGGATTGGCGAGCCTCTTCGGGTACTGCTTGGTCAACTTGTCTTCCCCCGTCTTGTTGCTCGCAACTTTGGGAACGGAAAAGCACATATCTCGTTGCGGCCTTCGCCACCTCGCCTCATCAACTCAGGAATCGCCGCTCTTTTCCAGGGAGAACCCGTCCTCGATGGCAAGCAGTTCTGGGAGTTGTACGCAAGCCTGCTCACGCTGATTGCAGAGGCCAGAGATGGCCAAGGTCAACCGGGTTTTGAGGCGCACAAGATCACTCGTTTTTACGAGGAACTGATTCAGGCGACACAAGGGTCACGGTGGGTGTTCTGCATGACGCTGGCAAGTACTGCTGAAGCGATTGCAAGAATGCTGATGAGTCCTGACGAACAGAGGTCCGACTTCGCCGAGAAGGACATCCAGGGCCTTAAGGACAACGTCTCGGCTTGGAAAGGCGACGAAAAACTTCGAGTCCGAGTCATGGGCGATATCTCGCGCGCTGGCCAGAGGAGCATCGGAAAGTATCTAAAAGACTTGGTGCAGCGGAATGTTCTAGAAGACAGACACGAGCGCTCTTGGTCGGCTGTTCGCAACGCAGTTATGCACGGGAATCTCGTCTCCCCCTGGGCGACGGAAGAAGAGGATAAGCGCCTCCTCTCCCTAGCCGATCTCGTTCACAGTCTCACCCGCGACCTGATCCGCAAAGGTATCCGATGATTCTTTCTGTATTGTCGCCAATCCGGAAGTTGGGAAGGGTCGATCGCTAAGTTCGTCACGGGTGCTGGCTAGTCGCAGTAACTGGCCTGCACAGAACGTAACATCGGAAAGTGGAACTCGATGCGAGAATGTTGCAGTGACAGTGAGCGATTCATAAGTGCTTGCAACGACTTACAAGAGCACGGACGGCATCCTAAGTCATTGCAAGACAGTCTTAGACATCGCTATTGTGTACCTCGGTGTGTACCACGCCTTCCCAATAGTTAGTGCTGGTTGCCAAACGCGATTTTGAGCGAGAAACAGAATCGGCGGCACTCAGCTCATCTCCACTCTCCTCTTTTTGCGCTACGCGGAGAGTTGCTACGAACCTGAACTCTTTCGATTTCGTGACCGTGGTTCGGATAGTTTCTCTGCTTCCATTCCAGGGCTTCGTCTTGGGTATCGAACTGGGCTTGAATGCTACCGTGATACTCCACCACCCACTTCTTTAGGCGCTCGCGCCACTCTATGTAGAGTTTTGAATCCATAAAGTCCTCAATTGGCTGCGGCGGTCATGAGGCGGCGCGGGAGGGAAGCCAGTCACCATTATCTAAAACCACGCGCAACGTCACCTTATCGTTGATCGCGAGGCACGCCGCTTCAAAAGCGGTGGGCTTAGGTTCGTCACACCATACTATGCGGTATTGTCTATTGGTCGCTTCAACCCGCAAGTAGTTCCCGACAGCTGCCTTTTGATCTAGCGACATCACATTGTCGTGAGTGGGTTCCTGCAACCCTACGATTGCGTAGTGGTAATCCATTTCTTTCTACCTCTGCCCCCATTTTACCTCCTGTGTCAACGCAGCGGATACAGGAATGCGTTCCAATGAAATCCTACGGGTCCGTCGCCCGACGTTTTGCGACCGCTTGAAACTCAAGGACGGCTCTCTCTCTCGGTCTGGGGCTTCCTAGCACCCGTATTTACGGATCGAAATGTGCCCACGGTTCCGGCTCAGTGTATCCTCTAATCAATCAGCGGGAGCGAGGGAGGCCAGATCGTGACTAAGAGAGTTAAGCAGTTTCTCATCCTATCCGTTGCAGCGACGTTTGGGCTTGCAGTTGGCCTGTACGCTCAATCAGCTGTTGGGGCGAAGCTCGCAAGACTATCAGAAGAAAAGGCTGAACTTACGAAAATGGATGTAATTCTCTTGAATACCAGGATTGCTGTTCTTCAGGAGATGCTCAAAGATGATTTATCGGTTCCCCTTGTCCCTACAAGTATTACTTATGACACAGAGAGCCGAAAGATTCGTACATCTGTTTTCGTTGCCCCTTCTTTTCTTTCCAAGGTAAATGCTTCCCAATTAAGTAAATCCCTTGATTCTCGTGCCACGAGTCTTTGTATCGCTCCATCAATGGCCGAAGGGAATTTGCCTGCGGTCTTCTCCCTGGCACCCAAGGAATATTGTGTCATTCGTTTTTTCACCCACACATTGGATAGTTCTGGGCATGTTCAGGTGAAAGAAGTGGCGCAGTTCGAGGATGGAAAGCTGAGTTTGAAATGACAACTGAGGGTGGGGCAACTGAAAAGAAGGAGGCCGCATGAGTACTCTGACCATCAGTAACGGCTACTGCGTACCCCTGCTTGGGTTGGGAAGGAACCGGGCCATGCAACACTTAAGTCAGAAAAGGATTACCAAAGCCGTGCGCGAGGAGCTTCGGCGACACTACGGACTATCAAACGTGGAAGTGTGCTGCGCTGCAAAACTCACCTCGGACGGTTGGCGTGGTTCCTGCAAAATCTATCAGGAGGATTTTACTTTCAAGATTGCGGGATGACGACTGCTAACGCCAAAGGGAGGTTGGCACGTGCCAATTCAGATTTTCCTTAGCTATTCACACAAATCCAGGAAGCTGGCCGGAGAGTTCAAGGAAGGTCTTGAGTACTTCGACTTCAGTGTGTTCTTGGCTCACGAAGATATTAAGCCATCTGCGCAATGGCGAGCCGAGATTAGAAAGAATCTGCGCGATTGTGATGTTTTCATTCCTCTGCTCACAAGAGGCTTCCTGGAATCAGATTGGACTGACCAAGAGACTGGCATAGCTCTAGCACTCAAGAAGAAAATAATTCCAGTAAAAGTTCATCAGAATCCACACGGCTTCATTGATGCTGTCCAAGCCATGAAATGGAACAAGGAGTCTTCGTACACCACCTGTTGGGAGGTGACCGACTGCCTCAGAACTGATGAGAGGTTCGCAAAAAGTGCCAGAGAAGGTGCAATCAGTGCTTTTTTGTCAGCCAATGATTTCAAGAAAGAGGTTCCATACGCCGTATCTAAATTGCTGCGGTTTCGCCCTTTTTCAGTTGCACAACTACATCGGATTATTGAAGGCAGTTCTCGGAATCAGGGGATCTATGGGTGCTGGGCAGCCCGAACACCGATGGAAACTCTGATTAAAGATGCTAAAGGTAACGTGAGCAAGCGGGTTATTCGGAGCTACCGTGAAGCAGTGAAATCTTGGGGTTGATGAGGCTGCGTGTGAGCATCGGCTAAGCGCGAAGGCGATACTAGGGAAACGCGGCGACTATGGCGGGAGGCAACGATCATGACTAGGCTTGGCACACTGCTGTTCCTTTTTCTTGGCAGTTTCGTTCCAATGGCGGGTGCACAAACCGCCGGACCGGAAAAAGGATGGCTCATCATCCAGGGCGGCGGCGCGGTGTCCGAAGAGACTAAGAAGCGCTTTGTGGCGTTTGCTGGCGGACCGGATGCCAATTTTGTCCTAATTCCAACTGCGATGTCCGAGGAGGAAATTACTGCTGGCGGGTTCTATCGTGGGCAAGGAAGTGGCTGGGCAAAGTCTATGGGGATAAACCACGTCACGATGTTGCACACCAGAGACAAAGCGCGTGCGAACTCGGAGTACTTTAGTGACGCCCTACGAAAGGCTTCCGGCGTTTGGATTATGGGCGGACGACAGTGGCGGCTTGCCGATGCTTATCTGGATACGGCGGTCGAACGCGAAATCAAGGAACTAATCAACCGTGGCGGCGTCGTGGGTGGAGGCTCTGCTGGCGCGACGATTCAAGGTTCGTACCTTGTCCGAGGTGACCCGAAGAGCAACGAAATTATGATGTCACCCGGCCATGAAAGAGGATTTGGATTGCTCCCAAACTCAGCAATCGACCAGCACGTCAATACGCGCGAACGTGAACATGACCTTGTGAAGGTCATTGAGAAGCATCCCGAATTGCTCGGTTTTGGGATTGACGAAGGTGCAGCGTTAGTGGTGCGTGGCGACTCCCTCGAAGTGATCGGCGGTCAAGTGGCCATCTATGATGGAAAGGAGCATGATGGCGCGCTCTATTATTTCTTATCGCCTAAGCAAACATTCAATTTGAAAACAAGAGCCGTGGAGCACGGGAGTGCCGAATCACTTGCTCGAAATACTCCGGCACCTGCCGCTGCAACTGGCGAATCTCAGGCAAACAAATATCCCCTCGTTCTTACCGTCATCAGCGCGCAGCGCACCAACCATGGAGGGTACACGACAACAGATATCATCGGCTATCTGTCGGATGACCCACGGCAAACTCAATTGCATATGGTGTGTGACACTGGAGTCTTTAGCCAGGGGCCTGACGGAAAAGCAAATAGATATCCAGCACGCTACAGCGGCAAATCGCACCAGATCAAGATTGCGGCACGCGAGATCGGCAGCGACAAGGTACACGAATCTACGTGTAAGTATTAGCCGGGTGCTTGAGTCAGTGGACAGGGGGCGATGTTGGTCGCTGATCCACTTTCGTATGACTTTTTCATTCACTACACCTCGCCGGTTTTGACCGGCGTATAGGGAGGCAACAAATGAACCGCTTTAGAGTCGAGTCCTATGAAGGATGTTCTCTTACGCTGTCTCGGGTGTTTGACAGCCGGGAGGACGCTGACCTAGATAGGCGGTCTCACCCACTAGCCGAGACGAGGGTCATTGCAGTAGACGGGAACGGAGCGGCTCGGAGCAGCCATGTCGGCAATTGAGAGTGTTAATAAACTGATCAGAGAATGGCAACCGGCGCAGTCGGCGAACGAGTTGCAATATCGGAACTCGCTGACTGCATTGCTGCGGGAGCGGCTGCCAAAAGCAAAGATCGAGACGGAGTACCGTCACAACGGAACAACTATAGACATCTACGCGAAGGAGCCGGGCCTCTTCGGTTCGACGGAAGTATTCGTAGAACTGAAACGCAACCTGCTCCACAAGGCGCAGCTTGACCGTTTGGTGGGCCAGATTGAATCCCTACAGCCCGGCAAGAACGCTATTCTAGTCGTCTTGTGCGGAGACACGAATCCGGCGCTAGTGACTCGGCTCAAAGAGAAATACGGAATTGCGGGTAAGGCTGTCGTCTTCGGTCCAGGGATGGGAGTCGTAGTCAAGGGAGATGTCGGAAAAACCCCGAAATCCTAGCGTCGAGGCGCGAGTTCAGGCGCGGACTTTGTCGATCATTTCTTCGCAGATGGGTTTGGACTTGAAGATGACGTCTGCGCCCACGGGCTGCCATTCGCCTTCCTGACACGCAAGTTTGCCTTGGATAAAGTCGGCGGCTTTCTGGGCCTGCGATGCGGCGGAAACAAGCAGCCGTGAATCAGACTTGAGACGCGCAATCCACGTCTTGAGATAGGCGGCTGAGTTTTCAAGAGTCTTCTGTTCAATTCCTGCGATGCCGCAGAGCATGGCAGCGGTCATCTCCGCGGTAAGCTCCCCTTTCGAGTAGGATTCTGAGCCAAACGAAACAGGGTTGTCGAAGTTCTCCCGATGCAAGCGCTTGGCGTGTCCGGTACTGTGCGCCATTTCATGAACTGCGGTCGCATAATATTCTTCCGACGAGTGAAAGAGGCCGCGTGCTGGCATGCCCACCACATCGTTGCTTGGTGAGTACCACGCTATGTCGGATTGCTCGAACGCTGGTGGGTTCGGCATATTCGTCACGATCTGTTCGCACGTTTCGATGGGATCGTTGCTGCGCGCCTCCTGCAGAAGGGATGCGGGAATGTCGATTCCTTCCGTCTGCGAAAAATTGAACACGCAGTAATAACGGAGCAGAAAAGGCCGCGAGTTCTCTTTCGTGCCGTCCTGCGTAGTCGTTTCCTGCTCTTCGCCAACGTTCCAGAAACACTGGATTCGCCCAAGTGAGGTACACGGCGGGTACACGGGCGCGGCACCGAGTCTTAGAGTGAACGCCTTTCGGCAATCGAATCTGCTTCCTTCCAACCTTGCTCGGGGCCTTTCCAGAGATAGGTTTTCGTCAAGTGCGCCGGATGGTTCTTACGCAACAGTTCCGTCGCCGTACGCCGCATCAGGTCAACAACATTCTCGTTTCGATGCATGCGAATCTCGCTGTTGCCGTAGACCAAGGCATAGGATATTTCGCATCCAGCATCCACACATCGAATTACTTCACTTGTTGAAGGGGGGTGTATACCGTGATCCTCAAGTGGCTTACCATCCTGTCCGTTAAGAATGAGTGTAGCTGCCATGATCTGCCTCCCGTGCGATACATAAAAACCCAAGCAAATCTTAAGAGAGCATTGGGTCGATGTTTTACTTCCCAAGCTGACTTATTTGGGGGGCTGGCCAAGACCCTCTACCATCTTCGTAAGAATTATTTGCATGACGTTGATGTGGCATCGGTCGAAAGCGAGCTCAAGATTCGCGTGCCCCGCCTGGGGATACTCTCTAACGGATTTCTGAGCAAAGTAGTCACAAGCGTCGCTCAACTTCTTTTCCCCTTCTTCGGATGTCTTCCACGGCGGAGCCAAATGCTTGGGGAAACCTTCGCGCTCGCAATCAAGAAATTGGTCTGCTCGAACCAGCCTTGCTATATCTCTCCGCTCGTCCCACGCGGGAAGAAAAAGGCCACATTCTGGTCTTCGCGGTGTCAGCTCCCGGTGTTTCACTGGCGCTTTGTCTTGCGATGAATGCATCGGCGCACCGAACAAGGCAAAAAGGAAGAGTATCAGGACAACCGCGTACGACCTTGACATGGGATTCGCTCCTTGCACTCCTTCATACTGGATTCGGAGCGCCTCATTTGACGCATTCGATAGGTACGGAAAACTGTTTTGCTCTAGCTGCTACGTCAGCCACTTTCAGGTTAAGAGCGGACTCAGTGGTTTCAGCATGGTGAGCAATGTGGTTCCTTTCTAGGAACTGAACAACCTCAGAGCCTCGTATGGCAAAGTTAACGTTTTCCGGTATGTCTCCGATCATGCGGAGGGTCTTCACAGCGTCCAACTTCGACTCGACAACGCCGATCACGTCACCACCGGAATCCAACAGCGGGCTGCCACTGTTGCCCGGTTGGACTGGCGCACTTATCTGAATGAACCGGGGATCGTCTGCCAGACCACTCGTTGCGGCGACCGTTCCCGTTGACAAGTTTCCTTCGGAAGAAAGCACACCTTGTAGCGGAAACCCAAACGCGATGATGCTATCCCCCACGCGAGGCGCGGGTCGCATGCGAAAGGTGCCGAAAGCCGGAGAGTCGCCCTCTACCTTCAAGACGGCCAAGTCAATCTGATCATCTTTGCCGACAAGGTCAGCCGGAGGTCCGTCCCTTGTACGAATCTGTTTGCAACCGGACACGACATGGGCATTTGTGAGGACGTAGCCATGTTCGTTTACGAAAAACCCCGTCCCCACAACGATTGTGCCCTCGCCCGCCCCTGGTTCAACAGCAGGAGATTGTCCCGCCTGAGCCGGAACTGCCGCATTTGCCTTCGTTAGTTTGTACTTGGTCAAGCTAATCCATTCCGGTGGATAGCAGCTCAGCCGCGCAGGAGCAGGCTGCTTTCCCTTCTCGGCTAGAAAGCGCAATGCGGCCTCAAACACTTTCTTAGTAGCCTTGTCTTTGTCCGAAATGGGCGAGAAAGTACCGAAAACAGCCGGAAAGACTAAACAACCGTCATCCAAAACATAAATCCCACCGGTTGCACCATAGTCCCTGGCCTCCCAAACAAGAACATAGTACGGATGCTCATCGTCTCGGCAGATGCCCGGATATTTCTTCCCGTGCTTCGTCAGCTCGTCCCAATGCATCTCGCCCGCCTTGGTCATTATGACTTGCGCAACCAGGGGATTTACTTCTCCAATCGGCGTCCGGACGACTGTTCCAGGTCGCATCTCATATTGCAAATCAACGTGAACGTCGCATCCTGGCGAATTTGGTCTCTGTTGAGCACCTAGTACGGAGGGACACAGAACAAGTGACAAAAGCGCGAGTCCGACCAGGGTAGGAACGCCTATAGACTTGACTGCGAGCCGCGCCATAATCTTCTCAACTAATGTTTATTTCCGACCGTCACCCTATTGGCCATAGTCGGCCAGTGAGAACGGATTCTACCACGCACGTATCTTGAACGGTGTCGGATGTCTCGCGGAGTGAGAAGTTCTACAGAAAACCTCCGCCGGGGGTCGTATTTATTTCATGCAATTGAGAGTGTCGCCGTGTAGCGATGTCATCTTCGCGAGTGGCGCAGGTCAAAAACCATTTTGAGTCAGAGTACTCTCATCGATTGATCGGGAATATGGGCCGTATTGTGGATTTCGGCCAAGCTCCTTCAAAATATCCATTGCTTCTTCTTTCGTCTGGCCACACACGTCTTCCAGGATCCTTGAAAGCTCGTCATCTGTATCGATGTCTTTGACCTCGGCGTTGTGGGCAGGCCTCGTTATCGCGATTCCGTATCTGTGAATGAAGTGACGATTTGACGGATACCGAGTTATCGAGATGCGACATTGGAGCATATTCCTCAAATTCTAATCCAACTCCCGTATCTTCAGCCGTGAATCGCTTCGATTCGCAACTTGGCGACACTCAGCTTGCGTTCCCTCGCCCCTGTGGTTGTAAAGCGATGGGAATTCGTTGTCGGTTAAACGTTCAGAGTTAGGTCACCAACAGGTCAGGAATTTTGCGGAAGCCGCGGAGGTTCAGCGTCACGACTACACTTCCAGCGGCGTCTTCACGAG
>DATNMX010000021.1:0-169932 GCA_035602135.1 Candidatus Dormiibacterota bacterium
AGTCGTTCGTGAGCGTTGATTCAAACGGAACACTCCCCTGTCTAGTTCTGATCGAGTACAGTCGGACAGATCGGTTCTCTAGGAGGAAGTATTGTCGAATCAACTGATTAGATGGTGTTGCATCGACCGGTTGAGCTCGCAGCATTAATCGGACATGTCTCCTACAGAACAACGATTGTTAAGTGGTTAATACAGTTTTTAGGACCGCCCACGCATCCCAGTACAGGAGGTCGGCCCGAAACATACTGGGAATACCTCATGGACGGCGGACCTGGAGCGGGCAAAAAATAGACCAATGTAGGTACAGCTTCTCCGTCTAGAACGAGAGCCTAAAGTAATGGAGGAACTAGTGTTAAACAAACTAAAGAATGTCGGGATGCTTTTTATAGCTCTGCTATTCCTCGCGAGCGTAGCCGTAGCTCAGGAACGTTACGGCGGCTCGATGAACGCGAAAGAGCACGGCTACCAGCACGGGTACAGGGATGGTCTGCGACAGGGCCGGGCAGACATGGCCCGTCATGGCAGCCCCAACCTCGATAGCGAAGACTACCGACGCGCAGACTTAGGGTACGAGCCTTATATGGGTGAGCGTGACGATTTCCAAAAGGGCTATCGTGAGGGCTACAAGGTCGGATACGACGATGGCTTTTACGGTAAGCCGCTCCGCTCCGACGTCTACGGGCTGAACGATCGTTACGATCCCGATCGGCTGCCACGAACGGACGCGGATGCGGATTCGTATGAGCAGTGGGGATATAAGGACGTGGCGTTCGATACGGGATATAGAGACGGACTGCAGGCCGGGCAAAATGATTTCCGGCAACGCAAAGAGTTCAAACCACAAAAACACGACGCATATGAGGATGCCAATCACGGTTATCGAAAAAACTATGGCGACAAGAATCTCTACAAAGAACAATACCGCAAAGGATTTCTGCGCGGTTACGAGGATGCTTTCAATAGACGAGGGCGGTAATTATCAGCGGACCGTTAGAAAAGAGGGCCGAGCCTGAAAATCTCGGCCTTCTCCCATTTTTGGGAGGAATTTTCCGTTAGCGATGTGCTTCGAAGACATTTAATAATCCTCACTAGCCCGACATCAGGGTATGAGCCGAACCGGCCGATCGTAACCCGTCATTTCCAGATAACCGACACCCGCAACCGGCTGATTGTTATGTTTTCCCGAAATTGCTATGGCTCCTTCCCAATAATTAGGCCAGAGTTTCGTTTTTCCCGTTAATTCCTGGGAAGCTAGAGAAGTGTTTGCCTCCAGTTGAATCCCGAGCTTAGGAATCGCGATTTTCCAGCGAATCGGATACGCGGCTTGGGTATTCGGGCTAGTCCACGTGGCAGCGGCGGGTTGTAGGTTGAAATCTCCCGCACGCAGGTGAGTGGATTGGCCTTGTGCATCAATGAAAGTTCCCGCAGAAAACGGATCGATCGAGCCATCTTTGCGTCGGATGTGAAAAAGCATTAACTCAGTGCGATCATCCATCTGCAAGCTCAGCCAATTCCAGCCGGTCTGGTTGGCTTCGAGCTGGTTCGTGAAGAATTCATGGTCCATCCAGGACGTGCCGGTTACGTCAAATTTCGTTCCGGCAAGGTCAACGGAACCAGTGATTCCGATACGCGTGAGCGAAATGTAGTGCGAGGCGCGTCCGCGGCCTTCAGCTTTCTGGCTTAGACCATTCTCTCCATGTATGACTGGTGGCTTTTCTGGACGCAGAGTGAGGCGAAGCTGGAAACGGTCGTCGATGGCAAGCAACGTTTGCACATCGCCTTGCCACTGAATTTGCCAGTTACCATTCCAAATGCGGCCGTCGGGTTGGCTCACGCCAGCAAGTGAGGGTCCCGAGCGGTTGGTTCTCTCCGAGTGATAGAAGTGGCCACCGTTGAGGTCGCTCAACGCGAGGTCTGCAAGAAAGAGGTCTTGCATATCCCAAGCACTCGCTTTTGCGGAGTCACGGCGCACGGCTTGACGGAAGAAAGTCAGTTCGAATCCGAAGTGATGACCGTCTTTGGCGATCAAGTTTCCTGTGTAGTACCACCATTCCGTCTGGAAATCCGCATGATTGAAATAGTCGCGAGGAAATTCATATTTGTAACCCGGCAGCGCGGTGCGATATTGCGCGGTGAGCGGCTGCAGAATGCAGAACGGGAGCAAAAAGCAAGCTACTCTATTCTTCATGAACAACCTCTAGAGGATTAAGCCGCACTGCGACTTGCGCGGGGTATAAACCAGCGAGCACCGTGGCGACGTAGACTACAGTCAGCGCTACGAGAAGAACCTCTACCGGCCAATGAAACCGGATGGTCCAACCGAACGATTGTTTGTTGATCACAAAAATAAGGACCAGAGATAACAAGTAACCGAGAACAACGCCCGCTATGTTGGCTAGAATTCCGAGCAAGGCGGCCTCGGCAACGATCAGCTTGCGGATTTGAAGTGCCGATGCGCCGAGAAACCGAAGTAAGCCGAGTTCGCGCCGTCGGTCGATGACCAGAGCGAGCAGCGCTCCGGCAATCCCCATGACGGCAACGGTTACGGCGACGGCTTCTAAAGCATAAGTAATGGCGAAAGTTCGATCGAAGATGCGGATGGCTTCCGCGCGCAGATCGCGATTCGAAAACATGAGCACGCGGTGACCAGCGGATGCTTGCGTAATCCTGGCGCGCATATCTCCGAGACGAACGCCGGGCTCGAGGTAGATGGCAAGATTCGATGGGGCCGGGTCAGGCAGATAGCGCAACATCGTGTTGCGATCCATCAGGATGTTGCCCCGTTCGCTGGAATAATCACGGTAAACGTCAACGATACGGAAGGAGGGCCGCGCTCCGCCGAGGGATAGCGCGAGAAGATTGTCGGTTTTCACGTGGTGTTTATAAGCGAAAGGCTCGCTGACAATAACCGAATTGGAGTTAAGCAGATCGGCGTAGACATGTGCCGTCGAACGGCCAGACAAGAAATCGGAATGGCGATGGGAGCGAAAAGTATTGAGGTCAACAGAAGCCACGGTAGCGGGTAAACCGTCGTAGCTGATTTCGTAAGCACGCAGGCGGTCAACCGCGATCACACCTGGAAGGTTGGCAATCCTATCCGCGAGTTCTATGGAAATTGTGGGATGCCGATCCGCCGCCGGGCCGCCAGGCGGACGAAGATACAGATCGGCGGGCAGTTGGTTGTTCATCCAGAGAAATACGGTTTGGCGAAAACTTCCAACCATGATGCCCACTGCGGTCATCATGGCGATCGCGGTTGACAGCGCGCCGACAAGCACGGAGGTACGTCGTAGCGATGACGAAAGGCTGCGTGCGGCGACCAACGCCACAACTCCGAATCGTTTGCCGAGCCAACGTGAAGACACGCGGAGGACTCCATCGACAAGGGCGGGAATAGCAAGTGCAGATGCAGCGATGAGCAAAATTGCCGCCAAATAGCCGAAGAGAGGTTTGCCAGCAATAGCGGGAGCCCGGGACGCGGCAGCAGCAGACGAACCAAGAGCAACGGCCAACCACAGATCACCTCGCTTGTGTACGCCCACCTCATATTCGCGGCGGCCCCGGGCCATGGCCTCCACCGGAGAAACCCTAGAAGCTTCGCGGGCGGGCGAAAATGCGGACGCAACTGCTATACCGACGCCGATCGCTAAGGCCAGAAAAACCGAGCCTGCCGTTATTTCAATGGGCCCAGGACGGCTGCTGACGTACAGCTCTTGAACTGTAGCGGCTATCAGATGGACTGCGCCAGTAGCCATGAGACGCCCAAGCGGCAGTCCGATGAGAGCACCGGAAAGACCGAAGCTCGCAGCTTCACTGACAAATGCAGCGAGCACTGCGGTCTTGGGGGTCCCTAGCGCCCGAATAATCCCAATCTCAGGACGACGGCGGACAATGGACACGGAGATTGTGTTGTAGATTAGGAACGCACCAACGACCAGTGAGATATAGCTAAGCAATCGTAGATTCCAGCGGAACGCGGCGAGCATTTGACGATTTTCGTTGGTGCCCGAGCCTTGCGGGTGCACCTCCACACCAGGTGGAAGCACATCGCGCAGGCGCTGCTGCCATTCCGCAAGGTCGGGCGCCGACGGAACCTTCAGCAGGATGCGGTCGACCCGGCCGAATCGTGTCAAAGCATGCTGTGCCGCGGCGATGTCCATCACAATGGCAGCCTCGTTACCGTTCGAATCCGGGTAAATGCCGCGGACGGTGTAAGTACGCGGTTCGTCGTTAACGAGTAATTGAATTTGATCTCCTGGTTTGCGATTTAAGCTAGAACCGACCCACACGCTGTCATTCTGCTCGATGAACTTCCACGGATTATGGGATTCCATCTGCGGTTCGGGGGCGTTTAGGAAGTCTCCTTTTGCGTAGTCATTTCCTTCAGCGACCAGATCAAGACCGATCAGCGGCAGCGTCCGCTGCGATTCCAAAAGGACGGCATAATCCTCCATGCGCGGTGAGATTCGAATGGGATAAGGCCACGCAGCCAGTGTTCCGACAATTCCTTCGGGTACACCTCCAGAAGCTGTGATTTCCAAGTCGTGGTCACCTGCAAGAGTCTCCATAGAAGAATGGAAAGATCCCGTTGCCGCTCCCCCGGCGAGATCGATGGCGAGAACCACCGCAACGCCCAAGGCCACGGCGAAAACTGTCAGCGCGGTACGCACGGGTTCGTAGAACAACGGACGAATCATTAGCCGGTAAAACAGCCGACAAAAGATGATGAGGCGTGTCATCAGGATCTGGCAGTTTCCTGGATTTTGCCGTCGCGTAGACGAATGACTGTGTCAGCGAGCGCGGCGGCCTCCAGACTGTGCGTCGCGATGACGGTGGCTGTTTGGTGCTCCCGTGTGAGGCGGTGCAGCAGGCCAAGAATTGTATTGCCGGTGGCGGTGTCTAAATTGCCGGTTGGCTCGTCGGCCAGCAGAATGCTCGGTGAATGAACCAGAGCACGGGCAATTGCGACACGCTGCATCTGTCCCCCAGAAAGCTGATGCGGATAACGGTCGCCCAGGCCTTCCAGTTCAACCCATGCGAGCCGTTCGCGAGCAGCCGAGCGGGCATCCGATTTTCCTGCGAGCAGCCAAGGCAGCTCCACATTCTCGAAAACGGTCAGCGTGTGGAGGAGTTGAAAGGACTGGAAGACGAATCCGACTTTTTCCCTGCGCAATCGCGTAAGATTTGTGTCGCTGAGTGACGACGTGGAAACACCATCGAGAAGAACTTGGCCTGATGAAGGAAAGTCCATGGCCCCGGCCAAATTCAGCAGCGTCGATTTGCCGCAGCCGCTGCGCCCCACGACCGCCACAAATTCACTGCGCGAAACGTCCAGCGATAAGCTGTCCACAGCGCGCACGCGTTGGCCATCCGTCAGATAGTCCTTGGTGATTTTTTGCAAAGAAAGAATGGGCATTAGAAGTATGAACGCCTCTTTACTTTTACTCTCGTCCGGGAATGGCGGCAAATCATTCGACATCTATGGTCGCGCGATTCAGGGATGGACTCGAATAAAATAATGGCGGAAATACTTCTTAAACGCCCATTGAGCCGCGGCCGGGGCTGGTATAGACTCCGCACGCTTGTATTCTCTGAACCGGTTGGTGTAAGTACAAACGGCAGAGCGACCCCGGAACGCGACTGATAGACGCCTAGGCCAGAGTTGCCGTGAAAACGGGCCCGCCACGATAACAAGGAGGCACGATGCTGTTTGCATCCGCACTCGCGGTCACGCACCGAACTCTCGCCCCCGTGGATCTCGTAATTATCGGGATCTACTTCGTCATCATTTTCGGTATTGGCTTCTATTTTGCTAAGAAAGGCCGCACTTCCGAGGACTATTTCCTGGCGGGGCGCAATATTGGGTGGTTCGCCATCGGCGCGTCGTTATTTGTTTCTAATATCTCCACAGAGCATTTCATCGGACTCGCGGGGTCGGGAGCGACATCGGGATTGGCGGTAGGCCATTTCGAATGGCTCGCTTGCATGATTCTGTTGCTGCTCGGATGGGTATTCGTTCCCTTTTATTTGCGTTCGAACGTTTTTACCATGCCGGAATTTCTGGAACGGCGTTTTAACCGCAACTGCGCTAATTACCTGGCGACGATTTCGGTCATCGCATACATTTTCACAAAAATCTCAGTGCACCTCTATGCGGCAGCCATTGTGCTCGAACGGGTTGTCGGATGGAATCAGTGGACGGCGGCGATCATTCTTGTTGTAGCTACCGGAATTTACACCATTGCCGGGGGCCTGGCTGCTGTAATTTATACCGATCTGGTGCAGACATTGATTCTTCTCGCAGGCGCAGTTGCCCTCACGTTCATTGGCCTCGACAAGATTGGAGGATTTGAGGGATTGCGCGCGGCGGTTCCGGATTCTTATTTCCACATGATTAAACCGATTATGGACAGCGATTTCCCATGGACCGGGATTTTCTTTGGGGCACCGATATTAGGCATCTGGTATTGGTGCACGGATCAAGTGATCGTCCAGCGCGTTCTTTCGGCGAAGGACGAGGGCCATGCCAAGGCTGGCACCATTTTTGCCGGATTTTTGAAAATTCTTCCTGTTTTCTTGCTCGTTCTCCCAGGATTGATCGCATTTGGTCTGTACCCGCAACTATTTAATGTGGTGAACGGCAAACCCACGAATGGCGACATTGCGTTTCCCACTTTGGTGGTCAATCTGTTGCCCCAAGGCCTCGTGGGGCTGATGATCGCCGCGTTGCTGGCGGCGCTTATGGGCGCGATGAGTTCAGTCTTCAATTCCGCTTCGACGATGGTTACGCTTGATTTTTATAAGAAGATTCGCCCTGATGCTAGTGAGGTTCAGTTGGTGAACTTCGGGCGAGTCGCCACGGGCATCATGGTTGTACTCGGGCTCTTGTGGGTGCCCTTCATTCACTTGCTTAGCGCGCAACTTTATATTTATCTGCAAAGCGTGCAGGCATATATCAGCCCTCCCATCGCTGTGTGCTTCATCTTTGGAATTCTCTGGCCACGATTGAATGGACAAGGAGCAATTAGCTCCTTGCTCGTCGGATTTATTCTGGGCGCCGTGCGTTTCATATTTGAAGTGCTGGACAAAACGCGGCATTACGAGTCGGCTGCTATTCGCTGGCTCGTGGACATGAATTTTCTGCACTATGCCATCTTGATGTTTGTAGTGTGCGCGTTTGTCCTGATCGGTGTGAGTATGATGTATCCGCCACCGGAGCGGAAAAAAATTGCGGGTCTGACGTTCGCTACGGTCGACGAAAAACTCGATGCTGCCAATGTGGACGTACCGCATTTAAGAAGAGAGACGCCCACCGAGCACAAAATCAACCTGTTCTTCACCGTGTTACTTATCGCCACGGTGGTCAGCTTGTGGATTTACTTCCGCTAGCCGCCGAATCCGCGAATTAAACATGAAAATGGCTGCCATTCGGACGGTGCGACCCAATGTGACACGAGCGGAAGCTGTTGGAGAATTTTCTTCGCGCGGAATTTCTTCCCTTTATTGGCGCATGCGAAGCGGCCCCTTGCAGCGCATTGCGGATGCGTACGTGCCTTTCTGGTTCTACCGCGTAAGGTACGAAATGATCAAGGCTACGTACACGCGGCTATTCGCCCTGGATGCGGTCGATGGCTCGCTGGATCTATTTGAATTCCCGCGAATTCCGGATGAGCAGCAACTTTTGGCGATGGAGACGCGTAATCATTTGAAGCCGGCCTTGCTACCCCAGCCGGCGGAGAATCTGCTGCGGGAAAAGGTCCTTCGCATCGTATTTCAGCAGGGGTTTTTCAAACTTCGTGACGCCAGGCTCGAAATTATGCGCGAGCCAGTCGAATTACATCTGCCGTATTGGCTCGGATTTTACGGAGGAGCGGGCATCGTGCGCTGCCGCGTGATGGACGCCGTAAGACGGCGTATCGAAGGGGCTAAAGCATCTGCTTTTTTTGAGGAATGGCTCACAGCTTAATCTACAAATTGATTTTTTTGGTCACCGCACATCTCAAACACGCCAGAATGTTCTTTGCTGTTCCGTTTACCTGGGAGGGAAACGATGCCAAAACCAGTACGACGCGGAGGAATCGGCCTACTGATTTCCATATTGTGGTGCTCGGTGGTCGGGGCACAAGGATGGCAGCATCTCGGAAAAGTACAACGCGTCGAAAAGTTGAAGGATGGCGTTGAGTTGACCGCCGGGACGGCGAAAGTACGGATTACCGGATATCGCGATGGAGTGATGCGTGTGCGGGTCGCGCCTAAGGGCGTTTTCCCACAGGACTCGTCGTGGGCGGTGATTGAATCACCAGAAGCTTTGCCGACAAAACTTGAAGATGGAAACACCGAACTGCGATTGACGGCAGGAAATGTAACTGCCGTTGTAAAGAAATCGCCTTTGTTGATCAATTTTCAGGACGCTGGAGGCAACGTGCTTCTTGCCGATGAGCCGAGCCTCCCCATGGCGTGGAATGGAGAAAGCGTTCACGTCTGGAAGAAGATGCCCCTGGACGAAAATTATTATGGTCTCGGCGACAAGGCTGGCCCAATGAACCGCCGCGATCGCTCTTTCACCATGTGGAATACAGATTATTTCGGCTGGCAGGAATCGAGCGACCCACTGTACAAAACGATTCCATTTGTCATTGGCTTGAGAAAAGGGTTAGCCTACGGCGTTTTTTTCGACAATACCTACCGCAGCAGTTTCGACTTCGGCAAGGAATCGCCGGACTATTTCTCCTTTGGCTCTTCGGGTGGCGAACTGAACTATTATTTTTTCGCCGGTCCCGAGCCCAAGCGAGTGATTGAGGAATATACGGCGCTGGTCGGACGCTCCCCATTGCCGCCGCTGTGGACACTGGGCTACCAGCAATGCCGCTATAGCTATTATCCCGAAGCGCGGGTACGCGAGATTGCCCGTCTTTTCCGGGAAAAGAAAATTCCTGCAGACACCATCTATCTGGACATCGATTACCAGGAAGGGTATGCGCCGTTTACAATCAACCGACAATATTTTCCGACGTTTGAGAAGATGATCGGCGACCTGCGCGAGCAAGGTTTTCACGTAATCCTGATTACCGACCCCCACATAAAGAAGAACGCGGACCACGGATATGTTCCATATGACTCAGGCATAAAGAACGATGTGTTCGTCAAGAATCCGGATGGCTCATTGTATGTTGGCCCGGTATGGCCAGGCGACAGCGTGTTTCCCGATTTTACGCTTACGCGTGTGCGCGACTGGTGGGGCAGTCTTTACAAAGAATTCGTAGGTATGGGTGCGGCCGGTTTCTGGAATGACATGAATGAGCCATCAGTTTTTCGCCCGACCAAAACCATGCCGCTGGATGTGATGCATCGTCTCGACGATGGCACGAAACTTGATCATCGCGCGATCCATAACATTTATGGCATGCAGAACGTCCGCGGTACCTACGAAGGCGTTCGCAAGCTGCAGCCCACAGAGCGGCCATTTGTGCTGACTAGGGCGGCATATGCGGGCTCGCAACGTTATGCAGCCACATGGACCGGAGACAACCACGCCACGTGGAATCACATAGCGATGAGCACGCCTATGCTGCTTAGCATGGGAATTTCGGGTTATTCGTTGGTAGGCGATGACATCGGCGGATTTGCTGACTCTCCGCCCGCGGATTTGCTGACCCGCTGGTACGAGCTTGGCACTTTCAATCCAATTTACAGGGATCATGCGGCGAAGGGCACGGCCGACCACGAACCCTGGGCGAACGGACCAGAGCAGGAAGCCATTCGAAAGAAATACATCGAGCTCCGATATAAGCTTCTGCCATATATTTACACCCAAACGGAGGAAACAACGCAAACGGGATTGCCGTTTATGCGTCCCATTTTCCTGGAGTACCCTAAAGCTGAGGATTTTTACGGTAACGACCGTGATTTTCTCTTTGGGCCTGATTTTTTTGTTGCGCCGGTGGTAACCGAGACACTCGATCCCCACACCGTCGCTCTACCGCCGGGCGAATGGTACGACTACTGGACAGCTGAGAAGCACGATGCCAAGGAAAAGATTTCTCTGCATCCGGGACTTGGGGAAGTGCCGGTGTATGTGCGGGCGGGCGCGATCGTACCGATGCAGCGTGTGGTGCAAAACACCGGGGAGAAACCGAGCGGACCGTTGCTAATCACCGTTTATCTGCCAAACAAAGAGTTTTCAAATGATTGTCATGGCTCGCTTTACCAGGATGATGGACACACTTTCGCCTATCAAAAAGGTGAAGTTCTGCGTGTGAATTATACGTGTAAGGTTCTAGCGGACTCTGTGACGGTAGCCAGCAGTGTAGAAAAAAATGTATTTCAGCCGTCGTGGAAGGACGCTGAAGTAACAATCTATGGCCTCACAGCGGCGCCGAAAGAAGTACGCACGGAAGATGGAGTGATCAGTGGATGGCACTACGACAGTCATTCTCACGCAGTAACTCTTCCTGTGGCGGATGGGATGAAGAATTGGAGTGTTCGTCTCGCGTTGTGAGCGGCCGGGTGTTGTGGCTAATTCAACAAAAAGATAGAAAAAGTTTGTGCAGGCATATTCAAAATTAGCTCTTTTCCCGAAATGTTCGCGGGCGCTTCGCCAAAGACGGTAGCGAGACCCACCGCTGCCTGTGCGGGTGTGTCCTTTAGCGGGATATGCAACTCGCGTGGACGGTTGGAATTATTAAATCCCAAGACAACCTGTTCGTCTTCCGTTTCTCGGAGATAGACGTAGGAAGATTCATCCGACGCCAGATTCCACAGGCGACCTCGACGCAGTGCGGGATGCTCACGCCGCACCCGCAACAATGTTTGGACGAAACTGAATGTTTGTTGCTCTTCCGGTGTGCGTCCCTCCGAAACAAACGCGTTGTGTGAGTCGTCGGCCCAGCCGCCTGGGAAATCGCGCCGGTTGTCTGGATCTCCGGCGCCAGGCATACCGATTTCGTCCCCGTAATAGATTTCAGGGATGCCGCGCAGCGTCAATGCCAGACCAAACGCCAATCTTAATTTTGCTGGTGAACTTCCTTCCGCGCTGGCAAAGCGCGGCACGTCATGGTTGGCAAAGAACGAAACCAACAAATCGGGATGTGGATAAAGCGAATCATGGCGAAGAACATCGGCAATGCGGCCAACAGGTGCTCCTCGGAGCAAGACATCGCGCAATACAAAAAACATCGGGAAATCGAGAAGTGTAGTCACGCGCGTATCGATTCCATCGTAGCGCCTCTGTCCCCCGGCGAAAAACGACGTTACGCTGGGATCGGGATGGAATACTTCGCCGATGGTTGTGAGGTAAGGATAGATCTGACGAATTTGCGTGTGCCAGTTCGCCCAGAACTTTCGCGGGATGTACGGAAAGGTATCGAGCCGGTACCCGTCTAGGCCTGAGGTTTCCACCCACCAGATGCTGTTTTGCAGAAGATATTGCGCAACGACGAAATTTTCGGTGTTGAGGTCGGGCAGCACACCTGCAAACCAGCCTTCCGTCAAGCTTCGGGAGAGGGCCGGCGGTGCATGAGGATCGACGAGAACCTCGAAAGGATCGTTGCTGATTGCTTGATGTTCCGGCGTGCCGTAGAACGATTTATTGATGGACGCGGCAGAATTAGAGTGCTGCTGCACGGTGCCGTGAAACCAGTCCGGCAGCGGGGGATTGGAAACCCAGGGATGACGTGGGCCGACATGGTTTGGCACCGCGTCAAATAAGATTTTAATCCGCTGCTCGTGGGCGGCGGCGACGAGGTCCTGGTAGTCCTTCAAGGTGCCAAGGTGCGGTTCGACAGCATAGAGGTCCACGGCGCCGTATCCGTGAAAATCCTGTGCCGCAGCGTTCTTCAGAATCGGTGTGAGCCAAAGCGTGGTGACGCCAAGATCTTTCAGATAAAACAGATGCTCACGGATGCCACGCAGATCGCCGCCATGGTAAGCGCGCGGTTTCGAACGGTCGAGCGAGCCGCGCGCTTCGACTGGCTCGTCGTTGGTGGGATCGCCGTTGGCAAAGCGGTCTGGCATGATCAGATAAATGACGTCATTTTGCGAAAGACCCGGAGATTTGTCCGCGGTGGGACTCCGCAAAGCTAGAGGCAGTTCGAATGAACTCGCTCCGGTGGGTGTGGTGATGCGGCAGACGGCCGTGCCTGATTTGGTATCCGCACCGATTTTGAGCCAGACAAATAAATAGGTGCCGCCGGCGGTTGCCTCGGTCCGCGAAACTCGGATGGTCGGCAGGTTGCAAGTCACGTGCGTGGCATCGAGATTGCGTCCGGAGAGTAAGAGCATAACTTCAGGCGTAAGGCCAACCCACCACGTAGGCGGCTCCACTTTAGTGACTACGGGCGCAGCTTCAGGCAACGGTTGTAGTCGGGATTGGCCCATTGCAGGACGGAAAACAAATACCAACGCCATGTGGAGAAGCAGGAAGTGCCAGGTAAGTTCTTGAAGCTTGGGGACAATGCAAAACCTGAGTGATTTCTTCACGTCGAAAGCATAAAAAAAAAGAAGATGCGGCGCCAGTGCCGTTTTCTTCATCGCCGGCTGTCAGTCGACCACAAAAATTAGGCGCCCAAAAGCCGCTGGCACGTGAAAATTAGGTTGCGCTGTATTTGTCGCGCGCCAAGCGGAATAAAATCGAGGTTCCGTCGGCCCCTCCACACGATAAAAATTGACGCGCCAGGCGGTGCTCGGGTCGAAGTGCGCCGCCAGACTTGTCATCGGCAAGGCAAGCTCGGCGATCCAAGTCTCATTTTTCTCGTCAAAGGTGACTCGACGCCGCAAGCCGCTATGCAGATCGTGTCTTTCCCCGGGTGCGATACCAAGATCGATCCACAAACCGTTGGGGCTCACTTCGAATTCTTTGTAACGCTGAGGGTCGGAAGAATCAGGCTGCAGAAATACCTCGGCGACGTCACGATCCCAGAGTTGATCGCGGCGGCCATCCGGCTCCGAGTCGGAAAAGACAGTTATCGTGCGGTAGCGACATCGAAATCTTAGGTAGAGTGCTTGCGCTGTCCACAGGACCCGCACCTCTGTTTCACGGTGTGCATCAGCATTCTTGCCTTGCCAATCCGAGTCAAAGCGCACTGGCAAAGCCTTCCCCCATGCCTCGTGCGATGGAAACCCTTGTTGGTCGACAACGCCAGCAAATTTGGCGGCAAAGGCCACGTCGTGAGTTTGCGCTTGAGGCAAGGCGTTTCTCAGCATACCCGTAAACATAAATGTTGGGACGAGGAAAAACGCCCAACCAGCGGATCTGCGCGAGGCACGTCCGCTAAGACTCGTGCGCATGGAAACCTTTTGCACAACTCTGGTTTAACGTTGCAAAGTCGTAAGCAAATCGCTGTGCTAGCATCGATGCTGGGTCCGATAAAGCGATACTTGCTGACGTTCCCAATGATAAACCTGCAGGAGAGTGGGGCATGATCGAGCCGGTAAATTCCGAGGAATATTTAGCACAGCCGGAAAAACGCAAGCTGGAGGATTTCCAGTACCTCAAGCTGCGTTTTGATAGCGGCGTTGCACGGATAACCATGAATCGCCCGGAACATAATCTTCTGAATGAAGCGATGCTGCGTGAACTCGCTAACGGCGTGTCGTTAGCGGGCGATCGCGACGATGTGAAACTTATTGTCCTGGATTCAGCGTGCAAAGTTTTCTGCGGTGGCATCGACATTGGAGAATACACGTCGCAACGCGTTTTTCAAATGTTGGATGCCTTCCATGCCGCGTTCGCCGGAATGTTAGAGGTTGGAAAACCGGTGGTGTGCGTCGTCAACGGACCGGCGATAGGCGGCGGAGCGGAACTTGCGGCCTTCGGCGATTTAGTGATTGCCACGCCAAAAGCACGATTTGCGCAACCGGAAATTTCCATCGGTGTATTTCCACCGCTCGCCTCCACGATCCTCCCGTTCCTTGTTGGCCCGAAGGTCGCTCTGGAACTGGTGTTAACTGGCGAAGCCGTCACGGCCGAGCGCGCGCTGGAGCTTGGCCTCGTGAATCGTCTCGTGCCAGAAGCGCAGCTGGAACAGACCGTGAACGATCTCGTCGGCCGTATCGCTGGTCATTCCGGGCCGGTTCTGACCATGGCAAAGAAAGCCATTCTGGGCGGCATGGGTTTATCGCTCCGAGAGGGGCTCAAGCACTCCATGAATATTTTTCTCAACGAGCTTTATCGGCTGGAAGATTCCCAGGAAGGATTGCGCGCGCTTGTCGAAAATCGAAAACCGAATTGGAAGAATCGCTAAGCCGTTCCTTTTTAAGAGGTGCCCACTACACAGATTGACACTCCGAAGTCCGGGGCATACACTCGTTTTTTAATTTGCAGGCCAAGGGAGCGGGGAAGGCCGTGAAAATCGGCCGCGGTCCCGCCACTGTAATCGGCTAAAAAGCCGTAAGCCAGGCCACCCTCCCGTGCCGCAGAGGCCCGCGTTCTTCGCGAGAAAGAGCGCAGCCGTTAGCCCCAAGGTACTCGTGGGGCTTTTTTGTTGGGCAAAAGAAATTCTGTTGTGAGGGGAGATTCGTGAACGTAGCGCGAGGCGCACGGTTTCAGAACCCAGTATGTGTTGTGCTTGCGGTTTTGCTGTTCTGCGGTAGGCCTATGCGCGCGCATGTGTCTTCGCAGGATGCTGCTGCTCTACCGATTTATCGCGAATTGACCGACGAAACGGGTCGCACGGTACGCGTGCCGCAGCCTGTTCGTCGAATCGTTTCGCTAGCACCGAGCCTTACGGAAACCATTTATGCGCTGGGGCTGCAGGAGCGCCTCGTGGGAGATACAGACTTTTGTGATTATCCTCCAGACGCGCAGAGAAAGACCAAGGTCGGCGGAGCCATCAACCCGAGTTTGGAAAAGATTGCCACGCTGCGGCCTGACCTTGTCCTGGTCACCAAGGCTCTGAATCGGCTGGAAACAGTTCGCTCACTCGAGGCGCTGGGAATTGCGTCTTATGCTACCGACCCGCATTCTGTGGCAGAAATTCTTTCCTCCACGCAACGCCTGGCCGATGCGCTTGGCGCACGCGAACTAGGGGCTTCGGTCGTAGAGGACCTTAAGCACCGGCTGGCTGAGTTACAGGAGCGGCTACGTGCGCTGCCACCGCGCCGCGTATTGTTCGTGGTGTGGACCGAACCACTCATCTCCATTGGTAAAGATACATTTATCGCTGATGCGTTACGCCAGGCTGGTGCTGTGTCGATTGTGGAATCGACGCAAAGTTGGCCACAGGTAAATCTGGAGGAAATCGTCCGCCTTCAGCCGGAATTTCTGGTATTTGCGAATGCGCATCTAGAATCTACATCGCGTGACTTCGATGCCATCGCCGGCTTGCCGGGATGGCGTCTCCTCGAAGCTGTGCGCAACCGGCGTTACGCGATTGTCAACGAAGCCGTCAACCGGCCCGCGCCGCGAATTATCACGGCAATCGAAGATCTCGCGCGCCAGTTGCACCCGGATGCTTTCGTCGAACCACCGAATATCAAACGGGAAAACGGCCAGGATCATTCCCCGGTAAGCCGGCAGTTGCCTCACGATTCCGCACGAGCACTGCAGTTTGCAGGCGGCGACGCGGGCGGACAGGAACACTGCTTATGCGCCCGTTGACTCTTTCTCGTCTGCTCCTACAATGCGCCATCCTTGCCGCCATCCTGTTTGTAGTTGTGGTGATCGCGTTAAAACTTGGCGCCGTACCCGTTTCCCTTTATGGCCTGGGCCGCGATCTACTTCGCGTGATGTTTGGACAGAGCAGTCAGATTTCCAGCGATTACGGTCTGATTGTTATTGATATTCGACTCCCGCGAATTCTTCTGGGAATTATGGTGGGCTCATCACTCGCGGTTGCAGGCACCAGCTTTCAAGCGTTACTCCGTAATCCCCTCGCGGACCCATATGTGCTCGGCGTTTCCAGTGGAGCAGCGCTCGGCGCCATCCTTGCTTTGATTGCCGAGCCGCATCTTTCGCTTTCTCCGGCGCTGGCGGCTTTGCTGACGCCATTCGGTGCCTTCCTCGGTGCTGCGGCGACGATTGCCGCGGTATATGTTCTCGGACGCCGGGAAGGACGAATGGAGAGTAGCACTCTGCTGCTTGCGGGCATCGTCACGGCTTCTTTTATGTCTGCAATCATCATGTTTCTAATGACCACTCTTTCAGGCAGTAACCTCCGAGGCATGGCGTTTTGGCTGATGGGTGATTTGTCGACTTCCTTTCAGAAAAATTTGTACTGGGTTCTCGGTGTGGGATTTTTTGTCGCGGCAGGCGCCATATATACCACGGCAGCAGACCTGAACCTCCTTCTCGCTGGCGAAAAAGAAGCCATGCATCTAGGCGTGGATGTTCCGCGTGTGCGGCTGGTGGTGTACATCGCGGCTTCGATCCTGACGGGACTAGCGGTGTCTGTCAGTGGCGCGATTGGCTACGTGGGTCTCCTTGTGCCTCACGTTATGCGACTCATTTTCGGTTCGGATCATCGAGTACTGCTGCCTACCGCCGCACTCGGAGGAGCAATCGCCGTGGTGCTGGCGGACACGCTCGCCAGGACCGTGGTGGCGCCTGCGGAGCTTCCCGTTGGCGCAATGACCGCGATGGCTGGCGCGCCTCTGTTTATTTACCTGCTGCGTAAGGGACTAGCATGAGCGCGCCCACTCGTACTGCGCTGGCCAGCGGGAAGTACTCTGGAGACGCGCCGCACACCAGCAGCGATGTGCGCTTGAGTGTTGAACAAGTCAGTTACGCCTATTCGCCTAATCCCTCGCAAGCCCCGCTTTTCACTTTGGAAGCCACAAGCTTTCAGGCGCGGGCCGGCGAAATCGTGGCTATTCTCGGGCCCAACGCCAGTGGAAAATCGACATTGTTGAAATTGATCGCCGGAGCATTCCAGCCGCTTTCAGGACGAATTTTGCTTGATGGTTTCGTGACCCATTCGCTTACCCCGCGAGTTCGCGCTCAACGTATCGCTATGGTGCAGCAAGAAAGCCGTTTGTTGTTTCCCTCCCGCGTGTGGGAGTTTGTCCTTCAGGGACGCCATCCCTACGGGCACGCTCTGCGCCTTGATACCGAGACGGACGTCACGATTGCGCGGAATGCGCTGGCGCAAGTCGGAGCCTATGAATTGAACGATCGTTGGATGGACCAGATCTCCGGCGGCGAAAAGCAGCGAGTCATTCTGGCTCGCGCGCTAGCTCAGCAGCCGCTGCTGCTGTTGCTCGACGAACCGACCTTGCATTTGGATATTGCCGCGCAAGTTGATTTGCTCGCGGGACTTCGAAGGCTTGCGGCGGAAAACCGTTATACCGTGGTTGTGGTAACTCATGAGCTGAATTTGGCGGGGGAATATGCAGACCAGGTTTTGTTGCTCCAGCGAGGCAAATGCCTTCGGGTGGGGCCGCCGGCAGCCGTCTATCAGCGCGATTTACTCGAACAGGTCTTTCAGACGCCGCTCACTGTGGAGCTCGGTCCGTCCGGGCGTCCGCGAGTGACTGTGTCTCCTGTGACCTGAAGTATCTTTCTCGTTCACCTAAGCCCCGCGGTTCTAGACGCCGCGGACAATTGTCCTCCGTAGCGGGCCTCAGTGCCCCTTCACAACCACCGCAGACTTCGTGCTCGGGAAAACGGTGAGCTGGCCCTTGCGGTCAGCTCGATTAAGCCGTCGCCGCCGCGCGACTGTAAGGCGGAAAAAGTAGCTCACGGGTCACTGCAGCGAATGCTTCAAAAAGCTTCGCCGCGGGAAGGCTGCGAGCTGGCAACACCGCCAAGCCAGGAGACCGGCGAAGTCAGCAGCCTGTGCGATTTCTTTCGTCACACAGGACAACCTTCAACTCCCGCGCGAGAGGGAGCGGAGGAATCCCATGAACCCAATCATTCTTCGTTCGGCAGTTCTTTCTGCAATTTTGTTTGCGGTTAGCCTTCCCATAAAAGCTCAAAGCGATCCGTTGAATGCCCATCTTACCGGTACGCTTTTGGACTCTGGCGGAGCAGAAGTCAGTGGAGTCCGCGTTATCGCACAACTCGAAAATCAAATCAACGCCCAGATTTGGTCTGCCACTTCGACCGCCGAAGGCCGGTATGTTCTGTCTTTCCCGCCCGGGCGTTATCATCTGCGATTCGAACGAGCACCTTTCGCGGCGCGCGACTTTATTCTCACGTTTACCTCGGGAGAGAGCCGCATGCTTAATTTCCAACTCGCTCTCGAACGTCTATCGTCCAGCGTCATCGTTACCGCCAACGCGCAGCCTCTTGAATTCAGTCAAACACCCGCTCCCACGGACGTCATCACCCATCAGGAAATTGAGGAGCGCCAGATCGTCTTGCTCCCCGACCTCCTGGCCATGCAATCTGGCATGGCCATTACCCGTACCGGACGCATCGGCGGTTTGACCACTGTTTTTCTAGACGGGGGCAATTCGAGTTTCGCGAAGCTGCTCATTGACGGCACGCCCGTCAACTATCCGGGCGGTGATGTGGACTATTCGAATCTCACCCTCGATAATGTCGACAAAATTGAAGTCGTGCATGGCGCGGAAAGTGCTCTTTACGGTACAGACGCCATGACCGGCGTCATCCAAATTTTTACCCATCGCGGCGCTACCCGCATTCCATCCGGCAGTCTCTTCGCGGAAGGCGGCAGCTTCTCTTCAGTTCGCGGCGGAGCTCAGGTTAGCGGTTTGCTCTCCGGCTTCGACTATTCGGCAGCCGCTTCGTACTTTCACACCGATGGCCAGGGCGTCAACGACGCTGACCTAAATCGCGGCTTTTCTGGAAACTTCGGCTACAGCTTCTCTGACTCTAACCAGCTTCGCCTAACCGTTCGCAGCAACTCCAGTTTTGCCGGCATTCCCGGGCAGACCCTTCTGTTCCCGCCCGATAAGTCCGCGTTCTACGATCTACAGCAACTTTTCGCCAACCTCACGTGGACTTTCCAAACCGGTCCTCGCTGGCACCATCGGCTTTCCGGCACGGAAGCTCGATCTCTAAGTATCAGCGGTTTTCCTCCCTTCGGCAATTTCACCAACCAATTCAATCGTGCCGGTTTTCTCCAGCAGTCCACTTATTTCTTCCGCCAAGGCGCGCTAACCGCCGGCTTTCAATACGAAGTTGAAAACGCATCATCCTTCACCCTGGGTGGTGCTCACGCCCGTCGCAACAATCAAGGCGGTTTCCTCGACACTCATTGGACTCCTATCTCCCGCTTAACGCTTGTGGCCGGCGCACGCGCCGAAGCAAATTCCAGCTTCGGCACTCGCGTCGTGCCTCGAGCTGGAGCCGTTCTTGTTCTCCGTTATGCCAAAGGGTTTTGGGGAGACACGCGTGCGCGAGTCTTTTACGGCCAAGGCATTGAAGAACCGACTGCCTTTCAATCCTTCAGTACCGATCCTTGCAGTCCAGGCAATCCCGCCCTGCGCCCTCAGCGCAGCCGCACTTTCAGCGCGGGCTTTGACCAATATCTCGACTCCGATCGCTTCCAGGTCTCCGCAACCTACTTTGGGAACTATTTTCGAGATCTGATAAGCAACTCTCCGGGACCGCATAATCCAGCTTGTCCTTTCGGCACTATCGAATACCTGAACACCGACTTGTCCCGCGCACGAGGTGTCAACTTCAGCGCCAACGCTCGCCTCACTCATTGGCTGTCCCTACATGCAAACTATTCCTTTGACGACACGCGCGTCTTGAAGACCTCCAGTTCCACCATTGGATTCCAGCAGCCCGGTAATCATCTTCTGCGTCGCCCGGTAAACTCCGGTAACCTCTGGTTCAACGCCAATTTGCGCCGCTTGAATTTCAACCTCGCGGCCTATTTCACCGGCGCCCGAACCGACAGCGATTTCGATGGCTTGGAAATAACGCACAATCCTGGTTATGGCCGCTTCGACGTCGCTACCAGCTATCTCCTCAGCGGCGGCTTCACCGTTTACGGTCGGGTCGCCAATCTTTTTGACAAGCAATACCAAGAGGCCGTCGGATTCCCCACCCTCGGTCGTGACGTCCGTGTTGGCCTCAAATACCAGTTCGCTGGCAAAGACTGACCGATGGATGCTCCTATCTACTGCGATCTGCTAACACACGAAGCAATCGGGGAGAATACAAATGAAACTGGAAGGTTCTGAAAAAGAAGGCGTAATCGTTCGAACTCTGGTTGTTCTAGCGATGATATTGCTGGCCGCGGCTTTGCGTATTGCACCGCACCCGTGGAATCTCACGCCGGTCGGCGCTATGGCCCTCTTTTCTGGTGCGATGGTGCGGGACCGCCGCCTTGCGTTTCTGTTTCCGCTGCTGGCGCTTTTTGCTGGCGACCTCGTGATTGGGCTTCACACACTTATGCCATGGGTCTACGCGAGTTTTCTCGTCAATGTGGCGCTAGGCAATTGGCTTCGCAGCCGACCAACACCAGCACGTATCGGGGCGATAACGCTGTTAGGAGCCATTCAGTTCTTTGTGATTACGAACTTCAGCGTGTGGGCTACCTACGATACTTATCCCAGGACGGCGTCGGGGCTCGTAGCTTGCTATATCGCTGGCATTCCGTATTTTTGGAACACTCTGGCGGGCGATTTTCTTTATGCAGCACTGCTCTTCGGCGGGTTCGCGATCGCGGTGCGGCTCGTACCCAGCCTACGGCTGCCCACAGTCGCAGTCCGCTAACACAACTACGGTCGCTGGCGATGCTGATGCTATAATCCTCGCTCTTCTATGGCGAAAACGGCACAAGACGCCGCCGCACTTGCTCCGGAAATCCTGGCGAAATATGAGCCTGTGATCGGGCTCGAGGTCCACGTTCAACTACTGACCAGAACCAAAATTTTCTGCAGTTGTTCCACCCGCTTTGGTGATCCGCCAAACACGAACGTATGCGCGGTGTGCCTCGGCCTGCCGGGCACTTTGCCAGTGGTCAATAAGCGCGCCGTTGAAATGGCCCTGCGCGCTTCGCTGGCGATCCATTGCACCGTGCAGGAACATTCGCGTTTCGCGCGCAAGAATTACTTCTATCCGGACCTACCTAAGGGTTACCAGATTTCGCAATATGAATTGCCGCTGGCTACTGACGGCTGGCTGGAAATTGAACACGGCGGCGCCAAAAAACGCATCGGCATCACCCGCCTTCACCTGGAAGAAGACGCTGCCAAGAATCTGCATGAAGGCTTTGCGCAATCAGCCGAAAAAACCTATATCGACTACAATCGCTGCGGAACGCCGTTGAGTGAAATCGTGTCCGAGCCGGATATGCGTACTCCTGACGAAGCATATGCATACCTCACGACGTTACGCCAGATTTTGCTCTATACCGCCGTCAGCGACTGCAACATGGATGAGGGTTCGCTGCGCTGCGACGCAAATGTCAGCGTGCGCTTGCGCGGTTCGAATAACTTTGGCACAAAAGTAGAAGTAAAAAATCTGAACTCCTTCCGCTACTTACAGAAGGCGCTGGAGTACGAAATTGAGCGTCACATCGGTGTGCTCGAAAGCGGTGGGCACATTTCGCAAGAGACGCGCCTCTGGAATCAGGCGGAAGGGCGAACGGTATCGATGCGCTCCAAGGAGAGGGCCCACGATTACCGTTATTTTCCAGAGCCGGACTTGCTGCCTGTCCACGTGAGCGCCGCTTGGCGCGATGAGGTTCTTCGAACACTGCCGGAGCTGCCGGAGGCGAAGCGTTCCCGCTTCGTGAGCACCTATGGTATTACAACATATGACGCTGCAGTTCTTACTGGTTCGCAAGCTCTTGCCGACTATTTCGAATCGGTCGCCAAAACCGGTGCACCCGCGAAGAGTGCCGCCAACTGGATGCAAACTGAGCTTCTGCGCCGCCTAAATGATTCTGGCAGAGAGATCGATGCTAGCCCAGTTTCACCTATTGCTCTTGCTGAGCTAGTGAAGCTAATCGAATCTCGCCAAATAACCGGAGCCATCGGCAAGAGAGTATTCGCCACGATGTTTGAAACGGGACGCAGTGCTACGGACATTGTCGCCGCCGAAGGTCTGGCACAGCTGAGTGACACTTGCGCAATCGAAAGCGCTGCGCGCGACGTCATCGCGAAAAACCCCGATAACGTCACTAAGTTTAAATCTGGAAACGACGGCGTGTTCCAGTTTTTTGTGGGCCAAGTGATGCGGGCCACCCGCGGCCAAGCCAACCCGCAACACGTGAACGATATTCTGCGAAAATTGCTCTCCTGACTCGAGGAACGAAGGATTAACATGGCAAAGAAATCGTTGAATGTTGGTGACAAAGCTCCGGAGTTCCGCCTCCATGCGGACGACGGCAAAGAAGTCTCGCTTGCTGATTTTCGCGGCAAGCGCGTGGTCCTGTTTTTCTTTCCCAAGGCCAATACCACCGGTTGAACGGTCGAAGCGTCCGAGTTTCGTGACGCAAAGAAACAATTCGACAAGCTGGGAGTAGTGATTCTGGGAGCAAGCGCTGACTCCGTGAAGGCTCAGTCAGCGTTTAAAGAAAAGCAAAAGCTCAACTTCCCATTACTCAGCGATCCTGACCATAAAACAATCGCCGCCTACGGCGCCTGGCAGGAGAAACAATTCATGGGAAGAACCTTCATGGGCATAGTGCGCAGTTCGTTTCTGATTGGACCGGATGGCAAGCTTGAGGAAGTCTGGGGAACAGTCAAGGCTAAGGGACACGCAACTGCCGTTTTGGCGAGAATCAGCGAGATTTAATCAGTATGTTCTTTACCGCTCGTCGCCATGCCAAGAAATCCTCATAAATGCACGATCAACTCGTCTGTCCCAACGCCGGCAGGCTCTATCCACATATTGTCTATCAATCGAGTTTTGCCGATAAAAGTGGCAACAACCGCGTAGCAAGTGCGGGTCACGCGCGTCACTGGCTCAAATGTGTCCGCATCCACTACTTGCGCATAATCTACGGCCGCAAGTGGCTCCGCACTGAAGAACCGTTGCATCACGGACTCCAATTCCAGAGTGTCTCTGGTGCCGCGCGCAATTTCCCGGCGCGTTGCATCGAGCGCGCGAAACAACACCGTAGCCGCGCGCCGCTCGTCGGCGCTGAGGTAAGCGTTGCGCGACGACAACGCCAATCCATCCGCCTCTCGCACTATCGGACAAACGACGATCTGCGTATCTACATTCAGGTCCCGAACCATCTGCGTGACGATACGCGCCTGCTGCGCATCCTTTCTCCCAAAATATGCAAAGTTAGGCTGCACGATTTCTAGCAGTTTCAACACCACGGTGGTTACGCCCCTAAAATGTCCCGGTCTGTGTTGGCCCTCTAGTCGCTCGCTTAATCCATCGACATGCACGTAGGTGGAAAAGCCAGTTGGGTAGACCTCTGCTGGTTCAGGCGTGAAAAGGGAATCAACTCCTGCCGATGCCAAGCTTTCGGAGTCCGCTTCAGCCGTGCGGGGATATCGTGCGTAGTCCTCTTTTGGACCAAATTGTTTAGGATTGACGAAAATCGACGCAATCACCGTTGAACATTCCTCTCGAGCGCGCGTCACTAGCGATAAATGTCCTGCGTGCAGCGCTCCCATCGTCGGCACCAAACCGACGAAAGGATTTTCAGCGCGTGCCTGCCACGCATACTCTTTCATCCAGGCAATGGTCCGTATCGTATCCACAGGGTGGGGATGTACTTACATTAAGCGCGCGCAGCAGTCGTCGCACGCTCGCGGTAAAAATGCATGAGGTCCGTCAGGTTCGGCCGAGCACCTAGCTGTCGCAACATCGTCGTGACCTGGCCGCGATGATAAGTTCCGTGATTGACGAGGTGCTGCATCGATTGCCACCGCGGGTTGCTATATACACCGAAATTTATCGTTTTGTATTCAATGACCTGATCAAGATCTTTCTGCGTCAATCCTTTCACGTAGCTCAACAGGCGCTGCTCCTCCTCGCTCCAGCGGCTTCTTAAACTCTGAATGTCCGTGAATTGAGCCGTCGATGGCACCGATGATGGCGAGCGGCCCTGCAAGCGTTCCAGCCAAATCCATTCCGCGCCGTAAATATGCGCCAAAGTATCTCGCACCGAAGGAAAACTGGAACCAAGCGCCTGCGTGAACTGCTCCGGAGTAAGGGCAGCGGCGGCATCCGACACACGGTGATTGGCCCAACCGTTGTATTCGTAGAGAAGTCGAATTTCTTCCGGTGACATATTCCCTCCCGGTTTTCAATTCTCGTATTAAACCAATTAGCTCGCGATAGAAATAGTCTTACGGTTTTTTACAGCCCGCGGCATGTGGTACGACTCCGCGTCCGACGGAAAGCCGCCGCCCCGAACATCTGCACAGTATTGCCGCACCGCCTGGGAAATGGCTTCGCCTACGTTGGCGTATTGCCGGGCAAACTTTGGCGTCTGCTGAAACGTCAGACCAAGCAGATCGTTCACCACGAGAACCTGCCCATCGCATTCCGGGCCTGCGCCAATCCCAATCGTGGGAATTCGCAGTTCACGGGTAATCTGCGCCGCCAGCTCGCGCGGCACGGCTTCCAGCACAATCGCAAAAGCGCCCGCCGCCTCAACCGCGCGCGCGTCACGCAGCAGCTGTTCCGCCGTCGCGGGAGTCTTGCCTTGCACGCGATACCCGCCCAGTGCGTTCACCGATTGCGGGGTCAATCCCACGTGACCCATCACAGGAATTTCTGCCTCCGTCAAGCGGGCGATTAACTCCAGCCGCCGTTCGCCGCCTTCAATCTTCACGGCCTCGGCGCCCGCTTCCTTCACGAATCTCACCGCGTTGCGGAGCGATTCAGCGGTGTCTGTGTGATAGCTGCCGTAGGGCATATCGGCTACGACTAACGCGTGATGGGCTCCACGTCGTACTGCCTTCGTGTGGTGGAGCATCTCCTCGATAGTTACGGGCAGCGTATTTTCGTACCCCAACACAACCATGCCTAGCGAATCGCCAACGAGCAACACATCTACGCCAGCCTCATCAAGCAATCGCGCCGTCGGATAGTCATACGCCGTCAAGCAAGTGATTTTCTGTATTTTGTGTTGGGAGCCCGCAGCCGCGGCTTTCCGCTGCAGGATATCGGGGACAGTAACTTTACCGTCGCCCGCATTCGGGACAATACTCATGGTGGCCTCCGGTGCCATTCCCTAAAAACAGGATACAGCCCTGTACCTTACCTTCCAGAAGAGTAACAAATTCCCGCGCCTGAAACCACACATTTCCACAAACGCGGAGTTACTTCTTAACTCTTCCTGGGCGCCTGCGCGCGGCCTTTCCATTGTCCGCCGCGGCCTACCCAGTATCGTACAGCGGAAAGCCACGTCGCATACCCATAAAAGATTGCTGCCACCGGCAACAACAGTGTCCAAAATGGCAGCAGTCTATAGAAACGTACCGTCGGCAAAAACGAGATAAACATCATCAACGTCGCCAGGACACGCGTTCCGTGACTAGGCGAGATGAGGAGCAGGAGCGGTGTCAGATACGTCAAAAATATTCCTGCCAATGCAGCTGACAAGAGCGGCGCAGAATAATGAAGCTGTGTGAATGCGGTTCGCGCAATCATGTCGCGGATTTCGCTGAAACTACTGTAACTTCGAACGCTCACGCTGCTGCGCGTTAAGCCCATCCAGATCCGGCCACCGCTTCTCTTCACTGCACGCGCCAGCGCGCAATCGTCAATCACTTCACTGCGTTTGGCAGCTAACCCGCCAATCCTTCCCAGTCCGCTGTGGCGCAACAGAATGCAGCCACCTGCGGCCCCGGCGGTGCGCTTTTTCGCATTGGCGATCCATCGCGGCGGATACAACAAAAGAAAAAAGTATAGGAATGGAGGGATAAGCAGACGCTCCGGCAGCGTTGTCGCTTGCAGCATTACCATCAACGAAGCAATGTCCAAATCATTTCGCTGGGCGCACGCCACAAGCCCTCGAAGTGTGCCCGGGCTGTGCTGCACATCCGCGTCGGTGAACCAATAAAACTCCGGCGCATCCTTTTGTGCACTGGCCACCCCTTTATTCAGTGCCCAGAGTTTTCCCGTCCACCCCGCGGGCTGTGCATCCGCGGTTAAAATAGTTACCTGATTCACCACCTCATTCTCGACGGCGGCAAGTTGGGCAACACGTGCGGTGTCGTCGTCGCTGTGGTCATCCACCACCACCACGCGAAAATCGCCGGGATAATTTTGCCGCGCTAGCGAAGCAACACTTCTGCCAATCGTTTCCGCCTCGTTGCGTGCCGGCACAATGGCCACCACACTCGTCCAGTTTTCAACATCATTTGTCTGTTTTTCATCGCTGTGGGACGCCCCGATCCACCAAAACCCACCGCGCAGAAAAAAAAGGTAGCACCAAATCCCCAGCGTAATGATTGCTAGCGCACTGACGCCGTCAAAGGAAATCACCATCATCATCGCCGGGCCATCATCTCGTGCTAAAGGATATTCAGCCACACGTCGGCAGACAATCTTCCATTGCCTAGGCTAACAATCGTCCGAAAATTCTTCCGTGGAGGGTAGCTGTCGAATTACGAAGACTTGGATTTCTCGGTGTGCAAAGCCGCAGCACGATGGATGGCTTTGCGAATTCTCTGATAGGTCCCGCAGCGGCAAATATTTCCGCTCATCGCATCGTCGATGTCCGCATCACTGGGGCTGGGCTTCTTTGTCAGAAGCGCTGCCGCGTTCATGATTTGTCCTGGTTGGCAGTAACCGCATTGCGGCACATTTTCTTCCATCCAAGCCCGTTGCACTGGATGGTTGCCATCGGCGGAGAGTCCTTCAATCGTCGTGATCTTTTTCCCCGCAATGCTCGCCGCTGGCGTAATGCAGGACCGCGTCGCTTCGCCGTTGACGTGCACCGTGCAGGCTCCGCACAGCGCCATGCCACAGCCGAACTTCGTACCCGTCATGTTAAGCGTGTCGCGCAGAACCCATAACAAAGGCATGTCCGGGCTTACATCAACGCTCTGGCTTTTTCCGTTTAGCGTGAAACTGATAGCCATAGTGCCCTCCAACAACAGAAACTGGATTCTACCGTAGTAATGTCCGAGAAAAAATAGGCACGATTGCGTCCCGCTTCGACGAAGCGATCAAGCAGAAACGACCCTCTGCGGCAATTCCTTTTCTACTCCTCGCCAGCCCACCGGCCTACCACTCACCGCTTCCTTGACCGAACGGAACAATACCACGTACATCAGTTGGCGGTAGTAAAATCGCTGCAACAATACCGGGATGAGCAGCGTCCAGTCTTCCTTGCGCTCCAATGCGAACGCCAGAACACAAGTCAGAATATCGATCAGTAAGAATGCCAGGAAGAACAGCACAGCACGTAACAAATCTTCTGTGGTGGAATGGATTTGCGGTAACCAGGAGATATGCCACCGTTCCAGCGCCCACAAAGCCACGGAGCCAAGAAACAATAAATCAATGATTGGCGAAATCAGCGGAAGCAATATCTGAAAAACAAATATGTTTGGCAGCGCGATGCATCCCAGCGTTCCGTACTTCGGCTTAAAAAGTGTGCTGCTGTGCTTCCAGAAAGCTTGCAGCGTTCCGAAAGTCCATCGGAACCTTTGGCGGATCAACACGCCAGGCGTTTCGGGAGCTTCCGTCCACGCGATCGCTTCTTCGTCGTAGCTAATGCGCCACCCAAGCCGTCGAATCGCGATCGTCAGGTCCGCGTCCTCAGCAACGGTATCCGCGGTGATTCCTCCGGCTGCCTCTATGGCCTTTTTTCGCCATGCACCCAATGCTCCCGGCACAACCGTGATGCAGTTGAGGAGATCGAAAGCGCGTTTCTCCATATTCTGACTGGTGATGTATTCCAGAGCCTGCCAGCGCGTCAGCCACCTCGAGCGGTTCCCCACTTTTACGTTTCCTGCCACCGCCCCGATCCGCGGATCAGAGAAATGACGCAACAACTTAACGATGGCGTCCGGCTCGATTTCCGTGTCTGCGTCAATGGTCACCACGATTTCCGTGTCTGCCAGGGACATCGCACGGCTCAGCGCCGCGGCTTTTCCTCGATTAACTTGGTGAATGATACATACGCGCTCATCCGCGCCAAAATGCTCATCGAGCAGAGCCCCCGTCGCATCGCTCGACCCATCGTCTACGACGATGACCCGCAAATCCTTCAAGCCGGTTGCCAACACCGAAGCCACCGTCTCTACGATCACCCGTTCCTCATTGTGCGCCGGTATCAACACGGTCACAGATGGAGGCGGATCGGATATCACCGTATGGTCCGGACGCAGCTTTTCAATCAGTGCCAGAAGGCCAATGATCACAGCGCGTCCGCTCACCAACACGATCCCAATGATAAAAATTGTAGCGATACCCAGCCGGAACCAGTGGTAGATCCCAAAGATGAATCCATCGGCGTGCGCTTCGAACTGCTCTTCCTTCGAGAGCGGCAACATTACTTCCGCGCGCGTTTTCCCGATTAAGTCTGGCACCGAAACAAATTCGTATCCCTGTGACCGCAATGTGTCGATTATCTTCGACAGCGCCACGACCGTCTGGCTGCGGTCGCCTCCTCCATCGTGGAACAGGATTATGTTGCCCTTGCCCGCGTCTTGCACCACGTTGTTGACGATTTCCTGTTCCGGAACCTGCTTGCCATTCAGCTGTTTCCAGTCATGCGCGTCGATCTTTTGTCCAATGATTAGATACCCCATCTGTTGGACCGCGGGAAGTTGCGCTACTTCCGACGCGTATTCCGGTTGGTGATCGATGCCGTATGGAGGCCGGAATAATGTGGACTTTACCCCCAAGGTACTTTCAATCAGCCGCTGCGTCAGGTTAAGCTCCCACCGCAATTGCGTATGGGAGAGGTCGTCAAAACTGGGATGTGTATAAGTATGATTCCCAACCTCATGCCCCTCCGCGTACTCTTGGCGTACTAACTCAGGCCATTGATTCGCCGCCATACCCACTACAAAGAACGTCGCCGGAACCTTTTTTTGTTTCAGGATCTCCAGAATCTTCGGCGTCCAGCGCGTATCCGGACCGTCATCAAAGGTGATAGCCAATTTTTTATTCGCGGCGCCAAACTGATTAATTTTGTACGACAGAGGATAAGCGTCGTACGTTTCATTGGTGAAGAGATCGCTCGCCGCATCGTACGTAAAACTCCGGTGGCCCTGTTTCGGTGTGTCCGCGAAATACCAAACGTCTCCCGCACCTTCCAAGATCAAATCCGGACCCGGCGCGATGTCCTCGAGTTTCTGCCGTACTTTTTCGTCTGCCCGCGTTATGTCTAGGATTGGCCAAATCGATGTATCCGACGAGCCTAACCGCCATAACGCTGTCCCGTGTACCCCTAGGCGTTCGCTCGCACGCAATTCGTTATACGTGGTCAGTGCATCGAGCATCCACACCTGGTGCACATGATCGTGCTCATCGCTATAGGAGTAATGCGGATTCAGCGAGATCGGGTCAAATTCCACTTGCGTCTGCGATTCTGAAGCGTGCAACAGTGCTTCCTGCACGCTGAATGAATCCGCGTGCCCATATTTATTTTTCGTGGATTCCGGCCAATCGTACGCATAGCTCCCCACTGCCACGATGATCTTCTCCGCTGGCACTATTTTCAGAATCTGCTGGAGGTTTTCCACGAACCAGTCCTGCGCTGCAATCGGACCTGGGGGCGAACTCAGCCAGTGCTGGTCATAGTTCATCAACAGGATTGCGTCGCAGTTTTTGCCAAAAAAAGCGTAATCGTACACTTCATCGCGCGCAGGTAGGGCCACCATCAACTTCAAGCCCACCGCATGCAGTGCTGGACCCAGTTCCGCTGCAAATTGCCGGAAGTGTGCCTGGCTCGCGTCGGGAACTTCTTCGAAGTCTACGACGATGCCCGCCTCGTGGGATTCGACCGCGTATTCCACCAGGTTCTGTACCACTCGTTGTCGCGCGACCGAACCCGCCAACATTTGCGCCATTTCCTTGGTGTGCCATTTCAAGCCGTCAGAGTTGTTAACCAGCGCCATCATCGGTAGCTCAACGTTCATGCTCTTCATCCACTGGTGCAACTTATCCTCTTTGAGGAGCGCGATTGCTTCGCTGGGAGAGGTCTTGATCGTATCCTGCCCGTGCTGGTAATCCACCACACTCAGTGAGCCATCCGGCGAAACAGCGTGCAGCTGTTCCGCTATGAGTAAATCTACGTCTTTGTAATGTCTCTTCAACGACGCCAGGCTGTTGGGGTCCCAGCTCACGAAAAACGCGGCTCGCAGCGGGTCGTAAGTTGCCGGCATCGCGCCGATGTTCGCTATCCGCCGGCGGCGCCCTTCTCGCAGCGGTGGTTTAATGATTTTTTTCAGCTTCAGAGGACGATATCCGGACTTGGTATCCGGTAGCAGGCCGGCGGGAAGATCCACGCTAGCCGCGATGGTGACGAAAAAGTACGCCAGCAGTAGCGTCAGCAACGCTCCGCTAATTTCCATCGCCCGCCGCGTACGCCGCCAGCGAACGCGCTCCGCGTCATAAAAGATAGGTCCGCGTTCTTTCATTGTATCTTTCCACCTACTGGCACTGCCGGGCCGTCACGACGGAGGCTGAGTCCGTCCGCTCGATTCCGTCTGCTCTATTGTAAGATGCGTTGCATTGATGAAGCGAATTATCTCGAATCCTGCTACCGCGCTCCTCTTAGGTCTCTGCCTGCGCCTCTTTTTCGTACTCAGGTTTCCGGGTAATTCCGGCGATACCGTCCTCTATGAACAGATCGCTGCAAACTGGCTGAAGCACCATGCCTACGCCATGGACGTGGCCGGCGCCGTAACGCTTGTTGACCTGCGCATGCCCGGCTACCCCGCGTTCCTCACGTTTGTATACGCCCTTTCAGGCCGTACCGAAGCCGCTGCTCGTTTCTGGGTCATGCTTGCGCAGGTGTTCGTAGATCTCAGCACATGCGTCGTAATCGCTCGGCTGGCACAGATCCTCGGATCCCGATCCCGTGAAACTCCTCGCCGCAACCTCGCGTTTACCGTTGGCTTGTGGCTCGCTGTCACCTGCCCATTCACCGCCAATTACACCGCTGTACCGCTCACGGAAGTCTGGGCCACCTTCTTTACCGCCGTGGCACTTCTATTCCTGGTTCGGCAGCTTCGTCACCTGGAGCAGCCTGCTACAAATATTTCTAATCCCCCTGACTCCTCCTGGCGAGCTGCGCGTTTCACCGGAATCGCCGCCGCCTTCACGGTCGGTTTTGGAACACTTTTTCGTCCCGAAACTCCTCTCATCCTGATCGCCGCGTGGATGGTCCTCTATTGGTTTCTCGCGCGAAGGCAGCAGCGTTTGCGCTGGTTTCGATTAGTTCTTGTCATGGCCTTCGCTTCTTTCTTGCCGCTCATTCCTTGGGGCGCGCGCAACTTCCTTTCCCTTCATGAGTGGCAATTCCTGGCCCCCAGGAATTCGAATCTCCCCGGTGAATTGGTTCCGCAGGGATTCATGGCTTGGGAGAAGACCTGGCTTTATCGCGTCCGAGATTGTTATCTCGTGTCCTGGAAGCTAAACAACGAACCCATCGACGTGAATGACATTCCCCCCAGGGCCTTCGATACCCCGCAGGAAAAGGAGCGTGTCGCACAGCTCTTGGCGCGGCACAATGAAGATCTGACGCTTACTCCCGAAGAGGACGCCGGCTTTGCCCAACTTGGTCGCGAACGCACCAGGCGCCATCCTCTGGGCACTTATCTATGGCTTCCCGCTGCCCGCGCTCTAACGATCTGGTTTACTCCGCGCATCGAGCTGCTTCCATTTTCCGGTAAAGTGCTTCCTCTAGCCCAAGCCTGGGAGGACGATCCGATCGATCAATCCGTCACCATTGGCTTTTTCGTGTTGAACATCTTTTACGTTGCGCTTGCTGCCATCGGCGCGCTGTTGTTGTGGCGTTCGAATTCTCTGGCTCGCCCTGCCATCGCGCTGCTTGTTCTCTTTGTTTTCCTGCGAACCGCTTTCCTCACCACTCTCGAAACTCCCGAGCCCCGCTATGTTCTCGAATGTTTCCCAGCGGTTCTTGCGCTCGGCGCACAGGTCTTCCGGCGGCCTTCTCCTTCTGTACCCTGCGTTTCGATATAAGATGCTCGATCCCCCTGGATGTCTACGGGCGTTATTCCAGTGGCTCGGGGTGAATGGTCACGCGATAAATCTGCGGAAATTTCCCTTTCACCCGGTCTTCCAGAGCCGCTGTGACGTCGTGTACTTGTGTAATCGGCAGCATGCTTTTCATGGTGCAATGGCATGACACCAGAAAGCGGTGCTCCACCTGACGTACATGCACATCGTGGCAATTCACCAGCTCATCGTATTCCGCCCCTAAACTATTCAGAAAATTCTCTATCGCCTGGCACAACAGTTTCATTTCCTCCGGGCCCGTGTCCGGCGTGGATATGTGCCGTCCCAACGGCTCGATGTGAATATTTACGTTTGTCAATCCATCGCGAAGTTTGCGAATGCCTTCTTCCAACTTGCTCGCTTGGCGATGGGCGTCGCGCAGGCTCAGGTTTTCGTCTACTTCGAGGTGCAGCTCGATAAAAAGCTGGCCATCCTGCTGTAGCGCGGTTACGTCGTGGATCGCCAATCCCATTCGCTGTGCCACCGCGCGAATGGCTTCAAACAAATGCTCTCCTTGCGGCGCGCGCGGCTCTGCGTGCACCATCACATCGGACGGCACGATTTCCCCGATACGCTTTTCAATCGCGTCGCTCAACGAATGCACCTGTTCCAGGCTTGCCGTCCGCGCCACGCTCACCGTGGCATCCACAAAGTGCCGATTACCGGCCCGCCGCACGCGCACCCGGTCCACGTCCAATACGCCATCCATCCGCGCTACCTCTCTCGCAATTTCCTGCCGCAAACCCTCTGGAGCGGCATCCAGCAGCGCGTCTACGGTTCGTTTGCCGAGCCGCGACCCCACCCATAAAATCACTCCCGCGACCGCCAGGCCTGCGAGCGCGTCTGCGTATACCAGCGCCGGCAAATCCCACGCTTCGCCAGCCCACACTAGTCCCACACCCACGATAACCACCATGGTGCTCCACACATCCGTCGAAAAATGCAGCGCATCCGCTTCCAGCGCCTCACTGCCATATTTTCTTGCCACTTTCGAAAGGGCCCGCGCTCTGGTCATGTCGATGCCCAGCGCCACCATTAGCACCACAATCGCCGTCACGCTCGGCTGCACGTGCACGCTATGAAACAACAGCCGGTCAAATCCTTCGTAAATAATAAAGAGCGCCGTGACCACTAACAGCCCGGTCTCCACGAACGCTGAAAAGTTTTCGATTTTCCCGTGACCGTACGGATGTTTCTCATCCGCCGGCAGATCAGACACGCGCACCGACAGAAAAGTGATGATCGCGGCAATTAGGTCCAGTCCGGAGTGCAACGCCTCGGACAACACGCCCAGGCTGCCTGTGCGAATTACCAGAAACGTCTTCAGCGAAACGAGTATCACGGCTGAGCCTACGCTCAGCAATGCCGCGCTTTTCTTCTCCCGCACTTCCTCTACGTATCGCGTTTCCATCGCCGTCCGCTTAGACTACCTCATCTGCGCACCATTCATCGCTATGGCACTCCTTTCACGACTTCGCTTTTATGACTGCAGGCACACTGCCGTGCCAAAATCGGTTTAGCAAGATCTATTATTCTCTTAGGTGAGTTTTCTCAGGTCTTGCGGCGTGGAATAAATCTTAGCGCCGCCGAATTCATACAATACCGCAAGCCTGTCGGCTTCGGTCCATCCGTGAACACATGGCCGAGATGCGCGTTGCAAAGCGTGCACCGCACTTCCGTTCGCACCGTTCCAAAGCTCGCATTCTTTATTTCCCGCACATTTTCCTGCGCGATCGCTTCCCAGAAGCTCGGCCACCCCGTTCCAGAATCGAATTCCGTGCGCCCATCAAACAACGCGTTCTCGCAATCGCCGCAGCGATATAATCCCGGCGCGTGCTGCTCATACAGTTTCTCGGTGAATGCCTTTTCCGTATCCCCGCGTCGCGTCACTTCGTATTCCAACGCCCCTAACTGTTTCTTCCATTCTTCGGCGGTCTTCACCACTTTGGGTAACGTAAACGTCCCCAACCGCGTGCCATCGTCTGCGAACTTCACGATTTTCACGGGACGGCCATCGTCCTTCGCGTCGTCATCAGCGAATGCTGTAAGACAAACGCGTTGCACGCCAGCCAGCAGCCCGTACGCGCCGGCTACCGCCCCTCCATAAATCAATACGCGTCTAGTTATTTCATTCATCAGAAATGTTCGATGTTGCCGTTTACCCGTCGATCGGAATGATCATGTCGCATCTTCACTTCGCTGCGGTCATTGGTGGAGCGGGCAGTATCGGCAAGCGTTTCGGCTCGCCCCGGGCGCCGCGCACTTCCAATTCCGCGAACAACAGCGAAGGTGCCACGATTGACGCCGGCAGCCCGCTTTGCGCCGAGCCAAACGCGCCCAGCGCCGTTCCCGCGAAGCCGTTCATCTGGCTCTGCATGTAGTTGTAGACGAAATTGTCATTTCCAATCGCCGCGATGTTTCGCAGCGCGCGGGAATTCACTCCGATGATGCGCGCCCCGCGAATGATTTCTTCGTGCCCGTCGGCCGGATAAACTCGATACACCACCAGCGGAAGGCGGTCGCCCGTGCCCGCGCCGCCGCCATAACTCGCCAATAATTCCGCGAAGTCGTCCTGTCGCAGCAGGCTGATGGACGGATTATCCATCTCTCGCACCACCACGCAGTAGTTCAATTTTTCCGCGTGGCATTCATCCAGAAATTTCTTCTTCATCTCATCCGCGGATAGCGTCTCTGTGGACGTAAAAAATAAATTGCTCATCGTCGGTTTCGCATCGCTCAAAAATGCCGAGCGTCCGTGCCCGTTCGATTCGTTAAAGTCGGGTCCTGGCCGGCGCGACATCAACTCCCGCTTCAACATCCCGTTTTCCACCAACTTAACTTTTTGCGCGCGCACTCCTTCGTCGTCTACCGTGTATCCGCCCAGCAATGGCGTTCCCTTGTATTCTTTCGCGCTCGGGTCGTCCACCAATGTTACCGACGTCGGCAGCACTCGCGCGCCAATCCGCGTCAGCCAGTCGCTCTTTCCGCCCAGCCCGCTCAACATTTGCTCCACCGCCGGAGCAAATGATACTGGCGGTCGTGAGCCATTCAACGCCGGACCAAGCACTTGCGCCAGCAGCGGTGCCGCGGCCCGTGCTTCGAAAAGCACTGGCCCAGTATAATCCTGCCCACCGGGAGCCGCGCGTAGCGCCATTAACTCGCTGCCGGTCACGTTCAAACCTTTGCGTACCACCTCGGGGCTCGGCAAATCCGCGGGACGCGGCGCGTAGGCGGAATAAAAATGATTGAGCGGCGTGCCATCATCCGCCGGAGCATTCATGCCGGACTCCACAGCCGCGAAGCTTCGGTTCGTGCGAATTTCCGTACCCTCGCTCGTCACCAGATATTCCGTCGCGTACACCAGGTAATAATTCACGCGCGCTTCATAAATCCGGGAAAACGCTCGCATCGTCCCCGACGTATCTCGCACTTCCTGCTCCCAGTTGCGATTCGTCCAATCGGGCGTTATCAGTGGGTCGATCAGATGTATCGACTCCGCTTTGGAAAAATCGTCGATCTCTGATTGCCGCGCCAGGCTGTTCAGGTACGCCTGCTTGCGCGAATACGTCTCCACCGCCTCTTTGAAAGCCTGGTCCGTCGCGATCCACAAATCTTGTCGCAACGAATCGTAATCGCGATCGATGCCCACCGATCCCGTGGGCCCGATGAATCCGCGGAAGCCGTCGTCGCTGATGAAATTCGAATTGTCCAGCTTGTAGCTGCCCACTCGCGCTATCACGTTCATGAAACGGTTGCGCGCATGCGTGCTCGAGAGAAGCGAGCCGAACTCTCCGCTTATTTCCCGCACATCTAGATCCAAGATCCGGTATTCCACGTAATACGGCCGCACCGGTTCGTTTCTGCCTGGAATCTTCAATTCCAGCCGTGTCTTCGCGCGCGCCATTTCATCGCGCATCGCGCGCAGTGTCTGATCGTTATCTTGGGGGACTTGCGCGGCTCGGCCCGAGGCTGCCGTTCCGCAGCTCCACGTGGCAGCCAGGAAAATCCATGCCGTTAGTGTGCGCCTCACAGCTGGCCTCCCGTTTGACCCGTCGGAACCGATTGACCTGTAGAAATTGTGTCGTGGGCAGGCGAAGGCAAAATCGGCGGTCGGTCCGTGGAACTCTGCTTCTTCTGCACTTCCAGCTCGGACGTCAGAATGGCCGGCGATGCGGCGGCTACCGGCACGGAGCCTGATTCCGCGCCGCAATATCCGTTGAACACTTCCGGCGTGTCGCCGGTGGCCACAATCTTCGTCAACGCAGCCAGTGGTGTGCCTACGATGTCCACGCCGCGCACCAATTCGTCGGGCCGCCCATCAGCGTACACTTTGTAAACCACCAGCGGCAGAACCTGAAACGCTTGCGGCTGTCCGCGTCCAGTAAACGTAAATCCACCGGCTATGTCGTCGATCAATAGTCCGTACGTCTTGCCTTGTTCTTTGATGAGGTCGATCAGCTTCGCGCGAAGCTGCGCATTCGTGACGCTCTTGTTGCTCTGCACGATCAGGTTTCCTTGCCGCGAAACCGGTGTCGCTCCTAGCTGGCGTCTACCGTGGCCATTGGAACGCGGAAAGTCCGCCAACGGCGATCGCGACATTTCGAAATTCTTTAACACTCCGTGATCCACCAGCGTTACTCGCTGTGCGGGAACGCCCTCATCGTCGAACTGGTAGTAGCCCAGAAGTTCCTGCGAGCCCAATCGTCTCATCGTCGTGTCGTCCACAATGGTCAGAAAACTCGGCAAAATCTGCTGTCCCACTTTGTTCGAAAATGTTTGTCCCTCGGTCACGTCTTTTTGCCGGTGCCCTTCATCGCGATGTCCGAATACTTCGTGAAAGAAAACTGCTGCCGCGCGCCCGGTTAATAACGCTGGACCCACCGTGGGATCGTTAATCGGCGCCGCCACCAGCCCTTCCAACTCTTTCCGCATGGTCGCTTCGGCCGCGTACACCGCTTTGTCGTCCGGTGCGTCCGCCGGATTCACCCAATCGAAGTTGTAATAACGATCGATGTCCATCCCGTCGGGAGCTTTGCCTTGGATGAACAACTCCAGCCGGTAACGTGTCTGCCCGAATTGTAGCTGCGTGCCTTCGCTGTTTACCTGATACGCGTTCTGTGCTTGCCCCGTGAATGTCACGATGGAATTGATAATCGCCGTCGAGTTGCGGAATGCCTTGGTATACGCCCGCACTTTTTCTTCCCACGGCTTGCGGTCCACGGACATGGAGGCTTGCGGCCCAATGGAGGTATGCGCGTCCTCGCGGGAAAAGTCCGGCGCGCGTCCTTCTTCTGTTTCCACTTTTACTTCTTTGCCCGTTTTGATTTTGATCAGTGCTTCCGCGGAAGCGCGGTATTGCCGATCTGTCTCCAGCCAGATGACGCGCCGCAGTACTTCAGCATCGTCGTCAATAGGCACCGGGGCGCCTGGCCCGCCGTTGGCCTGCTGCCGCTCGCCTACTTTGTGGGAGCTATCCAAGAGGTAATCCCCGGTCCGCACGGAAACTTCCAGCCAGCGGTTGCGCCCGTCGTTGCTTGTCAATAACGCTCCATTCGAACCCGAGACATCCGCACGCTGCGTATCCGTTACCGTGTAACTAATGAAATAGGCGGGCGGCTCCTGCGCTTTCAGCGCCTGAATCGAGCGGTCCATTTCGGCTTTCAGTGCCGCTAGCACCGGCGAACGCTTCACCTGTCCTTCCGGTGGTCCGGCTTGCGAAATCGGAGCCGCTGAAAACAGTAAAATTGTTAGATTTAACGCACCTGCAAAGAGAATCGCGCCACTACGCCTCGTTCTGATCAAAGGAAGCCTCATTCTGGGTTAGACGGGACTATGAATAGTTCAGTGTACGCCAAATTCAGTATCAGCCGAAACCGCTACCCGCCCACATGTTTCCAGCTGTAACCGCACGTTTCCGTCACGCTTCCATCTCGCCACACCAATTTGATGGGGGCGGACTGCAGACCGTTGCACTTCAGTCTCGATGAATCGCCTCTTCCCCCACCCTCAACTGCTCGTCAGCGCCAGCCACGCTGCTAATGCCGCCAGTTTTTCCTCCGCGCGCCACGAACCCTTGTGTCCATCGCCTAGATCCGCGGCAATTCGTTTGGCTCGCCCCGTGCTCGTACGCAATAACGCCGCTGTCTCTGCATACGCATTCTTCTCCAAGACTACCGCGCAACCAATTTTGTGCCCGCGCAACGCATCCTCCAGCACCGTGCGAAACAATTGTCCTTCAAGCGCATGTGCGCGAATATGCTCGTTATGTAGAGAACCCGGATCCACCAGGCTGCCCACCACTAGCGCCGCGACCCGCACACGGCAGTCCGCTTCGTTCGCTTGTTTGAGGAGCTCTGCGACCGATCGTTCCGCCGCCCGACCCACCACGTTTCGCAGCCTCTGCACCTCGTTTCTTCCTTCTTTCTCGGGCAGTTCGAGCGCGGCGTGATAAGGCTGCTTCGATCCAGGAACTTGTGGGTCAGATAAAAGAATGGGCAGGCATCGTAGCAAGCGTGGCGAAGAGGAGTTGCCAGTGAGCAATACCGCCATCGCCCAGCCGGATTTTACGCGAAAACCCAGACCGCCTGGCCTAGGCTTCGCGTTCAATTCCATGGCTTTCTCCTCTCCATGCGCTACCCGGAGGGAAAGAAATTAGGAAGCGCCGCCTTCAGTGCGTGGCGGGTTCGGCGGCGGGATGCATGCCGTGCTGTGGCACTTCGTGGATCCCGCGCGCCGGCGGCTCGATTCGCTGGCGATAGAAATGATCGAGCGGCAAGCGGCCCTTCCCGATCGCGTACGCCTTCTCAATTGCTTTCGTAACGTACGCCTTGGCCAGCGTCGCTGCTTCGCGTAGCGTGCGCCCGGCCGCCAGTTGCGCTGTAAGTGCCGAAGCAAAGGTGCATCCGGTTCCGTGCAGATAATTTTCGTGCACGCGCTCGCCTGCCAGCGTCACAATCTCCTCGCCGTCGAATAAAACATCCACCGCGCGTTCCATATGTCCGCCCTTGAGGATCACCGCGCGCGCGCCCATCTCCACAATCTTCCGCGCGGCTGCTTCCATGTCTCCAAGGTCCTTGATAATCAGTCCTGTTAGACTTTCCGCTTCCGGAATATTGGGAGTAATCACGCTGGAGCGTTTCAATAATTCAGTTGCCAGGAACTTGATTCCTGCGGCATCCAGCAATTCCGTGCCGCTCGATGATTTCATCACCGGGTCGTGCACAACATGCGCAAATCGGTGCGCGTCCAGAAATTCCGATACCGCCACCGCATTCCCTCGATTGCCTAGCATCCCGATCTTCACTGCGGCGATATCACAATCCTTCGCCAGTATCTCCAACTGCGCCCGCAACGTCGCGCTCGGCGTGTTATGCACATCCTCCACGCCCTGCGTGCTTTGCACTGTCACGGAAGTGATCGCTGCTACGCCGTAGCATCCGTGCGCCGCGAAAGTTTTTAAATCCGCCGCTGTTCCGGCCCCGCAGGACGGGTCGAATCCCGCAATCGTCAGAAGTATTGGCGGGGTGGAATTGATGTGATTAGGCATTTTGTCTAGCTTTATTCCTTTTAAGTCTTCTTAATTGGGGCGTTTCGTTTAAAATTCTTTTCGTGCCTGCTAATTTCCGTTCGCTCTGAACAATTTAATTTTACTTTTCGCCCCACTAAACCCAAACAAGGCGGAAATTGCCGGTCGCAATTCCGAAACTGATCGGAATGCACCGGCAATTGCGAATGTACGCGTGCCGTTTGCTGCACGCAAGACAAAAATTTGTAAAACTCGTGCGCGTCGTTCCAGCTTTCGCCTCTTCCTCGGCGGTGAGCAGTGGACACACAATTTCCCGCTCTAGATCGCGTCTAGCCGTTCGCAATTTGCAGTTCGCGATAAGCTTTTCGCAGTCTTAGTTCCGTTTGTAATGGCTGTTCGCACTTTGGCTGGGATTTATTTCCTGCGTAGATGGAGACGCGGTGCCTGAAAGTGTAATGGGAAAAGTGTGGTTGGAAAAATATTCTAGACTCACAACATTGGGGAAATATTTTATGTGCCGGCAGGGGCAAAAACGCCCAGTATTTCGAATGGAAACACTCGCGACTTTTATGGAATGAACCTGCATTTTATGTAAGGAGCGCGCGATTTTATGGAAACAAGCCCCGCGTCATGGAAAAAGCCCGCGGACGAGCGTGGCCTCAGAAACTCGGCTCACCGCCAATATCATGGCGCCGGCACGCGGCGGAACGTGATGCTTGCGCATGGTCTCGACCATTTCGTGAAACGCACGCACCATCGTTTTCTGTAAACGCGCATTTACTTCGTCCAGTTCCCACACCAGGCCCTGCTGATTCTGCACCCATTCGAAATAACTTACGGTAACCCCGCCTGCATTTGCCAAAATGTCCGGCAGGACCGTAATTCCACGCCGTGCAAGAATTTCATCGGCGTGAGGTGTAGTGGGACCGTTGGCGGCTTCCGCAACGATGCGCGCTTTAATAGCTTCCGCATTCTGCAGCGTGATCACGTTTTCCAAGGCGGCTGGAATCAAAATGTCGCACTTCATGGCCAGCAATTCATCGTTAGTCGTCCGCGACGCGCCGGGCATGCCCACCACGGTGCCGGAGCGTTCTTTATACCGAATCGCTTTTACGGGATCGATGCCGCGCGAATTGGTTACGCCGCCGCGCGTATCGCTGAGCGCGATGATCTTCGCTTTTCTCTCCGCGAATAAACGCGCCGCGCTGGCGCCTACATTTCCAAATCCTTGAATGGCGATCGTCGCGCCGCGCAACGAGATTTTTTTCAGCTTGCATGCTTCTTCAACCACAAAAACCAGTCCGCGCGCCGTCGCCTCGTCGCGTCCCACCGAACCTCCGATGGAAGTTGGTTTGCCAGTCACCACTCCGTGTCCAGCGCGCCCCGTCATCATGGCGTACGTGTCCATGATCCACGCCATCGTCTGTGCGTCCGTGTACACGTCCGGCGCAGCAATATCCTGGTCCGGCCCGATGATCGGTAAAATTTCGCTCGCGTAACGCCGCGTCATGCGTTCCAGTTCGCTCTTGGACATCCGTTTGGGATCGCAAATGACGCCGCCCTTGGCGCCCCCGAACGGCACGTTTACCGTCGCCGTTTTCCACGTCATCCCCGCAGCAAGCGCCTTCACTTCATCCAGCGTAACGTTGGGATGAAATCGTATGCCGCCTTTTCCTGGGCCGCGCGCCACGTTGTGCTGCACGCGGTAGCCGCTTAATACTTTCACCTGGCCATTGTCCATTTTCGTCGGCAGCGAAACTTCCAGCACGCGTTTGGGTGTGCGCAGAATCTGCCGCAAGCCAGGATCAAGTTTCAAAAATTCCGCCGCCATGTCGAACTGAATCTGCGCGATGCGAAATGGATTTAAATCCTCGCGAGGAGCAATGCGCGGCACCATCGGCGGTGCGCCAATTTGTCGTGTCGGGGCTGTCGGCTTTGCGACCGTGGCCATCGGCGTCGGTCCTTTCCCTAGCTCGATCGTCTCTCGATAAAATTTCTGCTGCCCTGTGCCTGAATTCCCTGCCGAAATTATTCCTTAAGCTTTCTGTTTCCCTGCACCTGAATTGGTAAACTGTAAACCTTTTGTTGCCATGCTCCGGAAATTAAAATTCGTTTCTTAGCAAACGCTCTAGCCGTTGGCCGCAATTTTTTTCGTGTCTGCCAAATATTTATCCCGGCACGCCACCGAGCAAAAGTACAACAACTCGCCGTTCTCTCGCAGTGGAATGGCCAGCACCTCCGCAAGGTGCACGCCGCAAACCGGGTCGCGCAAGAGCTTGCGTGCGCTTCGCTCCGGCCTGCTACCCGCCGCGCCCTGTGCTGGTGTGTTCGTTTCGTCGCCAGCACCGCTTCCGCCGCGCAACATCCCATTCACCACGCGTCCCAGGAGCCGTACGCCCCAGGAAACCACCACCAACCAGAACAAAAACCGCAACATGCGCGCTAGAAACATCATGAAAAATTTCCCTATTGGGACCGCCCCACCTCAACCGTCCTTAGGTTATCCCTGACCTTACCGTTATCTACCTTGACGGTATCCCGACTTGCGCCGACCCAGGCACGGCGGCGGGAACGCACTAGTACGCGGGTGAGGCGAGTGTATGCAACCGCAAAAGGGTGCGTCAAACGAAAATGTGTGAATTCAAGAGGTTGCGAGACGAATAGTACTCCATCTCTGTGGACAAAATGCCGCCTATATTCAACTAAAGTTAACTATACCAGCGAGTTACAATGGTTTGAGGCTGCCCGACCCCTCTCTTCGCTGTACCACCCACGCTATTGAGTACCCTCTCATTAGCCAGCGGCAGGCGCTAGGAAATCTCCAGCCGATCTTTGGCTGGCAGGAAGAATGCGCTCTATATCCATATGCCATGCCGATGCTAGGAATGCCCGTCTCATTTGCCACCGATCCTACGAATACCCGTTTCAACTGACGGGAGCTCCTACGAATCCTTAGCTGGGACAGGAATGCGCTCAATACCCATATATGGGCGCAACACTTCAGGGATGATGATTGAGCCGTCCACCTGCTGATAATTCTCAATCACCGCGATCCAGGTTCGCCCGACCGCGAGTCCGGAACCGTTAAGCGTGTGCACGAAGTCGCTTTTTCCGCCGGCTTTCGGTTTGTAGCGGATTCCCGCGCGGCGCGATTGGAACGCTTCGCAATTGGAGCACGAAGATATTTCGCGGAATTCGTTGCTCGATGGCAGCCACACTTCTATGTCGTACGTTTTTGCGGAAGCAAAACCCATGTCACCAGTGCACAACAGCACAGTGCGATAGTGCAAACCAAGTTTTTGCAAAATCGTTTCCGCATTGCTCACGAGGAATTCGTGTTCTTCGTAGCTCTTATGCGGATGGGTGAACTTGAAGAGCTCGACTTTCTGAAATTGATGCTGCCGCAAAATGCCTCGCGTATCTTTGCCCGCCGCACCGGCTTCGGAGCGGAAGCAAGCGGTCCAGGCGGTGACGCGAATCGGGAGCTGGGCTTCCGCAATCGTTTCGTCGCGGTACAAGTTGTGAAGTTCAACTTCAGAAGTAGGCGTGAGCCACAAGTCGGTATCCTGCACTTTGAAGAGCTCGGCGGCGAACTTCGGCAACTGGCCGGCGCCGGTGAGCGAAGCAGTATTCACCAGAAATGGCGGAAGAATTTCCGTGTAGGCGTGTTCGTGCGTATGCACGTCGAGAAAGAAATTTGCGAGCGCGCGTTCCAGGCGTGCGCCCCAACTTTTGTAAACTGCGAAGCGCGCGCCCGCGATTTTCGTGGCGGCGGAGAGATCCAGAATTCCCGCGCGCTCCCCCACTTCCCAGTGCGGCTTGGGAGGGAAATCAAATTTCGGCGGCGCGCCCCACCGTCGCACTTCCACATTGTCGGCAGCGCTGTGGCCCACGGGCACGGAAGAATGCGGGAGGTTCGGAATGGTGAGCAATAATTCGCGCTGCGTGGCGTCGAGTTCGGCGATGCGTTCATCGGTTTGCTTGATGAGCTCGGAAAGCTGCTTCATCTGCGCGAGGATGGCATCGGCGTTCTGCTTTTCTTTTTTAAGTCGCGCGATTTCTTCGCTAGCTCTGTTGCGCTGCGCTTTGCGCTTTTCATTTTCGGTGATGAGTTCGCGGCGCTCGCGGTCCAAAGCGCGAAAGGCTTCCAGGTCGAGCGCGATACCGCGCTGCTTGGCCATGGCCGCAAAGAGATCCAGATGGTCCCTAAAGTAATTGAGATCATGCATAGGCTTGGAAGAATAGCGTAAGGGAGTGGGAGGTGGCGAGTGCCGGGAGAAGAGCAGGGAACAAAGCGGCGCGTCGTCGGAGGTGCAGCGCGTGCACCGGGAGTTTGACAGGATCGGTGGTTAACCATAATACCTCCATCCCCCGGTTTTTTTGTAACTGAGTATTCTAAGGCAGTTATGGGCAATTTTTCGGGTCTGCCGATTCTACGAGGGGTTAGCCAGAAATGTACGTTGGGATGGACCATCTCCAAGCTGCAATAAGGGTAAAACCGGCTGAACTTCGAGCGTCACAATCCATAAATGGCCCAGCATGGTTATCTAGTATTCATTCGAAAGAGGCTGGGAAAGGGCTGGAGAGCAGAGGTTAGTGTGTCGGGGTAAGACCCTACCTCGAGAGCGCTCCCTCGGTGATTCCCTTAGCCAAATCCGAGCTGCCTGAAGTACTAGGCGATATGAACCGGGTGGGCTATCGACGCATACAAGGGCGGCGCGCAGAGTTGGTACTGTAATCGGGAGTTCGTTGCGAGTTCCCGGAATGAGACATGGTTGTAGCGTGTTCTTTCCTGTGCATTGTGCTGTTGCGCGAAAGTGCAGCAGAACGATCAGAACTCAACTGGCTTCGGGTTACGATACCCTCCATCCCCAACGCCCGAGCGGCCGGTCCCCCCACCGGCCGCTTATTTTTCTGGCAGAACTATGAATAGAGAGAATACAAAAGCGGCAGGCTCCAGCAGCGACGCATCACAGGGAACGCCAGGTACGCACGACGCCGTATCGTTGATTTACGCAGGCTGGCAATCCCCGCAGAACTTTCTGGTGGCGCTGCGGGCCCCGAAGGCCATGCCGGTAGAAAAACGAGCCGAGCCGACGGCTTCTTCTCGATAGCTAAGTTCCGATAATTAAATGCTGAATGACTAATTTTAGAGATAACTAGGCGCGAAGTGCGCACGGCCAAAATGTTTAGCGGATTGATGCTGTATGGGCTGAAAGAGTGTGTCCCCTTATACGGGCAAGAGTTCGGATCAAAGCCCTGCCTCAGGCGAACCCGTTAGATTGGCGCGGTACTAGCTCACACCATACTTCACGTAAACCACTCGCACCACACTTTCCCGCAGCAGCGCACGCGACTCCTTCGCGTAACTCCCTCATGCAATTCCGATGATGAATAGATATGCGTGAAGCACAGATAATGCGGGGCTTAAAGCGAAAACTGGGATGTAAATGAGTGGTGTAGAGGACGGAAAATGAAAAAGGGGGCTGGTGCAAGCCCCCTTTTCGTAATTGACACCCCAAAAACCGGCCAACCGAGTCGAGGTTCGGTCCGGCCACCCCGGGAAGCCAATCTCGTAAGTAGTTAGCAGAAGGAGAGCAAGTGGCGTGCCAGGCAACATCCCGCGTATCAGGGGCCGCAAATGCATTGAAAGCACAGCGGTTAGATGGATGTAGACATTTTAGAGATACGAACACGTCGGTGCCAGTCTACAAAATCCCACAGAAAGTCAGCAGAGTCCTACAGTCTTTGGGAGTATCGGACTGAAATCCTATCCGGTTGTAACGGCAAAAATCGCGGTTGCCTTGCGGCTAAACACCGATGGAGGAGCGGAGCGCGGTGGCCAGGGATTGGCTGAAACGTTGGACGTCAGCATCGTGTTCGGCTTCGACCATGATGCGGACCAGCGGTTCGGTGCCGGAATAACGAAGTACGACACGGCCATTTGCACCCAGGATGGATTGGGCCTCAGCGAGTGCGCGTGAAACTTCGGGAAGAGTTTCGAGCGGGGGTTTTGCGCGGACTTTTACATTCACGATAATTTGTGGGTAGTCCTTCAAGCCGGCGATCAAGCTTTCGACTTTGCCGTGCATGGAGACAAGCGAAGCAATCTTGACGGCAGTGAGAAGTCCATCGCCCGCGGGACTATCTTCCAGAAAAATGACATGCCCGGATTGTTCGCCGCCCAGAACGCTGCCGCTGCTCAGCATTTCTTCCAGAACGTAGCGATCGCCGACGTTAGCGCGTGCGAGGGTGATGTTTTCGCGAGCGAGGACGCGCTCCAGGCCTAAATTGGACATGGAAGTAGCCACCACTCGATGGCCGTTAAGTTTATTCTGAGATTTTAGATAACGCGCGGCGGCGAGAAGCACTCCATCGCCATTGATTATTTTCCCGGATTCGCAGACGAAGAGTGCGCGATCGGCATCGCCATCGAAAGCCACGCCTAGGTGGGCGTGTTCGGCCACCACACGCTTTTGTAAATTTTCCAGATGCAGAGATCCGCAGTTAGCGTTGATGTTGCGGCCATCGGGCGAAGCGCCAATGGCGATCACTTCGGCGCCGAGAGAGCGGAATAACGCAGGGCCCAGCTTGAAAGCCGCGCCATTGGCGCAGTCCAGAACGATGCGGAGGCTGGCGAATTTCGCTCCTGGAATCATTCGGCTGCGTAAAAAATCAAGATATTCGGCCACCAGGGACTCGTCCGCGACGAGGGGGGCAGGATTTATCGGCGGTGGCTGAGTACGGTGCGCGAAAATATCAGACTCCAATTTTTCCTCGACGGAATCCGGGAATTTCATGCCGGCGTGGGAGAAAAGTTTTACGCCATTGTCGTGAAAAGGATTGTGCGATGCGGAAATGACCACACCCGCTTGAAAATCATTCTGACGAACGAGGCAGGCAACTCCTGGCGTGGTGATGACGCCGGCGAAGCCAACCTGACCTTGCGCGGCTGCCACGCCAGCCGCGAAAACCGCGGCGATATGCGGGCCGGATTCGCGCGTGTCCATGCCGATGAGAACGCAGGCGGTGGCATGCTGTCGTTTTAGATAGGTGGCCAGAGAGCGGCCAGTAGCGAAAAGTGTGGAGTCATCCAGCGGGGGAGTGCCGGGGACGCCGCGGATTCCGTCGGTGCCGAAGAGTTCTTTGCCCATAAGAAAAGGATGGTCAATATCCATGCTGACTGCAAAGCGGTGGACGCGAGTGTGACGGCGAAACGGTAACCTATCCGGTTCGCCGCATCAGGAACAAGTTTAACATGGCGGGTGTGGGATAACTTTGCTGTTAGCCAAGGCGGTAATGTGGAAGGACGATTGTGGAACGGCGATGCGCGGAGTTTGCCGCAATGTGTTACCGTCAAGGCAACGGAGTGACTTTTGTGCCCACGATAGAGACGCCACCGACGAAAAGCGCTATTGCAGGAGCCAGCGTCAGTTTGCGCGTGCTGGCGGGAGCAGTGATCCTGCTGTTTTTCTATTACGCGGCCGGCGTGGTGATCACGCTGCTGCTATCGATCTTGCTGGCGTACTTTTTGGACCCGGCGGTAGAACTGTTGGAGATAGCGCGGGTGCCGCGCACGCTGGGCTCGATGGTCATGGTGCTTTTGCTGGTGGCGGTACTGGGAGCGGTGGGATACGGTCTCTTCTCGCGTACCTCGGATTTTGCAGCGAATTGGCCGAAATATGGTGGTGTGCTGCGGGAAGCAGTGGGCACGGTGACGAGGAAAATTAACCGCTTCGAAGGACAAGTTTCTCAGTTCGCCCCGGAGCAATCCACGACGGAGCAAAACTCCGCGCCAGCGCCGGGGAAAAATACGGCGGCGACACCCGTGTCCGCGGCGGCAGTAGCGCGGCCCGATTCCGGCATGCTACACACATTTATTCTGCGGGGGATTGGCTCGTTATACGCGCTGATTCTGGAAGCGACGTTCGTGCCGTTCCTGGTTTTCTTCATGCTGGCGGAGAAACGCCAAGTGTGGCATGGGACACTGCAGCTTTTTCCGGTGTCGCGGCGGACGGTGGTGAAGGAAACGCTAGAAGATTTACGGAGTGTATTGCGCAGTTATCTGGCGGGGATGTGCATCGTGACGTCGATAGTGATCGCAATCAGTAGCGCGTTTTTCTGGTTTATGGGACTGGACTATCCGATCCTGACGGGGATTGTTTCAGGGCTGCTGAATATGGTGCCGTACATCGGCGCGGTGCTGGCCTGGTTGCCGGCGTTCCTGATCGCGCTGGTGAAATGGAGAACGCTGGGATCGTTCGTACTGATCGCTGGAGTGTTGATGTCCATACATATGCTGGCGCTGAATTTCATCGCTCCCCAATTGGTGGGGCGGCGCGTGCGGCTGAATGCGGTGGCGATCACCATCTCTTTATTATTCTGGGGCTGGGTGTGGGGCGGGATGGGATTGATCCTGGCGATACCGATCACGGCGACGCTGCGCGTGATTTGCGATCACACGGAATCCTGGAAGCCGGTGGGGCGCTGGCTAAGCGCGTAAAACCGCGGGATAGCAAAGTATTTTTCTTGCGCCAGCGCCGAACAAAATCATGAAGCACAGAGTTGTGCCCTTCGCGTTATTTTTGTGGCTGGCGACGATAGCGGCACCGCGCGCCAAGCCATGGGGCTGCAAAGGGCATCAGACGGTGGCGCTCATTGCGGAACAATACCTGTCGCCCGAAGCAAAACAAATGGTAGAGACGTTGCTGAACGGCAACCCCATCGAATCCAAGCTGAAACGGTATTGTGGGAATGCGACACCGGATGCGATGGCCGACGCATCGACCTGGGCGGATGACGTGCGCGGCGAACGAAAAAATGGGCAGTGGCATTACATCGATATCCCGCGGGGAGCGCCGCGCGGACCCCTGAAACAATATTGCGGCGAGGGAAGCTGCGTCACCGCAGCTATAGCGGAACAAATGGCGATCCTGAAAAATAGGAATGCGGAGGCCGCGCAACGCGCCGAAGCATTGCGCTACCTGATTCATTTTGGGAGACGTGCACCAGCCGCTACATGCGACGACGAATAACGATCAAGGCGGGAATTGCGTCCCGGTGAAATATTTTCGCCGCACGCCGCACGAGTACGGCCATGCGTTTGCGCCCAATTTGCACACTTTATGGGATACCGCGATACCGGAGCGCGACATGGAAGGCGCCGATACCCGCGAATACGCGCAGATGCTTGGGGCGGCGTTCGCATCGGCAGTGCAAAGCTGGCAAGCGGCGGGAATCCAGATCGACGACTGGGCGTGGGAGAGCAAGAACGACGCGGAAAATATCGCGTACGGCCCGCTGTTGCCCAAAGTACCGATCGAACGTCCAGTGCCCGTACATAGCTGCGCGGATGACAATGACATTGGCACGCGGTTGCTGCGGTTGCATATCGTCGCGGGGGCGGCGTATCAGGACGCGGCGGCGCCAGTGGTCGAAAAGCGCATGGCGCAAGCAGGCGTACGGCTGGCGATGATCCTCAACATGGCAGCGAAGGCGATAGCAAGCACCGCTCCGTAACAACTATCGACCAATAATCACGTGATAGATATTCAATTACGGCCGTTGTACGCGGCGTAGGGAGAAATCGTGGGGTGCGTGGGAATCGGACTGGACATCACGGAGCGCAAGAAGAATGAAGAGCTGGCGCATTTGCGTAACGACCGGGTAGAGGGCGCTGAGCGCAAGCGTGGGCATCGGGATCTATCCCAACGATGGACGGGCGACGCAAGAAATCCTGGAAGCAGCGGACCAGCAACTGTACCGCCGCAAAAAATCGAGACGCGGCCGCGGGACGGTGGACGCCAGAGCAAAAGTATAAAATTGGGCGTAAAGTGCGTCGAGAGGGGAAAGTGTCTACGCGATGCCTCCGGGTTTGGCAAGCGTACGCTCTGAAACGCGATGAGAAGACCATCCAAAACCGCTGAACTTTTGCTGGCGCTGCTCGATGAAGCTTATGAGAAGAAAACCTGGCATGGGCCAAACCTGAAACAATCGTTGAAGGGGTTAACGGCGAAGCAAGCGGCGTGGCGACCTGCGCCGGGGCGGCACAACATTTGGGAAGAGATATTACACGCGGCTTACTGGAAATACGTGGTGCGGAGGCGGATCCAGGGCGGGAAGCGTGGATCGTTCGCGCTGGAAGGCAGCAACTTTTTTTTGCGCCCGCAAACAGGCAGGTTGAATGATGCGGCGTGGCGCGCAGACAAAGAACTGCTGGAGCGCGAGCACCGGGCGATGCGGTTGGCGATTGCGCAGTTTTTGGAGCGACCGCGAAAAGCCGTGCCCTTACCTGTGATTTACGGGGTGGCGTTACACGACATCTATCATTCTGGACAGATCCGGCTGTTACGACGGCTCATGGAAAATGCAACACGTCGAACCACACGATAAATAAGCGGGATGGCGGCAAAGCGTCAGAAATTTCTCGCTAGAACCAACTGACAAATTTCGATTCAGGCGTGCCCTGCGCGCGTTGACTTAGAGCAGCGCGCGGCCTAAGATTTTGGCGCACGAGCGGATTGCGTCAGCAGCCGCTGTGTGTTTTCCTGGCTATCCTGCGCGGATCCCCGGGCGGTGAGCCTTGCCGAGTTCCATGGTGTCGCACTACCGTCTGCTCGAGCCGCTGGGTAGCGGGGGGATGGGTGTAGTTTATCGCGCCGAGGACACCGTGCTGGGGCGCACGGTTGCGCTTAAATTTCTTCCGCCGCAAATCGTCCACAACGCGCACCAGGTGGAGCGCTTTCGACAAGAGGCGCGCACCGCTTCCGCATTGAATCATCCCCACATTTGCACGATCTACGAAGTAGGTGAAGAAAAGGGCGAGCTGTTCATCGCGATGGAGTACGTGGAGGGGCGTCCGCTTTCGGATTTCATTCGCGAAACCGGAATGACCACGTCGAGCGTACTTAGATACGGCCAGCAAATAGCGGCGGCTCTGGATCACGCGCACGCGCGCGGCATCATTCATCGCGATCTGAAACCGCTGAATATTATTATTACGCCCGAAGGCGATGCCAAAATTTTGGACTTTGGGTTAGCAAAACACATTGATCCGGGCGACATGAGCCGGAAGACGCTGCGGGCAGCACCGACCGCGACATCGATTGGAATGGCTGGAACCATGCCGTACATGTCGCCGGAGCAACTCGAAGGCAAGGAGGCAACCGTGCGCAGCGACATCTGGTCGCTGGGCGTTGTGCTGCATGAGATGGCGACCGGGCTGCGGCCATTCGGCGGCGAGAATCTTTACCGGCTGTGTACGGCCATTATTCAGGAGCCGCTGCCGGCGCTCCCAGAGAACGTGCCGGTCGGTCTGGCAACGGTCGTGAGGCGATGTCTTGAGAAAGAGTCGGTGCGAAGATATCAGCGGGCCAGCGAAGTGCGAGCGGCGCTGGAAGCGCTGGAACCATCGAGCGCGGTGAACTTGATTGCGCCGGCTTCAGCGCGGAGGAAACGCGACTTCGTACTGTGGGCAGCTTCGATTGCGGCATTAGCAGGATTGGCCGCGGGCGGAGTGTGGCTTGGGAAAAAATATCTAGCGGGAGGACGTGCGGCGATAAGCGCGTCACCCGTGCGCATGCAAGTGGCGGTGCTTCCACCGCAGGCGGGTACAGTGGCGGAGCAGGCCGCTTTCGATAGCGGCCTGGTCGAAACGTTGACCTCGAATTTGACGGAGTTGACGGAACGGCATCCATTAGCAGTAATTCCTGCGAGCGAGATGCGCTCCCGCCATGTGAAAACGCTGGACGGAGCGCGGCAGGAATTCGGAGTGAACTATGGGCTGGTGTTGAATATCCAGAGAGCGGCGGGCCAGGTGCGGGTGAATTACGCACTGGTGGATGCACGCTCGCACCAACAACTTGGCGGGGGAACGGTGACGGCGTCGGCATCCGATCCGTTTGGGCTGCAGGATCAGGTTTCCACACGGGTAGTAGACACATTGAAGTTGGAGCTGCAGCCGCAGGAAAAAAAGGCGCTGGAGGCGCACGGTACTACGGAACCCGCGGCATATGATTTTTATTTACAAGGCCGGGGCTACCTGCAGAATTACGACAAACCAGAAAATATCGAGAATGCGATTGCCGTATTTCACCGCGCGCTTGAGAGAGATTCGGGATTTCCCGCGGCGTATGCCGGTTTGGGGGAAGCCTACTGGCAGAAGTTTCAGTTGACCCACGACAAAAACCTGGTGAAGGCGGCCACAAACGCTTGCCAGACTGCGGTACAAAAAGATTCCGAGCTGCCCGTGGCCCACACCTGTCTGGGCCTAGTATTCCAAGGTACGGGTAAATACGAAGAGGCGGTAGGGGAATACCAGAAGGCCGCGCGGAGTGAGCCTACGCTTGATGCAGCGCCCGCAGGACTTGCACAAGCTTACGAAAGCCTCAACCGCATCGACCAAGCGGAACAGGCGTACAAAGCAGCGATCAAGCTTCGGCCAAATTATTGGAGCGGTTACAACCGGCTGGGTACTTTTTATTTGCGACACGGAAAACTTGAAGAGGCCGCGCAGATGTATACGCAGGTGATTTCGCTGGTACCGGACAGTTTCGCCGGGTACGACAACCTGGGCATCACGCGCATACAGCAAGGACGCTATACGGACGCTATCGCTCCGCTGGAGCGCTCGTTGGAAATTCGCAAAACGGGAGCGGCGACTTCGAACTTAGCGACAGCCTATTTCCAGGCTAAGCGCTACGCGGATGCGGCGCGCTTATTCGAAGAGGCCGCGAAATTGGACGCTCAGAATTACGAGATCTGGGGAAATCTCGGCGATGCCTATTACTGGGCGCCGGGCATGCGGGGGCGGGCGGACGCGGCTTACCAGAAAGCAGTGTATCTGGGAGAAGAGCAACGCAAGATTAATCCGCGCAACGCGCATATGTTGAGCTACCTGGCGGAATATCACGCCATGCTCAAAGAAATGGGCAAAGCGCGCCAGCAGATTGAAGAAGCTCTACGGCTGGCGCCCGGCGATCCGGACGTGTTGTACTACGCTGGACTGGTGTACGTGGAAGCAGGTGAAAAGGTGAAGGCTATGGAGGCACTGGAGAACGCAATCCGTGCAGGTTATCCGCCGGCGAGCATTCGAGATACGCCAAATTTTTCTGCTCTGGAAAACGACCCTCGGTTCAACAGTTTAATCACGGCAAAGAAGGACAAATAAGGAGAAAGAAATGGCTAGAAACGAACTTCCGCAAAAGTGGTTCCCAGGGATCGGTCTTATCAGTGTGATGATATTGCTGTTTGGATGTTCGCGTCCATCGGTCGCGCCTCAATCTGAACCCAAAGTAAATAATCTTCATTATGTTCTGCAAAACATCGATTGCAACATGCACTCAAAGAATTATCATTCGGAGCAAGGTACTGAAATTATCGTAAACAGCACGACGGGCATCTCGCTGGAGGATGAGGTTGTAGTGGTGTGTGCCGGCGAAAATCTTCACTGGAAGGGTGCTAGCGATGTATCAAGCTTCGAGGTGAAGTTCCAAAACCCTTGGCCGTTTAAGCCGCCTTTCAAAGCCAGTCTTCCATCCAATTCGCAAAATTCGACCGCCAACCAACAAGTAGACAGCGACGCCATCAACGGCCAGATGTACAAGTATACGATCTACGTTAAGACTACTGCTGGAAAGGAGTTCCACCGTGATCCCCACGTCATTCCGATGTGAAGCCAGCTGCTCCATGCCAAGCTTGGCGGAGGGACTTTACAAGCGATGGGGTGTCCACCGTTTCTTGAAACAAGCGGATGGCGGCAATGCCTGCAGCGCCAGTGGCGAAGCAGGCGGCGGCGTTGGCCAGCGTGATTCCGCCAATGGCGAGCACAGGAATATTTACGGCAGCGCAAATTTCGCTCAGGCGGGCCAATCCTTGCGGTTCGCCGAAAGCGGCTTTCGAGGGTGTGGCAAATATCGGGCCGAAAAAAATATAGTCGGCGCCGTCTGCTGCGGCCGATTTCGCCGCGTGCAAAGAGTGACAAGAGACGCCATACAAGAAATCGGTTGTTGAGGCTCGCGATGTGGCGAGATGCCTAGCGTCCTCTACGGGCAGACTGTTCTCCCCGAGATGAACGCCTGCGCAATGTTCCGCAAGAGCTATGTCCAGGCGGTCATTGAGGAGAATGCGCGCAGCAGGAACGTTACGAGCAAATTTTGCAGTGCGTTGTAATGCTTCACGGGTAAGCGCTGCGCATTCCTTGCCGGAAAGATCCTTCTCGCGAATCTGAATCCAAGCGATACCCGCCGCGGCCACAATTTCAATATCGCGGAGAAGCGCTTCCTTAGGGTCGGCTGAAACCTCATCGGAAAGAGCGCGCCGATCGGTGACATAACAAAGTAGCGGGCGTTCCGGCCACTTATTGAGGCGGGACACGAGTGGGGCTCGGGCGCGAGCCGATCAGACCAAAAGCAAGAAAGATATCCAACACGCCAATGCCGCTTATCATTCCCCGAAACGAAGGATGTAGAAGGAGAGGAATAAGAGACGGGAAATGGCTGAGAAAATAATTTTGCTCCCAGAAACCAGACCATGGGAGATAGAGGAGTAGCGCACCCATCTCAAAGCAAAGAACAACCAACAAAGCGCGAAAAATACGGTTCATGATTGAGAGATCCGCCTACCGGGAAGGAATCAGTTTCAGCGGGCAGGTTTCTGAAGAGAAGCGATGCGTTCGGCCACGTCGCGATAATCGATGTTCATCGCGTAGACCTGAGAAAAACTCTTCAGCGCCGCCTGAGGCTCGCCTGCTGATTCCTGGGCCACACCCAAATCATACCGCAAGGCGAGGATGCTTTCCGGTTCGACACCCGGAGTTTTCAAGGCACGTTCATACCAAATGGCGGCGATACCGGGCTGGCCTTTTTCCATGAAAGCCAGGCCGAGAAGCGTGCAGCACTGCATGGCATAACGGAAAGGACGGCCGCGCTCATTGGCTTTGGCGACCTTCTGAAATTCGCTGATAGCCTCTTCCAGCAGACCCATCTCGCGGAAAGCAGTGCCAAGATTGTAATGCGTCTCAAGATCTTCGTCCTCGGCACCCATTTCGCCAAGCTCGGCGCGAAAATCGTCGAAAACTTCCTTAAGCGGGCCAGAGTCAATGGAATTCGCGGATTTGTTCGCAGCATTTGCGGGCGCATGTGTATCTATGTGCGCCGCAGCGTTGGAGTAGGAAGGCGTTAGTTCGTCCAGACCCATTTCGTTGGCGAGATCTGCCAAGAACTGATCGGAAGCCATGCCGCTTCCGGCGGGAGCAACATTTTGTGCGACACTCTCAGGCTGCGTTTCGTGCACTGCGAGAGGTTGATCCGGGGGCTTTTGATCGTAAGCGGGTACCAGCGGCTCCGGCGCAATAACAAGCTCGTACTCCTGATCGATTTCGAATTCGGGTTCCGTGACCTTGAAAGCGGGCTCTTCCCTTGGAGGAGCGGCGTGGTCTGGTGCAACATTTGACACGGGCGCCACCGGTACCACGTGACTCGGCAGTTCAGGCGCGGGGATGTTGCGCGGATGCTCTCCAAAAGTATCCTCGTCTGCAGGAGGAGGCGCTGGCTGAACATCGAATTCCGCGTAAGCGGGGGTTTCCAGCGGAGGATGAGGTGCAGCGTGAACTTCAGAGAGAGTTGCAGGCTCGGCATCCTGCGCAGCAGGTGTGCGGGGCGCCGCGCTCTCGAGTGGCGCTTTTGCGAGCTCGGAGGCCCATTCTTCGGAAAGATCAACCTCATGGATTTCCTGTTTAGCCGGCGGAGCGGCGCTGACTTCGAAGGATTCGGGCGACGGGGCAAACGGAGTGACTTCGATTTCAGGAATGGCCCCCTCGACGCGCGGTGAAACTGGCGCCGCAGCCAATTCCTCGTCCGAAAGACCGGCAGCGCGCTGGAAACGGCGGCGCAATTCCCCAAATCGTTCCGCGGCGCGCTTATCCGCGCGTTGGTTGCTAATTTTCTCCAGCTGAGCGGCTATTTCGGCCGTGCGGCGATCATCGCCGGCGCCGAGAACGAAGTCCAGAAGCTTTTCAAGGGTTACGGTGTGCCGCGGAGCACGACGCAAGATGGCTTCCAGAAGTCCGATTGCCTTCTGAGTGAGACCATAACTCGCGAAAAGATCTACATCCGTAAGGGATTGAGCAATAAATTTCTGTGTATCGTCATCGAGTGCGGCCTCAATGTGTGCAGGTTCGCCTTTCGGTGGCACCACCGAGACAGGCGATTCTTCTTGGGGATAAAGTTTTGGCGCGGGCGGCTGAGGAATGTTTGCGCGCAGATCTTCCTGAGCGACTGGCGAAGCTTCATCGGGAACCGCAAGTCCCATTTTGACGTGCACGTCATGGAGCTTGCGTTTGGCTGCATCGCTATCCCGCTCACGCTCTACAAGACGCTCGAAGATTTCCTTGGCACGTTGGAGCTGGTTGCCAGCAACCAGGGCGTCGCCAAGTTGGGTGAGAGCGTCCGGCAAACGGAAGGAATCACTAGTGCGGCCGTAAATCTCGACCAGCCACTCGAGCGGTTCGAGTCGCCCAGGAAGGGACTTGGCCAATTCATTGAGCAGGCGGCCGACGGCCTCATCCTCTCCGGCGTCGACCATCGGAATGTGAGTGCGCGCCAGGATGACCATAGCCTTTTCGCCCTGGCCGGACTGAATTAGTGTTTCGGCAATTTTTTGAACGGGGCCAAAGTTTTTTTCATCGGCTTCGAAGATACGGAGCGCGAGAGCGGTTGCAGGCTCCCATTTTGTGTTCTTGAGATAGATATCCAAGAGCAACTCGGCTTGCTCGCCGCCTTTTTCGAGGTCAGGGACCTGTTCCAGAAGCGCAGCGGCACGCGGGAGATCGCCTTGCGCGGAGTAAGAGCGTGCCTTGACGATGGCCGCGGCCCAATTTTTGGCATCCAGCTTGAGTGCCTTGTCAGCAAGCTTTTCACACTCCGCGTGATCGCCGCGGGCCAGTGCGCGTTGCGAAGCGGAGACGTAGGAATCAACGGCTTCCTTGGTCTGACCCATAGCCTGGTACAGGTCTGCGAGGCGTATCTGAATACGAAGATTGTCGGGTTCCGCGAGAAGAAGTTTCTTGAGCAGTGCAACCGCTTCCGGCTGACGATTTTGCTTGAGATGAATTTCGGCCAGCTGCAGGAAAAGCGGGCGAGCTTCGCTCATTACCCCCTGCTGAACATAGAGGTCGGCCAGTTTTTCGAGCGGGCGAATCTCCTCTGGCGCGAGCTTGGCGATGCGTTTATAGACGGCGATAGCTTTGGTGATAAAACCGTCGCCCACGAAAATCTGAGCGAGGCGTTCGAAATAATCGATGGCCTGGAAAGTTTCACCCTGGCGAATGTAAAGCTCGCCGACGGTCATGAGCGTAACCTGGTCGCGCGGCTCATACTTCAGAATGTGCTGATATTCAGCTATGGCCTGGGACACTTTGCCCTGGTTCAGTAGCTTCTGTGCAGCTTCGACGAATTTGCTCTTGTTATAAGCCATGCGTAATAAGGGACAAGCCTACCTTAGAGGCGGTCCGAGCCTCTCCTAAGAAACGGAGTGGAAACAGGTGTCCGCTGCCTACTTTGGTACGCTAACAGGCCTGAAAAAGGCAAGTCAACGAGGGCAGCATGGTATGTGAGCAGGCAGTTATCCCCGTGCGCATTGGGAAACTCCATGGCGAATACATGGCGAAGCGCCGCAGAGGCGTGGTTGGTGGGCGAACGACCGCTGTGGCTATTGGAAAGCAAGGCAGAATGAGCGTTTTCCATTGCTCGAGGTGCCGATTTACTTAAATTTGAGCTGTGCGCTAACGGTGTAATATTATCGGGCTTGCTGAACAGGAAGCGGACTCCAAGGATAGCGCTATGTCTCCCGGTGCATCTCGCCGAAGTTTTCTCGCAGGGATGAGTGCGGCAACGGCTACAACTTTTTTTGCGACGGGCAGGGGGAGCGCAACGTCTTTCTCCGCCGGGGACACTCCTTTCAGGCTTTCTGTGATTACCGATGAACTCACGCAGGACTTCGGGCGAGCTTTGGAAATTGCGTCCAAGGAATTTGGCTTGGGATTTGTGGAACTGCGAAGCTTGTGGAACAAGAATATTATCGCTCTCGACGAAAAAGAAATTGCGGAAGTGAAGCGACTGCTGGAGCATTATCGTCTCCAAGTGACGGACATCGCCAGCCCACTTTTCAAGACGAATTGGCCGGGAGCTCCGACATCAAAGTACAGTCCGGAGAAGCCACAGTTCGGCGCCGACTTTCCCTTTGAAAAGCAAGACGAAGTGTTGGAACGTTCCGTTGTGCTTGCCCAAGTGCTAAAGTCCGATCGCATTCGGTGCTTCGATTTCTGGAGGCTGGATGATCCCCAACCTTTTCGGAGCGCGATGGACGAGAAACTGCGCGAGACAGCGGCGCGACTTGCGCCGAAAAACCTGATTCTCCTGCTCGAAAACGAATTTGCCTGCAATACTGCGACTGGCGCGGAAGCCGCGCGAACTTTGCAGGCGGTACAATCCCTAAACTTCAAGCTCAACTGGGACCCCGGGAATGCCGCGTACCGGGGAGAGCTCGCCTATCCGGATGGGTATCAGCCAATAGCGAAAGATCGCATTGGCCATATGCATTGCAAAGATGTTCGGCGCAAGGCGGATGGATCGTTCGAATGGGAAGCCATGGGGCGCGGGATCATTGATTATGTCGGGCAGTTTCGCGCAATGCTAAAAGACGGCTACCGCGGCACGGTGAGCCTGGAGACGCACTGGAGCGGCGCTGGCTCGGCGGAGGAATCATCGCGAATCAGCATGGCTGGGATGAAAGAGCAATTGAAAAAAGCAGGCGCACTTTAACACGAGCTGGCGCGTAGCATGCCGCGTTGCTACAACCACTTTTAGAGGCCGGCGTCTAAACCAGCAGATGTTCGTCAGCATCGGCTTCAGCTTGAGCGGCATCGGACAAAAAGGATATTTGGGTCGCGGTGACTGCCCAACAAGTGGATTCGCGCACTGGGGCGAAGGAACGGCGATGCAGCGGCGAAGGGCCGTGTTGACGCAAAGCTTCGAGATGATCAGCCGTGGCATAGCCTTTGTGGCGTGCGAGTCCGTACTGCGGGTAGAGAGCGTCCCATTCCTCCATGCGAGCGTCACGATGCGTCTTCGCCAAGATGGAAGCAGCCGCGATGGAGATGCTGCGGGAATCGCCCTTGATGAGCGACTTTTGTTCGATGAGCACATCCAGTTGCATGGCGTCGATGAGCAAATAATCCGGCAGGATGGAGAGCTGCTGAAGCGCCGCGGTCATGGCTTGGCGGCTGGCCTGATAAATATTCCAGGCGTCGATGCGCTGCGCGTCGACTTCAGCCACGGCCCAGGCCAGAGCATGTTCCTGGATGCGTGGTGCGAGCTCACAGCGTCGCTCGGGAATAAGTTTCTTGGAATCGTCCAAGCCGACAATGCGCCGTTTGGGATTGAGAATCACGGCGGCGGCCACGACGGGACCAAACAGCGAGCCGCGCCCGACTTCATCAAGGCCAGCTATTCGGGTCCAACCGAGTTTACGCGCCGCGCGCTCAAAACGGGATGAGCAAAGGCGAGTCATCAGGTTTTACGCGACCAATTTGAGGTCAACGCGAGAGATTCTAGCATGCGGCGCGGGAGAATTTTGCGCGAAGTAGCGGAAATTTGCGCGCGCCTAAATGAAAGGGACAAACATTTCTGTTTGTCCCGGTAAAGAGCTTGAGTGAGATAGACAGGAGAGAGTGCCTGTCACGCAGAGACTATGCCTTGGCAGCTTCGGCGGCCGGGCTTTCTTCGCGGTCGGCGCGCTTGATGCGAGCGGCTTTGCCCTTCAGTTCACGGAGATAGTAGAGACGGGCGCGGCGGACCTTGCCTCTGCCAACAACTTCTATAGAGCTGATCGTAGGCGAATGTAACGGGAAAATACGCTCGATGCCTACGCCAAAGCTGACACGGCGGACGGTAAAAGTGGCGCTGGAAGCACGGCCCTTTTTTGAAATTACGACACCTTCGAACGCTTGCAGGCGCTCTTTTTCCTTCTCGCCATCGCCTTCCTTAAGGCGGACATTGACGCGCACGCTGTCGCCGGGGCGAAAATCGGGGAGGTCTTTGCGCAGTTGCGCTTCGTGAAGCTTACGGATGACGGGATTCATGTTCGTATTTCCTTACAGACCCATTCAAGAGGGGCCAGCTATTCTCACCCAGATAAACCTTAATTATAAAGGCATAGACACGATTTTGCTAGTTCATTTCAGCAGGCATATCAGAGCTTAGAACCTTCTTAAAGCGATATGCGCTCTATCGTGGAAACGATTATCAGCTCACTGGGAGCAAATCCGGGCGATTGCGGCGGGCTTTTTCGATCGCAGCAGCGCGGCGCCATTTCGCGACCTCCGCGTGGTTGCCCCCGATGAGAACGTCCGGCACTCTCCAGCCGCGGAATTCTGCGGGGCGGGTGTAGTGGGGGAAATCGAGGAGGACGTGTTTTGAGCCTAGTGCCTGCTGGGGGACACGTCCGTCGAGAACAGACGAGGGCAATGGATTAGCGCTGAAAGATTCGTTTTGGGAGGACGCTTCATTGCTGAGCGCGCCGGGGATCAGGCGAGTAACGGCGTCCAGGATGAGCGTGGCGGGGAGTTCGCCGCCGCTAATGACAAAATCGCCGATGGAGATTTCTTCGGTAGCGAGATGGTCGGTAACGCGCTCATCCACACCTTCGTAGCGCCCACAGAGGAAAAGAATACGATCCAGCTGCGAATAGCGGCGTGCGGTGTCCTGGTTAAAAAGTTTTCCCGCGGCGGACAAAAGCACGATGGCGGTTTTGGGATCTGGCGTGAATTGTTGCCCAACATCGCCCATGCTGTGGCCTAGCAAGGATTCCACGGCCTCGAAAAGCGGCTCCGGCTTCAGCACCATGCCTTCGCCTCCGCCGAACGTGCGATCGTCAACGGTACGGTGGCGATCTTTGGTGAAGACTCGCAGATCTTGTACGTGCACGTTGACAAGACCGGTCTCTCGCGCGCGGCGCAGGATGCCGTGGTCGAGCGGGCCAACGAAGAATTCCGGGAAAATCGTGATGAGGTCGAAGCGCATTCGCTTTTAGTCTAACGAATGGCCTTTAGAGTTGTCATGCGAACGGTTTGAATCGCGGAAGCCAGCGGGGAACACACCGGGAGTATTCTTCATACTCCGCACCGAATTTCCGCTTGAGGCCCGGCTCCTCATAAAGCCGGACAAAGAGATTCGCGCCTACGAAGAAGGCGATGGCCAACTCCACGAGTGCCCGCGAATGGAATACCGCAGCTTCGCCCAGCATCACGAAGACCACGCTCCAATACATCGGATTCCTCACTATGGTGTATGGACCCTCTACAACGAGTTTTTTCGGAGGATCGATCGGTAGCGGCGTTCCTTTTCCGCGTAGCGCAAAGCCCCAGAAGGCACAAGCCGAGTAAAGTGCAATTCCAGCAGCGATGAGCAGCCAACCAGCGGCATCCACACCGCGCACATCCGGCCGCGCGCCGCGAGGAAGAAGCCAGTAGGGTATCGCCACGGTCCAGAAGCCCGGTACGACCATCGTAACAATCAGGGTTCGGAAGACAGGAGACATCAGCAGGAGCGTACACCATTTCGCTATTCGCGGTTGAGTGTGCGAAGTCCGTCGGGGAGCTTGACGTCGATTCGATGGGCGGTGGTATCGATACGCGTGCAGATATCATCGGCCAGGGGGATCAGCAATTCGCCTTGCGAGGTTTCCACTTCAAGGAGAGGGGTCCCCGAAATGTTGTCGCCGATAAATTGGACGTCACGCACGATGCCCAAGAAACCCGGAGCCTCAGAAAGCGAGCAGGGAGACGACGAGGCAGAGGGCGACGAGGGATGCTCGAAAATGGAGCAGCCGATCAGATCGGCAGCAAAGTGTTGGCCTGCGGGGAGGGTTACTCGCTGTTCGAACGGGAGAAGTACATCGAGTCCACGAAACCTCTCAGCTTCGTTGATGGAGGTGACACCCGCAAAATGGAAGACGGCCTGTCCGCGATGGTTTTGGCTGAGCCAGCAGCATTGCACTCCGATGCGTCGTGGGACGGTTTCTGTACCGCCTTCGGTGGCAGAACTTTCAGCACGACCAACAAAAACTTCCGTCAATTTCGTTAGGCGTTCGGGAAAATCGGTAAGAATCTCCGCCGCCACTTCACCCTTGTTGCCGCGCGGACGCAGAATGCGCGCGACGATTATCCAACGTGGAGTTTCGCGATTCAATCTTCAAGAATCTCGAGCGTGAAACGCTTGTGAAGCTTCATTCCGGAAGCCCCGATCAGCGTCCGGATGGCCTTGGCGGTGCGGCCTTGCCGGCCGATAACCTTCCCGAGATCCTCAGGATGGACGCGTAGCTCCAGAACAGTGATCTGCGGCCCTTCGTTAGATTTCACGTGAACATCATCGGGCCGGTCGACTAAGGCCCGAGCAATGGATTCCACCAGCTGCTTCATCGGATATCTCCATATGCGCATTATCGACGATGGAGGGTACCGGGCTGGGCGCCACAGGTACGTGGACATGGCCCCTTATTCCATTGGGGAAAAGGTGCGCGATATCTCTTAATAGGTGACTGCAGGAATGACGCGATTACGCAAGCTTTTGCTGGCGGAGGAAGCTGCGCACGGTGTCGCTGGGTTGTGCGCCCACACCAAGCCAATACTTGATACGCTCTGCGTCGAGTTTAATCTCCGCAGGCTTTTTCAGCGGGTCGTAGGTTCCGACCAACTCTCTCACGCGGCCGTTCCGCGGCCGGGTCCGCTCAATGACTACCACGCGATAAAAAGCCTTCTTTTTTTTGCCGATCCTAGACAGACGAATAGTCAACACTAAGTCGTGCCTCCTCCACAATATAATAGCGTGTCGCGAGGCTTTGCGCCAATGAAGAGTCCGGAATAACGGAGTGTCGGGTAAGCGGCGGGCGAGAACCCATTTTTAGGAGAGACCGGCAAGTTTGCCCAAGCCTTTCATTTTGCCGCGAGCCGCTAAAGCGCCATAAGTCTTCATCATCTGCCGCATTTGCATATATTGCTTGATGACTTGATTGACGTCCTGCACAGAAGTGCCGCTGCCCTTGGCAATGCGCTTACGTCGTTTGCCATCGAGCACGGAATGGTCGCGGCGTTCTTCGATGGTCATGGAATTGATGATTGCCTCGACCTGTTTTAGCTTGCTTTCGTCCACCTTGGCGTCCTTGGGGAGATTCTGAAGCGGGCCCAGCTTTGGCAGCATGTCCACAAGCTGTTCAAGGGGGCCCATTTTGCGAATCTGTTTCAGCTGGTCGCGGAAATCTTCCAGCGTAAACCCTTCGGTGCGCAGCTTGCGTTCGAGATCGGCAGCGGCTTTTTTGTCGACGGCCTGCTCGGCACGCTCGATGAGCGACATGATGTCCCCCATGCCGAGCACGCGAGAGACGATACGCTCTGGATAAAAAGCTTCGAGGGCATCGTACTTTTCGCCGAGACCCACAAACTTAACCGGCGCGCCGGTGACTTTGCCGATAGAGAGGGCCGCGCCGCCGCGGGCGTCGCCATCCAGTTTGGTTAGCACAACGCCGGTTAGTCCCAGCCGCTGGTGAAAGTCTCCAGCTGAGCGGACAGCATCTTGCCCAATCATCGAGTCCGCGATGAACAGAATTTCGCTAGGATTGAGTTCCCGCTTGAGCAGGCTGAGCTCCTCCATGAGCGAATCGTCGATGTGCAGGCGGCCGGCCGTGTCCACCAGGATTACGTCACTGGCGGAGAGCTTGGCTTCCTTGATCGCACCGCGGGCGATTTCGAGCGGTTTATCCGACCCGATACCGGGCCAGATCGCTGTACCAACAGCTTTGGCAACCTGGGCGAGCTGTTCACGCGCAGCGGGCCGGTAAACGTCGGTGGAAACAACCAGCGGACGATGCCCATGTTGCGTGAGCCATTTGGCGAGTTTCCCGGTGGTCGTGGTCTTACCAGAACCTTGCAGGCCTACAATCAACCAGACCGACGGTGGCCGCGAGGCGAATAACGGCTTGGCATGTTTGCCCAGTATGGCCGCCAGTTCGTCCCGCACGTTCTTTACGACCTGCTGGTCGGGCGAGAGTTGCAGCATGACTTCGCTGCCGATGGTCTTTTTGCGGATGTTGGCCAGAAGCTCGTCAGCGACGCCCACGTTGACATCGCCTTCCAGCAACGCTTCGCGGATTTCGCCGAGCGCGGCATCTAAATGCTCTTCGGTAAGCTTGCCTTGCCCGCGAAGGTTCTTAAAAGTGCGCTGAAGTTTTTCTGTAAGGTTCTCAAACATGGATATTCCCAAATTTCACGCGCGCGACTCGCTGCGGCGCTTGCCTTGATCCGTCGATCTAACCGACTTGCAAACAAGGCAATTTCATTTTAGGCGGAGGAATGAGGCGGGTCAAACTGTGGGCCACTGACGAAATCCTACTAGAAAGTTAGCTTAATTCCGAGCTGTGCGGCGAAAGGTATGCCCACCGTGGTGCCGGGGCCGAAGAAATCGCCGAGGGCTCCAGCGGAAACGCGGAGCTGGTCGAGGCTGGTGATAGGTCGGCTTTGCGCGCAACTTGCATCGAGGCAGATGGCAGTAGCGTTTGAGATGCTATTCACCGGTGTAGGCAGCGCGGCAATGTCCGAGACAAAGTTGTTACCAGGATTTGGACGATTGAAAAGATTAAAGAATTCGGCGAAAGGACACAGCGTAAAACGCTCCCTGAGCAAGATATTACGGCTCACCCGCAGGTCCACCTGATAAAAGGGCGTACCGCGAAATTGGTCGAGGCTAGTTTGCACCCCATTCACGACGGCACGGTCATTGAGCACGGTATCGTGGTTGACGTCTAACGGCGTACTCATCGTGTACGGACGCGCGCTTTCAAATTGTGAAATGCTGGACGCTTCCAGTTTCCACGGGAGTTGCAGGACCCCAACAATCACCAAGCGATGACGAATGTCTTCGCCCGACGGGCCATGATCGCCGGGTCCGAAAGGGTTGAGAACATTCGAAACACCGTTGACATAATCGAAAAGCTCTCCCACCGTGGCTCCCCAAGTGGTGGCGTGACCTAAAACATAGTTTGCGGTGAGCTCGAAGCGGCGCGAAAAACTATGTTGAACCTGCACGGCGAGCCCATCAAAAATCGAGCGATTATCGGAACGGAAGAGCGAGATGCTGGGCGTGGCGGGGACGCCTGGCAAACCGATTCCGGGAACGTATTCGTAGCGCCGATATTGATGCACACCCTGCTGGTGCTCGTAAGTAATACTGAGACGCCAGTTGCGATCAAAAACATGCTCCAGGCCGGCACTCGCTGTGAGCGCATAGGGCGTGTGGTAATTCGGATCGATCAGCGCGCTCGGGCTGCTACCTTTCAATAAATTAAAACTGTTTACCGCTATGAACGCCTTGGCCCAACCGTTTTGCGCCAAGTCGTTATAGTAAAGTCCGGCGCCCGCACGGATTACCGTTGTTGCAGAGCCGTGGGGCGCGTAGGCGAAGCCCAAGCGTGGAGCGAAGGCTTGGCGGTAATCGTGTGGGATTCCGGGCACGAGGTTGCTACCAACGGCGAGCAACGCCGTGAGCGCGGGGTTCTGGCTCTGATCTCGACCCGAAGCGATAAACAAACCAAAGGTGGTGTCGTAGCGCAAACCCGCATTGAGAGTGGAAGCTCGCGTCACGCGCCAGGAGTCTTCAGCGTAGAAACCCAATCGGCGCACGCTTTGAGAAAAAGTGCCGTCCGACCTGCCGCTCGTCGTGGAAGCGGGACAAACCGGCGTGGGATCGGGAATTTCCTCACGAGCGCATCGCGGGAGTATCGAGATGTTGGCGTCAGCAATATAAAAACTCGGATCCTGCGGATAAACGGTCAGCGTTTCGGGGTTACCGGAGAACGCGCCGCGCAGCACGGGCTCGTGGATGAGGTTCACGCCGAAACGCGTAGTGTGGCTTCCAGCGGAACGGGCAAGGTCGTAACGAAACTGATATTTCTGCTGATCGCGCGCAATTGGAAAAGCGGTAATAGACGTTTGGAACTGATTGTCGCCGAAGGTGTCCAATCCAGAGGTCGTAAGGAACGTGGCGCTAAAAGGGAATCGCAGCGCCAGCCCAAGGTTCGAATTGCGAACCTTAGTGTGATGGAATCCGCTGGCTTGGCCTATAAAAGAGCCGCGCCACGCCGAGTTAAATCGAAACTGATTATTGAGCAGAATGCTGTAATAGTTCGATGCGATCTTGGCGCCCGTTAAAGGAAGCGTGCCTTGTTGGAGGAGCTCGTTCTGAGAGTGAGTGCGATCCAGCGATCCACGCACGAACCATTGCGAACGCGAAGACTGCGTCCAATCGAGACGCGTGGAAGAAAGCGTGCCTCGAAAAGGCACGGGTACGGAAGTGGGGATGGAATCTAGCGCGCTGACACCAGGAAGCAGGCCGGCACTCGCGAGTTGCGCCAGCGCATTGAACTGCCGGAGTGAATTAGCACTATAAGCCACGCTGGCATTTTCGTCGACGTATTCGAACGAGGAGAAAAACCAGAGCTTCTCGCGCTTAAGGGGACCGCCGAAAGTGGCGACGCCATTTTGACGCGCAAACGGCTGCTTAGGATTAGGTTCAGGATTGTCGAGCGTATTGCGCGCATTCAAATTCTTGCCGCGATAGTAATAAGACAAGCTGCCGTGCCAGTCGTCGCCGCCGCGCCGCGTGGAGAGAATCACGCTGCCGCCGTTGGTTCGGGAAGTGTCCGCGCTGAATTGGGCAGTGCGCACGACAAATTCCTGGATCGCTTCGGGCGAATAGTTTTGCAGGAAGCCGCCAATGTAGTCGTCGTTGTTATCGCCCCCATCCACAGACAAATCGACATTGAGGCCGGAGCTGCCCCCGAAAGAAATAGCGGTGATGCGTGCTTTAGTTGGGTCGGAAGGTTCGACAGGTACGGTGAAGGGGGCCAACAAGGCAATGTTGGCGAAGCTACGCGCAGACAGCGGAATTTCGTCCAAATCTTCGGCGGTGATGATGGTTTGGACGGTATTGCTGGTGGTCTCCAAAGGCTGACTGGCGAGCGATGGACCGCGGTCGCGCACTTGAACGGACTGCTGCACAGTTTGCGGTGCGAGTGTAAGGACGAATGTGGGCTGGCTGCTGACCGCCACAACCACTTTGGTGTTCTTTTCGTTAAATCCGTCGGCAGAGACACTGACCGAATAGGTACCCGGTTGAAGAGTATCGAAGCGGGCTTCGCCTCGCGCATCGGCTTTGGCGGTGCGCTTGAGTGCGAATTTTTCCTCGGAGAGCGTAACGCCCGCGCCGGCAATCCGACCGCTGCTGGCATCCTGAACGACCACGAGCAGGGCGCCGTGAGAATCCTGCGCGAGAATCGCGCTTGTCGCAGCGAGCCCCAGAAAAATACCCCGAAGAAACATCTTTGCTGCCGGGCGAAACAAAAAACGCATAGGGTTGCCACTCGCAGTCGTCAACATAGGAGAGGAATAGTATACCTTCGCTGCAGGCATCTTTTGGCCGGGCGCTTCAGGCTTTCGAACCTGCTTCGCCGGCAGCGAGTGGTTAATCTCACTGGCCGAGATGGCTTATACGAAGACATATTGTCACCGCGACGCAGGAGCGCATACAATCCGCGCACAACACTCGCGGAGGTACGAGATGATTGATCGCCGTGGCTTCCTTTCGTCGTTTGCAGCGCTCGCAGGCGGGAGTGGTGCGATGGCGCTGTCAGCAAAGTGGCCGCTATTGCTGGATCAGGCGCCGGCGAAGCTCCCTGACAATGCGATTTACGATTCGAACGAGGAAGCTTACTGGACGGAACTACGTAAGCAATTTCTGATTCCCGAAGATGAAGTGTATCTGAACAACGGAACCGTGGGCTCCTCTCCCGCGCCTGTGCTGCGCGCTATTTTTGATTGCTACAACGATGCGGAGAAGCTTGCACAGAGCGATCCCGAGGATTATCCGATCTGGGGCTACGCGCCATGGAATCAGTTTCGCGATCCTTTGGCAGCATTTGTAGGCTGCAAGCGCGATGAGCTTGCGCTGCTGCGCAACGCAACGGAGGCAAATAGCTACATCGCGAATGGTCTTGACCTGAAGCCCGGCGATGAAGTGCTGATGACTGACCAGGAACACGCCGGCGGCGAGCAGCCCTGGCAACTTCGCGCCAAACGCTATGGCATCGTGGTAAAGAAAGTCACCCTGCCGAAGCCGGTGCCAAATGCGGAGCAGGTGCTTACTCTTTTTAGCGACGCGATCACTCCAAGAACGCGCGTGCTTTTTTTCAGCCAAATCACCACGGTGACCGGCGTGGTTTTGCCGGCACGCGAATTGTGCGCGCTGGCGCGCAGCAAAGGCACTCTTTCCGCCGTAGATGGCGCGCACGTTCCGGGGATGATGCGCCTGAACCTGCACGAACTCGGCTGCGACTTCTATACATCGAGCCCTCATAAATGGCTGCAGGCGACGAAGGGAACGGGCTTCCTGTTTGTGCGCGACGAAATGATTGATCGCTTGTGGAGCACCATCGCCACGGAAGGCTGGGATGATCGGACGCTTCGCGCCGAACGCTTTCAGCGCATCGGCAGTTCGAACGTACCGACGCTGTGCGGCTTACGTGCGGCTATCGAATTTGCCAATCACGTCGGCATCGAACGCATCGAGCGGCGGCATCGCCAAATGGCGGATTATATTCTGCAAGAAATGCTGAAACGCGGGGCGGAGTCTTGGACTTCGCTTGATCCCGCGTTGCGCTGCGGAATTGTCACCGTCAATGTTCCGTCAATTCAGCGCGTGGATTTGGAAAAATGGCTCTGGAAAGAGAAGAAAATTCGCATCCGCGGTGGCGATCCTTCAAAACTACGGCTGTCGACTCCTTACTTTGTGTTGCGCAGGGATGTGGACCGCTTTCTTGCGGCTTACGACGAATACCGGCGCACCAAGAAGACAGCGTAGTACTGTTCAGCCACATACGACGCGTCGTGGACGCAGTGCCGTCAGCGCCGTAAAGCGCTATGCCGCGATCCGGCATCGTTTTCTTGACCCTATGCGCGCGGCTCTAATACACTAATGAATCCGAAACCAGCCGCTGACGCGGCCTGTGCATCTTCTTCGGTCGCGACAAATTACAATTTGTTAGAGACCGCACCGGGAATCGGCCGTTCCGCGGCCGCGCATTAAAAGGGGGATTGTCTTGCCAAAGCGCACATATCAACCGCGCAAACGCCGCCGTGCCAAGACGCACGGATTTCGCGTGCGCATGAAGACCAAGGGCGGCCGCAAGGTCCTGGCGGCCCGCCGCAAGAAGGGACGTCATCGCCTCACGCCCGAATGAGGCGCGGCGCCTGGAGTTTCCGCGCGGCGCGCGGCTGGTGCGGCGTGGAGAGTTTGACGCCGTATATCGTGCCGGAAAGCGCCGTTCGAGTTCCCATTTCACAGTTTTTTTTCGCGCCAATCAATTGCCGCAGAGTCGCTTTGGCTTCAGCATAAAAAAAACTCTGGGCGGCGCGGTAGTGCGAAATCGTATCCGGCGGCGCATCCGAGAAATCGTGCGCTGCCATCGCCTGGAGATACCTGCAGGATGGGACATGGTCATACACCCGAAGAGCATTGTGGCCAGCGCTACTTTTCCGACGCTGACCGCGGACCTGCTGCAGTTGCTGAAAAGCGCGTGACAACTCCAGTATCTTCTCCCATGCAAAATTGGCGCCTCACGAAAGACAAAACGTATTCGGCCGGCGTACGTGTAGCGCTGTTTACGTTGCGTTTTTACAAGGCTTATCTGTCGATGCTGTTTGCCGGCAGCTGCCGCTTCGAGCCCACCTGCTCGCGCTTTACGTGCGAGGCAATCGAGAAGTTTGGTGTACTGCCTGGATGCTGGCTCGGATTGAAGCGGCTGCTGCGTTGCCAGCCGCTCTCGCGCAAATTCGGTTACGACCCGGTTCCGGAGAAATGGGAAGATATGCTATCGAAATTCATCGCGGCTGCTGACGGCTGCTCCAGCGTTGTAAATGAAGTTGAGCACGCCTCCTCCGCCCCTCACGAGGCGCATTCGTGAGCCTGCTGCCGAACAAAATAAAGTTGACGCCGGAACTGCGAATTCTTGCTGCATCGCTGCTCTCCATGGCGGTGATTCTGCTATGGGCTAAATTTTTTGCTCCGAAGCCTCCAGTCTCGACGCCGCAATCAAACAAGCCGGCGATATCGACGCCAACAACACCGCGCTCAGCGCAGACTGCACCGGAGTCCGCGAAAATTCTGCCAGCTTCTGGCAAGCCCAGCGCGGCAAACGTTGCAGCGGCCGCAACTGCAAAGAGCGATTCCCAAGAGCGTAGCGTCGTCATCGAGAACGAATTGTACCGCGTGGAAATTTCCAATCGTGGCGCGGTGGTTAAAAGCTGGCAGCTCAAGAAATATATGGACGACGCCAAGCCGCCGCGTGTGCTGGACGTTGTGCATCCGGGCGCCGCGCAGCAAACCGGCGGGTGGCCTTTTTCCGTCATCCTCGATGATGAGCAATTGGAGACCGCGGCTAACCACGGTCTTTACCAGGTAGTCGCTCCGGCAAACACCGCAGATACAGCGATCAGTGCACCAGCTGACGCGGAATTTTCCTGGAGTGATGGCCACCTGCAAGTTACTAAACACTTTCATTTTGATCACGCCTATGTCGTGCGCGTGGACACTTCGGTCAAGTTGGATGGCAAGCCGCTTCTCGCAGGGCTGGGATGGCTCGGCGGCTTCGGCGATGTGACCGTCACGAATCCTGCGCCCGTCGAGACAGTTTCCATTTTCTATAGCGAAAACGGAAAGATCTCGACCTTCGAACATAAAAAACTCGAAGGCATTGATAAATGGGGCCGCGGAGTCTGGCAGGGCGGCAAGGACTTCACCGGGATCGAAGATCGCTACTTCGTCGCAGCCTTCTTACCACCGAATGGCGCGGCTCCGGGCACACTGCAAACGCGCTACTGGAAGACTTTTCGCACCGTCAAGGTAAACGGACAAGATACACAAGAGCCTGTTCCCCAGGTAGCTACGGCAACTAGCGAACAACCCATGGCCCTGCGCGTCTACATCGGTCCGAAGGATTATGACGAACTGAAGAAGATGAATCCGCCCTTGCATGGCCTGGTGAATTTTGGCTGGATGGAATTTATCGCGGATCCTCTCTTTCACGCGCTCAAGTGGCTGCACAAATACATTCCAAATTGGGGCTGGGACATCGTTATTCTGACGCTGGTAATCAACATGCTCCTTTTCCCGCTGCGTATCTCCAGCTACAGAACGACCCTGAAGATGCAGCGCGTAGGGCCGGAAATTAAGGCGATTCAGGAAAAATATAAGAAATACAAAATGAACGACCCGCGCAAGGCGGAAATGAATAAAGAAGTGATGGCTGTCTACAGCCGCGAAGGTATTAATCCCGTGGGTGGCTGCTTCCAGATGTTTCTGCAGATGCCGATCTGGTTTGGTCTAAATAACGCATTGCGTTATGCGATCGAAATGCGGCACGCACGTTGGTTCGGCTGGATCACCGATCTTTCGGCGCGAGATCCTTACTATGTTCTGCCAATTCTGATGGGCCTTTCCATGTATCTCGTCTCTAAGATGACGCCGATGACCTCGACCGATCCTCAGCAACAAATGATGATGAAAATCATGCCTATCACCATGGCCGGAATCTTCATGATTTCGCCAATTTCCAGTGGTCTCGCGGTGTATATTCTCACCAGCAGCGTTGTGGGTATCACGCAGCAGTGGTATTTGAATCGCACACATCCGCTGCCTGTGCCCGCCAAGCCGGTACGCGGAAAGAAGTAACGGAAATTCCGCGAAGCGACTATAGAGTGTGTGTGTTGTCTGAAGGATGTGCTGATGGCTCAGGAACTTGTCCGCGATGGCAAATTGGATCGCACGGCAACCGCCGAGGCGTTACGAATCTTCCTGGAGGATGTCGTGCGCGCTGCTGGGCTTGATTTGAACGTACAAGTCCGCTCCGTGGCCCCGGAACATGTTAGCGAAGAAGGCGATGCCCTGGTAATCGCCGACCTCGACGGCCGGGACAAAGAGATTTTGCTCGAACGAAGCGCGGAAGTATTAAAAGCTATCGAGCATCTGGCTTTCCGAGCGTTGCGGCTGGAACCCGCGTTCCACGAGAAAATCCACGTAGATTGCGGAGGGTATCGCGCTCTGCGTTTTGAAGAGTTACGCATGACGGCGCGCGTCGCTGCCGAACGCGTGCAGACTTCCAAACAGCCTTTTCGACTAAATCCCATGTCCTCGCGCGAACGCCGAATCGTGCACCTAGCAGTGAAAGAAATAACTGGGGTACGTACGGAAAGCATGGGCATGGGTGAAGAACGCCAGGTGGTTATTCTTCCCGCGGACTCCAAATCTTCGCGATAAGTGTTCGGTGCCACTCCGTAATGTTTACTTCCTAGAGCAAGACTAGCCTTTTATTGTGTCACCCAACCCTGCGACATCACTTTACCTGCAGCGTCGAAGCGCACACGATAGGTGAAGCTGGGGGCGCGTCCGGGGTGTAGTGGCCGAAAGCGCAGATCAGAAATTTCCACGATAGCTTCGCTTCCTTCTTTATGAAAACGCGTTACCGGAAACCGCGCGAACCACAAAACTTTCTGCACCTCCGGCAACTGCTTCGCTTGTTCGATATAGCCATTCGGCAGAGCCTCGGGATAAAAACCATATTCGAGTGGCTCGGAGCTTGCGGCAGTCGACTCCATGATACCTGTCGTGCCGCTCAGATCCATTCGCAACTCGTAGACGCCACGCGGTGCTCGAATCAGCCCATCCCAATGCCACAGCGATGGCGGCAGCGGTAGTGCGCCGATAGACTGCGCGTCGATTTTTTCCAACGCGACAAACTTTTGTACGCGCGCCAAAGCCGCATGGTGGGCAGCGATTGCGAATCCAACGTAAACACACGCCGCAATAAATCCGGCGCGATTCCAGGCTGCCGGCGATATCCGCAAGCCCCAGCCGCGCACTGTAGGCAACAGAAAAAATACGGAAATTAGAATCATGGCACCCAAAATACCGCGTTCCGAAACCGCCGCGCCCGCCCTCTGTCCGATGCTAGCCACCACGATTGGCATTGCTAAGAAAAATAACCACGCACCGATAGTGCGACGCCGTAGGTTCTCTGGCTGTGCATAAGCCCAGGCCAGCCATTGAGGAATTAACAGGAGGGCGGTGAAAGTGAAATCAATGATAAAGAGCAGATCCCACGCTGGTCGCGACCGTTCAAGCGGCGTCCAGATCATGGTGCCAAATGAGGTACATAAATCCAAGAAAATGTGGCTCAGAATGCCCGCCGCATAAATGGCCGTCAGCAATGTGAATGATGGAACAACCCATTTGCGCCAGCGCCCGAGCCACCGCGTGATCCACGCCAGCAACAGTGCAAAAATCGGCAGACACAGCAGCGAGTGTGTAATGCTGCGATGCCACGTAATCACCAGCAGTTCATTACCCGAGAAAATATCGCGCAACACATCCGCATCGGGAAAAATCGCGCCTAGCATCATGGACCACGTGATGATGCGCGCGCGACTCATCGCGCGCGAGCCGAACATCGCTTCGCCGTTAAACATCGCTTTACCGAGCAGCGCGCCAGCTATGCCGTGTGTGATCGTATCCATACTGTCATTCGCGTGGGTCTGTAATTCGCTGCGGCATCATTCGACAGAAATCAGCGGGTGGCGCTTCTGCGTTACTCGCCCGACGCGGCGAGCCGCGACGCCGTGGCGTCCTAACACTTCCAGGCAACTCTCGGCACTACCCGGTGCGATAGCAATCAATAAACCACCAGAAGTTTGGGGATCAAATAGCAGATCTCGATATTCAGGCGGTACTTCGGCATGAAATCCGACGCAATCTCCAATAAATGAGCGGTTATTTTTGAGGCCGCCAGACAGATGCCCTTGGCGTGCGGCTTCTGCAGCACCCTGTAAGTACTCAAATGCTACGTAATTAACTTGCAACGACACTTGCTCAATGTCACGAACGGGATCGCCGAGCGCCATCTCCCGGGCATGGCCCAGCAAGCTGAACCCGGTTACATCGGTCACTGCATGAACAGGTTTCACCGTTCCGGCCGTTTCCTCCAACTCGCGTAAAGCCGCGGCCGCTGCACGGTTGAGAGTCGTCATGGCCCCGATGGCCGCTGCGAGCGATTCCGGAGATGCTCTATCTTTCTTTAAGGCTGTCGTAATGACGCCCGTGCCTAGCGGCTTGGTGAACAGCAACACGTCGCCGGCGATCGCACCAACATTTCTCCACACGCGATGAGGATCGATTACTCCTGTAACTGCGTACCCAAAGAGCATATCTTCATTGCGGATCGAGTGACCTCCAATGACGCTGCACTTGGCCTCATTCATTTTCTGGAGCCCGCCTCGGATGATCTGCTCGAGAATATCTGGGTCGCTTTTTTCTGGGAAGGCGACAATCGATAAAGCTGAAATAGGCCGGCCGCCCATGGCGTATACATCGCTTAGCGCATTGGCTGCGGCGATTTGTCCGAAGAGCGCCGGATCATCGACGATAGGCGTAAAGAAATCAACGGTTTGCACAAGCGCGACGTCGTCTTGCAGCAAATAGATACCGGCATCATCGTTGGTATCAAAGCCGACCAAGACATTTGGATCGGTCTGGCGCGGCAGGTTGCGTAGGACGGCATCGAGCATCGCAGGATTCAGTTTCGCCGCGCAACCCGCCGCTTTCGCCATAGCTGTGAGTTTCACTGAGTTGGTCAGAGCGCACCTCTCGAGAAGGCCATTATTATAAGATTAATTGCTGCTCCGCTTCGTTACGATTTCTGTGATGCCAACGCGCCACTTGCTTTACGTCCGCGTCATTTTCGCACAACAGTTGCGGTTCGCTTAGGAACGTGATCTTATCGCGCGATGCCGTGGGACTTCTGTCTCATCTTTCTCGCTCTTGCCGTTTTTGTGCCGTGGCGCGGCCGCATTCGCTTGCGTGAGTTTCTTGCTATTCCGCAAGTTGGTTCCAGAGAAAGAATTTCGTTGTATCTCTCGACGATTGCATTTCAGTGGCTTGCAGTGGCGATAACCGCCTGGAGAGCGTCGGCGCGTGGACTCACGGGTGCGCAGATGGCTTTGGTCGTTAATGCTCGCGCCAGCATTTACGTCGCGGCGATCGTCGGTGCAGCGATCCTAGCTTCCTTACAATGGCTCAATCTCCGGCGACTGGGGAAAATGACGGTGCCAGTTCGCGGTTTTCAGCAAAAGCTTATCGAACGCATCCTGCCACGATCTAGAAGGGAGCTGATTCCCTATTTAGCGCTTGCGATTACGGCAGGATTCTGCGAAGAGTTTCTTTATCGGGGTTTCGCAATGGCCGCGATCGGTCGGACTGGGCTTCCCACGTGGCTAGTCGTGCTCACGTCCTCGGCATTATTCGGATTGGCGCACCTTTACCAAGGACGAGGCGGTTTGATCGGCACATTGCTGATCGGCTTAATCTTCGGAACGGCCAGAGTCGTTTACGGGAGCTTGGTGCCAGTCATTTTGTGGCATGCAGCGGTAGATGCGGTTGCAGGAATAGCGGGTCCACGCTATTTGAAGCCATCGCGCAATCCTACCCAAAGTGTCGAAAGGACTTGACGCCGTAAATCGCCTATGTCGACTCCTACTCCAGCGCTTCTTCCAGATAGCACAATTCGGCGGGCCTTGGATGAATTTGGCGTGCAGGTCAATGATCATCAAGTTGCTCAGATTAGACAATTTATATCACTCCTGATGAAGTGGAATGACAGTATCAATCTCACCGCAATTCGCGATCCGCGAGAGATGTTGTATCGTCATTTCTGCGAGACTATGTTTGCCGGAATAGCGGTTCCTGTGGTAAAAGGTCGGCTCGCCGACGTAGGGTCCGGAGGAGGCTTTCCAGGGCTTCCACTGAAGATTCTGCGACCAGATTTGGAAGTTGTGCTTATTGAGTCCAACGTAAAGAAAGCTACGTTTCTTGCGGAAGTGACGCGTGATCTACAATTTACGGGTGTTCGAGTTCTCGTTAGCCGCTACCAGGAGCTGGGCGAAGATTTAGGTGCGCTCGATTTCGTATGCTCACGTGCGTTGGGAGAGTTTGGACAACTGCTTTCCTGGGCTAGCGCGAAAGTAATTGTATCTAAAGAAGTTATATTGTGGATCGGGGGGCGCGATCTAGAGGAAATACGGAAAGTTCCTGGTTGGACATGGCGCGCGCCGATTCCTGTTCCGCAATCGCTACGGCGCCTCATTCTTGTAGGCTCTAGGATTGATCCTTAGAAGGCCACAGGTTGATTCATCTCGTGCGCTTCCTGCAAGGCGTTCCACGTACGACACTGAGAAGGCTTTCAGAGACGCCAAAATCGAGCCGCAATAGGAAATCTGTGTTTCATTGTGTACACCTGAGATTGGAATATAAAAAACGCAGAAATCACCGACTTTCGATTTTTGTACAACACGAGGGTCAATTCTAGACTATTCAATCCTCTATTCCGCCTCCACATTGTTCCACGTGGAACATTCTCTCGGGACTTGGGTCCAATTGGAATCGTGTGATACGAGCGGAAGTATAGGTTCAACATGGAACAATGTGAAATTTCCACAGACGAACGCCGCAACGGTACGTTCCACGTGAAACATCTTGCAACCATTCTTCGGTTTTGCTAAATTTTCGCTTGCGAGGTACGCTTGGCGCGAATCATCGCGGTCGCAAACCAAAAAGGTGGTGTCGGCAAGACGACTACTGCCGTTAACTTGGCCGCTTGCCTCGCCGCCTCTGAGCAGCCTACGCTCCTCGTCGATTGCGACTCCCAAGCTAACGCAACTGCCGCCATCGGCTTTTCTAAAGATCCCTCCCGTAGAACGCTCTATCACATCCTGATTCAGAATGAGCCTCTGGATAAAATCACTCAAAAGTCCCAGGTCGATGGCTTGGACGTCATCCCGGCCGATAAGAACCTTGCTGGAGCGGCGGTTGAGCTTGTAACAGTGGAAAATCGCGAATATAAGCTGCAAGCCGCGCTTCGATTTGTCAACGACTCCTACCGCTTCATCATTCTGGATTGCCCACCAGCTTTGGATCTTTTGACATTGAATGCCCTAGTCGCGGCGAATGCGGTTCTGGTCCCCATCCAGTGCGAGTATTTGGCTCTCGAAGGTGTATCGGAGTTGCTCGATACTCTAATGCGCATCCGAAGAACTTTGAACCCTACACTCGAGATTGAAGGAATTCTCCTTACGATGTACGACGAGCGCACTACACTGTCGCGCCAGGTGGCTACCGATCTGCGAAGTTTCTTCGGAACGCAGGTGTTCCAGAGTGTGATTTACCGCAATGTTCGCCTTGCAGAGGCGCCAAGTTTTGGTAAGCCCATTATTTTTTATGACATTCACAGTAAGGGCGCTGAGGGGTATACACAGCTAGCCCTGGAGGTTATCGCAAATGCCGAGAAACGCGCTGGGACGGGGGCTCGGAGCGCTCATTCGGGAGCCTGAATCTCAGGCTCCCGTCACGCCTAGCTCCGACCTATCACAATCTTCGACGGGAGTCGCCGTCGGCGTAGCACCTGTACGGCAGGGCGCGTCGAGTGGTCCGCTTCAAATCGATATTGATCTCATCGCGCCTAGTCCGTACCAGCCCCGCACACGCTTCCGCGAGGAAGCTCTCGAAGAGTTAGCTCGTTCCATTAAAACAAGCGGAATTATTCAGCCAATCGTCGTCAGGCCGACGGGTGGTCGATTTCAGCTCATCGCAGGCGAAAGGCGGTGGCGTGCTGCACAGCGTGCCGGTCTAACAAAAGTCTCGGCTATCGTGCGTGAAGTGCCGGACGAACTGGCGTTGGAAATGACCTTAGTTGAGAATATTCAGCGCGAAGATCTGAACGCCATCGAAGCAGCTCGCGCATTTGAGCGATTAATGGAGGAATTTCACCTCACGCAGGAATCCGTGGCTGAGCGCACGGGCAAGGATCGGACGACCGTGGCCAATGCGATTCGGTTGCTGAAATTAGAACCGACGATTCTGGATTGGATCGAGGAAGGAAAACTGACCGCCGGTCATGGACGGGCGTTGCTTGCTGTTCCGGATTCCCAAATGCGCATGCGGTACGCACAGCGCGCGGCGCGCGGCGGCCTGACGGTGCGCCAGATCGAAAGGTTAGCATCGCGACGCACGCGCAGCAGCGCACCGCCGGAGGTTCACGCGGATGCGAACATTCGCTCGGCAATAGACGAATTGCAGCGCCACCTCGGCACAAAGGTGTTGCTGCGGCAAAAAACAAAGGTCCGTCCTGGGCAACTTGTGCTGGAGTATTATGACGATGTGCAGCTGATGGGGATTTACGATCGCTTGATGAAATAGATCGACTCATGAAGTAGCAGCCGAAATAACTTTTCGAATGTACGGTGGCTGGGGTCAGTCACCGAGTCCTTTTCCTGTCGTATCTTTCGACAATTTGATTCGGAAGTTCCTTTGACTTGCCCGGGCGGGGGGCTAAAGTAAGAGCTGTCGCTTGGGGGATATATGGCTTGGAAGTGGCCGGGTTCGTCGTCCAACGGGGCGGTCGAAGAGTGGACGGGGTTCATAGATCAAGGTGTTACCCTTGAGGGGACACTGCAGGTCACCGGAACGTTTCGTATCAACGGCAACGTGAAGGGCAACATCATTTCCGAGCAGACGGTAATTCTGGGCGAGGGCGCCAAAGTCGAAGGACAAATCGAAGGTAACCGAGTAGTAATAGCTGGACGATTTGACGGCGTTATTTTTGCTAAGGGACGCGTGGAAATTCAGGCCAAAGGTGTGGTCACGGGCGAGGTACATGCTCCCTGTATGGTGGTGGATCCTGGAGGGATTTTCGACGGTCACTGCCACATGCTGGCATCCTCTGACGCAACTTCGAGCGTCACGATTCCGATTCGCGCCGCGCGGCAGGTTTAGGGATCACTGCGCCGCCTTTTCCCGAAATCACTCTATCGTGTTAATAAATAAATACTTATTGTAGGTTCCTCCGATTTTGCGATTGTGGCGTCCACGCGAGGCCTTAGCCGACTGGACGGAAAAAATTTTCCCTCTGCCATGTCGTTGCGCCGACAATAGCATTCCCCAAAGGGCTGGTTGACACAAAGCGGCGTCAGCGACTATCGTCTGGTGCGGATTTCAAAGGTTTGCGAATGAAGATTCTAGTGGTTGGTGCTGGTGGGCGAGAACACGCACTAGTCTGGAAGCTGAGGCAGGCCCCGGGCGTAGAGAAAATCTGGTGCGCACCTGGAAATAGCGGCATTGCGCAGGAAGGCAAATGCGTCGGCGTGGACGTTGGGGATGTCTCCTCCTTAGTTACACTTGCAGAAAGACTCCAGCCAGATTTAACTGTGGTTGGGCCCGAACTTCCCTTGGTGAGCGGACTTGGGGACGCGTTCGCGCAAAAAAAATGGCCGATTGTGGCCCCTTCGCGGCAAGCTGCACAACTGGAAGGGAGCAAGATTTTTTCGAAAGAGTTCCTCGAGCGCCATAACATCCCTACAGCCGCGATGTACGGGGCCTACGATTCCCCAGGCGCCGCTTATAGCGCCCTGTGTGCGGTGGACTGGCCTGTAGTCATCAAGGCTGACGGGTTGTGCGCCGGCAAAGGGGTCTTTCTAGCCTCTGACCCGGACAGAGCCACAGATTTTATCGAACGGGTGATGGAGAAGAATGAGCTCGGTCCCGGTGGTCGGCGCGTTTTGTTCGAGGAAACGTTGGAAGGTGAGGAGCTTTCCTTTATTGTTCTCACTGATAGCGAAAGATATGCGGTTCTGGTTCCGACGCGAGATCACAAGCGTCTGTTTGACAATAACCAAGGTCCAAATACCGGAGGAATGGGAGCTTACTCCACTGACGATTTGCTGACTGGTTTGCAGGACTCTCTCCTCTCAAACATCGTAGAGCCCACTTTGCACGGTTTGACGGCCGATGGAATCCGGTACCAGGGATTTCTCTATATCGGTCTAATGCTCACGAAGGCGGGACCTAGAGTCCTGGAGTTCAATTGCCGCCTGGGGGATCCTGAAGCACAAGCGATTGTCGCGAGGATGGACTTCAACTTAGCTGAAGTGCTAGCAGATGTTGCAGCGGGTCGACTGAATCCCTCCAAACTGAAATGGAAACGAGGCGCCAGTGCGTGTGTTGTCCTGGCGTCCGGCGGTTATCCGGGCAAATTCGAGACAGGAAAGAGAATTGAGGGGTTGGAAGCCGCCGAGCAGGTTAAAGGCGTGAAGGTTTTTCACGCCGGAACCAAATCCACCGCTGGTGAATTGGTGACGAATGGCGGTCGCGTCTTAGGGGTAACTGCTTCGGGTTCATCGCTTGACGAGGCTTTGGCTTCCGCCTACCAAGCGGCTTCAAAAATCCGCTTCGATGGGATGCATTATCGCAAAGACATCGGTGCGCATGTCCGCCGCGTGCAGACTGCAGATGACTAACGACGATGGCTAACGTGCTGCATCTATTTCGAGCATCAAAACGACGCCTACCGATGCAGGAGTTGACTGAAGTTCGAGCGGTCGAGAATTCCGGCTTCGAAGGTTGCGCCCACGCGCGACCCGGTGGACGGCGGCAAGTGCTTTTGGTTGACGGAGAAACACTTCACGAGATGAATTTGCCCCCAGGCATCGTCCGCGAAAACGTCACGACGCAAGGCTTGGACGTGAGTAATCTCCAACTCGGAGAACAACTTCGCATCGGTGAATCGCGGTTGGAAGTGAGTGCGGTATGCGATCCCTGCGAGCAGCTGGAGAAGGTCCGCCCTGGACTCGAGAGAGAAATCTTCGGGCGGCGCGGAATGCTTTGTCAGGTTCTAGAAGGCGGAGTCATCCGCCGTGGCGATTCGATCGAAAAACTTCCACGACAATCAGGGTTTAGGCCGCGCACGGAGTGACGGGGCCTCCGGCGGTTGATCCTTGCCCTCTTTGACTTTCTCTACCGGCTCGTCGGGCGGCACAATCCAGTCGAATCCACGCTGCTGGTCGAAAGTACCGAGAACGAAGTGCGCGTCGCGGTAAATCAAGGGCAATGCGGCGCGGAGAAAGTCCGCAGCGTCAGCTGGGGCGGCTTTCTGCGCCTGGCCCCGCGCAATCTCTTCCAATACTTTGGAAAAGCGCGGCTCGCCTGAGCGCAGCCGCGCGATACGCGGATCATTTCCTTGGATCAGCTCAACTAAAGTGGGTCCCTTTGCACCCGGCGGATAGGAAGCCTCCACTAGCGTATGCGAAGCGTGTTTTCCTTCCGGCGGGTAAAGTTGTGTAAAACGAGGCCGAAGTATGCGCGTCTGCCAATATTCGGCGCGGGTCGCAACTTGTTCCTGTTCAATGCGATATTCCACTTGCCAAACTTCAGGGCCATAAGACTTAGGCGCGTAACCGATGACGACAAACTCAAACAACGGATCGGCGGGGGCAAAATCAAGTTTGTGACGTAATTGGGTGACGAGAGGCCGCAACTTTTCCAGGAAAGCCACGCCCATGGCCTCCAAGTCAGGCTCGGCTTGGTTCGGATACTCCTGATAGCGCGGGTCGCCACGCGTAATACGCAGGAAGTCGTGATCCAGGCGAATGGGTTTGGAATCGGCGGGTAGTTGCCATTCAGACGCGCCAAAAAGCACACCGATGTGCGTGGAGTCCAGCGCCATTACACGAGGTGGAACCGCATGGGCTTCGACGGGTTGATCCACAGCGGCAAAAACGATAAGGTCCTTTGCAACATGCACGATTACCCGGCCGCCTGCGAGGTTCGCGACGATCTCGTCTTCGTGCTGCTGCATCCGCGCGTGCGCAAGCAACAACATAAAAAACAGAAAAACTCCGCTTCCAGCCACGCTGGTCAGGGCGCCGCGCCGTTGTTTGACTAGAAACTTCATCTCATCCTCATCTACCAGGCACTATAACGGCACAGTACCACACGGATGGTTTTCGGGCTGAATGCCCAAAGCAACTGGAAATGGTTCGCGGTCACCGACCACTTCCAGTAAACTACAACATGCACAGAGTTAGACGTACCGGTGGTTGAGCCATGGGATTGAGAAAACCAAAAAATATTAAACATCAAGGAAAGTCGCTGGCGGAGATCTTAGATGCACACCAGCGTTTCTTCACGGGCCACGATGGCGGTGCACGTGCCGATCTGACAGGCGCCGATTTATCGCATACGGATCTGAGCGGCGTGAATCTGAGCGGCGCGATCCTGCGCAATGTGCGCTTGGAAGGCGCGGACCTTCGCCGAGCCAAACTCCCCGGCGCGGATTTATCCGGCGCCAATCTACGCCAAGCGGATTTGCGGAACACGGATATGACCGAGGCGATACTTCCGCATGCCGATTTGTCTGAAGCGCAGGCCAGCGGTGTGGAATTTTTCCGCTGTGACCTGTCCCACGTGAATTTCCAGCGCGCCCAATTGCGAAACGTAAATCTGCGCCTGGCGAACGTGAACGGAGCGAAATTTTCTGGTGCGGACATGGGCGTGGCGATTCTCCGCGAAACAGATTTGACCGGTGCGGATTTATCCGGTGTAGACCTTTCGACGGCGCTCATGCCGCGAGGCTACGTCGAACCGCGCGCAAAACAGAGCGCATAGTTTTTCGTCTTTCGGCGCGCGCATAAGGCCGCGATGGAAATCTGTTGCGCCAAGTGGTAGCCTCGCGCAGAAGAAGCGCGAATCCCTTCGTGAATCCCGTGGCTACAACTACAGCACAACTCGACAGCTCGACGGTGCGCGAACGCGTGCTGCAGGAAATACGCGGTTTGTTGCAAGAGCTTGGCAGCGAAGGCGCGTTGCCAATGCTGCATCCGGGTTCGCAGCTCGATCGCGATCTTGGGCTAGGCAGCCTCGAACGAGTGGAATTGCTGGCGCGGCTGGAAAGCGCGTTCGGCGTAAGAATACCAGACCGCACTGCGGCAGAAGCGAATACACCCGAAGATCTCAGCACAGCGATTTCCGTGGCTCCAGACTGGAGGTCGTCACACCGAGACTCGAGTTCGGCCTTACACGCTTCGGTAACCGCACAGAAGCTGCATCGCGCAGAGGCGGAAGTGGGCGTTTTTTCTTTGCACACGCTTCTGGACGTGCTGCGCTATCGCGCCATGCATGACACCGAGCGCGCACATCTTTTGATTACTGAGGATTCGGCGGGCGAAGAGCGCAGTAACACCGTGACGTTCGGAGAACTGTATGCCGCCGGACAACGATGCGCTGATGAGCTGGAACGCCGCGGCGTGAATGCGGGAAGCCGAGTGGCACTGATGTTACCGACATCCCGTGCGTTTTTTATTTCTTACACCGGGATTTTGTTGGCAGGCGCGATCCCGGTGCCAATTTATCCGCCATTTCGCGCCGATCGCATCGAAGAATACGCGGCGCGGCAGTCGGCGATCCTTAACAATGCGGAAGTGTGCCTGCTCCTGACCTTTCGCCGCGCCGAAGCTGTGGCGAAACTCCTGAAACCTCGTGTTCCCTCGCTATTCACAGTGGTGGATGCCGAAAAATTAATTGAAGCAGCGGACAAGGCACCGCCAACCGCTCCTGGAGCCCTGCCCGTACATCTCACAGGAAACCGTGTACGGCATGCCTCCGACATTGCATTGCTGCAATACACTTCCGGCTCGACCGGAGATCCCAAAGGTGTGGTGCTGACACACGCCAATCTGCTGGCGAACATTCGGGCCATTGGCGAAGTCGTGCGGATGGGGCCCGGGGACGTTGGCGTGAGCTGGCTGCCGCTGTACCACGATATGGGATTGATCGGCGCCTGGCTGACGTTGTTGCATTACGGTATTCCGCTGGCCGTTATGTCGCCCATTGCGTTCCTCACGCGGCCGGAGCGCTGGCTTTGGGCTTTTCACAAGCATCGTGGCACGCTTGCGGCAGCGCCAAATTTTGCTTATGAACTGTGCGTGCGAAAAATTGCCGATAAGGATATCGAAGGTCTGGACTTGAGCTCTTGGCGCGTCGCCATGAATGGAGCAGAGCCCGTAAGCCCAGAGACTCTAGAACGCTTCGCAACACGATTCGCTCCTTACGGTTTTCGTCGCGAAGCGCAACTTCCCGTGTACGGACTGGCGGAAGCGGCTCTGGCGCTTACGATACCGCCGCTGGACCGCGTGCCGCTTGTTGACCGCGTGGAGCGCGAAACGTTCGCGGCTCAGGGTCGTGCAGTTCCAGCGACGACTGAAGATCAGAGTGCCATTGCATTTGTGTCTTCCGGAAAAGTACTTCCGGGCCATGAAATTCGTCTGGTGGATAACAACGGACAGGGAGTCCCGGATCGCAACGAGGGATTTCTATGGTTCCGTGGACCTTCAGCCACCACCGGTTATTATCGGAACCTCGCAGCCAACGAATCATTGCTACCTCTGGGGCCGGGCAAAGAAGGCGACACAGCATGGGTGAATTCTGGCGACCGTGCATATCAAGCGGATGGCGAGCTTTATGTCACCGGGCGAGTTAAGGACATAATTATCAAGGGCGGCCGGAATCTCTATCCTCACGAGGTTGAAGAACTTGCGGCACGCGCGGAAGGCATTCGCAAGGGCTGTATCGTGGCGTTTGGTATTAAGGATCAAGCCAGCGGAACCGAAAAATTGGTTATCGTGGCGGAAGCGCGCGAACAGGATGCCGCGCGGCGCGCCGTCATCACTTCTGCAATCACCGAGCAAATATCGAGAGGCTTGGGTCTGCCCCCCGATCGCGTAGAACTCTTGCCTCTGGGAAGTATTCCCAAAACCTCGAGCGGAAAATTGCGGCGCGAGGAAACCAGACAGCTATACCTGAAAGGCACGCTGTCGCAAACCAAAGCCCCCGCCTGGATACAAATTGCCCGCTTAGCTATAGGTAGCGCTCTGGCCAGTTCCGGACGCACCATCGTTGCCGGCTTGAAAAGCTCGTTGCAAATCTTGTATGGAGTGTATTTCATTGTGCTGTTCTTTTTGTGGATTGTACCAACCTGGGCGATAGTCCAATGGATCAAGGATCGCCAAGACGCGGGGAAGTTTACTTCGTCTGCCCTGAAGGTTTTGTTTGTGCTGGCGGGCTGCCGCGTGCGCGTCGTCGGGAAGGAACACCTGTCCGACCCGGGCGCAAAGATATACGCGTCTAACCACACCAGCTATTTTGATGTATTGCCGCTGATGTTGGGGCTAGGAGTTCCATATCGCTTCATAGCAAAGATGGAGGTCAGCGGCATGCCTTTCATCGGCGCATTCATGCGCCAGATGGGGCATCTTTCCTTTAATCGAACCGATGCCGAATCGCGATTGCGGCAGGCGCAGGAAATGGAGCAGTTTTTGCGGAATGGCGAATCCGTTTTCGTTTTCCCAGAGGGCACGTTTACCCACACCGATGGAGTACGGCCATTTCAACTGGGTGCGTTTAAAGCTGCCGTGGAAACCGGCGCGCCTATTATTCCGGTCTCCTTGGCGGGAACCAGACGGTTCCTTAGGGATGGAACGTTTTTGCCGCGTCCGAGCAGCGTAGTCATCACCATCTCGCCTCCCATCTATCCGCGCCCAGCGGGCAGCCACACCGGCGAACCCAGCGGCTCGGACTGGCATGAATTGATTCGCCTGCGAGATGCCACGCGCAGTGCGGTAGCCAAACACTGCGGAGAAACGCTCCTCTAACGTAGGGTCGCCTCCTCAAATAAAAATTTCCTCATCCCACGTTTGCCCGCTGCCCCGGCGATAGTTTTTTCCGCGTAGCCGCCGGCTTCAACTGGCGATTTCTAACCGCGTATAGAACTTTAGTCGGTCATATCCAATCCAACAGGCAATCTCTATTCAGGGGCGGCCTCTTTTTTTGGTGCATACTTCTATCAAGAGATCAACGCATCATGTTGTAAATCACGGTGATGTACGTATCGACCTCGACTTCTTGATGGGTCGCGGCATGAAGTTGGCAAGAGCGACGCGCTCGGTCTTGGCAAACAACGGGATCAACACCAGCTCCGCTACGATTGCACTTTGGACCGCAATGGAGACGGCAAAAGCGCGGCGCCGCACCAGCCTATTTTGACCTCGAAGCTCAGCATTGCTGTCGACTGAAGACGCCCGCAGGGAACTGAGGTTCTCATTGGGAATTTGTGGTAGTTCTAGCGACACAACACACCTCCGCGGAAATACTGCGAGTTGCATCACAAAATCGCGGCGCCGGCATCCCTAACCGCGATTTCCGCTGTTCTGGGAGACCTGCGCCGCACTCGCAGGGATGGTGAGGGTCGCGCGCGTCCTCACAACTTTGGACACCGCCAGTCGGGACAAGTTTCTTCCATTTCTCAAATTGTGCCCGTTCGAATCGCACTCGTTTGCCCCGCACAGCGCTAAAAGCTGCAGAAGTTATATAAAATAAGTAAGTTAGAAATTCGGCATCGTAGATCTTCCTTGCGGCATCATATTACGAGTGGACGTTGATCCAGGAGGGGAGCCCATGGACAAGCGTTATCCAGAAGTGGTGGGCGTACGCCGCACGGCGTGGGCTGCTTTAGACCGCGAGCCGCAGCAGGACACGGTGGAATTTAACTGTGCGCACTGCGGGACACAGGGTCAAAAAAATGCTCGACGCGAGCGGACGCTGTATCATTTTACGGACGGTTTTTTACAGGACTTACAAGGCGAAGTGACGCAGTGCCGGAGTTGTCGTCAGTCGTTGCGGGTTGTACCGATAGTGATGCTGCACAATCAAGAGGAAACACGGCGCTTCGAAGCAGTATTTTCCGAAGAAGTTCCCCGAAAGAACGCGCAAAATTATTAAGTTAAGTGAGTCCATTAAAAAAACAGGGCGCTTTGGGCGCCCTGTTTCCATTTGTATCACATTCAACTCAATAAATCAGACGGTACTAGCTGTTTGACAAGCTCTGCGGCGGTTTAGTCATCATCGTCGTCGTGATCGCGGTGATTACGATTCCGGTTATAACGGCGGTTGTTGTCGTAATAAGGATCGTAGTTGGGATCATAACGGGGATCGTAGTTGCCATTATGGTAGGGGTCATAGTTCCCATTGTAGTAAGGATCATAATTGCCACGATCGTCGCGCCAGCTGCGATTCCGCCCTTGATTTTGCTCATTCCAGCAACGTTGCTGTTCAATGCGCAACGCCTCGCGCGAGTTTCGGGCCTGGCGGCTGTTATAGCCATGATCCTCGATCGCTTCCGCGAGATTTTGCTCTGCGCGAGCCACCCGACTCCGGCAATCGCCCCAGTTCTGCGCCTTAACACTAGGCGCACCAGCGAAAAGGAGAAATCCACTCAAGGCAGCCGTTGCTATCGCAGTTTTCCCAAAAACTGAACTAAGCAGTCGCATATATCCTCCTGGGTCGTCTCCCGGCTGGCGTTGGGGCTACGTCCTATCTGTAGAAACACCTTCCGCCGGAAAATGTTGCAACGTATAAACCACCTGTTTTGAGGGCCTTAGTACGATTGGCTAGCGCTGATGGCGGTATCGCTCGTGATCGTTATCGTCCCAATCGCGCTCCGTGTGCCAGCGGCGGTCATCTTCATTCCACCATCGGTGATGAGCAGACCAGCATCGATCGCGCGTAGCCCGCACGTCCTGGCGGGCTCTAGCCGCCTGTCGGCTTCGATAACCGTGATGCTCAATCGCTTCATGCAGCTTGTGATCGGCTTTGGCGAGGTGCTTTTGGCAGGCGTCGTATTTTTCGGCACGAACGCACGGTGCGCCTATAAACGTGAGGAAAACCATTAATGCCGTTGCCGGCACAGCTTTTGCCAGAAAGTCTCCCAGACATCGTAATAAATTCATGGTGTTCTCCTAACCGGGAACGGGACAATAGTATCCAAAAAACAGGCTCTCGCGGATATACAGAACTCACAGTACATTTCGCACTGTAAAACCTGGGTAACAGAACGCACTCCGCAGCTAACTTTGCAAGAAAGAGTCAACCTCCATATGGTTCTTTTCCAAGCCTGTGCGAATTTGATCGAAGGCCTCTTCCACCGTATCGGCGAATTGCAACATTTTAAATTCGTCCTCGTTAATCGTGCCCCAGTTGACCATAGCTTTCCAATTCAGGACCTCGTCCCAATATTTGCGCCCGTAAATTAAGATCAGATTTTGTTTTGCCAGCTTTCCCGTTTGGAGCAGTGTAAGCATTTCGCACAATTCGTCCATCGTGCCGAAGCCCCCCGGAAACACAATGAGTGCCTTGGCGATCTGTGCGAACCACAATTTGCGCATGAAGAAGTAGTGGAAGTTGAAACTCAGCTCTGGGCTTATATAGGGGTTGGCAAACTGCTCGTGCGGTAGCTCGATGGATAAACCGATGGACTTTCCACCTGCTTCGAAGGCGCCGCGATTGGCCGCTTCCATGATGCCGGGACCGCCCCCCGAACAAATCACAAAGCGGCGCGGCTTGCTCCCCAAAGTCAGCGCCCAGGCCGTGATGCGGCGCGATAACTCGCGGGCCTCTTCGTAATAGCGCGACATTTCCAGAAGACTCTTGGCACGTCGAATGGCGGCGCGGTGCTTACTGCGGTCCGCAGCCAAAATCTTCGAAATCGCCAGCATTTTCAAGCGCGTGTAACGCGCTTCCGTAACTTCGCGAGATTCAATACGCGCCGATCCAAACATCACAATGGTGTCGGCGATCCCTTCTTTCCTCAGCTGCGCGTACGGATGAATGTATTCCGCCAGAATGCGCAATGGCCGTGCAGGTGTGCTTTGCAGAAATTTCAGGTCTTCGTGCGGCGCCTTGGGCGCGTGCTGGGATTTTAATTTTGGCTGTCCCACTGACATACACTTTCTCCCCGAAATCCGCGATCCATTATTTTAGGGAAGCGGTAGCAAGCTCGGCAACGTCTGCGGTCTACTATGCGTCGAATTGGGTACACTGCCGCAGCCTAAGTCTTCTGTTCCATTGTGTGCTGGCGCGGCATTGAAGAGAAGCACAGACTGGGCTGTAGGTTCCCAGGCGGACTTCCAAATGCTCACCCCGGCTTGTGTATGTTAGCTAACGCCGCCGTATTCCTGCTGATGCTGGCGTTCGCCTGCCTTGCTGCCAACGCACAAGCGCCCGCCGGGCCCATTGCGCCCCAGTCCGGAGTGTCAGTCCAGCAGGCCCCGCCAGACACCCGCACGAAACTTAAGGTCCACGTGGCCCTGGTGAACACGCCGGTGACCGTACGCGATGCCAAAGGGGAAATGGTCCTTAACCTTGATGCCACGGATTTTCTGGTCACCGACAACGGTGTGCCGCAAAAAATTGGCCATTTCGATCTTGGCGGCGACTCGCTTTCGCTGGTGATTCTTGTAGAGACGAGCCCGCGCGTGGCGCCCATGTTTCCCGCCCTGCGCAAAACTGGAATTCTGTTCACGCAAACAGTGCTGGGGCCCGGCGGCGAGGCAGCTGTCGTGGGTTTCAACGACTCCATCGACAAACTGCTGGACTTCACGACGAATAGCGACGCCATCGAAAATACCATGGCGGATCTACAGCAAGGCACTTCGGGTTCGAAACTTTATGACGCGATGTCCGCAGGCGTTGAGATGCTGACCAGCCGGCTCCAGCCATTGAACGACAACCGGCGGCGCGTTTTGCTGGTTTTGTCCGAAGCAACGGACGTCGGCAGCACATCGAAGTTGGGCGAGGTTCTTCGGCAGGCGCAGCTAGACAACATCACCATCTACAGCGTCGGTTTATCGACTACCCGTGCTGAATTGCAAGCCGAGCCAAAGGGGACGCGCATCCCTTCTACCCCGGGCACTTTCCCGCTGCCTCCGCAGCCGGGCGTGCCGCAGACGCCCACCAGCGAGGCGCAGCGTTACGGCAACATAGACTTGCTGCCGCTCGCCGTGTGGATTGTCCAGCATGTTGAACATCAAGTAAAAGCTCACGCGCTGGGAGTCGCCGCAACCGCAACCGGTGGCGCGCATTTTTCCACTTTCCGAGACGGCTCCATTGAAAAAGCCATCGACGAAATTGGCGGCGAACTGCATTCCCAGTACAGCATCAGCTACACTCCAGCTGGCATGGACCAACCCGGTTATCACGAAATTAAAGTGGAAGTCGATCGACCAGGATTGAAGGTACGCGCGCGGCCCGGATACTACCTAGCTCCTCCAGAAACCTAACTGACTCCGGTGGGATCAGACAATCTGTTTCCAGAACATAGATTCGCGCGAGGCTAGAAGCGCGTCTTTGCGTGCGCCCCAGCGCAGGAAATGAGGTGTTTTGGTGTGCGCTCCGTGGGCTTCGCGGCTCGCCCAGACTTCGTGAAAAAGAAATGCTCCTGGCGCAGCGGCGGCGCGGTACAAATCGTATCTCATGCAGCCTTCCTCTTTGCGCGTCGGTGTGACTAAAGCACGCAACTCCGCTTCTAGTAAGAATTCTTGCCCTTCTCTCGCACGTAATACCACCATCAGCGTGACTGCATCTTTGGGCAGCTTCGCATTTTTGCGGGAAGCTGATTTTCGAGAAGTTCTCATCTTACGGGATCTCTTCGTGGCTGATTTCTTTCCTTTGCGTTTCGCCATAATGGCCGGGATTGTACCTCAAGAGTTACGGTAAAACCGCGCGTAGTTGTGCTATTCCAGTCAATCGGCGGGTGCGAACACAATGCAGACTGGAGCGGGAACCTCTGCCGGTTCCCCAACGGCGCTTAAACTTCCATCGGCCCGATTGATGCGGAACACCACGATGTTATTCGACTCTTGGTTGGCGGCCAGCAGAAAATTGCCCGTGGGGTCGATTGCAAAATGTCGCGGCATTTTACCTCTTGTCGAAAAGGTGCCCGTCGGCGTGAGCGTGCCATTAGTGGGGTCGATCGCAAACAAGGCGATGCTGTCATGCCCGCGGTTGGAGGCATACAGATATTTGCCGGAGGGATGCACCGCCAGCTCCGCCGTGTCGTTCGCGCCAGCGAAATTTTTCGGCAGCGTGGAGAGCGTTTGAAAAGACGACAACGCGCCGGTCTGTGGATCAAAGGTAAGAGCGGTTACTGTTGATTGGATTTCGTTCAGCACGTACGCGAATCTGCCGTTGGGATGAAAACCCAGGTGACGCGGCCCGGCGCCGGCGTCCCCTTTGGCGAACGCCGGGTCATTCGGCGTAAGCGCGCCACTCGCTGCCGCAAACCGATAGACCAGCACTTCATCCAGGCCCAGATCCACGGCGAGTGCCAAGCGGTTATCGGGCGACGTCTCTATCCAGTGCGCATGCGGCCCGTCCTGCCGTTCCTTATTCGGGCCCTGGCCACTATGCTTCACGAGTGTCGAAGCTGTTCCCAAGCGCCCATCTTCGAGTATCGAGAACGACGCGACGCTGCCACCATCATAGTTGGCGATCAGAACATATTTTCCCGTCTTGTCGAGCGAAATATAGCAGGGTCCCGCCCCGCGGGAGGCCACTTGATTAAGCAAGGTAAGCTTGCCGCTTTTGCGATCCATTGAATAGGCGCTCACCGCACCGCTTTTTTCGCCTTGAAAATTATCGGTCTCGTTGACGGCATAAAGATATTTTCCGTTGCTAGATGTTACGAGGAATGACGGGTCTGTCGATTCCGCCGTGACTCCCATCGCGCTGAGTCTGCCGGTCGTGGTGTCAAAACGATAAGCGTAAATTCCCTTGCTCGCCGTCTTGGAGGTGTACGTACCGATGTAGGCCACATATTGACCCTTCTCAGCGACTTTGTTTGGAACATGCGAAAAGGAAAACAAAACTACCGGCGCACAGGTGATCAGCAGGAACGCGAAAAAACGTCGGGTAATTTTCATGAGCTTGTGGATTCTACACTAGGAAATGTAAAGTTACTGTCACTCAAAAGCACTGGAACGTCGCTCGCGGCAAAGTTCGCTCCAGAGCCTACTTCTTCTCTTCTTCCTGCTCTTCTTGCAACACGGCGGCGGCGGCCACGGAATCGTCCTCGTCCAGTCGCAGCAACCGAACTCCTTGCGTCGAGCGCCCGGCTTCCCGAATCTCGTTGGCGTGTACGCGAATGACTTTGCCGTTGTGCGTAATGATCATCACGTCGGACTCTTCGGTCACCTGCAGGGTAGACACCACGTAGCCATTGCGGTCGGTGGTTTTCATGTTCACCACACCCTTGCCCCCGCGCGAGGTGATGCGGTATTCCGCCAGTGGCGTGCGTTTGCCAAAGCCCTTTTCTGAAACGGTGAGCATCAAGGTCATTAGCGAATCCTTGATTTGCTCGTTTTTCAGCTCCTCAAGATTTTGCGAAGTCTGCTTGTGTTCTTTCGCAATGATCCCGAAGTCCGGCTGGACCGCATCCATGCTGACAACGTAATCGTCCTTGTCCAGGTCCATGCCATTTACGCCGCCGGCATTGCGCCCCATCGGACGCACTTCGGTTTCGCGGAAAAGAATCGCCTGACCCTCGTGGCTCGCGAGAAAGATCATTTGTTTTCCATCCGTGAGCTTGGCGCCAATCAGTTCGTCTTTTCCATCGAGGTTGATGGCGATAATTCCCGTGGAACGCGGGTTCGAAAATTCCGTAAGCGTTGACTTCTTCACGGTGCCGCTCTTGGTAGCCATGAAGACGTAGCGCCCCTCTTCCTCCAAATTTCGCGCAGCCACCAGCGCGGTAAGCTTCTCGTCCTCCTGGAACTTCACCAGGCTAGAGATGGCTTTGCCGCGCGTCGCTGCGGCAGCTTCCGGCAACTCGTATACTTTTAGCCAGTAAACACGTCCTTTCGACGTGAACAATAAAATATAGCTGTGCGCCGAGGCAATAAAGAGATGCTCGACGAAATCCTCTTCTTTAGTTCGCGCGCCGATGCGTCCCTTGCCGCCGCGCGACTGGTGGCGATAGGTGTCCGCCGCAGTTCGCTTGATATAGCCGGCGTGGCTCACGGTGATCAGCATCTCCGTGTCGGCGATCAGGTCTTCCAGCTTGATCTCATCCACTTTGTCCACGATCTGCGTGCGGCGGTCATCGCCGTAGGCCTTGTGAACTTCGCGGAGTTCTGCCGTGATCACCTGCTTGAGTTTCTTCTCGCTGGACAGAATCTCCTTTAGCTCGGCAATGAGCTCGCGTATTTCTTTCAATTCTTTGAGGATTTCATCGATGGAAAGCTGCGTCAGGCGATGCAATTGCAGTTCAAGGATAGCGTCGATCTGCAGGTAGCTGAGCCCGGCAGGCTCTGCGAGGGCATACTTTTTGCGATCCAGCGTCGCCCCAGTAAGTTTCTTGGCCGTACCTTTCTCATCGATCGTTACGATTGTGCCGCTGAAATGCTTGAAAAGGTTTTCGCGGGCGTCCGCGCGGCTGGAAGAACCGCGGATTATCCGGATCGCGTTATCGAGGTGGTCCAACGCAATCTGGTACCCGAGCAGGATGTGCTCGCGCTGTTCCGCCTTGCGCAGTTCGAAGATCGTCCGGCGGCGGACTACTTCCACGCGGTGCTCAATGAAAAGCTTGATCAGCGGGATCAGGCCAAGCTCGCGTGGCTGTCCGCCAACGATAGCCAGCAAGATCATGCCGAAGGATTCCTGCATCTGCGTGTACTTGAACAGATTGTTCAGGATGAGCTGCGATTCTTCGCCGCGCTTCAATTCGATGACGATGCGCATTCCTTCGCGCGAGCTCTCGTCACGCACGTCGGAAATCCCTTCGAGCTTCTTTGTTTGTACTAGCTCGGCAATGCGCTCGATCAGCCTAGCCTTATTCACCTGATACGGAATTTCGGTGATGACGATGTTTTCGCGGTCCTTGCCCGATTCTTCAATCGCCGCCTTGGCGCGCATCATGAAGCTGCCGCGGCCTGTGCGATACGCCGCTTCGATGCCTTCACGTCCCGCGATGTACGCGCCGGTCGGAAAATCCGGACCCGGAACCAGTTTCATTATTTCCTTCAACGGAGTGTCCGGCTTCTCGATCAGCAGGATGGCCGCGTCCACGATTTCGCGCAGGTTGTGCGGCGGAATATTCGTGGCCATGCCAACCGCAATTCCGCTGGCGCCATTCACCAAAAGATTCGGAATGCGCGATGGCAGCACCACCGGCTCTTCGCGTGTCTGGTCGAAGTTGGGGATGAAATCGACGGTTTCTTTTTCCAGGTCGGCGAGAATGTCTTCCGAGATTTTGGCTAGTCGCGCTTCGGTATATCGCATGGCCGCCGGAGGATCGCCATCCACCGAGCCGAAATTTCCCTGCCCGTCGATCAGCGGGTAACGCATATTGAAGTCCTGCGCCAAGCGCACCAGCGCTGGATAAATCACCGCTTCGCCGTGCGGGTGATAGTTGCCCGAAGTGTCGCCGCAAATCTTCGCGCATTTGCGGTAGCCGCGGTTTGATGCCAGGCCAAGATCGTTCATGGCCACCAGGATGCGCCGCTGCACCGGCTTCAGTCCGTCACGCACGTCTGGCAAGGCGCGCGCGATGATCACGCTCATGGCGTAATCGAGATACGATTTGCGCATTTCTACTTCAATATCGATCGGAAGCAGTATCGACGTGTTCTTTTCGTCCGCCATTTCCCCTCTTCTTTATCCTGTCATTCCGGGCGCAATGTGGAATTTTTCTTCGCAGCTCGCTCCAGAACGTATGCCTTCACCGTGTCGAAGGCATCGGCCACATTCGTGAAGCGCTTCGCCGCGAAATATTCTTCGACCTGCCGTAAAAAGTCTTCCCGCTCGGATTCGCTCGCGAACTCGATGGTCGCGCCACGCTCGTTGTCCGGCGTGTTGGTCGGCAGCGCGCGAAATTCACTGCACGCGAGCCCCCGCACGCCCGGCAATGTGCTCCATCCAATTTGGTAAATCACGTTGGCTAAATTGCATGCGCGTCGAGATGTATCGCGCGCTCCAATCAAATATCCAAATTTACAACTTCCAGTGCGTTCTCCTCGATGAACTTGCGCCGGGCCTCCACGTTTTCGCCCATCAACGTCGTAAAAATATCCTCCGCCGCCACCGCGTCTTCCAATTTCACCTGCAGCAACGTACGTGTATCAGCGTTCATGGTCGTGTCCCAGAGCTGCTCGGCGTTCATTTCGCCCAGGCCCTTGAAACGTGTGATGGTGAAATCTTTCTTGGCGTCTTCCACCACGTAATTCAGTACGTCCGTCGCCTTCGCTTTGCTTACTTTGTCGCCGTTGCGCGACACGGTGAATGGCGGATGGTTGAATTGTTCAATCTGCTTGGCGAGTCCTCGCAGCCGTTTGTATTCCGCGGTAGAAGCCACCGCCCAGTTGATTTTCTGGCTGTGCGGTGGGCCGAATTGTATTTCGTAGAGGCTGTGTTCTTCGTCAAAAATCACCTTACCTTCGAGTTTCAGTTTCGCTTTTTCTACTTCCTTCAAAAGCTTCTCGAGTGCTTTCTTGTCCTCAAAATCCGTCTTTTTCTCCAGGCCACTTTCGGAAAGCAGTTCCACCAGGCCGGGCTCACGCAATCGCCTGCCGAGTTTCGCTGCGGCCGCTTCGTATTCCTGCACATTCAGGAGGAAAGTCGTCAGGCCCGCGCCTTCCAAGCTCACGCCTTCTTTCGCTTTCACCACGTGGTCTTCCGTAGCGCGCTTCATCAGCTCGTGCGCGAAGTCCCGCTCATCGCGAATATATTTTTCCGTTTTCCCGCGCTTCACCCGATACAGCGGAGGCTGCGCGATGTAAATGTGCCCGCGGTCGATGAGTTCCTTCATATGCCTGAAGAAGAACGTCAACAATAACGTGCGGATGTGGCTACCATCGACGTCCGCGTCGGTCATTAGGATCACTTTGTGATAGCGCAATTTGCTGGCGTCGAAATCATCCTTGCCGATCCCGGTGCCCAGCGCCGTGATGATCGCGCGAATTTCCTCGTGTCCCAGCATTTTGTCGTAGCGCGCTTTTTCGACGTTAAGAATTTTGCCTTTGAGTGGCAGAATTGCCTGATATTTGCGGTCGCGGCCCATTTTGGCTGAGCCGCCTGCGGATTCGCCCTCTACCACGAAGAGTTCGCAGCGCGCAGGGTCGCGCTCCTGGCAGTCCGCTAATTTGCCCGGCAAGCCGCTAGAATCCATGGCGGACTTCCTGCGGGTCAACTCGCGAGCCTTACGCGCGGCTTCTCTTGCGCGGGCCGCCTCGATGCACTTGCCCACGATGCGCCGAGCCACTGTGGAATGCTTATCGAACCATTCTCCCAGCTTCTCGTTGACGAGCTGCTCCACGTCGCCCTTGATGTCGCTGTTCAGCTTGCCTTTGGTCTGGCCTTCGAACTGTGGCTGCGGTAGACGCACGCTGATCACCGCCACCAGGCCTTCGCGCACATCGTCGCCGTTGATGGTCACCTCATCTTTTTGCTCTTTCAGCATCCCTGTAGACGAAGCGAAGTTGTTGATCGAGCGCGTCAGCGACGACCGAAATCCCGAAAGATGCGTCCCTCCGTCCACGGTATTGATCGTGTTGGCGAACGCAAAAACGTTTTCGCCGTACGTGTCGTTATATTGCAGCGCGATTTCGATTTCCACGTTGCCGCGCTTGCCTTCAATGAAGACTGGCGAATCGTGCAGCGTGGACTTGCCGCGATTCAGATGCTTGACGAACTCGCCAATCCCCCCGGTGAAGCGAAACTCCGCAGTTTTTTCCGTGCGTTCGTCAGTAAGCGTGATCTTTAGCCCTTTGTTTAGGAAAGCCAATTCGCGCAACCGTTGCGCCAGCGTGTCAAAACTGTAAACGGTTTTCTCGAAAATTGTCGGGTCCGGATGGAAAGTAATCTTGGTTCCCGTTTTACGCGTCTTACCAGTCTGCTTCAACTTCGAGCTCGGCTTCCCTTTTTCGTAAGTCTGCTCCCACACCGCGCCATCGCGCGAAATTTCCAGTTCCAGCCAATCGGCAAGCGCATTGACCACTGAAACGCCTACGCCATGCAACCCGCCCGAAACCTTATACGTATCGCTGTCGAATTTGCCGCCAGCGTGCAGCACGGTAAGCACCACTTCCGCCGCCGGCCGCTTTTCCGTAGCGTGCATGTCCACCGGAATTCCCCGCCCGTTGTCCACCACTGTTACGGAGTTGTCCGCATGAACCGTCACATTAATTTCGTCAGCGTACCCGGCCATCGCCTCATCGACCGAGTTGTCCACCACTTCCCACACCAGGTGATGGAGTCCCATCTCGCCGGTCGAGCCGATGTACATCGCCGGTCGCAACCTCACCGCTTCCAATCCGCCAAGGACCTTGATGGATTTCGCGTCATATTGATGGCCCGGTGCTTTTCCAATCACCGTCTCTTTATCACCCATGTCGTCTCCCAAACTTCATCCCTGGCCAATCTTGCAGAGCATCACGTACCGCGACCTTCGCGGCGCTCACGCCCGAAAATTCCAATCAAATTTTTCTGAAGCGAGGAAGGCGTACTTGCGGAATGCTCTGTACGTCGTTCAGGCCGGCCTCGATAAAGTATCGAGTCAGCGCCTTACCCTTTGATTCCGGTCGCATGCGGCCGGAACTCGTAGGGTTCCTGCTCCATCCCATCTCGCGCAGCGAGACGTGGCGAAGACTTCGTTCTCCAAGCCTGTGGCTCTATTGGCCCCTGGCGCAGAGCCAACCTACAAAGCTACATTTGCTTGGCCGACGTGCCGATTTAGAGGGAATCTTACCGCCAATCGACAGCCAAAAAAGTATACCCGATTCAGCTGATTTTCTCAAGGACCGTCAAGGTGAGATTTATGAAAGAAGCTATTTATTTACTATAACTTACACGAAGCGTAACACAAGTATTTTCAAAAGTAGGAAGCTCCCTAAAATACCGTCGTTTTCTATCCTAATTTTTACGCTTTCCAATCATATCCGCATGGGCATGATGATGTAACGATACCGGTAACTTTCATCTGCCAGCGGCCGCATCTGCCCCGCCGATTGCTCGTCTTTCAGCTCGATGCTCACCGGACCATCGGCTGCCGCGGCCAGAAAGTCAAGCATATAACTGGAGTTAAACCCGATGGCGATTGGCTCCCCGCTATATTCTTTCTCAATATTTTCTTTGGCTTCGCCGTACTCCGGACTGGACGCCGAAATTTCGATTCCTTCCTTCGACACTGCCAATTTCACGGCGTGCGATCTTTGATCCGCCAGTTGCGAAACGCGCCGCACCGCATCGCTCAATTCTGAACGCTCGATCACCACGCTCTTATTGTTATCGCGCGGAAGGACTGCTTCATAATTTGGAAATTGTCCCGTCAGAATGCGCGAAATCAGCAGCCTATGGCCGACTTGGAAAAATAGGTGGCTTTCGTCTTTGGCGAAATCAATGTGCGCGTCGGATCCCGCCGTAGCGCTAAGTTTTTCGACTTCGTCCATGGCCTTCTTCGGAATCAAAACTTTTACTTCCCCATTGAGCCCGGTCAGTTTTTGATCTGTTTCCGCCAGCGCCAGGCGGTGACCATCGGTGGCAACCATCGCCAGCGTGTCCGGTTTGAGAATTAGCAACCCGCCGTTCAGCGTGTACCGGGACTCTTCCATGGAGATCGCGAACTTCGTCTTGGCGATCAAGCTCTCGAGAACCGCCGCCGGAATCTTAACTAATGTATGCGGCACACCGGGAAGCGAGGGAAAATTCTCTTTGGCCATGCCCACTAGCTTGTATTTCTTTCTGTCGCTGACGATTTCGACCCAGTGATTTTCCAGAAGTCTAAACTTAATTTCCCCTTCGGGCAATAGACGAATAAGTTCCAATAATTTTTTAGCAGGAATCGTTCCAGCGCCCTCCTTTTTGATCTTGGCCTCGCAAGATGTGCGGATGCTTAGTTCCAGATCGGTGGCGGTGATAGTAATCCTCGTGCCCTTAGCCTCCACCAAAAGATTAGAAAGAATGGGAATGGTGGTCTTGCGTTCCACGACCCCCTGCGTTGTGCTTAGTTCATTTAATAGCGCTGATTTGGTAACACTGAATTCCATCGCTTGATAGTCCTCGCGTGCCTGTCCAGTGGCGGTCATTTAAGCATCCCTTGTCGCACTTCTGCCGCTGCGGTACTGTACTCGTTTTTGGGAAAAGTATAAAGTCCAATGCCTCAACTGATCTACTTTGTCCCATTGGGGAATTTAGGATCCTCATGTTTTTACTTACTCTAAAGATTGTCATCATCTAAATCTTCACAGCCCTAATCACTTCAAAGGTTCTTTTGATAAAATTAAGAAAGCTTAAGTCTAGTTGTGATGATGATTAGTGTGAAATGGAGGAAATCATAAGAACCTCTATCCTCTCTATTACATAATAGCTTGTTCCCAAAGTGACCAATTGTGGGAACCGTGGAAATCATCGTCGTTCTTGGCCGAGCCACTCCGTGAAAGTATTTTCACCAATGATGTTCAACAGTTTATCCCCACGATTCACGTATCTTCTCCACAGTATTCGTTCGTTAAAACCAGTGTCTAAGCACACACGTTCGCGCAGAGCGATTCAAACGCCAGAATTCTTTACATTTTATATTTTGTGCACAGTTGCAGCTCAGCCAACGGGGATTAAGTTAATCAGGGATTCAGAGAAAATGTCGGATTTACTGTAACGCGTCCATCAGCCGCGTAATCGTGCGATTCAAATCTTTGTCCGAACGCCGCAACTCTTCGATTTTATTGATCGAGTGCAACACCGTCGTGTGGTGCTTCCCGCCAAACTGCCGGCCAATTTCGGGCAGCGATGCTGTCGTAAGTTGCTTCACGATGTACATCGCCACCTGACGCGGGAAAGCAATCGCGCGCGTATTACTGCGAACCTTAAGATCCTGCTCGCGCAAATTAAAATGTTCGCTCACACGCTTCTGAATCAAATCAATGGTTACACGTTTTTCCTGCGAGGCAATGATATTGCGCAGCACTTGCTGCGCTGTGGCCAGCGAGACCGTCGCGCCGGTTAGCGACGCATAAGCCATCAGCCGCGTCAGCGCGCCCTCCAGCTCGCGAACGTTGGATTTGATGGCCCTGGCAATATATTCCGCCACATCGTTCGGTAACGGGAAGCGGTCGTTCTCCGCTTTCTTCTGCAAAATAGCGATCTTCGTCTCCAGGTCCGGCGGCTGGATATCTGCGATCAAGCCCCACTCAAACCGCGAGCGCAATCTTTCTTCGATCGAATTGATGTCCTTCGGCAGGCAATCGGAAGAAATCACGATTTGCTTTTGTTGTTCGTAGAGCGCGTTGAAGGTGTGAAAAAATTCTTCCTGCGTCCGCTCTTTTCCCGCGATGAATTGAATATCGTCCACCAGCAGCACGTCTACCGTGTGAAAGCGATCCCGGAAACTGATCATGCGGTCGAACCGTATGGAGTTGATCACTTCGATGGTGAATTTCTCCGCGCTCACGTAACTCAAACGCATCGCCGGGTTGCGTTTCTTGATGGTATGCCCGATGGCGTGCATCAAATGCGTCTTGCCCATGCCCACTCCGCCATAAAGAAACAGCGGGTTGTACGCCTTGGACGGTTGCTCCGCTACCGCTCGCGATGCCGCGTGCGCAAATTCGTTCGATTTGCCGACCACGAAGCTGTCGAAGGTGTAGCGCAGATTCAGCTGGTGGTCGCTGCTCTCGAAATCAAGCTTGGATTGCTTCCCCCCGGTCGTCACCGGTGCTACCGGGGAAGCCTCCTCTTCGGTGCAGACGTATTGAACCTTGACGTTGGGGGTGCCGATTTCGTGGAATACTGCTTTGATAATATCGCCGTAGGTTCGCGTCAGCACCTGGCGGAAGACAGTGCTTGGAATCTGCACATACAAAGTCTCGCCCTCTGCGCGGTTCAATCGCGTAGGCTGAAACCACGTCGTGTAAGTATTTATGCTAACCCGGGACTTCACGTGTTCCAGAAAGGTGTCCCAGGAATTGATCGCTATGGTCATCGGATGGAAAAAAGAAGGCCCTTGCTATTTCCACAGGTGTGAATAAGCTGTGGAAAGCAGGCCTGTTAGCTCTTTCTTAAGTCTTCGGTTTCTTGCCCGCTGGAACGTCCTAAGTTCGCCCCTTCGCTCCCTGCGGTGCCTTGAGATTTTTTGCCGACTGACGTACCCGTCTTCACCAGACAGCGCGGGATTGTCGCCCATTGGCGTGTACGGAGCAAGCGAAAAGTGCGCAAAGCGATATAGCGGCGTTCACACACCATGCACAGCTTTTCCACAAGCACCATTTTTGTGCAATTAACATTGCTAAGCGTTAAATTTCGCGGTAATTTTTCGTTTCTTGCCAAAAAATTTCTCCTCTTACTCACTGATTGACAAAATTCGGGCTGAGGAAAACTCCCTTATTCCTGAAATTTTTTATCTGGCCGCTCGAACTCAAAAACTCCCAGTGGGTCGCTTCCGACGATCAAGCGATCTTTTTCTACCAGCAGCGCAATCGCGTCGAGCAGTGCGCCTTCCGGCGTATACAGGTGATAAGTGGCGCGCCGAACGCCATCCTTCGTGAAACGCAGCAGTACATTGTGCAACGCCACCCACACTCCGCCGTTGGCATCAACACCTACCGCCGTCAAAACGCGCTTAAACGTTGGGTGATTGCCGCGCCGCTCCTGCCGTTCGATCTCTTTGCGGATAGCTTGCGCTGCAGGCATGGCCTCTAGTGCCGTGTACTGAAAGTCTTCTCCCGCGTAACCGTGCCGGTCGTACCGCCGAACCGTGGGTTCCGGCAAAAAAGCAAAAGCGTAGTAAAGGTGCCCCTCTGCGTCGCTGGCAAGCTGGCCGATATTCAAATATCTATTCAATTCGACGCGCTCCGCGATTGCTTCCGGCTCGCCGAACTCCCGAACTTCTCTTCCATTTTTATCGAACACCGTGACTAAGTTAGGCTGATGGAGCGTGGCCACCGCCACCTCGTTATCCGGCAGCACCGCTACGCTAACTGGCGCATTCACCCCAATCGACCGCACCAGCACGCCGTCAGGAGCGAAGACTTGTATCCGGTTTGCGCCTCCGTCGGCCACGTAGATCTTGCCAGTAGCGTCTACATCGCAATCTTCTCCGAAGGCAATGGCCGCGCGTCCCGCCTTCCCGTCAGCTGCGCCAGAAAAGCCGCTGCCAATCGCCAGAATCTGCTTGCCCTTCGCGTCGTAGACCAGCAGTCCCGGCGACGGCGACGCCAGCACGTACGTACGCCCGTCGGCGCCTCGCTTTATCGTGCGCAAGCCAGGACCTACGCCCGCGAATATTCGCTGCTTCGCTGTAAGTTCGCCTTCGTATTGCGCAACTACAAGGTCGGCGCTGCCCGCGGCCAAACACAACACCACCATAAACTTCAAAACTAAATTAGCTATGCGCATGAATCCTTTGCAGCAGCCCGCAAGCACTCTCAATCGATCCGAAAGCGCTGCCGCTCGATAGACCGCGCGCGCAGCCGTCCCCCAGCGTTAGGTACGCTCGCATCGTCGGTTTCGATCAGCACGGTATTCATCTGCACGTCCCCAGACGCCACCTCAAACCTCGCAGGCCGTGCGTCTAGAAATTTTTTTATCATGCTACTGCGATCCATGCCGATGACGCCGTCATGCGGTCCGCTCATCCCCACATCCGTAATGTAGGCCGTACCCTCCGGCAACACGCGCTCATCGGCCGTAGCCACATGCGTGTGCGTCCCCACTACCGCGCTCACGCGACCGTCCAGGTACCAGCCCATCGCAATTTTTTCGCTGGTCGTTTCCGCGTGCACGTCCACCAGCACGAAAGCCACGTCCGCCGGGAGTTTCGCCAGCTCGCTGTCCGCTTTGCGAAACGGATCGTCAATCGCCGGCAGGAACACGCGCCCTTGTAGATTCAACACCGCATATTTAACGCCGTTTCTCGCCGTTCCAAGATAAATTCCGCTTCCTGGATTGCCTTCCGGAAAGTTCGCAGGTCGCAGCAGCCGCCGCTCGTGCGGGAGAAAGTCCAGAATTTCCTTGCGGTCCCAGCTATGATTCCCGCCTGTCAAGACGTCCACTCCATTCTTCAAAAATTCTTCCGCCAGCCGCGGTGTGATGCCAAAGCCCGATGCGGCGTTCTCGCCATTGGCGATCACCAGATCGATCTTTTTCTGTTCCACGATGTCCGCTAAACGCTCGTGGACAATCTGCCTACCCGGCGAGCCGACAATATCTCCGATGAACAATATGCGCATGATGGAAGTTTACAGTTGATAGTCGTGCCCTGGTGACGGAATCGTGGCAAAGGAATCTTGCCTTGGGCCTGATTCCGCCTGCGACCTGAGGCATTTTGCCGAACACAAAAATGGAGCGGACTGCTCAGCCGTGGGTAGCTAGGCCGTGAACCTCTGAATTAGGTGGGCACCACGAGCCAACCGTTAGGCTTTCCTGCCCCGCTAGCCAGTCTCATCCTTCCGGACTCGCTAGCGGGACAGGCCGTGCACACAGGCTGTCTGTCCGCAGCACCTCAGAGATTCGTCATTGGTTCAAACAGCTTTCGCTCCCTCACCTGCTTTGAAGAACCGCTCCATCCATATTGTAGCCTTCACGCCGAAGTCGAGTCCAACCGGCTCGTCCCACACGGATCCCTGCCGCTATCCGAATCTAAAGCGAAAGTCCATGCCGTCAGAAGTGGAAGCCCAGTTCCACCGCTTCACTGCGTGGCGTGACGAAGTGCGTCCCGCTGAACGTTGACAAGAAGTTGTAGAGTGCGGTCTTGTTCGTCAGGTTGATCACTGTGAAGCGCAGACTCCATCGATAGCGGTCGCCGTGGAAGAGGTCATCGTCGCCCACTGCCACATCAAACAGATGTCGCGGCTTGATGCGGGACGGATTGAGGTCGGGATTCTGAGCGCCAGGCGCCGGGATATTGATTCGCGTCGAACCGTATTGCGCCGGCGCGCAGCTTGTCAGCGGAGCGGCTAGCGTCGGGAACACGTTGCCGCAGAAAAGCCCAGCTTGCATCTGCTGGTCTGCTGTCAGCAAGGTGAGGTCAACTGGCGTGGTCGTATCTGACGCGAAAGGAACTGCGCCTGCCACGAGGCCGCTGTCGTATCGCCAATTAAATCCGATCCACGCACCCGTACTCTTCCATTGATACTGCACATGCGTCGATTGCTGGAACGCCTGGTCGTGGTCGATGCGAAAGACTCCTGGCGGGGGTGGCGTGTTGAAGATCAATCCGCCGACGCCTGGAGGATAAAACCGGTCGCGCGAAGTTCCCAGCACGGTCACCAACGACAGACCGTGGAAGTAAGGCACGCTCACGCGCGCCGCAAGTCCATCAATCTTTGACTTGGTCCACTGAACAGGGAAGGTCAGCGGTGTACTGAATAAGACGCTGAAGTCATAATCGGGTTGGGTGTACTTCCAATAATAATCCGCGGTCACCACGACATATTTTCCGAACGCCTGCTCGAACCCCGCGGTGAAGAGATTGCGATAGCCTGGTTTCGGGGGTATGGCGCCACTGCCCGGACCGCCCAATCCGCCGAGTCCCGTTGAACTCGAAACAATTAGATTCTCGTTATACGGAGTCACAATGGCCCGTCCATAGCCTAGACGCAACACCGTGCTGGTTTTCTTGACGTTGTAAGCGGCCGCGAGACGTGGTTCTGCTACCGAAGCCTTGCTCAGCCCGCGGTATAGGTCCCCGCGGATGCCCAGATTGAAGGACCAATTCCCTAACGTAATCGCATCCTGAACATATAAGGAGGTTTCCTTAATGTCGGTATGATCGTTGAAATTCAGAAGTTTGCCTCCGCGCGTCAGGTCAAATGGAAGAAGCCCAGCCAAAAAGTTAGCATTGGCGGTATCCCCGGGGTTGGCTGTCGGGCACAGCGTGGGATCCGTCGGTGTCGGACTTGGATCCGGCGTAGTGTCGGAAAGTGAGCATGGCGCGTTGAACGCTGGGTCAGTGAGACCAAGACTGAACTGTTCCTTCAGGAACCAGTGTTGAAGTTGCGCACCCGCCTTGATGTTGTGCACACCTTGGACGTAACTGAGGTCAGAGCGCACGCCCAGGTGGGTGAGATGCCTGTTTTGTGCGAGCGTCGCGGGCAGGTCCGAGAAGGCGTTCGCGCTCGGGAAATAGTGGTAGCGATCCTGACGCACGAATGCATTCACGGTGAGCACGGTAGCGATGTTGAATATGTGCGTCCACGCGGGCGCGATATTAAATGTATTGATCAGGGCTCGCTGGTCCTGTCCTGCAGCCGCCTGATCGAACTGATTGGGCTGTTGGAACCAGGAGCGAGCATAGTTCAGGTTCAGGTGAAAGGTGTCTTGTGTGCGCGGCTGAAAGTCCACGCGGTCGAAGATATTTTCGGAGTTTCCTTTTGCATGGATCACCCGCAATTCCGGGGGATCGAGAAAGCGGCCCGACTGAAGGCCGTTTGCCGTCACAAAGTTTCCCCAGTGCTGGCTGCCGGCGGCAAAGTCGAACGCAACATTGCTTGTCCCGAAAGAGCCATACGAAGCGTTCACGCCGCCTGTGGGCCGCAGGTTGAGGCCCGAGCGTGTCGTTACGTTGATGATCAGGGTAGTCTTGTCGCCATACTCGGCCGGAGGAATCCCGTTTACGGCTTCCAGAGACTGCACCGAGCCAACGGGAATCTGATTGGAGAAAGACTTGCTTTGCTGGTCAGTGATGGGTTGTCCATCCACCGAAAAGGCGTTTTCTTGATGCTCGCCCAGCCCGTGCATGAAGCCGTTGGAATCGGCCGCCACGCCCGGAGTCGTAAACGTGATCAGAGAGCTGATCGAAGACGATGCGCTTTCCAGCGGCATCTTCGAAAACAGGTTGCGATCCACATCCGTGTGCGCCGTCGGGTCATTTTCAATCAGGTCTGTACCCCCGGCTTCAACCGTAACCGAGGTTTGAGCCGATGCTAGCTTCAAATTCACGGGGAGGCTCACCGTGACGAGCGACCGCACATCCACGTCCTGCGTGTACGACGCGAAGCCTGCAGCCGTCACCGCTACGTGATACGGATTGAACGGCACACTCGTGAAGCGAAATTTCCCTTCGCTGTCGGTTGTTGTGCTTCGGTCAAAGTGGCTGACCGGGTTGTGAATCTCGACCGTTGCGTTTGGTACTGCCGCTCCCGATTGATCTTTCACAACACCTTCGACAGTACCTGAAGACTGTGCCCATCCCAACGGCGCAAGAATGAACAAACTCAAAACCAAAAGCCGATATCTGCTAAGACCGTTTTGCATTTTGCCTCCGTCCCTTTCCTGGGACCTGTAAACTGCTTTTTGGTGGGAATACATGCGCCGAGAAATATGGCGATGGCGCTGATCTCAATTCCGTTTCTGGAAAGAATCAGCGGACGACAGCGATAAGAAATGTGGAAAGGAACTACGCGGCGGGAGGAGCGCGGCCGGCGCGATGCAGGGATAGCGGATCGTTCCCCGAACTGCTATGCCATGCGGACAAATATTGTGTAACGATTTCTGGAGCCGAAAAAAATGCGAACGAAGCAATTGCCACTGCCGGCATATGCAGCACCTGGCAGACATGGCAAATTGTGTCTGGACCCTTGCCGTGTTGATGCAGGAACCACCCGCCGGCGGCGAAATACAGCAACGCCGCGCAGCACAAAACGGCCAGCGCGCAACGCGAGATACTTCGTTCACCGAGGAATGGACCGCTGTTCATATTCGACACTTAATCGTACCATCAAGACCTCACCCCACCCAGCCTGGTATCCAAAAACTCAATCCTCGGATGTGTTATTCTCTGCGCTTGACCCTACCTGCTTGCCAACCCAAGCTCCGTCTGTAGTTACACATGCCTCGTACGCTACTTCGTGAACGTTTCGTCTTTTTCTCGCACAATATTTCTCGTTTTCCCTAGGAGCCATGCCATGAAACGAACCGCACACTTGTTCATTCTTGCGCTTCTGTCTACCCACACCGCTTGCGCACAGGAACCCGCACGTAGACAGCGCACATCGGCCGCCACGTCCTCCGCCGACCCCTCGCAAGCGGCGCGCATGCAAACCCTCGAGCAGCAAATGCGCACGCTTGCGGATGAAGTTGCACTGCTCCGCGAGCAACTAAACGAATTGCGGGACGCCAAATCTTCAGCGCGACCTTCCGATGACCGAATCTTGCTGGCCTCGGAGCATCTCGCCCCGGGCGTGCTACCTGTTGCGACCCCCGCCCCGGCCGCCGTATCCGCAGCGCCGCCGCCCACTCCACAGCTCGTTCAGACGCAGCAATTCGGCGGCGCCAGCTCCAATGCCAAACTCCTCAATCCAGACATCAGTATGATTGGCGATTTCATCGGCACCGTTGGCCGCAACAATGTTTCGCCTTCGCGTTCACTCGAGTTGCACGAGTCCGAAGTCGGCCTCCAGGCCATCATCGATCCCTATGCGCGCGCGGATGTTTTCCTTTCTTTCGGTGAAACCGGCGTCAACGTCGAAGAAGGCTACGTCACCTTCACCTCCCTACCCGCCGGCTTGCTGCTGAAAGTCGGCAAGATGCGCGCCTCTTTCGGCAAAGTCAACACCATTCACAATCACGCGCTCCCTTTCATTGATCGTCCTCTCGTTACCAACAATCTTGTCGGCGGCGAAGATGGCATCGACGATGCTGGTTTCTCCCTCTCACGCATATTACCTGCTCCCCGTGATTGGTTTCTCGAAGTCACCGGACAAGTCTTTCGCGGCGATTCTTCCAATGTATTTCAAGCCTCTCGCCGCCAGGACGTCAGCGTCGTCGGCCACCTCCGCGGTTACAAGGACCTCAGCGAATCAACTAATCTCGATCTCGGCATTTCCTACGCGCGCGGCCACAATGACATCGGCTCTGCCTTCCTCACCAACCTCTATAGCGCGGACGCCACCGTTCGCTGGAGGCCCTTGCGCCGCGCCATCTATAACTCTTTCCTTTTCCGCAATGAATTCTTCTGGAGCGCGCGCGACCAGCTCTCCCCATTCAGCTTTCTCGAAACCCAGCACGCTTTCGGCATGTACTCTTCCGCCGAATATCGCCTCAATCGCCGCTGGACCGTCGGCGGACGCTTCGATCGCACCGGCCATGCCACCAATGCGCATCTAACAGATTCGGGCCTTTCCGCTATCCTTACTTACTGGCCCAGTGAGTTCAGCCAGATTCGCGGGCAATATCGTTACGGGCATCTTGCTGTCGCTCCCAACGATTTTTCCAACGCGAACGAGTTTCTCTTTCAATTTTTATTCGTAATGGGTGCGCACGGCGCGCATCCCTTCTAAAGGCCCTTGTACCCTTATAGAAATAGGTAAAGGTTCTCGTTAAAGGAATGTCGAGCTAACATGCCACACACAAAGATCTGCAACACCATCGCCACTTCGCAGCTCCCTGCCCGTTTGAGCGCAATTGCTGCAGCGTTCGCGCTTCTTTGCACTCTCGTTTTTCCGGCCGCGGCTCATGCGGACACCAAACTCAGGATCATCACCGCCACCACTGACCTCGCCTCGCTGGCCCAGGAAGTCGGCGGCGATAAGGTGGACGTCGAATCCATCGCACGCGGCTACCAGGACCCCCACTTTGTCGAAGCCAAGCCCAGTTTTCTGCTCAAACTCCGCAAAGCCGATTTGCTCATCGTCGTGGGACTCGAACTGGAGATCGGCTGGCTTCCCCCGTTGATCACTCAATCCGGCAATCCTAAAATTCAGGTTTCCGCCCCCGGCTATTTGGACGCTTCGCGTTTTGCAAGAATTCTGGAAATTCCCACCGGCCAGGTAACGCGCGCGGAGGGCGACGTCCATCCCCTTGGCAATCCGCATTACTGGCTGGACCCCGAAAATGGATTGCGTATCGCCAAAGGCATTGAGGACAAGCTCAACGAGATGCGCCCCGGCGATTCCACGTATTTTGCCGAGCGATACGCTTCCTTTGAGCAGCGCTTGAAGCAGGCCGACGAGCGATGGGAAGCCGATATGAAACCTTACGCTGGCCGCAAAATCGTCACGTATCACCGCTCGTGGCCCAATTTCGCCGAACACTTCCACCTCAATGTCATCGGCTACGTCGAGCCGCGCCCCGGCATACCTCCCACCCCACAGCACACCGTCGAACTGATTGCACAAATGAAACGTGAAAATGTGAAGATCGTCGTCGTCGAACCCTACTTCGATCTTAAAACTCCCAACTCCATCGCCCGCGCCACTGGCGGCCTGGTCGTCGTGCTTATGCCTTCGGTCGGCGGCGAAAAAGAAATCACCGACTACTTCAAGCTCTTCGACTACGACATCGCCAAACTCAAGCAAGCCTTTGACGCGGTACACTGACATTCCCGTGCGCACCAATGAACCATGCGCTCACGAGCTGCACGTCGTCGTCGCTCCCAAGGAGATGACCTAGCGATGCTGGAATTTTTGCTTCCCGCGTTCGTAGCCAGTTTGATTTTGACCGGAATTCACGCCTATCTCGGCGTGCACGTCGTCGAACGAGGCGTCATCTTCGTGGACCTCGCACTCGCGCAAATCGCCGCACTGGGTGCCACCGTGGCCATCGTCGCCGGCATGGATCCTCACGGCCGCGGCTCGTACTGGATCAGTTTAGGTTTCACGTTCCTGGGCGCCGCCATTTTCGCGCTCGCGCGCACGCGCCACGGACGCATTCCCCAAGAAGCTTTCATCGGCATCGCTTACGCCGTCGCTTCCGCCGCGGCCATCTTGCTGATGAGCAAAGCCACCGGAGAAACCGAACACTTGAAGGACATGCTCGTCGGCAACATTCTCGCCGTCTCCTGGAGCGAAGTGCGCAAAACCGCCCTGCTTTATGGCGCGGTCGGCATTTTTCACTACATCTTCCGCAAGAAGTTTCTGGCCATCTCTATCAATCACGACAAAGTGGAGCAAGCTGGCCTCAAAGTCCGTTTCTGGGATTTTTTGTTCTACGCTTCTTTCGGTTTCGTGGTTACGTCTTCCGTGGCCATCGCCGGCGTGCTGCTCGTCTTCTGCTATCTCATCGTGCCCAGCGTTGGTGCCATGCTCTTCGCGGACCGCATTGGGGCGCGTCTGGCCATTGGCTGGACCATGGGCACTCTAGTCTCCGCTCTGGGTGTTTATTTATCCGCGGTGATCGATCTGCCCACGGGCGCCACCATCGTCGTAACTTTCGGCGCCGTCCTGGTCCTCATGTTCCTTTTCCATTTGATCCTCCACCGCGGCCGCAACGCACACCTCCCCGCCGGTCCCGCCTCTTAACCTCACGGACTTTCTCACGAGACACAAACCTGCAGCATCGGCGTGGACGGTGAGTTGACTGTCTGGCGAAAGCGATGAGCGGGATGTCGGCTGAATCGAGATAACTTCGTTTCAAAAGCCCTCCAGGAGCCAAACATTCGAATTGCTGCTGGCTTCCCAGATCGCCACATGCTTGCCGTCGGGCGACGGAATGGCCCAGCCCAGGTCCTTTTCGGATTCCTGCACGACGGGCTTGCCTATATAGCGACGCGGGAGTCGAGCCCGGTACGTTGCGTCAAGCGGAGGAAGAGGCGTCGCGGGTTTTCCGGCAGTCCGGGATCGGAGTCCAACGGCTCAATTGTCTGTCAGCTCCCGCAGGATCGGAGAAATCGCAATCTTGCACAGAGTCTGTTTTCCCCACACCTCTTCAGCTGCGCATCGCGCGGCGACCGCTCAGCTTGACGGCAGCGACTATGGGGATTTCGTATCTTTCCGCCGATGGAAGCGGATGTTATGCGTATCTTTTTTACGAGCACGTCGGGGAGCTGCACGAAAAGACGCACGTGAATCTGGCCCGCATCCTGGGCCTTGCGGCGGCGCATGAGATAGGACACTCCTGCTGGGCACGAATTCGCACGCCGCGAACGGGATCATGCGAGCACAATGGTCAAGGAAAGAACTTGCGAGTGTCAACCAAGGAGCGCTTTACTTTTCCTGCCCGGAATCTCAGCGAATGCGGCAGACGCTTTCCCCCGCGCTACTCCACGGGGAGCTACTCCCAGAGACATGCCGCTCATCACAACCCTGATGGGACATTGACGATACAACATTGTATGCGCCAAAGTTGACGTGTATATTTCCTCCCAGTCAAAAAACAAGAGAGATTCTCGGCCCAGCAGTTATTTTCCACGTGAACGAATCACTTCAATACACAATCCGCGGACTAACGTACTGGCTCGAGTGCGCAAATCCGCTAAGCAAGACAGTTACCGCTCGCCATCTACCTCTCGGTCTGCGTCTTCGGGGTTACAAGCGCGACGCCGTGGGGCGCGGGCTTTATCGTCGTGGAGTCCACGAGCCCGGCCTCACGAACTTTCTTCTCAACACCTTTGCGAATGCCACCGGCAGCAACTTCATTGATGCCGGCGCCAACATCGGCTACTTTTCCTGCCTTTTATCAAAGCTTGCCGGATCAACTGGAAAAGTTTTGGCAATTGAGCCAGAACCGCAGAACCGCCAGCTTCTCGAGAACAACCTCCGGACCAATCGCCTGACGAATGTCGTGGTCCACGCGTGCGCCCTCGGAGCGCGCAACGCTTCCGCACGAATGGGGCTTTATAAAGCTGCTAACCGCGGGCGTCACTCTCTGGTGGATTTGGATAGCTGCAAGTCCTTCCTCGAAGTTCCGGTTCGAACGTTGGATGATCTGGTGCGAGAATCAGCGCCTCGCGTCAAGTCTTGGGCCCTGATGAAAATAGACGTGGAAGGATATGAGGCCTTCGTCTTCGAAGGCGCGGCGGAGACATTATCCCGCACGGAAATCCTCGCCATGGAATACGCCCCATCGTATTGGAAAAAAGCCGGAGTCGACTCCGGCGCAATCTTCGAGAAGCTGTCCGCTCACTTTTCGCGTATCCATCGGATCCATGGAATGGATTTGGTCGAAGTCACGAGGAAATCTCTCGGCGATCATACGGTGGACTTGGTCTTTCGCCGCTGAATACCGAAAGATGAGAAGCGGCATCCTAGCAGCCCGTATGTAAAGTCGATCATCTCGGTTTATATCCGATCAGCGCGCCATTCGCCCCAGCGGCTTCGAACCGGATGCACCGAACTTCGCGGAACCCGATGTCTTCCAACCAAGCCCGATAGTCAGCAGATGTGTAGGTCCGGCTACCTACAGCGGCAAGAAAAGCCCTGGTACCTGCGAAGCAGGTTGCCGGAAGTTCTAACTGTCCTTGTAGCGGGTAGTGCCACGGAGCAACTCAGTTCCAGCTAAAGGAACCAACTCATGTTTGCTGAAGCGGCAGCGGTAGGGCCGGCAAAACGCGGGTGGCCACTTGCAAACATCCTGGCAGAAGACCCCTACGTCAGCCAATCCAGAATTTTATAGTAAGCCCCGGCAAGCGGAAGCGCCCAGGTGTGCCCGCTCCGCAGGCCGATCGGCGCGCTCGAAAACTTGATGCCATCGAACGGCAGGTCACTGGGTTCACCGCAGATCACAGTCGCAAGTTTGGCCCCGAAATAAGTGGCGGCGGCCACGCCGTGCCCTGCGAACCCAATCGCGAAGTGCATGCCGTCGATCTTTCCGGCGTGCGGCATCACGTCAAACGCAAAATCGAGCGTGCCGCCCCACACATACTCCACCTTGGCGTCGCGAAGCTGCGGATAAACCTGAATCATGCCGCGCTGCAGAATTTCCGCGCTCTGGCGGACGGTATTCTCGGTTTCCGGAAAAAAAGCGGCGCGCCCGCCGAACAGCATGCGATTGTCGGGCGTAAGACGGTAGTAGTAGAGAAAGTGTTTGGAATCGTAAATCATGCGGTTGCGCGGGCTAAGTTCGCGCGCGAGGTCCACGGGCAGAACTTCCGTGGCGATGATATAGGAGCCGATGGGTATCACTTTTTTGCGAAGCGCAGGTGTGGCTTCCGTGGTGTAAGCGCCGCTGGCGAGAATAACCTCGCATGAGGTAAGCGTTCCTTTCGAAGTCTGGACGTCAAATTTGTGCCCGCCCTTGCTCCCGTTACGCGTAACTTTTTCTACCCGCGTGTGCTCGTAAAGGCATGCGCCTGCACACCGCGCGGCCTGTGCCAGGCCCGCCACGTAGCGCGCCGGATTCACGGTCGCACTCGCTTCATCGACCATCCCTCCGTAATAAATGTCCGAGCCGATTTCGCCGCGCAGCTCGCTTTTCGGAATGATGCGCAATTCATGACCGAATTCGCGTTTGACGAGCGAAGCCGATTCTTCGTAGCCGTCGAAGTGCGCTTGCTTGCAGGCCACTTCCAGGTGGCCGCAACGCGAAAAGTTACAATCAATTTTTTCTTCGCGAACAATTTCTTCGACGCAATCGACGGAGGTGAGCGAAGCAGCGTACATGCGGCGAACCACTTCGCGGCCATACCGCTTGATCAGCGTGGGCACCGGAAGCTTCATTCCGGTAAGCACCATGCCGCCATTGCGCGAACTGGCCCCCCAGCCGAGCGTCGCGGCTTCCAGGACGGCCACCTTGATCCCGCGTTTTGCGAGGGCCCGCGCCGCGGAGAGCCCGGTGAAGCCCGCGCCGATCACGGCGACGTCTACGCTATCTGGCAGCGTGGGCGCAACATCGCCCGGCGGGATCGAAACTGTCGAGAGCCAATAATTTTGTTCGCGTATCGGCATGAACCTCGCGCATTAGCAGGAAGCGTGTATCACTATGAAGCACGCATCGTTAGGAAGCTCGCGCACCGCACGAAGAACGATCTGGAGCGCGTGAGATGTTAACACTGCCTCAGCAGGGAGAGCCAATCAAGCGGCCAATCAGGCGCGACGTAATATGAGGAGGCTGATTTCCGGGGGAACGCCCAGGCGCACCGGAGCTCCGACCGTGCCGAGGCCGCGGTTGACGTAAAGGTGGGCGATTGCCGTGGAACTGGCAGCCGCGGGACGCGCCTGCAGTCCCGCCTGGCTTTCCTCAGAGGCAGACAACAACGCTGCGTGCTCGGCCGAACTGACTGCGGCCGTACCGCCTGCCGTAGTGCGTGCCACTTCGCCTGAAGCTGGGAAATTTTGCACCGCAGGGGCGAAGAGCGGGCGCTGATACAGGCCGGCGATGTAATCGGTGATAAAGCGCGCGGGACTGAGTCGATGATCGAGAATTTCGACCTGGATCTGGCCGCCATGCGTGTGCCCGGCAAGAGAAAGCTCAATGCCCAGTTCCGCCGCGCGATGGAACGAATTCGGATTGTGCGACAGGAGGATATTGGGGACGTCCCGGCGAACGAGCGGAGCGAGATTTGCCAGCGTTTGCTGTTTTTGGCCGTTGCGCGTACGTTCGCGCTGGTAGTCAACACCAATGAGATTGAAATGCGCGCCGTGAAAAGTTAGTTGGACGTTTTCCTGGCGCAGCAGTTTCATGCCGGCCTGATGGAACAGCAACTCGGCAGAGTCTTCGGCCCGCGCGTAAATCTCGTGATTGCCGTTGCAGCCCCAGGTGCCCAGGGGCGCGCGCAGCTGGCGAAGCTCATTAATGCAATCAGGTAACGGGTCGCCGGCACCGGTAATGTAATCTCCCGTGAGGACGGCGAGATCAGCGTGCAGATCGTTGGCCATGTCGACGGCGCGACGAATCTGCTCGGGTGTCATGAAGCTGCTGAGGTGGATGTCGCTGAGCTGAACAATTTTCAATCCGTCGAGTCCAGCCGGCAATCCGGGAATGGGGATTTCGACGCGATGAATCTGGTAGTTCAGCCGCTCGGCGGCAAAACCGTACATCGCGCCCAGAAACGGCGCGGCGCCAGCGGCGACGGTAACGGCGCGGAAAAAATAACGGCGCGAAGGATCAGCGAGAATTTCAGCAGCTGCGGCAGACGCTGGGATCGCAGCAATCGCTGGCGTTGTGGTAATCAGTCGCATTTTCGAATTTACTTGCGTGGTGGCAGACGATGTGGCGTTAACTTGTGCTGAAACCGGCGGGCGCGTGGCCCGATACGCGCGGCGAAGCAAAGTCCACAGCCGGTCAAATGCTTTTACGAGTTTTACGGCGAGAAAGCCAAAGACCGCGCTGGAAAGCCACAAGCCGGCCAAAACGGTAATCGTCGTGCCGGGCGGCAGCAAGTGGCCGTGGGCCATACGGAAGCTATCGGATGTGGCAATGATGACCAGGAGAAGCGCAAGCACGTAAGCCAGACGGGCGGTGACGCGGAGCGCGGTGCTCTTCCAATTAGAGGTGACGCGCCAGAGCGCGCGATACCAGAACCGCTGCGAAAGGAACAGCAGGACCAGAATGCTCACACCTATGGCAATGCGTAGGAAGAGGAAGGCCCAGTTCACTTAACAAGTTTAGCACGTATCGGCACACGAAAATCCCATGACGCGGGCGCCTTTCGTGCGTAAGATGAAACCCCGCCGGGCTGTATCGGGGGATATTCCGGGGCAATTACCAGGGGAATTCAGGTCGTACAGAAAGACTTTGGGAAGCGCTTGGTTCGGTGGTGCGTCTAAAAGGAAAGCACTGGGTTCTGAAATGAGTGGAGGAGAAAATTTATGAAGAAGTGGAATTTAGCTGCAGCGATGGTTTTGGTGGCAGGTTTGATTAGCGTCACAGTTCAGCCGGCCTTGGCGGGAAATGCGGCACAGGGTATGGCACCAAGTTCGGCATCGAATACAGCACAGAAAGTCGATGCCGAGAAAGCGGAGCCGAGCACCGCACAGATCGTGGTGGGGCAATGGAATGACATCGGCCGGAAGCTAGTGGCCATGGCCGAAGATTTTCCCGAAAGTAAATACGACTTCAAGCCGACACCGGCGCAGCGCACTTTTGCGGAACAGTTGCTGCACGTAGCGGGTTCGATGTATTTTTTCACGAATCCGGCGCAAGGAATGAAAGAAGCTCCGGATGAAAATCCTGCGCGCGCGAAATATAAAACCAAAGCGGATGTGGTGGCGTTCGTCAAGAAATCCGTCGAAGACGGCGCTTCTGCTATCAAAACCAAGGGCGATAAAGGTTTGGCGGAGTGGTACAACGATCCGGAGAGCAAACAGCAGGTGCACTTCTCGGATCTGGCGTATGGCATAAGCGAGCACTCCGGCGAGCATTACGGGCAGTTGGTGGTGTACTACCGGTTGTCGGGGCTGGTGCCGCCAGAATCACGCCCGAAAAAATAAGCGCCGCAGTTTCAACAAACGCAACTTTCAGACGGAATTTCGACGGACGGAGTGGACGGCAGTTATTTTGTGGCGACGCCCGCCGCGCCATTTTCGAGGAGCGCCGTGAGTTGAGCGGGATCGCTGGTCGGAGGCAGACAAGTTTGGCCAGCGCATACGATGGCGAGGGCCTTGCCCGCGAGCAGATGTGGCAGGGTTTCGCGGAGCGCGCGCGGGAGATTTTCCAGTGAACGGCCGGGTGCGCCCGCACCGGTAACGCTTTGCGTGACACGCAAAACAGATTTGCCACAGCGAAAAACGCGGCGAGCCGCAGCTTCCAGAGCTTGCGCCGAGGAATCATCGGCGGGGCCGGTGATGACGACTTGCACTGGATGATGCGCGAAAAGCGTGGTTGCCAAACCGTAAGTGGCGGCGAAAAGACCGTACTGCGGTGCGATGCCGGCGAAAGCTTCTAGTGTTTTTTTAGCGAAGTCGTAATAGCGATCTTCACCGGTGTAAGCGTGAAGGCGAACTAGCGCGATGGCGGCAACAGAGTTTGCTCCAGGCGTGGGTGAATCCTGAAATGGTTTCCGGCGTACGTCGAGGCCGCCCAAGGGTGGCGCATCGGATGGCCGATCGAAAAAGCCGCCGGTTTGCGCATCACCATAGCGGGCGATGGCGAGGTCCATCGTTTTTTGCGCGGTTGCGAAGTAGCAGGGATCAAGCGTTGTTTCGTAAGCGTCGAGCAGAGCGAGAACGCTGAAAACCTGATCATCCAGCGAGCCGTCCAGAGCGGGCCCGCCCATGCGGTGGCCGAAGCCGCGCGTTTCGCTCCAAACTTCTCTCAACATGCGGTCGAGTGTTTTGAGCGCGAAATTCCTACAGTGTTCGCTGAGGGAGCCGTCCAGAACGCGCGCCGCGTCGAGATACGCCGAGACGAACATGGCGTTCCAGGAAACGTACATCGTTTTGTCCACGAACGGGGTGGGGCGCGCGAGTCGCGCGGCGAGCATCTTCGATTTGGCTTTAGCAATGGTGAGTCGCACAGTAACTTCATCGAGCTTCAGTTGTCTGGCGATTTCGGCGGGGTCGCGAGCAATCCAGAGAACATTTTTTGCGGGATTGTGGTGCATTTCGCCGTGCGGTTCGACGTCATAGTAAAGCTCTATCACGTGCGATTCTTCCGGCGTCAGAGCCGCTAGAACCTCATCAAGTGTCCACGTGAAGTAATCTCCGTCATCGTCGAGAGAATAGTCGGCGTCCTGGCTGGCGTAAAATCCGCCATGTTCCTGATCGGAGAGCACTTCATTGACCCAGCCGATAATTCCTTCGGCGGTTTCGCGCAAGAGAGGGTTCTGCGTGACTTGCCAGCCATGCAAATAATTCCGCAACAACTCGGAATTGTCGTAGGACATTTTTTCGAAGTGAGGAACGAGCCAGCGCTCGTCGACTGAGTAGCGGTGAGAGCCGCCGGCAAGCTGATCGTAAACGCCGCCACGGGCCATTTTTTCCAGAGTGGTCTCTGCCATCGCGAGCAGATGTTTTTCTTTGCTCTGCTGATAGCGCTCGAGGAGCAAATCGACTGCCGAGGCGTGCGGGAATTTTGGGGCTTGGCCGAAGCCACCATTTTTAATATCGAAAAGCTGGGTGATAGAAACGATTTGCGAATCCACGACGCCAAGATCGAATTCGGCGCGAGCCCCGGTGAAGACTTCGGCTTGCGCCACGGAGTCCGCAAGGGAGTTTGCGGCACGCTCCAGATCGGCGCGCTTATTGCGATAAGAATCAGCGACGGCAAGAAGGATACGGCGGAAGCCGGGGCGACCCATGTGATCGTCCGGCGGAAAATACGTGCCGCCAAAAAAAGGTTTACCATCCGGAAGCAAAAAGCCAGTGAGCGGCCAACCGCCCTGCCCAGAGATGGCGCTGATGGCGGACTGGTAGCGGGAATCGACATCGGGGCGCTCGTCGCGATCGACTTTCACGGCAATGAAATGTTCGCTAATAATTTTGGCGATTTCTGGATTTTCGTAGCTTTCGCGGTCTATGACATGACACCAGTGGCACCAAACAGCGCCGATATCCAAGAGCATGGGCTTATCGTCGGCTTTCGCGCGTGCGAACGCGGCATCGCCCCATTCGTACCAGTCAATGGGCTGGTGCGCGGCGGAACGCAGATACGGGCTGGCGGAGTCTTTCAGCCGATTTTCGGGATGGGCGGACAATGAGGGTTCCTTTTTTGCAGCCGCCGGAAGCAAGAGGGCTCTTTGTGTATCGATCTGTTTTTTGAACTTCCTTATTGAACTTTGTTATTGAACTACATCGCCAGGACCAAGGTCGCGGGGATTGAGCGGCTTGCGGCCAGAGAAGCCTTCATCCTGGCGGTGATAGAAACGTATACGATCCTCACCCAGCTTCCAGCAAAGATAAACACTTTGATTGTTGATCACCGCGGGAAAATCGAGAAGACCAACCTCCAGGTCCTTAATAACGCAACCGGTCTCCAGAATGCGGTTCAGCGCCGACTTAAACATTTCTGCCAAATGCTGATGTTCGACGCGAAGCGCAGCGAGCTTTTCGTACGGCACGATCACCCCGCCCATCATCATGATGCGCGCAGAGACAGCGGAGAGATCATTTTCGAGGCCGGCAAGCTTTTTGCGGCATCCCATGGCCTCGACAAGAACAGGCTCGAGTTCCTTTCGCGCGCGTTCCGCTTCCGTCAAGGTGAAAAGATGAGGCTCCGGCTCTGGAGTATCGTCAGAGTCCCTTTCGTCGTCTTCGTCGGCCATGGTGAATCCGTTCTTGCCACTGAACTCTTACTACGGGTCCTACTGGGATGCTAACGCAAAGCGCGCATCCGGTCGAGCACCGTGATGCTTCTGCCAAGGGGCGGCGTGTTGGCGGGTTTCAACTTTGGCGTAATGGCTACGGAACTGTATTCTTCTTCCTTATGGACCGGGCGCAAATTCTGATCATTGGCGGTGGCGTGGTGGGTTGCGCGGTTGCACGCGCGGTTTCCGCGCGCTGGCAGGACGTTTTCCTGGTGGAGCAATTTCCCAAGCTGGGCATGGCCACCAGTACGCGCAACAGCGGCGTGATTCATTCGGGGATCTATTATCCGAAAGATTCGTTGAAGGCGCGCCACTGCATCCAAGGCAATCGCCTGACGTATGAATTCTGCGCGCGATACAACGTAGCGCATCGGCGCACCGGGAAGCTGGTGGTGGCGATGGACGCGCAGGAAGAAGCAAAACTCGCCGAGCTGAAGACGCACGGGGAAAACAATGGCGTCGCGGGGTTGCGGATGATAGGTCCTGCGGAGATTCGCGCGCGCGAACCGCATATTTCCGGCGTGGCAGCGCTGGATGTTACTTCCACAGGCATCGTGTCCGCCGAGGAACTGGTACATGCTTACGCGCGCGTGGCGGTCGCGCAAGGCGCCAACATCGTTACGCGCGCTCGTGTGACTTCGCTGGAATCTGTAGGCGAGACAATTCGCGTGGGGGTGCGCATCGGGGATGCTCCCGCCAGTGAGAAACTGCAGTGGTGGACGGCTGACGCACAAGCGTATGACGCGCAGTGCGAAACGATTGAAGCGCGTTGCGTGATCAATGCCGCGGGCCTCTTTGCCGATGAGGTCGCAGCTCTCTTGGGCAACCATGCGTGGCGCATTTATCCGGTGCGAGGCGAATATTGTGAGATTCGCGGTCCTCGCGCCGCGCTGATTAATGGACTGGTCTATCCATTGCCGCACGCGGATGGCTTGAGTCTGGGGACGCATTTTACAAAAACGCTGTGGGGAAGCGTGCTGATAGGTCCCACGGCGCGCTACGTGGAAGGAAAAGATAATTACGAGCGGGAGCGCTTGGGCGTGGCGGACTTTGCACAGAGTGCGAAGAAACTCTTACCGGAGCTTGAAGAAAGCGACTTGCAGCTGGCGTACTCCGGGCTGCGGCCGAAACTGGTTCCTCCCGGTCGAAAAGGCATCGCGGATTTTGTAATCGCGCGGGACGCCTTGGTGGAGCAGGCGATTCATTTGGTGGGGATCGAATCGCCGGGGCTGACGGCGGCGCCGGCGATTGCGGAACAGGTGACGGAACTCGTTGCGGAGATTTTGGCGTAGCGCGGCGCTTCGCTACATGCAGGCACGAAGATGGGGCTATCCGACCACGAGGCGGAGGAATTTTTTCTTGCCTACGCGGAGGAGATGACTTTCACCCTTCGCCAAAGTAATGGAAGTATGTATCGTCATGGGCGACGTGCCGCCGATCAGTTCGACACCACCTTGTTTGATGAGGCGCTCAGCCTCGCTGCGGGAAGATACGGCGCCAGCCTCCACGAGCAAAGCAGCGATGCGGCGGGGTTCCCCGGCCCGCACTTTGAAGGCGGGCGATTCCTCTGGCGCCTGGCGGTCGCGGAAAACGCGCTGAAAATTCTGCGCCGCTTTGCTCGCGGCATGCTGGTCGTGAAAGCCGGAGATCACTTCGCGCGCGAGGAGCATCTTGACGTCCATGGGATGCGTGCGACCGGCGGAAACTTCATTTTTTAGAGCTGCAATTTCGCCTGGCGCACGGTCCGTGACGAGCTCGAAATAGGACCACATGAGCTCATCGGGCATGGACATCATCTTTCCAAACATCTCTTCGGGAGTTTCCGTAATGCCCACATAATTACCGAGGCTCTTCGACATTTTGCGCTGGCCGTCGAGGCCGACGAGAATAGGCATGGTGAAGGCGACTTGCGTAGGCTGGCCGTACTCCCGCTGAATCTCGCGACCCATCAGCAAATTAAACTTTTGTTCGGTGGCGCCGAGCTCGACATCGGCTTTGAGGATTACGGAATCGTAGGCCACGAGGAGCGGGTAGAGCAGTTCGTGTATGGAAATTGGCTGCTGGTTGGCGAGACGCGAATGAAAATCCTCGCGCTCCAGCATGCGCGCGACGCGATATTTAGCGCACAAACCGACGATGTCGTAACTGGTGAGCTTATCCAGCCACTCGCTGTTGTAACGGACTTCGGTCTTTTCGGGGTCGAGAATTTTGTAGACCTGATCGAGATATGTTTTCGCATTGACATCGACTTGCTCGCGGGTGAGCGGCGGGCGCGTTTCGGACTGTCCGGTGGGATCGCCCACCATGGCGGTGAAATCGCCGATGAGGAAAATGGCGGTGTGGCCGAGGTCCTGAAAATGTTTGAGCTTGCGGATCACCACGGTGTGGCCCAAGTGAATATCGGGCGCGGTAGGATCCACACCGAGCTTTACGCGCAGGGGCTTGTCGGTCTTCAAAGAATTGTCGAGCTTGGCGCGCAACTCTTCTTCGCGGATGATTTCCGCCGCGCCTTTTTTGAGGTAGGCGAGCTGTTCTTCGACGGGTTTAAATTTCGTGGGCGTCATTTCGTTTGTGTCATGGAATTGTTTTTTGCCGACGTTTGAATCACGCGGCGGCCTGCCACGTGATATCGGCCCTGGAGCACGAGGTTTACGGCTTCGGTATAGATGCGATGCTCTTGTTGCAGAATTTTCGCGGCCAGCGTGGCTTCGGTATCGTCATCGCTTACCGGAACGACCGCTTGCAACACAATGGGGCCGGCATCGAGATTTTCATCGACGAAATGCACGGTACATCCGGCAAATTTCACGCCGTACTCCAGCGCCTGACGCTGCGCTTCGAGTCCCGGAAACGATGGGAGCAGGGAGGGATGAATATTGAGGATGCGATTGGGAAAAGCCGCCACGAAATAGGGCGACAGCAAGCGCATGTATCCGGCGAGGCAAACGAGATCGACTTTGTGCCGGTTAAGGAGCTCGACAACCTGGCGATCGTAGGTTTCACGCTCGAGTCCTTTCGAGGGGATAACTTCGGCGGCAATGCCGCGCGCGCGGGCTCGCTCAATTCCAGGCGCGCCTTCGCGATTGCTGATGACAATGGCCATTTCGGCGTTAGGAATGCGCCCCGCGGCAATGCTATCCGCCAGGGCCTCGAAGTTGGACCCACGCCCGCTCAAGAGCACGCCCATGCGTTTCGTCATAAACGCAGAACGTTAGCACAACAGGCGCAAGCCACAAAATTGCACAGGAAACGCGCGACGGAAAGTGTAATCGCCACAATTCACGAACTAGGCACGAACTGGGCATGGCTTGCGAATCAGGTGCGAGACGATCAGAGATTGAGTGCGCCGGAATAAGCGACGCGTGCTTTCCCGGAATCGCTGCGTTCGATGCGGCCGATACGGAAGAATTTTTCGCGGCGCTTTTTCAAGTCGGCTTCCACCGCTTTGACGTTACCGGGCGGCACGATGATGATCATGCCGACGCCCATGTTGAAGGCTTGCAGCAATTCATCTGTTTCAATTTTTCCGATCTTGGCAAGGTATTTGAAGATGGAGGGCACGGGCCAGGAGTCCAGATCGATCTGCGCTTTGATCCCGCTGGGCAGCACACGAGGCAAATTACCAGGAATGCCGCCGCCGGTGATATGCGCCAAGGCGGAGACCCAACCGCGCGCCACACTATTCTTGAGGGCCGGAGCGTAGCAAAGGTGAGGCTTCAGTAGTTCGGCGCCGATTTTGTTTCCAACTTCCGCGACGTAGGTGTCCGGCCGGAGCTTGGCGACTTCAAAGATGAGTTTTCTGGCGAGTGAATAACCGTTGGTATGCAGGCCGGAGGAAGGGAGGGCGAGGATGGCGTCGCCCGGCTTAACACTTTTTCCGGTGAGGAGCCGGCTACGTTCCACAACACCGACGATAAAACCGGCAAGATCATATTCGCCGGGGGGATAAAAACCGGGCATCTCCGCGGTTTCGCCGCCAATCAAGGCGCACCCGGCTTTGCGGCAGCAGCGGCTCATGCCTTCGACGAGCTGCTCAACGACCTGCGCCTCGAGCTTGCCCATGGCGAGGTAGTCGAGGAAGAAAAGCGGCTCGGCGCCTTGGACGAGGATGTCGTTGATGCAGTGATTGACGAGGTCGCCGCCGACGGTGGAGTGCACGCCCATGGCCATGGCGATCTTCAGTTTGGTGCCAACGCCGTCGGCGCTGGAGACGAGCACCGGCTCTTTCCATTTTTTCTGATCGAGGGCGAAGAGTCCGCCAAAGCCCCCGATGCCACTGAGCACGCCTGGCGTGAAGGTGCGGCTGGCGTGGTGGCGGATGCGCTGCTTGGCGTCGGCGGCCACCGCGATATTCACTCCAGCATCGGCGTATTTCATGGGAGACATGTCGCTAGTGTTCCGGCGAGCCGCGAACTTTTGCGGACTTGAGTTAATGACGACGAAGGCGGGGACCCGCCGCCCGATTCGTGAAACCAAGCTGGCCTAAAAGCAAAAGGTTAAAATGTTCGGAATAAACGCTTCCAGCGGATACTGCCTGGATGCAGGATGGCATTGGCATAGGCAAAAAAACGCTCGCGAATTTGACCAGGTTCCCAGGCGTCCGAGGGCGCGTTAAGCGACATATAAATGATCACCGGGGTGCCGATAATATCATTACGCGGAACGCAGCCCCAGAAGCGGCTATCGTAAGAATTGCCGCGGTTATCGCCCATCACAAAATAGCAATTGTCGGGGACCTTGTAAGGCGCGCGGAACTCGTAAGGTTCGCTGGCACCGTTAGTATAATTCTCGGAGAGTCGCTTGCCATTAATCCATACCGCGCCATCGCGGATTTCGAGAGTGTCGCCCGGCAAGCCGATGACGCGCTTGACGTAGTCCGGCGTGTCCGGCGCAAAGGGAGGCTTGAAAATGATGACTTGCTGGCGTTTAGGATTACGCCAGAGGGGCATGTGCCAATTGGTGAAGGGCACGCCGGCGTCGTAGCCGATGCGGCTCATGATGAGGTGGTCGCCGATCAACAAGGTATTTTCCATGGAACCGGAAGGAATGACGCGTGCCTGTCCAATGGTTCCGTTGATTAGCAGGAACACCAGGCCGACCCAGAACCAGGCGATAATCTCGCGTTGAATTTTGGCGCCGACAGGCACGTTTGTTTCTTCGATCTTTTTTCTTCGCTCAACTCTCACGTTGGACCACCACAGCCCTTTCTACTGGCGCGTCGGCCGTATTTCTGTCGACGGTGTCGGAAACTTTTCCATTGCCGCAATTTCCGCGCACTTCCAGCTGCACTAAATCCGTGGGGTAAACGCCGGTGTAGCAGGAAGTGCAGAATTTCCCCTGATCGTCGCTAACGGCTTGGCGAAGTCCCGCTAAGGAGATGTACCCGAGCGAATCGGCGCCGAGGAATTTGCGAATTTCTTCGGGAGAACTGGAAGAAGCGATGAGCTCTTCGCGCGTTGGCGTATCGACGCCGTAATAGCAGGGGGAAATGGTGGGTGGACAACTGACGCGCACATGCACTTCCTTGGCGCCGGCTTCACGCACCATACGGACGATCTTACGGCTGGTGGTGCCGCGCACGATGGAATCATCGACCAGCACGACGCGCTTGCCTTCAATCAAGCCGCGAACGGGATTCAACTTTAACTTCACGCCAAAATTGCGAATGGCTTGCGAAGGTTCGATAAATGTGCGGCCGATGTAGTGATTGCGAATAAGTCCCATGCGAAATGGAATTTTGGATTCCAGGGCATAACCGACAGCCGCGGGAACTCCAGAGTCGGGGACGGGGACAACAATGTCGGCGTCCGCCGGATGTTCCTGGGCGAGCCGACGACCGAGAGCTTCGCGGCTTTCGTTGACAGAGCGGCCAAAAATAATGCTGTCGGGGCGCGCGAAATAAACGTGTTCAAAGATGCACTGCTGCTGCGGCTTGGACGGGGCGAACCGTATGGACTCGATGCCGGATTTGGAAATGCGGACCATTTCGCCGGGTTCCACTTCGCGAACATATTGCGCGTTGAGCAGATCAAATGCACAGGTCTCCGAGGCGGCCATCCACACATCGCTGGCTCCGGGAGTGGAAAGCTTCCCGAGCACCAACGGCCGGAACCCGCGGGGATCGCGGACGGCATACATCTCATCGGGAGTGAGAACCAAGAGTGAGTAGGCGCCTTCGACTTGGTTGAGCGCGTCGCCCAAAGCGCCGGACAAGTTGCGAGCAGGGGACCTGGCGATTAAATGCACGATAACTTCGGTGTCGCTATTGGACTGAAAGATGGAGCCGCGATGCTCGAGTTTGCGGCGCCACTCGAGGGCGTTGGTCAAATTGCCATTGTGGCCGAGTGCGACTTTGCCCTTATTGCAATCGATCATGATGGGCTGCGCGTTCAGCAGTGCCTTATCGCCGGCGGTGGAATAGCGCGTGTGACCGATCGCTGCGTCGCCGGGAAGCCCGGCGAGCACGCTGGGCTGAAAAATTTCTTCCACTCCGCCCATGGCGCGATGCAAGTGCAGTTCCGTGCCGTCGCTGGAGACGATGCCAGCGGACTCCTGCCCGCGATGCTGGAGCGCGTACAAACCGAGGTAGGTGAGGTTGGCGGCCTCGGGGTGACCGAAGAGGCCGAACACACCACACTCGTCGTGGAAACGATCGTCAGCGTAAGCGAGTTTAAGTGTCATTGAACCTTGAGCGTGCGTTCCAGCGAATGGGCCCAGACGTCGCGAAGCACTTCCACGGAACTTTCGATTATGGCACTTTCATTGGATTGGATGCGGAGAATACTATCGCCGGTCACATTGCCAATGTCGTGCAAAGCCACTATATATTGTCTCGCAATCTCTTGAAGGCGAGCAAGCGAAGCAGGCTTAACGGATACGATGGCCCGGGCGCCACGCTCGCCGAACAGAATGAACTCGGCGGGACCTTTATAGTCCAACTCGACGCGCGCGCCAAGAGATTCGGCGGCAAAACATGATTCCGCGAGGGCGACAGCAATACCGCCGTCACTGACGTCGTGCGCCGATTGCACGATGCCGGATGCCGCGAGGCCCACGAGACATTGCTGCAAGCGCTTCTCCGCGGGCAGATCGATGGCGGGAGGTTGGCCGGCAACGATGCCGGCGATCGTCTTGGAATATTCGCTAGAAGAAAATTCCTGCTGCGCTTCGTGTGGCGGGGGAACTTGACGATTTTCCTGGCGGCCGTCGAGCAAGACGATAACATCGCCGGGGTCACGAAAGGCCAGCTTCAATACTTGGGAAGCGTCTTCGAGCAAGCCGAGCATGCCGATGACCGGAGTGGGATAAATCGATTGGCCCAACGTTTCGTTGTAAAAACTAACATTGCCGCCGGTGATGGGAGTGCCTAGTTCGTTGCATGCAGCGGTTAGTCCATCAATCGCTTCGCTGAACTGCCACATGACTTCTGGTTTCTCTGGGCTGCCGAAATTTAGACAATTGGTGGCGGCGATGGGGCGCGCACCGGAGGAAGCAACGTTGCGCGCAGCTTCTGCCACGGCGTGCATTGCGCCTACGCGAGGATTCAGTTGGCACCAACGGCCGTTGCCGTCGGTTGAAAGGGCCAAGGCGCGCTTGGTGCCCTTAATGCGGACTACCGCGGCATCGGATGCGCCAGGCGTGGCCAGCGTGTTTGTGCGAACCATGGTGTCGTACTGCTCGGTGATCCAACGCTTGGAGGCGATGGTGGGCGATGCCAGGAGTTTCACAAAATTTTCCACGAGATTGGCGGGCGCTGAGGAAAAGGAAAACCAATCCGCGGCGCTTTCCTTCTTCAGCGGCGGCTGGGAGATAGGCCGCCGGTACACCGGACCTTCCTCGGCAAGAGGATGGGCGGGAATCTCCGCGACGAGTTTACCGTGGTCCTGAACGCGCAAGAGGCCGCCGTCGGTGACTTCGCCCACGACCATCGCGTCGAGTCCCCACTTTGAGAAAACGTCCAACACTTCGCGCTCGCGCCCTTTCTCGGCGACCAGCAGCATGCGCTCCTGGGATTCGCTAAGCATGATTTCGTAAGGGGTCATGCCGGTTTCGCGCTGCGGGACCTTGGCGAGATCGATTTCGATGCCGGTGCCCCCGCGCGAAGCCATTTCAGTTGTGGAGCAAGTCAAGCCGGCAGCGCCCATGTCTTGAATGGCGACGACAGCCCCAGTTTTCATGGCTTCCAGGCAGGCTTCAAGCAGCAACTTTTCAACGAAGGGGTCACCGACTTGCACGTTGGGACGCTTCAGCTGCGATTCTTCGGTGAATTGCGCGGAGGCCAGCAACGAGGCACCGTGGATGCCGTCGCGACCGGTCTTTGCGCCAACGTAGATGACGGGATTGCCGGTACCGCGCGCTTTGGCAAAGAACAAATCTTCTTTTTTTGCGATGCCCAGCGCGAGGGCATTGACCAGCGGATTTTGCGAATAGCATGGCTCGAAGGCAACTTCGCCGCCGATGGTGGGCACACCGAAACAATTTCCGTAATTGGCGATACCGCGAATCACGCCGTCGAGAACGCGGCGATTTTTTGCGGCGTCTGCTTCGCTGACCCCAGGGCCGGGGGTAATCGGGCCGAAGCGCAGGGAATCCAAAACGGCGATGGGCCGCGCGCCCATGGTAAAAATATCGCGAAGAATACCGCCCACGCCAGTCGTTGCGCCCTGAAAGGGTTCGACGTAGCTAGGGTGATTGTGGGATTCGATCTTGAAGGCGGCGACGAGACCATCGCCGATATCGACCACACCGGCGTTTTCGCCGGGGCCCTGCACGACGAGCTTGCCGCGGGTGGGCAAGCGCTTGAGGTGCAGTTTGCTTGATTTGTAGGAGCAGTGCTCGCTCCACATCACGCTGAAAATGCCAAGCTCAGTGATGTTCGGATCGCGACCGAGGATATGCTGGACGCGCGCGTATTCCTCGGCGGTGAGGCCGTGCTCGGCGGCAATTTCCGGAGTTACCTTGAGATCGGTAATCGCTGTCGCCATTTTTCCTCAACGGTACGGTAAGGTTGGCATCGATGCATTTCGATGGAAATACGCATTAACGCTAAAAACTTCCAAAAGGTCTCAAAAATTTGGTCGGGCAAAACCGATCATGTTACAGACGTGTCCAACTGAAAAAATTCAGGCCGTGGCCTTCGCGGCACTGACCAGGGATTCGACCATGGAACGAAAAATTACCAAGCCGTCGGCGGAGTCGAGAGCGGATTCGACGGCGCGCTCCGGGTGCGGCATCAGACCGGCGACGTTCCGTTCTCGATTGCAGATGCCAGCGATGTTGGCCATGGAGCCATTGGGATTCCCCGCGGCGGCGTTCTTCCCGTCCGCCGTAGTGTAGCGGAAGATAATCTGGCGATTCTTTTCAAGGTCCGCGAGGGTGGCTTCATCGCAATTGTAATTACCGTCGGAGTGCGCGATGGGCACTTTCAGGACTTGTGCCTTGCGCGCAGAGTTGGTAAATGGTGTGTCGGTTTGTTCCACGCGAATGTGCACGTGTCGACAGATGAAGCGCAGGCCATTATTGCGCATCAGGGCGCCCGGAAGCAGGCCTGCCTCAAGTAAAATCTGGAAACCGTTGCAGATGCCAAGAACGACGCGGCCACTTTTAGCGAACTTCCCGATGGACTTCATCACCGGAGAAAAGCGCGCAATCGCGCCGGTACGAAGATAATCGCCGTACGCGAAGCCACCGGGCAGGATGATGGCGTCACAGTTGGCCAGATTTTCCGATTGGTGCCAGATGAATTCGACGGGCTTCTGCAGGACGTTGCCGATGGCGTAAAACGCATCGTGGTCGCAATTGGATCCTGGGAAGACAACTACTCCGAATTTCATGCTGCCATGGCTCCGTAAAGCATTCCGGAAATTCTATTTTAGCACAGCGGCGCTACATGCGTGGAAGCGCGGGCATTAACCTGAGATGCCGGCATTCCTTAGCGCAGGACCGCTACAGCGGTCTGCTGCTCGGGGACAAAGGTGGCGCAGGAGTCGTAGCAGGCGGGCCTGACGGAATGATCCCGTCAAGCCCTAAAATGTTCACGAGGCTGGCGTTTGAAGGCACGATGTACTTGGTATTCTGCGCCAACGTATTGTTCAGCACTTCGAGGCGGCGCATCATTTCCGCGCGCTCTTTGAAGTATGTCTCCGCCGCATTCGATATCAGCTTGATGGCTTCGGCTTCCGCGTTGGCGCGGGTGATGCGCGCCTGCGCGTCACCTTCGGCCTTCAGAATCTCCGATTGCTTCTTGCCTTCGGCCTGCAAAATCTGGCTCTGCTTGATGCCTTCGGCTTCCAGTACGGCAGCGCGCTTCTCGCGTTCGGCCTTCATCTGGCGAGACATGGCGTCGGTGATATCGCGGGGCGGCTCAATCTTCTGCACTTCGACGCGGGTGACTTTGCACCCCCAATTGTTGGTGGCTTCGTCCAGTACCTCGCGCAAATTTGTATTTATCATGTCGCGCGCCACAAGAGTCTCGTCGAGTGTCCGATCACCAATCAGATTGCGCAGATTTGTCTGTGCCAGCGTGGTGCAGGCATAGCCGAAATCCTGAACTTCGTATTGTGACTTTACAGGATCGATAACTTTGTAATAGACGACCGCGTCCACTTCCACGGTCACGTTGTCCTTGGTGATCAGTTTCTGCGGCGGCACGGTAATCACTTGCTCGCGCATATCCACACGCACAATGTCGTCCACAAACGGCACGATGAACGTCAATCCCGACTGCGCCATGGCATGGTACTTTCCGAGCCTGGTAATCAGTCCCTTTTCGTATTGTTTGACGGTGCGCGCGCCCTTGGCCAGGGTGACCAAGCCGAACACGACAAACACCACAAGAAACGCCGTGAATAGAAAGCTCGAGTCCACCATCTCTCACCTCACCTTGAGTGTTACGCCCTCGACAGATTCCACCTGGACCGTGGCGCCCGGATCGCGCGCGGCGCCTTCGGCGGCAACGAGTTCCGCGCGCCATACTTCATCGCCGAGTTTAACCATGCCAGGTTCGCGAGGCGCGATGCGCTTCGTAACCACGCCCATCTTTCCCACGACGGCATCTACATTCGTTGGGCGATCTTTTACCGTTAGCCTGGACCTCAGCCAACGCCGAAACACCGCCAAGTACACCAGCGCGAGCCCGCCCGCAGCAATTAAACCCACCTTCTCTGAACCGACGGAAAGGCCAATTCCGCCGCCAATCGCCAGTGAGCCACCGATCAACGCCAGGTCAAATCCTGTAACCGCGCCGAGCGCCAACTCAACGATGACGCACACCACGCCCGCAATGACCAGCAGCCAGTTCACCCAGTTGCCCACTAGGAGTTCTCCTTGCCCATTAAGTACCGCGGAAGATAACACCCGTATGGATTCAATTCAATGGAGAAGCAATTCCAGAGAGAAGGAGTTGGGGCGTCGAGATCACTTCCGTGTGGCTGAGGATTTTTTGCCGGGGCGGTGAGACTTTTTGCGAGCGGGCTTGCTGGCGGAGGCAAATTCGCGGCGCTTCCTGGAGGCCCAGCGGGGTTTGTTGACTTGACGCCCACGGGCAATTCCCAGACCATCTGCCGGAACGTTCTCCGTGATCGTTGAGCCAGCGGCGATGTAAGCGCCGTCTCCGACGCGAATGGGTGCGACCAAAACGGAATCGCTGCCGACGAAGACGCCTTTACCAATGTTGGTCGGATACTTGCTGAAGCCATCGTAATTGCAGGTTATGGTGCCCGCGCCAATGTTCGTCTTAGAGCCAATTTTGGCGTTGCCAAGATACGTCAAGTGCGGGACTTTGGAGCCTTCGCCTACCACCGTCTTTTTCATTTCCACGAAATTCCCAACGCGAGAGCGACTCTTCAGATGGGTTTCGGGGCGCAATCTGGCGAAGGGGCCGATAATCACACGGTCGTCCAGACGGCTTTGCGAAATCACGCAGTGGGGCTCCACCAAAACGTCGTCGCCCAAAATGGCGTCGCTGAGGATGCTTCCGGCTCGAATCGTGCAGCGCGCCCCAATTTTGGTTTTGCCGAGCAGGTGCACGCCCGGTTCGACGAGCGTATCTTCTCCTGCGATAACTTCCGGATCGATGAGCACGGTCTCCGGAAGTTGGAAGCTAACCCCAGCCTCCATCAAAGCTGCGCGCTTCCATTCACGAAAGACGCGATCGACTTCCGTCAAGTCCGCGCGGGTATTGCATCCCAGCGCTTCGCGAGAGTCCTCGGCAACTTGAGCGAGAACGGTTTCGCCTTTGGCCGCCAAAACGGCAATAGCATCCGTGAGATACAGCTCGCGATGCTTGTTGTGAGGCTTGACCTGCGCGAGGGCGGGCCACAGCTTTTCCAGAGTGAAGCAGTAAATCGAAGAGTTGATTTCGTTAATCTCGCGCTGTTCATCGGTGAGTTGCGACTCCTCGACAATCGCGGAAACGGTGTTTTCGGATTTTCGCGCTACGCGCCCATAACCCGAAGGATCCACGAGCACGGCGGTCAAAATCGTCGCGGCAGCATTTGCAGCGCGGTGTGCGGCCAGCATGGCTTTCAGCGTCTCAGGGCGAACCAGCGGGGCGTCACCTGGCAATACCAGGACAATCTTCGCCCATCCAAGAGCGCGCCGCGCGACTAGCATGGCGTGACCGGTGCCATGCTGCGGTTGCTGCAGAACAGTGTCCGCGCCCAAGGGCTGAACTACCGCGGTTACCTGCTCGGCCTGGTGCCCGACAACGGCGACTATTTTCTTCGGCTTGAGCGGCACGCAGGCACGCACCACGTGCTCGATAAGAGTTCGTCCCCCGGCACGATGCAATACTTTGGCAAGACTAGATTTCAGCCGGGTGCCCTTGCCTGCGGCGAGAATCAGGACAGCTAGGTCATTGTTTGACATAGGTTTTCACGCTCATTCTGCGGGAGCGTCGCGAGTTTCGCAACGAAGGGATGTTTCGAGGCGGCGAATAGCTAATCAGCGGCGGGGGACGCGGAGAAGATGGAAACTTCGGCTTCGCCGACCAGGTCGGGAGAATCTACGGTGGTAATGGCCCAGAGCGAAGGGTCAGCCAACAGGCGGCTGACGAGCTGAGTATGCAGAGCGTGGCCCGCTTTGTGCGCCTCTACGCGCGCCAAGAGTGGCAAACCTACCAGAGCCAAGTCGCCAATCAGATCGAGAGCCTTGTGGCGGCCAAACTCGTCAGGAAATCGCAACGGCCCGTTCATCACGCCGTCATTGGTCAAGACAATGGCGTTGTCCAGCGAGCCGCCGCGGATTAGGCCCATTTGGCGCAAAGGCTCGATGTCCCGCTCGAAACAAAAGGTGCGTGCCCGCGCGAGGAGGTGCCGGAACGTTTCCGGGCTAACGACCATCTCGACTTCCTGTTGCCCAACGAGAGGGTGTGGAAAGTCAACGTAGCAGCGGACGCGAAACTCATCGGCTGGATAAATACCGATGCGGCGGTCACCCTCGATCACTTCCAAGGGCTTCAAGATTTTCAAATAACGGCGTTTGCGGCGTAATTTTCGAATGCCGCACCGCTCGAGCATTTGCATGAACGGTTCAGCCGAACCGTCCAGAATGGGCACCTCAATGGCATCGATATCCACGAAAATATTATCGATCCCGCAGGAATAAATGGCTGCGAGGATGTGTTCGGTGGTGGAGAGCAGTACACCTTGCTTCATGAGGCTGGTGGCATAACTTACGCGGGCGACGTTGTGTCCCTGAGCTTCCAGAGGAAAATTGTCTAAGTCGATGCGGCGGAAAACGATGCCGGTTTCGGCGGGTGCCGACGTCAGGCTGAGCCGGGCTTGCACTCCCGTATGGAGCCCGACACCGTTGATGCTTGCCGACCTGGCGATGGTAGTCTGAAACATTGAAGGGATAAGTGTAGCAAGTTGTTTGCCAGAGTTTCTGTAGTTTATGCTCTATTATCAATAACTTACATGGGAGTCGCAGTGGGTTAGATGCGGCAGTGTGGTTATTGCACAACACTTGGCAGTTTCGCCGTGTCTTTCGTCGTGCAATTTGTTCTATTCTCCATCTTGGAATGCTTTGCGGGTTGCGGGCTGCCTTTCTTTTTCATGACGCGTCCTAAGTTATGGGAATGATATAATTAATTTTTACCTCTGAGATTTCAGGATTAATTGCGGAATAGGAGTGGTATGAAGAATAGAGCAGCCCGCATCGGTATTCTATGCGCGTCGGTGGCGATCGTCTGTTATGCCGGGATTGGGCACGTCCTGGGGCGCACGCCAGATGACAAAGCTTACAAGTCGCTAACCGTTTACGGCGAAGTGCTGCAAAAGATTCAGCAAGATTACGTGGACGAACCGAATATGCACACGGTGACGGCAGGCTCGCTGCATGGCCTGCTGGAATCGCTGGACACGCAATCCAGCTATCTGACGCCCCGCGAATACGACGAGTACAAGAAAAAGCTGCAGAACACAGGGACCGGCGAGACAGGCATCAATCTCAGTAAACGCTTTGGGTACGTCATTGTGGTCTCAGTGCTTCCGGATAGCGCAGGGGCGAAGGCGGGCATTCACAGCGGAGACATTTTCGAGTCCATCGCGGGTTTCACTACGCGTGATATGTCGGTGGGGCAAGCGCTGAACCTGCTGACTGGTCAGCCTGGAACGGGCGTAAAAGTCGCGGTCATCCGTCGCGGTAAAGCGACACCCGATGAGTTGGATGTAGTGCGCGAGAAACTTGCTCCCGTGAAAGTTGTTTCGCAAAAAGCCGATGCGGATATTCTGGCGCTGCGGCTGCCGTCCCTGGACGCGGGACGAACCGAGGATGTGCGCAATCGGCTGGTAGAGGCGGAAAAGCAAGGCGTACACAAATTGATTCTGGATTTGCGCGAGTGTGGACGTGGTCCGGTTTCGGAGGCAATTTCGATAGCGCGACTGTTTGTGCCTTCGGGAACACTGACTACGCTCCGCGGGCAGACGGTTTCTACCGAGGTGTTTTCCGCGGAGCCGAAACAAGTAGTTTGGAAGAACCCAGTATCCGTGCTTATCGACGGCACGACTTCTGGCGCCGCTGAAGTACTGGCTTCGGCAATCGTCGCGAATCATCGAGGCGATGTGGTTGGCGAGCGGACGTTTGGTCTGGCTTCGGAGCAAAAATTGATCGGCTTGGATGACGGGTCAGCGCTGATCTTGACGGTGGCTAACTATTACAGTCCGAGCGGGAAATCGATCCTGGAGGAAGGGGTCATCCCTAGCGAAGTTGTGCATGCGATCGCGGAGGATGAGATAGACGCCTCGGATGAAGACACCGCGGTGCAAGGTGCGCAGAAACCTTCGCTGGGACCACGGCCGCTTTCGCCAGAGGATACGATATTCCGCAAAGCCATGGAGCTGCTAAAGGCGCCGCCAGCCAAGAATGCGGCCTAGTGGATTGGTGAAGCGGCCGGCGATAGCAACATCTCCGAGAGCTATTAGAATCCGCAGCTCAGACTTTTCTCTCTTTCTCGCCGCGGTACTATTCTCATTCCTATTCACGCTTACAGTTTCCATTGGCGGTTGCAAGAAACATGAGCAGCGCCACCTTGGAGCGGCGGAAATCTATGCCATTACGGATCAATTGGCGGCGGCAGCCAAGTCGGCTGCGCCGCCGGGTTCAGAAATCGGCAGGAATTTACGAGCTTCGGACAAAACTCCGGAGAGCGTCGATCTCGTAGACGTAAGGATTTACGGTGGCCGACACGAAACTTCGTATCGCGAGGATATCGCGCGAGTTGAGCAAGCACTGGGAGGCGTTGCAACTTCGCACCATCTAACTCAGGACGGGCAGTCCGAGAGCCGCGAGGGAATTGTTTTCAGTTATCGATTCGCGGGCGTGCCAACGCACACAATTCACCTACATGCGGCACCTGCGATGGCATCGCGGGAAACTCCACGAACGCATTCGGGCGGCCAAGCGCGACTAGCGATCATTCTGGACGATCTCGGAAACGATCGTGCTGCGGCCGAATCCATTTTTGCGTTGCCGTACGCGCTGACTATTTCCGTGCTGCCCGAACAGTTGCACTCGAAGGAGATCGCCGAAGAGGCACAACGACGTGGATACCAGGTGATGCTGCATCTTCCGATGCAGCCGGTGGGTAAGGAGCGGGCGGAAGCGCAAGAGTTGCATCCCGGAATGCCCAAAGGGGAAATGTCGGTCCTCGTGGATCGGTTCCTTCGGGAGGTTCCCGGGGTTGCCGGGGTGAATAACCATCAAGGATCACAATCTACAAGCGATTCCGCACTGATGGCGGAGCTCATGCCGTTGCTGCGGGAGCGTAGACTTTTCTATATCGATAGCCGGACGACGGCAGCTACGGTGGCTTATGACACGGCGCAGCGTCTGGGCGTGCGTTCGGGATATCGCAACGTGCCTTTCCTCGATGATGTGGCCAAAGTTGGCGAGGTCCGCAAACAGCTGCAGTTGGCAGTGCTAGATGCACAGAAAAATGGCGACGCGATAGCCATTGGTCACCCGCATGAAGCAACGCTACGGGCATTACGCGAGGTTCTGCCACAGGTCAAAGCGCAAGGGGTGCGGCTGGTGTTTGCGTCGGAAGTGGTGCACTAGCAGAGGTGAGCGTTAGCAGGGACGAACCGCTCAATTTTCGAGCGGGGTTGTATTTCTCGCAGGAAACATGAAGTGAATCACGATTGCCAAGATGAACATGGTGAGAAAGCTGAAGACGCTGCCTTCCGGCCCGACCGTTCCACCGGTCAGCCATCTCCCACCGTGCAAAGTAGCATTGGAAAGATGTCCATTTAAGACAATGCCACTGTTGGGGACTGAGAAGAGGAAGGTCTCGCCAAAATCAAACGTGGCATGCAGTCCGACAACGAACCAAAGATTTCCTGTGCGGCGCAGAGCAAACGCGAAGATCAGTCCAATCATCACTACAGCCGCCGCGCCGATCCATCCTTCGCCAGGATTACCCAAGTGCACAAGGCCGAAGCCAATGGAGAGAAGAATTGCAGCAGGCCAGAATCCGATGCCATCGGCGAGAGTGTACTGTGTGTAGCCGCGGAATAAGAACTCTTCGAACAGCCCGACGACAACGAAGAACCCCCCCCAGAAAAGCCCCCAACGGAGCACGTCCGGACCGTGAAGCGCGAAAGCCCCGAACGAATATCCGCCGAATGTTGCGATCAGCCCGATCAAGGCCGTGATTTCAATTAATCCCACCAAAGCGCCCTGCCAGAACAATTTACCGAAGGCGTCTTTTAGCGGAAGACCGTAAACGTCCGGTGAGCGCATCTCGATCCTAGCCATGATCAGAGCGGCGCCGAAAATGACAGCGAAGCTGACAGATTCCTGCAGGAAGAAATATCCGGGCGAGAAGACGCCGTGAACGGGCTTAACAAAGTGGCGCACGAGAGACATGCAGACAAAGCCCAGCCCCGCCACTAAAAGCGCATAAATCAGCAAGCGCCAACCAGCGCGCAGGCCGCGCTCATTCAGAAAAATTTTACTGGCTATCGATCGAGCAGGCGCGCCGTGGCTAGGCGAAATGGCGGAAAAATCAGGCGACGGATCAATTTCCATCAAGCGCTCCAAGCACAGTTTTGCATCATGTATCTTTCAGACGAACTTTGGGCCGACGCGTAAGCACATGATACGCATAGATTAGTTAATTTGTCGTCTGGGTCATGGTACCGGTCGAGACTCGCACCTATTTAACATACTTGGGTGGCTCACCTTTGGACCAGGGGTCATAGCTATGTGCGAAGATCAGGCGGTCTGCCAACGGGGGATGAGAATAGAGCCAAAAAGTAATAAAGGATGGTGGATTCGGATCGTCCAAATCGACTTCGCCAAGCACCTGGAAGGCATGCGCAGCGACTTCCGCAGAATTGGGAACGATTCCATGAATTACTTCGAGACCATAAATGTCGGCGGCGTGCTCCTGCATGCGGCTATACCAATTCACTACGGGCGACGAAAAGAACGCCATCACCTGCAGCAATAGTAGGAGAACCGCAAGCGAGGCCCAATCCTCAGGACCATAAATCTTGCAGTTCGTTGCCCAACGATGAAGCGCCCAGTGCAGGCCGCGAAACAACAGATAGAATGCCAGCAGCAGCGTTGCCGCAAAAAACAAAAGGCTGTTGCGGATATGATGCAGCAAATAATGGCCGGCCTCGTGGCCGAAGATGAAGAGGGTCTCGTCCGTAGTGAGTTTCTGAATAGTGGTATCCCACACCACCACGCGTTTCGAAGTGCCAAAACCTGTAACGTAAGCGTTGAGCCTGTTGGTTTTCTCACTGGCGCGCATCAAAAAGATGCGCTCGCGCGGGATCTGCAAACCGGCCCTATGCGACACTTTTTCGATGGCGGTCACCAGCGTGGGATACTGGGCGTCCAGCGGTTCGAATTTGTTAAACAAGGGATCAATGAACCTTGGACTGATAAAAAAGATAAACAACAGCACCGGCAGGGCGGCAAACCAGAAGTACAGCCACCAGTGTCGCGGGCTACGCCGCATTGCAACGACCAGAAGGCCAACAAGGATGAGAGCAAATGCTATTCCCAGAACCTCTTCCTTGGCCCAATCGGATAGCCAGGAGCCCCAACGTTGTACGGACTGCTGGTAGCGAAGAGAAAGCATATGCCAGTAAATACGCACGGGCAGATCAAACAGGTCGAGGGTAAATAAAAGGAGCGGAACGAAGAGGAGGGCCTGGATCCACCTTTTGTCACTGACGTTTTCTGCAATGTCACGAAATTTGGCGATTACACCCAGCCGTAAAACTACAAAGAGTACGAGTATGCTTAAGAAAAAAGAAACGAAGTGCAGAGCGTATGCAGCGCGCGAGTAGCTAACCGCTTTCTCATAGCGATCGTGGGAGAGGGTGTACTGCTCAGTTTCTGTTTGCTCGGACTCGGGAAGTTGGATGGCTGGTGTGGTGACGGATTCAGATTGCGAGGATTGCGAAGCCCGCGGGGCGTTCGCGGTGTCTAGTGCATGGCCGCGGGCGAGTGCGCCGAGAAAAAGAGTCAGCAATAGAATCAAGATGCAACGGCGATTGGAGATACACCGCCACATGTAGAGTAGCCTCCGGATCTTTTGGGCACCGCTCGGGCAGTTCATGTGCCGCGAGAGTATGCAGCACGCGTGGATGATCCGCAAGAATGCGAGCCGTTAACTAAGATGCCTGCGCCGGGCGCAGGGCTGTAGCGCGGCGTTTTCTATGGATGGAGCGTTTGCGGATGCCTGGTCTTCAATGAATAATTGCGCACGCCGCCTGTCGTTGCCAGGCCGATATGCACGACGGAAGTCCAGTGCTCTAGACGATGATGCCCGTAGCGGTGAAATAAATAAGAAGCACCAATCGAAGCGCCCGTGCCGGCCGCTTCGATTAGGGCGAAGGCGGGGCGATTATCCACGACGTCGTTCGTCAGAAAAATTTCCTGCCTGCCACGCCGGCGCATATTTAAAGTGGAAAAATAATCGAGTGTGCGCGCCGCGCCAACGCCAGCGAACAGCCATTCATTGCTGTGGTTCCAGAAACGATGTTCTTTAGCCGGCCATGTCTGTACTTTACGGGGCGCGGGCGTCTCCAGGTTTAGTGTTGGTGTCGCTGCACACAGAGGTTCTTGAGCTACAGCGCAACGCTGGCCAGTCAACAACAGCGCCAGCACCATAAGAGTCAGTGGGAGTTTCAACGCTAAGGTCCTTTGAATGTAGCTGCCGTTTTTCGACCGTATTCCCAAGTATAAACTGAGTTTTCGCAAAAGCGCGAAGACCAGATACGGTTGCTGCGTTGCTTACTTAGCACTGCTGGGCGGCAAAGGATTGTGCTCGCGGGGCTTGTGGAGTTATCTTGGAGTTTCAGCCGAGCCGGATTAACCGAGGAAAAATTATGTTGCGCCGCAATTTATCTCGACTTGCTGTAATGCTGCTGCTGTCTGGCTCCGTTATCTCCTTGCCAGCGATCGCAGAAGCCCAGGATGAGCAATCGCAGTCTATTGCCGATGCCGCTCGAAGGTCTCGGGAGCAGCGAAAGAATTCTGCCAAGTCAACCAAAGTCATCACCGACGATGACCTAGACACGAAGAGCGTGAAACCCGGCCAACAGGGAGTGACGCTCGACGCGAAGCCCAAGCTGGAAACTGGGCCACCCAGCCCGGAAGCGGTCACCGACGCCGTGGCTGCGGAGCGCGCTCGTGCCGCCACTACCGCCAAAAAGCCCACTGACGATCCCGAAATTGCGAGGCTGAAATCTTCGATAGCGGATGCAGAAAAAGAACTGGACCTACTGAAGCGTAGTTTGACGCTGGAGCAGGATACTTATTTTTCCAACCCGGATTACGCGCATGACACGGCGGGCAAAGCCAGACTTGATGGGTTGCAGCGGCAAATCAGCGACAAACAGCAAGAGATCGAGCGCATGAAAGCGCGACTTGCGGAGTTACAGAAACGTCATCCTGCACCTCCAACTCCGCCGATTCCATCCGAACAGCCCACGCCGCCTCAACAACCGTAAGCAATTCAACGGCTGCTCACTTCGGTTCCAGCACAAGGGGCAGTCCATTTTTTGGATTGCCGATAATGACTACCTTCGCATTTACGCTGGCGGCCAGCTTTTCGGTAGCTTCAATGCCTTTCCATTCCAGCAATTGCGTGCTGATTCCTTGCGCGACGATTCTCTGAAAGTCCGCGATGCCCTGGGCTTCGATACGTTTGCGTTCGGCTTCCTGTTTTTCCTTTTGAAGAATGAAGCTCATGCGCAATGCGTCTTGTTCCGCTTGCTGTTTGGCTTCAATGGAGCCCTTCAGCATGGCAGGCAACTGGACATCCCGCAGCAGCACGTTTTCCACAATTACGCCGCGAGGCGCCAGCTGGGCCGTTAGTTCCTCCTGGATTTGTTGCTGAACTAGCTCGCGGGCATTCGTGTATAAGGCATTCGCAGAGTGCGCGGAAGTGGCAGCGCGAATTGCCGCGCGCAAGGTAGGCTCCACGATTTTCATCACATAATCGGGTCCAACCGTCTGATAGACTTGCGCCGCTTTGGCCTTATCCAAGCGGAACAACAGCGAGGTATCCAGGGCCAAAATCAAGCCTTCATTCGAAGGCACGTTAGCACTTTCTTTTAGCGACTGCGTCTGCACGGAGAGCTTCTCAACGGATTTTAGGGGATTGATGAGGTGAATTCCTTCCGGCAGCGTCTGTCCGGTAACACGGCCGAACAGGGTCAGCACGCCGACGTGTCCGGTAGGCACCGAGGTGGTGCTAGCGAGAAGCAAAATGATAATGACCACCAACAGGCCGAGCCGCAAAATCTTCGACCCGGCGCTGCCTAGGTTGGCCATTCTCATGAGGCCCCCACCGACATCACCGCTTCGCGTTGGATTTGGCATGCTATCCCTCCGTGGCGCGGCATGAATTCGCACGCGTCTGTCCCATCACTCTAATACGTGGACATCCTGTTGGGGATTTCCTAACCGAAACCACATCGTAATCGTTAACCAGCCTAGGCGGGGAGCGAAATCCACAGGTTTGCAAACAAACCGCTATATCTTGTGTGGTTTTTTCTTGACACTACTTGTTCATAGATTCAAACTTCGCGCCAGAATAAGTGTGGCGTGGGTTTGAGAAGCGTCGGGGCTTCTGGGGGATAGTTTATGCAGTATTTGCCCGGCTTTACCGTGCAGTGCATCAACCCGCAATGCGAAGCCCGCGGACATTGGCTGCGCGCGGATGCTACAGTTCCCACAGCCACGGCCGGCTATTGTCCGTCGTGCGGCGATTTCTTGCGCAACGTTCCGCCCCCGCTTGGCCCGCGCTTCCGCATGCGGCCGCGAGCATTGACCTCCTACCGTCCGCCGATTCGGCCGCGATAGCGGCCGCAGCTAGTGTGGCGCGCGAGCGAAAATACTTCGGACGTATAAAAAAGGCCGGAGGAAAATCCCTTCGGCCTTTTTTGTGGTTTGAGGATTAGATCTTAGCTTTCGACGAGGCCTTTTTGGACCAGTTCCTCATCGCTGAGCCACAGATCGGGGATATTGGCTGAGCCGAGCCGAAGAATATCTTCCAGCGCGCCGCGCACTTCAGGGGCAGCGACATTCACACCGATGCGTTCCAGCAATTCGATCAGGAGCTGCGCGCCTTCTGCTAAGACCGGCTTGGCGTGAGCGCGCTGGCGATCAAGCCAGTGATACGTCAGGACATAGAGCGCGCCAAGCCCCGTTCCATGCCGAACTATATGCAGGAACCCTCGCGCGGTAGGTTTCGCGGGGAGCTGAAGTTGCGCAAGTTGTGCTTCCAACTCTGGGCCAGAAGGAAGTGCACTCATCGGGTCCCCGCTCCCGCGCGGTGAATAAGATTAGCTGCAGCCACTTGTGCTGCCACAGTTCTCGCATTTATAACAGGCGCCGTTTGGCACCATGAGCATTCCGCATTCCGAACAGGTGGGCGCACCTTCATGCGCGTTGCTTGGCGTAGAGGACGCTGGGCTTTGTGGAAATCCGGTCAGCGCTGCCTGAACGACGGCGGAACGAGGAGCAACAGCTGCTGCGATCGTTTCTGCCGGAGACGAGCCATTCAGCTTCAGGTAGTCCGTGGAAATGAAGCGTCCGCCGAGCCAGCGCGCGATGTAGTCCAGCACCGAAGAAACAAAGCGGATGTTGGTGTTCGCGGTGATGCCCGACGGCTCGAACCGCGTGTTCAGCAATTTGTCCACGAAGACTTTCAGGGGCACACCATATTGCAAGCCGATGGAAACGGTGAGCGCCAATCCGTCCATCACACCTGAAAGGGTGGAGCCTTCCTTGGACATCTTGATGAAAATCTCGCCAGGCCGCCCATCTTCGTACATTCCGACGGTAATATAACCTTCGTGTCCGCCGACGCTGAACTTATGGGTTACGGAAGCACGCTCGGGAGGCATTTTTTCGCGTTGTGCACGCGCAAACAGTTCGCGTTGCATGGGTTCCACCACAGCAGCTATCACGGCCCTGCTCTCGTCTTTCTTCAGACCCGCAGCCGAGAGGGGTTGCGAGCGTTTCGAATTGTCGCGGTAGATGGCTACGGCCTTCAACCCTAGCTTCCAGGATTCAATGTAGGCGTTCATCACATCTTCGACGGTGGATTCCTCCGGCATGTTGATGGTTTTCGAAATCGCACCCGAGAGGAAGGGCTGGGCCGCCGCCATCATTTTCACGTGGCCGGTCCAAGTGATGGAACGGCCGCCACCTGCGGGGGCCAGCGAGCAATCGAACACCGGCAGATGTTCAGGCTTGAAATACGGAGCGCCCTCGATCTTTCCGTTTTTGTCGATGTGCGAAACAATTTCGCTGGATTGCTCAGGCGTATAACCAAGCCTTAAAAGTGCTTCGGGGACGGTATTGTTGACGATCTTGATTAATCCGCCGCCGACGAGCTTCTTGTACTTCACAAGCGCGAGGTCTGGCTCAATACCGGTGGTGTCACAATCCATCATGAAGCCGATGGTGCCGGTGGGCGCCAGAACGGTAACCTGAGCGTTCTTGTAGCCGAACTTCTCGCCGTGATGGAGGGCAGTGTTCCAGGATTCCTGAGCCGCAGCGAAAAGCTCCGGCTGCACATGGTCCTGCTTGATGCCGCGCACCGCGTCGCGGTGCATGCGGATGACGTCCAGCATTGGCTCGCGGTTAACTTCGAAGCCCTGGAAAGAGTCCATACGCTCGGCAACACGCGCGGACTGGGCATACGCTTCGCCACACATCAGCGCGGTGATGGCTGCGGCCACGTCGCGTCCTTCATCGGAGTCATACGGCAGCGCCATGGACATCAGTAGAGCGCCGAGATTGGCGTAACCCAGGCCCAGCGGCCGGAAATTATGCGAATTTTCAGCAATCTTGGGCGTCGGATAGCTGGCGTTGTCCACCAAAATTTCCTGCGCTGTGATAGTCACGTCCACCGCATGTTTGAACGCCTGAACATCGAACTGTCCACCGGGGTTCACATACTTCATCAAGTTTAGAGACGCGAGATTGCAAGCCGTGTCGTCCAGGAACATATACTCGCTGCACGGATTCGAAGCATTAATTCGCGCGGTGTTTTTGGAAGTGTGCCAGCGGTTGACGGTGGTGTCGTACTGCATGCCGGGATCTCCGCAGTGCCAGGTGGAGTCGGAAATTTTGAGCATGAGGTCGCGAGCGCGCAGCTGGTCGACGGGCTGCCCGTCAGTGACGTTCTTGGTCCACCAATCTTTGTCATCGATGACGGCGCGCATGAAATCGTCGGTGACGCGCACGGAGTGGTTGGCGTTCTGGAAAAAGATGGAACTGTAAGCATCGCCGTCGATGGCCGAGTCATATCCCTGCTCAATCAGCACGTGGGCCTTGCGTTCTTCCCGCATCTTGCATTCGATGAACTCAACGATGTCTGGATGATCGATATTAAGGATGACCATCTTGGCGGCGCGTCGCGTCTTTCCGCCGCTCTTGATCACGCCGGCGAACGCATCGAAGCCTTTCATGAAACTAACGGGGCCGGAGGCTATGCCGCCGCCCGAGAGGGTTTCCTTGCTTCCGCGCAGCGTCGAGAAATTCGTTCCGGTGCCGGAGCCCCACTTGAAGAGCATGCCTTCGGTGCGCGTCAGCCCCATGATGGATTCCATGCTGTCGTTCACGGAATTAATGAAGCACGCGGAGCACTGCGGTTTGGGCTGCACGCCTACGTTGAACCACACCGGCGAATTGAAACTCATCTTCTGCTCAACGAGGAGGTGAGTAAGCTCATCACGGAAAGCATCGCGCGAGTCGCCATCCGCAAAATATCCGCCCTCTTCGCCCCAGCGCACAATAGTGTTCGCCACGCGGCTGATGAGCTGCCGCACTGAACCTTCGCGCTCCGGCGAACCCGGCTTACCGTGGAAATATTTGCTGGTTACGATGTTGGTGGCGGTCTGTGACCAACTCTTAGGCACCTCGACGTTTTCCTGGCGGAAAATCGTGACGCCTTTTTCATTCCCAATAAGAGCGGTGCGCTTTTCCCATTCGAGGAGATCAAACGGAGATTTGTTACCCTCGGTGAAGAACCTCTGAAACACCAGGCCTTTCCCGGTTTCGTGCGATGTTTTCTCCAGGGTACCCGTTTCCCGCGATTTGCCATGCAACGCAGTCTTCACCGTGGCCATGCTTTCCTCCCGCCCTCAGGCTCCCCTGTGGCGGGAAACCTTATCATTTTACTCCTCTGCGTCCGGCAGAGGGTGTTGCAGCAACTCTGAGAAGTGACAAAACCTGTGCAAAACGCCAATGCTCTGCCATGAGCCGGTGGCTAATACACCGCCTCAAGCAGTTGTCGCTCTGTGAAGGGAAGCGCAGAGCAAGTTAGCGTCGGTTTTTTCGCTTAGAACCCGGGCTGGTGTCGTGGGTTCACACGGATCGCTTGTATCACCTCTGAGTTGGATCCGTTTGGCGCTTCACGTCCCCCGAATCTGGAACCGCAGTATCAACGCATGTGAAATTGCTGTCAAGAGGAAAACGCTAAATGTCGTTGACGTTTACGTATCATGTCTATCTGTAGTGGTATCCTTTCTGACGCAAGTTGTTGGCTGAGGCCGCTTTGCGTCCGCATCCCGACATATATTGGAAGCATCAAATAATTATGAAGCATGCCCTCTTAGTTCTGTGGCTGAGCGTTCTTTTTTGTTTTCCGGGCGCTCTGACTGCGCAGACGAAGAAACCAAACACTAACACGCCAGCGGTGATGTCGTCCGCCTACGGTGAGAAACTCACCATTCCAGGAATACCCAATCCTGGGAAAATCAACGATGTTCTTTACCGGGGCGCGCAGCCTAACGAACAAGGGCTTTCCGAACTCAAAAAATTGGGCATCACCACCATTGTGGATCTTCGCGCGGAGGACAGAGACAAAGTTGAGTGGGAACGCAAGCAAGCGCAGGCGCTGGGATTGCGCTTTGTGCATATTCCCATCGAAGGATTTGCCGCACCCACGAATGAAGAGGTCGCCAGTTTTCTTTCGCTGTTCCGCGAAAATGCACAACAAAAAGTATTCGTCCACTGCCTGCTGGGCAAAGATCGCACCGGCGTCTTCGTGGCAAGTTACCGCATGGCCATGGAAAAATGGCCTTCACAACAGGCGCTGCAAGAGATGTATTCATTTGGGTTCCACGGTTTTTGGCATCCTGCTATGAAATCCTTCGTGCAGGACTTTCCCGCGCGCCTAACAGCAGCCCCTGCGTTGGCAGGCTTCCTAGATTTGAAGGCACGCTTACCCTTACCCGCAACGAGCGCGAACTGACCTCTCTCAAGAATATTTGCTTGAGACGTGTTGACCAGTAAGCGCCAATCGGCCTGCCTTGGTACTTTCGTACGGTTACAATTAATGATGCTCCCTAGTAATTAAGAACGGACTGCCTTGGTCTGTTGCGAAGGGGAAAAGTTCCAGAGAGGTCTGTGTGCAAGTCGGACGCTACGAAATTCTTGAAATTATCGGTATTGGCGCTAACGGCCGTGTGGCGCGAGCTTACGACCCCATGATCGGACGCACGGTGGCGATCAAATTATTTCCCCCGGAACTTGCCCGGGGCGAGGCCCGGCAGCGCTTTCTCCAAGAGGCGCGCGTGGTGGGGCAGCTTGCGCATCCATCGATTATCACTCTGCATGACATGGGCATCGAAGAAGCGTCGTCCACACCTTACCTGGTGATGGAATTTTTAGAAGGCCAGCCGCTCGACCGCATACTGGAAAGCGGCAGTTTACCTTACCCGCGCGCTTGCGCCTGGGCGGGCAATGCCGCTGCGGGGTTGGCAGCCGCACACAAGAAAGGTGTGATTCACGGAGACGTTAAGCCCGCCAATATTCTGATTACCGCCGACGGACGAGTGAAACTCATGGATTTTGGCATGGCGCGCCTTGCGGGCCGCGACACGGCAGACACTCCTTTAACGGGCACGCCAGCCTATTGGTGTCCGGAGCAGATCATGGGCAAGCCCCAGGACGCGCGGTCCGATATTTTTTCTCTCGGCGTGGTGCTGTACGAAATGCTCACCGGTCGAAGGCCTTTCGACGCTGATTCTCTTCAGGGAATTTGTAACCGTGTGCTGTCTTCGCAGCCCCTTCCACCGTCGCAATCCAATGCCTCGTTGCCAGTGGCGCTTGACGAAGCAGTGGCCGCCTGCCTAGCCAAAGATCCAGCGGCGCGAATTGCTTCTGGGGACGACCTAGCGAGTGTGCTGTACCCTCTCGCGAGACGTAAGATGGCCGTGGAGACATCGCCGGTGATGGCAGGGCGAAAAAATCCAGGGTCGAGATATCCCAGTATGGCGTGAGTCTTACACTAGCTGATTGAAAATAAATAGCTTATCTTTTAGTTTAGTACGCTAGAACAGGTACGACAGTTTGTAAAAACCGTACCATCGGGTTATTCCACCCTGCGCTTCTCTCAGGCACAATTACACCAATTCAGAAGTGTCTGTTCAACGTTAAAAACAGCATGACGACTCCACAGAGCCGCTACGAATTTATAGAAACGATTGGCACCGGGGCTACGAGCCGGGTGGATAAAGCTCGTGACACGCTGATCGGCCGCACGGTGGCCCTGAAAACGTTTCTGCAAGGTTTCGGCGCGGGCGACTTACAGAAACAGTTTCTGAGGGAAGCCCAAATCATTGGGCGACTGGCCCACCCTTCTATAGTGAGCTTATATGACGTGGGCATTGATGCCGAAGGGATGCCCTATTTTGTCATGGAGTATGTCGAGGGGAATACCCTGGAGAAGGCGCTCGAGGCCGGCCCGCTCCCGCTGGAACGTGCAGCCATTTGGGCCACTGACCTCGCTGCAGCACTTTCGCGCGCGCACCGCGCAAAAATCATTCATGGGGATGTAAAGCCCGCAAACGTTTTGATTACCCAGGACGGCCAGCTGAAGCTCGGAGATTTTGGTATAGCGCGTATTGCTACGCAGGTTTCTTCTTCAGGTCGCGTGATGGGTACTCCATCCTATCTGTCTCCCGAACAAATCCTGGGTAACACCCAGGACACGCGCTCCGACCTGTTTTCGCTGGGAATTATCTTGTACCAAATGGCCACGGGCGTTCGACCTTTCAACGGAAGTTCGGTCGGTGCCGTGTGCGCGCAGATTATTACGGCCGAACCCCCTCCACCCTCTCATTACTACCCCGCATTGCCGCGGGAATTCGATCGCGTCGTCATGCGTTGTCTGGAAAAGGATCCCAAGCATCGTTACGCCACGGCCGAAGCTCTGGGCGCCTCGCTATACTCGTTTTCGGTGAGCAAGCCGGTGCCAGAGCCGGGTCCGAAGACATTTTCATCGATGGTAGACCATTGGTTGATGTTGAGCTCTCGGCAGGCGGTGGCTGCAGCGGTCGCGTTGAGAACATCGACCTATCGCCTGGCCAAGAACGCTGTGAGGGCAAGATTCAGCGCCCTGAACTTTTCCTGGTTGAATCGTTCCCTGCAGTATAGGGACATGTGGTCGGTAGCCCCCGCGCTGGTCATCGCTATTTCACTGGTTCCCATTGCGCACGCCGTACGAAGCTATTCCTCGAACAAGCCAACAGCCAGTTCGCGAGCAACCAAACCGGAAATGGCATCGTTCGCGACGCAAGCGTTGAAGGCTTCGGGCGTTACGGATAGCTCCATAACTGGATTGATTTATCCCTCTGCTTTGAATGATGTCGAAGCGCCTGAGATTACCATGTCAGCATCCGGTCATGACACTTTGACGCCTCGTGCAGTAGTACCAGCGCCCAAACCGCACGTGACTCACAGAAAGCCTCGACACGCGCGAACTGTAAAGTCCGTCGTCGACAATCTTCCCTTCCCCGAATTTTCCAGTTTGACTCTCGATGCTCCATTTCCGCTAAGTCCGGCAGCTCCCATTACGAAACAAAGCTCGCTGAACATCGACGTGGTGTTCGAAGTGGCCGACCAAACCTTGGCGGTGTTCGCTGAGGACGAGCTGCTACTGTCCACCCCTCTGGAGGCCGCCCATCGAGGCGACACACTGCGTTTCAACTGCCCGGTTTCCCTGGGACACCATACTTTGCGAGTCGTTCTCTACCGGCCTGACAAGACTGTGTACATTCAAAAGGAAGGGTCTTCTGAAATTCGCGCCGATGCCGCCAATACAATGGCGATCCACGTTAATCGCCGATCTAAGCTTCTAGTCAAACGCGAGACTTCTCTGGATGTCGTATGGCCGACGGTGCCGGCGCCGATTGCGGCTAGCGGATTTATCTCCAGGACGCCGGGGGCGTTAGCCATTCGCTAGAGAGTTGCGGACTTATCAGAATTGCGAAGTAAGGTTCGACGCACGGAGAAATCGACCATGCGTGGGCAATCAGGCGTGGCATTTAAATTTTAGGGATACTCACAGCTTACTGTGCAGCTACTCGTAGCGCAGCGCTTCCACGGGGTCCAGCTTCGCAGCTTTCATGGCTGGCCATACGCCAAAGAATAGTCCAACGCTAATGCTGACGATTAGTCCGGCAGCCGCGGCCCAGAGCGGCACGGTGCCGTGCCATTCCAAGGTCATCCGCACCAGAAGCACCAGTCCGTTCACCAGAATCAGGGCAATCACACCCCCGGCACCTGTAAGCGTCATCGCCTCGAGTAAGAATTGCCACGTAATGTCTTTGCTCTTGGCACCGATGGCTTTGCGTATTCCAATCTCGCGTGTGCGCTCGGTTACGCTAACGAGCATGATGTTCATCACACCAACGCCGCCTATCAAGAGTCCCACCGAGCTCAGTACAACCGCCGCTAAAGCTACCATTCCGACGATGCTGTGAAACTCTTGCACCTCTTGCTGCGCGGTACGAATCGAAAAACTATCTTTGCCATTGTAGGGCACATTGCGTCTCCGCCGTAGGACCTCGGTGACCTGGTCCACCGCCTGGTCAAGCATATTGGGATAGGCCTGCATGCGGATTTGGTTCTCATACGCTCCGGGATAAATCTTGCGAAATGTATTGTAGGGGATCAAGACGCGCCGGTCCTCGTCTCCCATTCCAAAACCACCGCTGGGTTTTTCCACTACTCCGACTACCAAAAAAACGGACCCATCGATTAGCACATCTTTTCCTACGGGCTGCCCTTCCGGGAAGAGCACGGGTGCCACATTCTCCCCGAGCATGACAACTTTTTCACGGTGAAGGTCATCGCCTTCACCGATGAATCTGCCCGAGAGTACGGCCGCATTTGCATAAACCTGTCCAAAATTCGGCTGCACACCGCGGAAATCAATGCCCGTTACTTCCCCAGCTTTAGTGCGCACGGTGTGCGGCTTCTCCCACCAGGTTAAGAAAACAGTGACGTTTTTTACTGCCGGGCAGCGCTCTTTCAAAGACTCGGCATCCTCCAGCGTCAGCGGTTTCCTCAACCGTTCTTCCAGAGGACGAGTATCCCCGTGCGGTCCTTGGTCCCAGCGGGAAATAAACGCGGTATCGGCTCCATACTGCTTGATATCGTTCTGAATCTGTTCATCAAATCCGGTAATCAGCGCGGCCACCAGCATAATTACGCTAACGCCCAATACCACACCGAACACCGTTAGCGCGCTGCGCATCTTGTGCGCGCGGAGGGTGTCCATCGCTTGTTTTAGATTTTCAGTATTAGCCTGGGCCATGCCTAGCTTTCCGCGCGTAAGGCTTCAATGGGATCCAGTTTGGCAGCGCGCATCGCCGGATAAATCCCAAAGAAAAGGCCAACCGCCGTCGAAACTCCCAGAGAAATAATTACCGCGCTCATCGGTGTCTGGACGGGAATGGGCGTTACAGCCCGCACCAAGGCCACTATCCCGTAAGCGAACAACAGCCCTAGTAAGCCGCCAACCGCGGCCAACACCGCGGACTCCGTCATGAACTGCAGGATGATATGTTTTTTTCGAGCGCCAAGCGATCTGCGAAGCCCAATTTCCCTGGTGCGTTCGGTCACGCTGGCCAACATAATATTCATAATTACGATACCGCCGACAACCAAAAATACCGCCGTCAAGCTGACCGCCACGGCAAACAGGTTCCCGGTGATCTGATTCCATAACTTCATGATCGACGCCGAACCGAATACCGCGAAATTGTCCGCCGCATCGAAGGGCAGGTGGCGCCACGCACGCATCAACATGTGGGCTTCGTCTTCCGACGAATCCACCATTTCGGCGCTCTGCGCCTGCACAAAAAGCGTCAAGGATTCGTTTTGCTTGTGCCAATCCTTGTAATAGGTGGTTAGGGGAATCAGCATGAAATTGTCCTGCGATTCGCCAAAAGCGCTCCCTATCTCTCCGGCCACACCTACCACTTCGTAGGTGTTGGTACCCGCGCGAATGCTCTTACCAATGGGATCGACGTTGAAGAAAAACTTCTTCACTACGTCGGTACCGATGAAACATACAGGTGCATGATGCAAGTCATCCCCGTCGGTCAAAACTCGTCCTGCGGAGAGGTTCATGTTGCGGATGTCCGGGTAATTAGGAGTGACTCCCGTTACGTCGGTATTCTCGAGCAGTACGTTGGCGTAACGGACGTCCATGGTGCGGTCAGCTATAGCCGCAATGTGACTCGCGGTTTTCATGTTGTCGCGCAGGCGTTGGTACTCTTCCAACGTGATCAGCGGCCGCTTCTGCGCTTTGATCCACTCGTCACGGCTGGTAATGATGCCAAAGCGGTCAACCAGAAAAACGTTGGCCCCCAAGTTGGCCACGCGATCGGCGACATAAAAGTTGAGTCCCGCCACCACGCTCATCACCGCTACCAGGGTCGTTACTGCGAGGATTACTCCTAACAAGGTAAGAAAACTGCGCAGCTTGTGCGCGCGAAGTGCATCAAACGACAGCCGAAACGTCTCGACCGTGGTGACCGCGGCGCTGCGGAACCGGCCTATCTTCGTGGCGGCAGGGACCGTGGGCATTGCCAAGGGCGGCAGGCCACTGTACCCATCCATGGGAGTCACACCCAAAGCATCCTCCGGCTGTCACCTAGTGGGACGAGCGTAGGCAGCAGTTTGTTTCCTTCTCTAACAGCGTATATCTTTAGACGTTGGAAAGGCTGCTTTTCTTTCATCGGGACGGGGTGTAAGTTTGGGCCTGACGTAAATGTGCATTTATGGAACGTAGAAGTTCTTAGGAGGGCAGATGCGTCGTAACTGCTTGGTTTGTATGGTATTTATGCTTGCATGTCCGAGTTTCGGGAGTGCGCAATGGGCGCTAGAAAGATCGGCTGCGCAGGCTTTGGGTGCGGCGTCCCCCACAACTTCCATTGGTGGCGCCCGAGGCGAGTTCCTTGATGAAGTTGCTGCGTATGAGCAGAAATTTGTACGCCTCGCTGAGGCTATGCCCGCTGAAAAGTATTCTTGGCGCCCCGGCGAGGGCGTGCGTTCTGTTGGCGAAATCTATGCCCACGTTGCCGCCGGTAATTATGGTATCGCACGAAGCCTTGGGATGCCGTCACCCGCCGGCGTCGACCCAAAAGTCATTCTTGCCGCCTCCACCGACAAGGCCAAGCTGGCGTCTGCGTTGAAAGACTCCTTTTTGCATTTACGCCAGGCGATTCGCGCCCTAGGCGAAGGGGATGCCGACAAACCGCAGAACATGTTTGGTCATCAAACCACGCAGCGTGGTGCGTTTATGATAATTAGCGGGCACCTGGGTGAGCATTTGGGCCAGTCCATTGCTTACGCGCGCATGAATAACGTCGTCCCGCCGTGGACCGCCGAGATGCAGCATGCCAAGCCTCCCGACAAACCAAACCCTAATTGAATATCCCCATAAGCGAGTACCACAGCAAAAAACACACGTTTTATGACGTTTTAAACGATTGCCGTCATGACAAACACGCTAGCGTTGAACTGGGCAACAATTAGCTCAGGTGCGGAATCCAAGACGTACGGCCGAATGCCACCACGAACTATGTACGCACGCGGACTTACCCTTTTTCGACTTTCGGTTTTCGTTTTCACCGTGGCTATCACTGCGCGAGTCCATGGGCAATCCTCGCCCTGCACAGCACACAGCGAAACCCCGGATCGCGCTCTGCTCGGCCGCGCCATCGACAATCAAAAGAAGAATGACGCTGCTTTGGATGTTTATGAGCGGATTGAGCGGGTGGAGATACGCAGAAGCCTTCGCGATGCTCAACCCCCGCAGGTGAAGGTTTCGCGAGTTATTCCTTCGGGAACCGGGATGGACCATATCCCGCTGGGGCCCGATGGCAAGCCTAGTGACGCTGCTGCCTACCGAGCAGAGCTCGAAAAGCTGGAAAGAGCTTTGGCATTGATCGTAGATGGAGCTCGCTCTCAGCATGAAGGTCTGGAAAAATATGCTAGAAGGAGAAAAGAGCGGAACGATATGATCGAGGCGGCACGTTCCGCGTTTCTATTCACTTTTATCGCCTGCGAACCGCGCGACGCCCGCATTCTTCTGAAGTACCGCATGGACCCGAATCCAGCTTTCAAACCTACTACTCGCAGTACCTCCTTCTACACGCGAATCCGTGGCACGCTGTGGATTGACGAAGCAAACGGTCAGCTCGCGCGCATTGAAGGCGAAGTTATTGACGACATTTCCCTGGGGATCTTTCTCGCAAGGGTCTACAAAGGAAGCCACTTCATGCAAGACCGCTATGAAATGGCTCCTGGGCTGTGGCTGCCTACGTTCTCTGAGTACGATTTTGATGGCCGTAGATTCTTCATGAATTTCTCTCTACACGAGCGCACTTTTTATTCGAATTATCGTTTCATTGGCCCTCCCAGAGAAGCTCTCAGAGCCATTCGCGCGGAATTGGGCACCATTCCGCGTCCCGTCGCCGGACCGTAAAACATTACTCAGAGCCTTCGCACAGAAGTAGATCAGATACCAAGGTAGGCTTAAAAAGGGGGCGCAGCATTCCTTCGCGGGTGTGCTCAGGATAAGCTGCGCCCTGTGACGAGCCAGGCTGGATTTACTTTGCGGCGGCGGCGGATACTTCCTTCTCGATGGGCGCTCCGATGAGGTTGCCCCACTCGGTCCATGAACCGTCGTAATTACGCACGTCCTGCATGCCCAACAGATATTTCAGTACAAACCAAGTATGCGAGCTACGTTCGCCGATGCGGCAATAGGCAATGACCTGCTTATCGCCGGTGATGCCTTTCAATCCATACAACTGCTTCAATGCATCCGCACTTTTGAAAGTGCCGTCTTCGTTCACCGCTTGTGCCCAGGGAATATTAGCGGCGCCTGGAATATGGCCGGCGCGTTGCGCCGTTTCTGTCATACCGGGAGGCGCAATGATTTTTCCAGTGAACTCATCCACCGAGCGAACATCGACGAGCTGCGCGGGTGATTTTTTCTCGACTGCGGCGAAGATATCGTCGCGCTTGGCGCGGATGGAGGCATTAGGGGTCTTTACCTTGTAGCTTGCGGGGTTCACATGAGGTTTTTCTGTCGACAGCGGGCGCTTGTCTTCCAACCATTTCTTGCGACCGCCGTTCATGATGAGAACTTTATCGTGACCGTAGTATTTCAACTGCCAAAAAGCCCAGGCAGCGAACCAGTTGTTATTATCCCCATAGAGGACGATGGTCGTTTCTGGAGAAATACCGGCTTTCCCGAGTAGCTCTTCGAACGCCTTGGGATCGGCAAGATCCCTGCGAATGGCGTCTTGCAACTCGGTTTGCCAGTTCCAGGCAATTGCACTCTCGATGTGTCCTTGGTCGTAAGCAGTCGTGTCTACATCGACTTCAACTACCCGCAGTCCAGGATCCTTGAAGTGCGCGGCGACCCATTCAGTGGTAACCAAAACTTCGGGGTGAACATAATCAGACATGGTCTTCTCCGTTCGTTGAAAGCGAGTCAAAAAGACTATCGCAGCAGACCGCGGAAATCACTCTCTTTTTTCGAGAGATCCCGCCGTCAATTTAATTAAGGCTTGAAAGGCTTCTAGTGAATTGACGTGAATGGCCCTAATCTGCCGGCTGGAGTTTCCCATCAAGAGCCTCCCACTCTATACGCACAAGCCAATCGAAATGCATGCCCTCTGTTTTTAGCCAGGCTTCGAGGGATTCACGCGAATCGGCGTGAAATTCGGCGAACATCTTGCCTTCCAGCATGTTCACAAGGACGCGAGTGGCGCGAACAGCACCGCCCGCCTGCATGCGCTGCGCCAGCACTTCGGCCCCCTGCCGTGTGAGGCAGGCGAGCGTGTGCTGTGTGAGATAGCGGGCCATTTACGCTCCTTAATTTTGATCCGAGTCATCGTAGCACGGTAGAGTGCGAGTCCTTAGTCCACACATCCCACCAAGAACCTAAGACCTGCCTGTACCTAGATACAGGTTGGTGTCAGGCACAACGGCAAACCACGAAGAGACTGCCGAAAACTGGGGAGACTAAACTTAGAGTGTAACGAAAGCCTGCAAGATTGAAATAATCGAGGTGGAGCAGATGATGAGACGCCTTATATTATGTGGAGCTATCTTCTGCCTAGCGATGCTCATGGCCATGGTCGTTGTGGCTGCGCCCCAAAGAAAGGGAACGGCAACACTACAAGGGGTTGTAATTGGACCAGACGATAAACCCGCAGGACATGCGAGCATTATGTATCAATCTGGCGCAGGGAATTCCCCCCATGCGGTGTATGCAGATCGCCAGGGGCATTTTTTGATCACCAAACTGCGTGGAGATAACTATGATTTGCGCGCATCGGCGCGAGGAGTGTTTTCTGCGTGGGAAAAGAACGTAATGGTGCGTCCCGGGCAGGTTAAGACAGTGACGCTCCGATTGATATACGCTAAAGAGATTCCCAAGACGGGCTCGGTAAGAAAGCAAAAACGCTAGACCGCACCCGCATCGCAAAAAGTAGTACTAGAAGTCATTTCCTGGATTAGCGATAGCGATGACTCGCCATAACTTGTTGAATTAAAGCTACTTACAGCAACTAAATTAACGCAGCATTGTTTGGCCAGATCTGATTTCGTACTACTACGCGGGTACCTCATCGCGTGGCTCCGGTGGTCCATTGAGCCTCACAAAGCAGGCACGTACCCTCAGAAAGACGGGTTGGGGGCCGCGCGGGGACAACGGCTCCGCAAGGCGCCGTGTGCGAGCTACCCAACCCGCCTTGGTTTTCTTTTCTCGCGTTTTATCCCTGCGCAATGGCTCCGCACACCCACCCTTCCAATCCAGAATATCTGCTTAAGATACATTCGGACCGAGACGTGCATCCCAATAGGAAGCGGCGCGGTTAGGGTTTCCAGAAACAGCGCGCTAGGATGATTAATCCATTGGCGAACAGGGTCGATGTACCGTTGGGGCGACGCGTGAAAGATTCCGCTGACACTTTCGTTCGACAAGCCGCACGGCCGCTCTTATGGCTGGTCGTTGTTTTATTCGCGACACAATTGGAAACGCAAGGAGCACGCGCTCCAGCTATGTTGAGGACAGAGACTCGACAGGCGTTCGAACGGTATGTAGAACTTACGGAAAAACGAAATGATCAGGAGTTGAAGCGAGGCAACGAACTGCTATGGGTTGATAATTTGCCGCAAGATCGCCGCGATGAGGCATATGCCGCTTTGAAGCGTGGCGATGTTCAAGTGTTCAAGCTAGAAACCCACAACAACGGCGAGCTTATACGCTGCCCGGGTGGCAGAATCCATCACTGGGTGGGCGCGGCGTTTATTCCTGGAGCTAAGCTGGAAGACGTCCTTACTCTCCTCAAAGATTACGACCACCATTCGATCTTTTACATGCCGGAAGTGGAGCGCTCGAAAATCGAGAGCAGGAACGGCGATCATTTTCGAGTGTTCCTGCGTTTTAAGAGGCATCAAATTATTACGGTAACCCTGAACACGGAGCATGAAGTGCAGTATTTCCGGGATGGCCCAGACAGCGCTCACAGTAGAAGCTCCGCCGTGCGCATCGCGGAAGTTGAAAATTCGGGGAAAAGCGATGAACGGGAGAAACCACCAGGCGACGATGACGGATTCCTGTGGCGCATGGAAACGTGGTGGAGAATACAAGAGCGCGGCGGCGGCGTTTACATACAAAGCGAAGTAGCGTCGCTGACGCGCGATATTCCGCCGGGACTAGGATGGATGATTGGACCGTTTGTAACCAGCATCCCGCGAGAGTCGCTTACGTTTACGCTGGAGGCGACCCGCAATGCAGTAAAGACGCGAGCGAAAAATTCAACGGAGGTCCGCGCTTACTAGTTCTGCGCGACGCTTACGAGCCTAGCAAGATATACCCGCCCAGGGGCCGCAGCCCTTCAGACACTCGATTCTACGATTGACAGAATACCTCTCGCTCGACCAACGGAACGGAGCGCTGAAAGGGTAGGAAATAAGGTGTACAATTGCCGCGTTTTCGAAGCCAAAGAAGAGGAAATTCGGGTGGCCGTTCCGATACTGCTTGGCTGTGGCCATGAATAAGAGGACCTTCATCAGTCTCTTCGCTACGGTGATTGCAAGCCCTGTTATGTCGTCCCTGCTGGCCTGGGCGTCGAATAATAAATTGAAAAACTGGGCGGGCAATCTCGAATATAGTACTGACCGCTTGTACTCCGCCAACTCGCTTGAACAGGTGCAGAGTTTCGTTAAGAATCAAAGCAAATTAAAGGTATTGGGAACGCGCCACTGCTTCAACAACATAGCAGATAGCAGGCATGAATTCTTGTCCTTGAAGTCGATGGACAAGGTGGTTGCGTTGGAGCCGGAGGCACACACCGTGACGGTCGAAGCAGGCATGACTTACGGTCAACTGTGCCCGTACCTCCACAGCAAGGGCTTTGCGTTGCACAATCTGGCGTCGTTGCCGCATATTTCCATAGCTGGAGCATGCAGCACTGCAACGCACGGTTCGGGCGAAAAGAATGGAAATCTCGCGACGGCAGTCTCCGGGCTAGAAATCGTCACGGCGGCCGGCGACTTGGTTAAGCTGTCTCGCCAACAAGACGGCGAGGCGTTTCGGGGAGCCGTTGTTGGACTTGGTTCGCTCGGTATAATCACAAAGATTACACTCGATATTCAGCCCACATACATGATGCGGCAGTACGTGTATGAAAACCTGCCGCTCACTGAAATGAAAAATCACTTTGACGCTATCGAATCAAGCGCGTACAGCGTCAGCCTCTTTACCGACTGGCAAAACCAGCGCATCAGCGAAGTTTGGATCAAAAGCCGCGATAAAGAAGGGCAAGCGTTTGATGCCGCCCCCGAATTCTTTGGGGCGAAACGTGCCACCAAAAATCTGCACCCCATTGCTGAACTTTCCGCCGAAAACTGCACCGAGCAGATGGGCGTGCCGGGCCCTTGGTATGAACGACTACCGCACTTTCGTATGGGCTTCACGCCCAGCGCTGGTAAAGAGTTGCAATCGGAGTACTTTGTGCCCCGTAAGCACGCGGTCGAAGCAATTCTCGCGGTTGAACGACTGCGCGACCAGGTCGGCCCGCACTTAATGATTTCGGAAATCCGTACGATTGCCGCGGACAATTTATGGTTGAGTCCTTGTTACGGTCGTCCTTGTGTGAGCATTCACTTCACCTGGAAGCAGGACTGGCCAGCGGTCAGGAAGCTATTGCCGGTGATTGAAAAAGAATTAGCCCCATTTAAGGTACGGCCGCACTGGGGCAAGCTGTTTACCATGTCAGCGGCGGATCTGAAGTCTACTTATGAGAAGTCGCCCGACTTTATTCGATTGAGCAAGAAGTATGATCCGCAAGGCAAATTCCACAATGAATTCCTGAACACGAACATCTTCAGCATTTAATGCTCGTTTCGAGTTGAGACCCAAGAAATATGAACCGTACGACACGCTATGAGGGTTTTGAGTAATCGACTTTTACTGTTCCTGAGCCTCCACAGACAAGATTTCGCAATCAAGGGTGCGGATAAACGGGGAGACTGGGCGTCGGGTTGTCATAGTCTTGTCCATACTTGTTCATGTGCGACTTGGCCAGGTTGCGCTCTTCTGTCAATCGTAGAGCTCCGAACGAGTGCGACCCTTCAGAGATTAGAATCGTGCGTGTGAAGCTATTCAAAGCTTCCGGTAACACCCGCTCGTGCCAAACTCGCATCTCGTAGCGACCCGGCGGAACGCTGGGAATGACGATCATCCCCTTGCGATCCGAAATCCCGTAGTACGGTGTCTTCAGAGCGACGACCACCGCGCTCATCTCCGCGTGGATGTTGCAAAAAATGTAGCTGATCCCCGCACGGTCGAACACTACGTTGCGGCTGCTTCCCGCTTCATACAGCCCAAGATCAAACCGCTTTCCTTCAAAAAGAGAAAATACGTTGTGAAAGAACGGATCCTGATTAGGGAACTCCACTGGAGAACCCACTCGAACCACAAGCAAGTGAGGGGAAAAACTCTTCTGCCTCTGCACCAGCCGCGGTGGCTGCTGGATGGAAGCCGACCTTATCTCTCTTGAGTCGCCGAGTGGTGTCAGCCAAACGAGTACTTCAGAGGAATCCACGGGTTGAGTCACCGCGCTGCTGGAAAGCTCAGTTCGTCCCGTTACGGTGACCTCCTGGCCGTAGGACACAGAGGGCCCGGCCACCATCATGCAAACGGAAGCGCAGAAGGAAACCCATGCACGTGATGTTCCGAGCCCGCGATCGAACGTCGACCTCATTTAGAAAAGCACTCCCATGCTCAAGTTGATTTGGTCAGCTTTGTCGGAATCTCCTTGGATCGTGAAGGTCCTCAAGCGGCGATACTCGCCCGAGATAAGCAGGTCCGAGCGAGGTCTGTAAATGAAATTCAATAGGGAGCTGCGATTCCGCGCTAGTGACGGATCAAAGTAACTCTGTGAAATGGAGAAGCGGCGCAAGTCTTGCGCCAGCGAATTGTCTTGGCCGAAGGCGGCGTTCCATTCCAGTTTTTCGGTTTGCCGGAATTTCACTTGCGCCCATCCTCCGGTAGCGTTTAAGCCCCGTACTTGTGTGCGCGGATCGGTGATCGGCCCGCTGGAGAGTACGCTGCGACCGATTCCTCCGCCTAACCCGCCTAGCGCGCGACCACGATAGAATTCGCCGGAAAGCTCCCACCTGTTGCCAACAGGAATGGTCCAGTCCGAAGTGCCGGCCCACCCGTCCAGGGTTCGATGGAAACCCCAATCTTGCCGGCTGTAATAGCCGCCCATTCCGAGGGTGAGTTGACGATTGAGGATACGGCGACTCCAGGCGACACGCGCTGCATAAGCAGGTTGGCGTGAAGCTTCCCCCGCTTGCGGCACCCGGAGGAATTGGGAGATGGGAGGTTCACCCGTCAACGGATCCAGAATACCTGCCTGCAGGAGAACACTGGAATTATTTGTGAATTCGAAGCGATGTTCAAGACGAACCTGAGGCGTCCAGGTCCACAAGTTTCCGGCGTATGAAAAAGCTGGAAGAGCAAGCGAAGCAATAGAACTTGGAGAGAGAGGTGAGAAGAATGGAATATCTTGTCCCGCAACGAGGGTTGTGTTCGGCCATTCCATGCGGATAACGCCGGTGCGAAGCCTGAGCAAACCCATGGTGACGCCATCGAGCGCGTTCGGGAACCCACCCGCAAAGTCAAATTGCACGTCAGCACTGACTCGGGCTCCTCGTACGCGGGGCCCGAATATCTCGAGGCCGAACAGAGACTGCCGCAAGCTCGCCCCGAAACCGCCTCGGGAATCAATGGGCCGATCGGGAACAACAAGAGTCGGATAATCTAAATTGTTCACGACGCCCCTGTTGCTGAATAGATTCAAGAGTATTAATCCGGAGAGACGCACAGGATACTTGGACGCGCTCTCGACCTTGGCCTGATGTAATTCCTTCAGTTTGGCATTCGAGAGCTGCTGCTCTTCCTCCAGTTTCTGAATAGTCTCTTCTCCGCCCTGGCTCTGGGGTGACGCCATAACTGACCCGGGCGGCCCTGCTTCTCCCGTCGGGTGGGAAACATTATTTGTGCTCAGCCCTATGGCAGCGAGTTGTTGACGGGTCGTTTGTAGTTCTTGTCGCAGTTCGATGGTCTCGGTGTGGGAGCGAAGCATTTCGGCGCGCACTTCCGCCAGCACGGACTTTAGTTCGCTCATCTGTGCCTGTAGCTCCCTGATGTTATCGTCGCGTGATCCTGCCTGGGATGGTGGAGAAGCCGTGGCTGCATCCTGCCCTGCCGCCAAGGAACTCATCATGAACATCGCGATTGCAGCGAAGGCATTCCGTATCCACGAAAAGAGAGTTATCACACGCACTGTGCACCTCCGTAGGATGACGCGATTTCGAAATGGCATTCCCATCGGGCAATTCAGTTGGACAAGACCCCATCCTCGGAAACGAAGATGGGAAGAGTCAATTTGAAAACGGTCCTACCAGCTCCGGTACTCTCCAAGCAGGCGTCCCCGCCATGAACCTGGAAAATCTTCTGGCTGATGGTAAGTCCAAGGCCAATTCCATTTTGTTTTCCGTAGCTGACGAACGGCTGGAACAGTTTCTCGCGGATGGGCGCGGGCACCCCAGGGCCATTGTCCACAAAGCGAATCTCGACACCGTCCTTGCTCTCACGGAGGCTCACTTCAACTTTGCCGGACTCCGAAGGCACAGCCTCGCAGGCGTTCAACAGCAAGTTCGTAAAAACTCGCTCCACTTTCTTTTGGTCAAACCAAGTCTGGCACCGGCCTTCGCAGGAGACCGAAATGTTTACGCGGTGAAATTCCGGGCGTGCCCGAACCGTATGGATGGCGCGTTGCAACGTTTCCTCGACCCGGCCGAATACTCGCCGGAAAGATTCTCTTGCCTGAGAAAATTCCAGCAAGGAATCGACGAGATCCGTCATCTGATCGACGGCCGAGCGGATCTCTCGATAAAGTTCTTCGCGCTGGCGCGCATCGAGGCCTTCCTCGCAAAGAAACTCCGCGTTGGCAACGATTGCTGTGAGCGGATGCCGCAAATCGTGAGAAATGGAGCTGGCCATGCGGCCGATGGTTACAAGCCTCTCAGCGCCTAGGAGTTCTTGCTGGGAGCGTTGCAAGGTATTGCGCATTCGATCGAAGGCAGCAGTCACCTCGGCAACCTCGTCGCCGCTGCGATCCACCAGTGGATACGCGAAGTCGCCCATCTCAAGGGCGCGTACCCCGGCTACCAAATTGGCCAAGGGCTTCATAAACGTTTCCGAGATAAGAAAAACGAGTACGCTTCCCACGAGGACCGCCAAGACGCCCAGCACGAGGAGCAGGCGATTCAAGCTGCCAAGGAAGACGGCGGCCTTGTCATAGGATTTCAGTACACTCAGACGTACGAACGGGGAAATGCTCGGGGCGAGATCGACCGTGGTGGCGAGAAATTTCTCTTCGCCAAGCTGGATTTCCTTGGGCCCAGAGACCGAGAGATCCGATGGAGTTACGCCAAGATGCGCTAGCTCAACCTCTTGCGCCGGTCGCAGGGTGCTCACGATCAGCGTATTACCGCCGAAAAAAGCCACTTGGCTCGAAGCGATCCGGCCGACCTCCGAGGCCAAACCTTCCGAAATCTCATGACCCACCGCCAACATCCCAAGCACGCTCCCACTTTTCGGAGGCCCGAAGTAAACAGGTTGCAGGAAAACTTGGTAGAGATGTCCCTCCCCGTACCACCAATAGCTCGGCTGATCTGTTCGCAGGGAGTCTCTCAATAGTTCTTGGGCAACGCTGCGAGTAAGGCCAGGGATGCTCGTGTGAATGGCCATCACTCTGCCGGCAGGATCGGCGAGAACAAAGACATCGCTAGGGGCTAGTCGCCAGATATCAACGGACGCGTCCTGGATTGTGGCCGCGTCCCTCGTTGTCATCAACGCTTTAAGACTGGGAAGGTTAGCAAGCAGTTCCGCAGAGCTTGACAACCCCATCTCGCGCTGGCGTTGAAAGCCCCGGAAGACAAGGACTGAATTGCGTAGATCTTCTGCGATTTCTTCGCGGAGTTGGATGCGAACAGTTCGCCGAACCATCCAGAGCGTTGCACAGGTTAGCCCAGACGAGACCAGGAGCAAAGAGAGTAGAAATTTGGTCCGCAATCGAAGCTTGACCATTCTGACCTCTCGTTGCTTCACTCGAAATTGTCCCGCGAGCGTGGTTTCCGTTCTAGCTTAAGGAACAAACTTGTAACCCGCCGCATGGACTGTCTGAAAGTGCGCAGGTTTTCCAGGGTCGTGCTCCAGCTTCAGCCGGAGCTTCCAGATGTGATTGTCCACTGTTCGCGTAGACGGATAATTCCGGTAGCCCCAGACCTCGTTCAGAAGCTCCGAACGTGAGATGACTCGCCCCGGGTTTTGTGAAAAGAATTTCAGTATTTTAAACTCTTGCGCGGTCATCGGGACCGGCTGCCCTTCCCGAGTCAACTCCATCTTTGTAAAGTCGACCGAGACGCGACCAAAGGCGAACGACTCTCCGACCTCAGTGCGACTAGTACGGCGCAAGGCAGCGCGTACCCGGGCTAGGAGTTCCCGCGGGCTAAAAGGCTTGGTGACATAATCGTCGGCCCCAAGTTCCAAGAGAAGCACCTTGTCGGCTACATTCGTCTTCGCACTTAGGATGATGACGGGAAGCGAAGGTGCTTCCCTTTTGATCTCTCGGCATAAGTCGCTCCCCGGGATTCCCGGCAGTCGGAGATCCAGAACCACTGCCGAGGGAGGAGAAGCATGAAAGATCTCAAGCGCTGATTTTCCGTCGGGTGTGACTTCCACCATGTAGTCTTCAGATTCAAAGAGCCGCTTCAACGCTCTCTGAACGGCGCGATCATCTTCAACGACCAAGATTTTTTCCATTGCAAACCCACGCGTCCGGCTCTGGATCTTACCAGCATCCGCAATCACGCCCGTCTTCTAAACTATCAAAACGGCAGGCCGGAACAAACGGCTTTCCGAGGCGCGACAAGCTCATCGTGTCAAAAACAAGAGACACGAGAGAGACAATTTCGTGACAATTCGAACTCGCTAAGGGGTCGACTTGGTTCGTCTCCTTTTTCCCATCCCGCGTAAAGACAAACTAATTACGGAAGAAAGATACGGCCGTGACAATTCACTTCCCCACCTGTTCTACGCTGCGCGTGGAATGAGATCGCCGTGTTACGTCGCGCACTTTGCGGTCTCTTCAAAATTATTTCAAGGAGGATCCCATGGAGTATCCAGTTCGACAGGATTTCACAAAGAGGCCTACGAATCGACGATCATTCCTGAAGCGGGGATTTGCAGCGGCGGGTGCAGCAACTGTAGGCGGCGGGTTGCTTGCCGGCAGGGTTCCTGCGTTCGCCGAGGAGGGCCATCAGGACGAGGAGAGCGGGATCACAAAAGGAGATGCGGCAATTCTCCGGTTCCTGGCCGCCGCCGAGATTCTCGAGACTGACCTATGGCAGCAATACAATGAACTTGGTGGAATCCAGGACAGCGAGGTCCCCGGCGGGAGCGGCAGTCAAGCGTACACCGCTGCCATTAAAGTTCTCGACCCCGACATGGACCAGTATATCCACGACAATACCGAAGATGAGTTGACTCATGAAATATTCATCAACGCTTACCTGGTTTCAAAGGGCGCGGACCCAGTCAATCTAGATCAGTTTCGCACGTTGCCGAGCAGTATGGCGACCGGGGCCCAGCAAATCGGACGGCTAACCAACCTCATGCAGCTCGCCGTGGACACCAGTTGGTATACACGATACCGGAGTCGCACGATGAACCCGGATTTCGGTAACACGTTTCCTCAAGCAATTCCGGGTCTAGCAGTGGGGCAACACCCGGCAATTCCCAGAAGCGATGCCGACCTGACTCCCGATGACCACCTCCAGGCGATCGCCAACACTGCGGGGTTCCACTTTGCGTCGATCGAGCAAGGGGGGACCAGCCTTTACCCGTCGCTGGCGCAAAGGGTAACGAATGTGGAGGTTCTGCGAATTGTACTCAGTATCGGGCCAACCGAGGCGATGCACTTCCAGACTTGGCAGGACAAGGCAGGCAATGCACGTCCTTTGACCGACCCCACAGACACCTCGTTGGTGTTTCCAAAACTCAATGACCCTCCCTTGGGCGGGGAAGACTACCAGACCAACCTGATCATGCCGGAGCCAACTATATTCCTCAGCAAAAGCTTACCGGTTTGTTCGGTCATTCGCCCGACAGCTACCGACGGTGCTGCAATGGGAGCGGTCGATGCCCTTACGGCCAGCGGCCTCTTCATCGGCCAATCGCCATCTTTCTTTGCCTTCCTTCGCAATCTGGCTGACGAGGCCGATGAGGCCAGGCGCGGTTCGGAGGCATAGACAGTTCTTCGAACTTTAGAACGCTCTAGATGATCGTCTCCCGACTCTGGAGTGATTCTGGTTGGGGCATAAAAACGAGAATGTTGGCGACGACTGCTGCAAGTGGGAAGACCATGTAACTTTTCGTTTGGAGCAAGCGGAAAAGGTGGGCTTGGGATTTGCACTTCCGTCAAAACCCACCGATGTTGTGCGTATTCTCCGTTAAAAACGAGGTGACTATTGCAGTGGAAAGTACAACGTAACCCTATGAATTGAGAGCAGTGAGCGACCCGACACATAGGTAACAAATCGTACCGGACACATAGGTTACACTTTCTCTCTTTTTTTGGGAGGGAGTGATGCCGTGGAAGGAGTGTTCGGTAATGGACGAAAGGCTGCAGTTTGTGGCTCGCCGGCTAGCCGGCGAGGCCATGGCGGAACTCTGCAGGGAGTTCGGGATCTCCCGCAAGACCGGCTACAAGATCTTCGATCGCTACCAGGAATGCGGCATTCAAGGGCTGACCGACAGGAGCAGGCGTCCCTATCGCTATGCCCATCAACTTCCTTTTCAGGTGGAGAACTATATCCTGAACGTGAAGCGCGAGCACACCAGCTGGGGTGCCCGTAAGATCCGAGAGCGCCTGATTCGGAGGTTCTCGGGGATCAAGATCCCCGCCAAAAGCACGATCCATGCGGTGCTAGATCGCTACGGCCTGGTGGAGCGACGCGGTCGCTTGCGTCGTCGTGCTCAGGGAACCGCTTTATCCTTAGGCCGGACTCCCAATGAACTCTGGTGCACCGATTACAAGGGCGAATTCCTGCTGGGGAATCGTCAATACTGCTACCCGCTGACCGTCACCGATCACGCCAGCCGTTATCTCCTGAGCTGCGAAGCGCTCTCCTCCACCAAAGAGGACTGCGCTTTTACCGTGTTTGAAAGGCTTTTTAAGGAGCGCGGCCTGCCTGCCAACATCCGCAGTGATAACGGCGTACCCTTCGCTTCGGCCCACGCTTTGTTCAATTTGAGCAAGCTGGCAGTCTGGTGGCTCAGACTCGGCATCGGCATTGAACGGACCGGCCTGGCCATCCCCAACAAAATGGTCGCCATGAGCGCATGCATCTGACCTTGAAGAAAGAAGCCACCAAGCCGGCCGCTTTAAACTTCCTTCAGCAGCAGGCCAGGTTCGATGACTTTATCGAGATCTTCAACAAGGAACGTCCACACGAAGCTCTGGACATGAAGTGCCCGGCCGAGGTCTATCAACCCTCCACGCGCACCTATCGGGGATTGCCCGATATCGATTATCCCTTCCACGACAAAGTCATTGTCGTCACCCATTGCGGCCGCATCTGTCTCGGTCACAAAAAGATAAACTTCAGCACGGTCTTTGCTGGCCAGGCGGTCGGCATCAAAGAAGTTCACGACGATATTTGGCTTGTCAGTTTTATGGATTATGATCTGGAATACTTTGATCTGGAGACGCGGGTGTTGGAACCGCTTGAAAATCCGTTCGGCCCAAAAGTGTTACCCATGTAGCCGGTACGTTGTGTAACCCATGTGTTCGGGCTGGACCCTGAAAGAATTGGTCGGGGCGAAAGGATTTGAACCTTCGACCTCCTGGTCCCGAACCAGGCGCGCTAGCCAGGCTGCGCTACGCCCCGACTGTACTTAAAACCCTATCGCTCAACAAGTTTACGCCACTCTCTCTGCATCAATCAACACAACATTGGTGTGTAACAATGTAACCACTGAGAAGCCCAGTCCTGCACGTTCACACCACTCTGCGCGATACTGCACGTCATTTTGTAATTGCGCAGCATAACGATCCGTGAGAGTTCGAGCGTGACCGAGCCACAGGCCGATGAGGTTCTCTATGCCATGGGCGCAGTTCGTGGCCACCAATGGCAACAGTCTTGCAGTAACATTCAACAATGTGAAAGTTAAGGGTTTTAGACAAGACAATCCATGTTTCACCGTGATTTTGAAACATCATCTCGAATTCGAATATGCGAAACAATTTCTGTGCCGTATGCAGCCGCACGTTTCACACAAAGCGTGTCACGAAATTATGTTCGCCATGCAAGCGGGAACTAAATCGCGAGCGTCAGAAAGAATTACGGGCGCAACTCAGGGCGGAGCTAATTGCCGCATACGGTGGGAAGTGTCAGTGCCCAGTCTGTGACGTAACCGAACCGGAGTTTCTGGGATTGGAGCATACCCGGAGGGATGGCAAGAAGCATCGTGCGGAAGTTGGTGGGGCAGGCTGGATTACCTATCGCGATTTGCAGAAGCGTGGTTGGCCTAAGGATGGGTACGAATTGTGGTGCTTCAACTGTAACTTTTCGAAAGGGATGTTCGGCCGTTGCGCCCACGAAAAGACAGGCGTCCTCCGAGTTTTAACACTAGTTTGAATTTAAGAGATCATGAACTCGTAAAAGGCTCAGACGCCGCCTAGGGCGAGAAGGACCCCGAGCGCACGAATCGTCCAAATAGGGATGCCGGCAATTGGATGGCTGAACGTTGCTATTTCTTTTCTGTACTCCTCGGGCTCGACAAAAATACGAATACCGGCCCAAACGACGACAGCGCTTAAGATTAGAAGTCCAAATTCCTTCATGGCACAGTCCTGCGTTCGGGTCCATAGTGCCACCAACGCCTGAAGTTTCAAACTGTACCACCTGACGAAATCCGGATCGACGCGAGGGTAGTAGGGGCGGGTCCCAAATACATAACATCCCTGGCGGGGTGTCCCCAGTTCCAGAAACAAAGTTCTGTACAGGACAATAAAATGAAAATTAAACCAGTTCTCAGGTCAGAAGAAAGTGACAAACATGCCTCAACTCCTCGATGAAACGCTCGACAACATTTTGCAGCACGGTTCGGATATAGACATTTTAAAAGCCGTGGGCTTAGCCCAAAGCTTCATCCTAAAAGTAAAATACAAAAAGCTTTCGGAAACTGACCTGGAGGCGCTAAGCGAGCGTGAGCCATATATGCGTGATTGCGCCCGGGCCAGACTTGTCGAACAGAGTGAGCGTCTCTCCCGGCGAGATCGGTCGAAAGTCGGCGTTTGCTCCGGAACGATCGTAGCTGGAAACGCGCTTTTGAGAGTAATCGTGAAGTGTAGTGAGATTCCATAGCGAATCGATGGAAGATCCGGGGGCCTGAGCAAACTCTGCGGTAGCGCTGGCTAGCATTGCGAGAAGTAGTCCGGCGATTCGCTGGGTTGACCTCACTGGGTGTCCCTCATCTCACGCAGCCGGGCGGCAGCGGTCTCGGCGGAAATGTCGCGCTGCGGTGTTCCCAGCATCTCGTAGCCCACCATGAACTTTCGCACCGTAGCGGAACGCAACAGGGGTGGATAGAAGTGTGCGTGCAAATGCCATTCAAGATGCGGTTGCCCGTCGGTCGGGCTCTGATGGAATCCCATGGAGTAGGGAAAAGAGACCTGGAAGAGGTTGTCGTAGCGAGTGGTCAGCCGTTTGAGGACATCTGCCAATGCATCTCGCTGTTCGAGCGTGAGATCAGTCATAGCTCCCAGGTGGGTACGTGCCACGACGATCGTTTCAAAGGGCCAAACTGCCCAGAACGGAACCAGCGCGGAGAAGTGCTGGTTCTCAAAGATCATGCGTTCTCCCAGCGCGCGCTCCAACGGGAGGTAATCGCAAAGCAAGCAGGAATGACGAGAGGATTGATACTCACGCTGAGCTAGTTGTTCCTTGGAAGGCTCGTTGGGAATACTTGCGCTGGCCCAGATCTGGCCATGCGGATGGGGATTGCTGGCACCCATCAGTGCACCGCGGTTTTCGAAGATCTGAACGTAGTTGATTGAGGGAATCTCGCCTAGCTCCTGGTATTGCGCAATCCATAGGTCCACCACGCCGCGAATCTCGGCCGGGGTCATGCGCGCGAGGGTCAAATCGTGGCGCGGCGAAAAACAGACGACGCGGCAGACGCCGGATTCGCTGCGGGCCACAATCAAGTCTTTCTGATCAAGACTACCCACCGGGGTGTCACGTAGAAGTGCTGGATAATCATTGTCAAAGACGAGCGTGGACTCGTAGGCAGGATTGCGGGTTCCGATGGCGCGCGTGTTCCCCGGGCACATGTAGCACGAGGGGTCGTAGATAAGTTGTGCTTCGGTCGAGAGCTTCTCCACCTGGCCAAGCCAGGGCCGCTGGGTACGATGCGGAGAAACCAAGACCCACTCGCGAGTTAACGGATTGAGACGCCGGTGAGGATGCTCGATCAGGTTAAGAGATGCCATTTTCAACCTTCCGCGCCGGAGGCATGGGGAACACTTGGATTGTCATCAACATGTTTTGTAGCCATTCGGATGACTCCTATGCCAGTCCCAGGCGCTCCGCACGATGTTCTTGAGATCGGTGAAGCGTGGCTTCCAGTGGAGCTCAAGCTGGATCTTGTTCGAGCTGGCGACGAGGACGGATGGATCGCCCGGACGGCGCTGGCTTTCGACGGCAGGAATGGGATGTCCCGTCACGCGCCGGGCGACTTCGAGCACCTCGCGCACGCTGAAACCACGTCCGTTCCCCAAGTTATAAATGAGTTGTTCGTGCCGCGAGAGCGCATCAAGGGCAAGTTGATGCGCAGAAGCCAAGTCGACCACATGGACGTAGTCTCGTACGCAGGTGCCGTCGGGGGTTGGGTAGTCGGTTCCGTAGATCTCGATCTGCTTGCGCTGGCCCAAGGCTACTTGCAAAACCAAAGGGATCAGATGGGATTCGGGCTCATGCGCTTCACCGCGTTCGGGAGTCGCACCCGCAGCAAAGGCGGGCTCAGAACCTAAGTGCGACTCACGACAAGACTTAGATTTTTTAACTCTCTGGTCCCGAACCAGGCGCGCTAGCCAGGCTGCGCTACGCCCCGACCGAAGCGCTCAAGCTTGAAGTCAAACGTGAGCGGAAATCCAAGGTTAGCATAGGTGTAAGGTACTGGCTACCCGGGAAAAATCTCAATTCAAAAGTAAACCACCGGGAAGGCCGCGCTTCCCGGTGGCACATTTCTCAACTGTCGCGAAAAGCGTAAACATTGGTTGGCATGAGCGACTCAGAAGCTCAAGCGCGCCGCAAATTCAAAACGGCGCGACGGGGTGTAGTCGCCGGAGTACGTACCAAAAACCTTAGCATTCTGAGTGTTTGCATTAACCGTCTGGGCGTCGAAACGAACGGAATTCGTCACGTTGAAGGCATAGGCGCTCAATTGCAGATTGAAGCGTTCAGTAATTTTGAGGTTCTTGTTGACGCCAGCGTCAATGTTAAAGAAGCCGTCGCCCCGGAAGTTGTTGCGTTGACCGGATTCGCCAGGGTATGCGTAGCGAAAATTTCCAACGATGGTCTGCGTGTCGCCTAGAGCAAAGACATTGGGGTCACCGCCAGGACCCAAATAGAACTTCCCTGTCTTGGGGACAACCCCGTTGGTAAATACTTGTCCAGATAACTGGAAGTTCGTGGGAAACGTGCCGCCGTTTCCCACACTAAATGGTAGGCCACTGGACCACCTTCCGATCCCAGACAATTCCCAACCGCCCAGGATCATGTTCAAGCCACGGTTCCAGGAATGACCGAACCGTCGGCCCTGGCCGAATGGAAGCTCTGCGATAAAGTCGGTATTAATGCTGTGCCTGATGTCGAAGTCCGAAACACTGCGTAGTTGATAGGGAGACCAGGTATTGATGATGGCGCTCAAGCCGCCGTAAATTCCTACCCGTTCTGCGTCCGAACCAACGTCGATGGAATTGCCGTAGGTGTAGTTAAAGTCGAATTGGACTCCGTGAATGGGTTGGCTGCGGAGAGTAAATTGGCCCGCGTTGTAGCTACTGAACCCTATGCTGGACCATGCATAAAGAGCCGTGTATTGCGGTGTATAGAATTGATAGGGCACACCGCCGGCCGGCTGTCCTGGCAATTGCAAGCAGGAGGGAAAACAGAATGCGTCAAATATGTTGATCGCATTTGTCTCACCGAAAGTCCCGGGTCCGATGTTGCCCTGAGCAAACAAATTAAACATGCACTGCGTGGCGCTGGTGTCGGCGCCACAAGTGCCGGCAGCTGCGGGGAACAGGTCCTCCCAAAACGGGATCGGAGCCACAATGGCATTCGGACCCTGGGCATAAAAAGTTTTCGAGAATATGGTTGCAGCAGCGAAGTAGTCCATGCCTGACTTTGGATCTTTGAGATTGAGAGGCATCGCAAGGTCGCGCTGATGCAGGAGACGGTGAGCAAATCTTCCAACGTAGGCCGCCTGAAAGATTAAGCCGCCCGGGAGTTCGCGCGAGAAGGCAACATCCACCAGCTCGGAATATGGTGTCTTGAGTTTATCGTCCAATCCAAAAGCGATTTGCTGGACGGGATTGCCAAGTGTGCTGATCGGGGGAACGGCTGGAAAACTACCACTTGGAGCTGGCGTCAGCAGCACTCCATCGGCGCTGGCCGTTGGGATCGTGTGGAG
>DATNMX010000022.1:0-7932 GCA_035602135.1 Candidatus Dormiibacterota bacterium
AGTCGTTCGTGAGCGTTGATTCAAACGGAACACTCCCCTGTCTAGTTCTGATCGAGTACAGTCGGACAGATCGGTTCTCTAGGAGGAAGTATTGTCGAATCAACTGATTAGATGGTGTTGCATCGACCGGTTGAGCTCGCACGCCCTATCGGAGAAGTGGAAATCCGCTCTCCGATAAGCCCATTTGCCACTTCAGAGAATAATTTGGGCTCAAATCAATCGGTACCTGGAAAAATTCCTGAATGGCCGAGACTTTCGTCAGCTCCCAATACGTATTTGCCGTGGCCAGGAGTGAAACGCTGCTACTCGCGAGTTCGTACCCAAACAAATGCAAAAATGCCTTGAGGGAACTATGACTAGAACATTTGATGTGATTGCAATCGGAACAGGATCAGCCGCCTCGGCGGTGGCGTCACGCTGTCGCGAAGCAGGATGGCTGGTTGCGATCGTGGATTCGAGGCCTTTCGGAGGTACCTGTGCTCTACGGGGATGCGACCCAAAGAAAGTGCTCGTCGGAGCTGCCGAAGCCGTTGACTGGACTCGTCGAATGAAAGGAAAAGGAATTCAGGCCGCGAAGCTTCAGATTGATTGGCTCGAGTTAATGCGTTTCAAGCGTTCTTTCACTGAGCCCGTTCCAAAACGGCGCGAAGAGGGGTTCGCGAAAGCCGGCATCGCAGCGTTCCATGGTCGGGCGCGCTTCGCCGGTCCAACTACCGTACAAGTAGGGGAAGAGACATTGGAGGGACGGTACGTCGTTATTGCGGCTGGAGAGGTACCGGCAGATTTGGAGATTCCCGGCGCTGAGCATGTTACGACAAGCGATCAGTTCTTGGAGTTGAACGAACTCCCGCGGAGGATTCTCTTTATCGGAGGCGGGTATATTGCCTTTGAGTTTGCGCATGTAGCGGCGCGAGTGGGATCACAGGTCACAGTCCTACACCGTGGCCCGCGTCCTCTTGCCCTTTTTGACCCGGATCTTGTTGATCAGCTCGTTGAGCGAACTCGCGAACTTGGCATTAACGTTCATCTCGAAACCGAAGCGATAGGGATCGAAAAGAGCTCCACTCAGTTGATTGTCCGGGCATTGGCCTCTGGGAAGACGCGCACGTTTCAAACGGAGATGGTTGTGCATGCGGCGGGTCGCGTGCCTGAGATCAAGGACCTAAATCTGGATGCTGCAGGGATCGAATGGGAGAAGCGGGGAGTGCGAGTCAACGAGTTCTTGCAAAGTGTGTCGATTCCAGCTGTGTATGCGGCGGGAGATGCCGCCGCGAGTGGAGGCCCGCCGCTGGCTCCTGTGGCGAGTTATGAAGGGCTGATCGTGGCCGCAAACCTCTTGAAGGGAAACCATCAGAGACCAAATTACCTCGGCATTCCGTCGGTCGTTTTCACGATCCCCCCGCTGGCTGCTGTCGGTCTCAGTGAACGCGGAGCACGTGAGCAAAACCTTAAGTTCAGGGTCAAGAAGGAGATGACCTCGACCTGGTATTCGTCTCGGCGGATTGCAGAAACATATTCCGGCTATAAAGTGCTCGTGGAAGAGGGCACGGACCGAATTCTGGGCGCGCATATTCTAGGGAGCGAGGCTGATGAAGTCATCAATCTCTTCGCGCTTGCTATGCGTTCCGGGATGCGTGCCACCGATTTAAAGCACATGCTGTTTGCGTATCCGACGAGTGGCTCAAATATGACGCGCATGCTTTAGAAAGGTCGAAAGGAGACCACGATACGAAGAATGATACCGATTCTGTAAAAACACCCGCGTGAATCCACAAACCTACCGGATTTGCCTGCGGTACGACGAATTAGACCGCCGCTTTCAACTTCAGGCCCGTCTTTCCGTATTTCTCGAGTAACTCACGTTCCGCTTGTAGCCACTCCTCCAGATCCTGTCCATGAGCGCCGCCGCTTTCGACGTAGATCTGGTGTGCGCGCAACTCGATTTCTTCACGCGTGGGATGGACCTCGGCAATCTGTGGTTCGCTCCTCGGAGAGGATTTTTCAATCGGACATGGCGCGAAGTAAAGCGTCGTCCACTTGATTGGGCATCCCGCTCCCTCCCAATGATCAACCATCTCAACTAGTGGACAAACAAGTCATATTGCCAAGACGAGTATCACGGCGGACCTAGCCAACGTGGGCTGCATTTGCCGAGTATATCACCGCCAACTAAAAGCGGGTTCGGGTAAGTCGACGCGCGATCAACACTCAGCTCCACGCTCACCCGAAACTCAAGGGACAGTCGCTCCATCGGGTCTTTCATGCACCTTGCGCAAAACTGAGACCATGCGGAGGCGCTGTTCTACGGCGTACTGAAAAACTCCCACATGGCTGGTGCTCTGGCGGCCTCTCCGGGAAGCTTCGTCACGCCGAGCCCTTCGAGTGCCAGGCGAAGAACGCTTTGATGTTGATAGAAAGCGATGGACTTGTAGCCACGCTTGCCCAGCGGACTAACAATTACGGCGGCCACGTGGCCTCCGCCAGCAGTGAAATCCAGAAGGTTCGCTTCGTCAAAGACAATGATGAGGAGGCCGTCTTTCTGGAACACGGGACTCCGAATGAGCGCGTCGAGATTCGTCTTCAGCCAATTGTCGGCGGTGGTGAGAGAGCAGTCGTGCGCGTCGTTGCAGAGGTTCGGGACGATGAAAGAATAGTCAGGTAGGTTTGCCATGGATAGGTCCGCTGCAAATTGGGTGAATGGAACGAGATTTTTTGTTTGCACGGGATCGTTCTGCACATCGGTCATGTAGGCAAGAGGATTATGGCGTACGGCGTAGTTGCCGCTGTCACCACCTGTATAGCCAACGGCGGGAAGATCCTCAGCGTAGGATTTCCAGGTTTTGCCGGCGGCGAACAACTCACGGATGACATTGTTTTCGGAAACGGGAAACGAGTGCGGTGTCAAAGCGTCGATGAGCGTGAGGGTTTGTCCCGTGGTGAGCTCGAAATAGTTTGGGATGGAGGGATGCGCGTTTGCGAAGTAGTTTGCCGCGAGGCCGTACTGGTTGGCGAGGCTGTTCAGGTAAGCCATGGACGGGCTAGCGACGACGTCGGCGTAATTGTGGTTTTCCTCGACGACAATGAAAACGTGGCCAAAGCGCACGCTCTGACCGGGCGGCGGCGGGGTCGTGGCTACCTGTCCTCCTACGCAGCCGACCAGAGCTAAGGCGCAGAAGACAAGCGCCAGCAATCGAAAACGAGCGGCAGACCGGATGTGTAGACGGGACCTGTACATAGATTTAGAGCCGCGTCTTGAGAGTGGCTTATTGACTGATCTCCGTCTGTCCGCTTTGACACACTCACGCGGAAAAGAAAGCGTAGATACGTGCCGCACAATGTGCAAGCAGCCCGAGACTTGACCGCCTATCGGAATACGATGTTAGACCTGGGGAAAATGAATCTTCAGCTTATAGCAAATGAAGAGAACCAGGATCGCGCCCAGTGTGGAAACAATGAGGCCGGCGGGATGATATCGTTCGTTTGTCGGGCGCGAAAACATGTGGGTAACGCCGCCGCCGATGATCGATCCGATGATGCCGAGCACGATCGTCCAGAAGATCGCTATATGCACGTGCATCACCGATTTCGCGATAACCCCCGAGATTAGCCCAATAAGAACATACCAGACTAAGTGAAACATACTTTTTCCTCCATCATTTGCCTTTAGAAGTTCGTCGAGAATAATCGCCCAGCCGCGTCATGTTCGCCGCTCTAGGTGGTCAAATATTTGGCCTATTGTCACGGTAGTCTTGCGAGACAGCCTTATTATCCCCTATCACCGCAACCGGACAACTGAAAATCATGAAAGTGAAATGTCCGGCTCCGAGATTGGGTACCATTGAATCCCCTGATGCAGAAGTTCTATCCTGATATTACAAACATGAATGAAAACATTTCGGAGTCTTTTAATCGTCTTCATTGGCATGACTCGTAGCTCCGCTCTAGCCGGTAACCCTAACTCCCGACAACTCCACTTGTACGATTTATACGTCCATCTCTCCGAGTAGAGGAGAACCCGGCGTGCTGTAGGTCTTCCTTGGCTGTATCCGCCGTTTCCAGCTTCGTGCCCGTTTAGGTCGACCATGGCAACACCGACGCTCTCCCCCCTCACAGACCCAGACCCCACCGTGCAGATTTCCACGCAGCGGGTTCCTCAGGTGCGACTCCCCGCACAGTTCCAAGAATGTGTGATCCAAGGAAGCAACAAGGGGTGGTGACGGAGGAATTCGGTATATTGCTCCCACGTCAGTTCCTTCCCGCGAGTTCGGCGACTGAGCCACTTCCGCCAGATTTTGCAGACGGTCCTATAGAACTGCCAAAGGCTTCTGGAGTTCGTCGGACGTCCGTAATACTGGTAGTGGCCTCGGAGCTTGGCATTGAGGGTCTTCTGCTGCTCGTCCACCGGCTCATGGCGGTTCTCCTGGCACCATTCGGCTACTGCCGTCAGGCCCCGTCGGAGACGCTTCTTCATCGTCCGCACATTCACCATGAACTTCCCTCTCCGGCTGCGTGCGCAGATGTGCGTGAAGCCGAGGAAATCGAACGTGGCTGGTTTCTTCCCCTGCCGCTTCGCATGTTCCTCCGCGTATCGCCCAACTGACCCTGTGTCTCAGGAGACGAGCTGTATCTATGAAACCTAAGTAGTGTCTGCTACCGACGATGCGATGGTGTTCAAATGCGCTCGCCTTATCAACGAATTTCCAGACAACTTGACATCTTTCCCTTAAGGTCGATTGACATCAAGTCCCACAACGTGGTATATACTACAGTGTGGTATTTATAGAATCTCAGGCATTTACTCGCCGGCTCCATCAGCTAGCCGGTGTATCCGCCGATGAAGTTTTGCGCCGGATACAAGACGACTTGCTCAGGAATCCCGAGAAGGGTGATGTCGCTCAAGGGCTTGGCGGAATACGCAAGGCTCGCACATCGAACCCGACTCGCGGAAAAGGCGCGCGGCGGCTATCGGTACATGCATCTGTATCTGAAACACCGAGACCACCTTCATTTGCTTTTTCTGCTGGATAAGGACGAGCAAGAGGATTTGACCACCGAGCAGCGAAGAAATCTTCGCTTGATGGTAGCAGAATTGAAGAGGTTGTAGGAGGACAACATGGCAAAGAAGATCAAGGTGAATATCTACGACGATATGCGGCAATCACTGGCCGACGCGTTGGCGTATGAGCGCGGGCAGAAGGTTGACTTGCGGGTGACGGAGATTCCAGCCCCACCCAAGGTCCTCAAACCGCGTGAAATTCGGCATATCCGAGAAACCCTGCACGCAAGCCAAGCCGTATTCGCACACTTTCTCTGTGTCAGTCCAAAGGCTGTGCAGAGCTGGGAGCAGGGCTCGCGACGTCCGCAAAGCACGGCACTACGGCTCCTGATGATTGCCAAGAAGAATCCAACCGCTCTTCTGCAGAGCTAATCTTTTCGCTTGACATTTCTCAAGCTATCGACAACACTGTTGTAGATGGCTACGTTTTCTACCCGCGACGCTGCCAAGCAACTGGGGCTAGATGTATCCACACTCAGTCGCTACATCACCGCAAAGAAAGTACCAGCACCTAAAACGCTCACGACCGGCGGCATTACAGTTCATATCTGGACCCAACGCGACATCGAACGGGTTCGGAAGCTGTTGCCAAAGATCAAGAACGGCAGGAAGTTCCGGTACAAAAGGATCAAAGAGAAGACGTAGAACATCAGAAGCGGGACGCGCCAGTGCTCTAACACCGACGCGGCCCTAACCAAAGTCGCTCATAGGAGGACCAACAATGGCGGCTACAGAAGGTATCCGGTCCTCTTTTTCAACGCAACTCACCCCTCGTTCCCCGAAGTTACGTATTTACGAATATTTGTTCTTACTTAACCAAAGACTCCAAGAAACTGTACAGATTCTCAAAGAACTGGAGAAATGCCCCTGGTTACGCCGTGATTTCTTGCGGTCGTTTCAGATTGAAGTGGAAGACCTCCGTGCTCAGACGAACTTTGAAGTGATTGAGCACATGAGCGACCGCGAACAGCACGATTGGGCGCATTTCGGTAAGCTTCGCCGCGAATGGGACCGAAAGTTTGAGGATCCAGATGACGTTTATCTCAAGGCGGACAAAGAGAAAAAGAGCGCGGGAAGCAGGGATTGCCACCTCGACTCGGCATAATCCCTCATGAAGCGATCGCTGCCGAAGAGACTCGTTTGGAAGCAGAACAAAGGCGCAAGAAGAAGCGCAGCGGGAAAGCCGGGAGGTAGGGGGCCCTATGGAAGAGTCAAATACACACATTGACCTGGGCATCCCTCAAGGGTTCCGTGCCGGAAGACAGTCAATTCATCCCGATCGATTTGATTCGGCGTCCACCGCAACCTCTGGACTACTTCAGGCCTCTGAATCGCTTCTCGATTGCGTCGGCGCTGCCGCCGTCCTCGGGGGCCTTCATCCAAAGACCGTCGAGCGCTGGGCACGCGAGGGGCGCATACCCGCTTATCATTATTTCCGGCATTGGAAATTCCGCGCTTCCGAGCTGGAAGTCTGGATGCTCTCTCATGTAAATTCAGTTTGCCATCCGTGCCGCTTAAAACAGGAGGAATCGGATGGAACATAAGCGGCAACGGGTTCAGTTTGGTTGGCTTGATTTGAAGAAGAGAAGGAATGGCCCGGAGGTTTGGGTCCTGCGTTACAGGGAAACTTTAGCGGACGGCTCAAAACGTGTGCCAAGCCTAATCGTTGGATCAATCGAAAAGTATCCAACTGAGTCGCGGGCACGCACGGCAAGCATGTCCCTATTGCTTTCGATCAACCAGGAGAAACCCGAGGGAGTTCCTGTACCGTTCGGCGCAGTGATTGAGCGTTATCTCGCGCAAGAGCTTCCAGAAAGAAACTCGACCGCGTCTCGCTATCGATCATGGCTCAAGAATTACATAAAGCCTAAATGGGCCGAGTGCTCGCTCGACCAGATCAAACCGCTTGCGGTCGAAGACTGGTTGAAGAGGCTCTCCCTAGCGCCGAAAAGCAAGTCCCATCTCAAGAATCTGATGCGCGTTTTGTTTAACGCCGCGATGCGCTGGGAGTTGATCCCATATCAACTCAATCCCGTGAGCCTCGTGCGCGTAAAAGACGGTTCGAAGCGAAAACGAGAGCCAAAAGCTCTTTCGGTAGAAGAATTTCGGCAGATGTTGGAACACATCCCGGAACCGTTTCGAACGATGTGCATCGTTGCCATGTGCATGGGTCTTCGGGTTAGCGAAGTACTCGGCTTGAAGTGGTGTGATATCGATTGGGAAGGCATGCGGATCGGCATACGCCAGTCGTATGTTTACGGCCTACCCGGCGCTGTAAAGACGCCGGCTTCCCAGAGATCTGATGCCACTGGACCGTTCTCTGGCGGAAAAATTGCGTCAGCACCAATTGAGGACTGCTTCGCCTGTGAACACAGAAGGCTGGATCTTTGCAAACCCGGCTACAGGAAAGCCGTACTGGCCCGGACGCATTCAGGAGAACTGGCTTGTTCCCGCTGCTGAAAAGGTGGGACTAGGCCGGATCGGCTGGCATACGTTTCGCCACAGCCATTCTTCTCTGCTACACGCGTTGGGTGTGGATCTCAAGGTCCAGCAGGAGCTGTTGCGACACGCAGATATTCGCACGACGATGAATATCTATACGCACGCGGTTCCCGCCGCTTTGAGAGAAGCAAACAGCAAAGTGGTTCGACTTATGCTGCCGGCGCAGGTGGCGTGAGCTTAATGCTCCCTTAAGCTCCCCCGCAAATCTGCAACTCACAGTTAAAAAAGGAGATGTTGGTAGGGGCGGTGGGGATCGAAATTGCATCCCTACACCACAAAGACCTGCACGGGAATGACTTAGCGCCACCGCCCACTTTCAATTGTTGTCAAATGTTGTCAGATTGCGAAAACACTCCATTTTCATTGTAGTTATG
>DATNMX010000023.1:0-10864 GCA_035602135.1 Candidatus Dormiibacterota bacterium
CATTCACTGGGGTCTTTATTCCGTTCCTGGTTGGGCGCCGCTCATTCATCCTGAACATGACTTCACTTCACCGGACTACATCACACACAACCCCTATGCAGAATGGTATTTGAACAGCATGCGGCTCGAGGGAGCACCGACCAAGGACTACCATCGCGAGCATTATGGCGCTGAGTACGATTACTACAACTTCGCTCCGGTCTTCAACCGGGAGATTCAAAAGTGGAATCCGGACACCTGGGCTAAAATATTCCACGACGCTGGCGCGAAATATGTCGTGCTCACCACGAAGCATCATGATGGATTTACGCTGTGGCCCAGTTCGACGCCAAATCCGAAGCTTCCAACCGATAGGCAGCATGCTTCACGCGATATCGTTGGCGAGTTGACTACCGCTGTACACAATCAGGGTTTGCGTATGGGCCTCTACTACTCAGGCGGCTACGATTGGACATTTGTACCTGGTCCTATCCGCGGTCCCGCTGATTATGAAGCGGTAAAGCCGCAAAGCGAGGCTTACGGTAAATATGCGGATGCCCACGTCCGGGAACTCATCCAGCGTTACCATCCCGCGGTGCTCTGGAACGACATCGACTATCCTAAGTCCGGCCATCCTCTACAGATTATGGCGGAGTACTACAACACGGTCCCGGATGGCGTCATCGACGACCGCTTCGGCGTCAAACACTCTGATTTTATATCTCCGGAGTACGTGACCCTGGACAAGATCAGCCCCACCAAGTGGGAGGAGTGCCGTGGCCTCGGGCGCTCTTTCGGCTATAACCGCGCCGAAGGTGAAGCCGAGACCATCGCTCCAGCCGATCTGATCTATCTATTGGTGGACATTGTGAGCAAGAATGGGAACCTGCTGCTCGATGTAGGCCCGGAAGCCGACGGCACCATCCCTCCGGTCCAAATGGATCGTTTGCTTGCACTCGGTGCGTGGCTTCAGATGAATGGCGACGCCATCTATGGCACACATCCGTGGAAACGAGCTGGTGGCGAGACCGCTGAAGGCATCTCCGTCCGTTTCACCGAAAAAGATTCTGCAGTTTATGCGACTCTCCTCGGCCAGCCAAAGACAACCGGCATCACGCTCAAATCGCTCTCCCTGAAGGTCGGCTCGCAGATTTACCTGCTCGGCCAGGCAACTCCACTTATCTGGTCTCAACATGGCGACGCCATCAAGGTCAGTTTGCCCGCTACTCTTCCAGGACGCTACGCGACCGTGCTGAAAGTTATAGGACCTTTGTCCTGAGCCATACAGAGGATTGGTGGGAAATGAAGTGTCGTCCAATTGACAACTCGGGAATCCCATCGCGCCAGTCGTAAAGCTTTCGACCAACTCAGGGTTGGCTGAGCGCATGCCAGACATCATTGATATCGATACAGGTGGCATTACCTCAGGGGAAAAAACGATCGAGCAGATGGGCGAAGCTATCCCTGGATTACGTGATCAGGGTTGCAAACGGCGAGGTCCAAACTAAGGCTGAGTTGAAAGGACAAGAAGACTTCATCCCGTGGAAAAGAGGCGTCTCTCTGACAAATCAAGACACCCATACGAAGAGTTTCCGACTGGACGGCAAAGTCGCCGTCGTAACCGGTGGCGGTAGCGGCATTGGACGCGCCATCGCCCTGAGATTCGCGGCGAATGGCGCTACGGTCCGCATTCTGGACGTGAACGAGAAAGATGCGACAGCAGCTTGCCAACAAATTGGTGCCGAGGGCGGAAATGCGTCGGCCCTTCCGTGCGATGTAACCAATCAGGAAGAAGTCTCTTCCAGATTCGATGAACTCTCCCGCCTAGGACCCATTCACGTTCTTGTGAACAACGCTGGCATCTCGCACATCGGATCGCTAGAAAACACGACGGAAGCGGACTTCGATCGTATTTTTCGAGTGAACGTGAAGGGATTCTATAATTGCATGTTCGCTTCCATTGGGCACATGAAAGCCAGCGGCGGCGGCGTGATACTGAACATGGCTTCCATTGCGGGATCTTCTGGTCTTTCCGACCGTTTCGCCTATTCGATGAGTAAAGGCGCGGTGATCGCCATGACGTACTCCGTCGCAAAAGACTATCTGAGTTACAACATTCGATGTAATTGCATATCACCGGCCAGGGTGCACACGCCATTTGTTGATGGCTACCTGCGAAATGTTTATCCCGGACGAGAAAAAGAAATGTTCGAGAAACTGTCCAAGGCGCAACCCATCGGTAGAATGGCTGAGCCAGATGAAGTGGCCTCGCTCGCCCTCTTCTTGTGTTCGGATGAAGCATCCTTCATCACCGGCGTGGATTATCCCTTGGATGGCGGTTTCAATAAATTGCGAGGCTGACTCATCGAACTACAACTAAAAGATAAAGTTGTGATCGTCACCGGCGGCGCAAAAGGGATCGGTGCGGCGATTACACGTGCCTTGGCGCAGGAACGTGCGGTCCCTGTGATTCTGGACCGCGACACTGCCGCGGCGGAGAGTCTGCGCACGGAGTTGAGCCGCTATGGCTCGGTCAGCCACTTTATCGAAATTGATCTTTGCTCCGCGGCCGGCTGCGCCGCGGCAATCGAACGCACGCTCAGCGTAAGCAATCGAATCGACGCCTTGGTCAACAATGCCGGCGTAAACGATGGTGTGGGCCTCGAAAAGGGTGGACCCGAAGAGTTTGCTGCGTCGCTCGGGCGCAATCTGCTGCACTACTACAATATGGCGCATTATGCGTTGCCCTCGCTCAAGGCGGCAAAGGGAGCCATCGTCAACATCGCCTCCAAGGTAGCATTCACGGGGCAAGGCGGCACTTCCGGCTACGCCGCATCAAAAGGAGCAATCCTTGCCCTGTCCCGGGAGTGGGCCGCGGAGTTATTGCCCAGCGGCGTCCGCGTCAACACGATTGTCCCGGCGGAAGTCATGACGCCCCTTTACCGACAATGGCTCGACACTTTTCAAAACCCCGACGAAAAGCTGGCTGCTATCGTTGCGAAGATCCCGCTGGGTAAACGAATGACCACCGCTGAGGAAATCGCGGCAATGGCGGTATTTCTGATTTCCGCCAAATCTGGACATACAACCGGTCAGCATGTCTTCGTGGACGGTGGTTATGTCCACTTGGACCGTGCCTTAACGTAATGCGAATTCATCCCTCAATAGTTGCAGTATGACCAGCACGAGAGAGAAGCAGAGGAAGGCGGTGTGATGCTGACGTCAACTCCTGAAACGCCGGAAGTTACCGCAAGTGAGCGAGCTTGCGGAGCACTCTTTCCGTCGGGCAACTTTCTCCCGTTTTTCTTGGTAACGGCTCTGTTCTTTCTTTGGGGAATTCCGAACAACCTCAATGATGTGCTCATCCGCCACTTTATGAAATCTTTCGCGATCACGCGATTCCAGGCGGGATTGATCCAGTCTGCGTTTTACATGGGGTACTTCCTCTTGGCCGTGCCAGCTGCGCTGTTGATGCGCAAGCTGGGATATAAGGCGGGATTCATTACGGGACTCGTACTTTTTGGAACGGGCTCGTTCTTGTTCTGGCCGGCAGCTCTGGCTGGGCGCTATTCCTTTTTCCTTTTTGCCCTGTTCGTCATCGCCAGCGGACTTTCCTTTCTGGAAACGGCTTCCAATCCATTCATCGCACAGTGTGGTGATCCGGAAACGTCAGAACGCCGCTTGAACTTTTCGCAAGCCTTTAACCCCATCGGCGCGATCAGCGGTGTTCTTCTCGGCACGATTTTCATCTTTTCCGGTGTCGAGTTGAACCCGCAGCAAATCACCGCACTGCAGGCCACTCATCAGTATGATGCCTACTTACAGCTCGAGACGCTGAGAGTAGTTCGGCCCTATATTGTCCTCGGACTTATTGCGTTCGCATGGGCAGCGTTAATTGCCCTCACGAAATTCCCTGTGATTCGGGGAGAAACCGGAGCAGGTAGTGGAGATCGCGGAAGAATTATGGATCTGCTCCGCTATCGGCATTTCCTGCTGGCCGTCGTTGCGCAATTCATGTACGTGGGCGCCCAGGTTGGGACATGGAGTTATTTCATCCAGTATGTTCAGGACTATACCCATCGGCCGGAAAAGATCGCGGGGTACTTTCTGACAGGGACGCTTGCCGCATTCGGTGTAGGCCGGTTTGCTTCCTCGTATCTGATGAAGTTTATCCCTCCCAACCTGTTGATGGGGATATACAGCCTTATCAATGTGGCACTCGTTGCTGTTGGAGTCTTCTTCCACGGATGGACAGGATTGTGGGCAATTTTCCTGACTAGCTTTTTTATGTCGTTGATGTTCCCAACGATTTTTGCGCTAGGTCTAAAGGGGCTTGGAGCAAATACAAAAATCGGCGGGTCCTTGCTGGTCATGGCCATCGTCGGCGGAGCGGTTTTCGCCCCCGCTATGGGTCTGATCTCCGAAACATTTCGGAGCCTTGCCTTGGCCTACTTAGTACCGTTGGTCGCCTATTTGTTCATTGCTTACTATGCTTTCCTAGGTTCCAAGGTCCGTGTTGTGGAATGAATAGAGACCAAGTCGCGAAAATTGGAGTGAGCACAACCAAATGAACCGGCGCTTCTGTTTGACACTGGACCTGAAGGACGATCCGAAACTGATCGCGGAATACCGGCGATATCACGAAAAAATCTGGCCCGAAATCACGCGGAGCATCAAGGACTCTGGCATTGAAGCCTTGGAGATTTATCTGTTCGGCGCGCGCATGTTCATGATCATGGAAGTAAATGAACATTTCTCTTTCGAAGCCAAGGGCAGGGCCGATCAATCCAACCCGAAAGTGCAGGAGTGGGAAAATCTGATGTGGAGGTTCCAGCAATCATTGCCCCAGGCGAAACCCGGGGAGAAATGGCTGCTGATGGAAAAAATATTCGACTTGGAGAGCTGACCTACTTTTGTTATGAGGCGATTCAGGTTTCTGAAACAAATCCATATGCTAAGGCTCGGTACGAACTCACCGAGGAACAGATATTGAAATCACCGATGACTAAGCTGTCCCGTGCAGCGATGTCCTCCCGTGTCGTGAGCATCGCGGATCTCCGCTTCCTAGCCCGTCGCCGATTGCCGAGGGCGGTTTTCGACTACCTGGACGGTGGTGCCGAAGGTGAGGTCACACTGCGCGAAAATTGCCGCGTGTTCGAGGACGTCACGTTTCGGGCACGTCAGGCCGTGACTGCGCCTGGGTGTGAGTTGCGTACGCGTTTCCTGGGCTTAGAACTATCTTTTCCTGCCCTGCTGGCGCCCGTAGGCTACAGCCGCCTGATGCATCCCTGTGGCGAAGTTGCTGCCGCGCGAGCGGCCGGTCTTGCAGGCACCGCCTACATTCTCTCCACCATTTCTGGACACCCCCTGGAAGACGTCAAAGCAAGTTCCTCCGGACCTGTCTTCTACCAACTCTACCTGTTGGGCGGGCGAGGGGCCGCCGAAGGCGCGATAGAACGGGCACGAGCCGCAGGTTTCTCGGCTTTAGTTGTCACCATCGACACACCTGTAGCCGGAATGCGCGAGCGGGACTCGCGCAATGGCGTGAAGGAGTTGCTCAGTGGGAGCCTCTTTGAAAAAGCGCGGTTTCTTCCGGAGATTGTCACGCATCCGGGTTGGCTCGCCGGTTTCCTGCTCGATGGTGGCGTGCCAAAACTGCCGAACGTTGTCATACCGGGCCGCGGACCAATGCCGCTCGTCGACGTCAGCGCGGCTCTGGCAACCTCCGCGGTCTGTTGGGAAGACTTACCTTGGATCCGCGATCGTTGGCACGGCCCGATTGTGGTGAAGGGTGTCCTAACCGGCGACGACGCGCGCCGGGCCGTCGACGAAGGAGCTGCGGCCGTGGTGGTCTCGAACCACGGAGGACGTCAGCTTGATTGCGTAGCTTCTTCATTGAGAGCGCTGCCGGAAGTGGTTGCGGCCGTGAATGGCCGCGCGGAGGTGCTGATGGACGGCGGCATTCGCCGCGGCGCTGACATCGTCAAGGCAATCTGTCTGGGAGCGCGCACGGTTCTATGTGGGCGCGCATACGCCTACGGGCTGGCCGTTTCGGGTGAGGCCGGCGTGACGCGAGCTCTGGAAATCCTGCGCGCCGACGTCGAGCGCACGCTCCGGCTGCTGGGGTGCGCTTCGATCGCCGCGTTGGATCGTTCGTATGTGAGCGCTCCTCCAAACTGGTGAGCCGGCTGAATGCAGGGAGGAAAACACACTTGCCGCAGCGAACGGCATCTCCGACTTCTGAGAAGCGAATCGCGTCATTGCTGTTCGAGAGTGCGAGCCATACGAACTGCCTTCCAGACAATTCGTGGAACACATGCGCCAGACAAGACCAGGAAGTTTGATCGAAATGATGGCCGGTTACATACAGGAGGACTGCGATGTGCTGCAATAAACACTCGCTCAGAACATGAGACTCATTCGATTTGGCGAACCAGGGGCAGAGAAGCCGGGGGTGCTGTTGGACGATCAGACCCGGCTTGATGTCTCGAGCTTTGTTTCCGACTATGACGAAGAGTTTTTCGGAAGCGGCGGCCTGGCACGGCTGCGACAGTGGCTGATGAATGGCCACGTCTCCACGCGGCGTCGCGTAAGCCCAGAGGAGCGCTTGGGACCCCCTATCCGTCGCCCGAGCAAGCTGGTCTGTGTCGGGCTCAATTATCGCGACCACGCTGCTGAAAGCGGCATGCAGCTTCCTTCCGAACCAGTGCTGTTCTTCAAAGCCACATCGTCACTGGTGGGGCCAAATGATGCGCTCGTGATTCCCAGGGGCGCGGAGAAAGTGGACTGGGAAGTGGAACTGGCTGTGATTATCGAAAAAAAGGCCAGCTATGTTCCGAGAGAACAAGCCAGCGAATTCATTGCGGGTTATGCGCTGCATAACGATTATTCCGAGCGGAGCTTCCAGTTGGAGAGGGGCGGTCAGTGGATGAAGGGAAAGAGCGCGGACACGTTCGCTCCGCTCGGGCCGTTTTTGGCAACCAGAGATGAAGTCCCGAAACCCGATCGGCTGGGGATGTGGCTGACCGTGAATGGCGAATTCAGACAAAAAAGCACCACGGCTGAAATGATTTTTGACGTACCCACGCTCGTCAGTTATGTGAGCGAGTTCATGACGCTCTTGCCCGGTGACATCATCAGTACTGGCACTCCCGCAGGGGTCGGCCTGGGAATGAAGCCCCCAACATATTTGCGACAAGGAGATGTCGTGGCACTGGGAATCGATGGCCTGGGAACATCCCGGCAGGAAGTGACTGCCTGGAAACAGCGCAACTAGAGGAGGATATATGTCTATAACCAGACGACAAGCCATAGCAGTTTTGGCGGGCGCTGTGCCAGCGTTACGCGGAATATACACTCTCGCCCGAGAAGCCCCCCAGTCCCTGCGATTCAGAAGGGCGTAAAGAAATGACATGAAAACCATCGCGGTAATCGGCGCTGGCATGATGGGTCCGGGAATCGCGCAGGTATTTGCGGCCCACGGCCACCCGGTTCAAATTCACAATCGCACGCTGGAAAAGCTAAACGGCGTGAAAGAACGCGTGCGCGCGAATCTTTCGCGCATGGCGGATTTTGCACTGGCCGAGCGGCAGGAAATCCCCGCCATTTTGGAGCGCATTCATCTGACCCCCGATCTTTCCGAAGCATGCCGCGGCGCTACTGTGGTCATCGAAACCATTACCGAAGATTTAAGAATGAAGCAGGAACTCTTCGCCGAACTGGATCGCTTGTGCCCGCCGGAGACGGTCCTGTGCAGCAATACTTCGGTGATGAGCATCACGGAAATTGGCGCGTTGACGCGGCGGCGCGAACGCATTCTCGGCGCGCATTTTTACCAGCCGCCGTTTTTGGTTCCGCTGGTGGAGGTAGTGCGCACGGAGGTCACCGCCCCGGAACACATGGACGCAGTGTTTAATCTGCTGCAGGACGCCGGCAAAGTTCCGGTACGCGTGCAAAAAGATGTGCCGGGTTTTATCGCCAATCGCATGCAACACGCGCTGTGGAGGGAAGCGTTTGCGCTGATCGACGAAGGCGTGTGCGACGCGGAAACCGTAGACATTGCGGTGCGCAACAGCTTCGGCATGCGGCTGCCGGTGCTTGGCCCGGTTACCAACGCCGATCTCGTAGGGCTCGATTTCACTTTTGCGATTCACAGCTACGTGCTGCCGCACCTGAATGCGTCGCCTTCGCCTTCATCGACGCTGCGTGCTCGCGTGGAACAAGGCAAGCTTGGATTTAAGACCAAGAGCGGATTTCTCGACTGGACGGATGAATCGACGAGCGCCGTAAGGGATGGGCTGACAACTTATCTGCTGGAGTTTTTGAGCAAGAAACGCGCAGCACAAGCAGAAAAAAAGAAGACGGATGGAGATGGCCATGAAGCTTAAAGGAAAAATTACGCTGGTTACTGGCGCAGACCGTGGGATTGGACGCGGGATTGTGGAAGTGTTCGCGGAAGAAGGCGCGGACGTGGCGGTGAATTATATCGAGGAACCGGAAAAGGCCGAGGCTGTCGCGCAATGGGTTCGCGAAAAAGGGCGTCGCTCGATCATCGTGAAAGGCGACGTGTCGCGTCGGGCAGACGTTGAAGCCATGATTGATAAAGTATGGAAGGAGCTGGGGCCGCTTGATGTGCTAGTGAACAACGCGGGGATCGAAACGATTGTACCGTTCCTCGATCTTACCGACGAGCAGTGGACACGGCTTGTGGACGTAAACCTGCGAGGAGAGTGGTTGTGTTCGCAAGTGTATTGCCGTCGTGTGGTAGGGGAAGGCCGCAAGGGGAGCATCGTGAACATTGGTTCAATTCAAGCGGCCAAGGTTCTCCCTGGACGTACGCATTACGCTCCCGCGAAGCTGGCCATTGAAGCATTGACTCGCAACATGTCCGCGGAAATGACGCCGTTGGGAATTCGCGTGAACTGCGTGCATCCGGGATTAATCGACACGGACATGACCGCGTGGGTCATGAAGAGCGCCGACCTCTTGCCGGGGATTCTTGCGCAAATTTCGCTGGGGCGCGCCGGTGCACCACGGGAAATCGGCGCGGTGGCGGCTTTTTTTGCGTCAGAGGAATCGAGTTACCTTACCGGGCAATCGATTCACGTGGATGGCGGGTGGGTCGGGAAGTGAATTTGCACTTAAATAAGCAAGTGATTTTGCACGTAGATGCGTTTTTTGCAAATTTCCAATAAGAGAGAACTCATGGGCGTCAAGTTAATCGATTTAAGCATGGAAGTTTACAAAGGGATGATGACCTATCCAAATGTGGCGAAGCCCGTCATCGTGGAGATGGAAACGCACCGCGAGATGGCCGTGAGCATTGGCACAGACCAATACGGCATTGATGAGATCACTAATCACTGCATGATTGTTACCGGCGATCACATCGGCACGCACATCGATTCGTGGGGCCACGTAAAACCGGACGCTCCGCGAGCGGAAGGCATTCCCATTGAATTGTGCTACGGGGACGGCGTGGTTCTGGATTTGACGCACAAAAAACCGGGCGATGAGATTACGCCTGTAGACCTGGTTGAGGCCGAAAACAAATTAAATGGCTACAGGATAAAGCAGCTGGACATCGTGCTTCTGCGCACCGATGCGGCGAAGTTGCGATTCGAGAAGCGCTACCTTACGGAACATCCGGGCATGACCAAGGAGAGTGTGCATTATATTCTGGATCGCGGCGTGAAGGTCATGGGCATTGACGCCATTGGCTTCGACCCTCCGGTGGCCAAGATGTTTGAACGCAAAAAATTCTGGGAAGCGCACCGCGTCATGCGCGAGAGGGAATACTATCATTTGGAAAACATGTGCAACCTGCACGAAATCCCGCCGCCCTATCACTCATTTACGGTCAGCGTGTTGCCGATTAAGTGGCGCGGCGCTTCGGCAGCGCCGGTACGCGCGGTGGCAATTATCCAGCAGTAGGCTTGGGCATCAGGTCTTCCCGGGGCGGAGTAAAGACATCGGTCTCCACGGAATCTTCCAATGCCTCGAATAAGTGAGGGGCATTGGAGGGAATCAGCAAAATATCTCCGGGACGCAACAGCACGTCCTTGCCATCAAGTTCCACGCGCACTAACCCCGATGCCATCATGGTGATTTGTTCGTGAGGATGCTGATGCATAGGCACGACCGCACCCTTTTTCAAGCGCAGCTTCAGCAGGGTCATCCGCGAAGTATGAATCGCCTGCCGGGTAAAAAGCGGAGTAACGTTTTCTTCTGTAACCTCAGACCAATTGTAGACGTCCATGTTTAGGCCAACCGATTCTTCTTACGATCTGGACATGATTGACACGGATTTCTAGTGGGTATAGAGTCGCCCTCTTTCGGTCAAATTTTGTCAGATGCATCGCCAATTATCAATGTCTGCGAGCTCCATTTCACTCTCACGCCACTCATGGATCACCTGCCACAAAGGGAAAAGTTTGTGAACACTAAGAGCCGGTGCCGCACCCTGTGTTATTTGGAAGCGGCCATATTGCTAGTGCTTGGTTTGGCTGCGGCACACGCGGCCCCTACTCTGAATCACAAAAAGTACACCACTTGGAGCGATTACGCGGGAGGCCCGGAGTCCCTGCAATATTCCGCTCTGACAAAAATTGATAAAACCAATGTGAGCGGTTTACAGTTGGCGTGGTCCTATATGGCCCCCGGACCAGCTGGCAGGTTCTCGTTCAATCCGCTTATCGTGGACGGAGTCATGTATGTGGTGGGAAAAGACAGCGCAGTTGTGGCTCTCGATGCCGCGACGGGACGCCAAATCTGGTCACGGCCCATGGAAGGCACACCGACGAATCGCGGCTTTAATTACTGGGAGAATCATGATCGGTCTGACCGACGACTCATTTTCGCGGTCAATAACTACCTCCAGGAATTG
>DATNMX010000024.1:0-4986 GCA_035602135.1 Candidatus Dormiibacterota bacterium
CGTTCGCGCGAAAATCGGCGACTGCGTAAACGGTTGGACGTTGCCCGGCAGCGTAATTTCCTGCAACGGCGCGGCCCGCTTAGGCGCAACGACCGAAACTGTGGGTACGGCCATGTCCGCGGTTTCAACGCGGAGGGCGGCGCTGGTGTGGATGCGCTCGAGAATGCCGGAAACCAAAATCCCGGCGAAGATTAGAAAAACTACAAGCGCGATGATCCAGCCTCGTCGCGGCCGATGCTGCGTGGCGACGTTACCCGGCGATTGTGGTTCTTGCACGTGAACCTGTCTTTCTGTTTCCGATTGCATTGGGATCACCCTTCAAATCCGATTTCGCAAGTCCTATGGTTGAGTACTGGTCTCCGCAGGCCGATGGCGCAGCCCATGCAGAATGCTGTACACCGTGGGAACGAAGAACAGCGTGGCCACCGTGGCGAACAGCAATCCGCCAATCACGGCGCGGCCAAGCGGAGCATTCTCCTCCCCGCCGTCTCCCATCCCCAGTGCCATGGGCATCATGCCTATGATCATGGCCAAAGCTGTCATCAGCACCGGGCGGAAGCGAGTGAATCCCGCCTGCAGCGCGGCGGCAAGCGGGTCTTTGCCCGCTTCCATCTGTTCGGTGGCGAATCTCACCACCAGGATGCTGTTGGAGGTGGCGACGCCCATGCACATGATCGTCCCGGTGAGTGCCGGCACACTTAACGTGGTGTGCGTCACGAACAGGAGCCACGCGATTCCGGCCAGCGCCGCCGGTAGCGCGCAAATGATGATGAAGGGATCCAGCCAAGACTGAAAGTTCACCACGATTAGCAGGTAGACAAGGATGATGGCGAACGCCAGTCCCGTTAGCAGGCCGACATACGAGGTGCGCATGGTTTGCACTTGGCCGCGCATGACTACTTGCGAGCCGCGTGGCAGATTCTTCCGAGTTTGATCAATGATGCGCGTGATGTCTTTGGATACGCCGCCCAGGTCGCGGCCCTGCACCGCCCCGAAGATGTCGATAACTGGCTGAATGTTATAGTGCGAGACAACGGCCATTCCCGTTCCTCGCTGCGTCGAAGCGAAGCTCGCGAGTAGCGAGGGCGGGGCGCTCGGACTAGGTCCGGTGATTGGCATGTTTGCCAGGTCCTGGAGCGTGTCCACGCGGTACTGCGGGGTTTGCGTCGCTATCTGATAGCTGACGCGATTCTTCGGGTCGACCCAGAAGGTTGGAGAGGTCTGAAAGCTACCGCCGAGTGAAATTAATACGTTCTGCGCGATGGACGACGCATTGAAGCCGACCTGTTGCGCTTTTGTGCGATCCACCGAAAGGTGCAGGTAGGGTTCATCGAACGGCTGTTGGATGCGCGCGTCAGCGATCCCCGGTACGTATTTGACTTGCTCAAGCAATGCGTTCGCGTACTGTTGATTCCCCTCTAGGTTGTTGCCCACCACTTGAATGTCGATCGGAGCTGGCAAGCCAAAGTTCAGAATCTGGGTGACCATGTCCGAAGGCAGGAAAGAAAAGGTCACCCCCGGAAATTCCTTGGCCAGACTAATTCGCAGGTCGTGAATGTACTTAGCCGTCTTGTGATTATTGACCGCAAAAGTGGCCAAAATATCCGCGTCTGAGGTGCCCACGGTTCCCGTGTTGTTATACGACGTATTGATGCCGCTGTACGGGAGCCCAATGTTGTCAATGATGTTGGAGATCTCCCCCGGTGGGAGCTGTCGCCGAATCGATCGCTCGATTAGGTCACATAGCCGCGCCGTTTCTTCTATACGTGTGCCGGTTGGGGCACGCACGTGGAGATTGAATGAGCCGCTGTCGACGCTTGGGAAGAAGTCTTGCCCCAACCAGGGAACGATCAACCCCAGCGAACCGAGACACACGGCAAAGAATGCGATTAAGAACGCACGACGCTGTTGAAGGCAACGTTCGAGCACCCCGTGGTAACTGTCTCGGAGACGCTCGAACGCTTTCTCGAAGCGAAGCTGCATACGGACCAGTGGATTTCGTGATGGCTTGGTATGCTCCGCGTCATGTTCATGGCCGCGCAACAAAAATTTCGCCATTGTCGGAACCACCGTGCGGGAAAGAAAATAGGAGGCCAGCATTGCAAAAACCACGGCCTCGCCGAGTGGCACGAACAGGAACTTCGCGACACCGGACAGGAGGAACATAGGAAGGAACACAATGCAGATCGACAGCGTGGCCACAAATGCCGGCGCAGCGATCTCTTGAGCGCCATCGAGGATGGCGTGTTCGATTTCCTTTCCCATGGCGATGTTTCGATTGATGTTCTCGATCTCGACGGTCGCGTCGTCGACAAGAATTCCGACTGCCAGGGCCAGCCCGCCTAGAGTCATAATGTTGATCGTTTCACCCAGCGCGCTGAAAAGGATGATCGAGCAAAGGATGGCAAGAGGTATTGAAACAGCAATGATGATCGTGCTTCGCCAGCTCCCGAGAAAGATGAGAATCATTACAGCGGTAAGGCAGGCGGCAATCACCGCTTCTCTCACCACCCCCTGTATGGACCCATTCACGAAGATGGATTGGTCCGCCAGAGGTTTAATATCCAGCGCCGGCGGCACGGTGGTCTTGATCTGCGGCAACAGAGCCTTGATTCCGGCAATGATGGACAGTGTCGACGCAGTGCCGTTCTTTTGCACCGTCAAGAGAGAAGCGCGTTGCCCGTTCACGCGCACAATGTTTGTTTGCGGTGGAAAGCCGTCGCGCACCCAAGCGACATCACTGATGTAGATGGTCGTGCTGCCGATCGTCTTGATAGGGATGCGGTTGAGTTGTGCGATCGTCTCGGGAGCCGCGTTGGGGATGTCAACGTCATATTCCTTCAAGCCGATTTTGGACGTACCGGTTGGCAAGATCAGATTCTGAGCGGTGATGGCGTTGACGACGTCCAAGGGCGAAAGACCTTTCGACTGCAAGGCCGCAGTGTTCAGGTCCACTTGTACCTCGCGCTGCTTTCCCCCGTACGGATAGGGGACTGCTGCACCCGCCACGGTGACCAGCCGCGTGCGAATAAAATTCAGACCATAATCGTTCAGTTCCTGCTCCGACATGCCGTTGCCGGATAGTCCGAGCTGCAGGATTGGGACCGTCGACGCGCTGTAGGTGATGATCAAAGGCGGCGTGGTGCCCTGCGGCAATTGTCTGAGTTGTGTTTGGGAACTTGCCGTGATCTGGGCGATGGCCCTGTCGATACTCACGCCAGGTTGGAAAAACACTTTCACTACCGCAATCCCATAAAGCGACTGCGATTCCACGTGCGAGATGTTATCGACGACGGTGGTCATATTGCGCTCCGTGACGGAGATAATCCTGTCGGCCATCTCCTGCGGCGGGAGCCCGTTAAAGTTCCAGATGACGCTGACGACTGGAATATCGATGTTGGGGAAAATGTCCGTCGGCGTGCGCACGATCGCCAGCGTCCCAAGAAGGAAAATGAGGATAATGAGCACAACGATGGTGTGCGGTTCCTTCAGCGCCAGCCTGACAATCCACATGATTCGCTGCCCAATCTTTCCGTCCGGCTTGGCCGGACTGCATCAACCAAATCGAACTTACGGCCGGTGCTTCGGCGTCTTGGTATCCAGCGTTGAGATCAATTGCCGGGCTGCTGGGGGTACGCTGACCTTTCCGGACAGAACGATATCTTTCGCGGGAATCTTCCTGCCATACACACGGCGATTGTCGCCGCCGTCCGGGCGAATTGTAGAGCCTTCCAGGGACACTCCGGCAAACAGACCGCGCGCCCTTGAGTAGCTCAAGATTTCTGCTCGCAGGGTCGCGTCCGTGTCGGCCGACGCATCGCGGCCCACCGGGCCCGCGGCCACGGAAGCATCCCCTCCCAGCTTGACCTTGCTGGCCAGGATGCCGGTCGCGCCCCGTTCATTCATCACCAGCAACACAAAATCCGTAGCTTCTCCTCCTATTTGAAAGCCGACGCTTCCACCCTCGAGGGCCATCATCGTGGGAGCGCCCCAAGGCCCCCTGAAGTTTTCACCTTTACGGCACGACATCGCGCCCCGTCCATAGCTTGCGCCAACGATGAATGCGGCCTTTAGAACGGAGGGAAACACCACGACGCAATCGGCTTTGTCGAGCAAATCCTGCGGAATGTCGTCAGGAACGTCGAGAATCTCTTTCAAGACCGTGCCACAATTTCTCAATCGGTCGTCATCTTTGGTCTTGTCCGCCGCGCGCGCTACCTCGGCGAGGAGAGGTAGGATAACCAGTAGAATGCTGCTCAGACAGGGCAACAGTTTTCGCATGTGATTTCCCCCCGTAGTTTTTTTGCCACAGGCTCTAGGACAATGCAGTCCGGATGCCACAGTGGGGCGAGATCGAACGTTTTAGGAAGTGGTTGAAAATAGGGACGCTTAAGCCAGGAGGAAGGAAACTATAACTGGGATCAGTCGTGCGAAGAGTCCAACGGATGGCATGGGGTTGTCAGTACGTTGACAGGGTGTCTTTCAGGATGGCATCGACTTCACGCGAGGCGGAGAAGGAATCTGGGCGGGACGCGTCTGCACCACTCCAGGTCCCGCAAGACTTAAAGCATTCCTCTGGAATGAGTTACGAAGCCAGAGTTGAGGAGCCGTCGAAATCGCATTTGACCACGAGAATGGTGACGTCATCGTTGAAAGCAACTCCGCCGCGGAACTCTGCCGCGCTGCTGAAGATATCGGTCATGAGGCCTTCCGCGGACAGAGAAGAACTGCCTCGTACTACCGCGGAAAGGCGCTCCATACCGAATTCTTCGCCAAGCTGGTTCTCTGCCTCGGTGATGCCGTCCGTATAGAAAACCAGCACGTCGCCGGCGATAAGGTCTGCTGAAGCCAGATCGCAAAACTCGTCTGGAGATAGTCCGATGGGCTGGCAAGACGAGTCCATGCGCGTGAGCGTGCCCGTATTTGCTCGAAACAGAAGCGCGGGGTTGTGGCCGCAGTTGACATAGCGGAGTGTCCGTTTGCGTG
>DATNMX010000025.1:0-25857 GCA_035602135.1 Candidatus Dormiibacterota bacterium
CCGGATGAAGTATTGCGCAGACTCGGCGGTGCGGACGGGTCTACCCCCAACGAAGACCCAAACTGGATTCGTCGTAGCTTGCGGATAGCGATCATCGATGGGATGGACAGGGTGGGTTCCCGAAACCTGAAGAGTAAACCAGCCGCTCTTCGAAACGAAAAGATCACGTTCAAAACGTATCGATACGCCATCGCCTGGGGGAATCGTCACAAGTACTTTCCCGTCGAAAACGATTTCAATCTTCTCGATGGGAACAATCGACTGAATCGCTCCTTTTATCTTGACTCTTCCTCCCTGGCGAAGAGACACACTTCCTCCGGGGATTTGGTCGTTGACACTAAACTCCAGCAGCGGGCCGTTGGTCACGAAGATCCTTCCCTCGCGAATCGCTTCAATCCAACCATCCCAGGTCAGCTTTGGACCAAGGTAGCCATAGGCACGGTCCTGGCCGATCGGGGCCCCCACTTGGAGGTCGGTAATCGAATCTTCGCCGCCTACGGCCGTAACACGAAAGCCGTTGTTCAACGCCCGATGCCATACGTAAAAGCCAGCTTGGTTAGCCTCACTCATTAGTTCATGGTATGTCACCGTGCCCAAAGCTAAGTCCACGGGAAAAGCTTTAGCCTCTCCCAGACTTCCCGACAAAGGATCGTCAGTGCCGGCGAAAGGATGAACGTATGCACCTATGGCGTGTTGTTGTCTGGCCATTCGCAAAATGTCGGTATTACTCGGATAGGGGCTCTCAAGCGCTGTCCCTTCGTAGCCCGTTGTGAACGGAGAAATCAAATTGTCTCGTAGATTGATCAGTGATATGTGTCCATAGAAGGGAGGACGATACTCCTCGTTGAAATATAAGAGCCGTCCATTATTCGAGAGCTTGTCCACATCGCCAGTGAAATACTGATAGCCGAAGATTCGGTTGTCTTTATTGGCTACCAGCGCTGTAACGATGTTTAGGTCCTCTGCGTCCGCCATTCCCATTAGTCGCGCTGGCGAGTTGTGCAAATTACCGCCGTAACTCAGATGTACGTGGTTGTCTCCGCTGTACCAGCCTTTGCTGGCCATATTCGTCATTCTCCGCAGGGAGAGAGTCACAAGGCTTGTCTTGCCCGGCTCAATCTGCACGACTTCAGAGATCGGATAGTACTCGAACCCCCGAATCGCCTCCAACTTCAGAGCACCGGTAGGAACTTCCATTTCGAAAGTTCCATGGCCATAAAAGAAATGTTCACCCTGCCGGCCAACCCGACTGAAAGCCGAGTCAGGGGTATAGAACTTTCCATCGGAAGCCCAAGCGTAAACTCGGGCTGACGTGATTTCGTTTGAGGACTGGTCTTGGAGGTGCACGATGACTCTTCCCATCGGCCGTTTCCAGCGCTTATCCTGGATTTTCACCTCGATCTGTTTTCCTCCAAAAGTCTTTAGCAATCGAAGCTCGGGTAACCCCTTTTCGTTAGAAATATATACGAGCCATTCCCCGTCCGGGGACCAGCGCGGATGAAACGCATCCCAGTCCCCAAACGTCATCTTGTAAGGTTCTCCGCCGTCTGCTGGCAAAATATACAAGTTGTTGAACTGTCCTCCCACGTGAGAACTGTAAACGATTCTCTTTCCATCCGGAGACCAGTCCGGTCGCGTCCGGTACAGCGTTTGCTCCTTGTAAAGCAGGCGTGCTTTGGCCATTCCGTTGGGCTCTACTGGCATCCTCCAAATCGACCCTGAGCCCAACGGGATGTCGCGATTGCTTAGAAATATGATTTCTTTTCCGTCCGGCGACCAAGTAGGTTGGATGTGTAAGTCGAAATCGCCGAAGTACAAGCGATCTTTCCCAAATTGGTGGTCCTCCGTTAGTTGCACGGTCCTCCCCGTTTTTCCTTTCAGGACCTCCATGATAAAAAGGTTGAAATAACCGTTGGGAAACGTCGAAACGTAGGCGATGCTCTTGCCGTCCGGGGACCAGACTGGATCCACGTTTAGTTGATCGCCATGAGTAAGAGAACTGGAGATCCCGGTCTCCAGGTTGAGTAGCATTAAATTTATGCTTCTACCTCCGGCGTCCGCTGTATACACGATCCAGTTCCCGTCGGGAGACCAACTGGGGGAGGAATCGTAAAATTGGCCATGAGTCAGCTCGTAGGCGACTGAACTCCCGACGGCAATTTTCCAGATGGAGCCTTGCATAGAGAAAGCGATCCACTTGCCATCCGGCGACCAGCACGGCCACCACGGGTAACTGCTGGGAGCGGGGGGAAGATAGTAGTTAATCATGTAATTGCCCCCGGTTTTCGCTGCGCGGTACGCACGGGGGGAATCCTGCGCAACTGACGTGCAATCCAAAGTCGCCACGAGCAGTAAGCTCAAAAGATATATTTTTGCTGTAATGTTAACCATTTTATGATAACCACTCCCAAATAAACGCAGGCTGTAGGGACTCCCCTTGGCAACGTTCATTCCGGCCGGCGAGCTTTGTGGCTGCAGAAGCAAAATATGAATTTTATGAGAAGTCAGTGGCCTCAGATGTTTGGTTGAGCAAATCAGTCGCAGGAGTGCTGGAACCTCTCGACGACGTGGTAGTCAAATGTATCTTGACAGATTCACTCGAGATTGGCGGTTGGGATAGGAGTGAATCGCTACGATGGCCGAAGTCGAAGCCAGGACCTTCGGTTTAACAAGGGCAACCGGCGCCGGCGTTGTTTGTGGGCCGCCAGCGGGCGGGATTTTGCTTGACAGGGTAAACCTTGTTAGGATATTCATCCACCCTGTGGATATATTATTTACCATAATTTTCAATTATACTTTCAAACGATAAGCTATCAACATCGTATTTTGGGCCCGCCAATACCATGAAAAGGATGAAGAGATCCTCGGTTTGGAGCTCAGCCGAGATTACCTATGAGGAGAGTTCAGTGGATAACCGAGATCATCAGCACAAGGGGGGTGGAGGGACGGTGGAGGCCGTGGAAAAAGCTCTTCAGATTCTGGAAGCGGTAGGCAAAGCCAGGAAGATAGGCGTGCTGAAGCTCAGTCAGCAAATAAAGTTGCCTTATAGCACAGTGCATCGCCTACTGGGCACGTTGGCTCATCGTGATTACATTCAGCAAGATGGTGATCGGCAGAGATATGCACTGGGGCCCAAGGTTCTCGAGCTGGGAACGGCCTTTCTGGATACGGTGGAATCTCGGGAAATAGCGCTTCCCTATATGGTGGTGTTGAGTCAGGAGACTCGCGAGACGGTGAATCTGGTCATTTGGAATGGACGGACAGCCGTATGTGCGGAAAAGATCGATAGTCCGGAATCGATAACGGTTCAGCAGACGCAGATCGGCCGACTAGAGCCGCTCCATAGCTCAGCGCTCGGCAAAGCGATCATTGCAAATCTACCCGAAAAAGAACTCAATGAGGTTCTTGAGCAACTGGACTTAGTTCGTCATACCAGCAAAACCCACACGAGCCTCTCTGCACTAAAGGCCGATCTTCAGAAAACTCGTGAGCGAGGTTTCGCAATTGACGACGAAGAAGGTGTGATAGGGGTCCGTTGTGTAGCCAGTGCCATTTTGGGTCATCGGAAAGAGGTGCTGGGTGCCCTCAGCTTGGTGGGACCCTCCACACGCATGACCAAAAAACGGATTTTGGAACTGGGGTGTCTTATACGCGATGCAGCAAACTCGGTTTCTCTGCGGCTTGGCTACCATCCAAGGCAGGAAGGATCATGAATCCGGGTATCGACTCGGTGGAAGTCTTTCGTGTCGCAATGCCGCTGATATATCCGTTTCGAACAATCTTTGGCAATAGCGGGGTCATTGAAAGTCTGCGCGCAAAAATGACCAGAGGAAGTCACTACGGTTGGTGTGAGGCCAGCGTGCGACCGAGCAAATCACTGACGTGAGTCCACCACTAACGATTAGGAGCGGACACGGTCACGGGGCGGGCTGGGTTGCCATCATTGGACCCTTCTCTCACGGTCTCCCACAAATCCCCGCCTTCCACCGTACTAGCGCCATAAAGGATGATCCCATCAGCGCCGTTCTCGCGAGCAACCTGGATCGCCTCAAGGAGCCGACGCGGAGGGAAAAATCCTATCGGTGGATTGCTCAAGAGGCGTTCATTGACGTGACGCAACTCCGATAACTTTGCTCGGTCCGTTTCCGAATTGATTTCCTTGGGAACATTCAGGATAGCTGTTTTCAACTCACTCTTCCGGTTTCCCTCAGGAAGCTGCGCGAGGGTAACTTGGGACGAGCGCAGAATTTCCGAGCGTTGTGCACCACCCCCACTTCCAAGCGCCAGCCACTGGTCACTTGCTGAGGACATGCGGTGAATTGGATCTATCATCTCTTTATAAAGCGCTGGTATGTAGATGGATTGGTTCAGCTTCCTATTTGCAACCCAACGCTTTTGGTAACGTGTGTACTCTCCGAACTCCTGTAGAAAGGTATTCCAGCTCCCATTGAATTGGTTACGGAACGTCATGGGCGTAAACTCGTCGACGAAGTAAGTCCACTCGGACCATCTTTGTCCCAGGAATCTGCCTCCAGTTAAGGGGTTTTTAAATACAGCAGCGGAAATCGTTACCTCAGGACGGATGCCTTTCACGATTTCTTGGGCTTCATGCATGAAGTCCTTAACCACATCGGTGCGATAGGTGTAGAAAAAATACGACATGTCAGGACTGGAGTCATACTCGTACCGACCGTGTAGAAAAAAGATGGCCTTTTCGCGCCGGGTCCATTCGTCCCAGTGCGGAGGCTTGGGTGTGTATTCTCGTGCAAGGTCAGCGTCGATACGTGGGAAAACCCTCACCAAGGGAGCTATATTGGGCTCTGAATCGTAGACCAGGTGGCTGTGGACGAATACGTCCTTTAGACAATAATCGCAGAAGCAGTAGCCGTCAGGGTTGAGGTCTCCTGGATAGCGAGCAAAACCGTGCTGAATTCCATCGATTGGGTAGTTCCTGACAATTTCTCCGACAATCGGCAACAAGTACTGGTCGACGTATCCGGGACGGCGTGCGGGGCACATCCACACATCCTGGTAAGATTTGCCGTCAGCCCCTATTTCTGACAGCGTGGTCTGGCCGTCGGGATTAAGCTCCGCCCATTCTGGATGATTTGTGTACGCCCAGCTGTTTTTGCCCTCCACGAAGTCCGCCAGCCAAGCCTCTACCCTCATGCCGCGCTTGTGAGCGGCAATTATTACGGCGCTGAGAAGATCAAAGTTCTTGTAAGCCGGCACAACCGCGTTCGGGAAAAGCTTGCTCGCGTAATAGAGTCCTGCTGGGTCCTTTACCAACAAGATGATTGTATTTATTCGCGCGTTTTTCGCCTTTTCCATGAGGGCAACAACTTCCGCCTCGTTATGTCCTGCTTCCCCTGGATGCAGCAACAAACCGTAATCCGGCCGCGCGGGGCGGTCGGCGGTCTGTGCATTCACAGCGCAGCACAGAATTAAAGCTAAAAACGTAGAGAAACAGGCATTCCTCATAGTGCCCCCGAAATAATTTGTGGAGTAAATCGAAAAGAATGCAGCCGATAATGTTTACGATTCCCGCTAAACCTCTCCCTTTTCAGAAGAATACGACTCTGGGCATTCTATCTTTGCCATTGGTGACAAGCGGCAACATGGAATAGGCCGGACAACCCCCTAAAATGAAGAAATGCCGCTGTAGGCACGCAGCCAGAGTTTGCTACTCGCCCAAGTGCGTCTGACATGGTTTCAGTCGGTGTTAAGTTTCGCGAAGCCTTAACAGCTTTCTTTTGCAGAGCGTACTTGCGCCTAAAAACCGACGAGCTAACTAGTGCTGTGCCGGCTTGCGCCGTTCCTAGGGACCGTGTGTGGGTTTGCTCCGACGGTCCCGGTTTTCTCATTTGTCTAACGCCGATCATTCCCGTAGGGAAGAGCCTGTGCAGTGTAAAGACAACTCAGTCTAACTTGAATACCCACTCATGGCCGCGCTCTCTCAGGAGCTCGTTCGGTAGAAATTGAGTACTTTAGATATCACCTTCGCCATATCATTGATATCTCGATCCGTATAATCCGGAGTCCAAGCCCAGCGAATGGTCCGTTCAAGGTGGCGTTTCGCCTGAGGGTACTGGTCTGCCGAATATCGGTATTTGCTGGCAGCTCTTTTGATCGCGGTCATCTCATCCGCAACTGGTGTCTTTATCCGAGAGTGCAAAAAACTCAGCGCCTCCGGAATGAGATAATAGCGGGCAGTCCCGCAATCCCTCATCCCTTCCTCGACCATGGCCCCTGCGATCTCATCAATTGTCCCGTTGAATTTCTTCATATCCAACTGGATGCTGTAAAGCCAATATATGTGATCTATCCCAGCAGGAGGCCTGCAAACCACAGCGCCGTCAATCCGCTCCAGAAGTTCAGTCAACTTCCAAGCAGATTTCCGTCTTTTTTCATTTTGTTGCGGAAGACTGGCAAGTTGAGCCAGGCCGACCGCCGCCTGCAAACTGCTATAACGATAATTGAACCCTAACTCCGTGTGAATACGACCAAATCCCTGCTTGCCAACACTGCCCCGCAGAATGGCAAACCTTCGTAAGCGCTCGGCAAGACGCGAGTTGTCAGTAGTTATAACTCCGCCACCATCCGTAGATAGGTGCTTCTCAGCGTCCAATGAAAAACAACCCATATCTCCGATACTGCCCGCTTTTTTACCCTTGTAATCTGCAAGCGGGCTCTGGCAGCAATCTTCTATCAGAATTAGGCCGTGCTTCTTTGCCAGCTTTACGACCGAATCGACATCAATCATCATTCCGTAGAAATACACCAATATGATGGCGCGCGTCCGCCGGGTAATCACTTTGGCGATCGCGTCGGCGGTAGTGTTCCCGGTGTTGACGTCTACATCCGCAAACACGGGAACACAGTTCTCGACGAGTACTCCCATGACGGAGCCGTAGTCGGTTATGGCGCTAACTATGACTTCGTCGCCGGGCTCGAAACCACAGGCCGCCACTGCTGTGTGGCATGCTGCAGTGCAATTAGCTACTGCCACAGCATAGGAGACGCCGCACGCTTCCGCGAATGCTTTCTCAAATCGCGGGACCATGTCTGAGGTCAACCCGCTTCGGATAACCTCGTCCAGGTAATGTTTAGCTTGAGGGTCGATCTTTCTTGGAAATACCGATGGAAAAGGGTTGCTTGAGTTACGAACGGGTGTGTCAGCATCACCTCGGTAAGACTTTTCGACTACCGGGTCTACGCCCGGGAAAACTGTAGGGTAAAGTAAGCTGTCGTCCAATCGGCTGTTTTTCTCCATTCATCTTCTCCCGCTTACAGGTACTGCCCAGGTAAATCCGGTCGCCTCGGTGTTGTCAGGGCGCATTCGAAGCTTGGTATTCGGCTTGAAAACGTCGTGGTGTCAGTGCCCCAGGACCTCGTCCAGCCACCGGTTCCCTTAAAAACATGCCCGGAAGCTTGAGAGATCTGACGCTATGTGCACGAGAACTCACAACGTCAATTCTTTGGGAAATCTTTAGCTACCCTCGGATCTGGCGCGCAATTTGTCTTGACATTCTGGCCAGAGAATAGAAAATAAAATGGATAAAACATCCGCTGTATGGATGAATATCCCAAAGCACCTGAATTGTCAAGTCGAATCCAACTCTGCGGCGAATTATGCGCGGCGAGGGAGACCTAACATACCAACTCGCAGAAGAGTAATTAAATCTCTGGCCATAGCCACTGCATCCGCAACGGTGGTCTCCCAATTGCCACCGTTTGCGTGGGAGCTCGCTGCCCAAGCCGCAGCTCCTCCTTTTCCGCCTCGAGACATCCCCGTGGGACTGTGGATGACTCCACGCAAGGATTCTATGAACCAGGCTCGTTCCGATATCGCCGGCCATATGACAACGGCCCCTGCGGAGGTCTGGAGTATGACCACGGGCGGCGATGTGAGCTTTGCCAGAAATGTGAAAGTGCATGGGCAAGATGCCGTTGTTCTCCAGGCTGGATCCACTCTACAACTGGCCTCTTGGAATGGCGAGATTGTATGGCGGAAGGATAAGCTTGGGGTAACAGAGGTAATCAGAATCGACGAATTTGACGGCCGGGGGGCTCCTTCCGTCTTTCTCAAAACGGATCCTCGCACCGTTATACTGCTTGATTTGGCTACCGGGGAGGAGCTTTGGCGGTGGCAATCGGAGCCATCCACATTTATTGCTGGCTACAAGTTTCAGCGCACACCTACCGGCCTTCGTTTCTATTGCTTCCCGACGTATTCTCTGAACGGTTATTGTTTTGATTTCTCAGGAAACTCGAGAAATCCCAAACTTCTCTGGCAGGCGAATTATTCGGGCAAGTATGGGGCAGGATTCGGGCCGAGTATCATCCTCAAAGACATGCACGGGTATGGCAAGGTGGATATCGTACTGAGTGGGAAGACACCTCCTCGGGGCCTCTATCAAGCCGTAATTGAGGCTGACACAGGTGCGATCAAATGCGACACGCACTATGATCCGGACCCTACCTCCTGGTATCCCCTGGGCCGGCCTTATGGTCTGTTGCAAGCAGTTGCATATGCTAAAAAGCAGCTCCCTAACATCCTATTGGTCAGCTGCCAAGTGGAAGAGTATCTTGCCAGCACTCGAAACGAAGACGGCAAGAAGCTGAGCCAGATCTGGGGCAAGTTTATTCTCAAGGAATGGCCCCAAAATGACCTGGAGCTCCGTCCGCAAATCACGTCTTTGGCTGATGTACAAGGCGAGGGCTCGGTCGAGTTGGTGGTCGGGTTGTGGGATGGCAAGGCGTGGCGGACACTGATCATAGACCCCGCCCAAGGCTATGCCGCACAACGCGGCAATCTTGAAGGGTATTACTTCTGGGGATGTTACGACCTCAACGGAGACGGTCTTCCCGAAATAATCGTTAGTACAGAGTCCGAACGCCGGACGGCTCGCGCCACTACCCTCCTTGCCATTTCGGGAAAGACATTGCGCCCTATCGCCAAGGTTGTAAACGCAAGGATTTTTTCTTCCACGGATTCGTCGTTACCCGATGATATCGCCTATATGGCAAATCGGCGCAATCCAATCTTCCTTAAGAATGATGCGGGCATGGGAGGAATTCTCATCCGCAAATTCGAAGGACATAATGAATCAAGAATATCCTTCTGGGGCGGGAAATCCGGGAGCTCGATTGGAACCTATCCGTTGGCAGAGGCCGACTGTGCCCGGGCAGATGTTTATGATAACGATTTGATTTTGACCGATGGTAAGGGAGGTGTGCAGCGGTTCGGAGCAGACTTGAAACCTTTGGGAGCTAAGTTGGCAGTGCGTGGAAGGACGTGCAAGCCGTTGGTATGTGGCATGGGCGAGCGCCGCGAACTGGTGGTTGATGTTGCTGGTGGTTTGTTGCGCGGGGGGACTCCGGACCTCAGCCATGACGAAAAACTCAACGACACGTGGAAGGTCGTGGGTAGTATGCCGGTCATGCATCTCGACCGCCAGGGAAGAAGTCGGCTCGTGGCATTTGACCTTTCCGACTCCGAGGGGCTTCTGCTGGGAAAGATTACCGTGCAACAGGTATACACCCCTGCATTATTGGTCTACGAAATGCCTGCGGTGCCGTCCAGGAAGCCTTTTCGAATTCCCCTGAGCGATCCTCCGTACGTCGGGCTGGTGGCTTACGGCAATGACTTTAGGGTTATGGCCAACATGCAAACTGGTGTGCACACAAATACCCAAGCCACTTACGACGCTGCAGGCAGGATGCTGTGGCAGGACAAGCAGCACGGCACCCATCCTCACTTCGCTGCCGCTGCGGATCTTTACGACAACGGAGAATTTGAAGTGATCGCAGATGATCATGGGGAGCTAAGAATCTACAATTCTGTCGGGGGTGTTGTCGCCTACGACAAAGGCTGGCCGCCAGCCTACACAATGCCGATCGTCGGTAAGTTCCGTTCGGATGGTAAGCAGTATATTCTTCGGGCGAATGGCATCTTGGGCATGACTTTAGTGGATGGCAATGCAAAGACGGTGTGGCAAATCAAAACAGCCGAAGCTCAACTCTGGCGTTACTTCAAGAGCTTGGGCGCTGTCGGGGATACTGCCGGGAATGGAGAGTTGACGCTTGGTGTGCTCGCTGAGGATGGTGTGTTTGAATGCATCGAAACGACTTCAGGATCAATTCGCTGGTCCCTCGATTTGAAATCCTTGCCCAGCGATACCTCTGTTGTTGCTGGCGACCTGGATGGTAATGGGAAGGACGAATTTCTCTTGGGATTGCCGGACGGAAAGTTGGTATGCATTTCGGAGCAAGCTGGAAAAGGGAAAATTCTCTGGCTTAAGGAATTCGACTCGGGCGTCGCAAACCCTATTATAGCTGACGTCGATGGGGACGGACTCGCTGAAATCATCCTGAGCACTTTTGACGGACGAGTGCGAATACTAAAGGAGAAAAAACTTTAGTAATTGACTGCACAAGCTGAGAGGTCGCGAGGAAATCACGATAGAGTGGCGTTAGCTTCCCAATTCGATCGGGCCTTTCAAAGTTTCCAGAAATAGGAAACATGCAGCAAGCTCACCATGAGGGGGCAACTTCTAGTTGTGGAGATAGGACGGGGGAGAGCTACCCCCAAGACATGGGCTTCGGAGTCGCCGTTTCCGGTCGGCACCTGGCGGCGAAGTGAATTGGGCATGTCCATCAGTTTCCGACAAGGCACGAGAGGGACCATCGAATCACCGAGGGCAATTTCCATGATGCTTGGGAAAGAAAAGTGGAAGTTTGGGAAGCGTTTTGTCTACACGATTACTTACGACGAGGGATTTGCAGACCTTTTCGAGAATACTGTTCCGATTCACCAGCAACTTGGTTTCCCAGGCCATTTGGCGTTGGTTGTTGGACAGATCGGTCAACCCCGCAATGTTGCAGAGAGTTCTTGGAATGGGAAGCGCCATATGAACGTGGAGCAGGTAAAGGAACTTGTAGCAATGGGCTGGGGTGTGAGCTCTCACAGCATGACTCATGGTGCGCGGCGGTCAATGTATACAAACACCTACCATGAGGTGGTGGAATCACGCGAGAGACTGGAAGATTTATTGGCAATCCCGGTTACTTCGTTCATCGTGCCCTACGACAACGAAAACCATCCCCCTGTAGTTGACATCGCTCGCCAAGGGGGGTACTTGAGTGTCTACACGCTAACCGATGCTCTCAACGACTATGAGACGGACCTCTACGCTTTGCATCGTTCACCCCTCATTGAAGAAGGCTTCTATCCCTTCTACACCCGTCTGGATCACTACAACCGATTGCACGAAGCGCGAGAGTCTCGGGGTTGGGTGGTGGACTACACGCACCTGACTAATCCCACGATCGAGTCTCCTCAGAAAGAGATTACTCAGAAAAGTCTCTGCAGGCGATTGGAGAAGGTCCGGGAGGTCGGGAGCAATGAAGTTTGGGTCGCCAATGGCGACGAGGTCGTCGATTATATGCTGGTTCATCGAGGAACCACAGCCGACCAAATCAGAGATTCGAATTCGACATGGGAATGGACTTTGCGGGCGAAGATTCCGAATCGCGTCCAGCGGCGGCAGCTCACTTTTTCGTTCGAGATACCAACTCAAAAAGCGGGGATGAAACCCTCCATACGCACTGAGCCGACACAGGTACTAACGCACGAGGAAGTGGAAGGCGATAAGTGCTTATTTTCCCTGAACGTGGTGGATGGACTGCGAATCTCCATTTCGTATCCTTAGGCTAATTTGACTCACCCCGCCCTACCCAACTACTCCGATCCCCATGTGGCTAGGGCTCACCTTCAGCTTTGCGGAATGCGCAGCCCATTTGCCAGCCGGTTAACCCGCAGGCTTAGCGGGCGGAGGATGGTTTAGCCGCCAGTTTCCGGCACCAGATGGATCAGCAAGCGCCAACGGGCAACGGTCAGTGGTTCGCGGAGTTGCCGGATCGATGGCGGGGATCTCAACCACTTCAGGTTGAGAGCCCGAGGAGAAGGAGCGCAACGATGCCAAATCCCACTCCGGCGTATCCATAAGTTGTCAAGCGTTCTCGAAAGAAGAAGATGCCCGCAGCCAGCACCACTATTGTGGAACCAATACCCACAACAGGGAAGGCAATGTAACCTGGAACTTGTCGAGCGAGAGCAAGGGATAAAAAAAAGTTACCGAGCAGACTGCTGAGACCCAGAAAGAAGCCTATCACGAACTCTGTCCTATGAATCCTGACGCGTTTGCCCACTAGAATAGCAGCAGCAACCAGAAACCCTCCCAAGTACCAATAGAAAAGATACTGGTCTCTGTATTGCCCCGAAAGGCCGGCCTCTTCCAGAATCTTAAGTCCAAACGCACCCATGGCCGCGCAAAAGAACACAATCACCATCAGCCTCAGCCACTTCGACGTCTGCTCGCGACGCTGAGTCATGGCCTCGGAATGCGCGGGGCTCGTTTCTCCGGCTTTCTTATCCAGATAAAGCAGAATTAACGAAACACCAATCACCAGCAGTGAAAAGGCCTTTTGTTTCTGCAGGGATTCCTTATAAATCAGAACTGATGCTATAGCTGGGACGATGGGAGATAAGGAGACCACCAGCCAACTAGTTGCCACTTGTCCATATTCGATCGCGAACAGAAATGCGACGAATGCAATTCCAGCTAGGACTCCGAAGGGTAGGGCCACAGCCAAAACGAAACCGGGGAACCCGGGAAGCTTTCCTTCCATGAGCAACAGGCGGAGAAAAATAAGAATGGCCGCCCAGAGGAAAAGCATGCTGCTAGTTGCCATCGGATTGCACTTCTTTATCTCCGAGAACTTACTGACTACGCCCATTAAACCCATAAAGAATATTGAAACAAACAGAAATAAATACCCGATCATATTGTCCTTTTACCGCAAGCATTCTGGCGGAGAATCCGAAAAGAACCCGCGCTACATCCGGGAGAACTCCGCTCCTCCGTGATAGCCACGCGCTTAGCTACGATTCCTCTCCTATTCAGGTATCCTGCAAAGCATCAATGAATGGCCAGTTCATTGTTTTTCTACATCGACACAGCACACCGTCAAAACCGCGTAGAAGAATGACATTACCGGTTCTGGCGTTACCCCCTGAACCTAGTGGAAGTTGGTTTCTTCGGGTCTTACGAACCCGTTACTGCTTCCCGGCATTTCTCGGTTTGTAATTGATCCACGATATCTGCGTAATCATGTGATCGATAGCTGCGTACGAGATAGCCGCATTGGTTGCAAACCGAGGGCTGGAATTTGACGGGAATGTGGCCAATGTAGCATCTCCCACCAGGAAGACATTGAAGTTGGCTGAGAGGTTTTCGTATCCAGCCGTAGTTTTCCGGTAACACATATCAGTTGCATACCCGATCAGGAGCACATGGCGGATTCCTTGCCGCTGGAGGAATTCTTTCAACAGTTGATATCCCTGCGCGTCGTAAATAATCACATCGTCAGGGTCCACCCCTATATCTTTCACTACAGGAATCGGCAGTTCCCAAAACCCAGCCGGATCATATTTAGTGCCTGCATCCAGACCCGGAAACAACCGAAAATAATCGACCAGCGGTGCCTGCTGAGAAAGCTTTAATTCGGAAGGAAGTGGCTCGCCCCGATAGGAGAAGCTGTTTAGCTTGTCGGACAGTTCTTTAGCACCTTCAGTTCGTTCGGCAGCGGTCGGCCCGCCATTGAAGGACCGATACAGCTTCTTGCGGATGGAGTCTTCGTTCGCCGGAAGGCTGAACATCACCAGTTTCACTTTCCCGCGCAACGACTTGATGAGCGGATTAACGATATCTCTTTCATGCCGCTCGACGAGATGGTTCTTTTCCGGCGTGCAGAAGTCCGCCACGCCAGCGGGCTCCGGCGTCTTCCAACCTTGGCCGTCATCAATCCCCCAGGGATGGACCATGATAAGAGCCGTTTCATCTGCCTTTAGCCGATTCTCCACCTCGATGATGCCCTGCGCGTTATACGAGAAGCGCCAAGATCGAACCCGCAAATCGCCGTCCTTCTCGTCGATTATCGGAGGAGCCTCGAAGCGTGTTGTCTCCCGAATCGGCTCGATGTACTCAGGATGATCGGCTAGGATCGGTCTGGGATCGTGGATTGGCGTAAGACGATTCACATAGACTTGCTCAGTTTGGTGCTGACCCGAGAAGGCCAGGCCACCAGCAATCATCAGGCACACCAGCAAACAACTGGCAAGTTTCAGAACTCTTCGCGTGTGCTGTTTTGTGCCCCGGAAACACTCTCGGCGGATAAACGAAAAGATTGACCCCATAAGTAAATCCTCCTCGAATCAGAGAGTTCAAAACTGTCATGCACAGGCGCTCAAACGAACGTTCTTTTATCCGCCGGTTTAGATACACTTTAAGAACGAATGAAACCTGAGTTTCTCGTTTTCGGCCTAAATTCATATCTGATCTCGACGGTTCGCCGTTACCTTACATCCACGCTCACAAATTTTGCCGTAAGTCTCCGGCCGTCGAGTCTTCATGAAGGTATCTCGAAGTGTGGGAAACCTCATTTTGATGTCGCCCGTATACCACATCTCGTAGCCTTCATCGAGGTCCACGACCGCGGTGGCAACTCCCGGTCGGTTTCCGGTGTCCGCCCTGTACTTGCCGTCCAGACCGATGATGGCCGCTCTTCCCATTAACTTGCCAGGTAAATAAGGTACGTTGACGTAATTTGATGCAACGCAAAACAACTGATTGTCAATCGCACGCGACCGAAGTGCGATGTGGAGAAATTCTTCTGTTGGGCCGTAAGCCACGGTAGGCCAAAATAGGATTTCGGCTCCCTCCAGTGCGTAAATTCGTGCGACCTCGGGGTAGTGCACATCCATGCACGTCATAATTGCAATCTTGCCGAAATCAGTCTCGAACACCGGGTAAGTGTCGCCGGGTGTATCTACGCAAAAAAAGTTTTTCTCTTCAGGAGCTAAATGCGTCTTGCGATACTTTCCTAAAATGTCGCCGCGTCGATCTATGAGGAAGGCAGTGTTATAAAGGTGTCCCGCCGCCTCCTCGAGTGTTGGAACAATCAGGTAAGTATGGCCTTGCCTCGCACGCTTGCTTGCCCATTCGAGTGTCATTCGTTGAATTTCTTCGGCCCGCTTTCCGATTTCGCCTTTACAAACATTTACTATCGGGAAAAGTTCCGGGAAACAGACAATGTCAGGTTTCGCCGCGAGGACAAGTTCGATTATGCGATCTCCCTCTATCATGTTTGCCTCGACAGTGGTACTTCCCTCCGAGGTTAGAAATGATACGGTACTGACCTTTACGTTACGCGCCATAACCTGTCCTTTTTCAGCGAAGCCCGCAGATTTCAATCGAACAAGCTACCTGCAAGACCTTTATAGACCGGCACCCCTTAGCCCTTATCGACGATATGTCGGCACGCTAGCAAAACACTTTTCCCTATTGGAGGATGAATCGTGGCCTCCGTCGAGAACTGGCTCCTACAACATTCGTGCGACAAACTCCCGTCACTGGATTTCATCCAGGGACACACGCCTTCTCTCGTCAAAAGAGCGTTGGATGGCCAGTGCCGTTTGAGTAGCGCAAAGGCCCGCGCGTCCGTCAGTGGGTGGACGCTGGCCCTGCTGGCAGCACCGCACGAATGTACGCATCTGCTCCAATGCACCGGTGAAGCCACTTCCCTTGTAAGGCGCCAACTTGACGACTGTTTCGGTTTCGTTGACTGCCGTATGATGATGAATTTCGCGCCGGTTCAAAAACGCTGCGACATTCCCTTGGTCACCCACCAGAGACAATTCCCAGTCGTTACCGTACGGGGAGAAACGGCAATATAAGAGTGCGGCGAGCACCCCGTTGGCATACTCAATGGTCACATAAGCGCTGTCGACATTGGGAGTCTGCTTCCGCACTTTGACGTCTCCTACGCCATAAACATGCGTTGGTTCGGAGCCAGCCAGACCGTTCATCAAGTCAATGGCATGGACTCCCCAAGAATTCATTACTCCCCCGGAAGCCTGCGGATCTATGATCCATGTCCCTTCGCGATAAGCCCACCCCACACCGCTGAAGGATTTGAACGCGATCATGTGCAATTGACCAACCTTGTTAAGGTCGAGCAATGCTCGAATCTCCTGATAAAATTCCGAGTATCGCAATTCAAAACCAACTTGCAACACGCGACCGCTGCTTTCCGCCGCATCCACGATGTGCCGACACCCCGCTAGGGTATTTGACAGGGGTTTTTCGCAAAACACATGTTTCCCTCGCTTTAAGGCAGGGAGCACATAGTCCTCATTCAAATTCGGAGGAAGAGAAATTATGACAGCATCAATGGCGCGGTCCTCCAGCATCATATCTACGGAGGAGCAAACGCGCACTGCTGCGGGCAGCATCTCTTTCGCGCTTTGCAGGTTTTCCTTTCCGCGGTTCCAAAGTGCAACGATCTCCGCTTCGCCGATCTGAAGCAGGTTCTTTATGTGGGCCTCACGAGCCCAGGTGGCAGTTCCAATCAATCCTATGCGAACTTTGTTCATCTCCCGCCTTCCATTTCCTCATCGAGTTGCATCAGGGTCTTCAGTTCTCGCCTGGGCGTGCCCTCCAGTCCAGTTGGATACCACGGCGGCAAATCCCGATTCCTCCGCCCCGTGTTCTTGCTAGCGGGTTGCCTCATGAACCACGAGAATTTGATTTGCCCGGACGTTTCGGATCGTTTGAACAATACCGCTCGGCCACTGTATATCCAGTTGACTGACCTCCTCGGCGCGGCCCAGCCCGAAATGAGGACGCGGATCGCGGCTGCTAAGATAACTTCCTGCCGTCTGGACCTGGGTGACCAGCAGGCGGTCTTTTACCCGGGCTTTGATCGATGCACCGATTCCGTCGCGGTTGCTCTTGTGGCCTACCAGTTTTAAGGTGAGCCAATGGTTCCCGTCGCTACCGTTGTTCCTCAATAATTCAGGCAGACCTCCGTTATTCGTTACGAGTACGTCGATGTTGCCGTCGTTATCGATGTCGCCGAAGGCGACTCCTCTGCCTACATTCGGCACCGCAAAACAACTGCCCGCGTCTTTTGACAACTCCTCGAAATATCCTCCCTGATTTATATAGAGCAATTTCTTCTGCTTGAAAGAGAAATCGTCCCGATATTTCTCGATGCCTGGAGCAACATGGCCATTCGCCACAAATACGTCTAAGTTACCGTCGTTGTTGCAGTCAAAAAATCCGACACCAAAACCCACATTCAAGAAGCTCCCATTAAGAATCCCGGTCTGATACGTGACTTCGGAAAAGGATCCGTCACCGTTGTTGTGAAATAGAGCGTTTCCTTCATTCGCAAAATTCGTTACGAGCAGGTCCAAACGTCCGTCGCCATCGTAATCACCGAAATCCGCCCCCATGCCGGCCCGCGGATGGCCATTTTGGTCATAGGCCACGCCTCCCGGCAGTCCTACCTCCTCAAACGTCCCATTTCCTTTGTTGTGAAAAAGAAAGTTCGGGACCGAGTCGTTGGCCACAAATATGTCTGGCCAGCCGTCCTCGTCATAATCCGCAAATGCCACCCCTAGTGCCTTTCCGATGGAACTTCCAATCCCGCATTCATGGGTGACATCGGAAAATGTCCCATCGCCATTGTTGTGATATAACGTGCAATGATCTCCCCGAAAAACACTGGGATGACAGTACGACCGAAATCCTCCGTCCTGGCAGACGGGGTTGTGGTGAGGGTCGAAAGAAACGTAATTGCACACAAAGAGATCTAAGAGGCCGTCCCGATCGTAATCAAAAAAGCCCGCGCTACTAGCCCAGTGGTTCATGTTCATCACGCCCGCAGTTTCAGTGACATCCCGGAAAGTTCCGTCACCATTGTTCCGTAACAGGTAGCTGCGCGGATATCCGGTGACATATAAATCGGGGTAGCCGTCGTTGTCGTAGTCCGCCACAGCGACACCCATGCCGCTAAAACCCTTGATATTAACCTTTACCTGCTCGGTTACATTGGTAAAGGTTCGGTCGCGGTTGTTACGGAATAACATACAAGTTGGATCCGTCAACCTGGGTGCCGACAAACTGCCGCCGTTCACCAAAAAAATATCCAGATAGCCGTCTCCGTCATAATCGAGGAAGGCGGCACCTGAACCCATGATTTCGGGAAGGTAGAAGTCGCTTTGAGCACCGTTGAAGTGACGAAAAATTATTTTTGCTTGGGAACTAATATCCGTAAATAGAGCTGGAGCCTTATAGACAGCGCCGGAGGTTTGAGCGGGCGGTTGTAAGAGCGAGCGAAAGTCGACCGCAGCTGAGGCGGTAGCTAGCGTTATGGTTTTCATCGCTTTTCTGCGGGTCAACACATCTCAGCTCAGTTTAATGGATCCGAGAGAAATGCGATGGTTTGAGGCCTTTGAAAGGGTCACTTGACCTGTATCCGCTACCTGAATATCATATCCATACCTAAGGTTAAAGTTAGGCTATAAGAGCTGGCTCCGATTGTCAATAGTTGCCAAACGTCATGTCGTAGGGTTTGAGATGATCCCTCTGTAGTGAACGTTGCTTTGGCACCGGTGGTTAAGCAGTAAGAAATACTATCGGCAGCCTTGAGGTTTTTAGACGAGCCTACTGGGACAAAGCGACGACGGGAGCCTCACCCCTGCTTACTGTGCAGATCGCCCTAGTCGAAACCCGCCATGAGCGCATACGTGTTCGAATAACGCGCCTGATAATTTTGTGCTTGACACGAAAAGCAGCATCGTGATAACACAACCGCACACTGATGTTGTGGATGATATATCCAAATAATGGACAATGAAGGGGTGGACAATGTATAGGCCGACTTTTTTCCTCAGGTTAGGTCTGTTTATTTCCCTAGCAGGGTTGTGGGGCGGGGCAGCCTGGGGTCAGGATACCGGGACGATTACCGGGGAAGTCCGAGATCCCTCGGGAGCCACGGCTGCGGATGCCTCTGTGACGGCCACAAACGTCGCCACGGGAATTCAGACCCCATCTAAGACAGGGAGTGACGGCGTCTATACCATTCAGCTTCTACCCGTGGGAACCTACTCGATTACGACAGAGCTCACCGGCTTCAAGCAAAGCGTTCTCACTGGAATTACGCTGGACGCTGGTCAGGCCATCCGGATAAATATCAACCTCCAAGTTGGCGCCTCGACTGAGAGGGTAGAGGTCTCGGGCAGTGCACCACTGATACAGACCGAGAGCGCAACGCTGTCCACCGTGATCGATCAACGGCGAGTCGTGGATTTGCCTCTTAACGGCAGGAGTTTCATGCAACTCACGAGCCTCATGGCGGGAACCAATGCAGGAATGCCGAACTCTACGCTAAACGGAGATTTCCAGGCTGGGGGGCAGGTCAGCGCCAACGGGCAACGAAGCAGTTCCGGAAATAACTACACACTGAATGGTGTCAGTGATGAAATTATTATTGGACGGTATGCGGCAGTGAGACCTTCCATCGATGCCATCCAGGAATTCGACATGGAAATTGGGCATTATTCGGCGTCCAGAAGCATGGGAACTGGTGCCCAGGTCGATCTGGTTCTCAAGTCCGGGACCAACAAGTTTCATGGTTCCGCGTTCGAGTTCCTCCGCAATGATGCGCTGGACGCTAACGACTTCTTCCGGGAGCGCTCAGGGCTTCCGGTAGCTCCGTTTAAACGCAACCAATTCGGCGGTGTGATCTCCGGGCCAATCATTCACAACAAGACCTTTTTCCTGTTCAACTACGAGGGGCTACGTTTGCCCTCGCCTGCAACCAATATCACCAGAGTACCCACCGCGGGCCAACTGCAGGGTAATTTCTCGGGCTTCAGCGGGACCATCAACGATCCAAACACCGGCCAGCCTTTTCCAGGGAACATCATTCCTACGAACAGGATAAATCCTGCCGCGGCGGTGCTGGCTCCATACTGGCCCGCGCCCAATTCCACCACCCTGACGGGTGCTAACAACTACATTAACACCGGAGCAAACCACGAGACCATTGATGGCTACATCGGTAAGATTGATCATGAGTTTTCGGTATCGAACAGGCTTTCAGCCACCTTTGCGATGAGCCAGGCCAGTCAGAAAAACGTGCCTGTAATCCCCTTTTTTGCGACTGTTTCACCTGACAACACCCGTAACATTGGGTTAGTTTATACCCACGTGTTCACTCCCACAGTGCTATTGGAGCTCAGGGCGGGCTTCAGTCGCTCGCATACCGGTCGAACCTTTCCGAAGCGCGATCCGGCAAAATTCTCGGGCTCGGCGTTGGGGATTCCGACCGCTACCAATAATCCTGATACGGTAGGGGTGCCTCAAGTTTCAGTCTCAACTTTTGCGCTGATCGGTGACGCGTACGCTACGCCCTATCGGGCGGGGGACAACGTCTTTCAATACAAGGGGGACCTGCATCGTACCAGCGGTAAGCATAGCCTTTCCATCGGCGCCGAATTTTTCCGAGAGCAGCAGAACCAGTTCATCGAGTACTTCTCCCGCGGAGCTTTCCGATTTGATGGTAGGTTTACCACACCGGCGGGGGCGTTAAAGCAACCCGAAAACGCCTTGGCAGATTTCCTTCTGGGAATCCCCGCCCAGGTCACTTCGGGTTCGGGGTCAATTCCCAATTATCAGCGCTCGAACCTCTTTGGAATTTACGTTCAGGACGACTTCAAGGTTACGCGGACGCTTACCGTTAACTTGGGGTTGCGCTATGACCTGCACACGATACCTTACGATATTCGGGGGCTGGCTGTAAATTTTGACCCGGCCACGGGTAAACTCTTCGGAGCTGGTGAGCGGAGACCCTTGATACAAGGCGACCATAATAATTTTGCGCCGCGCTTTGGATTCGCCTGGCAGCCCTTTGGAAATGGTAATACGGTCATTCGCGGCGGTGCGGGCATCTACTATGACCATGTCGAGCACAACCAGTGGACGGTTCTCTCCACGAATCCCCCCACGTATTTCACGACGTTTTTCACCAATAACATGACCAACCCATTTTTCATGAATCAGCCTATCCCAACCGCGACGCTGGGATTGCCGTTCTTGGTTCCGGTCGATCCGCACATTAGAACTGCCTACAATCAACAATGGGGCCTGAACGTTCAGCGGCAGTTCGGGTCGAATTGGAGTATTTCAACTGGCTATGTAGGGTCATCCGCACACAAGCTAGGTCATTATTACGACCTCAACCAACCTATGGCGGGACCTGGGGACGTACAAGCTCGCCGTCCTTACCAAGACTATACGGCGATTTACTTTTGGAGCGGGGAGGTGAACGCTAGCTATAATGCGCTTCAAGTACAGGTTCAGAAACGTTACTCGCGTGGTGTGACGCTTTTGTCGGCCTACACTTGGTCGAAGACAATTGACACAGGGAGCTTCTCAACGGGGAACGGAGGTTACGGAGGTCAGAATAGTGTACAGAATGTGTATAATCGCGGCGCGGAAAAAGGCCCTGCAGCGTTTGACACGCCCCATCGGTGGGTAAACAGTCTGGTTTGGGATCTGCCCGGCCGAGATATGAGGGGGCTGAAGGGTGTGGCGATTGGGGGCTGGGAATTCTCGGCTGTTAATGTTCTACAGTCCGGCTACCCGTTCAGCGTTTACGCGCTCGGAGATACCGCCAATAACGGGGATGGTGGCGAGCGAGCGAACCTTGTTGGAAACCCACGTTTGTCTTCAGGCCAATCGGTCGATCACTGGTTTAACACCGCGGCTTTTTCCAATCCCCCTAACTACACCTTCGGGAATTCAGGGCGCAATATCCTGAGAACCCAGAGGCTCGTGAACTTCGACCTAGCGCTCATGAAGAACTTTAACATTACAGAAAGCCAGAAATTGCAGCTCCGGGGTGAGTTCTTCAATGCCTTCAACAATGTTTATTTTGGGCCTCCCGGAACCACCGTCGGCCTCGCGAGTTTTGGCGTGATAAACAGTCAAGCTAATACTCCCCGGCAAATCCAAGTAGCGCTCAAGTACTTGTTCTGATTCAGGAACGATGGGATCTGCAAGCCCCTGATCTACAGGTGAATCCCTGAGTGGATGCCAACTGCGCTAGCTAGGGCGTTTCGGCGGGCGGCAGCATAGGTTCACGCCGGGGTGTCTCTGAAACCTTACTCCATCAGTAAGGGGTGAAAACTGATCCGTGGACCCGTCCGAAGGATTGTGTAGATGAAGAAGCTGATATCGCTGGTTGTGATGTTACCGTTTTATGTTTTCAGTCAAGAGGCCTCCGATACTCTTCCACCAGCTACTCGACGGGCTGTCGCAACAATCAGCGCTGATGAGATTAAGGGTCCCATGGTTTTCCTCTCCGCCGACGAGATGCAAGGTCGCAATACAGGTAGCCACGAGGGTCGAATTGCAGCGAACTACATTGCGTCCGAGTTTTTACGATCGGGACTCAAACCAGCAGGCGACAATGGTACCTATTTTCAAGATTTCAACTTAGTAACAGCCTGGGTCGACCGCGAGAACACCGTGCTCAAGGTCGCCATCGGCGGATTTGAAAAGTCTTACCAGATCGACCACGATTTTTCCTTTTGGGTAATGCAGAGCAATAATCCCGCCCAAGCCATTGGCCCACTGATCTTTCTCGGCTATGGCATTGATGCACCTGAGTACAGCTACAACGACTTTGCCGGTGTGGACCTTCACGGCAGGATTGCTATGATCCTGCAACGTGAGCCGCAGGAAAACAACTCCAAGTCGAAGTTCAAGGGGTCATGGAATACCTTCTATGCCTACGAGTGGTTTAAGGCAGAGCAGATACGGAAGGCCGGTGCGGCCGGGCTGCTTATCATAAAAAAGCGAAACCCCGGACGCGCCCAAAACGTTTCCAGTGGGCCGCATCCCGGTAGTGTCGCTCCTCTCCCGCACTACGCGCTCGCTGGGAGGTTGTGGGACTTTCCAATCTTTTCGATTACTTCCGACGTTGCTGACGATTTACTAGCTCGGACAGGCCAATCGGTTGAATCTTTGGAGCAGGAAATCGACCGAAGCTATCAGCCCCATTCCTTCGCAGTGCCCGGTGTGACCCTGACGATGAGGAAGGCGCTTAAAGACCAGAAAGTAATTCAGGGTCGCAACGTACTTGGACTGCTGGAAGGCACCGACCCGGCCCTTCGAAATGAAACAGTATTGATTAGCGGACATTACGATCATATCGGCGTGGCGGGGGACCGGATTTATCATGGTGCTGATGACAACGCTTCTGGGACGACTGGCGTACTGGAAATCGCGAAAGCTTACTCGCGAGGAGCTGTAACCCCGAGAAGAACCATCCTCTTTGTTGCCTTCGACGCGGAAGAACGACCCATGCTTGGTTCCTACTTTTACGTAGAGCACCCAGTTATCCCACTGGAAAATACTATCGCCGATTTAAATATGGACATGATCGGGCGCGACGAGCAGACAGAGACTTGGCACACGACGGCTGAACAGAACAAAAACGATGTCAACATTGTCGGTACGCTTTATGATCCTGACCTGCGGCGGATAATCGAAGACAGCGACAAGACGATCGGTGTGAAACTGGACTTCAAGACTGACAACCGTGACCCGGAAGCGTGGTTCGCCCGAAGCGATCAATTCTGGTTCGCGATCAGACGCATCCCCATGGTTCTATTCACTACCGGCGAGCATCCCGACTACCATACAGAAAATGACACTTGGGATAGGATCGATTATCGTAAGATGGAAAAAATTATTCAGCTGGTGTTTTTGACGAGTGTAAACCTGGCTGATTCACCCCAAAAGCCGAAATTTGTCCCATGAGCAGAGGCAGCGGATCCAATACAATTAGAGGAGTCTAGTTATATTCACGCGTAGAGAAGCGCTTAAGATTGTGACGGTGGCCGGTGCATCGGTTGCCATAGGTTCTCGGTTGCCCCTGCTAGGCGTCCGACGGACGTTCGGAGCTCTGCGGCAATCACGTCCCCGGCTCTACCACCCAATGGACGATCCCGAGTACCGCTTCGCTCCACCCACCGATCCGGTGCGGAAGCGCATTTTGCAGAACCTGCTGGCCGACTGTGAGGAACTCTCCAAGCGAGAGCCGTGGGAGCAGATTCCGGAGGTGCCGGACAGTCCGCTTCCTTTTCATCAGCTTTACATCACGTTTTATTCGTCGATGCAAGCGGGTGCAATGATTGAGCAATACGCCTTTGCTTGGCGGATGACGCATGATGAGCGCTGGCTTGCGAAGGCCAAGCAGTGGCTGCTGGCATCGGCGAATTGGAAGCACAATGACGAGATCGAATTGACCTTCTATGGTGCCGATCGTTACATGCAGGCTTACGCGGTAGCGCTGGACTGGCTGGCTGGCGCCTTGACGGAAGAGGAGGAGGCAACAGTTGTCAAGGCACTGGTGGATCTCATGAACCGCTGGTGGCCGGACGTAAACAGACTTCGGCACGATCCGGAGGGAGGGCACCACGCAGTAGTGGATAACGGTCATTTTGGTGTAGCTGCCCTTCAACTGCTGGATCACCACCCTGACGCTAAGGAGTGGGTGTCCGCCGTGGTGGACCGGTTTCGTGCTGGAATCATGCCGCACGGTTGTGGCGAGGATGGAGAGCCAGACGATGGCATTAGTTTTGGGGTTGCCGAAGACATGTGGATGCTGCATTTCTGTGATGCTCTACGGAACGTGATGGGGATTGATCTGTATAAGGAGTTTCCGGGGAGGAGCACCAAGCCTCTGATGTGGGAACGTTACTGCGTGGTTCCGCCGAAGCAACTTTCTCGCGACCGTTATGCCCAGGCTAATTCCAGTTGTCTGACGGGGATAGGGTACGATCAATTGGATGCTCACAGTGCTGCTCTTTTGCGTCTGGCGCAGGAAGCGGGGGATGAGAAGTTGCGGGAAATAGCATTGCGAGATCCGTTGTTGGGACGCGTCCACCTGTTCGGCTATGGTGTGAAGCAAAGCGACGCGGAGTGTATGGTGAGCTGGGGGCCTTACGCCTATCTGTTCTACGATCCGAACTTCAAGCCCGGCCGGCAGCAAGTTGCGTATCCGCTGTGCAAGTCCTTCACACCCACTTACGGGACAGTGACGTTTTTACGGAGCGGTTGGGCGGACGAGGATATGGTTGTGCAGTTGTTAGGCTACAACGGTGGCCAGGCAACCAGCTTCAGTAATTTGCATGTGCAATATGCAGGCTATCCGGTGCTGAAGACGATTGGGGCGGCGGAGGCATCGCCGCCCCTGCCGTGTGGGAGTTTGCCCAGCGTGGGGGGACAGGATGAGTTTGTGGCGGTGATCGGTGAGTTGGGGTCGACGCGGCTTGGAAATAAGGTAGATGCAGAAGGTGCGCGGACGCAGCATGAGTGCTGGGTGTTGGGAGGGAAGTGGCCGGCGCTGATGGTGGCGGTGCGGCGAAAGCTGCGAGGAATGGAGATGGTACGGGAAAAAGGAGAGGTACACGCGCGTTTGAATGGGAAGGACTATCTGCAGTATCCGCGGGAGCGATATTTCAATCCTGGGGCCGGAGAGATGCGGGTGAAGATCCGCCTGCACGATCAGGTGGAGGGAAAGCGGCCGCAGATCATTTTCAACACGGGGATCGGAGTGGATTATCACAACACGAGGCTGGGGACGGGGGTAAATCAGTTCAGCCTGGGTTTTTGGGGTGGAGAGGATTTGAAGTTTGCGGTGACGAGCCAGGACTTCTTAACCGAGCGCGTGAGCATACCCGTGAAAGAAGCTGCTCTGGTTCCAGGGAAGTGGCAGGAAGTAGTAGCGCGATGGGGAGGATTCAACGACCCGCAAGGGAAGCCGTTCATTGAGATTGAATTGGACGGACATAAGAACCGGTTTGACGATGCGGCGGCGTTTGGGGAAATGGGAGTGGACACGCAGGGACTGAAGTCGCGGAAGACGCCGCTG
>DATNMX010000026.1:0-117600 GCA_035602135.1 Candidatus Dormiibacterota bacterium
CTACGGTGCTGGCGCTAGCGAAGCGTCTCTTTGCGGAAACGAGCACGTTTTTATTGTAGGTGGCGGCAACTCGGCTGGGCAAGCCGTGCTGCATTTTGCCAAAATCGCAAAAAAAGTGACGATGGTTGTGCGCGAGGAATCTCTCAAGGAAACTCTTTCTTCCTATTTAATGGATCGAATTTACGCAGCGAAAAACATTGAGGTGTTAACAAACACAGAGGTGACAGCGTTGAGCGGGGACGAGGGATTGCGAGCTATCACGCTGAAGAATCGTCGAACCGGAGACCAGCAGACAGTTCAGACGCGGTGGCTATTTATCTGTATTGGCGGTGTGCCCAATACCAATTGGGCACTGGAAGCGGGCGTTGTACGCGATGGGCGGGTTATCTCGTCACGGGTCCAGATTTGCTAAACGGTAGCAAGCCTCCCGATGGATGGCCGCTCGACCGGGGTCCGTACTACCTGGAAACCAACATACCCGGATTGTTCGCCGCCGGGGATGTGCGGCATGGTTCGGTGAAGCGTTGCGCGTCTGCTGTGGGTGAAGGCGCCACGGCGGTCACCTTTGTTCACCGTTATGTGGAGAACGGGTGAAACCGCAGCTCGAATTCTGCCGCTGCTTATCCCGCTGATTTAACGTCGCTTTTAGGCTCCCACTATCCAAGCGCCGAAATCCCTTAGGCGTGTATCGATTTTCCTTCTACTTGGTACTGCAAATTCGAATCTACGGTGCTATACTCCGCCTCAGGTAGCCGTATTACCTTGCCTGCCCCTCGAGCAGGCACCGCCGTTCGGATCCAGGGAGGTCACCATGGAACCTATCCTTGCAGGACCCATTTATTACCTACTTATCGCCTGGGGAGGGATCACAGCCATCTTTTTTGCGTTGTTGGTCTGGCGCACGCTCCTAGCGAGTCACGAGGAAGACGGCATCTTTCTCGATGCTGCTCAAGACCACATGGCGAGGGAGCAGCGAGAGCTGGTTGCAAAAATTACGCGGCTCTCGCGGCCGATTGCCACCACCGGCATCGCAGCCGGCACTTTACTGCTGGTGATTGCTGGAATGTGGATCTATCAAGGCTTGAAGAGTTTTTAGCCAATCGTAGTACCGCACCCGTCTAGCGCATGGCAGGTGAAGCGGGAGCGGGCTTGGCAGCGGGCGGTGGATTCGCCGGTAGGTTTGTCGGCGTCTCCGCTGGGTTTGACTGCTGAACAAGAGACGTATGGTTATGCACGATCACCCAGTGATTGTTTCTCTTCTCCACTACTAGTGTGGTTTGACCCCGCGCCGCTGTCGGCTGACCTTCGGACACCGCCGCAAAATCCCACTGATAGCACGCCCACCCAACGTTGCCATTTATTTTGATATAGGTATTGAAACGATCCATGCGCACTTGTTGCATACGCGCATGTTGCTGCTGATAGACAGCTAGATAATTAGTCCAGCCTATGAGCGGTGGAGCGTAGGCGCCATTCACGATCGAAACGTCATCGGCATAGTCCTTGTGCAATTTTTCAATATCGCCCAACTGCCATGCGCCAAGCATCTCCGAGATCATATAGTCGATCTGTTGCTCGTCAGACATGGGGACCAGCGTCGAGCTACTGTCCGTCACCGGAGCGTTCTTTTTCTTCTTTTTGTCTTTCTGGGCATTGGCGGGAGAAACCAAACAAAACGCGAGTCCGGAGACAAGGATGACTCCAAGGAGGACTCGCAGCATTTGTCGCTCGTTAGCGGTGGCACGCGGAATTTTCATGCGGGCAAAACTCCTTTTCAAAAAATACTATCATTCGAACAAGTCCAACGCATCCAAATCGGACCTAGCAGAGCAACGTTGACGCGCCGAATCTCCCCAATTGTTTGTGAAGTAAAAGGATAGCACGACGACTTGCGCGCGCCGCGGATGTGTCCAGGATTTAACATGGTTGTAACTCATTCCGATCACCGTATGGTTTCGACTTCACGCAGTAATAGGATCAAGCAAATTGATGAGGTCAGGTTCTCCGGAGTCATTCATGGGCTGCAGCGGCAGGACCGAACGGCCATCCTCGCATTTCCCGCGCACGGAGGAGAAACGCGGCGCCGCCAAGTGCGATTACCAGAAGTCCCCATTTGCGCGCGGGTCCAGTAGCCCAGAACAGTGCGGCCCAGCCGCATGCAGTCAAGAATGCGGGTAAGGGATAAAGCCACATCTTGAATGGAAATCGATCTGCAGACCAGCGCCTGTGCAGCAGCATAACACCAACTGCTTGGCCGATGAATTGAACGAGCAGGCGCGTGGCCAGGATGGCGGCGATTACCGTAGACAAACGGAAAAGCAGGCTGGAGAAAAATGCCACGCCGCCAAGAAACAGCAGCGCGACGTGCGGGAATTTCTTTTCTGGATGGACGCGGGCGAATACCGAAAAGAAATTGCCATCGAGCGCCGCAGCATAGGGCACACGCGAATAACCCAACAACGCGGAGAATATAGACGCGAAAGCAATCCACAGAACAAGCAGTGTCGCGATGCGCGCGGCAAACGGACCGGATACAGTTTCGACGAAAGTGCTTACGAGAAATTGCGAATTTTGAGCCTTCTGCCACGGTACGACACCCAGAATGCTTACTTGCATGGCAAGGTAGAGAACCGCAATCCCCCCGATGGAAATGAAAATCCCTCGTGGAATGTTCTTCTCTGGTTGGCGCAACTCGCCGCCAAGATGACAAATATTATAGTAGCCCCAATAGGTGTAGGTGGTATTGATCATCGCGGCGCCAAGACCTGCGAAAAACAGGCGCGAAAAATGCAGAGTACCGGGAGGAATCGAAAAAGCCATGCGCGCGTTGAAATGGGTGACGCCGCCAGCGATCAACCAGATCATCGTGCCGATTACTCCGGCCCATAACAACACAGATATTTTCCCGATGGTGGTAATGCGACGATAGAGAAGAACGATCAGAAACAATACCACCACTCCGGAAACTGCCTTTTGTTGATACATGCCAAGGGGATGCAAATAACTGGCGTATTGCGCAAATCCAATCGCGCCGGAAGCAATCACTAAGGGCGCTTGGATCAGTGTTTGCCAGACAAAAAGAAACGACATGAGACGGCCCCAACGTTCCGGGCCATAAGCTTCGCGGAGGAAAACATAGCTTCCGCCAGCTTTGGGCAATGCCGCGCCAAGCTCCGACCAAACGAATCCGTCGAGAAGTGCGAGTACCGCGCCGGCGCACCACGCCAACAGAGCCGGGGGGCCCCCCATCGCGCGAATGACCAGAGGACTCACCACAAACGGCCCGATGCCGATCATGTCAATCATGTTCAGCGCGACAGCCTCTTTCAGGCCGAGGCCTCGCTCCAATGCCGGCTGCTCGTTGGGCTCTGTAATGCTTGGCTGTTCTTCACGACGTGGTTCCTCGCTGCGGTCATCTCTGGAGTTGAGCGCCGTGCGGTTAATATGTTCGCGCGATTCCATTGGTTCGCCGAGAATAGCAAATGAGCTTCCTGCTTCCTAACCCACATTCCGCTCCGGATGGAACCGTCATTGCCTGCGAGTGCTGAGCCATAGCGCGCGGGGGGCGCGACGAGCGTAAGATGTTGCGGCAACCTCGGATAGCGACATGAGGATCTTGCGGCGTATTTCGCTGATCGGTGCACATGTCCTGAGTGTCTTGGCACTTTGTTGCGCCTCGACGCGTGGGGCGCAGCTTTCTGTTCCGCCGACAGCAACCAACATCCTCGACAAGATTTATTCCTTCGATACAGATGCTGCGATATCAGCTGCGCGCAGCATGCAACAAGAGCAGCCCACGCATCCGCTCGGTTATCTTTTGGAGGCCGAGGCGGTCTGGTGGAAGATGTGGTGCACCTCGGCGGACTTCAGATATGGCATGACGGATGTGCGCCATCGGCCCAAACGCGGCGATGACCAGGCTTATCTAAAATTTGCAGCAAAAGTCACTGCACTTGCCGAAGAACAACTGAGGCAGCAAGAGACCGCAGAAATGCACTTCTACGCGGGAATGGGCGAGGCCCTGGCCGCGCGACTTTACCCTCTGCGCGGAGAGAATCGCAATGCGGCACGAGCAGGTGTTCGCGCGCGCGCGCACTTTCTCCGTGCACTGCAGCTTGATCCAACGCTTGCGGATGCTGATCTAGGCGTGGGGCTTTACAACTATTACGTGGACACGCTCAGTTCGGTGGCCAGAGTTTTGCGCTTCTTTATGGGAATTCCCGGCGGTTCGAAGCAGGAGGGTATTCGCGAGCTTGAGCAGGCCATTTCCAAAGGGGTGTTAACACCAAACCTGGCGCGTTTTTATCTAGCCATGAACCTACATCGCTACGACCTGCAGTACGAAAGGGCGCTGGCCGTGATTGGCCCGCTGGCGGACTCCTATCCATCGAATCCCCTGTTTCAGCTCGTGCGTGGAGATCTTTACGCCAAATTAAACCGCAAGGAGCAAGCGCTGGCAAGTTATCGTGCAGCAGCAGCTATGACCGTTAACGATGCAGAATGCGCTGCACACATCAAGGGATTAGTGCGCGCGTCACTGAAGGCGCTAGGCGCGAGCGAAATGAGAATCGACCCATGATTAAAGGTTGCCTGGTGGCCCGCCATCCTAGACTCTTGCCGCTTCGCGATTGCGCATTGACCTAATGCGGGGCGGATGGTAAGCATGAAGGGTTGCGCAGGCCATGCGATTCGCAGCCGACTCTGTCCGGAGCGGCGAGGTCCGGCGAAATTTCCGTGGGCCAATCAACGCGAGAGGCAGAAGCGGCATCCTACCGGAGCAGCGAGCCGGGGTGCCTTTGGCGAGGTTTATAACCTTGGCCATCTGGTCATTCAAATGACGCACGTCGATATCAAATCATGTCGGTGGCCGGTTGGCTGTAAGAGCGAGAAGGAGTCTCGATGAAGCGGTCTTGGGCAACGCTGGTGGTCGCAGTCCTTACAATTTTGGCCGCGGGAGGTTGCAACGACTACGGCAATACATTCCAGAATAATACCGGCGCCAGGGTTGCTTCTCTATCCCCATCCAACATCAGCGCAGGTGGCGGCGATTTTGTCTTGACCTTAAGCGGCGCCGGCTTCGTGGCCAAAACAGTGGTGCAATGGAACGGCCAGAATCTTGCGACGACGTTCGTGAACTCGGCACAAGTTACGGCGGTGGTTCCCGCTGCGTTGACAGCAAAACCCGGAACGGCGACTATCATTTCCCTGAATCCGGCTTCGGGTGCCGGAATGAATGGGCTGTCGAACCCTTCAGCGTTTATTATCAATCCTCCGCCTAATCCCATTCCGGTGCTGACATTGATGACCCCGACGAGCACGGCGGCGTGCGGAACTTCGTGCGCGAATGCTGGTTTTGCGCTGGATCTGCAAGGGAGCAACTTTATTTCTAGTTCGGAGGTCCATTGGACATCCGGAGCGATGGTGACCACACTGAGCAGTCCGACGATAAGCGGGGGGAACATCAAAGTGACAGTGCCCGGAAGCCTGATTTCGACGGCGGGCACAGCAAGCGTAGCGGTGTACAACCCGCCTGCTCCGCAGATCACTCCACCGGGCGGGGTGCCAAATCCATCGGCCGGAGGAGGAGGCACAAGTTCAGGGCTGACATTTACGATTACCGGCGCAACGCCACGGAGTGCGCAGGCCACGGCCCTTGGAGGAGTGGAGCAAGCGGCGGAAGAAACGCCAGCGGTTAGCGTCGATGGACGTTATGTGGCTTATACCTCAGTGCAAAACGAACACACACAAATTTTCTTGCGCGACACTTGTGAAGGTGCCACGTCCGCCTGCAAACGGAGCAAGACGCTGATCTCCGCTGCAGTGGATGAAACCCCGGGCAATGGTGATAGCCACTCGCCGTCGATGAGCTCGGACGGACGATATATCGCTTTCAGTTCGGTTGCGACCAATCTGCTTGCGAGTGGGCCGGCCGCCGGTCGCAACGTGTACTTGCGCGATATATGTCTCGGCGTTGCTTCGGGATGTACACCCAACACGCAACTCGTTTCCACGGATTCGAACGGTGCGTTAGTTGGGACAGATAGCATCCTGCCCTCCGTCAGCGCCTCGGGACGTTTTGTGGCCTTTGTGGCGGTGACGCCGACGCATGCGGCCAACCCTGCGGCTGGTCAGGCAAATTCTGTGACAAGTGGCAGCAACAGCGGACTCCGACAAGTTTTTATCCGCGATACTTGTTTTGGGGTTCCTCAATGCACGCCAAGGACAACGAGGATTTCGCTTCGGCCAGGTGACGGGTCAGATACCGCTAAGTCTGCCTCTCCAGCGTTGAGCGGCAATGGCACTAACATTGCAATGGCCGCGGGAAAAACTGCAACCTTCTTTACTCGATCGGTCAGCGTGGACGATGGTGTTTTTCTGGCAATAATTAACAATCTTCGATAATAACTAGCGTCTAGCTCGCCGTTAAGCGATTCGCAGGATCCAGTTTGCAATCATTTCAGTTGAATCGCACCTTTACGTCCGGTCGCTTTTCGAGATGCACGGAGTCCACGAACCGTACCTGGCGATCGTCCAGGGTCAAAATCATCGATTGGGTGCGAACACCTTCCCCAAAAAAACGTACACCCCGAAGCAAATTTCCATCGGTAACTCCCGAGCAGGCAAAAATCATTTTCTTGCCGGGGGCCAGGTCCTCAGTGTCATAGACACGTTTTGAATCTCTTACCCCCATCTTCGCCAAGCGCTCTTCATCCTCGGGCTTGGTGACCACCAGGCGCGCGACGATTTGCCCATTCAGGCAACGCAGCGCCGCGGCTGTCAGCACTCCTTCTGGGGCCCCGCCGATCCCCATCACGGCGTGCACTCCGGTGCCGAGCACGGCAGCGGAAATTCCCGCGGACAGGTCGCCATCGCCGATTAAACGGATACGTGCCCCAGCCGTTCGAATATCTGCGATGAGCTTTTCGTGCCGGGGGCGGTCCAGCACGATCACTACGAGATCTTCGACGTCCCGCTCAAGCCGCTTTGCGATGGCTTTCAAGTTCTCTGCTACCGGTGCATCAAGGTCCACGGCACCCTTGCACGAGGGTCCCACGACAATCTTCTCCATATAAATATCGGGGGCGTGCAGCAATCCTCCACGTTCGCTGGCGGCGAGCACCGCAATCGCGTTGGGCGCACCTGTGGCGCAGAGGTTGGTGCCCTCCAAGGGGTCCACGGCGATGTCCACCTGCGGGAATGACGCTTTCGGCGCATGCGTCGCGAGGCCAACTTTTTCGCCGATATAGAGCATGGGCGCTTCGTCGCGCTCACCTTCGCCAATGACGATCGTGCCGTCCATCTGTACGGCCTGCATCGTCTTGCGCATGGCTTCGACAGCGACTTCATCGGCTTTGTGGCGATCGCCGAATCCCATGGTGCGTGCGGCCGCAATCGCGGCGTTTTCGACCACACGTAGAAATTCCAGACTGAGTTGAGCTTCCATTGACGGGCGTCTCCGACAGAGCCCCGGAATTCCGGGGCGGAACGATATGCTAGACCAGGTTTGGTCCGGGCGTCGACAGGAGACAAAAGCAAATGAGCTTGACTGACAACGGTATGTTCCGTCGAGCAATCCACTCTGGCAATCAAATCCCGTGTCAACCCACCATTAGAATTGACTCACGGTTGCCCCACAGCTCGGTGAAGTGGCTGCAGTGTTGCATTGACCAGATACGGGTTGTCAAACTCAGTCATTTCACCTGCGCTCTTACCTGCCACTGGTAGGAGTCGCGCTGAGAGCGGCTTGCGCCATTTAAAGGCTAGGCTGGCCATGTCGCCAATGATGAGCGACAGTTGATCGGCGGACGTATCCCCGGGTAGCGGCACGGTATCCAGCCCGGTACCGCAAACAGCGGAATAACTCAGCAGCGCATCCAACGAAATTTGACCTTCGCTCCAGCGTTGGGCCAGCCGAGCATCTTCAAGGATCGGCAGCATCAGGCCGGAATAGCCCGTCTGTTTCACGGTGATGTCTTTGATGGCGGCTGTGATCGTGGCTGCCGCGGTCAAAGTTCCGCTAGACCCCACCGGCTGTGCCGTCAAATTCTCAATTGCGTCGCCGATAGAAATGTTTTTCAGCGGTGCGGGCGAGAGGTCAATTCCCATGTACGCCCAACCGGTATCGCGATCCACTCGTTGAGCCAACGACTGAATAGCGAACGCCTCGGTGCTCAAGGAATCCGTCAGACGCTGTTTCGCCGCCGTAAGATTGCCAGCGTCTTTAAAAGCGGCGGCCACAACATTCGCCGATTGCAGCGCAATCGCAAACTGATGACCAAGGCCGGTGTGATAGGAACCTGGATAGAAGGGCGTCAACGAAGGTACCATCGCAATCGCCGAAAAGTTGAAGTTGCCCTGGCTGTGTTTAGTCGTCTCGGACAGCTTTTTCATCACACGAGCAGCAGCCCCGACAGCATTCCAGCGCACACCGTCATCACCCGCCACGATGAGGCTCGCATTCAGAACTTTTGTGTTGCGCAGAATTTCTGCCAGCAGATCCGCCTGGTCCGCACTATCTCCTGCACCTGGCATCGCCGGCCCGATCGACGCATCGAATTTCTCTTTTTCTGCCAGGGCGTCATATTCCTTGAAGAACGCCACGGCCTGCTCGGTGGTCATTCCGCCGGTATATTCCGGAAACGGCTGTGTTGAAATGCGAATCGTTTGGACCTCGTAACCGCGGGTTTCGAATACGGTTCTCGCGTATTTCAACATCTTCAGGGTATCGGCAATCTGCGCTTGATATTGCCCAGAATCCAGATTGATGAACGCCGTGATTGCACGAACCTTCGGCCTCTCCACCCGGATCACCGTCTTTGGCGGAGCTTGAGCTGTCGCCGCGGAGGGTAAGAGAAGAGGAGAAACGAAAAATAAGATGGAGCGGAGGAAGAAACGCGGAGAAGCAAAAGCGAGTAGGGTCATGTCAGGCGCTCCCGCAAGCCGGAGATTTACATGGTTATACAAAAGCGGAGATGCCGGTAATACGCTCGCCGATCACCAGCTTGTGAATGTCGTGCGTACCCTCGTAGGTAGATACGCTTTCGAGGTTGTTCATGTGCCGCATGATGCAGTAGTCGTCCACGATGCCATTTGCACCCAGAATATCGCGCGCCTTGCGCGCCGTCTCCAGCGCGATAGCCACGTTGTTCATTTTCAGCATCGAGATGTGCGCAGGAGCAACTTTATCTTGGTCTTTAAGCCGGCCGACGTGCAGCGCAAGCAATTGCCCCTTCACAATTTCAGTAATCATCCAGGCGAGCTTGTCCTGCACCAGCTGATGTGATGCGATCGGTTTATTCGCGAATTGCTTGCGTGTCTTGGCATATTGTAAAGCGGTGTCATAACACGCCATGGCCGCCCCCAGGGCGCCCCAACCGATGCCGTAACGTGCCTGGTTCAGGCAACCCAGCGGCCCTTTCAAGCCTTCCACGTTCGGTAATAGATTTTCTGCTGGTATCTCACAATCCGTAAACGCCAAGCCTGACGTCACCGACGTCCGGAGCGACCATTTCCCGTGCACATCCCAAGCCTTGAATCCCGGCCTGCCTTTTTCAACCAAAAATCCACGAATTCGATTGTCCTCGCACTTGGCCCACACGACCGCAACGTCCGCGATCGAACCGCTGGTTATCCACATTTTTTCGCCGTTCAAAACGTATTTATTGCCCTTCTTGGCCGCGCGCGTCAGCATCCCGCTGGGATTCGATCCAAATTGCGGCTCCGTCAGCCCGAAGCACCCGATGGCTTTGCCCTGCTGCAGCAGAGGCAGCCATTTGTCTTTCTGCGCGGTGCTGCCATAGGCATAAATCGGATACATCACCAATGCGCTTTGCACGGAGACGAAGCTCCGTAGTCCGGAGTCTCCGCGCTCCAGCTCCTGCGTCATCAGCCCGTAAGCGACATTGGACATGCCCGCGCACCCATAACCGTGCAGGTTCGCGCCGAAAAAGCCCAACTCACCGAGTTGCGGCACTAGATGCTCAGGAAACGTCGCTTCCCGGTTATGTTTTTCGATGATCGGAATAATTTCATTCTCGACGAACTGCCGCGCAGTTTGCCGCACAAGCTTTTCCTCGTCATTCAATTGCGAGTCAAAATCGATGTAGTCGACTCCGCCAAATCCCGCCATACTTCTCTCCTCATTTCTGTAACCGCTAAGAACGCGACACAGCCGGAACCTGCCGCTGCATTCCGCTGGTAAGTGATTCCTTAAAAACGGTCCTTCCCCTAAGGAATGGAATATGCAGGGGAAATTTGATGCGGGTGCCGGCCGTCCCCCGGGTGCTCCCGTTTGGCCATGGCGCTGACAATTCGATTGTAGCAAGGCCTTTCTTGCTCCAGCAACGGCACGGTCCGAAGTGGACAGAGGAACTAGGCAGGATGTAAGTGCTAACACATACCTTGACGGTTGTGGCATTCAACGGCGACACTTTCTTATCCTGTAAAAGTATTTTTTTCAACGAGGACCTTTGCCAAGCCTGCGCCGTCGCCCGACACTCTCCACGCAACCTAAAATCTTAATTTTTGACGTAGATGGCGTACTCGTCGACGTACGTGCAACGTACTGGCGTTCTGCGCTTGAGACAGTACGCCATTTCAGTGGTAAGCGTGTCACCTACGCCGAGTTGCACCAGTGGAAAAGCAAACCCGGCTTCAACGATGACTGGACCATGACCGCCGCGTGGGCCACCTCGCTGGGCTATCCCACTACCTATGAACAAGCTCGCGATGCCTTCAGCAATTTCTACTGGGGCGCAAACGGCAAACCGGGAAACGTCCGCAATGAGAAGCTCCTCATTACGCTTCGCCAGATCGAGAGGTGGGCCAACCGCTTCGAGCTAGATCTCTTTACTGGCCGCAACCGCCGCGAATTTTCGTTTACTTTTGAGCGCTGGCCAGCCGCTCGTCATTTCCGCACCGTCGTCACCATGGACGACGTGCAACGCGGGAAGCCGCATCCCGAGGGCCTGCACAAGATACTGGCCGGCCGCGACCCCTCCACCGCCTTATACGTCGGGGACAACATCGACGATGCCCTCGCCGCCCGCGGCGCTGGTGTTCCTTTCCTTGCCATTATCGCGCCCGGCGAATATGGTTATCGCCAACGCGCCGCTCAGTTCCGAGACCTTGCGGCCCTCGCTCTTTTACCGCGCGCCACTGCGCTCAACGCTTGGCTCAAACTATCACGTTAGGCCACTAACAAATTCGGTTAAGCCGGAAAAATTGGCCGGCAGTAACCTCGTTGCATTGACGCGATGCCGCCGCGAATGCTATAAAATATAGTTTCGAGTCGGCAGCTTTTAGCCCACCGTAAGCCCTTCCCCGGGTGGGGCACGGCGTGGCTGCCAACCTTGGGGTTCAGGCGACACAATTAAATGCAGGCCATTGTTCACCAACTGGGCGAACTGTTCCTTCAGGCTGTGCCCACAGTCTTCATCATTCTCCTTTTTTTCTTCATTTTGCGCGCTCTTTTCTTCCGTCCCCTCATGCGAGTCATGGCCGAGCGCGACGCACGCACCAGCGGTGCTCAAAAGGCAGCGGAAGCCGCCCAAGCTGCCGCTGCCGACAAACTAAAACAGTACCAAGGCGCACTTAGGCAAGCCAGGGGACAGATCTATGCCCAACAAGAGGCCGCCCGCAAAAGACTGTTAGACGAGCGAGCCCTGCAGCTTAAGGACGCTCGCGCAAGAGCTACCGCACTCGTCAACACCGCTAAAGAACGCATTGCCGCTGAGTTGCTGGCGGCGCGGCGTGACCTGGAAGCCAGCATCGCTCAGCTTTCCGCCGAAATTGCTCGCCGCGTCCTCGAAGCTCCCTTTCGCCCTGGGACTCCCACGAGAGAGGCTCGATGAGCCGAGAGCGCCGACTTCTTCTGGTGGTAGGTGTGTCCATGATGTTGCTGTGCGCAGTTTCTACCCTACACGCGGCAGAGGAATCTGGTAATCCCTCCAGCGAACATGCACAGGAACTCTTCAAATGGATTAACTTTGCCATCGTCACGGCTGCAATTATTTGGCTAGGTCTAGAGAAAGCGCCGCGGTTCTTTGCGGGAAGATCTGAAGCGATCAGCGCGGAAATCAAAAAGGCGACGGCTTTAAAGGCCGAAGCCGAACGCCGGCTCCAAGAAGCAGAAATCAAGCTCGCCAATTTAGAAAAAGAGATGGCCGAATTACGGGCCATGGCCCAACGGGAGACCGCCGCGGAAGTCGAGCGCATGCGGGCTCTGACAAGAACTGACGAGCAGAAAATTGCGGCTGCGGCCGAAGCCGAAATTGAAGCCGCGGAACGTGCGGCGCGCCTGGAATTGAAAGCCTTGGCTGCTAATTTGGCCGTTGATGGCGCGGAATCGCTTCTGGCTCGGCAACTTACACCCGCAGCCCAGGAATCACTCATTAGTGGCTTCGTGAAAAGTCTTGAAGGCAGGCCCCATTGAAATCTGCAAGCCTGCAATATGCGAACGCGTTGGCGGATATTGCGCTGGCGCAAGGCGCCGCCGAAGAATCCGTCAAGCAGCTCGCCGATTTCGGCGCGGTCTGCGCGAAATCCACGGAGTTGCGCACTTTTCTCGCCAATCCCGGGGTTTCACCTGCGGCCAAGCATGCCGTATTGGAAAAAATCGCCGCCCGCCTAGGCGCCAGTAAGATTATCCGTAATTTTCTGTTTGTGCTCGCCGACCATCGACGGACCCATATCTTGCCGGAGGTCATTGCCGCGTTTGAACAAGTTATCCGGCAACGGCAGGGAATTGCCGAGGCGGACGTCTCTTCGGCAATCGAGTTGAATAGCGCCCAAAAAGAGCAGCTTTCGCGAACCCTTCAGCGACTGACGGGAAAGAAAATCACTACAAAATACACGCTCGATCCAGCACTGCTTGGCGGCGCGGTTGCGCGCATAGGCGATACCATTTATGACGGCTCGCTACGTAGCCGTTTGAACGAAATGCGCACGCGCCTCGCGGCAGAATAAGACTCGAAGCGTTTCGCGATCAGGAATAGGGAGTACCAATGGCCAACATCAAGGCTGACGAAATCAGTAAGATTCTGCGCGAGCAGATCGAAAATTACGAGCACACCGTTTCTGTTGATGAAGTCGGCTCGATCATAAGCGTCGGTGATGGCATTGCGCGTGTCCACGGCCTTGAGAAAGTAATGGCCGGCGAGATGCTCGCTTTCCCGCACAACGTTTTCGGCATCGCGTTGAACCTGGAGGAAGAAGAAGTCGGCGTCGTGCTTCTTGGCGAATCCACGGCGCTGCAAGAGGGCGACGTAGTCAAGCGCACCAACACCATTATGTCCGTACCGGTTGGAGATGCTCTTGTCAGTCGGGTCATGAACCCTTTAGGTGAGCCCATTGACGGCAAGGGGCCCATCGACTCGAAGCAGCGAAATCCGCTGGAACGTATCGCGCCTGGGGTACTGGATCGTCAACCCGTGCGCGAGCCCCTGCAGACCGGAATCAAAGCCATTGACTCCATGATTCCCATAGGCCGCGGACAGCGTGAGCTGATCATTGGCGACCGCCAGACCGGCAAGACCGCCGTAATCCTCGATACCATCATTAATCAAAAAGGCGGAGACATAATCTGCATCTACTGCGGCATCGGCCAGAAGCGTTCCACGATAGCCCAGGTCATTAAGACACTTACAGACGCCGGCGCCATGGATTACACTATTATCGTTGCTGCTTCTGCCTCGGAGCCGGCTTCCCTCCAATACATTGCGCCGTATGCCGCTTGCGCCATGGGCGAATTTTTTCGCGATTCAAAGCGCCATGCAGTTACCTTCTACGACGATCTTTCCAAGCATGCCCAAGCCTATCGCGAAATTTCTCTGCTGCTGCGCCGCCCACCCGGACGCGAAGCTTTCCCGGGTGACGTGTTCTATTTGCATTCCCGCTTGCTGGAACGCGCGGCCAAGTTAAATGATAATCTCGGCTCCGGTTCGCTGACATCCTTGCCCGTAATTGAAACACAGGCCGGCGACGTCTCGGCGTACATTCCTACCAACGTGATTTCCATCACTGACGGACAGATCTATCTCGAAGCCGATCTTTTTAACGCGGGCATTCGCCCGGCTATCAACGTGGGCATCTCTGTTAGCCGCGTCGGCGGCAACGCGCAGATTAAAGCCATGCGCCAGGTGGCCGGTTCGTTGCGTTTGGACATGGCGCAATACCGCGAACTCGCTGCTTTCGCGCAATTCGGTGCCGACCAGCTAGACAAGATCACGCAGGCGCAGTTGGGCCGTGGCCAGCGGCTTACCGAAATTCTCAAACAGGATCAGTACGCTCCATTAACCGTGGAAAAGCAGGTGCTTAGTCTCTTCGTAGCCACCAGCGGCGTCCTTGATACGGTTCCGGTTGCGGAAGTTCGCCGCTTTGAACGTGAATTCCTACAATTCGTGGAAACAAATCATTCCTCGATCCTTAAGACGATTGCAGAAAAGAAAGCTTTGGATGATGCCCTCAAGGCGGAGATCAAAAAAGTCGCGGATGCCTTTAAAGAGCGCTTCACAGCCGATGTAGCAGCAACCGCAAAATGAGCTTTGATTGAAGTACAGAAAGTTTATTAAGTGACACCGTAACGAACTCAAATGCCTACGCTCCTCGATTTCCGGCGCCGCATCCGCTCGGTTAAGAATACTCAGCAGATTACTCGCGCCATGAAGTTTGTCGCCGCGGCTCGGCTGCGCCGCGCGCAGGAGGCGGCATTAGCTGCGCGGCCATTCGCACAAGAACTTGCTCGCGTATTGCGCTCCACGATGGCTCGAATCGATGAGCCCCAACACCCTCTGCTGGCACATCGCCCGGAACAAAACGTTTTGGTCATTGTCCTCGCCGGCGAACGTGGCCTGGCGGGTGCGTTCAATAGCAACATTTTGCGAAAAGCTCACGAATTCTTCCGTAAAAATAAAGATAAGAAAATCTTCGTCATTCCCGTAGGCAAGAAGGGTCGGGATTCGCTGAAGAAAGCTGGATTTACCTTTGCCGCGGAGTTTGTAAATGTTCTGAGTCGAGTCGATTTCCGTACAGCCCGCGAGATTGCGGGTCTCGCCTCAGAACTATACGTCAAGGAACAAATCGATTCCGTCTACATCGTCTTCAGCGAATTTAAGAGCATTTTAGTACCGGTGTTGACGGTCGAAAAGCTCTTGCCTATCGAGTCTCTTCCCGCGGACGAATTGGCGGAGCACCGCGGGCTTCACACCGAGGACGACAAATTACGAACGCGTCGCACCGAACATCTAGCAGAGCAAACTGCTACGAAAGTCGACTACATCTACGAACAACCTGAACAAGAACTTTTGGCGAAATTGCTGCCACGATACGTCGAGACCCAGGTTCTTAGGGCCATGCTTGAATCTTCCGCGGCCGAGTACGCCGCACGCATGACCGCCATGGAATCCGCTACTAAGAACGCTGGCGACGTCATCGATGCCTTGACGTTACATATGAACAAAGTTCGCCAAGCGGCCATCACCAAGGAAATCATTGAAATTGTCAGCGGCGCTGCCTACGGCGCTTAGGAGAAAGCATGACGGAGAAGCGGGCAAACGTTGGACATGTCGCACAGGTAATTGGACCTGTCTTGGATCTTCAGTTCGAAGCCGGCCACTTGCCCGCGATTTACAATGCGGTGCGAATCACCAGCGAAGGCTTTAACGTCCCGCAACCGCTCGATGTCACTGCTGAAGTTCAGCAACATCTAGGCGAGGGCCGTGTCCGCGCCGTGGCCATGGAAGCTGTCGAAGGCATGGTCCGTGGCATGAAGGCCTACGACCTCGGCGAACCGATCACCGTGCCGGTGGGCCGGGCAACCCTCGGGCGAGTGATGAACGTTCTCGGCAAGCCAGTGGACCAACTCGGGCCCATCAAGAGCGACACCCACTATCCCATTCATCGTCCGGCCCCTCCGTTGGCAGATCAATCCACCAATTTAGAGATGTTCGAAACCGGCATTAAAGTCGTCGACCTCATCGAGCCATACGTGAAGGGTGGCAAGATCGGGCTTTTCGGTGGCGCCGGTGTCGGTAAAACCGTGCTGATCATGGAGCTCATTCACAACGTCGCCATGAAGCATGGCGGCGTATCTGTGTTCTCGGGCGTCGGTGAACGAACTCGCGAAGGAAATGACCTGTGGCTGGAAATGTCGGAGAGTGGCGTCATCGTACCGGGAAATAGCGAAAAATCCCGTTGTGCGCTCATTTACGGACAAATGACCGAGCCTCCCGGTTCTCGCCTTCGCGTTGGATTGACGGGTCTCACGGTTGCCGAATACTTCCGCGACGAAGAGCATCTCGATGTACTTCTATTTATCGACAACATTTTTCGTTTCGTTCAAGCCGGCGCGGAAGTGTCCGCCCTTCTCGGTCGCATGCCTTCAGCCGTTGGTTACCAACCCAATCTCAATACCGAAATCGGCGAACTTCAGGAACGTATCACTTCGACGAAGTCAGGCTCTATCACTTCGGTGCAAGCGATCTACGTACCTGCCGACGATTATACCGACCCCGCTCCGGCAGCCACCTTTGCTCACTTGGATGCCACCACCAACCTCAGCCGGCAAATCGTCGAGCGTGGTATTTATCCTGCGGTCGATCCGCTAGCTTCCTTTTCGCGCATCCTCGATCCACGTATCGTGGGCGCTGAACACTACGCTGTCGCTCGCGGTGTAAAGTCCATCCTGCAGCGCTACAAGGACCTTCAGGACATCATCGCCATTCTCGGGATCGAAGAACTCTCTGACGAAGACAAACGCACGGTAGCGCGCGCGCGCAAAATCGAAAAGTTTCTTTCGCAGCCGATGTTCGTGGCTGCCCAATTCACCGGTCTCGAAGGCAAGTACGTGAAGATTGAAGACACCGTGCGGAGCTTTAAGGACATTGTGGAAGGGAAGTATGACGATGTTCCAGAGCAAGCCTTCTACATGGTGGGTACCATTGAGGAAGCGCTGGAAAAGGCACAGAAGATGAAAGCCGGCGTCTAAGAGAAAATGCTTCCTGAAGCTATCGAACTGATCGTCGTCACGCCGGAGCGTCAGTTGCTCCAAGAAAAAGTCGTGGACGTACAGCTTCCCGGAGCGAATGGTTACCTTGGGATCTTACCTGGCCACGCGCCCCTGATTACCCAGCTGGGCATCGGGGAGCTTAGTTACCGCACTTCGGCAGGGAGTCAACCGGTCATACTTGCCGTCCTTAGCGGATTTGCCGAGGTACTGCCAGATCGCGTCACCGTGCTTGCCGAAACAGCGGAACGTCCAGAGGAAATCGACGTCGAGCGTGCCAAGGAAGCCTTATCCCGTGCAGAAAAGCGTCTGTCCTCGCACGATCCCGATATCGATTGGGATCGAGCATCGGTAGCCTTGCAGCGCGCGCTTATCCGCATTCAGGTTGCAACCAAGCGGCGCTATGTTCCCGTCAACAGTGCTTAGCCTTGCAGCGAACAATCTAGCTTTGCTAGGTCACCTTGGCGCGCCGTCTATCATCTAATAAAAGGAAATCATGGAGCCAATCACGATATATACGACCGCGTGGTGTCCCGATTGTCGTCATGCAAAAGTCTTTTTGAAAGAGCGTGGCGTGGTTTATCGGGAAGTGAACATTGAGGAAGATCCATCTGCCGAGAAAATCGTAATCGCAGCGAACCGCGGAAAACGCAAAGTCCCCACTCTACAAGTGGGAAGCCGCTTTTTCGCTTGCAGTCCTTTCAATCCGGTGCAATTGGCCACTGAGCTTAACATCCCGCTCAATCTGTAAAATTTCGGTCGAAACAACGTTTGTTGCGTCATTTTTTCTGATTGAGAATTCGACTGCCAGGGCGTGATCTCTACCTAAGTTACAGCGACCCCCCGCACCCACACGCCTCCCATCTGCAGATTTTCGTCCAGCAACACTACATCTGCGTCCGCGCCCACCCGCAGCGATCCCTTCTTAAATTCAAGCCCCAGCAGTCTCGCGGGATTCACGGTGAGCATCTGAACGGCATCCACCAGCGGCACCCCCAGCCCGACAATATTCCTAAGTGCACGGTCCAGGGTCAGTGTACTCCCTGCAAGTTTTCCTTCCGCGTTCCTGCAGACGCCGCCGCTAACGGTCACTTCAAATGTCCCCAAGATGTATTTTCCGTCGGGCATCCCTGTCGCGGAAATTCCGTCGCTTACCAAAATCATGCAGCCCGCGCCCTTAGCTTGCAGCAATAAGCGCATAGCCGCTTCCTCCACGTGTACTCCATCGGCGATCAGTTCTGCGGTCACTTCCGGTGATGTCAGCACTGCCCCGATCACGCCGCTGTCCCGATGCGAAAACGGCCGCATGGCGTTATAGACATGTACCGCGTGTTGCGCACCGTGGGCGATCGCCGCTCGCGCTTGTTCATAAGTGGCATCGGTATGTCCTAGCGCCACCACGATTCCAGCTCTTCGCGCAGCATCAATGCATGGCATAGCACCCGGTAGTTCCGGCGCAATCGTCAGAATCCGGGCATTGCCGGCCGCCGCGTTCAAAAACTTTTCCAGCAAATCTACGGACGGCGGCTTCAGCCACTCTAGCGGATGCACGCCACGCCTGGTTTCGCTGAGGAACGGGCCCTCAAAATGAATGCCCAAAACCTCTGCGCGGGGCTCCTCGGTTTCGTGCTGCCGAGCGATGTAATTGGCGATTCCGGCGACGCTTTGGCAAGTCTGCTCGGGGCTTGCCGTTACGGTGGTGGCCACAATGGAAGTCGTGCCGTGTCGAGCGACCGTCGTGGTCACTGCATGCATGGCGTCTTTGCTCGCTTCCATTACATCGTGCCCTCCAGCACCGTGGATGTGTACATCCACGAAGCCTGGCACTGCCGTCTTGTCCCTTGCGGAGATTTCCGTTGCGCCATTGGGCAGTTGCATGTCCGCGCGTGGGCTAATCGCCTCAATCACGCCTTCGCGAATTAAAATGCCCGCGTCCACGATTTCCGTCGTGACGGTCAATGCTCGTCGAACATGTATCAACGTGGTGGTCATGGTAGGACAACATCGTATCGGAGATATGGTTTCATACAAAACAAAAGGGCGGAGCTGAAGCCCCGCCCTCCGTGGTCACAATCTGCAATCGATGGTTACATACTCTTCGCAGGCGCTGCCATTTCGATAGCTTCTAATTTAAGGGTATCGCCAGCCACCGTACCTTTTACAACGACGTGATGGCCGGCATGCCCAGCGACCTTGTCCTGATCGTCAATGGCATACACTTTCTTGTCTGCGTCGTTTACAAATACGTACTTTGCGCCCTTTTCTTTGACGCATTTCGACGTGCACTCAGCCTGGCCTTCCTTAGCGCCTTTGGCGCCACAAGCGCTGTCGGAAATATAGCCGGTCCACTTACCTTCTCCGGCCATCGCCATCGCTGCTGCGAAGAGCACCGCTGCTATTCCCGTGATCATTCGTGCTTTCATGTTTCTCTCCTTCAGACGTACTGGCTTGTTTTTACCGCCAGGGCCGCCGGCTAGCTTGCCAAGCTTGAGCCCGGCTCCGAAAGTTTCCGCTTATTTTGGCGATTCTGCAAGCGTTTTGGATAAACACAGTGAAAGGCAGAGTCCCCGGATCCTCTGCCCTTCTGCACCGCTCGGTTTGGTTAACGTCCAGAATCGGTCTGGTTAACGTCCAGAAGAGGATGTGCTGGTTGTCGCAATCCCCGACGACTTTGGCAAACTCAAGTAGCCCGTCGCCGTGGTTTTAGTTACTTTGTTAATGACGAGTTCCAACGCAGAGCGGCTGCCGCCCGTGTAGAAGAAAATCGGTTCATTCACCGAGCGATTCTTCTTCTCGAAACTCTTATCATCCGCCAGTACGTTAATGGTGTACTGATTTTTCTTGGGGTTGGTGTTTTTCAGCTCAACTTGGATGCTTCCCACTTTTTGTGGACCGCTCTTGCGTGCCACACTGAACTCGAAATAGTCGCGCTGTCCCATCCTGCGAAGCTGATCGATTTCATCGTGGTTCCGCGCAATAAGCGTCCCCATTTCACTGCGCGCCATTTGTAAGTTGTTTTTCGTGGCGTCCAAATCAGTTTTTACGCCGCTTACATCTCCGTTCAGCTTATTCACGTCGTCGGCACTTGCCTTCGCTGCTAGTTCCGTGCTCACCGTGGTCCGAAGCCCAGTTAACTTCTTCTCGTATGCTGCAGTCGCGAACTTGCTTTGCTTGCGAGCTGCGATCAAATCCGCTTGCGTGACATTCAGCTTGTCGGTAATCACTTTAAGATCGCTCTGGAGCTGCTGGTTCTGTTCTTCGGCCTTGGCCAAACGTTGGCCGAGGGCATCATTGGTCTGCTTCACCGATGTCTGCGTCGATTTCTCAATGTTGTTCGCGTGGTTGACGGCGCTCCAGCCCACTCCCAAACCAATTAGCGACAAGGCGGCCAGGATAGCCACAGCCAACCCGATCCAGCGCGGCGTTCCAGTTGTGCTCGTTTCAATTGATTCTGATGACTCTAGATGCTCGCTCATAGATTTCTCCTTCTTGCGATTGCCGATCTCTCTGTGTCTGATTTGAGTGCATCCTCGGCTCCAAACGGCCCTTTCCGGCGAGGACTTAGCAACCCGAACAGATGCAGATGCTTGGCTTGGACTCAGGTCGAACCGCAACTCTACCAAGCATGTACCAGTACCAGTAAAGATTACTCGCTCGGCGATCCTGCGGTAAAATTTGCTGTCAGGACATTGGATGGAATTTAAGTCATCGGAAACAGACGAAAAGTTGGTCTGCCGTTTCGATAGGAAACGCAAGATGCAGAATGTTAATGGCTTAGAGTTACGCCGCGCGGGTCGAAGTCTTGGCGCCGCTCAGCTGCGCCTGACCAAAATACCGATCCAGAGTCGTCGTAGCGGCATCCAGCACTAGATGGCAATCGGAACATTCGTCCAAATGTCGCGCGATTTCTATCTCCACCGATGGCGAAAGTCGCCTCTCTAGGTACCAACAAATCAAATGGATAGTGTCTCGACAGGTCATTGGCGCGTCCCCTCCGGAACGCAGCTTGTTTCATTAATCTTGCCCCTTGTTACGGCATTCCGTTGGCCACTGTTAAGTTAAAATATGGAGAACTTTATGTTATTTAATATCAAAGCCTTAGCGAGCGTGCGCCAGGCCTGATCAGCTTCCGACGTTGAATGTTTTTTGAAAAGATTACATATCACCTGGCCCAAGATGGGCAGAATCAATTCCTCACGGTGGGGCGATTCCACTCCGGAGCAAAGAACTAACCGAACTTACAGTACGCCCGGAAGTCGGGCTGGGATAGCTAATAGCCCGTCTATCGGGTCGGGACGACCGTCAACTCTCGCAACGCCGCGATACGATCTTCTAGCGGGGGGTGGGTGCTAAATAGCGATGAAAGGGTGGCACCGCCATACCACGGCTTCACGATGCAAAGCGCGGACGTTGTTGGAGAGACGGATGTGGTTGGGATGCGCTGATTATAGGTTCCTAACTTTTGCAGCGCTCGGATGAGCCCGTAAGGCTGACCAACCATTCGTGCGCCGGTTTCGTCGGCAGAATATTCACGCGTACGTGAAAGAAAAAGTTGCAGCAGTAGTGCTGCCAGCGGTGCGAGAAAAATCATCAGCAAGCCCGCGAGTCCGCCGCCGCGCTCACGATCATCATCGCTGCCACCACCCCAGCCTCCAAAGAACATGGCCCAACGGCCCATCGAGGCCAGGTAAGTAATCGCGCCAGCGATCGTTGCCGCAATCGAGCTGGTCAGAATGTCGTAATTCCGAACGTGCGACAGCTCGTGAGCAATAACACCTTCCAATTCTTCTTCATCCATCAACTCCAACAACCCTTGCGTCACCGCCACAGATGCATGACGCGGACTCCGCCCAGTCGCAAACGCGTTGGGAGCTGCATCCGGAATCACATATAGCTTCGGCAGAGGCAGGTTTGCTTTTGCTGCCAGCCGTTCCATGACAGCGTACAGTCGCGGCGCCTGGTCTCGGGTTACGGGTTGCGCGCCACTGGAGGCAAGTGCAATCTTGTCCGAGAAAAAATAGGATATACCGTTCATTAACACAGCGACGGCCAGGGCGATCTTCAGGCCATTGGCCCCACCGATCGCACCGCCCACCGTGACCAGCATTACGCTCAGCAAAATAAGCAGAATGCCGGTTCGAAAAATTTTCATGCTAGCACCGTCAATCTTAGGCCCTTGGACGTATCTTCCGGGTGAAACGTCGTACAGCTTCAGCGTCCGTATGCCCGCAATATCTTACTTGTTGTTTAGATTCGCGCTGCGGCTGCTCGTTGTTTTGACTTTACCCGCTCGAACCGTATTACATCCTTGTTGCCATCGCGGTCCACGCGGATGTGATCGCCTGGCAGCACCGCGCCTTCCAGGATCTGCAATGCTAGGGGGTCCTGGATTAAGCGCTGTATCGTACGGCGCAACGGCCGGGCGCCGTACGCGGGATCATAGCCCTCACGCAGGATCAATTCTTGCGCAGCCGGGGTCAGCTCAAGCGTAATCTGCCGGTCCGCCAGCAGTTTCTCAACGTTCTTCAAAAGCATGCCGACGATAACCGCTAGCTGCTCCTTTCCGAGCGGGTTGAAGATGATAATCTCATCGATGCGGTTGATGAACTCCGGCCGGAACGCTGCGCGCAGCGCATCCATCCCTTCCTTGCGAGCTCTCTCCGGATTCTTCCCCGCCAATTCGAAAATAGCCGCGGAGCTAATGTTGCTGGTCATCACCAGCACAGTACTGCGGAAGTCCACCGTGCGGCCTTTTCCGTCCGTCAGCCGCCCATCTTCCAAAATCTGCAAAAGGACGTTAAACACGTCCGGATGAGCTTTCTCAATTTCATCGAACAAAATCACCGAGTAGGGATGTCGCCGAGCCTGCTCCGTAAGTTGGCCCCCCTCTTCATAGCCCACATATCCTGGAGGCGCCCCAATCAACCGCGCCACTGAATGTTTTTCCATATATTCGGACATGTCGATGCGGATCATCAACTTCTCGTCGTCGAAGAGAAATTCCGCCAGCGCCCGCGCTAACTCCGTCTTGCCCACGCCCGTCGGCCCCAAAAAAATAAATGAACCGATAGGGCGCTTCGGATCCGAAAGTCCCGCACGGCTTCGCCGCACTGCGTTCGCCACGTGCACCAGCGCATCTTCCTGCCCTACCACCCGTTGGCGCAGCCGCTCTTCCATGTGCACCAGCTTTTGCGCTTCGCCCTCGAGCAAGCGCCCGGTGGGTATGCCTGTCCACTTACTCACCAGCTTGGCGATGTCTTCTTCGTCGACTTCCTCTTTCAACATAGGTGCTTCTTTTTGCATGGACGCGAACTGTTCTTGCGCCTGCTGCAGCTCGCGCTCCGCCACAGCGATTTTGCCGTACCGAATCTCGGCCACTTTAGCTAGTTCTCCTGCGCGTTCGTACCTTTGTTCCTCCGCCTTGAGTTGCTCGATCTGCTCCTTCAATTTGCGTATTTTCCCGATCGCTTGTTTTTCCGCCTGCCAACGTGCTTTGCGCGCACTCGAGTCTTCTTTCAACTTCGCAAGTTCTTTCTCAATTTGCGCCCGCCGCTGTTTAGAATGTGCGTCGGTTTCCTTCAACAGAGCCTGCCGTTCGATCTCCAGCTGCATGATCCGGCGCTCGATCTCGTCGATTTCTACTGGCAATGAATCGATCTGCATGCGCAAACTCGCCGCAGCTTCGTCGATTAAATCGATGGCCTTGTCTGGTAAAAACCGGTCGGAGATGTAGCGGTCGGACAGTGTAGCGGCGGCTATAATAGCCGCATCTTTAATGCGCACACCGTGGTGCACCTCGTAGCGCTCCTTCAAGCCACGCAGAATTGCGATCGTGTCTTCGACCGTGGGCTCGCTGACCAGCACCGGCTGAAAACGCCGTTCCAGTGCTGGATCTTTTTCAATGTGTTTTTTATATTCGTTCAGCGTCGTAGCGCCAATGGCCCGCAGTTCGCCGCGTGCCAGCGCGGGTTTCAGCATATTGGAGGCATCCATGGCACCTTCGGCTGCCCCTGCGCCCACCAGCGTGTGCAACTCATCGATGAACAGAATGATTTGCCCTTCGGCATCCGTAATTTCTTTGAGCACGGCCTTTAGCCGGTCCTCGAACTCACCGCGATACTTCGCGCCCGCCACCAGCGCCGCCAGGTCCAACGCCACCAGCCGCTTCGTTTTCAGGACATCCGGCACGTCGCCGGAAATGATGCGTTGCGCAAGGCCTTCTACGATCGCTGTCTTGCCCACCCCAGGCTCGCCGATCAATACCGGATTGTTCTTGGTTCGCCGCGCAAGAATTTGCATCACCCGCCGGATCTCTTCATCACGTCCAATCACCGGATCGAGCTTGGAGCGTCGTGCCAGTTCGGTCAGGTCGCGCGCGTACTTTTCCAGTGCCTCGTATGTAGCCTCAGGGTTTTGCGAGGTTACGCGTTGCGTGCCGCGAACTCCGATCAAGGCCTGCAGAATCGCCTCGTGTGTCGCGCTATTCCGCTTCAGCAATTGCCCCGCAGGATCACGGTCTAGTGCGGTAATTGCCAGAAACAAATGCTCCGTTGAAACATACTCGTCCTTGAACTTTTCAGCTTCCTTGAACGAGCGCTCCAGCACCTCATTCACCGCCCGGCCCATGTGCTGTTGACCAAATCCGGAGACTTTCGGCAGGCGTGCGATCTCTCTTTCAATTTCCTGCGATAAACTCTCAGTCCGAATACCCAACCGCGCCAGTAGCGGTGGCACAACTCCGTCCGCTTGCGCCAGCAAGGCGGCAAGCAAATGTACGGGCTCGATCTGTTGGTTCTCATGCTCCGCCGCAACTTCCTGCGCCGTCTGGATCGCTTCCTGAGCCTTCACCGTCATCTTTTCAAACCGCAACATGTTGAACCTCGATTCCCACGAGTTTTGCTCGCGTTTTTTCAACAGAAAAAAGGGCTGGCATAAAGCCGCCAGCCCTCTCTTATACGAGTAAATCCCAGGTTATTTCTTTCCCGCCGCTGCCCCAGCCGCCATCGCGGGGCTTCCTACGTTTACTTTTATTTGCTTTGGCTTGGCTTCCTCGCGCTTCGGGATAACCAGCGTCAGCACGCCGTTCTGGTAATCCGCTTTGATGGCTTCCGTATCCACGGTGTTAGCCAGCGCGAAGCTACGCGCGAACGAACCATACGCACGCTCTATGCGCAGGTAGTTGTTCTCGTTCACTTTTTTCTCGAACTTCCGTTCGCCGCGGATCGTCAGAATGTTGTTCTCCACGCGAATGTCCAGGTCTTTTGGGTCAATTTCTGGCAGATCGGCTTTTACAACCAGCTCGTGCTCCGTCTCATAAATGTCGACGGCCGGCGCCCAGGTGGTGAGATTGGATTCTTCACCGCCGCGCTGGAGCACGTCGCCAAATGCACGGTTAAGCTGCTCTTGCAAGGACGATACGCCACGAAAAGGCTCCCAACGATTTAAAGTACTCATTTTAGGGTCACCTCCTGTGGTGATTACGAAGGCATAATAAAATGTGCGCGTTATATTGTCAAGTATTTTCTCGCCATCATGATATCTAGATAAATTACTTAGAATGATTAAGTTACAGTGAATAGTTAGTTGGGCCCAATCTAGGAGACCTTCAAATCTGCTCGCCTCGGACTCCCATTCTCTGCTTTCGGTCTTACTGCTAGACTTTGCGTTATGCGTCCTGAGGACTTCGACTATGACCTGCCAACCGTTAAGATCGCTCAACGTCCGCTCAGCCGTCGGGACGATTCACGACTACTGGTGATAAATCGCGCCTCAGGCCAATACGAGGATCGTCTCTTTGCTGACTTCCCCACCATCCTAAACGGTGATGAGCTATTAGTTCTCAACAATGCGCGTGTAATTCCCGCGAGATTGTTTGGCCGCCGAGTTCATGAGCATGCCGCGGAAGAATCCGGCTCCGCGGACTCGTTTGCGAGTCCGAATGTGGAGATTCTTTTGTCACGCCAATTGGATCCGACCACCTGGGAAGTCTTGGCTCGGCCTGCAAAAAAGATCAGACTCGGCCAAACTGTTCTGTTTGGTGCTGGTGAACTTCAAGCCGAAGTGGTCGCCACCGGAAAACTCAGTTTGCGAACTCTGCGCTTTGCTTCTGGCGATGCGCGCTCCATAAGTGAGCATTTGGACCGACTGGGGCACATGCCACTCCCGCCCTACATCGATCGCCCAGATGAGTTGTCCGACCGTGAGCGATATCAGACGATTTTCGCCAAGCAACCTGGTGCCATTGCTGCGCCTACTGCCGGCCTGCATTTTGCGCCCGACACTTTAGAAAAGATTCGCGCACGTGGCATAGAAATCTGTGAGCTAACTCTTAACGTAGGTCTTGGTACTTTCCGGCCCATTCGCAGTGAAACTCTCGAAGCGCACGAAATGCATTCGGAATCCTATGAAATTCCGGCGAAAACGGCCCACCAAATCCAGGTCGCACACTCAGCGCGCCGCCCAATCTTGGCGATCGGGACCACAGTTGTGCGAGCATTGGAAGACGCAGCGCGGCGCGCCGCTGAGTCTCGCTCGCGCCGCCTTGTGGATCTCGGAAAGTCCGAAGCTCGTATTCTAATTGCTCCGGGATTTCCCTTTCGCGTGGTCGATGCTCTGCTGACAAATTTTCACCTGCCGCGTTCCACGCTGCTGGCGCTGGTCTGTGCCTTTGCCGGAAGAGAGAACATCCTGGCTGCGTATCGGCACGCAGTGCAGGCAGACTATCGTTTTTACAGTTATGGCGACTGTATGTTGATTCGCTACCCATCGTAGCTTTTGACGTGGCCGGCCCTAAGCGAAGAAAACACGAGCCCGCCCGCCGCAGGTGCGGCATGCAGGCTCGTGAACTTGTAGGAGTGCATTGATTTCGTCTATTCGAAAATGAAGACGCGTGTCTGCCCCGCGAAGCGAACTTCTCTTACCTGTCCGCTTTCGCCCAGGAGCACCGAGTCATACGATGATTTAGTGCTGCGGTCTTCCCAGCGACCCACGGATTCCGCGACGGTCTGTTTTCCTTTTTGGACGGTTGCCTTATTGCCATCGATCATAAGCCGGTATTCACCAGCACTCAGTTCTGCCTTGCCTAACTTTGCGGCTTGCGAAAGTGTGATGCTCTTGTGGATCGGTTTGGCGAATGCGGGCAATGTCACAGCCAGAGCGGTAAGCAATGCCGCGCAGCGGAGGAACGATTTGGTTTTCATGCGTGTCTACTTCCTTTCCTTGCGACGGAGTCAGCCACACAGAGTTCTCCGTTGGCCAGATAAAGTTGACACGCAACCAAACGGCGAGTAGTCTCGCCGAGAAGACACCTTTCTTCCTGGACTAACGGCCGGAAAAACTGCGTGTCATAGCCCCGCGGCTACCACCGCGGGGTTTTTCTTGTCTAACCAAAAACGGCCCCGTTACTAGCTGCACTCGTATAGACGAAGCACCCCGAGCGAATGTTTCGCGTGTCTCGCGAAGTTTCTTCAAATAGTTCACTCTTCTGTCTGCTCGACCCTGGAATTTCCCTAACGTTTACTTGCCGTTTACTAAACTGTTCCTAAAACAGTTGTTTAGTCCTACCATTTTGGTCTTCTAGACACGTACACCAGTTCCAATTTTGCTGGTACCTCGTGCATCGATTCCCAGGTTCCTCTATACTCAGGTGCACTTTTCCGGATGCTTGGAATGCGGATTCTCGTCCTAAGCGATCTTCACGCCAACGCTACTGCTCTTGACGCTGTCCTGGATTCCGCCAAGGACCGATGGGATGTCGCTGTTTGTCTTGGCGATATCCTAGGCTATGGTCCTGACCCCAACGAAGTCACCGCTCGCGTCCGCAAGCTTGGTGCCATGACCATCCGCGGCAATCATGATAAAGCCGTTGGTGGTCTGATGCCCACGGATGACTTCAATCCCATTGCTAAAACAGCGGTGGATTGGACCCGAGCGCAACTGGAGCCGGACCATTTAAAGTGGTTGACCGCGTTGCCGAAGGGCCCGCTGGCCGCCCACGGAATCGTTTTGGTGCACGGTGCTTTCCAGGATGAAGACGAGTACGTATTTACGCCCGCGCAAGCGCTCGATGGCCTTCTCGACTCCAACGCGGAGATTACATTTTTTGGTCATACACATCACCAGGGTGGATTCTCTTATCTAGACTCGAATCTTGATGTGTTGCAGATTCGTCCGCGTCCCTCTGAGAGTTTCTCCGCATTGCGCCTCGAACCTCCATGCCGCTATTTACTGAATCCCGGCTCAGTTGGACAACCGCGCGATGGTGATCCTCGGGCGGCCTTCGCCATCGCCGATCTCGACCATCACACAGTGGAATTCTGGCGCGTGCCTTACAATATATCCGAAGTGCAAGAACGTATGCGCAAAGCGCGGCTCCCGGAGCCGCTTGTGCAACGCCTTCTCGTAGGCCGTTGAGCGACCATCAGACTTCTGTCTTGACCGCGCGTAAGTTCGGACGCGAGCATTTGGAAATGTTAGGGAAATGAATTATGGCCAGCGCACTTCAACCTGATCCGCCGAATCAACCGCCACTCCGTGGGAAGTCTTCCTGGCTTTCCGTGTTGGTCGCCGTCGCTCTTCTTTGTGTCTTAGCTGCGGCTTTCTACCGATGGCAAGTCCGCAATGAGCATGCCCGGACGTCTACCACGCAATCCCAAATGTCATTCGGTCCGGAGGAACAGCGCTATGCTCGCAATATTCATATCGGAAATCTCTCCATGAGCCGCGCGGAAAATTTCCTGCACCAGGAAGTAACCACTCTTTCCGGGGAAGTGGTCAATGGCGGCAATCGGCCCCTGAAAGACATCCAAGTGACCATCGAGTTTTCAGATGATCTTGGCCAGGTCATCTTGCGAGAGGCACGCAGCCTGTTCGGAGGTATGGCCCCGCCGCTCCAGCCGGGCGAGCATCGCGAATTCGAGATTTCCTTTGATCATGTTCCGTCCTCCTGGACCATGCAGCAACCCGCTGTCCGTATTACTGGCCTCCAGTTTGCTCCCGCAAAATAAACCCGCGCCAAAGTAATACCTAGAAGCTAGTCTACGTAAATTCATCGCCGCGGGAGTCGTAGAACTCCGCGAGAATGGCGGCCGCATGGCGCCGCTTTCTTCGCTTTCTTGGGAAATTTGCCAGCGTTACGTTTTCACCCCCTACGGATGCGATCATGTGTTACCTGACACCGGAACTTGAGATCATACGTATGGGCCTATCGCGAAGCTGGCGCCGAGCCTGCGGGTGGTAATGAGGAATTAAACGCTCATCCTACCAGATTTAGATGAGCACCATCCCGTATTGGAGAGTTCCCAAAAATCGAGCCTAAAAAGGAGAGAAGCAGCTAGAGGGTTGCTCTAGCTGCCTCCCGGGGTGTGTCCTCGAAGTGGTAATTGTAGATTTAGATGCTTCCAGCACAAAAAGGTTTCCAAGCCCTTTGGTAAATTTTCAAAAAGTTCGAGAAACCTCCGGAAATGCTTAATAAAAAAGGTATTTATGCCAGCGCTCATCACGGTGCCCAATGAGCCGCATGAGCTGTCGGGAAGTATGCAGGGTAAAAGGACGAGGTCGGCGGGCCAGCTGAAGCCCCGCTTCTTCAGGAGTGCGATCCCCTTTGCTGTTATTGCAGCGATAACAGCAAGCGACCAGGTTTTCCCACGAAGAACGTCCGCCGCGTGAACGAGGGACCACATGATCCAAGGTCAGTTCCGAACTCGCGAAGATTCTCTTGCAAAACTGGCACGTGTTCCGATCGCGAAGCAAAATATTCTTGCGAGAGAGTGCCCGGCTTTGTTGCGGAATATGTCGATACGCCAGCAGGCGAATTACGGAGGGCACCCGGTGCGAATGTGCCGCGGAATGCACTTCAGCGTTGTGCAGTTCCTCGGCCTGGGCCACGCCCTTTAGCAGCAGCACCATAGCGCGGCGCACGGCCGTCACATTAATCGGCTCATACGTCGCATTTAAAACCAGAACTGGCTCCTGCATTAAGGAGGCACGTCGCGCGAAAATCGAGTTGTGGGATCTACTGCCTGCGTCCGCTTCCACCCCGGACAAGATTGCGCTACTCGCTTCGAGGGCAGGACGCCCCCGGGGTTGAACCGGGATGGGCCGCTTCACGCTCATCAAAGTTTTCCTACCGGTGTTCACTCGCCGGAGCCTGCCCCGGTGCCTACCGTCGAGCGCCGTGTGGCTCTCGCCACGGTCAGCACGATCACCGATTTGGCAACCGCGTCGCGCAACGCCGGTATACAAGCATCAAGTGTTGCACCAGTGGTCAACACATCATCTACCAGTAAGACGCGCCGGTTGTCAACTTGGGTGCCTGGCCGTGTGGCAAAAGCACCACGTGCAGGTTCCCAGCGCTCCTCCGGGTTAGTACCTGCTTATTGGGTCGCGGGGACGTGTTCGCACCAGCAGAATCGCCTCCTAAGGCGGTCTTAGCTTCTTTGCCAATGGCTTGGCTATCATGGCAGCCTGGTTGTACCCGCGCTCGTGCTCACGCTCTAGAGGAACAGCCACGTCCAGGCCATTGCCAGAGCGACCCGTCTCGCGCAATCAGGGCCGCCAAATGCGAATGCGTAGGTCCTACTCTGGCAGACCGGACAACGAGGCTTTTGACCCTGCGTTGCGCGCAGGCCAGCGAGTGGCGTTCCGCAAATGTCGCAACTCGTCTGCACTATCGGTGCGAACGACTCGAGACAGGTCCAGCGAAGGGGTACGCGGCTTGTTCCCGTAAAAAGCTCGTCGCAGATCCGGCAACCGGCCGGGAACAATACGCTCGCCAAGGCCGCAGTATGGAAAGCACAGTCCCGCCGCAGGGAAGTCATGCAGCCAGAATATACTAGATCTTAAACATCCAACCAAGATTTATTTATCGAGAAGTAAATAGAGGCGCGCCGCGAGGAAATCCAGTCTGGTTAAAGTAAGCCTTGTTCCATTTTCTCCTGACACGTAATGCAGTGTTTTGCCCACGGCACCGCTTCCAGCCGTTTCTGCTGCATCTCATCCTGACAATTCGCGCATACCCCGTATTCATCGGTTTGAATACGTTTCAGCGCGGCGTCGATCATGTTCAGGATGGTCCGATCCGTGTTGGTCATCCCGAACAGAAACTCCTTGGTGTAGGAGTTAGCAGCTTTGTCTGCGAGATCCACCGTTTGGTCGTCGTCCGCCGTACGGCCTTCTTCCTGAGTACGAGCGATGGTCTTCATCAACTCCTCGCGCCGCGTAGTCAGTTTCTTCTTGTAGTATTCGAGCCTTTTCTTGTCCATAAGAGGGTCCCGGCCCCGGAATCGATTCGGGGTTATCTAAAAACTCCGTAGTGTAGGCCGAGATAGTGCCACTGTCAAGGTTACGGCATCCCCGGAAGACCGTAATAAAAAAGTTTTAGCTTGTACAATTATGTAACTCTATGCTGAAGCGAAATCCGCTGGGCTACAATCCTTAGCCTCGCACGTGTTTCCGGTACGCCTGACACCCGCTATTATTCCTCTATCGTCGCGCTATAGAATCAACCCTGAGAGAGCATCATGATCAAGTTTCTGGCGAAGGTATTTCGGGGATTGCATTTGATCATTGGAATTTCCGCCCCGCCTCCCGGGCACAGCGAGCGCTCCTTCGTATTCATGTGGCTCGGGATTATTTTGTTCGTTATCGCGTTCTGCGTGCTTCTGCTCTATTTGATTCCATATCTCTACGTCCGCCCTTAAAATCTGCCGGCTCAAAAGCTCACCTACATCAAGTCTCGACTCCACGTCTATAGCTGTTTAGTAGCCGTATGATAAACATAGCGTTCCCGATTCGAAAGGACTACTCCATGCTAGATTCCGCCAGAATAGATAAAGCACAAGCCATGTCTCACATCGTCTTGAATGCTCTCAAACCTCTCTCCAAATTATTAGCGCATGCTGAGGCAAGCGCGAGAGACGCTCATGCCGGAGCAACAACGCACTCGGTAAGCTCTTACCGCGATCCACTCATCGAAGCCTGCCGCTATTTTCATAAATATCGAAGGCCATGGGCCATCAAAATTCGATGAAGAACTGAAGAGCGCGAAGACTGCTTTCACTTTGGTAGCCCATTGGGCCAAGGACGAACTGGACTAAGCGCCCACTAGTTGCTTGGCCGACTAGCCGCGAACACCAATTCCTGTGTTACCCGCAGCTTGGGGCCAGGCAAGTACACTTCGAGCGCCAAGGCTTGTGGAGTGCTGGCTTCGTATTCGAAATCGTACGTCTCGCCGACAGTAATGCCAAGCTCCGCCGTTTGCAATGTCGCTGCCGCCGGCGGCAGATCAGCGCCGTCTTTGGCCATGATGCGCCACTGCACGGGAGTTCCTGCTTTTCGCAACGAAGCCCGCATGCGTGCGTTGTTGGGTGAGATATTGATGAGCCGAAAGCGGTATTTTGTCCCGGTAACCAGCCTCAAAGGCGCGGGCTGGGGATGACCATTGACCAGCAACACGGGTCCGAAGGGTTCGAAAACGCCCAAACTGAAAAGGAAGATCTGGTCAGACGCTGGGTCAAATTTCTGGCCGATTGGTACAACGAGGAGCGGACCATAAATGCCGTTTTCCAGCTGGTCCTGGTCGTGCCAGTGCGTGTGGTAAATAAATGTGCCGACGCGCGGTGGCGCCATGCGGACCGCGAAGGACTCTCCCGGCTTGATAGCCGGCGTTGTCTGCTGTGTCGTCCCGGTCCACCCGGCAACCCCGTCGTAGTAGCTTTCGAGTTCAATCCCGTGCCAGTGAATGGCGGTAGGCTGCGTGGAACGATTGACCACTTCGATTTCTACTGGCTGGTCGCGGGTGAGAACGATGGGCGGGCCGATCAATTCTGGAGTCGTGCCTTCCGGCGATGCAGACGGCGACTGGGCGAGGTCACGCAGCTGCAGAGCGTATCGTGGCCGCACGTCGGCACGTTCGTCGAGGATTAATTGCAGTTTCCGCTCTGTATGCCAAACGGCCGGCTTTGCACTTTCAATCTCACGCACCACCGTGATGCCGAGGACTAATCCTCCCATGCCGGCGTGCTGCGTCTCTTCCGGATACGAGTGTTCATGAACCAGTGTTGTGAACGCAGCCTGTGCCGGCCTCTCGATGAGCATTCGCCACTCCGGAGGCAACATGTGAATCAACATGTGGCAATGAAATAGCCAGCGCCCGGCACGCTCGGGAACCCATGTCATGTCGAAGGTCTGCCCCGTTTCCATGAACCTGGTCACAATCAGTGGTCGCTCGCTTACGCTGTAGGGCTTGTAGCGTTCAGCGTCGCCGACACTATCTAGGCGATAGTAGAAGCCGTGGAGGTGCATCGCATGCTCACTAACACTGGGGTTGAGCCATCGCCAGCGGACCGTTTCCCCTACCCGGAAGGTGAAGCGTTCGGCGTAGGGCCAGGACTTGCCGTTGATCGTCGCAACTTGCGCAGAACCCACGCGGAAAGGAACTTCCTTGTACCAGACACCGATAACGAAGACACGGTCCTTTGTGGCGACACCGGGTGGGTCGACGAGCAAGGCTCCGGCCAGCTGGGTTTCATTCGGCATGCGCCGCTCCAGCGTGCTGTTGGTGGTGGAGGCCCAGTAGTAGTAAGCGCCCGGTTCACCCGCTTTGAATCGCACCTCTTGCGTAGCGTCGGGCTGCAGAAGGAAGGCGTCCTTTTCGTCGCCGGGTCGTTTGTGCAATCCATGAATGGTGGCTGCCACGGGCAGCGCATTGTGCACGATGGCATGGATCTCTGTCCCCTGGGGTACTCGGATGAGCGGGCCCGGATTCTGCAACGACCGGCCTCTCTCGCCGATGGCGTATACCGTGAGAGCTTCGCCTTCCGCGCTCTCGGGATGCCACTGCCCTTCGCCAAGCTCTAGGGATATGGTGAGTACACCATCGCGGAGTTGGCCTGCGGGTGATCGATTATCGTTGGCCGCGATCGTGAGCGGCCGATCAGCGGAGCATAGAAAACTCCCGGCGGCAACCACAATGGTGAGCACGCAGGGTAGCCGCGCGGAATTCGAAAGCATAGAGTACGTCGCCGCCTGGGAAATTGAGGACCCGGAACGTTACCGCCTTACGCCGCAGAGTGTAGCATAAGAGGTAGGTAGAGATTCTCGGACGATGTGGAAACTCTTCTCGCTTTGCGGATTCTTTTCGACGCCGCCGATCCTCTGCCCCTACCCTCCGGCAATCGCTCCTAGGATCAGAAGGGGCTCGGCCCCCGAGACGACTGCGTCAGGTAGCGGGGCATCTGGCGACTCGTGCGACAGATCCTCCTCGCAGGCAAAAAACCGCAAGAACGGTCGGCGCTGTTGCGTGACGTGATCGCGGATCGTACCCTGAAGCATCGGATAACGGGCCTCGAGCACGTCAAGGACCGAGCGCTGCGTAGCGGGACCGACGACCTCTAGCTCCACCTCCCCGCGAACACGCGCCAGCCCCCGCAGATGTGGCGGGAGTATCACCCGTATCATGTCAGTGTCTGGACCTCGATAGAAAGCACGGCCGGAAGATCGCGAACGATGGGAGCCCAGCTGTCTCCAGCGTTCGTCGACGCGTAAACCTGCCCGCCCGTCGTGCCGAAATATACGCCGCATTTATCGAGCGAGTCCACGGCCATCGCGTCGCGCAGCACGTTCACGTAGCAGTCGCTTTGTGGCAGGCCCTTTGTGAGCGCCTCCCACTCATTGCCGCCGGTCCGGCTGCGGTACACGCGCAGCTTCCCGTCTGGGGGGAAATGCTCCGAGTCGCTCTTGATCGGGACGACGTAGATGGTTTCCGGCTCGTGCGCGTGAATATCGATCACAAAGCCGAAGTCCGTCGGCAGGTTCCCGCTGACCTCTTGCCAAGAGTCGCCGGAGTTGTCGCTGCGCATCACGTCCCAGTGCTTCTGCATGAAAAGGATCTTCGGGCGAGATGGGTGCATCGCGACGTGGTGAACGCAGTGGCCGATCTCAGCAGTGGGTTCGGGAATATATTGGGAATGCAGCCCTTTGTTGATCGGCTGCCAGGTCTTGCCGGCGTCGTCGGTACGGAAGGCACCCGCAGCCGAGATGGCGATGAAGATGCGTTGGGGATCGTTCGGATCGAGAATGATGGTGTGCAGGCACATCCCACCGGCGCCGGGTTGCCAGCGGGGTCCTGAGCCATGGCCGCGCAATCCGGGAAGCTCCTGCCATGACGTGCCACCGTCTTTCGAGCGGAACAACGCAGCGTCCTCCACTCCGGCGTAGACCGTATTCGGATCGCTAGGCGACGGTTCGAGATGCCAAACTCGCTTGAACTCCCACGGATGCTGGGTGCCGTCGTACCACTGATGAGTAGTGAGAGGTTTTCCGGTTTGCGTCGAAATGTCGTACACGAACTTGTTGCTCTCACCTTTCGGCATTCCCTCTGGCGTGGTCCGTTCGCCCGGCGGCGTTCCTGGCTGTGTCCAAGATTTGCCACCGTCATCGGACCGCTGAATGACCTGCCCGAACCAGCCGCTGCATTGCGACGCATATAGCCGATTGGGGTCCGCGGGTGATCCCTTAAGGTGATAAATTTCCCAGCCGGCGAAGTGCGGACCGCTGACCTCCCACTTTTCGCGTTTGCCGTCCGATGTCAGGACGAACGCGCCCTTGCGTGTTCCCACCAATACCCTTACATTGCTCATCCCCGTCTCCTTTCGAACTTCGCTTATCGCCTCAGTGCGACGCCCTTCTTGTCTCCACTCGCTAGTGTCATTGAGCCTTAATCGCGCTCGGTTCCATGTAGATAAGCTCCCAAATGTGACCGTCTAAGTCCTGAAATCCGTGGCCATACATGAAACCGTGGTCTTGCGGCTCTTTGTAGGTCGTACCGCCAGCCGCTAGTGCCTTGCGAACCATTTCATTCACCTTGTCTCGGCTGTCGGAAGATAAACACAGAAGCACATCGGTGCTTTTAGTTGCATCACTGATTTCTTGGGGAGTAAAAGTCTTGAACTTATCCTTAGTCAAAAGCATAACAAATATGTCCTCGCTAACGATCATGCAGGCGACTGTCTCATCAGTGAAATTGGGCATTAAAGTTGAATCCAAGTTTCTTAAAAAACTCCGCAGATTTGCTGAGATGCTTTACAGGTAGATTTACGAAGATTTTAGTCGCCACGCTTTCTCCTTGCACAATAGAAAGACCAGCAATGCCGCTAACGCTCTGTTGGTTTGTGCTGAGTTATCCTCGGTCGTATGCTTGCTCCAAGCGTTTTATGTCAATTTTGTCCATTTGAAGCATTGCCGTCATGACCCTTTTTGCTTTCTCAGCATCTGAGCCTCCCAACATTTTGCCTAAAACAGAGGGAACGATTTGCCACGACACACCATATCTGTCTTTTAACCAGCCGCATCTTTGTTTTTCTCCGCCTTCAGAGAGCTTCTTCCACAGCTCATCTACTTCTTGCTGGGTCTCACACTTCACGAAGAACGATATAGCCGGCGAGAACGTGAATTGTGGGCCACCGTTTAGTGCGGAGAATTCTTGTCCATCGAGCTGGAATGTCACGGACATTACCATCCCCTTCGGTCCTGGCCCTCCTTCTCCATATCGAGAGACGCTCACAACCTTCGAATTCTTAAAGACCGAAACGTAGAAATTCATCGCCTCTTCGGCTTTGCCGTCAAACCACAAGAACGGGGTAATCTGTTGCATCTAGTTCTCCTCTTTTCTTTCTTAAGTTGACACCGTCAGCTCGTCGCGGCCGGTGAACGTAGTTATTTCAATGTTCCGGTGTTCTTCACCTCAGGCTACTTTTTCAGAGGAATGAGCGCGCGCAGTCTCTCCTCGCGCAAGTAAAGCCCTGCCCAGAGTAATACTCCCAAGACGATCGGAAAGTAGAATGGTTCGCCAACGCGCACGTGCGTTGCGGTTGCTCCACCCAGATACCCTGTCAGCAAAATGGCGCCAAGGACGGAAGTGCGTGGAATTACGTAAAGAGCCGTGCACAGAAACAACAAAATCCCCAGCGGAAGAACCACGCCTACGGAATACCCCAGCCGCGTAGTTGTCGTTATGACAGGAGTTATCCTCATCAATTTGATCACACTGTCAAAAAGTAGAAACAGTGCTACGAGCGCGCTGATGATACGCCCAGCCCAAACCCTCTTCTTCGAGACCGGAGCCACTTGCGCGTCTGATGGCATAAATTTCTCCTATGAACTTTTTCTATTAGCACTGGTTTGGGTATCAGATTTTATGCGAATCTCTGTCACGTTTCACGCCTTAATCGGTATCCACACTTCGACGTCTCCGATTCCGGTCCGCAGGTCGAACCCTTCGCCGTACCGCTCGAAGAAAACCGGCACGTCATCACCTCTCGGAGCGGCTACAAGCCCGGAGTTCGGCAGCCACTTGTGGATGGCATCGAGTGTCTGGGGAAGCCTCGACACATGGTCGCGGTGGGAAAAAACGGCGTACCTTTGCGCGGGAACACTTATTTGGGTGAATTCGCTCGGAACGGCGGAAAAATCAGACACCTCTACTCCCGCCAAGTAATCAAAACTGAACGGCGCCGATCGCATATTGAAGCAGACGCCGTAAGCGGCTTTGCCCACTTGGCCAGGGACGTTGCCGATGTGAGGCTGAAATCGCTGCCAGAGCTGCGGAATATTTCTCCGCGTCTCAGCGGTATAGCGCTCGCTCAATCCTGCGATAAGCAGTGCTTTGCCATTTTCGAATCGCGGCGCTTCTAGTGCCGCCTCTGATGATTCCATCATTCTCGTTTGTTGCATTTCCATTCTCCGATTTTGTATAGGGACGGACCGTCAGTTTGCATAACTCACTTGTCAAATGCAAGTGAAAATATGTTATTGTGAAAATATGTCAAAAAAGAAGCCGGGTCCCAAACGGCGCTCGGGGTGTCCGCTGAATGCTTCCGTGGAGATGCTGGGCGATCGCTGGTCATTGTTGATTATCCGCGACATGATGCTCCGGGGCTCCCGCGCGTATAAGGAATTCCTCGAGTCCTACGAAGGAATCGCGACGAACATATTGGCAGATCGCCTGCGGAAGCTGGAAGCTTACGGAATCATCACTGCGGAACGCGACCCTTCGGATGGGCGAAAACTGATTTACTTGCTAACAGCGAAAGGGATCGATCTCGCTCCCGTCCTCACGGAAATGGTTCTCTGGGCAGCCGCGCATGAAGATACCGAAAATCAAGCACTCGTTCAGCAAATGAAAAAGAACAAGAAACAATTTCTGGCTGCGGTGCGACAACGCTGGCCCAAATCCCTTCAACGCCCAACTATGTCCGATCGAAAATCCTCGTAAGGTATTTCACGTGACGGAATTTTCTCGCCGCCGCCTCCCGCAGACGGATGAAAAAGATTCGCGTGCTGAAAGCAACAGAACCCTGAAAGAGCCAAGGAAAGCGCAATCTAGGCGGGACTAAGTGGAATTTTCCTGGCAGGCCATGCAGGTTGCGCGTGTAAATGTGGAGTAGCAGCTACACTGGTGGATTGACGCACCACCAATTCGGGTTCGATGGCAATTTTGGGCACGAACGGGGCGCGCTGCTCAATCTGATCTATCACGGTGCGCGCGGCGATTTGTCCCATGCGCAAGAGCGGCTGGCGCACCGTGGTGAGTCCCGGACTGGCGAAAGCCGCTGCTGGAATATCGTCGAATCCGATGACCGATACGTCTTCTGGAACGCGCAAGCCGGCGTCGCGCACGGCGCCGATGGCGCCAATGGCGGTGATGTCGTTATAGGAAAAGAGCGCGGTGAAAGGGATCTTTCGCGCCAGCACGATCTTCGCGAACTTGTAGCCGAGTTGCGGCGTGGAATCCATCTCATCCATCTGCACCTGTAGCTCTGGCCGTATGCGCAGGCCCAGCTCCTGCGCTACGTGGCAGATTCCGGCCCAGCGGTCTGCGGAATCCGAACTGAAAGGCTGGCCCCTGAGAAAAGCAATCTCCCGATGCCCGAGCTCGTATAAATGTTTTAGCGCCATGGTGGCGGCGAGGCGGTGGTCCAGAACAATGTTGGTCACACCGGGAACATCCTGATGGCCAGCGACTGCGACAGTGGGCAGCGCCGGAGCCGCCAAAACAGAGGTGTCCACGGTAATGAAGCCTTCCACGCCTCTGGATTGCAGCATCTCGGAATAGGTTTGGAGAAGCTTTTGATCGTGGCGGTGGCATACGGTGAGAAAGAAAAAATTGTTTTCGCGCAAGTGCTGCTCGATGCCGCTAATGACCATGGCGCCGTAGGGATCACCGATTTCTTCCGCGATAACTCCGATCGTATGCGTCCGTTTTCCCCGCAGCGACCGCGCAAAATAATTTGGTCGGTAGTTAAGTTTGCGCGCGGCTTCGAGAACGCGATTTTTTGTATGTTCGGGAATCGCTTGCGACGCACGAGAATTATTGAGGACCGCGGAAACAGTGCCGGGAGTTAAGTCGAGATAGTCCGCGATTGTTTTGAGTGTGACCTTGCCGTCCTTTCGAGCTCCTCGTAACTCTCTGTGAGACTCAGTCATCGAGCGGTGCCTTTGGACGTTCTGTTATTGATGTCTATCAAGATATTAGACTTGCGACCGAGTATAAGACTCATCTTCTTGGCACTCGGTATAATGATACTGAGAGCATCGGCTAAGCTGCTTAGATTCATTACTTTCTTGCCTTGGCAGCTACTTAGCGCGCAGCGCTGGTATAAGTAAGTCATTTAGATTCAACACTCTTAGAACCTTTGCTCCCAAGAACGACGTACTCCAACGGTACCCGCAAGCGTTCTTTTTGTACAATATCATTATTTTTCTCTAGAATATCATTATTTCTTCTTGACAGACTTTTACTCTCAGTGATAAATAGCCCCATAGTAGAAAAGCATTACTTCGGTAATGCACAGGGGAACCGGGTCCTAATCGCCAAGTTGTAACAAGGGATGGGCACATCAAGCATTTCTCGAGCCGTCTAGGCGGCTCGACCTCATCTCGTTTCTATTTGCGCGAATTTACGTCCTCAAGAGGTATACGAATGAAGATCCAAGATCACACCGACAGATTCTTTCGGCGAAATAATCGGTCCATTTTGGCGCTTGGTAGCGTCATTTTACTGATCCTTTGCAGCTGTGTCATCGTACACGCACAGGTTACCACAGCTTCCGTTCGTGGTGCGGTCACTGACGAGCAAGGCAACGCTGTCGCGGATGCTGTTGTCACCATAACCAACACGGACACTGGCTATTCGCGAAGCGATCAGACTGACAAGGACGGCAACTATGGGTTCCAAAGCCTTCCGATCGGTCGTTACACTCTGAGCGTGGTCAAGGACGGCTTCAGAACCTTCCAAGAAAAAGACATTGTCCTTCACGTCAACGATAGCTTGACGCTTAACGCTCAATTGAAACTCGGGGCCAGGACAGAAACTGTCGAAGTGGTCGCCACCGCGACTCAGGTGGAACTGGCCAACGGTGAATTGAGCGGCACAATTTCAGGCGCTGAGATCACCGATTTGCCACTGAACGGCCGGAGCTTCGCTGAGCTAGTCTTGATGGTACCCGGCGTCTCGCCTGATGCTGGTTTCAGTTACGACAAGAAAGGCCTCAGCGGCGGGGCGGACATCTCCATCAGTGGTGGTCCGTCCAATGGCAATCTGTGGCTAGTGGATGGGGCCAACAACGTCGACGTGGGATCAAATCGCACGCTCCTTATCTACCCCTCCATAGACTCCATTGAGGAATTTAAGATATTAACAAACGGCTACGGAGCCCAATTCGGCGGAGCTGGCGGAGGCGTAATCAACATCGTCACCAAGTCGGGGACAAACGCTTTTCACGGCAGCGCCTATTACTTCGGCCGCAACGACCTTTTGGACTCTAAAGACACCATTCTTAAGGCTTTCAGCCCTAACTCCAAGAAAAATTCGGTTCGCCGGAACGACTTCGGGGGCTCCATTGGGGGTCCTGTCAAGAAGGATAAAATCTTTTTCTTTGTATCGGAGGAATGGAACCGGCTGATCGAAGGAAGAGTCAGAAGCGCTCATGTACCCACGCCCCTGCAGCGCACCGGGGATTTCTCCGAAGCTGCGCTCGATTCCGCGTTTAATTCGGCCACCACCACCGGTTGCCTTTTGAAAGGCGGGCTTAGAGACCCGGATCCGACAAATCCTGGCGGCGCGTTCACGGCGTCTCCTTCCACTCCCGGTACGATAGACATCATCCCTACGGCGCGCTTGAGCCCGGCGGGTTCTGCGATTCTAAACACGTATTTCTTGCCGACGCTTCCGGCAACGACGGGCGGTTCGCCAACCCCGAACTATGGTTGCGGCACAAACTGGGCCAAATCGTTTGGTCAGCCGACCTATTTTCGTGAAGATAGCTTCCGCGGGGACGTTCACCTCACAAAAACATTAACGTTGATGCTGCATTACACGAATGACTCCTGGACTTTTGGCCCTCCCGCCACAGGCAGTAGCGGATGGGGGGCTGATGCCGGAGCTTCTCAGATTCAGGAGCTGTGGAGCGAGCCAGCGCGCATCGCCGTTGCGCGGTTGAGTAAGGTCATCGGCTCCAGCGCCGTAAACGATTTCCAGTTCTCCTACTCGGCGAATCGCATCAAAATCACCCAAACCACTCCGGCGGCACAAGCGCTCAATAAAGTGATTCCAACGTTTTTCCCGAGTACGGGGGATCCGGCCAATAATCCGCCCGTGTGGATCAATGGCGGCGGCCTTCCGACAATTTGGAGCTTTGCGCCGTGGAACAACGGAGAAGACTTATATACCTGGCAGGATGATTTTTCGAAGGTTATAGGGCGCCACACGCTCAAAACCGGCGTCCTTTACAGCCGGAATTCCAAAGACCAGGATAACTTCTCCCAGAAACAGGGGAATAGCTTTGGTCCGGTCGGTTACAACGGCTGCAAGAATGTCACAGATCCAGGGTGCAAGAACCTAGCGGACTTCACCACCCACTATGGCCCTTCCGATTGGATTCTGCAGAATATGGGGGTCGGCTGGGGCGAACAGGATGTCATTTTTAAGAAAAAGGGCCGCTGGGAAAATTTTGAACTTTATTTCAATGACGACCTCAAGCTAACCAATCGCCTGACCATTAACTTGGGTGTTCGCTATTCCTATCTGCCGAATCCCTACCAGGCGGATGACAAATTCACCGTATTTAATCAAGCGGCGTTTGATCCCACGCTCGGTAGTGCGCCCTGCAACGGGCTGTATTACTCAGCAGGCCTCCCCACAAATCCCTGCCCGGCAGGAACGGGCGGATTGCGGGGACCTAACCGGGCTATACAGAACAATTATCATCGCGGCTTCGCGCCACGACTAGGTGTGGCCTGGGATCCCACTGGATCGGGGAAATGGGCAATCCGGGCAGGGTTTGGCCAGTATTATAACCGCGACGATATCTTCGTTACTGATGGCACCGCTGGGGTAAACCCGCCGTTCGTTCGAAGCTTTAATTCGCCAAACGGCAACGGACGTTTCCTCGACAACACCAACCAGCTTCCAGCCTGCACCCCCAACTGCTTTGGCACTGGCAGCTTGGGAGTTGCCGGAGTTGGACAGGATCTCAGTAGTCGGGCTCCTTATGTCCTGCAATATCACCTGAGTATCCAGCGGGAACTTTGGAAAGATACGCGATTTGAAGTGGGCTACGTCGGCAGCCGGACAAAAAACTGGACGAGCAATTATGATGCTAATGCCGTTGCTCCAGCTGACAGGCTGGCCTTTGCGCAATCAAACGGCAATGCCACCGGAAATCAGCTTAAGCCTTTTATTTTGCTAAAGGGCGGCGGGATCGGGATGTTTTCACATCGTGGCAGCGCGCGATACGATTCCCTGCAAACATCGTTCAGAACGCGGTTCCAGCGCAATTCCACCCTTCAGATGTCGTACACATTCTCGAAAACGTTATCAGATACCTCTCTGCATATAAGCAATGGAGCTGGGAATCAGGTCATAGATCCGTTCAATCTGAGAAATGGTTATGGGCCCGCTACCATCAACCGGCCGCACATCTTTTCCGCCGGTGTGGTCTACAACTTGCCTACCTTGCAGAACATGCAGAGGTTGGTCCGTGCCAGCCTGGGTTCGTGGGAACTCACTTCGGGTATCGGCATCTCTAGTGGATCCTCCTATACGCCAGCCATCGGAGGCTTATCGGGGGTCAACGATCCTTCCGGCATCGGCAACGGTGCTGGCAACCAGCGGCCCAACTTGGTGCCGGGACAGCCCTGCCGGAACCCCAGCTTTGCTAACTTTCAATGGATTAACCCGAATCGGTACACGATGAACGGGTTCAAGCTGGGCACCATCGGTACCGCTCCGGTCGGCGACTGCCTGGGTCCACCCACCCGCGTCGTGGATTTCTCGGTGTCGAAAAACTTCCATATAACCGAGAGGATTAAGGCGCAGTTCCGGATGGACGCCTTCAATCTCTTCAACCACCCGCAGTATGGGAATCTAGGGAACAATCAGGGCTTGGCTAACATAAACTTCAATGCCGTGAACACTGCCGCGAGTCCTGAGTTTCTGGACGCGAACGGCAATTCGACGACCTCTTTGGCGAAAGCGGTGTCGATCCAGAATAGCTCGCCGAATGCCCAAACAGGTACCGTGGGTACGGCATCGGACCGCAATCGAGAATTTCAATACTCGATAAGGTTCACCTTCTAGCCTGCGACAACTCCATTTCGAAGCGTCCCGCTGGTCCAACACGCCAGCGGGACGTTTCTTATTACACGACTTTTTGAAAAATTGCGGGTGCCATACCAGTCCGTCTCTGACCCCTTCGGCCCTGGCGAGATACACGAGTCGTGTAGCGCACGATAGCAAAGAGTTGCTGCACCGATGCGCGCGGAAGCGCCAATGAGGGTTGCTTCCAGAGGAGAAATTCGTTTGTGTTAAAATCAGCTCACATGCTTGGGTATCCATCGAGATTCTTGGTTATCCTGATTTGTTTTCTGATTTTCAGTCCCGCGTCGTCGAAGGTCCTGGCGGCGCAGACTCAGGGGCCGCAACGTGTTCCCGTGCCGGTGCCGCCGCCAGTAAAACGCTCCCCTGCAGCCAAGAAAGACCGGAGCGGTTTTCCCCCGGTCCCGGTCTTCAAAGACATCGCCAAGGAGGTTGGCCTGGCGGTTTCACACATTGCTGCCGCAGAAGCGCATTACGTGATTGATTCGACGAGCGGCGGCTCTGGTCTATTTGACTGCGACAACGATGCACGGCTGGACATTGTCCTGGTGAATGGCTCGACGGTGGAGAGATTGCGGCAGGGTGGCGACCCCATGGTTACTCTTTACCACCAGGAGCCAAATGGCACCTTCAAAGACATCACCCAGGATGCCGGTCTGACCAGGCTGGGCTGGGGTATGGGCGTAGCCGTCGCTGATTACGATAACGACGGCAAACTTGACTTGTTTGTGACCGGCTACAACGGCAACGTGCTCTATCACAATCTTGGGAATTGCAAATTCGAGGACGTGACCGAGAAGGCCGGAGTCCGCGGTGGAGGGTTTAGCACTGGCGCAGCATGGGGCGATTATGATCGCGACGGCAACGTGGACTTGTTCGTCGCCCGCTATTCGCATCTGGACATGAATAATCTCCCGCAATTCGGCAGCAACAAATTCTGCCGATTCAAAGGCATCCTGGTGCAGTGTGGCCCTTGGGGGCTAGAGGGTGAATCGGACTTTCTCTACCACAATCGCGGTGACGGCACCTTTGAAGAGGTTTCGGTGAAAGCGGGAGTCCACGACGATATCGGCTACTATGGTCTTGGCGTGATGTGGGCCGACTACGATGACGATGGATGGCCGGATCTGCTCGTTGCCAACGACTCCGTGCCCAACTATCTCTATCATAACAATCACGACGGTACATTCACCGACGTCGGCCTGCTGACTGGTGTCGCGCTGAGCGGTGAAGGCCTGGAACTTGGGAATATGGGAGTGGATTTCGGCGACTATGACCACAGCGGCCGCTTGAGCTTTTTTGTTACCCACTTTGAAGAGCAACCCAATTCGCTGTATCGCAATGTGGGTGTCAAGGGATTCGATGATGTGAGCTGGACCTCTGGAGTCGGCCAGCCCGGCTATCCGTACGTTGCCTGGGGTACGGCTTTCTTCGACATGGATAACGACACCTGGCTGGATCTTTTGGTAGCCAACGGCCATGTGTACCCCCAGGTGGATACCTTGGACTCGGGCCCGCGGTTCCGTGAACCGCTGCTGCTTCACCGCAACAATCGTGACGGGACTTTTGACGAAGTGTCTAAGGAGGCGGGCCTGCAGGGTCTTCCCTTGAAATCCCGCCGTGGCGCCGCCTTCGGCGACATTTTTAATACCGGCAACATCGATGTCGTATTGCTGAACGTCGGAGAGCCGCCCTCGTTACTCTTGAACACCAATCAGAGTGGCTATCATCGCGTGCTGTTCCGCTTGGTCGGCACTAAAAGCAACCGCGCCGCGATTGGCGCGCGGGTGATCATCCGCGCTGGTGGCGTCCAGCAATTCAGCGAAGTCCGCGGCGGAGGCAGCTACCTATCGCAGAACGACTTGCGTTTGCACTTCGGTCTGGGTGCCGCCGCCAAGATGGAAGCAGTCGAGATTCGCTGGCCCAACGGCAATGCTGAGCTGCTCCAAGATGTTGGTGGCGACTACATTTATACCATCGTGGAAGGGAAAGGGATCCAGGACAGGAAGCCCTTGCCGCCTTTGTCTCCGGCACACGGTACGCCGAACGGCGCTCGTTGAACCGGGCAACCGAACTTCCTCGATGCCGGCAGCGACTCTCTCAGAAATTCCAGGGACGATGCCATGCCATTGGTTCGTGAACGAGTGATGTTTTTGAATGGCTTCTTGAAATGCATTCCGTCCAGCCTCATGGTGACCGCTGCGCTTGCTGCGTCGTTTCTTCCGGCCAGTCGAGCAGTCGATAATCCAGCCAAGGCCCTACAGGCAGAGTTCGGGGCGGCCAAGGCATCTTTGGCTGCAGGCGATTTTGCCGCGGCGGAAAACCATTATATAGACACGGTCACACTCGGTTTGCGGCAGCTCGCGCAACTATCTCTCTCCGTGGGACAGACTGATCAGGCTGCTGCTTATCTGGACTACGCGCTGAGGCTCAAGCCTGGTGACGTCGAAACTCAGGTCGATGCGGCCAGCGCTTGGTTCCGTAAAGGAGAAGTCGGCAAGGCAAAGGCGTTGATGAAGGCCGTGGTGGCCAAACAGCCGAGCCATGCCCGGGCACGCGGCCTCGTGGGTCGAATCTACATGTTCGAGGGGGATGCCGATAAAGCGATCCAAGAGTTGAAAGCTTCCGTGGATCTGGAGGGCGATTTCGAAACCAGTTATTTTCTTGGGATTGCTTACTTGAAGGCCAGGAAGGCGGCAGAGGCCTCAGCATGGTTCCATCAACTTGAGTCCGCGATGGGGGAATCGGCGGCGCTGCATATGTTATTCGGCCGGGCCTACCTGGTTACGAAGTTCCCGCAACAGGCAATCCCCGAGTTTCGCAAGGCGATCAGCCTTGATCCAAAGTATCCACGCGCTCACGGTTTTCTCGGATACGCTTATCTTGAACACTATCAAGAAGAGGGTTACCCGCAGGCGCGCGAAGAATTCGAAAAAGAGGTTAGGCTCCATCCCAATGAATATCGGGTCCAGGAACTTCTGGGGATCGCGAACGTCAATTTGCGTGACTTTCCTGCCGCAGAAGCTGCTCTTCTCCATGCAGCGCGGCTGCGACCCCAGGAGGCTTCCGTCTATCTCTATCTGGGCGAGACCTACGCGGCGACGAATCGCATCGAGGAAGCGGTCGAAGTCCTCCAAAAGTACGTCAGCATGGCGGGTAACCCAGAAGACAAGCTGCGCGAGGTAAGCCGCGCGTACTATTTGCTCGGGCAAAATCTGCAGCGGCTCGGTCGCGAAGAGGAGGCGAGGAAAGCGCTGGCACACTCCCAAAAGATACGAGAAGCGAAATTCAAGTACGATGTGAAACATATTTTCGACGAAAAGAAAAGTCCGGAAGATGACGGCGAAAGTCGCGTTTCGGACCGTGTCGCTGACCTGCTCGAAGCCGGTTCCCCTGACGAAAAGCAAGGCGCGCAGACGATGATCCAACAGGGCTTGCCCGCGGGACCGGTGGCCAAGCAGCTGGACGCGGTAAAAGAAACGGAAGCAGCCAAGCGGTACCGTGCATTTGTCGGAGAAATCCTTGGCAGTTCCTATAACGACCTGGGTGTAATGCGTGCTAAAGATTCGAAGTTCGCTGAAGCTGCCGAATTCTTCAAGCAAGCTGCCCAATGGAAACCTTCTCTTCCAGGGCTAGACCGCAACTGGGGCCTAGCTAACTATCGCGCTGAGCTTTACTCCGACGCGGTGCCTCCCCTTGAACGCGTGCTTACTGCACATCCCGACGACCGTTTCGTTCGCCAGCTTCTAGGGATGAGTTATTTCATGGTTGACAACCTGGCAAGAACCGTCGAAGTTCTTCGTCCTTTCTCGAAAAATCCGCCGTCCGATCCCGGTTTGCTCCTCGCTTGGGGCACGGCCCTAGTTCGCACGCATCAGTCCGAAACTGCAGCAGATATCTTCCGCCGTCTGCTTGAGCAGAATGCCGATAATGCCGCGGTCCATTTGTTGCTAGGCCAAGCCTACGCCCAACAAAAAGATTATTCGAACGCTCTTAACGAACTGAAAAACGCTGTGCAAATCGATCCGCGACTTGTTGAGGCTCACTACTATGCAGGTATTGTCTATCTCCACCAAAGCGATTTCGAATCCGCCGCGCGAGAGTTCCGTGCCGAGCTTGAAATTCGTCCCGGCGATCCCATTACGACTTATCATCTCGGCTATGCGCTCCTTGCTCAGGGGCATCTGCCGGAGTCCGTCGGACTTTTGCGTGAAGCTGTGAAGGCTAAGCCTGATTATGAGATGGCTTATTTTGAACTTGGCCGTGCTCTATTGCAGCAAGGAGATGCAAATGGCGCGATTGAAAGCCTTGAAATCGCGAAGAAGCTTGTTCCCGACCACGATGCCGCATATTTCCAGTTGAGCCAGGCGTATCGCCGCGCAGGGCGCTTACAAGAAGCGGGCCAAGCGCTCGCCACCTACCAGCAACTAATAGAGTCCAACCGGCTTAAGAAGCGCAAAAGTCTGGAGATGGATACGCCCTAACTTTGCACGGCACTAGCTACTCTGGCTTTTCACGTTTTGACAATGCTTAACGATTCTCGGAATATCGCATCGACACCAACGCCTGGAATTGAGTTGCCAAGAATAAGGATATTCTATAGGATTTATTCAGATTTTAACTGGATCGATCCACGCTTTGGGACCTCGGCACACGCTCTTTTCTCGGAGGTAATTATGAACGCCTGCAACGTTTTCCTACGGAGTTCCGCATTTGTGTTGTTCCTGGCCTGTGGTTCCGCGTTGCGGGCAGACACGATTCCAAAGGCTGCCTGGAAGCGTTCTATGGGAGCGCCGATGGAAAACGCAGGTACCAAGAAGCCTACCCTGGATGCGGGTCATATTGACGATGGTTTCTGGCAAGGCGTACCGGTCGGTGGTTTCGGCGCGGGCACATTTTCGCGCACCTATCGAGGTGATTTCGCGCGATGGCATATGCAGGGCGGCGTGCATAAGTATCAAACTGTCGATGCCAACCAGTTCGCGATGTACCAAAAAGTGGAAGGAGATGTGGACGGCGTCGCCCAAGTCCTCTCCAGTTCTCACCCCAAGAGTCATTCGCTCAGCGCCTGGAAATGGGACTATCCGGTGGGTGCCGGCGATTATTACGCACTTTATCCCAAGGCATGGTTTGACTACCGCTGGGACAAATTTCCAGCGCACCTCACTCTCGAGCAGTTTTCGCCGGTACTGCCCAACAACTACAAAGAGTCGAGTTATCCTGTCGCCGTCTATCGCTGGCACGCCGAGAACCCAACCAAGAAGCGGGTCACGGTTGCGGTTCTGCTTTCTTGGGAAAACATGCTGGGGTGGTTTCGCACTTTCAATCGGGACTTGAGCGGCGGGATTAACGCTGGAAACTTCAATCGTTCGGAAAATGAAGCTTTAGGGACGGCCGGAACGATGAAAGGTATTGTGTTTGACCGTAACCACCTCGGTCCGGTGCAGGAGGCATGGGATGGCCAGCTGACCATCGCGGCGATCGAAGCGCCGGGAGTGGAAGTCAGTTTCCAGACCACTTTTGATCCACAAGGTGATGGCAAAGCCGTCTGGGAGCCATTCTCCAAAGATGGAAAGTTGGCCAACGATAGTGATCGCTGGACCAGCAGCGGTGAACCACTAGCTGGCGCGATTGCCGTGCGATTCACACTCGCACCCGGAGAGAAACGCATCATCCCCATGGTCATCGCGTGGGATCTGCCGGTCGTGCAGTTTGGCGCCGGCCGCAAGTGGAATAAACGTTACACGGATTTTTACGGGACGACCGGCCAGAACGCTTGGACAATTGCAAAGGATGGCCTACAAAACGCCGCCGCATGGAGCGCGTCCGTCGATTCCTGGCAAGCACCCTACATAAATGACGAAAGCAAGCCGCTGTGGTATCGCGGCATGCTGTTTAACGAGATGTATGTGCTCGCGGATGGCGGTTCTTTTTGGGGTCGACCCGTTGGCTCCGATCCAAAGTCTCCGCCCGTTTATTCCTTTATGGAATGTTACGACTATCCCTATTACGAAACTCTGGATGTACGCTTTTACGGCTCCATGCCTTTGCTGAAGTTCTGGCCAGATATTGAAAAAAATGTCATGCGCGCGTTTGCCGATACCGTCTCGCACGAGTTCAACGAAAAAATGGTGTGGATCTGGAAGTCCCTGCATACCCAGACCCCTACCTTCCGCATTCGCAAAGCCAAGGGAGCCGTGCCACACGATCTTGGCGTTCCTGAAGAAGACCCATTTATGCAGATCAATCAGTTCAGTTGGCAAGACACCAATGGCTGGAAGGATCTCAACTCCAAATTCGTTCTGATGATATACCGCGACTTTATTTTTACTGGGAGCCAAGACAAGGATTTTCTACGTTACACATGGCCCTCCGTGCAGGAAGCTATTGCTTATCTTCGCAAATATGACAAAGACGGTGATGGTATTCCGGAGAACGAAGGCTATCCCGACCAGACTTACGATGAGTGGGTGGTGCGTGGCGAGAGTGCGTACTCCGGCGGCTTGTGGCTTGCCGCTCTGCGCTCCGGAGAGGAAATCGCGAAGCAGCTTGGGAACTCCGGCGACGCTGTGCAGTATCACGATCTCTTTGCCAAAGGCCAGGCAAGCTACATCAAGAAGTTGTGGAATGGAGAATATTTCCGCTATGACACCGAGAGCGAATATCGGGACAATATTCAAGCGGATCAACTGGCCGGGCAATGGTATGCCAACATGACGGGACTCGGTGACCTCGTGCCTCGCGCCATGCAACTTAGCGCTGTGAAGAAGATCTACGATTTCAATGTTTTGAAATTTGCTGATGGCACCATGGGCGCCGTGAATGGCATTGCCGCCGACGGTTCTCTCGTGAAGACTAACGAGCAAGTGCAGGAAGTGTGGACGGGCACCACATTTGGAGTAGCAGCGTTGATGTTGAGTGAAGGGCTGAAGGACGAAGCCTACAAAACGGCGTGGGGGCTATACCACACTACTTACGAAATAAAAGGCTACTGGTTCCGCACGCCGGAAGCCTGGGACATCACCGGTAATTATCGTGCGTCGATGTATATGCGCCCCGCGGCGATCTGGGCGATGGAAATGACCTCGCCGCCGAAGTAGTTCTAAGGCCTTGGCATCAGTGGAAATCGTGCGAAAGCGTTTCGGCGCGAGTGATCGCTAAGGGCCAGACGCTCTCCACTTTCACGGAAACAACATTGTCTTGATTTTGTAGTTGGCCCTCGATCAGCAGGAATTGTTGATGGACGACCACTACATGGTAGTGCTCAAACAGCTGTGGCGTGATGATGGCATTGGCAATACCCGTTTCATCTTCCAGGCTGAGAAAAACAAATCCTTTTGCAGTGCCCGGACGTTGCCGGGCGATTACGCCGCCCGCAACCCTAACGTGAGTACCAGTGGACAAGTTGGCTAGCTCCATTGCACAGCGTATACCGCGAGCCTTCAGTTCGGCGCGATAATAAGCCATCGGATGCGGTCCCACGGTCATTCCCGTACCACGAAAATCGGCCACCAATCTTTCTTCCACGGTCATAGGCAGCAAAGGTGACTCTATTAGGCGCGAGCATTTCTCTTTTGCAACTGCTTGCACGCGTTCTCCGGATTCCGTTTCATAAAGTTCTTCGGTATTTTCTCTAAATTGTTCGGTAATCTCGAACAAAGGACCCGGAACGCGCGCAGCACGCTCGATTTGCCACAAAGCGTCGCGCCGATGAAGCCCTTGATGGCCGCCCACGAAATTTAGTGCTCCGATTTCTGCGAGTACCGCCAATTCGGCTTTCTGTATTTTTGGAACGCGAAGTTTCAGTTCTTCCACCGATACAAATGGACGTACGGCGCGCTGGCCAACGATTTCCGAAGCAATATCCGCTCGCAACCCTTTCACGTAGCGCAAACCAAGCCGCACCGCAAATCCACTGCCCTCCTTTTCCAGTTTGCAAAACCAATCCGAGGTTGTCACGTCGATGGGTTTTACTCGCAAGCCATGGCGTTGCGCATCTTTTAATATCGTTGTGGGCTGATAGAAGCCCATAGGTTGGTTATTCAACATGGCTGCCGTAAAAGCGGCCAAGTAATGGCATTTCAAATAAGCGCTGGCATAAGCCAATAGCGCAAAGCTTGCAGCATGCGATTCGGGGAATCCGTATAAAGCAAACGAAGTAATGGATCGCACGATGGTCTCTTGAGACTCACCGGTGATTCCATTTTTATCCATGCCCTGACGTAGTTTTTTCTCTACCTCTTTCATGCGCTGCTCCGACCGTTTGAAACCAAAAGCGCGGCGTAGTTCTTCCGCCTCGCCGCCTGTAAATCCCGCAGCAATCATGGCGATGCGCAGCAATTGTTCCTGGAAGAGTGGCACGCCTAACGTGCGCTCCAGTACGGGCTCCAGCGAGGGATGGAGACAGCTAACTGGTTCGCGTCCTTGACGCCGCTTCAAATAAGGATTGACCATCTTCCCCACAATGGGACCCGGCCGGATAATCGCCACTTGCACCACAATGTCGTAAAAACATGTTGGGTGTAGCCGTGGCAAACATGCCATTTGCGCGCGGCTTTCAACCTGAAACATTCCTACGGTATCCGCTTTTTGCAGCGTCTCATAAACAACTGGATCGTTGGCGGGTAGATGGCTTAGATCCACTTCTTTGCCGTAATCCTCGCGAATAATTTTCAAAGAATCTTCCAGCACGGCCATCATGCCGAGTCCCAGAAGATCCACCTTCACCATCCCCATATCCGCGCAGTCATCTTTATCCCACTGCACCACCACGCGTCCCGGCATCGTCGCTGGCTCCAACGGCACTATGGAATCCAATTGTCCCTGGCACACTACCATTCCGCCGGAATGCTGTCCTAAATGGCGCGGCAGGTCCTGAATCTTGAGACAAAGTTCCAGAAATTTGCGAATCTGCGGATGTTGTAAATCCAATCCAGCGTCACGGAATTGCCGGTCCAGCGTGTCATTGACATCCTTGTATTCCCAAGCCCCCACCAGTTTGGTCAACTGGTTCAATACTTCGGGATCAAAAGAAAAAACTTTGCCGATCTCCCGAGCCGCCGAGCGTCCGCGATAAGTGATGACGTTTGCGGTCATCGCAGCGCCTAATTGTCCATAGCGTTCGTACACATATTGAATGGCAAGTTCTCGCTGTTCTCCGCTCGGAAGGTCGAGATCGATATCCGGCCACTCGCCGCGTTCTCCGGATAGAAAGCGCTCGAACAGCAAGCCCATCCCCACAGGATCCACAGCGGTAATGCCCAGCGCGTAGCAAACGGCGCTATTGGCGGCGGAACCCCGCCCTTGCACGAGAATATTGTGTTCCTGACAAAAACGAACAATGTCCCAGACAATCAGGAAATAACCTGGAAGATCGAGTCTTTCAATTACCGCCAATTCATGCTCGATCTGCCGGCGGGCATGCTCATTCGCAGCGCCGTATCGTGAAAGCATGCCTTCATGCGTACGTTGGCGCAGGAAATGCATTTGCGATTTGCCATCCGGAACGGGATAGGTCGGAAACTGATATCCCAAATCACTCAAAGTAAACTGCAGGCGAGCAGCCAGAGTCTGCGTGTTCGCAAGTGCTTCTGGGAGGTCTGCAAACAAATGTTCCATCTCCGCAGCAGACTTCAAGTGACGTTCCGCATTGCGGGCTAGCAGGCGCCCCGCGGTTGCCAGGCTGCGATGATGGCGAACACAAGTAAACACATCTAGCAGTTCCAGGTGTTCTGGCCGGGTGTGGCAGACACCATTGGTGGCCAGTAAAGGCAGGCTAAATTTCCGCGCAATCTCCAGCGCCGCTTGGTTGCGTGTTTCTTCTGCACGGTTATAATGCCGCTGCAATTCGATATACACGTTGTCGCACCCGAATAATTCACAGAGATGCCGGACGCACTTCATTCCATTTTCAATTCCGCCGTGCTTCAGTGCATGCGCCAGCGGCCCTTCGTCGCCTCCCGTAAGGCAAATCAATCCGGCGGTCTTCTCAGCGACCTCCGTGGCGGAAACATGGCCTTCGCCTTTTAGCGCACGCAATTTCATGCGCGTGATCGTATGGCAAAGATTCTGGTATCCCAGGCGCGACTCCACGAGCAGCGGATAGCGCCACCCTTCTTCGGAGGTAACTTCCGCGCCGATCAGCGGGCGAATATCCATTTTCTTCGCAGCTATATAAAAGCGTGGCGCGCCATAAACTCCATCGCGATCGAGCACCGCCAGGGCAGCCATGCCGCGCTCGGCACACACCCCCGCCAATTCCTCCGGCAAAGACGTGCCTTCGAGGAAACTGAAAGCTGAACGCGCATGCAATTCGGTGTACATCAATCGTACATTCCTCGAAAAAACCAACTCTCGTGGATCACATCGTAATAAACGAGATAAACACCTCTTTGTTTAGCGTGAGAAATGTGTTTGTCTCGTTTGACAGAAATTGCAAAATCAATTTCCAGGTCCCATTCATCCTGGTGCCACGGTTCTTCTTGCCACCAATCTCCAGACGTGCGCCAGGGTCCCGAGGCGGTAACCACGTTTCCGCGCATGCCCCTAAAAAATATACGGACGGGACACCCATCGCGCACTTCCACTCTCGCCGGCAATCCCGGTCGGAAAATCCGGAAGCCATTCGTGGGCTTGCGAATCCGCGATTCTTCATGGTTCTTTTTGATGAATTTGTTTTTTTCTTTGCGGCTAATTTCCGAACCTGCGCGCGCCTGCAAGAATTTCTTCATGCGAATCTCACCGGGACGATGGGTATCCATTAATTGTGGCGAGCCCACATTAGCTTCCCCCACCAGGTTCCCAAGCCGGGCAATCGTCAGCTCTAATTTTTCTGGTTCCGGTGAAGGCGGAAGAAATAATTCACCCTGCACTGTGCGTGTTTTGTCGGGTTCGGCGCTCAGAATTATTTTTACGATAGCGGCGGGTGGAGGATCGGATTGCAGCCGCAATCGCACCAATTTCAGCAGCAGTTTGGAATCCCGCACTGGTACAGGAAGAGTCAGGAGTTTTTCGTACTGACGAGAAACGCTCTTCTGTCGATTACTAGGGGGAAAGAGTTGAAGATCTTTATCGAAGGAACGCTCCAATTCGAATTGCAACCGAACAACACGGGTGGCAAGCGAACGAGCCACCAGCCGCTCGCATAATCGATCGAGCAAACGTCCCAGCAGGAAGCTCAGAGATTCGAGTTCTTCGACGGCATCCTCAAGCTCCATTTCTTCCTCGAAAAATAGGGAAGGCTCAGCCAGTACCAGGGAGCGCGAACAGTCCCCTCGCGCCAACTTGTGGAGATGCACGCCCTCTTGACCGAGACGTTCTGATAGCTGCAGGACAGGCAAAGCCGCCAGCTTCTCGCACGTATCCACCCCCCACCGCTCCAGCGTCTCCAGAATTTCTAGCGAAGGCAGAAGTGCGCGTACCGGCAGGCTAGCTAAACGCTTCGCTTCCTCGCCTGAGGCAATGAAACTGATTCCGGAAAAACCGCGTGATGCCAGAATCGCCGCCTCGATTTTTTCGGACACCGCTATGCGTGCCACAAAACCGAAATCGGAAGCGCACTTCGCCAGTTTCTTGGCAATATGTTCGTCCGAACCCAATAAAGCACTGAGTCCGGCAAGGTCAAGAACAACGGTATCCGGCGCGGTATCTTCCATTCGCGGAGAGAATGACCAGCCCAGGTCCAGTAGAGCTGTATGTGCAACCTTTTCTTGTGCCGGAGAACGATGACGAATTTGCACGGTGTTAAATTGCGCTGCTTGTGATTTCGCCATTCCCAATTCGATCCCGGCCTGCAAAGCACGTTCATTGCCTGCCACCACGTTCCACAGCGGAGGCGTTCCATCCACAATGACTACCGCGCGGTCGCGAAGAGCAATTTCGCTTCGCACAATGGCTTGCACCATAAAATCCGGAATGTGAATGGAAGCAAATGCCATAGCAATTAATCCCGAAGAGGAATAGCAACTGAAAATTCCTCAATACACTCGTTTACATCATTTAGGTTTTTGATCGCTCGGCAGGCTGTCGAGATGACTCCATACTGTTTCTGTTTGAAAGCTCTTGACGTCACCCGCATTACGTATGCCCACAGAAGTTCTCACAGAAGTCCCTAAAGAAGTTCCTGTAGAGGTGCGTATCGCAACGGTGCGGTCCAATAAATGGGCCGCGTTGATGGATTGCATGCGGGAATGCAGCAATTGCGGTTGTACCTGCGCGCCATCGAGCAAATAGGCATGGGTATACTGTGAGAATCGCGCTCCTTGCGTTTCCACTGTCGTCGACCAACGAGCTGACTCGCTGTCCATCTGCAAAACTAGAGAAGCACATGTTTTGGCATTGGACTCTTGCTCGAGTACAACCAAAACCGTAGGCGTATCTTCCACCGCTCGTCGAAAACGAAACCATGCATTCAACGGAACGTGACGCACCGTTTCCGGAGCGATATCACTTAAGTCCAGCGCAATAAATCCGAAACCTCCCGCTTGTATCAAAAGATCAGTAGCGCGCAGCGCTTGATCGAGGTTCCTGCAACGGACCCACAGCAATTGTTTCAGTTCTACACCCGCTGCTGCGGCAGTATGCGGATCGAAGGCATCACGCCCGTCAATAAGCGCGCAGGACTCTGCGTCAGCGGTTCTCGATGCCAAAACAGAAAGCAGCACGGTAGTTCGGCCGGAACACGGCGGACCACAAATTTCCGTCAGGCCTCCGCGTGGAAAACCTCCAGCCAAGGAGTCAATTTCGGAGATACCCGTGGACACCGTTTCGACTAGCTTGCGGTCGCGATAACTGAAAGGCGTGACCACGCGCCCAGCGAGAGCCAATTCCACATTCGAACGTAAGGTAGTAAGATTCGCGCGCATAAGCCGTGGTAGAGGCTAAGGGCCGTTTCATTGTTTTCGCTTTTTGTTCGCCTAGGCATATTCTGCGTAACCCCCTCAGAATTGTCAAGCTTGGCGCGCACTTATCATCTTTATGCCCCCACTACCAAAGAATGGGCATCTATCTAAATGATCCGCCATGAAAAAACGCATCCTCCCCCCAAACCCAAACCTCGACTTGATTCTTACGAAAGAACGTTGGAAGAGCTTCGAAAAGCTGCCGAAACCTGCAAAGCCTGCGACCTATGGAAGCTCGGTACGCAAACGGTATTCGGCGAAGGTGTGCCAAACGCTAAAATCATGTTCATTGGAGAGCAACCCGGCGATCAGGAAGATAAAACAGGAAAACCCTTTGTGGGACCGGCCGGTAAATTGCTCGATACCGCCTTGGCAGAAGCTGGCATCGACCGCTCTAAAGTTTATGTAACCAATGCGGTTAAACATTTCAAGTGGGAACCGCGAGGCAAGCGGCGCATTCATAAGAAACCTAATGCTGCGGAAATTGCGGCCTGCCGCCCGTGGCTTAACGCGGAAATTGCCGTACTACATCCCAAAGTAATTGTGTGTTTGGGAGTCACCGCCGCGCAGTCTCTACTCGGCAAGGATTTTCGAGTTACGCAACATCGCGGTGAGTTTCTGAAATCCCCTCTCGCGCCGTATGTCATGGCCATGGTGCATCCCTTTTCCATATTGCGGGCACCTGACGAGAAAACACACCACGAAGAGATGGCCCGCTTCATAGCAGACCTTAAGAAAATTGCTCGCGTGAATTCATGATGCATTGGAGTGTCAAATAATAGTCATGCTGCCAGGGACAGTACGAATTGGCATATCCGGCTGGGTTTATAAGCCTTGGCGGGGAGTGTTTTATCCTGAGAAGTTGACGCATAAACGCGAGCTCGCTCACGCTGCCAGCATTTTCAACTCTATCGAAATCAATGGCACTTTTTATTCTCTGCAACGTCCGGAAAGTTTTGCGCGCTGGGCTGAGGAAACACCCGAGGATTTTGTCTTCTCCGTCAAGGGTCCGCGCTTTATCACTCATATCCTGCGGTTGAAGGAGGTTCAGACGCCGGTGGCAAATTTCCTGGCTTCCGGAATCTTGCGCTTGGGCCGAAAACTTGGTCCGATCCTTTGGCAATTTCCGCCGAGTTTTAAATTTGCCCCGGAGCGCCTAGAGGCCTTCTTGAAACTATTACCTCACGATACCGAAGCCGCTTCGGCGCTCGCGCGTCGCCATGATAAGCATGTATCCGGCAGATCTGCGCTGACCTCGGATGCAAAACGGCCGCTACGCCATAGCATCGAGATTCGTCATAAAAGTTTTGTCACACCGGAATTCATAGACCTTCTGCGAACCCACAATGTCGCTTTAGTTTGCGCTGATACCGTCGAGTGGCCGCGGCTCATGGATCTGACCAGCGACTTCGTTTATTGTCGATTGCACGGTTCCGAGGTGCTCTACGCCAGTGGCTACGACGATCAATCGTTGGATCAATGGGCGACACGTGTCGTTGCATGGGCCCGCGGCCAGGAGCCGGCGGATGCGGAACGCGTCATAAAGAACGATGCGCCAAAACGCGCCGCGCGAGATGTCTTCGTATATTTCGACAATGACGCTAAGGTGCGCGCTCCATTTGACGCGCAGGGTTTGACGGCCCGCATCCAAAAGCTACTCAAGTAATCCAGTGGATATTCACTTACCCGGTTCGCCAAATACTTCAGATTTCTAAAGCTTTCGTGATACCCGCGAGCGGGATGCCAACCCAACTCGGCCGGTTGTTTAGTTCATACCCTAGCTCGTATACGGCCTTCTCTAGTAGGTGCACCTGCAGCAAAATCCTGAGTTCCTCGCTGTTGGAAGGCAGAAAAGTCGCCGTTTGGGACTTCTTTAAATATTCGCTCAGAAAACGTTCCGCGACCCATCTGTTCCACGCTTCGGCCCATACACTCAGTGTCGCGATTTTGCTCGTATCCACTTGCGCGGTGCCTACTTGAGCGAGTAATGGCGCGTACGCAGCATAATGAAAGGAACGCAACATTCCCGCCACGTCCTGGAGGGGAGAGCGCTTCATACGCCGTTCCGAAAGAGGTCGTGCAGGTTCACCCTCAAAATCGATGATCACAAAATCTTTACCGGTATAGAGCACTTGCCCTAAATGATAATCGGCGTGAATACGGATTCGCGTGGCACGAATAGGCTTGCTAAGCGCGAAATGGAATCGCTCGGCAATTTCATTTTCTCTGCCCGCAATCTGTTTCCCTTTTTCGCGTACTCCATCAGGCAGTTGCGTGATTCGTTGCCGCAGCAACCCAAACACGTCTTTCGTAAGGTCGAGAACAGATTGTTCAAAACGATGCCGAAAGCTATCGTCAAACGGTTCCGGGGCAAACACCGGGTCACGGGAATCGCTAGCGAGCGCAATATGAAGCTCAGCCGTGCGTTGCGCTAGCAACCCTGCAGAGGCTAAATAGGCATTGACCGAAGAGCGCGCGGGTTCCGGGACATCTTCAGCCGTTGCCACCTTCGAGGTGTCTCCACTCTGCTCCGCGGCCTCCTTATAAAAGTGGGAGATGGTTTCAAGGGTGTATTGCCACGCGTCTCCCTGATTCGGCACATACGTCTGTAAAATCCCCTGCGTCGCCTTCCACCCATCGCGATGCCGATACTCCAGGGCTCCTAACAATTGCGGTGTGTGCTGATAATGTGCGATCTCGGTTAAAAACGTCCCTATTTCAAGATCGGGATTAATTCCTTCCTCCAGCCTCCGGAAAAACTTCAAAATCGCGCGCTCTCCATAAGCGATCGAACTGTTACTCTGCTCCGCTTTGATTGACTTGGGACGCAGGGCGCTCAGCGCAGCGGCATTGTAAGCCGATAGGGCCTTAGTGCATGAAGTGCGAATTTCTCCGTGCTCACCTCTAAAGATAGAACCTTTCTGAATAGCGTCCAGCAGCAGGGACCGGAACTCTTCATTTGTGAAAGCATCGCGCAAAATCATTTCTCTGCCATTCTCACCCGGCACACGCAAGACTGGCACAGTCTCTTCGTCGCTCACTACCGTGTGCCCCACCACTGGGATGGCGTAGTGGTCAGCACCGCTGCTCACGTATTCAACCCGGACGAAAAGCACCAGCGCTTCAAATTGATCTCTTCGCAGAGAAACAACGTCCGTCACCTCTGTAGATTGGAACTTGCGCGCCTTTCCGCCGAACCAGCGCTGCCGGACCAGGTAGCCGGGCAGTTGCGCGGGTAGCGTCGTTCGCAATTCATTCCAAATATCTTGACGGAAACCGGGCGCAGCCATCTACTCTCCCCTCACAACGGGTGCGGTTCTTTATCCTCTTCTTTTCTGGCGTCTCCAAAATGTCTCTCCAGCGATCTCCTTGCCAGTTCTTGCCCGCCTAGGCCGAAAGCGAGTGCCAGCCCTAACATTGACGCGCCAAAGACGATTGAAAAGGCGGCTATCACCGTCTGCCGCGCCACACCGATTTCCTCCAAGGCCATGGAGATGGTTAACATCCATAGAATAAATCGAACGGACCAACTAACTAGCCGAGGCGAGGGCAGACCGGCATTTACCGCAGCCAGGAGCGCCGCCCGCGATAAAAAGTTAGCCGCCACCAAACCTAGAAATAAGATCAGGATCGCTATGACCACTTCGGGCAGGAATCGGAACAATCGCGAAATTTGTTCCTGAAGTCCCGCCACGCCTAATACGCTAATCCCTATCAAAATGAAACCGATCCACGTTAGCCAAAAAAAGGACCGGCTCAATAGCTCCGTCATTGAAGGTAGATCAGCCATGCGAAGGACACGCGAAGCACCTGCGTCCTCGGAAACTCGATCGAGTTTCGTCAGCCCGAGCAGTCCTCGCAACAAGTAACGCAACACGAACGCTACAAGCAGGCCAAGCAAGATGATGATCAGCATCACCACGAATCGCGGTAAAAATTCAGCGATCATGTGAACTAAATTGTTGTAAGCTTGTTCCAGCCCCTGCACGATGGTGTCTCTCATACTTTCACCTCAACTCTTTTCGTCCATCTCTCCCTGAGATATAGCTTCTGCCGTTCGAATTCTAGACATAGCCGTTCGTTAGCTTCTTCCATCTCTTCCGGCGAGGAATTTGCATGCTCCTGCAGAAAGGAATAAATCTTGCCGCGATAAAGCGGCACCAAAGCCTGTACCAAGTGATCCCGGTTCATCACCTGATGATGATAGGAAGAAGCAAAGTCATACAATGTTCTTACCCACAAATCCGCTCCAAACCGGAATGTCTTTGCATCCACCGCCACAATATCCATGATTTCAGCGTGTGTTTCTCTCTCCAGTACCGTACTCAAAATGGGTTCCAACTCCTTCACGCCGCTACAAAACAGTTCGAACATCCTCTGCAAGTTCAGTTCGACTGGTTCTGAAGTGAGCTCATGCTCTGGTCCGAAGGTGGGCACCGGCTCTGACCCTTCGCGTTCCAACCACGATCCCGCTCGGGTTTCTAAACACCAGAAAAAAGTTCCCACCGTCTGCCGAATGGCTTCCACGATGTCTGGACCAGAGCCCGTTGGCGGTTGCGGTTTCGGCCCGAGGAATGCCTGGCAGCAGCGATAATCGGATGATATGGCCGATACCGCCATCCAGGCTTCTGGGCGCGAGTGAATAGCGGCTTCATGCCACACATTCTGATTGAGGCAGTGCGTGCCTAGGCGTCCGGAAAATCCCCATTCATCCGCAAACAACTCGCGAATTCGTTTGCCAAATACCGCACGGCTCATGGGATACAACAGGATCCGAGCGAGCAGTCCTTGATATTTGTGGCGTGTATAAAGCGGCGCTACAAAATCAAAGTTATCGCGGTAAGCAGGCCGCAATAGATTCGCTATCCATTGCGGTGTGAGATTGGAAGTTGTTGGAGAAACGATAGCGCACGCTCGCGCTTGTAACAAATCGCTAGCTGCCAATACTGTTCGCAGTGCGGTCCCTTGCGAAGGTGTACCGCTAAATCTTGCCGTCACATGGTGAACTGTTCGAAGGGAAGTTAGTATCGGTACGTGCGGATTTCCTTCGGGCTGCCCGTCAGAATTGCCGGCAGATACTTCGGCTTCATCCTTAGGTCCGCCGCCATCTATATTGACGATAACCACGCGTTGCCTGACGAAATTCTGCTGGAAGCTTTGCTCGATCACCTGCATCGCCTGACGAATTGCCTGCGCGCTGCTGTGCGAGGTGATTCCGACGAGCAGGTCCACTTCTCCCACGCTCATCAGTTGGCGGAGTAAATCGTCGCTAAGGAAAGTATCTTCAGCCAAGGAAATTTACTTCTCTCTTTCAGCTCACAATATCCACGGTTCTGTGGGGCCCGTTGTTAGGTCGTTCGATCAAAACCGTCGCAGCCGAAACCAATAAAATTGATACGGCCCTAACGTCAAGAGGTACGGCAGTTCCCCAAACTTCGGGAAGATGTTCCTTCCGAACATCTCGATCGGTATATATCCTTTATAACGCTGCACATCGAGTTCCACAGCCTGCGCTGAGTTCGAGAGGTTATTCACCACCAGCACGCGTTCCTCGCCGATCTGTCGGATGTATGCCAGCACCCGGTGATTTGAAGGGTGCAGAAACTCCATGGACCCGCGGCTAAACACTCGAAATGCGTTGCGCACTCGGATTATCGATTTCATCCACGAAAGCAGCGAGTGGCTGAATCGCTTTTGCGAGTCTACGTTCACCGCCTGATACCCATACACGGCGTTGGAGATGACCGGCGCGTATAAGCGTTCCGGATCAGCGAACGAGAATCCCGCATTCGTTCCGCCATTCCATTGCATCGGAGTGCGAACCCCATTCCGGTCGCCAAGATAAATGTTGTCGCCCATGCCGATCTCATCGCCATAATAAATGATGGGCGTACCCGGCATGGACATCAACAATCCATTCAGCAATTCTATCCGCCGCCGGTCGTTTTCCATCATGGGAGCCAAACGCCGCCGGATGCCCAAGTTGATCCGCATCGTCTTATCTACCGCATATTCGTCGTACATGTAGTCGCGTTCGACGTCCGTCACCATTTCCAGCGTCAACTCGTCGTGATTGCGAAGAAATATGCACCACTGGCAAGTTTCCGGTATTGCCGGCGTCTGGTTTAGAATCTCGATAATCGGTTTACGATCCTCCAGCTTTACCGCCATAAACATTCTTGGCATCAGCGGAAAATGAAACGCTGCGTGGAATTCATCGCCCTGTCCAAAGTAAGCTCGAACATCGGCAGGCCATTGGTTGGCTTCCGCCAGGAGCATTTTCCCGGGGTAGCTTTGGTCCAGCCGTTTGCGAATCTCCCGCATGATGGCATGCGTTTCCGGAAGGTTTTCGCAGGACGTGCCTTCCCGTTCGACCAGGTAGGGAACAGCGTCCAGGCGAAACCCATCTACGCCGAGATTCAACCAGAATTTCATTACCTCCCATACCGCTTCGAATACCTCGGGATTATCAAAATTCAAATCCGGTTGATGGCTGAAGAAGCGATGCCAATAATAAGATTTTGATACGGGGTCCCAAGCCCAGTTGGACATCTCTGTGTCGATGAAAATAATCCGCACACCCGCATAGCGAGTATCTGTATCGCTCCATACATACCAGTTGCGTTTGGGGTTATCTCGGCTACTGCGCGCTTCCTGGAACCACGGATGCTGGTCCGACGTGTGATTTAGGACCATCTCGATGATTACGCGGATCCCGCGGTTATGCGCCGCTGTCAGAAATGTCTTGAAGTCCTCCAGCGAGCCATAGCTGGGATGAACCGCAGTGTAATCCGCGATGTCATATCCATCGTCTCGCAAAGGCGAAGGGTGAAAGGGGAGTAACCAGAGAGCCGTAACTCCCAGTTCCTGCAGGTAATCCAGACGTTGCGTCAGCCCCGTGAAATCACCGATGCCGTCCGCGTTGCTATCGCAGAATGCGCGAACATGGAGCTGATAAATAACGGCGTCTTTGTACCACAAGCTGTCTTCTTGCAACGCCAATGAATGTCTCCTTCTACTCTCCACTAACTGCGAAACGCTGCATCCCTGGCGGGTACTCCTTGACAGCGTTTAATTTATGGGCTGCACTCGGAAGATATGCGCGGGAAGCACGAGCGGATTCAATTCCACGTAATTCCTGCTGCCGCGCCACGCGTATTTCGCGTCCGTCAGAAGATCATGTACTTCGTAGAACTCTTGGGCATCCAAACGAAACTCTTTCAGCTGCACCTCCACCCATGCACTCTGTTTGTTGAAGGGATCTAGATTCACCACAACTAAAATCTTATCGGACCGATCGTCGGAGGTTTTGCTGTACGCAATCACTTGCTCGTTGTCTGTAAAGTGAAATCGCAATCCCCAATCGCTTTGCAACGCCGGGCTGCTTCGCCGAATTCCGTTCACCCGCGTGATGAGGTCCCTCAAGCTATTTTCTTTTTTGATGTCCCATGCTCGAATCTCGTATTTCTCTGAATTCAGATATTCCTCGCTTCCTTCCTTCACTGGCCGGTTTTCGCCCAATTCGTATGCCGGTCCGTAAATCCCATAATTCGCTCCCAGCGTCGCCGCCAGAATTAGCCGCGCCATAAACGCTGCCCGCTTGCCTCGCTGCAGGTATTCATTCAGGATGTCCGGTGTATTCGGCCATAAGTTGGCCCGGAAGAATTCGCGTATGGGCGGCTGGGTGATCTCCGTAAAGTACTCCATCAGTTCCTTCTTTGTGTTCTTCCACGCGAAATACGTATAAGACTGCGTAAATCCGAGCTTTGCCAACCGGTACATTACTTTTGGACGTGTAAATGCCTCCGATAGAAAAATGACATCGGGATATTCGCGCTTGATGTCGTTGATCAGCCACTCCCAGAAGTCGAATGGTTTGGTGTGCGGATTATCTACGCGGAAGATGCGGATTCCTTGCTTGATCCAGTGCGCCACAACACTCTTCAATTCTTCAGCAAGCCCAGTTACATCAGCGCTCTCGAAGTCTAGCGGGTAAATGTCCTGGTATTTTTTCGGCGGATTTTCCGCGTACTGCACGCTCCCATCTGGCCGCGTGTGAAACCATTCCCGATGCTCTTTAACGTAGGGATGATCCGGGGAGCACTGGAACGCTATATCCAAAGCGAGCTCAATGCCGCGCTCGTTTGCCTTCTCTCTTAGCACCCTCAAGTCGTCAAAGTTCCCGAGTTGCGAATGAATCGCTTTGTGCCCGCCCTCTTCCGATCCGATCGCCCACGGGCTTCCCGGATCGGTGGCGGTTGGAACAACACTGTTATTCTTTCCCTTACGCTCCGTTCGGCCAATCGGGTGTATCGGCGGCAGGTATAGAACGTCAAATCCCATTCCCGCTACATAATCGAGTCGCGTCAGACAATCTCGCAGCGTTCCATGCCTCTGCGTGTCTCCCGCGCACGACCGCGGAAACATTTCGTACCACGAGCTGAAGCGCGCCTGCTCACGATCCACTTCAACCGCCAGCTCCTTTTCGTAAACTGTATCCGACGCCCGGTTCCGGTAGGCGTACATCAGGGAAACTAATTCTTCGTTTGCCGCGAGCTCCACTGCAGCCCGGCCGTCTTTGGCTGAAAATTTCCGAAGTCCGGCTGCTAGGTCGCTCAACTTCCGAGCGTCTGCGCCTTGTGCTGCTTTCGCCGCTGCGTCCAGAAATTCTGCGCCCATCAACAGTTCCAGCGCTACGTCCTGGCCCGCGTTGGTCTTTTTTAATAGATCGCGGCTCCAGGTCTTGTATTTATCTACCCATCCCCGAACGCTATAAACGAAATATCCAAGTTTCGTAACTCGAAATTGTCCTTCCCAACGATCGTTGGCCAGCGCATGCATGGGCTCTTCCTGCCACGCACTTTCTTCCGCTGCTCGATACAGCAGCACCGCATCGATAACATCGTGACCATCCGCAAAAATATCCGCTTGCACAACCACCAACTCGCCCACCGTTCGCCGGATGGGGAAGCGGCCCCCGTCAATCTCTGGCTCCATCCCTTCGATAACCACTCGACGAAGCGTCGCGGGCAATCGAAATGACGTGGGGAGTCGTCCGGTTGGCTTGGAAGAATTCAAAAACTACCTTTCCGTCTCGCGCCGCTCAAATCCAGCTGCATGGCGCGCTGCAAACGCTTCGCGGCTAGTATGATTATATACAGCACTCTTGTGCACATTTGATAAGTCGAAGATTGAATTTCTTGAAATTCGCTGCGCCAGAGTTCCTAAAGCTGTTCCCGGTCCGGCATACGGGGATTACTGGATACTCTATTCGGCCGCTCTGCTTCTACAATACAATGGCACCTATTGGTACAGAATGTGTCCGCTGCACTTTGATATGTCTCTCGCGAGACAATAACAAACATTTATTGGAAGACATCCATTGAGAATCGCTCAAGTGTCGCCGTTATACGAAAGTGTCCCGCCCACTCTCTATGGAGGCACGGAGCGCGTCGTCTCTTACCTTACAGAGGAGCTCGTCGCGATGGGTCACGAGGTGACCCTCTTTGCCAGCGGCGATTCTAAGACCACCGCGCGTCTTATCCCGGCGTGCCCACGGGCTTTGCGCCTGGCCGAAGAGTCTATCGACAAGCTCGCCCATCATGTCGCCATGATCGATGATGTTATGCGACTCGCTTCGGAGTTCGACGTTATCCATTTCCATATCGATTACATTCATTTCCCAGTTTCCCGATATTGTGCTCTTCCCAGCGTCACTACGCTCCATGGCCGCCTCGATCTGCCCGATCTCCTGCCCATCTACCAGCGATTTGCGGATCTGCCGTTGATTTCCATTTCCTTATCCCAAAGGAAGCCTCTCCCGCCCGTAAACTGGATTGGCAATGTCTATCATGGATTGCCAACCAAAACGCATCCGTTCTACCCGCGTTCTGGCGATTATCTTGCTTTCTTAGGCCGCATCTCTCCAGAGAAGCGCGTCGACCGCGCCATTGAGATTGCTCTTAAATCCGGCCTGCGCTTAAAAATTGCAGCTAAAATCGATGCTGCGGATCGCGCCTACTATGAATCGGAAATAAAACCGCTAATGACCAGCTCCCATGTGGAATTCGTGGGTGAAATTACCGAAGATCAAAAACCCAAGTTTCTGGGGAATGCCTACGCCTACCTCTTCCCCATCGACTGGCCCGAGCCTTTTGGCCTTACCATGATTGAGGCTATGGCTTGCGGTACCCCCACCATTGCCTTTAATCGTGGCTCCGTGCCTGAAGTCATGGAAAATGGTGTCACCGGTTTTGTGGTCAACAATATTGAGGAAGCCGTGCGCGCGGTAGGTGAAACAGCCTCTCTTGACCGCGCCACCTGCCGCCGAGTTTTCGAACAAAGATTTACCGCGTCCCGCATGGCCCAGCAATATCTGACGCTGTATCAAAAAGTCCACCCTGCTCACCCGCAAGCTCGTGCAACTGCCCAATAAGTCTGTAAACTTGGGAGCATATGTCTGTGGAAGACATCGTCCGGCTAAAAGACCAATACTACGTTCGCGCCACCTCCGCTCTTGCCGATGACCGTACCCGCGTTCTCAAATATGGCGATACCTTCGCGGTTTTGAATCGTTTCGGCGATATTGAACACCTGGGTTTCGGACAGTTTGGCCTTTTCCATTCAGAAACCCGGTACCTTTCCCGCATGACTCTACAGTTAAATCATCAGCAGCCCATGCTGCTCAGCTCTACCATCCGTGAAGACAATGCTTTTCTCGCCGTGGATATGACCAATTTTGATACTTCTTTAGGCAATGACGACAGTGTCCCGCGAGAAACCATTCATATCTTCCGCTCTAAATTTCTCGATAGTGCCGCCTGTTACGAACAGGTCCGCCTAATTAATTACGGCCTCCAACCGCTTCGTGTCTCTCTGAGCTTTCAGTTTGAAGCCGATTTCGCTGACATTTTTGAAGTCCGCGGCACAAAGCGGCCGCAAAGGGGCCAGCGTCTAACGGATTACCTCCAGGGCGACTCCGTCTTCCTGCCTTATCGAGGACTCGACTCCGTCCTCCGTATCACTCGCATCGCCTTCTCGCCCATGCCCCGAAGTTTAACCACTAGCAAAGCTTCCTATGAAATTCATCTCGAGCCCAAAAAAGAATATTCCTTGTTCGTTACCACCTGCTGCGATCGTGATTCCGCTCCAGTTTGCACCACTTCCTACAGCACAGCGTTCGAGGTCCTTCACAATCGCCAGGAGCACGAACGCCTGCACGAATGTCAGCTCTCCACTTCCAATAAGCGTTTCAATGCTTGGCTCAGACGCTCTGAAGCCGATTTGCGTATGCTGATCGACGGAAATCCGGAAGGACCCTATCCGTACGCGGGTGTGCCCTGGTTCAATACCGTTTTTGGTCGCGACGGCATCATTACTTCCTTGGAGTGTTTATGGATCGCTCCGGAAATTTCCAAAACCGTTTTGCAGTATCTCGCAAACACTCAGGCCACCGAGGTAATTCCAGAGCAAGACGCCGAACCCGGTAAAATCCTGCATGAGATGCGTCGCGGCGAAATGGCCACGCTAAAAGAAGTTCCCTTTGGCCGCTACTACGGAAGCGTTGACTCCACACCTCTTTTTATTATCCTCGCCGCCGGATATTTTCTTCGCACCGGTGATCGCGAATTCTTAAAGACCATCTGGTCAAACGTTCAAGCTGCTCTCCGCTGGATCGATACCTACGGCGATAGCGATGGCGATGGCTTTGTCGAGTATTCCCGGCGTTCCCCGCGTGGCCTTGTCCATCAGGGTTGGAAAGATTCCAGCGATTCGATTTTCCATGCTGATGGTCGCCTCGCGGAGCCGCCCATCGCTCTGTGTGAAGTGCAAGCATACGTGTACGCTGCCAAACGTTCCGGCGCGTTGCTCGCGGGAGATTTCGGCGACGGCGCTATGGCCAATCGCCTCACCCTCGAAGCGGACCGTCTTCAGCTGAAATTCGAAGAAGCCTTCTGGTGTGACGACCTGGAGATGTATGCCCTGGCCTTGGACGGGCAAAAGCAGCCATGCAAGGTTCTCTCTTCAAACGCCGGCCAAACTCTATTTTGCAAAATCGCCAGCCGCCAACACGCCGGGCTCATCGCCAAGTCTCTGATGTCTACTCAGCTTTACTCTGGCTGGGGCATTCGCACCATTGGCGCGTCCGAATTGCGTTATAACCCCATGTCTTATCACAACGGTTCTATTTGGCCTCATGATAATGCACTGATTGGTTTAGGTCTCTCTTTGTATGGTTTTCAGGATGTCGCCGCTTCCATCCTCAATGGAGTGTATGAGACCAGCCTGTTTATGGAATTACATCGCTTGCCGGAGCTTTTCTGCGGATTCCACAAACGCCTGGACTCCAATGGCCCTACACTTTACCCCGTGGCCTGCGCTCCACAGGCTTGGGCTGCCGGCGCGCCGTACCTTCTGCTGCGCGCTTGTCTCGGACTCAGCGTGCGTGCTCTGGAGCGCCAAATTCACTTTCACAATCCCGTGCTTCCCGCCAATGTCGATGAAGTTCACATCGAGAGCCTAAGAGTGCTGGATGCTGCATGTGATTTGGTTGTTCGCCGTCACCCCGGCGGCTGTTCCGTCGATGTTCTACGCAAGCAAGGAGACGTCGAGGTAATCAAATCCGCTTAGTAGAAAGTCATCTTGCCGCCCGGCAAAGACATTTTCCACGGGATTTAGTCCGGCCCATTAAATAGAAGAGGATGCGGATCAGGTTTCCTCATCCTCTTCTAATCCCCTCTCGGGGAAACCAGCCAGCCTAACGGAGGGAGACCAGCCAGCCGTGCGTTGGCGCACTTACAAAAACCCACAGCCCCAGAAAAAGTTTCGGGCTACTTCAAAAAAAGTTAAGTAAACTCGTTTTGGAAAATAGCGTCTGACGTTCCTTAATCTTATGTCTCGTCCCTCACACCTCAGCCCCGATAGTATTCTTCGTTTTCTGCAGGTTAAATCCGAACCTGTCTCCACCAGTGAAATTGTCGCAGGGCTGCACCTGGGCAAAACCGATCGTCGGCCGCTCTTTAAGATGTTGGCCAAGTTGAAGAAGCGTCGCGTCATTGAAGAGCTCCCCGGAGGCCGCTACCGCCTTCCCAAACGCAAATCAGGAAGCATAAATAGCGCCGATCCCCGGGATGCCGCCACCTCCGCCAAATCAAATCCGCCGCACTCGCGCAGCACGGCCTTACTTACGGCTCGCGATGAAGTTACTGGCCGCCTCGTTCTCCACCATGACGGCTACGGCTTTGTCGTGCCCGACACCCCGCTTGCGCAACTTGACGGCGACATCTTCATTCCCAGGGACGCTGTCGAAGACGCCATGCATGGGGATCACGTGCTCGTGAAAATCAAGCGCACCGCCGGATTCCCTGGCGCTCAACGCGTCGAAGGCCGCATTGTCCGCATCCTCGGACGCGCGCACCTCACTTTGGTTGGTTTATTCCGCTATGGCCCTACCAACGTGGTGCTTCCCTATGATGTTCGTGTCCAGCACGAAGTAGAAATCCCGCCGGGCGAAGAACTCACTCCGGCGCTTCGCGAGAAGTTGGGCTTACCCTCCCCAAAACAGCCCGGCGCGCGTCAGAAACGCCTCCCGATTTTGCGCGAACTCGATGGTGCCGTCGTCAACGTCGAGCTGCTGCGCTATGCCCGCTCCGGTGCGCCTGCCATCGGGCGGGTCATCGAAATTCTCGGCCGTCCGGGTGACCTCGGCGTGGACACCGAAATCATCATTCGCAAGCATCACTTGCCTCACGAGTTTTCTTTCGTGGTCCTCGAAGAAGCGCAGCAGCGCGCGCAGGAGGTCGCCGAAGCGGAGCGTCAGGGCCGACAGGATTTTCGCCATCTTCCCATCGTCACCATTGACGGAGAAACCGCCCGCGACTTTGACGACGCTGTCTACGTCGAGCGCCGCGAAGACGGCGGCTGGCACCTTCAGGTCCACATCGCTGACGTCGCCCACTACGTTCGCACGGCTACGCCGCTCGATCAGGAAGCCCGCTTGCGTGGCACGTCCGTGTATTTCCCCGAACGCGCCGTGCCCATGCTCCCCGAAGCGCTCTCCAATGGCATGTGCTCGCTGAAGCCCCATGAAGATCGCCTGGTGATGAGCGCGCTTATGGAGTTTGACGCCGCCGGCATGATGCTTCGTTCGCATATGACTCCCGGCGTAATCCGCTCTTCCGAGCGCATGACCTATACCAACGTCAACAAAGTCATTGAGGGTGACCCCGAAATGACGGCACGCTATGCCGTGCTGGCAACGCATTTCCGCAATATGAAAGAATTCGCTCTGCTCCTCAACGCTCGCCGTAACGAGCATGGCTCGATCGACTTCGATCTTCCCGAACAGGTCATCGAATTCGACGAACAACAGCGCATGACGAACATCGCTCGCAGCGTGCGCAACATCGCGCACCGCATCATCGAGGAGTTCATGCTCGCCGCCAATCGCGCTGTGGCCGCCTATCTCCTGCGCCGCGGAATCGAAGCACTCCATCGCGTTCACGAAAAGCCCGACGCCAAAAAAGTGCTCGAATTCGAAGAGCTTGCTCGCGCCTTTGGCTATTCACTTGGCGTCGCGGATCTACATCACCGCGAGATTGCCGTGCGTCACGGCCGCGTGCCAGCGCCCGCTCGCGCGGGCCGACCGGATTCCTATGGCCACGGGCGCGAGCGCGGCATGAAGGTAGCACTCCCCGGTTCTGCCGAACTCCGCATCTCGCCCCAGCATTACCAGCGGCTTATTCGCAAAGTCATCGGCAAGCCCGAAGAGCGCATCATCTCGTATCTCATGTTGCGTTCCCTCAAACAGGCTCGCTATTCCGCCGAACCTCTCGGCCATTTTGCTCTGGGCTTCGATGAATACACGCATTTCACCTCGCCCATCCGCCGCTACCCCGATCTCATCGTGCATCGCATATTGAAGTGGGCTTTGCAGCATCCAAAAAATGGTCTGCCCGCCGCGAATCCCTCAGGCAGCGCCCGGATCGTTACCCCGCCCGGCGCTGAAGCCACGCTCTATTCCCATCACCACCTCGTGGAAATTGCTTCCGCAACATCGGAAGCCGAGCGTCGCGCCAACGCCGCCGAACGCGAGCTCATGGACTGGAAGACCGCTCAATTCATGGAACACCATTTAGGCGATGAATATGACGCGCTGATTATTTCCGTGCAGAAATACGGCTGCTTCGTGGAGTTATTCGAGGTTTTTGTCGAAGGTCTGCTTTCGCTCTCCGCGCTCGAAGACGCCGCAGGGGCACGCTGCGTCTATCGCGAACGCGACCACGCCATCATCGCTTTGCTCGGTGGTGACGCGAAACGCGGTGCACCCACATCGCGTCGCGGCCGTGGAACCAAACCTAAACAACTCATCTGGAAGCTCGGTGATCGTGTCCGTGTCCGTGCCGAACGCATCGACCCTATGCGTAAGCGCGTCGAATTCGCTCTGGTTACCGAAGACTAAGCCCGTCCGCCCGCGCAATACGGTCGCGTGTCTCGCCGGTGGGTAGAAGGACGTCACCAAATACGCAGTTGCTTACGCGATCCGCCGGTGGCGCGCGAAATGTACGACAAGCGAAACAAAAATTCCGATGATTACAACGTGCATCAGCCCGGTATTAATACTGGGCGTTAAAAATCCCAACAGCCAAAGAATCGCCAGGACAATTCCGACCCATTGACCTAAAATTAGCGTGCCCAGCATTCCCATCATTAGGGTCACCTTCTCGGATGGCAGTGCCACCCTGTCAATCTCGTCGGCCCAGCTTCTCGCCAGGGGAATTCAATCACAAATGCTACAGGAAGTCGATCAGGCGTTACTGTATCGGCAAAAGAGATTTGCTGTAGCCGTTCAGCGCCAAAGTACCCGCTCTACGTCTGAAGCCTTGGTCAGTCCAATATGCCTCAAACCTAAGGTTTTCTACTGTTTTGCACCGGCTGCCGTTAACACTCTTATCGTATTGTCTTACTAGCTTCGCTCGCTTACGGTGAAGCACCGCCCGGGACAGTTGGTTGGTGCCCCCTTGCTCCGCATTTTCCTTGTCGACGACTACAAACCAGTTAGACAGGTCCTGCGCCGCATGCTTGAATCTCGCCCATCCTGGGAGGTCTGTGGCGAAGCCGAAAATGGCAAAGAAGCGCTTGAGAAATTCTCCACGGTCATTCCCGACATCACCGTGATGGATTTCCAAATGCCAGAGATGAACGGTCTGGAGGTAGCCCGCAAAATCATCGGCGCTTACCCGGGAGCGTCCATCCTGATCCTCTCCCTCCACATGTCACCTCAACTCATGACCGAAGCCGCTAAGATCGGTGTCAAAGGTGCCTGCCCCAAGTCTGAGATGTGGTGTCTCGCTGATCCTGTCGAGGCGGTCTTGCAAGGCGAAACCTACTTCCGCATGCACCGCGCCGCAGGCGCCTCCTAGTTTCGGCGATAAATGTAGCGGGCGTGTGTTCCAGACCTCCCCGCAGTTCTGTTATTCTGGAATGTCAACAGCGAGGTGCGCTGCCGTCCGTGGCGCCTCGCCACTTCGCTAAGAGGAAGCCCTGATCGTGACCACAACCTTCGCGCAAACCACCAAGCGTGTTTTCAATTTCAATGCCGGACCCGGCGCCCTGCCTCTTCCCGTACTCGAACGCGTGCGCGAAGAGCTTCTGGATTGGCGTGGCAGCGGCATGTCCGTCATGGAAATGAGCCACCGCTCGCCCGAATTCGAAAGCATCAACGCCGCCGCTGAGCAAAGACTCCGAAAACTTCTAGCCATCCCGGAAGAATACGCGGTCGTTTTCCTTCAAGGTGGCGGCAGCATGCAGTTCACCATGGCGCCCATGAACCTTGTCCTTCCCGGCAAGCCTGTTGATGTTCTTCACACTGGCATGTGGACCGCCAAAGCCATCGGCGAACTGAAAAAAGGTATCCTCCACAATATCGCCGCTTCTACCGAATCGGAAAAATTCGCGCGCCTCCCCCGTCAAGACGAAGTCCGCTTCTCCCCCGATGCTTCCTACGTCCATATGTGCACCAATAACACCATCGAAGGCACGCAATGGAAGACGCCGCCGCAAACCGGCGCCGTTCCCATCGTCGCGGACATGTCCTCGGACATCGCTTCACGCCCCTTGGACATCAAGAAATACGGTTTGATTTTCGCCGGCGCCCAGAAAAACCTGGGACCCTCCGGCACCACCATTGTTATCGTGCGCCGCGACCTCGCCGAGCGTGCCGACAAAAATCTGCCCACTTTGCTTCAGTACCGCACGCACATTAAGGAAAAATCCTTGTACCACACGCCGCCGACCTTCGCCATTTACGTCGTCGGTTTGGTTTTGGAATGGATTGAATCGGAAGGCGGCGTTCCCGCCATCGAAAAGCGCAACGAAGCCAAAGCCAAGCTGCTTTACGACACTCTTGATAACAGGGGCTACTATTCCTGCCCCGTTGAAAAAGCCTCGCGCTCTCTAATGAACGTGGTTTTCCGCGTCGCCGGCGGCGATGAAGCCATCGAAAAACAATTTGCCAAGGAAGCTGCGGCCGCTGGGCTGGTCGGCACTCCCGGCCATCGCTCCGTAGGCGGTATGCGAGTCTCCCTGTACAACGCCGTCACGCTCGAAGCTGTGGAAACCCTGGTGAGCTTTATGTGCGAATTCCATCGCACCCGCGGCTGATCACACAACGCCGCACCCCGCACACCAGGCACAACTACAAGACCCCCAAAGACGCGCAGGTTCATTCCACTCTTCCTTCCTCGCTCCCTTTCCACCCGCCAACCTTCCTTGCAACCCTCGCTCTCCATCAATCTGCCTCCGCCCTCCCCATTTCGCCGCCGCACCTCCTTTGGTGTAAAGTGATATAGACTTATAAACGCCCGCTCAGCCGCCTCGAGGTTTGTGCACATGGATTCCGCGCCGTCCACCACGCAAGCGAGAAAACCAGAAGGCGCTCCTGCCGCGCGCGAAACCCTTTCCATCACCGATAACCGCACCGGTAAAAGTTACGAGGTCCCCATTACTCACGGCACCATCCGTGCCATGGACCTGCGCCAGATCAAACTGGATCCCAAAGAATTCGGCATGATGAGCTATGACCCGGCGTTCAACAACACCGCATCGTGCATCAGCAGGATCACCTACATCGATGGCGACGCCGGCATCTTGCGTTATCGCGGCTATCCGATTGAGGACCTCGCCGAAAAAAGCACTTATCTGGAGACCGCCTATTTGCTGTTAAAGGGCGAGCTGCCCACCGAAGCTCAATTGAAGGATTGGACCTACCACGTTACTCACCACACCTTCATTCACGAAAGCGTCAAAAAATTTCTCGACGGTTTTCATTACGACGCTCACCCCATGGGCATGATGATTTCCACCATTGCCGGGCTTTCCACCTTCTATCATGACGCGAAGGATATTTTTAACGCCGAATCGCGCAGGAAGCAGACCTACCGCCTCATCGGGAAAATGCCCACCATCGCCGCTTTTTCCTATCGCCATTCTCTAGGCATGCCTTTCGTATATCCCGATAACGAGCTCAGTTATCCCGGAAATTTCTTGAACATGCTTTTCCGCACCACGGAAACGCGCTATCGCCCAAATCCAACGCTCGAACGCGCACTGGAAGTTCTGTTTATCCTCCACGCCGACCACGAGCAGAATTGTTCGACAAACACCATCCGCGGCGTCGGCAGTTCGCATGTGGACCCCTATTCCGCGACCGCCGCGGCTATCGCCGCTCTATATGGCCCGCTGCACGGCGGCGCCAATGAAGAAGTTCTGCGCATGCTGATGGAAATCGGCTCGGTGCAGAAAGTGCCGGAATTCATCAAGCGCGTGAAAGCCGGTGAAGTGAAGCTCATGGGCTTTGGCCATCGCGTGTACAAGAATTACGATCCGCGCGCGCGCATCATCAAAGCCGTCGCCTATGAAGTCTTCGACCTCATGGGCAAGAATCCGTTGCTGGAAATTGCCCTGGAGTGCGAGCGCATCGCGCTGGAAGACGATTATTTCGTGAAACGCAAGCTTTATCCCAACGTGGATTTCTATACCGGCCTCATCTACCAGTCCATGGGTTTTCCGATGACCATGTTCCCGGTGTTGTTCGCGATTCCGCGCACTTCCGGCTGGATCGCGCAGTGGGAGGAAATGCTGCTCGATCCCGAACAAAAAATTGCCCGGCCGCGGCAGATTTATTTGGGTCACGACACCCGGCACTATGTGCCTATCGAGCAGCGCGCCCAGGAGCGCCTTGGGCAACAGAGCTAAGAAATCGCCCAGAGAGACGCCGCTATTAACTAATTTTGATTATGACTACTGACTGCCTCACGCGTTTCTCAGTACTTCTTTGGCTACTACTTTTCCCAATGGCTGCTCGACAATATCTCTCTCCGCGGTATAGTTGATAGCTGCGAGGCTCTTATGTCAGACATCGCAAATCCCTCCAGGACTCCTGCATCGCGCCGGCGTAGCCAGCGTGTGTTGATGCAAGTGGCTATCCGCGTCCGCGGAACGGATGCGCCAGGGAAGGTTTTTGAGGAAGATACGGAAACCTTGGCCATTAGTGCTCACGGAGCTTCCGTTTTGCTCGCGACGCGCCTCGCCAAGGGAACTGTCGTCCACATGCAGCATAAAGGAACCCAGGAAGAGCAGCAATGCCACGTGATCACCCTCGGGCAGACGCGTGGCAGCAAGACCGAGATTGGACTTGAGTTTTCTTCCCCCCGTCCCACTTTTTGGCGCGTGACGTTTCCACCCGAAGATTGGACTCCGAAAAGCCCCGAAGCGCGCACCATCTCCAGCGGCCGCGCCGATAAGTAACCCCGCCGCCTTCCCGCCGAGCTAAGAAAGCCGTCTCGTTTTCATTCGGATTTGAGGTGGCCGAATTCGCATCTGTAGCTCTCGCACTTCAATCCGGCAAGCAGGTGTTCTTCAAAAGCGAAATGCTCCGAACTCACTAAAACTACACCAGCCAGCTTCGTAACCAACCGCGGCTACTGGTACTCTTAACAAACCCTTGTCTCCAGGAGAACCTCAAGCAACTTGCCACCGATCATCAGCGCACAAGGACTATCAAAACGATACGGCGTCGCTCCACTTTTTCAAGATATCTCCTTCACGGTATCGGAAGGTGACCGCATCGGCATCATCGGCCCGAACGGTTCTGGCAAATCGACTCTTCTCGAGATACTGAACGGCCGGGTAAGTCCGGATAGCGGTGATGTAGCGATTCGCAAAGGCACGCGGGTCAGTTGCGTGCTGCAGATATCGGAATTCGCGGCCGGCGAAACGATTCGATCTGTAATCGACAAAGCGCTCGATCAAGCAAAAATCCGAGACACCGAACGACTCTCGCGCATTGCCGAAATCCTCGGACGCGCGGGTTTTACCGATCTCGACGCCGACGCGGCAACGCTGTCAGGCGGCTGGCGCAAGCGCCTGGCGATCACCGAGGCACTTGTCCAGAAGCCGGATATCCTGCTTCTGGATGAACCGACCAACCACCTCGATCTCGCTGGTATTAAATGGCTCGAAACCCTTTTGCAGAATGCGACGTTCGCGAGCGTCGTAGTCAGCCACGACCGCTATTTTCTTGAAAACGTCGCCAACGAAATTGTCGAACTCAATTCCGCTTATGAAGATGGCGCGCTGCGCGTCTCCGGAAACTACAGCACATTCCTGAAAGCCAAGGAACAATATCTTCACGCACAGCGAAACCGGCAAGCGGCGCTCGAGAATCGCGTGCATACAGAAATCGATTGGCTGCGCCGGGGTCCCAAAGCCCGAACGACAAAATCGAAGGCACGCATCGATAAAGCGCACGAAATGATCGGTGAACTGGCGGAAATGAACGCACGCACGCGCAGCACGAGCGCGAAAATCGATTTCTCCGCCTCCGACCGGCAAACCAAGCAATTGCTCACGCTCGATGGTGTGAGTTATGCCTTGGGTGATCGCACGCTTTTTGGCGATATTCATTTCATCATCACCTCCGGCATGCGGGTGGGGCTCGTCGGTCCAAATGGCAGCGGGAAGACTACGCTGCTGCGGCTACTGAAAGGCGAACTCAAGCCCACGCACGGCAGCTTGCGCCAAGCGGAATCATTGCGCATCGTGTACTTCGACCAGAATCGGGAGCTCGACCCAGACATGACCCTGCGTCGCGCCCTCGCGCCGGACAGTGATTCCGTCATCTATCAAGATCGGGTGATTCACGTGGCGGCTTGGGCGGCACGATTCTTGTTCACGGGAGAGAACCTCAATCAACGCATCGGGCGGCTTTCTGGCGGCGAACGCGCTCGCGTCTTGATCGCGCAGCTCATGCTCCAACCCGCGGACGTCCTGCTGCTGGATGAGCCCACCAATGATCTGGATATCCCCACGTTGGAGGTGCTGGAGGAGAGCCTTGTCGAATATCGCGGTGCCTTGGTGCTCGTCACTCACGACCGCTACATGCTCGACCGAGTCTCGACGGTTGTGTTCGGGCTCGACGGTCTCGGTGGCGCAGAACGTTTTGCCGACTACACGCAATGGGAGTCTTGGCAGCGCTCACAACTGGCCGCTGGCAAAATCAACCTGTCTGTCGAAACCCAGAGCCCAAGCGGAACAGCAAGGGCGCCCAAGTCATCCCTAACAAAAAAGAAGCTCTCCTATAAAGAGGCCCGCGAATTGGAAACCATTGAACAGCGCATAGCTGAAGCCGAGAAGGAGCTGCAAACCAAACACGACGCCTTGCAGGACCTCGCGATCCTGAGCGACGGCTCGCGCCTCCACGCCGCCTCCATCGAAATGGACGCAGCCCAGAAAACAATCGATCGTCTTTACGCACGCTGGGTCGAGTTGGAACAAAAAAAGAACTGAGTTTTGGCAAGGTTCCGGCATGCGCGGGTTTATGGAGGGAAGCCGATGCTACGCACCCGATTGCTGAAGCGAGGGTCGGAGCGCAAACTGTCGAAGCGCCGATCCATCTTGCGATAGGTCAGCAACGTGGACCGCTCAGACCGGGCTTTTCAACTAATTCAAACGCCTGGTCTCGTGCCCAGACCGGCGTACCCAAGCGCGACCTGCTAAGGTAACAGTCTCTCTCGCTTACTCAGGATTTTCAGTTCGTCGAGGATCTTCTGAGCCACGCTCCGGTTTCTCGTCACCGCAGAGGCGTGGCTGCTCAGGTAAATGAACGGCATACATGCTGCCACCCGCCAGCGGTTCATGCGAGTACTGCATCAGCCAGACGCAGTTGTGGCCATCCATAATCATGTTTGCTGAAACCACCGCCCACTGTCCCTCATTCGCTGCCGTGGGCTTTTGGCAATTCCACAATTCCGATTGCGGTACGACGACTGTAGGATCGTTGAACCCATACTCATCCACGGCAATTCTCTGCAGACCGTGCTGATCGGCAAAGCGCTTCACTTCCGGGAGCGACTGATTCCAGTCGAGATTGGAATCGTTAACCAGGGCGTAGACGGGATGCCCGAGGCTGAATGCATTGATGAAAGGGAAGTAGAAGGGGTAGGCACGCACGGCCGTGAAAAGGCAACTTGCAGCCAGCACTCCTGCCATCACCCCCACAAGCCGCCCCGGGGCTGGAGCGGACAGCCGGAGCCTTTCTACCATGCGCGGCAAAGCAGCCAACAGAAGAATGAGCAGAACCAAAGGAACGCTGAAATGACGGATACTGATGTCGAGGCGGCTCAACACGCAAAAACCTGTAAAAACGACAAGAGAAACCCAGAGGACGCGCCAATGAATCGTAAGCTCGGAGGGAATGGCTGGAGGGTTCCCCTCGTCGCGCCGCTTCTTACTTAGTGCAAGCGCGAGCGTCAGGACCAGCAATCCGAGAAAGCCCAGAGAAGATTTCAACACCAACAGAACAGGAAAGTAGAACCATACACCGTGGGGATAAGCGTGCCCCAAGATGAATGTCGGCCGGCTCCCAGTGATCAGAACCATCAGCACGCCTCGCAGGTACAGCCAGGCGGGCATAAGGAGCCGGCGTAGCGGTATCGCAGCTGTGCCATGGCCGAGACGGTAAAGCACGTCGGTAGTCTGATTCAGGGAAAAGATGAAATAAAACAGGTAGACAGCAAGGGCGGCCCAGAGAATGCCCTGAACAGTGGTGCGCCATCGCAGCCGGCGCCAGGCACGCACTTCAGGCTGGGCAATGGGCTGGCCAGGCAGAGCGCGCCAGCGTGTACTCAGAGCAAACGCCACAAAAGCAAAAAATAAAATGCCTGCGGTGAACTTCGAAAGAAGTGCACCCGCCAGGCTTAGGCCAAATAGTACGGCATTCTTCCGGCTAGCGTTCTGCCATGTTTCCGCAAAGCGCCACAACGTCACCAAGGAAAACAGTGTGACTGCCATGTCGGTATGGACGAGAGGGCCAAAAGTGAGAAAAGTAGGAGTACTGACATAGATGCTAAGACAAAGCAGCCCGCCCCAGTTGCCTCCAAGGCGACGTGCGTAGGCGTACAGAACCCAGCCTAGTACCAGCGTGAGAAGCATCATGGGCAGCCGGGCCCACGCCAACGTAGTCACGGGGTTGTTCCATCTTGTCAGGAGCCATTCCCCGAAGACCCATTGCCCCAGAAAGGCGGGAAAGAACTTTTCGCTAACCGTCCACGAGACGTGAGAACAATCAGCGCGCGTTCCGCGCAAAACTAACGGTAACGCCGCCAGCACTTTGGGCAACGCCGGGTGTTCTTCATTCAACCGTAAATCTAGCTTTTGCAGATAACTTACCCCTGCACCGATGTGAGCCACTTCATCAACAGTGACGGACTCGCGCAAGGCAGCGCCGCCGGCCAGTATCGCCATGAACATCAACAGCAGGCCAGCCACGACTGAGAAAAGAGTGCGGTGCGTATTTTCCATTGAACTCTTCCCGCTCAGCACGAAGGGGAGCCTCTTTCTCGTGATGGTGGCGCACGCTGCTGTACTGATGACGGACCCGCGAACGCTGACCCGCTCGAACGGCGGGAAGCGTCCCTTGCTAACTAAACAGTTCTAGCCCGACTACACGACCATTCGGGTCGCCGAAATTCTTTGCTACTCCCACCGAAACACCTTTGCCGAGAGCGCCGTGCAAACCACAAACACGACGGCCAGTGCCGCTACGTCGCCCGCGTGCGCCGACCACCCGTCGCCCTTCCAGATCCCTTCGAGCAGCGACACCGAATAGGTCAGCGGCACAACTCTTGCCACGGCGTGGAGCGCCGGCGGCAGCGATTCAACCGGCACGAAAAGTCCCGAGACAGCAATCATCGGGTACAGGATGACGGCGCCAATCGGCTGCGCAAAGCGCGCAGTAGGAACGATACTGGCAATGAGAAAGCCGATCGACAGGATGCTCCAAGTGCTGATCAGCAGCGCAATCGCGAACGAGAAAAATGGAACATGAAGGCCGACCGGGTAGTAGCGCTTGCCCGCTAGGACCATCAAGGCCAGTGTGGCCGCAGTGAGCATCAGCTTGACGATCACGTGGGCAGTAAGGATCGTCTGTGGACGCAGCGGGGTGGCGCGGAGTCTTTTGAGGATACCCCCCTCGCGGTAGATCGAGATGATCGTGACCAGCGACAGCACAGAACTGATGGCGATGAGGACCGACGCGAGAACTGGCAGGCCAACGCGGATGAACCCGCTGGCGGCGAATGAAGATGACGCGAGTCCGCGGCCAGCTACTCGACCCAATACGAGGAAAACTAGAACAGGGAAACCGATTGTCCCAAACGCGCCAAGCGGCTCGCGCAGGAATATCTTGATCTCGATCCAGGTCAGTTTCCAGAGTCCACGCAGCATCATTATCGAGCCTAGTCGCGAATCGAGTGACCAGTAAGTTTGAGAAAGACGTCCTCAAGGTTGGGTAGAATCGTGCGGAAGTCCGTGACGCGGATCCGATTCTCGGACAGACAATGAATCACCTCGGTCACGAGATCGTCGCCCAGGCCGCGAATCGTAAACTGCGAGTCGCTGCAGATCACCGCCTCAACTCCCGGGATCGCCCGCAAGCGCTCGTCAGCGAGCGGGTCGTCCGTGTCGAGAACGACGGTTCGCTCAGGGCAGTGCCGGCTAACGAGGCTCTCTGGCCGGTCGATGTCGATGATGCGCCCGTGCTCGATGATCGCTACCCGGTCGCACAACCGCTCGGCCTCCTCCATAAGATGAGTGGTTAAAAACACCGTCTTGCCGCGCTCGCGGATGCCTCGCACCAGGTCCCAGATCGCCCGCCGCGACTGCGGGTCGAGCCCCGTGGTCAGCTCGTCGAGGAACACAACCTCCGGATCGTTAATCAGCGCAAGGGCTATGAACAGCCGTTGCTTCTGACCTCCGGAAAGGTTCATAAACCAGGCGTCCCACTTGTCGGTGAGGCCGAGCTGTTCGAGCAACCGTTCGCCGTCTATCGCCTTCTTCTGGTAAAGCGAAGCCCAGAGGTCTACCGCCTCCCATACTTTGATTCGCTTCTGCAGCTGCGCCTGCTGGAGCTGAACTCCAATCCGCTCTTGCAGCTTGTACACGTCGTTGAAGGGATCTAGACCCAACACTGAGATGCCACCCCGGTCCGGCGTGCGCAGACCCTCGATGCACTCCATCGTGGTGGTCTTTCCCGCGCCGTTGGGGCCGATTAAGCCAAAGATCTCACCGTCATAGACCTCAAACGATACTTCGTCGACCGCCACCGTTGAGCCGTAGGTCTTGCGGACTCTGGAAACTTGAATGACTGGACGCATGATAGTTTGCAAAATCGCAGATTCACTAAACCGGATCGAGAGTTTATATCACGGACTTAGGTTAAGTCCTGGTTCGTTCTATAAAGGGTGGAAGTCAAGAAAAAGCATTCCGCCCGCGGCCGGAATTCTTCTTGCTTCGCAGCCCACTTGAACGAACGAGATCTGTTCTGACCTGCCGCGGCATGAGCTCGGTTGCGGGGCGCTGTGGCCCACGGTTTGGGCCGGACCGGTTAGTTGTGACGCACCGGCTAGGCATGCTAGGACGCTCGCACCGACTAGACGCAGTAGAAAGAGATGCGATAAAAGGCCCGCACCGGTCAGGTACGGTACGAGGCGTTAATCCGCACGTATTCGGCCGTGAAGTCGCACGTCCAGTACCGCGCCGATGCCCGGCCCGCGCGCAAATTAACGACGATCGGAACGTGTTTCACCAGCAGCCGGTTACTCGCCGCGCGTTCATTGAAATAAATTGGCTGCCCGCGCCGCAGAACCGGAATACCCGCCATGTGGATGTCCACGCGCGCGGGGTCGAAGGGCACGCCGGCGCGTCCGGCGGCGGCGAAAATGCGGCCCCAGTTGGGATCGCCCCCGGCGAAAGCGGTCTTCACCAGCGGCGAGGTCGCAATCGTTTCCGCGATGCGGCGCGCCGCGGCTTCGCTTTTCGCGCCGCGCACTTCAATTTCGATCACCCGCTGCGCGCCCTCTCCGTCCGCGACAATCTGCAACGCGAGCGACCGGCACACTTCTTCGAGTGCGGCCGTAAATCCGCGATGCGCTGCGGTGCCGGCCTTGATGGCCGGCGTTCCGCTGGCGCCGTTCGCCAAGACCAGCAGCGTGTCGTTCGTGGAAGTGTCGCCGTCGATGCTGATGGCATTGAAAGTTCGCGTGGTAACCTCTCGCAAAGTTTTCTGCAGCAGCGCGGGCGCAATCGCCGCGTCCGTCGCCACGAACGCCAGCATGGTGGCCATATTCGGATGAATCATTCCCGCTCCCTTCGCGCAGCCAACGAAGTGAATTTTTTTGCCCGCCATTTGGAAAGATGCTGCGGCGGTTTTTGGACGTGTGTCCGTCGTGCAGATCGCAAGGGAAAGTTCTGCGAAGGAGCGCGACGACGCGCGTCGATGACGAGCAATTACCGGCAAGGCGCGCATAATTTTCTCGAGCGGCAGCGGTACGCCGATGACTCCCGTGGAGCACACGAATACTTCTTGCCTGCGGCATCCCAGCCATTTCGCGGCTTCGGCAACCGTGCTTTGCGCGGCGGCGTAGCCCGCCGCGCCAGTGGCGCAGTTGGCGTTACCGGCGTTCACCACTACGGCGCGCATGTGTCCCTTGGACGTGCGCAAATGTGCTTCGGAAATGACGACGGGCGCGGCAACCACGAGATTTTGCGTGAACACGGCGGCCGCCGAAGCCGGAATATCGCTGGAAAGCAGCGCGAGATCGAGCGCGCCGGTTTTTTTCAGCCCGCAAGCGGTAGCCGCGAAGCGAAATCCATGCGGCAGCGCCGCTTCGGTGAGGGCATGCTTCATCGCGGGCACGTCAGTTGCGTGAGCCCGGAAGCGACCTCCGATCCTCCGCTACAGCGGCTAGAGTTTGTTGTTGTTGACTGGCCTGACTGGTGTTCATGATTTGGCTCCTGGTGGATTTAAACACTCTTGCAAATTTTGGATGGCCGCGCTCACGGAATCTGGCGCCGTGCCGCCGGCAACTTTCTTCGCGGCTAGCGCTGCATCCAGAGTCAGACCGGCGGCAAAATCGCCTTCAAAGGCCGGCGATATTTTCTTTAGCTCTGCGAGCGGCAGCTCGGTCCATTTTTTATTTTGCCGCTCCGCTTCACGAAGTATTTTTCCGACAAGGTCGTGCGCCTGGCGAAAAGGAACACCGCGGTGCACCAGATAGTCGGCAGCTTCCGTGGCAAGCAACGCGGGGTTGGATGCACTGGCACGCAACTTCACTTCATTAAATTTACTGCTGCGCAGCGCGCCGGCCGCAACCGATAACATTGCTGCCGCCTGATCGTGCGCGGCGAAAAGCGCTTCTTTGTCTTCTTGCAGGTCGCGCTGGTAGCTGCTGGGCAAACCCTTCATGGTGGTCAGCAAGCCGACCAGCGCGCCGGTAATTCGGCCACTCTTGCCGCGGATCAGCTCCCACGCGTCGGGATTCTTTTTCTGCGGCATAAGGCTGCTGCCAGTGGAGTATTCGTCGGGAAGCAGGAGGTAGCCAAATTCCTGCGACGCGAATATGACAAAATCTTCGGCCAAACGGGAAAGATGCGTAGCGATGCCGGTGAGCGTAAAAAGATAATCGAGCGCAAAATCGCGGTCGCTCACAGCATCCAGGCTGTTGGCGGTAACGCGGGAAAAGCCCAACTCGCGCGCAATGACCTGGCGATCGATCGCGAAAGAGCAGCCGGCCAGTGCGCCTGAACCCATCGGGCAGGCATCCGCGCTCGCGGCTGCGTTCTGCAAACGCGTGAGGTCACGCCGAAACGCTTCCGCGTGCGCCAACAAAAAATGTGAAAGCAAAATCGGTTGCGCGTGCTGCAGGTGCGTCATTCCGGCCATGGGCACGTGTAGATTTGTTTTTGCCTGCAGCAATAGCGCCTGCAAAAGAGCAAGCAGGCCGCGCTGAATATCTTGCGCCGCATCGATTACGAACAAACGAAATTCGGTGGCGACCAGTTCGTTGCGGCTGCGGCCGGTGTGCAGTTTCCAGCCCAACGCGCCGAGCTCCGCCACCAATTCCTTTTCGACAAAATGGTGCACATCTTCAGCGTCGGAAGTGTCCAGAAACGCAGCGTCATTTTTGGCGCGTTGCGCAATTCGATCGAGTGTCGCGACAGTTTGCTGCGCTTCGGCGTCCGTGAAAATGCGCGCGGCGCGAAGCGCGTTGACCCACGCGCGATCAACAGCCAACTCGTACGGCAGAAGGCGGCGATCAAATGCGAGGGAGCGTTGAAACGCGTCGAACTGCTCATTCGGCGCGCGTTCAAAGCGTCCGCCCCACATTCGCTCGTCTTTTTTCCCGGTCATTACGTTATGCACATTTTCTCGGTGTTACGTTATTTCGTTTTGTGTGTGCTACAAGCTTTTGCCAAGTAGATCACTACGTTATTCACGTTTTGTACTTTCAATGACTAGTTCTCGTTTCAATAAAAGGTCGAGTAAATTTATTTTCGGTATAACCCAAATCACGTTGTAACTAACGAATAAATTCCGAAGCTATACAGACTAAAAAACGAAACAGACAAAACTAATTGCCTTCCGCTTTGGCTTTGGGCCGCACAGTGATCGGCAAGGCAAACAAATTGATGAAGCCTTCGGCGTCCTTCGGATTGTAGCGGCCCATGGTGAAGCTCGCGAGATCTGTGCGGTAAAGCGAAAAGGGAGAAACACGTTTGGTGACGTTAATGGTGCCCTTGCGCAACTTCAGGCCGATGGCACCGGTGACGCGCTGTTGCGATGCGTTGAAAAAACCATCGAGCGCAGCGCGCAGCGGAGAAAACCACAAACCGTAATAAACAAGCTCGGCATAGCGCAACGAAAGCATTTGCTGAAAGTGAGCGGTTTCGCGATCCACGGTCAAAGCTTCCAATTCGCGGTGTGCGGTGACCAGCAAAGTGCCGCCGGGAGTTTCGTAAGCGCCGCGCGACTTCATGCCGACCAAACGATTTTCCACGATGTCCGCGCGGCCGAGGCCGTGTTTTGCGGCAATTTCGTTCAAGGAATTCAGCAAATCGACGGGACCCAATTTTGCGCCGTTGACGGAAACGGGTGTGCCGGCTTCAAAGCCAATTTCAATTTCCTCAGCTTCGTCAGGAGCTTTTTCCGGCGACACAATCCATTGCCACATCGCTTCGTTGGGCGAGTTGGCGGGATCCTCGAGTTCGCCGCCTTCATGGCTTAGGTGCCAGATATTGCGGTCGCGGCTATAGATATTTTTTTTGCTCTGCTCGACCGCGACGTTATGCGCTTGCGCGTACGCGATGGCGTCCTCGCGTGAATCGATGTCCCACTCACGCCACGGCGCGATGATTTGCACGTTGGGAGCGATGGCTTTATACGCCAATTCGAAGCGCACTTGATCGTTGCCCTTGCCGGTGCAACCGTGAGAGAGGCCGTCAGCGCCAACTTTCAATGCAATCTCCGCCTGACGTTTGGCGATAACGGGGCGCGCCATGGAAGTACCGAGAAGGTAGGTATGTTCATAAACGGCGCCGGCGCGCAATGTTGGCCAGATGTAGTCGCGCACAAATTCTTCGCGAAGATCCTCTACGTAAGCAGTGGAGGCTCCGGTAGCCAGAGCTTTCTTGCGAGCGGCTTCCAGATCTTCCTGCTGGCCAACATCGCCGATCACGGCGATAACTTCGCAACCGTAATTTTCCTTCAACCAGGGAATGATAATGGAAGTATCCAATCCTCCCGAATAGGCCAACACAACTTTTTTTGGTTTACTAAGGTGCTGCTTCAAAATTCCTCTTTCTCAACAAGTGTTTGAAACATTTGTTCGCGGTGAAATGCCGCGCGCGCAAAAAACGAGCGTAAATAATGACACACCTGCGATAACGAAAGCGCGGCGCATTTGCCGATTTCACTACATACAGCGAGCGTCAAGAACAACGACATTTCAAACGAGAAGCGCGTGCAGCATGGCTTTCTGCACGTACATGCGGTTTTCGGATTGGTCCAAGACCACCGATTGCGCGCCGTCGAGCACGTCCGAGGTGACTTCCTGCCCGCGGTGTGCCGGAAGACAGTGCAGGAAGAGAGCATCCGGCAAAGCGTGGGTCATGAGTTTGGCGTTAACTTGGTAGGGTGCGAAGGCCGGGTTGCGAGCTCCCTCCTCAGCTTCAAATCCCATGCTGGTCCAGGCGTCGGTATAGACGCCCTGCGCGCCGGCTACGGCCTGGAATGGATCGGTAAACAGGTCAATCTTCGCGCGGGTCTCCCGCGCCACGCGTTTCGCGTCACTGACGACTTCAGCGGCCGGAGCGTAGCTGGGTGGCGTGGCAACGCGGAGATGCACACCGAGCCGGGCGGCGAGCAAGATCAGCGAGTGGCAAACGTTGTTACCGTCACCCACGTAGGTAAGTTTGAAACCACGAAGCGAACCAATCTTTTCCTCGAGGGTGAAGAAGTCGGCCAGCGCCTGGCAGGGATGGAATTTATCGGAAAGCGCGTTAATAACGGGAATATCCGTATTCGCGGCCATCTCTTCGAGCACACGCTGCTGGTAAACACGCGCGACGATGCCGTGGACCCAACGCTCGAGGTTGCGCGCAACGTCTGGGATGGATTCCCGATCGCCCAAGCGGGCTTGCGTATGATCCAGAAAAATCACGGAACCGCCCATGCTTTGGATTCCGACCTCGAAAGTGACGCGCGTGCGCAAGGAAGGTTTTTCAAACATTAAGGCGATAAATTTGCCGCGCAGAGCGGAGGAGTAGCGCCCGGGTGCCGACTTAATTTCCGCGGCGAGGTGCAACAACTCGCGGGTGGCTGCGGGATTCCATTCTGCTCCGGTGAGCAAATCGTTGGATAGCAAAATGGGTGCTGCCAGAGTGGATGTGCTCATTTCCTCCCCTTGTGACCAGCTTCATTACTCGAAGCCTTCTGTGGGCTAGTGGTTAAAACAAGTTCAAATAAACGAAGGAATTCGCGCACCTGCGCGCGAGTGACGATGAAAGGCGGAAGCAGACGAATGATGAAATCGTGCGTACAATTGATGAGCAAACCGCGATGCAAAGCTTCGGAGACGAAATGCGCGCCCTCAATAGACAACTCCACACCGACCATCAGGCCATGCGCGCGAATTTCGCGGACGAAGTCGAATTTAGCGGCCAGCTTCAAGAGGCCTTCGCGGAGTTCCGCGCCGCGGGCGCGTATGTTCTCGAGAAGATTCTCGTCTTCGATGATCTTCAGAAATTCCCTGGCAGTTGCGCATACCAGCGGACCTCCGCCGAAGGTGGTGCCGTGCAGGCCGGGAGAAATGCGCGCGGCCACGGCTTCCGTGGCAAGAATGGCGCCGAGGGGCAAACCAGCAGCGAGGGGTTTCGCGATTACGGCAATGTCCGGCTTGAAAGAAAATTGCTGGTAGGCGAAATAGCGGCCAGTGCGGCCCAGCCCGCACTGAATCTCGTCCGCTATTAAGAGCGCGCCATGGCTAGAGGCGAGTTCCCGAGCGCGGGTCCAAAAGGATTCGGTGACGGGGTGTATCCCGCCTTCGCCCTGGATGGGTTCGAGAAGAATGGCGCAGACAGTATCGTCAAACTTGGCTTCCAGGTCGGCGACATCATTAAAGCGGACAAATTCAACGCCGGGAACCAGCGGTTCGAAGGGCAGGCGATATTTTTCCGTGGAGGTGACACTCATCGCGCCGAAAGTGCGGCCATGGAAAGAATTGTTCATGGCAAGAACGCGGTATTTGCGTGCGGGACCGGCGGTTTCTTCCGGAGTACGGGCACAGAGCCGGGCGAGCTTCAAGGCGCCATCGATCGCTTCCGTGCCGCTGTTGGCAAAGAAAACGCGGTCCAGTCCAGAGCATTCGGCGAGCTTGCGCGCCAAGGGCCCCTGATGGGCATGGTGATAAAGGTTAGAGAAATGGATGGCACGCGCTGCTTCACGACGAATAACTTTTACGATACGCGGATGGGCATGGCCGAGGGCGTTGACGGCAATGCCACCGAGAAAATCGAGATATTTTTTTCCACTGGCGTCATACACGTAGCAGCCACGACCACGGGTTAGAAGAAATGGCGCGCGCTTGTAGGTGGGCAGCAAGAAGCGCTCGGCATCGCGGAGGCGAACGTCGAGCTTGGATTCGGCGTTGGTGGGCTTGGCGTCGGAAGGCTGGTGAGCATGCCTGGAGCGTGGAACACGCGCGACCACTGATTTTTGCGGTGAAGTTCGCATCATGCCGCCGAAAGTGCCGCCTGCTCGGCGGACAGAGGTTCGCGCAGCACGCGGGTACCAGGAATTTCGAGTTCGCCGGGGGCCAAAGATTTTTGCGTGGCGTGCGAGGCGAGCAAAAGCGCATCAGGAGAAGCACCGCCGACGATGCGCACTTCGCGGACACCACCTTCGATAGCACGCTTGGCGGCTTCCAACTTCAACACCATGCCGCCGGAAACAACGCGGCACTGCACCAAGCGCTCGATTTCGGCGCAGGTGACGGCAGAGAGCAACTTCTGGCCATGAAGCACGCCGGCAACGTCGGTGAGATAGATCAACTGGTCGGCAGCGAGATATTCGGCGCAAGCAGCAGCCATGTGATCGGCGTTGATGTTGTAGAGTTCGTTATCCGGCCCGAGGCCGAGGCACGGAGCTACGGGCAGGATGGAGTCTCTCCAAAAGGATTCAATAAACTGGGCATTCAGGCCGACGAGATAGCCAACGTAGCCCAGGCTACCTTCGACTTCGTTGTGCATCATGGGCTCGGCGCGAAAACATTGCGCGTCAGCGGCGCAAATGCCGACCGCGGGCTGGCCAGCGGCGGTGATGGCGGCGGCCAGCTTCTTGTTGAGCAAGCCGGCAAAGACCATGACCGCAACGTCGCGGGACTCTCGATCGGTAACGCGCAAGCCACCAACAAACTTACTCTCGATGCCGAGGCGCTTAAGGGTAGCGGTAAAGAGTTTGCCGCCGCCGTGAACGACAAGAATTTCCTCTCCCGTGCGGGCGAGCTCCGCAACCTGATGAGCCAGAGAACGCACGATAGCGTCGTCTTCGAGCAATGCCCCAGCGAACTTGATTACGGTTCTCATTGAAGTGCGGTTTGCTCCTCGATATGCAGCAGGTGGTTGAAATTCTGCACGGCCTGGCCAGCAGCTCCCTTTCCGAGATTATCGAGACAGGAAATGAGCACCAAGCGGCGGCCAGTTTTGTCCAAAGCAAAACCGATATCGCAGAAATTGGTATGCGCAACGTGCTGCAATTCCGGCAGAGAACCGGCCGCCCAAATGCGAACCATCGGGCGGCCTGCGTAGAATTTACGAAAGAGAGCTTCGACATTTTCCCCGGTTTGCGGCTGGTCGAGGGTGACGTAGATGGAGGAAAGAATGCCGCGCGAAACGGGCAAGAGGTGCGTGGAAAAAACGACCTGCGTTTCGCCGAGGCCGGTGTGCTCCAGAATTTCGGGCGTGTGCCGGTGGGAGAAAAGATTGTAGGCCTTGAAATTGTCGTCTACTTCGACAAACTGCAGATCGCGGCGGGGCTCTTTGCCGGCTCCGCTAGCGCCAGATTTGCAGTCGCAAACGACGGTGGCGTGGGGATCGAGCCACCCAGCTTCCGTAAGCGGGCGCAAAGCCAGAATCACGGAGGTGGAGTAGCATCCGGGATTAGCGACGAGCGAAGCGTCTTTAATTTCGGCGGCGTAAAGCTCCGGCAGACCATAAACGGCTTGGCCGAGCCAGCCGGCGTGGGGCGTGGGCAATTTGTACCAGGAAACAAAAGTTTGGGGGTCGCGAAAGCGAAACGCTCCGCTCAAATCCACGACGCGCAAACCAGCGGAGAGCAAGGCGGGCGCCAAGTCCGCGGAAACTTCATGCGGGGTGGCGAGGAACGCGGTGCCAGCGGTGCTGGCAATGATCGCATCAGTGGACAACCTTTGGAGCGGAGCGTCTCCGCGGCCGCGAAGCTGCGGGAAGAGCTGCGCCAAACAATTCGCGCCCTGAGTATCGCGCACGTAGTAGACCGATGCTTCGACCGCGGGGTGGCGCATAAGGATACGCGCGAGTTCGAAACCGGAGTAACCAGTGGCTCCCACAACAGCGATGTGGCGAGGATTCCTCATTTCACCAAGGCTTCGATCTTTTTTTGCAGGGATTCGCGGGATTTTTTGTTGGGTGTGATGATCAGAACGGTATCGTCGCCAGCGATGGTTCCAGCCGTTTCCGGGAATTTCGCGGCGTCGACAGCGGCCGCCAGAGGCTGCGCGCCACTTGGGGGAGTCTTCAGAACCAGAAGATTTTCAGCGGGACGTATGTCCAAAAGAAATTCACCGAGCGCGTGGGCTAAAAGAGGTAGCGGCGCAGGATTCTCTGGAAGCGCGGCGGCCTGCTTATAGCCTTGCTGCGTTTTGATAAGGCGGAGCTCCGCCAAGTCCCGCGAAAGGGTGGCCTGGGTGACGCGCAAGCGTTGCGCAGCCAAACGCCTGCGCAGCTCTTCCTGATTGGCGATGTGAGCGTCGCTGACCAAGCGAAGAATCTGTCCGTGCCGAAATGTTTTGCCAGTATTCATGGGCTCGTACTGATTATACATCCAACTGTATTTTTATACAGAGATAAAGAGGAGGCGTCAATAACTATTCTAGATCTATGGAGTATTTGGTGGCGGAGTGAATTTTTATGCAGGCAGCGTTTTCAAGGGCTGTACGCAAGGTCAGGGCCACCTGGACAATGTAACTTTGGGAGCAGGAAGTTTCGGGGCGCTAGCGTTTCCCGGGCGGAGATGTTAACTATCAGTTTACTCTGTTCTGAGCTCGATATCATGGCCGCTTGCGAAACCGAAGGATGCAAAAACGAAATACCACCGGAATTAACCGAGCAGCGGTCGTGCGTGCTGCACTTCACGCTTTCCCTGGAAACGCGTTGCTCGGAAATGCGCCGGGAGACGGCGCTGGGAAAAGCACCGCACGAACGGCAACGCGAAATTCTAAAGTTCATCTCGGGCAACGGAGAAATTCTCGCGCGTGTGGCCACCAGCGGCCTGCATCTGACAGACGACCTGAAGGCACGCATCTTGAGCACTTTTTTGACGCTCATGAACCTGCGCGAGAATCTCGATCGCGCGAACATGCGCAGCTCTTTTGGGCGCACCAGCCAAGCGCGCTAAAGAATTTCCCGCCAAGTTAAATTAATCCCACTAGCCGAAATTGTTTGTCAAGCGCCGATATAGCGCGCGTAGAGGGAACGCGCGATGGAGGAATCGGTGGTGCCTTTGAGGATCGCGCGGCCGTCAGCAAACACCGTCATCTCATAGGGTGGAACCAAAAAACGCAGCAGAAATTCGTTGTGGCGCACCTCGGGAATGGTGCGGACCAGTCGCTGGTGCAAGGCATTGAGATCGAGGGCGCGCGTAACTTCGTGGATTTGTACGGAGTCGCGGCCACACATGGTGATGTGCGGTTGCGCTTGACCTTGGAGATAAGAAAAATCACGCCGCACGCAAACGCGGCAGTTGGGATTAGGCTCGATTTGCAGGGATTGAAAGTGCCCGGTCCAGACATCGCAGGAAATCAGGCGTCCATGGAGTTTTTCTTGTCGCCCGGCGAGGAGCTTCAGGGCTTCCGCAACTTGCAGTGAAGCGACCAAATTTACAATCGGTCCGAGGACGCCTATTGTGTCGCAGGTGTCTTCGACGCCCTGCAGGCCGCTGCCGGCTTCGAGCAGGCAGGCGAGGCAGCCCGTGATCCTCGGGCGAATCATCATGGTGAGGCCATAGCTGGCCACGGCGGCGGCGTAAATCCAGGGCTGGCCGGAACTTACAGCGAAATCATTGATGAGGAAGCGGGTTTCAAAATTATCGGTGCCGTCGAGGATCAGATCGAAGCCACTGAGAAAGTCATTTATATTTCTGGGATGAACATCGGCGACTGCGCCTTCGATGATTAAAGCGGAATTGATGGACTTTAGTTTGCGTTCAGCGGCGATGGCTTTGGGCAGAACCTGGCGCGCGTCGGCCTCATCAAAGAGGGTTTGGCGTTGCAGGTTGGAAGGCTCGACAAAATCGCGATCGACGATTCGGAGGCGGCCCACGCCGGCGCGAACGAGAAGGTTAGCGGCGGCTGCGCCGATGGCGCCGCATCCGACGATCACCACACTGGAGGCAAGCAGACGCTCCTGGCCTTGCGGGCCGATTCCGGCGAACAGCATCTGTCGCGAGTACTTTTCCTGGAGAGAGTGGTCCACGTAAGGTGCGGCCCCGGCAAGCTGCGCGAGCGAGCTTGCAAACCTAAATGATAGCGCCAAAGTCATCCGGTTGGGCAACGGGGCTGTGCTAGGCTTCGTCTGAGATTATGGGGATATGAAATCGGGCTGGGTGCGCGGGCGGTGGGGTATGGCGGTGCTTGGGCTCCTGTATGGAGCGGCGCTAGGCGTGCCTCAGCTGCTGCGAGCGCAAGCAGTGGGAAGACAGGCGGCGACAAAGGTTGGAAGGGAGGCTGCAGCGCGGGCGGGGAGCCCAGTAGTTACTGCGGTGCGGATCGTAACCGAAGATGGAAAAGTGCTTTCCGAATCGCCGAGCGGCATCTCGATCGAAGTGGACAAACCGCTGGACCCGGACAAGCTAGCGGAGAGTCTAACCGCGCTGTATCGCACAGGCGATTATGCCGACTTGCGGGCGGTGACCACACCGGTGAGCGGCGGAGTGCGATTGGATTTCGTGGTACGCGAAAATTTCTTTTTCAACCAGGTGCAAATTGAAGGACTGGTGCCGCCGCCGAGCGAAGCGTCGGCAACGGCGGCAATGCAGCTCACGCTAGGACAGGTGTACCGGCGTGAAACACTTGATGAAGCCCGGGAGCGGCTGCGCGAAACGCTGCGCGAGGAAGGGTGGTACACGGCGGAAGTTTCGGCGGAGACCGTTGCGCATCCGGAGACGCATCAAATGGATGTGATCGTGCACATAAAACCGGGGCGGCGCGCGCGAGTGGGAACGGTACAACTGAATAACACCACGGAATTTAGCGACGTGGAGTTGCTTGAGCGCCTAAAGCTGAAGGTAGGTGGGCAGGTTACGTCCAAGGGTTTGCAGCAGGCCAGCGATCGGATACGGAAGTTTTTGGTTAAAAAGGGGCACCTGATCGCGCGGGCGGTAGTCCGGCGCGGCAGCTACGATCCCGCAACAAACACGATTCCACTGAGAGTGGAAGTGACGGAAGGACCTCGCGTGCAAATTGGCGTAGCTGGCGCGAGGATTTCCAAAGGGGACATTAAGAAGCTGGTGCCCATGTACCAAGAAGGCGCGCTGGATACCGACTTATTGGAAGAAGGCAAGCGCAACATTCGCGAGCGTCTGGAACGCGATGGGTATTTTGACGCGACGGTTGAGTATAAGACGGAGACGCGGGAGGTGAAGCAGTCGAAGGGCGCGAAGGCGGCCACAGAAGTAATTACGTATCAGGTGACGCGCGGCAAGCGGCACCGACTGCTGAACATTGATATTACCGGCAATCATTACTTCAGTGCGGATTTGCTGCGCAGCCGATTGCAGATTTTTGGCGGCGCTTTCGGATCGCGCGGGCGATTCAGCCGGCGTTTGGTGGAAAGCGATGCGCAGTCAATGCGAAATTTGTATGCCGCGAACGGGTTCCTGGAAGTCAACGTGCGGGTCCAGGTGCAAGACGACTACCAAGGCAAAGAGGGAGATCTGCGAATTGTTTTCGAGGTGCAGGAAGGCCCACAGACGCGGGTAGCGTCGTTAAGCATAGAGGGCGTCCATGCATTTAAGGAAGAGGTGCTGCTGGGAGTGATTGGGTCGACTCCTGGACAGCCGTACTCCGAGTTCAACGTGGCGTCGGACCGCGACAATATTTTGGCGATGTACTTTAACGAAGGCTACCCGGAGGCTAGCTTTACATCTACCGCGGAAGCGGTAACGGCGCAGCCGGCAGCGGCGGGCGATGTGAAAAACGGCGGCGAGACTAAGGTTTCGAAGGGAACAGACAAAGAACAACCCAAGGAAAAAACCGAAGAAAAGAAGGGCAAGATAGAAATCCCTCAAGCTCCCCCGGTGCGATTGATTTATCGCATCCAAGAGGGACCGCAAACGCGGGTGCGGCAGGTGCTGTTGGCTGGCGAGGTGCATACGAGGCCGTCGGTGATTCGCCGGGAAGTTCGCGTGAAAGCGAACGAACCGTTGCGCGAAGGGGAAGTTGTAGATTCGCAGCGCCGGCTATACAACCTGGGAGTATTTAATCGCGTAACGATCGAACCACAGAATCCCACAGGAACCGACCCTAACAAAAACATTGTAGTGCTGGTGGAAGAGGCCAAGCGTTATACGGTGTCGTACGGCGGAGGGTTCGAAGTGCAGCGCCTGGCCAGCACGACCAATCCTGTTGCAGGGCAAGTGCAAGCCGCGCCCCGAGGCATTCTGGAAGTATCGAAATTAAACCTCACGGGACGCGCGGATTCGCTGAGTTTAAAGCTGCGGGGCAGCACACTGGAGGACCGCGCGCTGCTTGTCTATTCCGTCCCGAATACGTTGGGCCATGAGAATTTGAGCTTCCAAGCATCGGCGTACACGGAGAAAACACAGGACATCAGTACATTTACGGAAATGCGTTATGAAGGTTCGCTGCAGCTGACGGACCGGGTTACGCCCGTAACCACGGTTCTTTCGCGTTACGTGTTTCGTCAAATTAAGGTTTCCAATCTAAAGATTGCGGAACAAGAAGTTCCGCTGTTCCAGCAGCCAACGCTGGTTTCGCAGTTTGGGGCCACGTGGATTCATGATAAGCGGAACAATCCGGCGGACGCGACAAAAGGCAGCTTCGACAGCGCGGACGTTGGAATCGCGGGTACCGCTATTGGGTCCAGCGCCAATTTTTTGCGCCTCTTCTATCAAAACTCAACCTATCATCCAATCCAACGGCGGTTCAGTTTTGCGCGTTCTATCCGATTCGGTTTGTTATATCCGTTTGGAAGTACTGTTTCGCTCAGTTTTCCTTTGCCATCGGCGCCGCCCTTCCCCACGGTGATACCGTTGCCTGAACGCTTCTTCGCGGGAGGCGGTACATCGCTGCGCGGATTTGCCTTGAATCAAGCCGGACCGCGAGACAGCTTTGGCTTTCCAATCGGCGGACAGGCGATGCTGCTGCTCAATCAAGAATTTCGTTTTCCGATGCGCGTGCCGTTTGTGGGCACCCAACTGGGTGGCGCAATTTTCTACGACGGTGGAAATGTGTACACGCGGTTGAACCGGATCAGCTTTCGCCCCACATTACCGAAACCGACATTCGATCTCAGCGACCCTGCCAATCCGAAATGCGTTACGAATTGCAGCAATGAATTAAATTATTTCTCGCACACAATTGGTTTTGGCGTACGTTATTCCACGCCCGTCGGACCGATCCGCATCGACCTGGGTTACCAGATCAATCGCCCGTTTTTTGTGATTCCTTGTACGCCCATAACGGCGATCAATGCCAAGCCGACCTGTTTCAAGGCAACACAGTTGCCGGGGTTCCAAATTTTCTTCAATTTAGGATCTTCGTTCTGATGATGCGTCGCGGATTTATTTTCGTTGTAACAGCTTTATTGGTGGCCGCTGGGCTGCTAGGCGCGCAGGAGATTGTCGACCGCGTGGCAGCCCGCATAGAGAATGACGTTATCCTTCTGAGTAGCATACGGGAACTTGGCCGCTATCAGCAGCTTGCCGGTGGCAAGTCGGAAAGCGATGGGCAACTTCTGGATCGGCTCATCGACCAATGGGTAGTGCGCACGGAAGCGGAGGCCTCGCGCTTCCCGCATCCGTCGAACGAGGATATCGAACGAGGGTGCGCAAATCTGGGAAAATCGTTCGCCTCACCGGCTGAATACGAAGCGCGTAAGAGGCAAAGCGGCCTGAGCGACGCAAAAGTGCGAGCTATGGTGGCATCGCAACTTTACCTCACCAATTATTTGGATTCGAGGTTTCGCCCTTCGGTACCAGTGGATTCCAAAGCCATTGAAGACTTTTATAAGACTGGAGTGGTCCCGCTAGCAAAGAGCCGTGGCCAGGAACCTCCGACGCTGGAAGCTGCGCATGATTATATTCAGGAAGCGTTGGTGCAGCGCGGGATCACTGAACAGGCGGACCGCTGGCTGAAAGAAAGCCGCGCACGCCTACACCTAGAAAAAATGATGGTGGAACGCGCGAAATGACAAACGGGCCGCGACGTTCGAGGTTGCGGTGGCTGCGCCGCGCAGCTTGGGTACTGACGGTGACTGTTTTGTTGTGCGTGGCGGCAGGCATTTTCTTTTTCGGCAGCGGATTGGGAAACCCGCTGCTTCATCGTCTGCTGGTGCAGCGTCTGGAAATGATCACAGGGGGTCGTGTTGAAATTCAGTCTCTATCGATTGGCTGGTTATCGACGCATGCCACGCTGAAAGGTGTGGTCATTCACGGCCGCGAACCGGCTGGAACACTCCCGTTTTTCTCGGCAGAAGAGGTGGAAGCTGGCTTACGGATCGACTCGTTCTGGGGCCGTAAAGTTTCCCTGAGGGATCTACTCGTGCGGCAACTGCACATTCACATTCGTGTGGAAACGAATGGATCCACCAATGTGCCTGTGCCGGTGAGGGCGCGTACGCAGGCTAAATCGCTGCGAGAAACACTTTTCGCTCTGTACGTGCGCCACATTCAACTGGAAAATGGCTGGATTCTCTACAACGATGTAAAAACACCGCTGGCCGTAGAGGGAGATAGCTTCTCTCTGGTTCTGGACGCGGAGGGAACAGCGGAGCATCCGCTCTATGTGGGAGATCTCAAGTGGCAAAATATAAGGTTTACCGCGCTGAGGTACCTTCCAATACCGGCAAATCTAACCGCGAAGTTTACGATGTCGCGGGAAGGATTCACCCTCGAGCAAGGAGTGCTGAGCGCCGGGCGTTCGCATATGGATGCGTACGCGGAAATGAACAGCTTCGCGGATCCGCATTGGAAGGTGACATATCGCGGTTGGGTGGAATTACTTGACTTTCGGGAGACGTTACGGGAGCCGCTGGTTCCGACTGGCCGCGTGGATGTGCGCGGGGAAACTTCGGTTGCTCGTGGCCAGTTCCAGGGGAAAGGGAGCTATTCGGCCCGGGACATTACCTTGCCTTACGCTGAATTCCACGCGGCCGGCCTGACCAGCCGCGGCGACTACCACTTCGACAATCAAGGCCTGGAAATTCCCGACTTTTTCGCCGGCGCGTTAGGTGGCAGCGTAAAGGGGCGCGTTCTATTGCGCTTCAACGGAATGCAATTTGTGGCAATTACCCGTACCGAGAACATACGCCTCGCGGCGTTGCTGCCGCACATCGAACATCCGGGCTTTCCGGTTGACAAATTACACTGGGACGCTTTGCTGACTGCCGACACCGTGGAAACCTGGACCGCAGCCTTCCAACACTTTGAAATTTCCGGCCAGATGAATTGGGCTGCGCCGAAAGACCCAGCCGCAGGCCATCAGCCGGTTACGGCGGATTGGGAATTTCGCTATCGCTACGATCCGAGCTTATTGAATGTGGTGAGAGGTTCTTTCGAGACGCCTTCCAGTCGAGGAACCATTTCCGGACTGCTTGCGCCACACGACTCGGCGCTCAATGTTAGGTTTGAAACTGGTGCATTGGAAACTTACCAAGATTTCATTAACGCCATCCGAGGCGCCGCGCCGGACTCCGCGGAGGCCCGCAAACAGATTTCCGGCAACGTGACATGGGAAGGCAAAATCATCGGACCGGGAGGCGGACCGACATTTCTAGGTCACTTGCGCGGGGAAAATGTTCGATACGACAGCGTGGGCTTGAATTCCGTAGACGGGGATCTCACTTATTCGCCAACGCAATTGAAGGTGGCGAACGGCCATTTGCGGCACGAGGAAATGGCCGTGTCACTGGACGCATCTTTAACACTTACCAAATGGAGCTTCTTGCCGGAGAATTCGTGGTCTGGCGATTTCAATTTTGAGAAGACGCCCATGGAGAGTATCGAAGGTTTCCTCGGCCGGACTTATCCCGCGCGCGGGCAGTTGACAGCACAGTTCCATGGACGAGGCACGCGGCAGGAGCCCGAAATAACCGGGCTTTTCGATCTCGCGGACAGCAATGTTTACGGAGTGTCGTTCAGTCATCTGCGCGGCCAACTAAATTTGAGACGGGATGAGGTACGCATAGCCAATGCCGAGCTACGTTTTTTCACGGCCGGAAAAGAAAACGGCCGAGGCGCAGGCATTATCACCGGCTCGGCAAGTTATAGCTTCGCAGAGAAGAGCGTCGCGGCGGATCTGGTAGGGGCATCGCTGCCGTTGGATAACTTCGAAAAGCTGCAGTCTTCAAGGCTTCCGATCGGCGGGCAGTTAAGTTTCCGGCTGAAAGCCAAAGGACCGGCCACCGCACCCGAAGGTGAAGGATCGTTTCGCGTAGTAGACCTGCGCGTGGGACAAGAAGTAATCGGGAGCTTCGACGGGACCCTCAATTCCGACGGGCGTATCGCGACGTTCCAACTGATTTCGGCGATGAGCACGGGCGAGCTTACTGGTACCTATACCTTAGGGCTGAGCGATCCTTTCCCTCTTAATGGCAAAGTGTCCATCAAGAACATCGATCTCGATCCTTTCCTGCTCGCTGCTCTGCACCTTAAGGCATTCAGCGGCCACGGCAAGGCCGATGGTGACGTTACAGTGAAGGGGAACCTTAAGCAGGCACAAAGCCTGGTAGTGGAAGCCAACTTTTCGCGCCTGGTTCTCAATTACGCTAACGTGCAGCTGGAAAATACGGGTCCCGTGCGTTTTCGATCTTCTGGCGCAGGATTGGAAATTGATCGGGTGACGCTGCACGGAGCGGATACCGATGTTCAAATCGAGGGCGCCATCCAATTCTCAGGACGCCGCACCTTAGGGCTGCGCGTGAATGGGACGATGAACTTGGGACTGATCGCCGGATTCGCGCCTGGAATTGATACGCACGGTGCTGCACAGATTAACGCCGCGGTCGAAGGTACCATGGACCATCCTCGCATCAATGGACACGTGCATATCGAAAATGCTTCCTTGCGCGCCGTGGATTTCCCCACTGGACTAAGCGCCATCAAGGGTGATTTTGTATTTGACGCGACGCGACTTTTTTTTAGCGACGTGGCAGCCGAGGTGGGGGGCGGAACACTGCGTGTATCGGGAAGTGTGAATTACGCAGAACGTCCTCTACGCTTCGACTTGAACACCACTTCTGAGCGCGTGCGCATCCGCTATCCAGAAGGCATGAGTTGGCTGGTTGGTGGAACGCTGCGTCTTACCGGAACTCCGGGCGGAGGTGTGCTGTCGGGGCGTGTGACGGTGGAGCGAGTCACACTGACGCAAGGTTTGGAATCCGCAGGCGTGCTGATCTCCGGCAGGGAGGGCATTTCCGGCCCGACTACCAACTCGTCTTTTCTGCGCAACCTCCAATTCGATGTGGAAGCGGTGTCCACACCCGACGCTCGGATGGAATGGCCTAGTGCTGAACTGGAGGCGGAAGCGAGTCTACGCGTGCGCGGTACCTGGGAGCATCCCATTCTCCTGGGACACATTCATATCCTCTCGGGCGATTTGTATTTCTCCGGCAACCATTACCGAGTAGCTCGCGGAGACATCAACTTCGCCAATCCATTCCGGCTCGATCCGGTTCTTAACATAGAAGCTACGACCAGCGTCCAGCAGTATGAAATCACGCTTAATTTCAACGGGCCCACCAGCAAACTGTCGCTCGCGTATCGCTCCGATCCGCCACTCCCGGCCAACGACATTGTGACGTTGCTAGCACTCGGGCAAACAAGTGCCGAAGGAAAAGCGCGAACTGGGGGACTTTCTCAAGGGCCGGGCTCGGGGGCCACGGCGCTTCTCTCGGAAGCCATATCGAGTCAATTGGGAGGCCGCTTGGAGCGCTTGTTCGGAATTACGCGATTCCGGGTCGATCCAGGTCTTACGGGTGTGGGTGCCACCAGCTCATCGCAGAACGCCGGCGCGCGCGTAACGGTGGAACAACGCGTGACGCGCAGTTTAACAATCACCTACGTGTCCAACGTGACGTCTACGCAGCAGCAAGTGATTCAGGTGGAGTACAACGTGAACCGCAACGTGTCCGTTGTGGCGCTGCGCGATCAGAACGGCACATTTGGCATCGACGTGAAAATTAGAAAGCGCTTCCCGTAGAGAAGCGCTTCGGACTTGCGGGTTATTTTTTGCAGCCAAATTTACGGCAGTTGCAGTTCCGGAAGCTGTGCCTGGACCTGAGATTCATTCTGCGCTTGCCGAGGCTGAAGTTCGTTGTTTAATGGATTTAATGGAGCCAATCGCGCTGAACTTGCAGGCTCCGGGAACTGGGCTTTCAGGGTTTGCAGAGTTTCGCGCGCAACCTTGGCGCTGAGTTCGCGGCTGGCAGCGGACATTTCTCTGGCGATTTTTGGGGATTCGGAGACAACTTTCTTTCCTAACGGTGAGCCGAAGAATTGCAGGAGTTCCCTAATTTCATCCTCTGTAAAGCGGCGGTCATAAGAATTGACGACTTGCCGCGTGACGAAATCCTGATCCACATTTTTTTGATAACGGTCGGCGAACGCGGAAACAAAAGCTGGACCACGGTCGCCTGCCGGAAGCGTGGCGAGTAATTTTTCAGGGTACTGTTCGCCAGCACTGAGGACGGCGTCGCTAACCTGATGGTGAGCGCCGATTAGTTCGAGTAGCGAGCGAATATCTGCTTCCTTCACGGGGTCGATGGATTTCGTTTGCGCCAGGTCCGGGGTATCCGCCGCCTGCACTGGGTTTTGCGACGCGCCTTGTATGGCGACAATGAATGTTCCGATGTAAATGACGACGAGAGCGAGGACTGCTTTCATGACTGCCTCCGTGCTGGACCTGGTGGCGAAACCGCCACGTCTGCAATTCTATAGAAAGCCAAACTGTTTCCGGGGTTGCCGGAGAACAGTAGTGCTCCTCCATTACTGTCCATTCGGTCAGTAGAGCCGTTACCCTAGAAGGACAGCCTGCAGACGGAGACTTTGTGGCGCGCGTGGGGACGGAGCGCGCTGATCACCGAGATCCGCTGGCTGGTTTTCATTACCCTGTGCTACTTTGTGTGGAGAAAAGCAGTTTCCGCGGGGCGGTCATCGGACCAATTAAACCATGGATGAACTTCTGAGTTGGCGCGACGAATTCCCGATTCTGGGGCGTACCACCTACATGATCAGCAATTCGCTGGGCGCCATGCCGCGAGGCGTGTACGCCAGCATGCACGCTTATGCCGATTCCTGGGGGCAGCGCGGTGTGCGCGCCTGGGAAGAAGGCTGGTGGGAGATGGCGGTGGGCGTGGGCAATCACATCGCGCCGCTCATCGGTGCAGCGCCGGGAGAAATCTCGCTTCATCAGAATGTGACGCTGACCCAGGCGGTCATTTGTTCGTGCTTTGATTTCCAAGGGCCGCGCAAAAAAGTGGTGATGACCGAGCTGGAATTCCCTTCGGTGCAATACTTTTACGATGAGCAGCGCCGCCATGGCGCGCACATTGAAACAGTGCCCGCGCCGGATGCGATACGCATCGATCTGGATAAATTTTTGGCGGCCATTGACGAGACTACACTTCTGGTCCCTGTTTCCCACGTTCTTTTCCGCAGCTCGTACATCGTGAACGCCCGCGCCATTATCGAGCGTGCGCATCGTGTTGGTGCTCACGTGATCCTGGATCTTTATCAGGCGACGGGAACCATTCCCGTCGATGCACGCAGCTTGGGCGTGGATTTCGCCGTGGGGGGTGTGTTGAAGTGGCTGTGTGGCGGGCCAGGCGTGGCATATCTCTACGTACGAGAAGATCTGCGCGCGAAACTTAGGCCAGCGCTAACCGGCTGGCTTGCACATCGCCGGCCGTTCGCGTTCGAAGGCGGTGCCATTGATCGGCGCGAGGATTCTTTCCGTTATCTGAATGGCACACCGCCAATACCCGCGCTGTACGCTTGCCGGCCTGGGCTGGACATTTTGAATAAAGTGGGCATTGCGGCGATTCGTGAGAAATCCCTGCGCATGACCAGGCTTCTTCGGGAAGGAGCAATGTCCCGCGGCTGGCGCGTCAACACGCCGGAAAGTCCCGATGCGCGCGCGGGTACGGTGTCCGTGGATTGTCCGCATGCTCCCGAAGTTTGCCAGGAATTAATAGCGCGCGAGATCTTGGTAGACTACCGTCCAAGAGCCGGAGTGCGCGTCTCGCCACATTTTTACAATCGCGAAGAGGAGTGCGATTTCGTGTTATCGCAAATCGCGGAAATTCTAGAGACGCGTGCTTGGGAGAAGCATGCTGCCACAACTATGCAGGCGTGAGAGTGCTCATCTAGAATCCGATACGTCCTGCTCTCCGATATGGACGTGACCTTCGCGTGTGGTCTACGATGAGTGAATACGGAGCTAGCGTCGCGACGCTTCCGGCGCAGGTGGCGCCGGAAAGAGAAACGCGCGCGATGAAACCCGCCGCTTCCGGGCTGTCAGTCATCATTCCCGCGTACAATGAAGAAGTACGCCTGCCATCGACGCTCGAACGCATTGCTTCTTACCTGGGCAATTCAGGGTTAAATACGGAAGTAATTGTGGTGGATGACGGCTCGACCGACCGAACGGCGTATGTCGCCCGCGCCTTCCAAGGCAAGATTCCTGCGCTGCGCGTTCTTTCTAACGGCAGCAATCGCGGCAAAGGGTACAGCGTCCGCCGAGGGATGTTGGAAGCGCGTGGAGACATCGTTCTCTTTACCGATGCGGACCTGTCGGCGCCCATCGAGGAAGCCGACAAACTTCTCACGGCGCTCAAGAACAACAACGATGTGGCTATTGGTTCCCGCGCGTTGGACCGGAGCTTGATCTCCGTGCACGAATCAGCGTTCCGCGAGTTCGCGGGGATCGTGTTTAACAAGCTTGTACGCATTATTTTGCGCTTGCCATTCGTCGATACACAGTGTGGGTTCAAAGCATTTCGACGCGAGCGCTGCCGCATCATCTTCGAACAGCAACTCATCGAGCGCTTCGGCTTTGACCCCGAATTGCTGTACCTGGCGCGGCATCACGGGCTGCGCGCCACGGAGATTCCGGTGCGCTGGGGACACTCTCCGGCCACGAAAATAAGCATGCTGCGAGACAGCTTGCAAATGTTCACGGATGTATTGGTGATCCGCGGGAACGCGATGCGTGGGCGATACCCGCTTGTGTCGAGAAAAGGGCCGTCTACTTTGTAATATAAAGTACTTGACAGATCCTTATCCCGCTGTTAACTTTCCGCCATGGCCAAGGTCAGCCCGCTACGATCTTTGACGCCCGAGCCGATTCCCATCGACGCGCGGGCTGCCGATCACCTTCGCTACATCCGCGAAACCATGGAGCGCGCGGGCGAATTCACGGCGGTTCCTGGATGGGGTGGAGTGGCCATGGGCGTCACCGCTTTGGTCGCGGCGTGGATCGCTGCCCGCCAGCACAGCGCGCAAACGTGGCTTATCGTCTGGCTGGTAGAAGCTTTTGTCGCTGTAACGATTGCGACATCGGCGGCAGCGACCAAGGCCCACCGCGCTAACTCGGCGCTATTCTCCGGCCCCGGCCGTAAATTTCTACTTAGTTTTGCGCCACCCATCATGGTGGGCGGACTTTTGACCTTTGCACTATTCCGCGCGCGAGCTGTCGCTACGCTGCCAGGGATGTGGCTGCTGCTATACGGTACAGCCATTGTGACCGGAGGAGCTTTTTCTGTGCGCGTAGTGCCGGTGATGGGACTTTGCCTGATGGCGCTGGGTGGTGCGGCACTGCTGGTTCCCTTGGCTTGGGGAAATGCGTTGATGGCGATGGGCTTTGGGATAGTGCAAATCGCTTTTGGCGCGTGGATCGCGCGTAACCACGGAGGATAGAAAGAGTTACATGGCCAAGGTTTTGTCAGCTCAACAGGATCGTACGCACCGTTCTCGGGAACGCGATGAAGCGCTGTCGCCGTTGCGTGCGACGGCGAAAGAAGTGGTGCCCAGCAACCTGGATCGGCTCATCCACGAACGAATTCGTCTGGGAATTGTCAGTGCGTTGGCGGTGAACCGTTCGCTAACCTTTAATGAACTCAAAGCGCTTTTGAAGACTACGGACGGCAACCTGAGCGTTCATGCGCGCAAGCTCGAAGAAGCGGACTACATCGTCTGCGCGAAGTCATTTGACGGGCGAGTGCCTAAGACCGAATACCGCCTGGCCGCATTGGGACGCCGGGCGCTGGAACGTTACCTAAATCACATGGAGGCGCTGATTCGCGCGACTCGCGAAGGGTAAGCGCCCAAAAAATTTTGGCTTTGTACTTTGTAATGAAAAGTAGTTTGTTACGAAAAAAGTAAGCATCCCCAAGGAAAGTTTCGATGCGGCTCGCCACCGTACAAACCCTTTTATCTCCGGCACTCGAGCCAGTCTCGGACTCACGGCTCCATGTGGCGATCATTTCCGACGGCAATGGCCGTTGGGCCACCGCACGCGGGCTCCCGCGTGCGGCTGGTCATCGCGCCGGAGCGGAAGCCGCCCGGCGCGCGATCGAGGCAGCACCCGAGTGCGGTATACACACACTCACCCTCTTCACGCTTTCTTCCGCCAACTGGCAACGTCCCGCCGCCGAAATCAATGCGATTCTTCAGCTGCTGCATGAATATCTTCTTGCGGAGACCACACATCGCGTGGAGGAAGGAGTTCGCGTCAGCGTAATCGGCCGCCGGGATCGTTTGCCGGCCGCCCTTCGCCAAGCCATCCTTAATTCCGAAGCCGCCAGTGCCCGAGGTACACGCTTGCATCTGCGCCTGGCAATCGATTACTCCGCCCGGGAAGCGATCTATCTTGCTGCTTGCCGCTTTTACAAAGTTACCGAGCTCTCGCCCGCATCCTTTAGCAACGTTCTTGCCGAAGTCTACCGGGGCGGGTCTACGGAAGTGGACTTGCTAATTCGTACTGGGGGGGAGCAGCGGCTTTCCGACTTTCTTCTGTGGGAATGCGCTTTCGCGGAATTTGTGTTTCTGCAGAAACGCTGGCCGGATTTCACCGGCGAGGATCTACACGATGCGGTGCGAGAATTTACCAAGCGTACGCGTACCCGAGGAGCCGTAGCCGAGGATTTCGCGGACCATACAAAACCGTAAAAGTAAGGAGAAATTGAAATGTCTGTATCCACACCGCCCCTGGCGCGCCTGTGGTGGTGCTGTTATTTCTTGGCACCATCGGTCTCCTCGGGCTGAGTGTTCTGACATTCGTCATCGGCGCGGCGCAGCGATCCAAGCTTTTAGCGGCGATTGGCGGTGCAACTGCAGTAGGAGTTGCTACCGCATACTTCATCGTGCTTTGCGCTTTGTCACTGTTGAGCAGTGACGTAGTTCTGCCGCCGGGCGGTTGGAAAGTAATTTGCGAAATCGACTGTCACACCTGGTACTCGGTGGTCGGCACGCGAACGGCCAGCACCCTGGGCCCGGAAATGCAGCAGACCTCCGCACGCGAGCAGTTTGTAATCGTAAAATTGAAGACCTGGTTCAAATGAACAAACCATTTCGCCGCAACGAGGTAATGCGCCACTCACGCCGAATGCGCGCAAAGTAGTGCTGTTCGATGAAACGGGACACGCCTACGCTCCTTCTCGAGAGGGAGAAGCAGCGCTTGCGCGTCTCGGCAGCTCATCCGTGCCGCTCACGCAGACGCTGCGGCCCGGTGATGCCTACATTACGGACCTAGTCTTCGATGTCCCGCGCAACGCTAAAGGGCTGCGTCTTTTCCTGATGGAAGATGACCTTGAGGCGCGTCTCGTCATCGGTCACGAAAACAGTCTTTGGCACAAGAAGATCTACCTAGACTTAACCCCCGCAGGGGCCATCCGGAGCACCACGGCTTACTAAGCACATAGGAACACCGACATTCCGCACCACGTGCGCTGGGGTAGGCCGCCGTCGGTCGCATGGGGGGCCAATGGGCACCAATTGCATGGTCCCCTGACGTTCCACCCGTCTGCGTCGTCTATACGCTAGGAGCAAGAAATGGGAACCTTTGGGCTTGTGTTGCCTTGGGAGGCTAAAATCGCTCCCGTGCAGCGCGAACCGGAGCCGCGAGTGAAACCTTCCGAAAATCGACTAGGTGGCACTAGCCAAGGCATCGCGGATACCCACAGCGAGGACATGGCGCTGGCGGCGGGCTGCCAATCGGGTGACTTGCGCTCGTATGAGCGCCTGTATCAATTGCACGGATTGCGAATGAAGAATCTTGCGCGCAATCTTCTGGGCAATCCGGTCGACGCCGAAGACGCGGTGCAGGAAACATTTCTGAAGGTTCAGCGCAGTATCGCCGGCTTTCGAGGTCAATCGAGTTTTGTGACTTGGACCTATCGGATACTGATCAATACGTGCTATGACGCACGACGCAGCCGAACGCGCAAGAAGGAAGTGTCTAACGAGGAGCCGGATCAAGCGCCGCGTCACGAACTGCACGCACCAGCAGCTCATCCATCGTTACGAATGGCCCTTGAACGGGCTCTTTCCTCACTCACAAAGCACCAACGCGATGTTTTCGTTTTGTACGAAGTGGAGGGGTTCCGCCATGCAGAAATCTCCGCGCTGCTGCAGATCACTGAAGCGGCTTCGAAGAACACGCTCTTCCAGGCAAAAAAGAATCTTCGCCAGATACTTGAGGCTCCACGCAGCAGCGACGCCGCGGGAGCGTGGTGAACACCATGAATGTGACCTGTAGCGACCGAGACCGTATCTTGGAAGATGGCACCCCCGCTGAATGGGCCGCGCTGGAAAGCCACGCCGTAGTGTGTGTCTCTTGTGCCGAAGAGCTTCGAGCCTGGAAGTCTCTGAGCTTAGCCGCGCAAGAGTTACGCGACTACTCAGATAGCCCGTTGTTATGGCCACGCATCGAGCATGTTCTCGCAGAAGAGTTGGCGCGTAAAAGGCGTACTGCGGAAAATCCTGGTTGGCTGTCGTTCTGGAAGAATGCGCCGTTAGGCTGGCAGACGGCGGCAGCTGGGGCCTTGGTCCTCGTCCTGGCCGTTTCAGCCGTCTGGTTCACTACGTCTCAGTCTCCGAGCGGACAAACCAGCAACCCGAGCCTCCTCAAGAGCAAAGCACTGAAAGAAGTCGAGCGCACGGAATCCGCTTACGTGCGGTCCATCGAAAAGCTGGCCGTCGAAACCAGGGCACAACTAGAAAAACCCGCCACGCCTCTGCTCGCGAGCTATCGGGAAAAGTTACTACTGATCGATAGCGCCATTGAGGATTTGCGAGCACAAGCCGGGCAAAATCCGTCCAATGCGCACCTGCGCTATCAATTGCTCGCGATGTATCAGGAAAAACAACGGACGTTAGAAGATGTTTTGGAGGCGAGACGATGAGCGGCTCCCGGCCCAATTTTCGAAGAGGACGTCGCGGCCTTGCCTGGGCTGTGGGAGTGTTCGGTACGCTAGGGTGGCTTGCCATCTCCGCGCATGCTGCCGATCCCGGGCAAGAACAGGTCAGCAAGGACTTTCAGAAAACACTAAATCTTTCCGCCGGGCAGTCAGTGCGCATCGAGCACAAATTCGGCGAAATCAAGCTGCACGGTGAAGCGGGTCGCGAAGTTAAGATATTCGCGAGGATTCATGCGCAGGCCAGCTCGCGCGCCGAAGCTGAATCCTTCGCCGAAAAAATACGCATTGAAGTCGAACAGACGGCGCAGGGGGTACAGATCCGCACGGTATATCCTCAAGACCAAAGCTGGATTCGCAACCGCAAAAACACGTCGTTTTCTGTCGATTACGACATCGCTATGCCCGGCGACGCGGCGCTTGTCGTGAACAATAACTTTGGCAACGTTAACGCCGTCAATGTGCATGGAATGGCCGAGATCGAAAACAATCATGGTCAGCTTACCCTGCATGATTCCGGCGCGGCCCGTGTTAGCAACGCTTTTGGCAGCATTGATGTGAACAACGCCGCCGGCAACGTATCCATCACCAATAATAACGGGTCCGTAAACGTGTCCAGCATCAAAGGATCGTTGGATCTGCGCAACCGCTTCGGCAATGTCACCGCAAACAGTATTCAGAATAGCGTGACAATCAACGGCGGAAATGGCCCCGTGCAGGTCACGGATGCGGGCGAAACCACTATCAATAATTCCTTCGGTGCGGTAGCTACTCGCAATATTGGGGGCAACCTTACGGTGCACAACAATAACGGGGCGATCGAGGTCTCTAATGTTTCGGGCACAGCGACACTTCATGCCAGTTTTGGCGCCATCACTTTTACGAATGTCAGCGGGGCCGTTAAATGCACCGCTTCGAACGGCAAGGTCGAAGGCAAACAGGCTGGCGAGGTGTCCGTTACGACTTCTTTTGGGGAAGTTTCGCTGGAACAGATCACTGGCCCGGTCGAAGTGGAAGATTCCAACGGCGCTATAAATGCCCGCGAAATTAAGGGCTATGCAAAATTCAACACTTCATTTGGTTCCATCGAGGCCAGCGGGCTCCACAAGGGTGTTCGTGCGACGACAGGCAATGGCGCCGTCAACCTCTCGGATGTCGACGGCGACGCCTATGTGAAGACAAGTTTCGGCGCAGTGCAGACAAAGCGTATCAATGGAAATGTCATCATAGAAAATTCGAATGGACAGGTTACAGTCAACACCGTGAAAGGCGATGTCACGGTGAAAACCAGTTTCGGTGCGGCGACCGTGGAAGACATTAGCGGACAGATCAACGTGAACAACCAGAACGGCGGCGTAATGATCTCTACGGCGCGAGCGTCCACAGGTTGCAAGAACATCACTGCGAACACGTCGTTTTCATCCATCCAGGTGCGCCTACCGGAAAATGCAAGCTACAGTGTAACGGCGCGGACATCGTTAGGCCGCATCCGGACTGATTTTCCCGTTACTGCCAGCGGCCTGCTCGGTGGCGATACGCTCAACGGAAAGATCGGCAATGGCGGATGTACTCTCTCGCTGGTGAACTCCAACGGCGGGATCGAAATCCTTAAGCTCGCGAATTAACCGCCGCGAAACGCGGCCGGCGCCTCGTAGTCTACGTCGCACCCCGCAGGGAACGCTGCATCGCAAACGCCTTGTGCAAGATGCGAGTCGCCGTTTCCGTGAGATGAAATTGGATCAATTCCTCTTCGCGAACAAACTTCACCTCGGTTACATCACTCCCGGCGCGCGGCTTACCGCTAATGTATTCGCAGAGATAATCGACGATTACGTAATGAAAACGAGGGCGATTCACCCCCATATCTGGGCCCTCTGTGTAAATCCGGTCGAATACTTCGATCAGTTCGATCACTTGTACTTCCAGCTCGGTTTCCTCCAATAACTCACGCACCACGCCCTGTTCCAGGGTTTCGCCTAGCTCCAGCATGCCTCCGGGAATGGACCATTCTCCGCGCAGAGGTTCGCTGCCGCGCCGGACGAGCAGGGCACGCTCATTAGCGATGACCACACCGCCGACTCCCACCAGCGGCCTTTCCGGATATTCACGAGAAGACGCCATGTCTCGACCCGTCCAACGCGTTGCGTGGCAGGCAGCGCCGCAACGCGTACCAGTTGACTTCATCCACCGGGGTATATAATACGCTGGAGGCGGCCGCCACTTGCGCGCGAGCGGCCGATCGACCAAATTTACGGAGGACGGAGCCGTGATTCGCTGCCCTGAATGTGCGACCGAAATGGACGTCGATGAAGACGAGATCGAGGAAGGCGAAATTTTGAGCTGCCCTGAATGCGAGTCCGAGTTGGAGGTCTCGCAGATTCATCCCGTTCACCTCAACATCATTTCCGACGATTTGGATGAAGAAGACGATGAGGACGAGGTTGAGGAGGAAGCTAGTGAAAACGGTGACCTACTTGAAGAGGACGACGAAGACGAGGAAGAGGACGAAGAGTAATACGTGCACTCTCCCGCCAGGCATCCTTCCGGTCCCTATGGCCATCTAAGCTTTCAGGAGTGCACATGATGCATCGCGTGCGGTGGATCAGCGTGCTCGCTACAGCTCTACTTCTCGCACTCTCAACGGCACAATTTGCGAAGAGCCAGGAACCGGCGCAGCCGTCTGCCTCCCCCTCGAACCCAGTTCCGCATTCCAAGTGGAGCAAGCAAAAATACTCCCACGCGAATGATTTCTTGTTGCACGGCACTGTCTTCAATGAGCAGGCATTGTCGTTTCCGGCAGTAGAGGTGCGCATCCGCCGTGCTAATGAGAAGAAGTTTCGGTGGAGAACTCTAACCAATTCCCGAGGAGAATTTGCAGTACGCGTACCGCAAGGCGCGCAGTACCAGATAGTGGTGCGTGCCAAAGGATTTGCAGATCAAGAACGCTTCGTCGACGCGCATGGCGAGGCAGGTGAGCAGAATCTGGTATTTCACATGCAACACGCAGCAGGAGGGACAAAATGAAGACGTGGCCACGCATCTTCTGGATCGCGGTAACACTTTCGTTTTTTGCCGCCTTTGCTAACGCGCAGGATGCCAAGCGGGAAGCGCAACTTCGGACTGTGCGCGGAGTCGTGATCGATAAGTCCGACGCACCGATCAGCGGCGCTGTTGTGTTCCTAAAAAACACGCGCACCAATGCCGTACGTAGCTACATCGCGGATGAAACAGGCAGTTATCGCTTCAGCGGTTTAGATCCGAATGCCGACTATGAAGTGCACGCTGAAAAAGATGGCGCCAAGTCTCCGACGCGCACCATTTCGAGCTTCGACAGCCGCAAAGATATCGTTCTTAACTTGAAGATTGATCTCAAGAAGAGCTGAAAATTCCCGCTTGCCAAAAAACGCTTGCGCCACGGACTGGCGCGTGCGTCTCAAGACAATCACCGACTAACTAGCGGGCTCTCCCACGATTTCTGGTGCGAGCACTTGCACGGCTCGTGGTACAACCTCTATCTCTACTGGTGCCGGCCCAAGGATCTCTCCATCACCATGGAAATTGCACGGACGCTCCGTCGTCAGCCGTATACATCGGGCGCGCCGTCGCAGCAATCGCGACGTGCGCAATTCGCCGTTCCAGGTCAGGCGCGGCAACAAGGAAATCACGTCGCGAAGACTTAGGTCTTCGAGGCACACGAACTCCAGGATGCCGTCATTGAGCCTGGCCTCCGGAGCAAGTCTCAGCCCAGCACCGTAACTCGGCGTATTCATGACGCCCGCTAACAATACGTCCGCCTGAATAGGAGCCTGATCGCTGCCGGGAAATTCCACGCGTATCGGCAATGGTTTGAAACTGCGCAATGTTTGCAGCGCTGCAGCGATGTACCGCAATCGGCCAGGCATGCGGCGAAACATCCCGCTGGTATATCGGATTGCTTCCGCATCCAAACCCACACCTCCGCCGCCGACGTACAAACATGTGCGTCCATCCGCTGTCTTTGCTCGCGCCAAATCTACCCACCTTGGCTGCCCGCGAAGGAGCGCGTGCGCCGCGGCGATTGGATCCTTCGGTAATCCCAATGCAGCGGCAAAATCGTTTCCGCCGCCGGTCGGCAGCACTCCCAGGATGACGTCAGTGCCGTACGCGGCATTCGCTAACCCTTGAAACGTACCGTCACCACCCATCGACAAAAGTAGTCGTGCACCGTTCCCAATCGCTGTACATGTGCGGGACTCCAAGTCTTTTGAACTCTGGGTCATGACAAATTCGGCGGAGCATCCACTAGCCTCGAAAAGCGTCTTGATTCGCGGAAGGTAGTGGCGGACGCGGCCCGCGCCGGCTTGATTGTTCACGAACACGATCGCAAGCGGCGGGAGTAAAGCCATGCGAGAAGTGGTCACAGGTGACGCCATGCTGCCAAGCGACGCCATTTCTGTCAAACAACGCGCAACAGGCGGTGACGGCGATCTGGATGGTGCCGTAACGTTTCTGGCGAATGAAGCAAATACCATCTGGAGAAGTTACGCCGGAAAGTGATAGGTTGTAAGCGATGGATCCTTTGTCCCTACAAGTTGCCGAGAAGAACTCGCAGCGTCGAAGTCAACGTGTGCTCTTGGGTATTCCTGTGGTGGTGGTCATGTCCGGCGCCGACAAGAAGCCTGTCTCAGAAGAGACGCGGACACTGGTCGTCAACGCACATGGTGCACTGATTCTTCTAGGTCTTAAGGTGTCGATCGGCCAGTTGCTCACTCTCCGCAATTCCATAACGAAAGAAGAGCAAGCTTGCCGCGTAGCCTATGTCAGTCCGCAATCATCGGACAAGAAAGAAACAGGCATCGAGTTTATGAAACCCGCGCCTATGTTCTGGCGCGTGGCGTTTCCTCCGCCTGATTGGACACCTCGAAGCGAAGACGCCAAGGGCCCCACCCCACTACGGCCAGCGGCGAAACCCGATGCCCAACAAAAAAAATAACCCCAGCCAATGACCTCACCGCGAGACAACTATTTCGCTTAGCTGAAGTGCGGGATGATTTGTGGTCGTCTTGCACCCAGGTAGTTGGAGACGGCTTGACACGTTCGAACGCGAGTCCGTAGCATGATGAATTGACTTGTGCCGGCGTAGCTCAGTGGAAGAGCGAGGGTCTCATAATCCCTAGGTCGGGGTTTCGATTACCCCCGCCGGCACCACTGATTTAAAAAGACTTATTGAACATTTTGGTAGGGCCCGCGTAACCGTCGCGTAACTAAGCCGACGAGGATCGTATCTCTCTGGCAGCGCTTGTATTAGCCGAAACCTAGATCTGCATTCCAAATTTAGTGGCTCGAATCGAAAACAATTAAACTTTCCCAAATCAATTAGGCGACGCCATTACGCTCGTCTGATCGGGAGTACTATCTTCCATAAGCACTGCCGGGTCGCTGGACCAGGCACGCTCGAGGGTTGCTTCAAGTTGGAGCTGGCGGTCAGGTCCCAAGGACTTACCCCTGTATGTGGCAGCCACTCGCGCACAGGTTCCCGCATGTAGTCACCGGCAACTGGCCTGTGTGCAGATATCGCGGGTCAGATCAAGAACTAGTACAAAATCTCGGTCAGGTCAGGATATTGCCAGTACTTGAGGCAATTCTCATTGCGGCTATGCGACAGGACCGCGATTTTTCTTTTCCAAAGCGGAAATCAGGAATTTCCAAGTGTCGGAAGCATTTCGATCCCAGGTATAAGCCTGAGCAGTGCGTGCCGCGTTTTCACCGACACGCCGCCGGAGATCTGTCTGCTCGTAGAGGATGCGCAATAGCCGCGCCAACACAACCGTATCATGTGGATCGCTGAGTACGAAACCGTCCACGCCGTCGGTGATGGCTTGCGAGCCGCCGTTATTCACGCTCGTAATGACCGGCAATCCACAAGCCATTGCCTCCAAGGGCGGTAGAGCGAAAGAATCTTCAAGCGATGGCCCTACATAAAGATCGGCGGCCGCGTAAAAATGCATCACATCCCCCGTGGCGCAATGGAATTCCACGCGATGCTGCAGCCCGAGTTGCTCAACTATAGGAAGAAAGACGCTGCGATCATCCTGTCCGACGATGAGTAGCTTGAGGGGCAGGTCCCGGCACTCCGCCATAGACCTAAACAGCATGTTCAGCCCCTTCTTCTCCCAATCATTCCCAATCAAGAGCAACACGAAAACATCGGGCGGCAAACCTAACCGTTCTCGAGCGATGGTCCGCCGATCGGAACGAATTGCCGCAGTAAAGTGACCCGTGTCCACAGCATTAGGAATTACGTGCGCATCAGATCGTTGAAAAAATTCAGCGAGATGCCGGGACACCAGTTGGGAAACAACGGCGAGGCTTGTTTCCGGGCGCGTATAAATTTTGCGTTCCAAGTACATGATCAGTTTGTAGTAGAGACGTCGGTGAATTCTACGCGGCCAGCCGGCGATAGAAATTCCCCTAAGATTCAAGTTGGGGCTGACCCTGCGATAAAACTCGTGGAAAACAATGTGGATGGCGATGGCGTCTGCATCCCAGGCATTAATGCCGGGCGAATACACGAGATCGTATTTTAGCCCTCGAAAGTGCGTATCGCGCCAGCGATAGAATTGGTTTGCAAGGAACCACCAAAGGTAAACAACCAGATGCGGCCCAGGAATTGACGGAATCTTGTGCCAAAAGATAAGGTTCAAAGATTCTTTTTTTTGCGGCACGGAGAAGCGCGTAACGCCAGCAAGATCCTCGAGCCTCTGGGCATAGACGTGAATTTCCAGATCTCGATACGCAGAAAACTTCTCGAGCTGCTCGATGATGACGCGCTCCGTACCGTGGCGCCGATCCAGAAACGGCGATATCACCGCTATGCGCAATTCACTTCACCCAGGTGCGGCGATTTTGAATTCCGGCCAAGGTCATAACGGAAAATACAGCACATGCTACGAATTGATGAAAGTATCCCAAAGAGCAATCCACCCGCGATGAAAACCATCGCGATGTAATTTAGACCAATCAGGCTGTTGGTCATGTCAGTCTGCAAGACGTCGTACCTGCATAAAAAGTAAATGCAAATACTCAAGCAGAAGGCGGTGCGGCAGAAGATACTAGGATGGGTTACCGCGGTATTCCTCATTTCCCTGCGCTCATCGTAACATACACATCCTTAAGTCAATTCGATGCCGAGTATGCGGCACAGCGCGCCATAAGATTTCCTGGGAGCATGTATTCGTACCCCTACAAAAACCCGCTATACTTCCAGTCTGGCTCGCGATGCGTCGATTTGTGGCGCGCGAGATCCAACGCATCCCATGTCTAACCAGCGCTACCGCGTTCTCTTCATAGGTTCTCACCCCGTCCAGTACCAAGCACCAATTTTCCGACGCTTCGCCGCGCGCACAGACCTGGACGTGCACATAGCGTATTGCACACTTCAAGGCGCCGAGCCCGCGCACGATCCGGACTTCGGCGTTACCGTTCAGTGGGACGTTCCTCTTCTGGAAGGGTATTCGTGGTCGCATGTTCCGAATCTTGGATCTGGCAGCACATCTTTTTTCGGCCTCTGCAACCCCGGCATTTGGAAGTTGATTCGTAATGGCAACTATGACGCAGTCGTCTGCTTCACTGGCTATGTTTGCGCCACATTCTGGATTGCCTGCCTTGCTGCAAAGCTGTCAAACACCGCGTTTCTCTTTGGCACGGACGCCACCACCCTCACTCCTCGTGACGGCCGCGCCTGGAAGATTTCATTCAAAAAAATATTTTGGCCGCGACTTTTTCGTCTTGCTGATCAAGCCATCGCACCTTCCTCGGGTACGCGAGATCTTATGCTTGATCTTGGAATTCCCGCTGAACATATCACTCTGGTGCCCTACTCCGTTGGTAATGAGTGGTGGGTGCGCCAAGCTTCGCAAGTCGATCGATCGGCCCTCCGGTCGTCCTGGGGCGCTTCTATCAACGATGCGGTGATCCTATTTTGCGCTAAGCTTCAGCCTTGGAAACGTCCGCTCGATCTGCTGCGAGCCTTCGCACAAGCCAAACTTTCTAACACCATTCTAGTCTTCGCCGGTGCTGGCCCTCTCCGGTCCCAACTCGAATCGGAAGCCGTTACCCTTGGTGTCTCGGCGCGTGTTCGATTCTTGGGTTTCCTTAACCAGTCTCAACTTCCTGCCATTTATACTTCTTCTGATCTGATGGTCCTGCCCTCCGAATACGAGCCATTTGCAGTCGTGGTCAATGAAGCTATGTGCTGCGGCTGCCCAGTCATTGCCAGCGACCGTGTGGGCGCCGCCCGCGATCTTATAGCTCCGGTGTGTTCCCAGTTCGTCTTCCCAATGGGTGATATTGATGCCCTTGCCGCAATTTTACGAAAGGCCCTCGCTGATCGCGTACGTCTTGCGGCGATTGGCCGCGCCGGTCCTATCCACATGCAATCCTGGTCGCCGACGCAGAACGTTGCTGCCACGGTCGACGCCGTGCGCCTCGCTGTGTCGCGTATGGGTCGAAGGCCGAGCAGGCCCCTTTCCGACTCCACAGCACCGCACGCTACTCCCACAGCACAGGACCGGCTGCATCAATGAACCGTTAACGTCGGAGCGCTGTCTGATTCCCAGCCTGCTCGAATAGAATCGGAAAAACCCCTCCCTGTATCAAATTGGACTGAACGCCTTCAGTCTTGATGTCATCATAGGTGTATGACTGATAAGAAAGCTAAGAAAGAATCCGGCAAAACGATACTCTCCGCCGTCAGGAAGGAAATGACGAACCCGCGCATCGCCAAATCCGCACGGGAAAAGTACGCGAACCTCGCCGGGCTTTCCAAGAAGTACTAACACTCAAATTATCGAAATGCTGTTGGCGGAAATTATATACGCCGTTACGGGTACATTTATCTTCGTATCGATGTACTTTCTTCGAGGGCTTCGAATCGCATGATTGCGGTAGAAATCCAACAAAGCAGTAATATAATGGAGTTTGAATATCAAACCAAAAATAGAAAGACGTGGTTGCTAAACCAACCAAAACAACGAATCTTGCTTCGACTCGTATTTTAGTGGTACTAAAGTTCAGTAGGGATGTTATGTATGAAAGTAATAACCAGTTCCAAGAAAATTAAATCCAAAATAAAACTCAAGCAGAAGCTCGCTTTCGATGCCCAAGCTTTTCTCGATTCGGCCGGGGTAGCGAGAAAAATTGTGCAGTATCGAAGATCGCAGAAGATCTACTCTCAAGGTGATCCCGCTAGCAGCGTGATGTACATTCAA
>DATNMX010000027.1:0-136054 GCA_035602135.1 Candidatus Dormiibacterota bacterium
TGGCGCAACGCGTACGCGGGTCAACTTCTTCATGAACAAATTCAAGAAACTCGGCTTCATTCGATACGATGGCGGTCTCCACATCGCCAGTTCCCTGCTAAATGTTGTCCTGCACGAGTAAAAAACATCCCTTCTCCATGCCATTTAACAGTGCGGGAATAGATGCGCCTAGGCACGGTTCGGAGGAACGAAGGTAAGCATACGATCAAGGCCGCGCGGCACGCCTGAGTTCTTTTGAGATTTTGAGAAGTGCAAAGACGATCTTTCGCCATTAAAATCGAGAGGACTTTTTCGGCCACCAAACGTCATATTCTGGCGATTCCGCCGATATTTCGCGTGAGCCGTTCGGCGACACCTGGAGGATCAAATGGCGATTGACGTACGTGGCATAGCTCCGCTGCTTGCAGTGTTCGACATGCCGACCTCGATCAAGTTCTACCGCGAGGGACTGGGCTTCGTCAGCACGGACGGGAAGCCTGCGCCGCAGTTCGATTGGGTACTGCTCCGGCTGAATGGCGTGGAACTCATGCTGAACACAGCGCACGATGAAGCTCGGCGCCCGCTGACCCCCGATCCCGCGCGTATTGGCGCCCACCAGGACGTCGTAATCTACTTCGGATGTCCCGACGTAGATGGGCCTACGCCCACCTGCGGGGACTGGGGATAAACGTGAAGCAGCCAAAGGTCGCGCCGTATGGCATGAAGCAACTGTATCTCACCGATCCCAATGGCTACCTTCTCTGGTTCCAATGGCGAGTCGAGGGCCAGGCGAGTGGCCACTGACATTCACATTGCCGCGGCCAACGGAGTTCGAGAACGCCGCCACACCCGCATCTGTGAGTGTCGATCAGGCGATAGCGCTCAGAACGGTAACGGGTTTGCTGGTGGGGCTGGGGAGATTCGAACTCCCGACAAACGGTTTAGGAAACCGTTGCTCTATCCATCTGAGCTACAGCCCCACGCATCTTTATTGTAATACGCCTTCCTCAGGATAGTTCCGCGACGTCGGCTATTCAATATGCTTTCGGGTGTTAACTCTGTCCTTTTCGCGGTATCATTAGTTGGCGTCCCACGTCCTGACTCCGCGTCATCCCGCCCTATTTGGAGGCTAATGTGAGTAGCAAGACTCGCACTATCTTGATCGTCGTGGGTGTCTTGATTGTCGTGATTGTCGGCGTACCATTTTTGATTCCTGTAAGTCATTTCCGCCCCACCATAGAAAGACAAGCCTCTGCCGCTCTCGGACGCAAAGTCGATGTTGGGAATCTCAGGCTGTCGCTACTCAGTGGCTCGCTATCCGCCGAAAATCTCTCGATTGCCGATGATCCCAAATTCAGTCAATCTCCTTTTCTCACCGCGCAATCTGTGAAGGTCGGTGTGAAGATGATACCGCTGATTTTTTCGAAAGTCCTTAAGGTTACTGGCGTGACTATTGAAAATCCACAAGTCACGCTCATCCGCAATCCCGCAGGACGATGGAATTATTCTTCGCTCGGCGAGTCGCTAGCGAAAGCGCAATCTGCGAAGAGTACTTCGACCAGCGACCTTTCCATACAAAAACTTACGCTTAAAGACGGCAAGATCATCGTGGCCTCCACAAATTCTCAGCGGCGCAGCATGTATGAGCACGTCAACGTTTCCGCCGCGGGCCTCTCCCCGAATTCGAGATTCCCGGTGACCGTTAGTGCAGATCTTCCCGGCGGTGGCAAATTCAAACTGGATGGCAACGTAGGCCCTATCGACGAGACCGATGCCGACCTGACTCCAGCGGATGCGAAACTTACCATCGAGTCTCTTAACTTGGCTACGACCGGATTCATCGATCCTTCCGCTGGATTGGGCGGAATCCTGGACCTAGATGCACATCTGGTGTCGCAGAACGGCGAAGCCGAGACCAAAGGCACGGCCAAACTTTCGAAGGCCCTATTAGTCGCCGGAGGCTCGCCCGCTTCAGAACCCGTGACCGTTGATTTCAACGCAAGGTATGATCTCCGAAAGGACACCGGGGTCCTGCATCCTTCCACTTTGAAAATCGGAAACGCGACAGCGAAACTGTCGGGCGCTTTTACAAGCGCCGGGGATTCGACGGTCGTGAACATGCAGATTGAAGGCCAAAACATGCCGGCCAAGGACTTGGAAGCTTTTCTTCCGGCGTTGGGGATTCATGTGCCGCAGGGTGCTTCCATTCAAGGTGGCACGCTGAACGCGAACCTTACTCTGTCCGGCCCAACCAACAAACTTATGACCACTGGCAACGTCGGCCTGTACAGCGCCAAACTTGTCGGTTTTGACTTGGGCTCGAAAATGTCCGCTATCTCCTCCCTTGCTGGTCTGCAGACCGGCAAAGACCTCAATATAGAAAAGCTCACCACCAACCTCCGCATGACACCCGAGGGCCTCAGAGCCGAGAATTTTCTCGCCGTTGTCCCAGCATTGGGAAATCTTGTCGGCGCTGGCACTGTCGATTCCCGGAACAATCTTGATTTCAAAATGGCCGCAACGCTGAAGAATGCCGTCGGCGTTTCAGGTAGTCCTGTTTCAAGCGCAGCCAATCTACTGAGCCAACTCACAGGAGGGGGCGGTAGTGCCGCTGGTGGTTGCAAAAGCGATATCACCGTACCCTTTTTGGTTAAAGGCACTACCGCTAACCCGCAGTTTGTTCCTGATGTTGGCGGCATCGCCGCTGGCTTTCTCAAATCGCAGCTGGGTTGCAGCGGACGCGCAGTTCCCGGCCCGAATTTAGGGCAAACTCCCACAGATCCGCTAAGTGGGTTGACCGGCCTCTTCAAAAAGCCCAAGCCGTAGCGCCACAATCCAAAAGTTCTCTAGCCAGAATATGCCCGATAGCAATACTCTCCCTCGCTCATTCAGCTGGTAGAGGTAGAATCGATCGCACGTCTAGCGAGAGCCGGCTCGGTCCCGCAATTTTGGAATTGCTTGGCTCTTATTGTGCCTGGCTTTTTGCGCCCACGTTTTAGATGAAGCGCTGACCGGCTTTCTGGCTGTTTACAATCCTACGGTTCTCGTGGTTCGTGACCGATACGCCTGGTTCCCTATGCCGACATTCGAATATCACGAGTGGCTCATCGGCCTAATTTTCGCCAATTTGGTCCTTCTGCTCTTAACGCCATTTGCTTTTCGAAATACGCGCTGGTTGCGTCCAGTAGCCTATGCCTTTGCGTTCATTATGCTGATGAATGCTTTTGGTCACACGCTCGCCACACTGCTTGGGCAAACCGTTTCTTCTGTCCATTTTCCGCGCCCTGCTCCGGGGTTCTATTCTTCTCCCCTGCTGCTCGCCGGCGCTATCTACCTGTTTGTGTGTTTGCGCACCTCTGGCGAGCGCAGTTAAGCCGTAGCTACAATATCGATTGAGGTGGAAATTATCTGGCTGGAACTAACGCCCTTCGAACGGGTAGCGGTCTTGTGCTTGCACGGCCGCCGCAACGCGGCGGCGCAGCGCGATGGTATTGACTGGCGCACGCTTGCCAACCCGCTTTAGAACAGCCATTTGTGTCGTTAGCATGTCCCCTTCGTGAATAGCGGCGATGGCCCGCTTGGCTTCGTGCTCGCTGCGTTCCGCGGCGTCATTGATGAAAACGCGTGCCGCATCAATCATAATCTGGGCGCTTGCTTCACCCCTCGCCGCTGCGGCCTTTTGCGCGCGAAGCAACGACGACTCCATGGCATAGATTTCCATCACGACATTGGAAAGCGCTGCTACAAGCTCCTGCTCATCGGCAAGCTTTTCGCGTAATTTTTGGACTGCGCCGCCCGCAGCTTGGAGAAACATTTTCTTGGTATTGGCGACGACCCGCATTTCCTCGGCCAGAATGCCCTCGACCGGCTCCTCGAAAGAAGGCCCAGCCAGTATTTCATCAGCCAGCTTCATGGCCGCGGGAATCAGTGGCAATTGTCCGCCCATCGCTCGTTTCAACAGCATCTGGATAATCAGCATGCGATTGATTTCGTTGGTACCTTCGAAGATACGGTTGATCCGCGAGTCGCGATAAGCCCGGCATACCGGGTAATCTTCATGGAAGCCGTAACCGCCGAAAATCTGTACCGCCTCGTCCACCACAAAATCGAGCATCTCGCTGCCGTACACTTTGGCGATCGAACTCTCGATCGCGTATTCCTCCAAAACCTTCATCGTGTTCTGGATTTTTTCAAGCACGCCTTTTTCGGAGCGCTCACTAACGCCGGAAGCGGCGGTCATGGCCATTTCCATATTGCCAGCAGAGCGGTACACCATGGACTCCACGGCAAAAATCTGAATGGCCATTTCTCCCAGTTTTTCTTTCATCAAGCCGAATTCGCCGATCTGTTTGCCAAATGCTTTACGCTCTTTGGTGTACTTCGCTGCGGCGATCAGCACATGCTTCGCGCCTCCGACCGCCGATGCCGCCAGCGTGAAGCGCCCGGCATTAAGTACGTTGAAGGCCACAATGTGTCCGCGGCCTATCTCGTGAAGGAGATTCTCTTTCGGGACTTTGCAGCTCTCCAGGAAGATTGGGGTCGTCGAGCTGCCGTGAATGCCCATCTTGTGTTCTTCATTCCCAGGTTTGAAACCGGGAAAGCCTCGTTCCACAATGAACGCGGTGAACTTTTGTCCGTCAATCTTCGCGAATATGATGTACACATCTGCGAACCCGCCGTTGGTAATCCACATTTTCTGCCCGTTGAGGGTGTAGTGCGAACCGTCTGCGGACAAATCTGCGCGCGTTAGGGAGTTCTGCGCATCAGATCCTGCTTGCGGTTCGGACAGGCAATAGGCGCCGATCCATTCGCCGGTAGCCAGCTTGGGCAGGTATTTTTTCTTCTGCTCCTCGGTGCCAAAATAGACGATTGGCAACGTGCCAATACCTGCGTGCGCGCCATGAGTGACCGCGAATCCGCCATAGATCGACAACTTTTCCGTGAGAACTGTGGTTGCTACTTTATCCAAGCCCGAACCCCCGTATTGTTCGGGGACTCCTCCGCCCATCAAGCCGAGCTCGCCACCTTTTCTCACCAGTGCGGGCAGGAGACCCGGCTGTTTGGCTTCCAGCTCTTTGATGTGCGGAAAAACTTCTTTGAGAACAAATTCTTCAGCGGTCTGACCGATAAGTTTTTGATCATCGGTGAGGTCGGCTGGTGTAAAAATATCCTGCGGCTTCGGAGATTCGAGAAGGAAACTGCCTCCCTTCGCGGCCGTTTGCGTCTCTACAGTCGTCGCCATGAAATCCTCCTCACTCCTTCTCCATGCGTTACGTGCGCCAAGCGAGTGCAACGTTTCGCGATTGCCGCGGTCACTTGCGCTCCCAGGCGGATTGTACTCTAGGCAAATGAGTCGGCATATAGGACTGTGAGCATGTTATACACCGCTCTCTTTACAACGCATTTGGGCGAGCTACGACAGCCGCTCGAAAATACCGGCGGCGCCCATGCCTCCGCCGATGCACATGGTCACCATCCCATAACGCGCGTTCCGCCGCTGTAAATTCCGGATGAGGGTCGCCGTCAGTTTCGCTCCGGTACATCCCAGCGGATGACCCAGCGCGATTGCTCCGCCGTTGGGATTCACGCGCGAAATATCCAATCCCGCCTGCCGGACGACCGCAAGCGACTGCGCGGCGAAGGCTTCATTCAGTTCGATCACCGCGATGTCGTTAAGGGACAGTCCAGCGAGCTTCAGCGCCTTGGGTATCGCAAAAACCGGCCCGATGCCGAATTCTTCGGGTGGACAGCCTGCGGTGGCGTAAGCGACAAAACGTGCCAGGGGTTTTAAGCCCAGCACTTTAGCGCGCGTATCAGACATCACCACGCTAGCCGCCGCGCCGTCACTCATGGGCGAACTGTTTCCCGCCGTCACCGTCCCATTCAGATGGAACGCTGGCTTGAGCTTCGCCAAAATCTCTAACGACGTCTCTGCCCGCGGAAGTTCGTCCGTGTCGAAAACGAAATTCTGTGTCGCCGGCTTCGAAACAGACCTTCGATTGGAAGAACCACCGTTTCCATTCGCCAAAGCGGTGATTTGCACTTTGACCGGAATAATCTCATCCTTGAAATTACCGGCGGCGATCGCAGCGAGAGCCTTCTTATGGGAATCAGCCGCAAACTGATCGGCCTGCTTGCGGGTCACTCCGAATTTGCGCGCAATATTTTCCGTGCCCAGCCCCATATTGATGTAGGCGTCCGGATAGTGATCCACGAGCCACGGATTCGGCGAAAGTTTATTTCCGCCCATAGGAACCATGGACATGGATTCAGTACCGCCGGCGATGATAACTTCAGCCGAACCTCCGCGTATGCGCTCTGCGGCCAACGCAATGGCTTGCAGTCCGGACGAGCAGAAGCGGTTGATGGTCATCGCCGATGTTTCCACCGGTAGTCCCGCGCGCAAAGCCGCGATACGCGCCACGTTCATGCCTTGTTCCCCTTCTGGCATGGCGCAACCTAGGATGACATCATCAATCTCTTTCGTATCGAGCCCCGGTACGCGCGCCAGCGCTTCCTCGATGGCGAGCGCAGCAAGATCGTCCGGCCGCGTAGCTCGCAGCGATCCTTTATAGGCACGACCTACGGGAGTGCGTATCGAAGAGACAATCACGGCGTCAGGCATGGCAATTACACCTTGCAATAAGGCCCGCGTTAGCGCGGACATTATCCCCATGAAAACACTTCCTCATTGTTGGGCGTAAGCACAGAAAAAAGCAAATAACGAATGTAGCTCGCAGGATAAGAACTGTTGTTTTGCGCTAGAACTGCAAACGCAACCCGAATTGGATAACTCGAGGTCCGCCCCCGCCTAATCCGGGGTTTCCCTGCGCCACGTCCGGCGTTTGCGTAATCACGCCCGCCGGATAGCACTGCTGCAAAGTTGTGCAACCGGGCAGCAGCGGTTTCGCCTTTCCTGCGGAATCGATTGCTGGCGTGAAAACATTGCCTGGTAAAGCAAAGTTCGGATGATTGAATGTGTTGAAGAATTCTGTGCGGAACTGCAGGGCCAGTCTTTCCCGAAGCTGAAACATTTTGCTGATCGAAAAATCCTCGTTGGAGAACCCCGGGCCAAATATTTGATCACGACCCAAATTGCCGAAATCACCAGCGGGCTCTTTGAAAGCCAGAGCATTCAAGTAGCCGGTGCTTGGCGTCCAATTAGAAAGTATCGGGTTCACGCCCGGAACGATATCCGGACGCTGCAGAAAGTTGAAATTCACTCCGCCGTTCGGGGTGAGAATGCTGATCGGTCGCCCAGATTGTATTGTAACCACGGTGTTGAGCTGCCAACCGTCGCCAATGAGCTTTGGCAGCCACTCGATCACCGGCACCTGATAGTTGATCGCGGAGGTCCAGCGGTGGCGCGTGTCGTATGTGGACGGACCCTTTTCCGCGCGAAGATTTGTCGAGTCCTGCGGGAATGCCGCGTTGGCGAAATTAAAGTTAATCCCGTCCGAGGCTCCGTCAAGCGACTTGGACCACGTGTAGGTGGAAAATCCTGCGAGCCGGTGCCAGCTCTGCAAGCGCACCGTGCTTTGTAACGCGTGATAGGTGGAGTTCGCGCCGGATGAGAATAGGTCAATCGCTTGATATTTGGTGTTTGTACGTCCCTGGTTGGCGTCGTAAAGGCGCGATAGCTTCGTACCCTTGCTGCCGACATAGCCCACTTCAAACGCCAACATCCCGCCAACCTGTTGCTGAATATTCAGATTCCAGCTTTGCACGTACGGAGTATGCAGATCGTAGTCGGTAATAAAAATGGTAAAGGGTGGCGTCGCAAATGTCAGCACCGGAGCGGTCGCGCTGCCGGTAAACGCTGCGACGTTGAAGTCGCTGCTGAACGGATTGAGCTGCAGCACCGAACCCGGTCCCCCGGTGGGATTGGTAGCCACGCCCGCGGACGTGGTGAAATTCGCAATCAAATTGTTTTGCGGAAAGTAGTCGTAGTAAATCCCATATGCGGCGCGAACAACCGTCTTACGCCGCAAGTTCCAGGCGAATCCCGCGTGCGGTCCAAAATTATTCAGGTCTCGGCTATAGAGATGAGGAAGAGTGGGCGAACCTACCTGCACCAGGTTGCCGGCGGCATCAAAGTTCGAAAGAAGATTCTGTTTTTCGCCAAGCGGTCCGAAGTATTCCCAACGCAAGCCGAGGTTTAGCGTGAAATTTTGGTGGAGGCGGATCTCGTCCTGTCCAAAGAAACTCAATCCGTTGTTGAAGGTGAAGCGGTGCGTATCGCCAGCATTGGCGCTCACAAACACGTTGCCAATGTAGAAGTTCGCGAGAATATTCACGATCGGATTAAGATCCAGCGTAACCGAATTTCCAGTGCTCGGATCCGTCACCGTGGAGTTCACCGAGAATAATCCGCGCTCCAGGTTGTCGTTGAAGCTCTGCACGTCGTAGCGATGGTATTCGCCGCCAAACTTAATGGTATGGCGTCCGTGGATCCACGTGAAGTTGTCAAGCAATTGGAACGTTTCACTAACGCGCGCACGGGGAATACTGAAACCCGTGGCGCCCAGGTTATCGATCGCTCCGCCAAAATCAAATTCCGGCAGTCCCAGTTTGTTAGTCCCAAAGTTAATGCCCAGTGTCGACGGATCGAATTTGCCGTCGACCGAGGTGAAGCTTGTCCGAAACCGGGAGTACCCGAAGCGAAGTTCGTTGACCTTGGTCGCGGACAGCGTTGTCAGCAAACTCGTCGAAATAACCTGCACACGCGTCGGCGAAGTTTGTGCGAACGTGCCAATTCGTGAGCCGCTTCCAAATCCCCCAATCGAGCCGAGCGGGAAAAGCTGCGTGCTCTGACCAAAAGCATAACGTCCGGTGAGCGTATTGCTGTTCCACAGCTTGTGATCGATTTTGACAATCAAGTTGTCGCCGTCATTTTTGTCGCGCACTGCAGACGGCAAGGTGTTCGTTGTGCTCGACGGGAAGAAGCCCAGGATCTTAGTAAGAGCCGGATTAATTCGCGTGATCGGCATGAAAGTCTGCTTCAGCGCGACCTGCTGAGCAGCGGCAAAGTCCGCAGCCGTCGGAACAATCAGTGAAAAGTCCGAACCCACGCGTTCGCGCTGCCCTTCGTAGGCCCCGAAGAAGAAGGTACGTTCCTTGATCACTGGCCCGCCGACGGAGCCGCCAAAATTATTGTTGTTGAAAGCGGTCTGTGGATTGCCAACTGGATTGAAGTAATTGCGTGCGTCGAAATACGAGTTGCGGTTGTACTCGTAGAGCGATCCGTGAAACATATTCGTCCCGGATCGCGTGATAATATTAACCACGGAGCCGGAATTGCGCCCATATTCCGCGCCAAACTGCGATTGCAGATTGAATTCCTGGATAGCATCGAGCGGCAGAAGCGTAGCGGGCGCGCCCGTGATTCCCACCTGGTTTAGAGCTGAATTATTGAAAAACGGGTCGTTATTGTCGGTGCCGTCCAGCGTGTAATTATTTGAACGATCGCGATTGCCGTTTATGTTGAATTGACCGAAACCTTTTTCGCTGCCCGCCACTCCAGAGCCCTCGACGGTCACTCCTGGCGTTAGCGCGACAAGTTTCCCGAAGTCGCGGCCGTTTAACGGAAGTTCCTCAACCAATCGCCGGTCCACAACTTGAGAAAGTGTGGTGTTCGAAGTCTCAACGAGAGGCGCAACATCGTTCACCTGCGCGCCATATTTCTGTCCGAGCAAGTCTAATTTGTAATCCACATTGGTATCGACGCCTGTGCTTACGAGCGCGCGCACCGGATGGCGGGCGAATCCGCTTTTGTCGATGGCCAATTCATATTCACCGGCGGGCAATTCTGCGATAACGTATCCTCCGTCCTCACCCGTTGTCGTTTCGCGAATTTCTCCGGTGGCCAGATTCTTTGCGGCAACCTTAGCATCGGGTACAACCGCCCCCAGCGGGTCCGTCACAACTCCGCGGATGGATCCGCGGAAGGACTGCGCCACCGCCACCGAAGCGGCAAGAGAGAAAATCCCGGCAAGAACACCGAGCGCCAGAATTGACGTAAGACTGAGTCTCGTGACCCTTGTAAATTTTGTCTTCATAATTTTGCCCTCAAGGCTGGTCCGATTCCTACTTAGCATTCACCGACGCACCTTTCCGCGGAATAAAAATCTTTGCGGCCGGACTGATGTTGAACTTTCTCCCGTAATTCCCCTGGTTAACGGCGATCCCCACGTGGCCTCGTGAGTCGATATACAGAAGCGGTTCTCCGATCGGCACATCCATGAACGTCTTGACGTACGGAATCGTGATCTTCGTTTTGTCGATCTGCAGCGTGATTTTCTCACCCAGTTCGTAACCAAGTTTCTTAAATTCATCGCCGGGAATATCGGTGATAAGCGAACCGAAGGGATCGTCTAGCCCGATAATCTCACCGGCAATGCCTTTTTCCGTCACCAACGGAATTTTCGACGTGAGCCGCACGAGTTTCGGAACTTCGGGCCCCGCTTCTTTGAAGTTCCAGCCCGTTGCTAGATGCGCAGCCGCAGGAGAGAAAATGTCCCGACCGTGAAACGTGGAAGACACGGCAGCTTGAATCATCCAATTTCGATTGGTTATCTCGTGTGCCGATTCCAGCCCGTCTCGCTCAATGACCGGCGTGACCACGCCGTTGTCCGGTAATACGAAGTATTGTCCTTTCTTCGATTTCACGATGATTGCCTTACGTGACGTCCCGACACCCGGATCGACCACCACCAGAAAGACCGTTCCGGACGGATAGTACAATGTCACATCGGTTAGAAAACGTGCCGCCTCTTCGATCTGAAACGGTGTCACCTGATGCGTGATGTCCATTAGCCGTATGTCAGGCGCGATGCCAATGATCACCGCCTTGCAAATCGCTACCGCATCGTTTGCCGTCCCAAAGTCCGTCATAAAAACAATCGTCGCCCGTTGCGCGGATGGTGCGATGGCCGCGCCAGTCGCCTGTTCTTGTGCCTGCGCATTCCACGTTGCGTTCGCCAAGAACGCCAGCGCGAGCAATGCCGAGCCAGATAGACGAGTGCGCGACACCATCCAATCTCCTTGCAACTAAGTATTTAGTGATGAACCGTTGCTAACGCTGAAGACCGCCCTGCAGGCTCACTCGACAGGCCCATTCTTTAATTGTCACGGATTATACCGTACGCCTTGCGCAATTGTCGCGCCCAGTCAGTCAAAACTCATGGCCTCTAGAATGTCGCCCTCCGACTCGGATTTCTAACCCCACGAAAATCAGCGAATAATATTTGACTCTGTTTTCTATGACGTTGACATAGACCAACGTGTGGTCTAGAACGAGCATGCAGCGTAGGGCCTTAAGAAGCTAGACGAACAGCAACGAGGAGGCAGCGATGCAAGGAAATGGAATAATTTGGTGGCTCGTGGTAGGACTCATTGCAGGCTGGCTTGCCGGCCAGGTCATGAAAGGTGGCGGCTACGGTGTACTCGCCGATATCGTTCTTGGGATTCTGGGAGGCATCTTAGGCGGCTGGATTTTTGGCCGGCTGGGAATTTTTCCTAATGGAGGATTGATTGGATCGATCATTGTGGCTTTTGTGGGAGCTGTTGTTTTGGTCGGTATCACGCGTCTATTGAAAAAAGCCTAGCCAGCTTTGAGCCAAAAACGAGTTGCACGGCAAGAACCCGCGCAACGCGTTTTTTATTGCCAGCTTGCAAAGTATTTCTAACCGCCTGGGAATGAACGGCGACCCCAGGCGATCTCCGTAAAATTCTTCGGTCTCCGCAACACTATTTTGACGCCGCATCCATCGTAGCCGAACGATTGTGGCTAGCCAGATACCATTCAACGCTTGCTGCACGCTGGTACTTCATCCGCTTCCGCGCGGCTGCCGCCGCAGGCACGTTTCCCAGTTTCTCCTGTACAGTAACCAGTTCTTGGATCGCCAGCGGCGACTGCGGATCCATCGCCAGTTCGTCCGCCGCATTGGCGAAGTCACCATGCCGCGCCAGTAGATAACCGCGAGCGCATTCGTAATGGTTTTTCACGATGAGATCGCTGGATTGCCGGGCAAATTCTTCGAGTTTCTTGATCGCCTCCTGCACCGGTTGGGAGAATCCGTGGAACGCCGCGACACGTACCTGTTCTCGAAGTATGTCGGCCACCGCCACATTGCGGTCAGACTCGTTCATACCGTCCATCGGATTTTGGAAAGCCACCTCCAGGACGCGAAGCTCGTGGAGTTCATCGACGAAAGTAGGAGCCAACATTGCGCTTCCCAAGCCAATTTCAAAGTAAGCATATGGCTGCTTTTCTGCCGCCGCTTTTTGCGCCAACCCAGAGAGCGCCTCTCGCCCAGTGGAAGTTTGCCCCTGCCAGAAAGAAACCAGCGCCTTCTGATATTCCGCGTGTAGCAAGTCGCGCGGCGTTTCTGACACCTTGATTGCTTTGTCGTATTGCTGACGCGCGTCCTCGTACTCGCCCATCAATGTCAGCGTGTCGCCAATCCCAAGATGGGACGTATAGAAAGTAGGATCAATCTGCAGCGCAGCGCCAAAGTGCTGCAGCGCGCCGGCGTCGTCGCCGGCATACCGCAGAACCTCGCCCAGGGAATCTTCCGGGTTGGGGGAGCCAGGCTGCAATTCCGCGTAACGCTTCAGCGTGGCGACGGCCTTCCCCGGATCCGGATCTCCCGTTTCGATGTACCCGTAACCCAGCATATTCAGGGCTGGCGCAAAATCCGGGTCGAGTTGCCGCACTGTCTCCAGCATCTTTAGGGAACGATCGTAATCCTGCTGTGAATAGAGCCATGCCGCCGTCAGGTACACAACGTGTTTGTTTCGCGGAAAGCGCTTCAGAAGGTCGTTCATGCTCGTGATGGCAGGCAAAAGGTCGCGGTCCTGCACGCTGGTCATCCAGCGCACTAGCAGTTGCTCGTCAGGAGCAGCGCCGGGTAGCAACGACTTGGCCTTTGCCAACGCACCGGAATTTGGAATCCCTCGCCGTGAAGCGAAAGAAAGCATCGCGTAACCCAGCGCGAACTGTGGATCTTTCTCCGTCGCATGCTGCGCGTGCACCACCGCATCCTCCCGTAATACGTTTTCATACTTGTCGAGAGCCAGTTCCAAGAACTTGCGTGCCTCTTCGGAGTGCGTGGAGAGTGCAATCGTACTGAACAACTGCTGGGGAACGCCTGCCGCGCGCGCCGCATTCTCAGTGGTGCGCGCCTTAATCTCCTCCAATCGTGCATCTGCGGATTGTGCCCGCATATGGGTTGACCACAGCGATGTGCAAGCCAATAAAAAATATCGTGCTGCCGGACGATTCATGGCGATACGCTCCCTGATGAGCTGCGCGAGCGAATACGTGATTCCTCGACAACTTACCGCCGTTCCCGCGCCAGGGGATACTGCCCAAAAGGACAGGTGTTCCCCTCGGTAAAGGGCGAGTTGCGGCGGTCAGCCGCCGGGGGTCGGTCACTTAGGCACATCCAGCCTAACAGATACTTTTACAAGAAATCAGTCATGCCGATACTGCAAGTAACCACTTGAAAGGGTAGAGTGGCCAATATGATTCGCCGCCAATTTCTCCGCACCGCAGCCATTTGCTATTTTGTGGGGACACTTGCCTCGCCTTCGATCTCCGCGATCAAAAACATCGCTGTTGTTGTAGCGGCTGGAAGCAAGCTAAATGACGTACCGCTCGCGGATTTGACCAAATTGTGCAAAGGCACGCAGAAAGCGTGGCCGAACGGCAAGGCTTTCACGCTAGTGATGAAAGATCCTACCTCCCCTGAAATGCGTATCGCCATCCAGCGATTATTCGGCGCCGCGCCGGCGGACGCCAAGTTAACCATCGCCAAGCTCAATGAGTCCCGCGAAGTGGTCAAAGTAGTGGATAACGACGAAGACCTGCTGCGCACCGTGGAAGCCACCCCGGGTGCCGTAGGTCTTGTCGACGTCTACTCTATTAACAGCGCCGTAAAAGTTCTCCGCGTCGACGGTAAGCTACCTTTCGACTTGGGTTACGCGCTAAAAGGGAACTAAGGCCACCCTTGATCCTCGTGCCTAACTTTTTGTCGGTAACGCCATCCGCTTGCGTTCTCCTGACTTCTGGATGGTTCCAATGAGCGGGTGAGGCGTAGTCTCCTCTTTGCCAGCCCAATAACCCGCTTCCACAGCCAACTTGCGGCAAGCAAATCGGTTGAGGGCTTTCTAATCTGTCTTCACCGAAGTACCTGCACTTTCGTCCAGCTCTAGCCCTTCTGTACAGGCGAAGCCCAGCCGAAACGAATTCAAAATCAACCCGACTTGGATAACCTCTAATGATTCTATTAGTTATAAGTTCCGAAATGGGCTGGCCAAGCGTACTAGGCCGCCGGTCCGCCCCCCCAAATGTGTCTTGTGTACCATCGTCTTTGCGGATTGAATCGTGTCAAATGGTTCAGGTGCTAGCGAGCTAGACCCAACGGGCAGGGCGGCGCATCTAACGGTTGAACGAGGAGTAGTAAGTTTCCAGGTTGTTTAGGCCACCCAAAAAGGGGACACGGACCAAGCCATGATGAAAACCAAGGACCAAAGCCGCAAATGGATGTGGTGGTTCCTGGCGGCGCTTCTAGCGCTCCAGTTGTACTTCGTGAGGGAGCTCCTAGCTGCTTTTGCGCTTTTTGCCGTCGGATTCGCCGCACTCACTCTTGTAATCATGGCTTTGTACGCGATGCAAAAAGCCTGGGAAATGGGCATCACTCGCATCGTCGAGAGTGGCCATCCGGCTGTCAACCTCGTGCGTCGTGGAGTCTCGGCCGTCGAAGATCTGGGTCGAAGAGCATTCCGCCCAGGTTCGGCGCCCGCGCGTTAATTCGAGGTCCGCAATTTAGATCGGCCCTCATCGTTAGGTACAACACGCCTGAAGAACGGGTCGTTCGAATTTCCGGCCATCGCCAGAGCACAACCAAAGGCCAGCCGTTTGTGAGAGAGCGGCTGGCCTTTTTACACTCCCATCACTTTCTCATATCCCATTACATGTTTCTGTTTGGTCTGGCTTCATCCTATAAAATCTCGTGCTACCCTGTGCGCCTCGGGAGCGTGAACCATGTTCGCTGGAAAATCGAAAGTACTGCTAACCGCAGGGACCTTTGCCATCGGTTTACTCACAGTGACACTACGTGCGCAGGACAAGCCCGTCGCCACACCCAAAAAGATTGCCATTCGCGCAGGCCGGCTGATTGACGGTAAGAGTGATAAGCCCGTCCAAAATGCTCTCATTCTGATTGAGGGGGACACCATCGTCTCGGTGACTCCTGGCGCAACTCCGCCTGCCGCTATGGAATTGATTGATCTATCCACCTCTACCGTGCTCCCCGGATTCATCGATACGCATACTCATGTCCTTCTAAACGGCGATATCACCGCCGAAGACTATGACGTCCAGTTGCTCAAGCAATCCATTCCTTATCGCGCCATTCTGGCGGCACGCAATGCACACATCGCTCTGTATCACGGCTTCACAACCATTCGAGATCTCGAAACCGAAGGTGCCATGTACGCCGACGTGGACGTTAAAACCGCGATTGCTAACGGTGAGGTGCCCGGTCCACGCATGCAGGTGGCAACGCGCGCCATGACGCCCACCGGCATGTACCCGCTGCTCGGCTATTCCTGGGAGCTCAGAGTGCCCACCGGCGTGCAATACGTCGATGGCGTCGAAGGCGCGCGCAAAGCCGTCCGCGAACAGGTCATGTATGGCGCGGACTGGATCAAGTATTACTCTGACCGCCGCTATCACTTCGAAGCCGACGACGTACTACACAGCATGGTGAATTTTACCGACGAAGAAGCCAAAGCCATCGTCGAGGAAGCTCATCGTTTGGGAAAAAAAGTTGCCGCGCACGCCATCGGTAGCGATGGCATTGCCGCCGCTTTGCGTGCCGGTGTTGACACGATCGAGCACGGCGACGGGCTTACCGATGCCTTGCTGGATGAACTTGTCAAAAAGAGCGTTTATTGGGCGCCTACAATTACCGTTGGGGTTTATGTCGCCCCGGGTCGTGGCGGGAATTGGATCAAGATGGCGGAGCTGGAAAAGACGGCTTTTCAGAAAGCTCTAAAAAAGGGTGTGAAAATCGCATTCGGCACCGACGTAGGTGGTTTCGACTGGAAGCAACTGAGTCAAGCGAAAGAGTTCGAATACTATGTGCAATATGGCATGACGCCCATGCAAGCAATCCGCTCCGCTACTGCCGTCGCGGCAGATCTTCTCGGTTGGAGCGATAAATTAGGGACAATTCAGCCTGGCAAGTGGGCCGATATCGTCGCCGTCCCGGGCGACCCGCTCGCCAATATCGCCGAACTATCGAAAGTTAATTTTGTGATGAAAGGCGGACTTGTCTACAAGAACGAGACGCACTGACACAAATTTTTCGTGGCGCCCATCCATCTCCGAACTGTAAATCCTCAATAAAACGCCGCTCCTCCATCAACATTCAGGGATTGCCCGGTGATGGCGCTCGATTGTTCGGAGCACAAAAAGAGTGCCGCGCGCGCAATTTCATCGGCCGTCTGCGCCCGGCCTTGCAGAAGGAAACTCAGGAAACCCGCCAGTTGTACTTCCGCGCTAACACCCAGTTTCTTCGCGAGGTCCGCACCTAATTCTTTGGACATATTAGTTTCCGTCACCGGCCCCGGGCAAAGAGCGTTTACGCGCACGCCCTTGCGCGCACCTTCCGCTGCCGTAACCCGCGTGAGCCCAAGCATCCCCGCTTTGGCAGCAGCATAAGCAGACCCCCAGGAGAATGCCGCTTTAGCACTGAGGCTTGAGATGTTCAGAATTACGCCCGATTTCTTAGCATACATCTCTGGAAGGACCAGCTTGCTCAGCAAAAACGCCGCGCGTAGATGCACCGCGATTACTTTATCGAATTCTGCCAGCGGATAGTCCTCCACCGGAACTACCGGGCCGTAATGTCCCGCATTGTTCACCAGGATCGATATGCGGCCAAACCGTTCGCGTGCCGCCTCCACCACGCGATGGCAGTCCGCTCCGCTCGTCAGGTCCGCTGTTGCAAAAGCTACCGCTCCCCCACTTCCGGAAATCTCGCCAGCCGTCGCCTCCAGCTCCTTATAGGTGCGCGCGGTCAGAAAGACTGCCGCGCCTTCTTTCACGAAGAGCCGTGCCACCGCTCGTCCGATTCCGCGGCCGGAGCCGGTGATCAATGCAATTTTGTTTTTCAGTAGCATAGGAAAGTAAGAGATGTGTTGCTATAAGAGACTTTGTGATTAATTCCAATGCTTAACGCGCGGCCACCAGGTTTGCAAATTACCCTTCAACCCCCGGCACAAAAAAATAGGACCGACCTCGCTCGGCAGAACGTACGGATTTTCTAGCGTAGCCATGCGCTCGACGGACGCAAAATGTTCTCGCTCCGTTTCCTCATCCCCGAAGATCACAATCACGATTTCTCCTGTGTAGTTTCTTGGCCCCCACAGAAAATAATTCTGATGCCCGCTGACTGCCTTGGGTATCCCATATTTCGCTCCAAAAAAATCGATGGCCCCGGCTTGCCCGTAGTCTTGCGCAAAAATCGCCGTCTTGGCCTGCTCCTCCGGGGGTAGCGAGTGATAAATAGTCGCGACCGTTGCCGCGATCTCTTCCCATCCAAATTCGTCTGCGTAGTGTTGCGGCAGTGGAACGTGCATGTGGCCGTACTCCGAGCGTGGTAGCTTAAAAGGCAAATGGGACTGGAAGCGTAAATAGCTCTCAATGGGCAAAATCGGAAGAGTGATCGGCAAAAACAGCGTCACCGCCAAAATCAGCCACGCAAAAATCGCTGGTTTTACAATACTGCGCCAGGGCCGGCTTTCGAAACTTGTCGCTAGAAATTTTTCGATGCCCACTGCGGCGCCCGCTAAAACCACCGGATAAACGGGTGCGGAATAATAATTCTTGCCATGTGCGATCATAAAAAACGCCACGGTAATCACGAACGCCCAGCCCAGGAAGCGGTAAGCTTTCATCTCTCGCGACAGCAAATAGTAAAGTAAGCCCCCAAACCAGAACGGGAAGATTATGGGGTTCATCAGAAGGACTTGTTGCGCCAAAAAAACTCCTGGCGAAAGTACCACATCGCGGCCCTCGGCGCGAATATTGTGCATCAACTCTAGAAACGGCCAGTGATGATGAATGTTCCAAAGCAGGTTGGGCAGAAAAATTAGCAGCGCCACCCCGGCTCCGGCGAACAACCAAGGTGTGAACAGTAATTTTCGCTGCGGTGTTAGCAACAAACCCGCCAGCAGCGCGAACGCAACCACCGCGATGGAATATTTATTTTGCAGCCCCAGTCCGGCAATGGCGCCAAATCCTAACCATAATCTGGGATTTTCCGTTTTGACCATGCGCACCAAAATGTACGCACAGCCTGTCCAGAAAAGGGGTTCAAACGCGTTCATCGCGAACTGATGATCGATTGCGTACCACACGCCAGGCGTAGCCGCCAGCATCGCGGCCAGCGCTGTGCCAAACCGACGGGCAGCCAATTCCTTCGCCAAAGCCGCCGTCAATGCGATTCGTCCAGCGCCTGCCATCGCAGGCCAGAAAAGCAACGCGCGAAGGGATACTCCCAGCGTGTGCCGGCTGATCCATCCCACCAGCGCGATCAGCGGCGGTTGATCCACGTAGCCCCAGTCCAGATGCTCTGAACACGCTAGATAATAGAGTGCGTCGCGAAAGTAGCCGTAGCGCGATGCGGTCAAAAGGTGCAGAACAATATAGACGAGTGCGATTAACAGCGGAAAAAACCACCAGCGCTGATCTTGCTCTAACCCGACTCTTGTTTTGGGCATCGAACGCAGAGAATATCAGAGGTCCCGCGACTCGGGAAAGGAGTATGGAAAAAAGGTAGTGTCTCAGTTTGGTTTTGACTCTCTGAAATAGGCTGTTTGGATTGTGGCATACTTGGCTCATGGCAAAGCGTCCACGCGATCCAAACCAGCTCGCCAAACTGATCGTGGATATTGCTACTGGTGAAGTGGAAGATCAAATCAGTATGTCCAAACGACGTAAGCCTAAAGGACGTTCTGGCGGTCTTAAGGGCGGCAAAGCAAGATCCGCTAATCTGACACCCGCACAACGCCATGACATAGCCAAACTGGCAGCGCGTGCCCGTTGGAAAAAGCGAGATTAGGCAGCATCTCTCCTATTACGCATTTTCATCAACTGTTCCCGTTCGGCGACGTCCTCAGTGTAATCAAGGACCAGTTGAATCGGCGGATGCTTTCCCTTCGTCATGTCATTGTAAACATCTACATCAATTTTGAGTTGAAGGTTGTCGCCTACCACCTGTTCACGTCGCTGGCCAAAAGCCATCTCCATATGATCGTGGGGAGCGTAGCCCATCACTCCCCAAAAAGTATATTGCACGCCGCCACGCGTTACCCTGACGGCGTGATTCAAGCGGTATCTGCGTCCTTGTTCATCCGTTCCGTACTCTTCTCGTACAGCCCTGGACATCTGGTCAGCCAGGATGTCCAGCGGGTCAACTTCTGGAAGCTGGAGCAACCCATCCGCTACAGCCCAAGCGGCAGCTTGCTTCATGCTCGTGGGTTTATGGTTCCGACTGGAATCATAACGGTGCCAGATTTTTTGCATTCGCTCAATTTGGCTAGACATTACCGTAACCTCCGTTACAGTGAAACCGGAACCGTTTGTCCCCATCCATCAGCAATTGATCCAGGAAGTACAAATTGACGTACTTTGACCAAATATCGGGTGAGATAGTCGTATCTGTTGAGCCTCTTTCGCATTTGTCCGATTACGATACCTGGGTGTCTTTCCAGCACTCGCGCAAATGCGACGACATCTTTTTCATAGTAGAAGGGCCGCTTCCGGTTCAGAAAAGAATCGAGCTTGTCAGTAGGAGCACAAAAATTGGACGCCGCGTCATTGGCCAGACGCTCCTCGGCTGAAAGAGACGTAGCCACACTGTCCAAATCAGCGTCGATCATTTCCTGCTCTAGCCCATGCCTTTCGAGAACATGCTGTATCTCGTGCCGCAAGACAAACCAAAAATTGTCGATCCTATCGTGCTGAGTAGACATGCCAATTACAGGCGAAGAATCGTCCAGCCAAAAACAAACGCCATCGATCTTCGCGTTTGGTAGTTTCTCAACTAGGATGTAGCGAACTCCGCATTCCATTAATACCCGTGGAACATGCCTAGTCTCATCAGCCGCATACAATAGGGACGGCAAATCCTCTCTCACTAGATCGCGTAACGCTTTCTCAGAGTATTTGGGCACACTGATCGACTTTGCGATCTGGCGAACTCTGAACAGCCAAGCAAGTTGAGCGGGTGGTATTTCTCGCTGTTCATAGCTGCTTTTCTTTGCCGCATGCTTGAGGTAGGGGTTTCCTTGGTTGCTCGGCCCATCAAAAAATCGTATAAGCTGAGTTTCAAGCATGACCGCATCGCTCTGCTCGATCCAGCCACGCTTGATCATCTCACGGACGGGATATGTACTCTGCATATCGCGGCGAGCCGCGACGCTAGGATCAGGAGTACGGGCTTGCGCCAGATCATACGCCTGCTGCAAATTGGCAAAGAACTCGGCGGGAACGTTAAATGCTTCCCCGAATGCCTTCGCCATCTCAGGACTAATCCCCCTCTTACCGTTCAGAATGGGATTGATCACCTGCTCGGAACAACCAAGAATAAAAGCCAGATCACGCTGGCTCCATCCCCGTTCTTCCATTTCTTCCTTAATGTAGCTACCAGGATGTTTAATCCAACTTACACTTGCTGCTGCCATGGCTTCCCCCTCGCTAGTCATGGTTCCAGACTCTTAAAATGGTCATTTTGTTTGGTTTGCATTCGGTGTTGAGTGTAAAAATGAGACGAAACTGTTTATTGATCCTAATGGATCGCTCGTCGCCATCCATCTTTTCATAGTGAAGACTCTTCCAATTTCTCAACGTTCTCTCGTCTGGTGCTGCACGAATTATGACCAATTTATGCCTGAGCGAATTGACAACGGAGATAGGCATACGGGTTTCTGCTGCACGGTCGGTCTCTATCAGAGCTAGTGACTTGTCCCGAAATTCGACGTCCATGCACCATATCCACCCGAGACATAGCGTAAACTACTGAAAGCAGGTTGTCAACAATAATTATCGATAATTGTTAAACTGAACTGTATGCTTGACAAAGGAATAGAATGGGCGTACTTTCAGACCATGAACCGCCTACCACTTGCTCGTCGGGTCGCAATCCTGGGGATGCTGGTTGAGGGAAATAGCCTTCGGGCCACAAGCCGCTTGGCCGATGTTTCCATCAACACTGTGACCAAACTCCTTGTCGATCTTGGCTTCGCTTGTGCCGAATACCACCACACGCGGGTGCGCAACGTTCGCGTGCGCCGTCTGCAATGTGACGAGATTTGGAGTTTTGTTGGCGCGAAAGCAAGGAACGTGAGACCGGAGCGGAAAGCGGACGGGTGGGGAGACATTTGGACGTGGGTTGGCCTAGATGCGGATTCTAAGCTCTGCGTGAGTTATTTGGTTGGCGGTCGCGATGGCTGGTGGGCAAAAGAGTTTTTGAACGATTGTGCAAAGCGTATTAAGGGGCGAGTGCAGATCACGACGGACGGTCACCGCGTTTATTTGGATGCCGTTGAGGATGCGTTTGGAGCCGATGTTGACTACGCCCAACTGCAAAAAATCTACGGTGCAGTCTCTGAAAACGAAACGCGCTATTCTCCCGCAGTGTGCATCGGCTGCGATATGAAAGTTGTTAGTGGCGATCCCGATCCCAAGCACGTTAGCACCAGCTACGTTGAACGCCAGAATTTAACGATGAGGATGGGGATGCGCCGCTTCACGCGTCTAACGAACGGATTCAGCAAAAAATCAGAGAATCACGCGGCAATGGTCGCGATTCACTTCGTGCACTACAACTTTGCTAGGATTCACAAGACGCTGAGAGTGACTCCGGCGATGGCTGCTGGCCTATCCGATCACGTTTGGTCATTAGAGGAAATTGTGGATTTGGCGAAATGAAGGGTGTTTGCGCCCCATAGCGCTATTGCTCATAGCGGGTTGTGCCGTGGCCGCCATTGTTAGCCCCGTACGTATGCTTCAGAAAGAGGGGAGAGATACGATCAGCCGCTGGTGGATGAGTTGGTGGCATTGGGTCATGGGGAAAATCAGCACCTACGATCTAATTAAATGAAAATTTAAACTGAGACACTACCGGAAAAAAAGCTTGTGCGCGTATGCGGCTATTTTCGGATTCTCCTTTTGTACGATGTCGCTGAAGGCCTCGACTTCGCAAAACTCGGGGAACTTCTCGGTCCTCGCGGTGGCCCGGTGCAACGTGTCTTTCCGCGTCACACACCCGAATACATCCGTTTCGAGCAGGCACCGATCGAAGTCCCCGCTGAGCCGGTTTTCCTGAACACCGGAGAGAAGCTCACCTCCTCGATCAAATACCATACCTTTGCTGTTGTCGTCGTGCAGTTTGAAGTTCCGTTCGATTGCGAGTGGATCAACTTGCTCGCCGAATCCTCTCGGTGGATGGGCAATACCGAAGTGGAACCCCTGGCCCGCGGGTTAGCTCGTCAACATCTGCAAGAGCTCTCGACAGCTGTAATCCGGCCCAACAAGGAATGGCTGCACGAAAGCTATTTGATCATCAATCTGCAGCAGGCTTTTGCGAGCGGCAGCGATTCACCGCCAGCCACGCAACTCCTCGCCGATCATGGCGGCGAAATCGTGCGCATGGTCAATGGAGAAACTTCGCCGCTCGCCCCTAAAATTTGCGAAGAGGCGCTGCAGTCGAGCCTCTCCTACTATCCGTCGGATTTAGTGGTGGTCGCTAGTTCGGGAGCATTTGTCTACGACCGTTCCGAGGATGCCGCCGCCACCAATCAGGTCCTCGAGTACGCCAAGATGCAGCTGCTGGAATTCCGCTATTACGACAAACTGATGACTGGCGTGCTCTCCGAGGTTTATGATGTCCTGGACAAAAAGAGAAATTTTGTGCTCTCCCGTTGGAGCCTGCCCCGCGACGCCCAACGCTTTAATACCATTCGCCTCGACGTGATGGAATTGACCGAGCGCGTCGATAATGCTATCGAATTTGTCAGTGATATTTACTACGCGCGTGTGTATCGCTTGGCTGCGAAACGTGTCGGCGTTCCGGAGTACCGCGATTTGGTTGACCAAAAATTGCGCACCGTCGGCGAACTCTACGACTTTATGATCGATCAGTTTGAGGACGCCCGCTCATTCGTCCTCGAAGCGCTCATCGCCCTCCTGTGCTTGCTTGACGTAATCTTGCTCTTGCGCGGCCATTAACGTTTCACGCCGCGTGCGTGCGAAGGTTTTTTCGCTAACTGTCGGCCCGCCATCCCTCGGCTATCACGCCCGGTCCGTACACATCCGCCGTGCAGCTAGATCTGCGAATTCCCATACTCCTTCTGTTGCATCTTGCTCTGGGTTGTAAAACCGCGCTTGCAAAGCGACGCGCATCAATATCTTCTTCGTAACTGCCTCACTTTGCCGGTGCCCCAGCCACCGTTTTTATCGCCGCTTCGGTTGCTTTTGTCTTTTCTGCTCCAAGTACGCCAAGCGCTTCCATATCATTTCTGTTCTCCCCCAAACGCGGTAACGTCTCTCGCGTTTCCCGTCTTTGCTGGAATCCCAATTCACACAGGGTCACATCCGCGCGTTTCACGCCAATGTCCTGCGTCGCGTACAACGCTAGAAGCTCTGCAATCACAGCGTTTTACACCACTCTCCGCTTGGACACTTGCTGATTTGCCCCGGAAATGGTATTCCAATCCGCTCCTCGCCGCTATCACAGTTCAAACTAGGAAATCCCCTCGCCGCTAAACCTCTTGGAAACGGCGTGCGGCCCGCATGGCCCATGAGGTATGATAAAGTGTTCGCAAATTACTCATTTTAGGATATCAATGCAGAACGTTACGAATGGCAAAGTATTGCTGAGGGTCAGGCCGCGGGGCTTTTGCGCGGGCGTCGTGCGCGCCGTGGACATCGTGGAACTCGCCCTAGAGGCCTATGGAGCCCCTGTTTATGTACACCATGAAATCGTCCATAACACCTACGTAGTAGAGCAGCTGCGTCGGCGCGGCGCCATTTTCGTGGAGTCCATCGAGGATGTGCCGCACAATGCCGTTTTGGTATTTAGTGCCCACGGCGTCCCGCCCACCGTCCGCGAAGAGGCTAAGCAGAGATCGCTGAAGGTCATTGACGCCACTTGCCCCCTGGTTACCAAAGTCCACCTCGAAGCTCTGAAGTTCGCACGTGAGAAGCGCACCATTATTTTGATCGGCCACAAGGACCATCAGGAAATTGTGGGCACTTCCGGGGAGGCGCCTGACCGTACCGTGGTCGTGGATTCTGTCGCTGCCGTTGACGAACTCGAGATCGACGATCCGAGCAAGCTTTCATTCTTGACGCAGACCACGCTCAGCCTTTATGACACGCAAGAAATTGTCTCCAGGCTCCGCCAGAAGTTCCCGGAGATCAAAGGCCCTGCTAGTGACGACATTTGCTACGCCACTCAAAATCGGCAGGAAGCCGTCGAACAGGTCGCCAAGGACGTGGATTTGATTTTGGTCGTTGGTTCGCCGAATAGTTCGAATTCCAATCGCCTCGTGGAAGTCGCGCAGCGCAGTGGAGTAAAAGCGAAACTGATCGATTCGGCACAGGATATCGACGTGCACTGGTTGGAAGGCGTTTCGCGCGTCGGCTTGACGGCCGGTGCTTCTGCGCCGGAAATTTTGGTGGAGCAAGTGAGCCAACGCCTCGCGGAGTTTGGTTTTACTGACCAACGCGATTTAGATCTGATTCGTGAAGACGTCCGTTTCACACTGCCCCCCGAATTGGCCACTATTGCCGCCGCGCCGCGGCGGTAAAATTAGCCAGGTTCGTTGGTGATCTTCCAGCCTTGGGCAAGTCGGCCGAGTAAGCAGTACCCAATTATCAGGGTCCCAGCGCGGTAAACGGGGAAACACAATACAAGGAGTCAGACTTGGCGGTCAAAATCGTCCGTCAGCCGAAGAAGATTGTGCTCATAGGCGCGCCCTCCAGCGCAGCGGCATTTTTATCGGGCAGCGAGAAGGCTCCCACCGCTTTGCGCGCGGCCGGCTTGGTCGAACGTTTGCAAAATGCGAGCTTTGAGGTAATCGATCACGGAGACTGTGCGCCGCGCCTCTTCGCCAATGATGAAGAACATCGCAGAGCTCGCAATCTTGGCGAAATCGTTGCCGGGCTAAACGATTTGAAGTCGCGCGCGGAGGTAGCGATAAAAAGCGGCGCCTTGGTGCTCGTTTTGGGTGGCGACTGTGCGCAGGTAATCGGTTTGCTCACGGGCGCCCGGCGATACTACAAGCATTTGAACCTGCTGTGGTTCGATCGCGACGCCGATTTGAATACTCCCGCTACCACGCCTTCGGGACGCATCGACGGCATGGTTGTCGCGCATATTATTGGAAAGGGCGCGCCAGAGCTGGTGAGGTTCTGGGGCGAAGCGCCGCTGATCCGGGAACCGGACGTGACCCTGTTCGGCCTGGAAAGAATCGATCCGCCAGAGCAGGAATTTTTGAATAAATCGCCGATGCGTTACGTGTTGGCTGAAGATATTCAAGCCAAAGGCGCCAGCCTTTCCGCGCAAGAAACCTTGGCGCATCTTCATGCGGACACTCGTCCCTTTGTGTTGCACCTGGATACCGACGTGATCGCGCAGGAAGAACTTCCGGGAGTTAATGTCCCCGGCAGCGGCGGATTAAGTTTGGCTGATGCGCGCGCCGCGCTTACGGAGTTCGCGAAACATCCCAATTTACTGGCAATGGATGTGGCGCAGTACAACCCGGATAAAGATCCGGACGGCAGCGGTGCAACAAAGTTGGTGGAACTGCTGGTGGCTGCGCTCTCGGCGCGTTTAAGATCACTGGCAGAACCCGCCGTCCAGGAGCCTTCAGCTTCTGAGCCGCCCGCCGCGGAAGCTGCGGCTCCGGAGCCATCCACCTCGCAACCAGCGGCTTCAGAGCAGGAGGTCCCGCAACCCGCAAACGCTCCCGAGACATCCTCGGATACCCCGGCACCCTTGCCCGGTTCCTTGGAAGAGTCCTCGCCTAAAACAGGCGCCTAGGTCTTTCTACTACAAAACGTAAATCTAATTCGGTTCAGATCTGGTTTTACGTCACCCACAGAAACGTTTGCTCATCATAAAACTCTCTTCCGCTCAAATCAGTTCGCTTGTGCCCGTTTGCGACTTAGCGCCCTTGGGCGCGTTTGCGAAAGTGACGGGCCAGTCCCAGAAACGAAAGATTGGGGGCCGCGCTGACGGCGTATTGTTCGAATGCAACGGGAGCCAGATACTGTTCCGCTTCTGCGCGAATGGCGCTAAGAAACGATTTGAGTCCTGCGGAATCGCCGCTATCGGAACGCATGATCTCTGAGGCAATCTTGAACCAGCGATGCAGGCGTTCGCGGAACACAACGATATGCTCGGAAGGGTTTTCGGCAATGCCAAAGTGCGTAAGGAAAAGTCGCGCCGGGTGGCGCGCAAGAATTGCGTCGAGCGAAGCATCCCAGAGTCCGAGATCGATATCCGGAGGCGGCGTGGCAGGCATGATGTACGGACCGTTTTCGACGCGGATGCCGGTCGTGTCGCCAACGAAGGCGAGGCCTTCCACGTCGTCGAAGTATGAGACGTGGTGAACGGCGTGCCCGGGAGTGTAGACGACGTTAAGTTCACGCGTGCCTAGCCTTAGAGTCTCGCCACCTTGCAAGATGCGAAGATTTTCAGCCGGGACGGGAAGCGTGTCTCCGAAAATGCGCCGCAGCTCGCCTCCCCATAGGCGTTCAGCGCTGGCTAGAAGTTTAGAGGGATCGGCCATGTGGTGCGCGCCGTTTTCGTGAACGTACACCGTCATGCGCGGATTTTCCTGCAGCAGCGTGCCTGTGGCGCCGGCGTGATCGAGGTGGATATGAGTAAGAAGGATGGCGTCGAGATCGCTGACAGCTAAGCCGCGCGCTTTTAGCCCCTCGCGAAGCGTCTCGACAGTTGAACCCGGGCCAGGATCGATAAGCGCGCGGTGCTCCCCGGATTCAAGCAGTGCCGATGCGACCGACCCTGGTCGGCCGTTCCAGTGGACATCGAGTGCGGTGACCGAAGGCATAGAGAGAGTATAGGAGGCCCGCACTGGGAAAGTCGAAGCCCCGGGATGACAGGAAGAAGGCCATCATTTCGTCTTCTGGTTGTTCAAGGCAACATCACGTTATCTCGGTGGAAATCACCGAAACTTTCGATGCCAACGTCATCAGGCGGCGGAAACGTCGCAGTAAGCATAAAACCTTTAAAAGTAATTAATTTACTGTATTACTAACATGATATAATGGATGGCGGCAGAAAAGAAGGGCGTGTGTACATGGCGAGCGAACCCACTCCGATTTACCTATCTCCACAACGAAGGTTCCGCTGCTCTAAAGCCACTAGAATCCGCACTTACGCAATTTGCGCGCATAATCCTTTTAGAATCCTCAATTACAAAAAAAGCGGGAGTAGAGGTGGTTATGGATAACCACACCATCATCACGCAACTCCGAATGGTCGAAAAAGTGTGTGTGGGTAAGCGATACAAGGTTCCCAATCAGCTGGGGTATACGAAGCGTTGCTGATGCCGCCGTGCGATTCAACCCCGGAATCGTAAAGTTCGGATTGCCGGGTTAGGTCGTCGGCTTTCCGAGCGGTAGGCGTTCAGTGGCTGTTTTTTGCCGTCTCCTGGGTCACTCCCCAATCCTCGGGTGGAAACGTGATGGGCCAGAAGCGAGAGCCGAGCTCATTAAACTCGAAAGCGATCATGAAGGATGATTTGGCTGGACCCTCGATTCTCACTACTCTACAACCTGCTTCCATCCCAGATTGTGGGTTAACCAGCGTGATTTTCTGATTGTCGGCCAACTTCACAGGCACTTCCAACAACCCGCCGTGAGCGTTCACGACCGCAGTAAAGGCTTGTACTTCTATGTGTTGCCCTCCGGGCATGTCTGTTCTTATTAGAACGGGAATCTGGAGTAGGACTCGTTGACTACGGCGTGAATTCTGGGGACTGGGCTCGCCCATTTTATTGCCATCTCCTCAGTCGTTCCCTTGCTTCCTTACTTGAATCAACCGTCGTCAGCCGGATCGGTTGTCGCGACTTGGATCGAGCATCGCCGCCTCGGATCAACCGTCGCTATCGCCAATCAGTTCCCCGGGCGCCGGAGTGTCGAGCTAGCCTCGCCTGTCACTTTTGACGATTTCAGCATGCAAATTTTCAGTAAAAGGCGCATTTTACCTCGCGATGCTAGTATCCATTCGGGACGAGTTCCAATTCGGGAAAGTTGCCGACCGCTCGGGATTACAACCACTGCGACCTTGGTGACACGACGGAAATGGCTATTCCGAGCCGGGTCCTTGTCAGACAAAAAGTTCCTGAAAACACCTGCGGCTTCCGAGCAATGTTCTAATTAAAAAAGCAACGCGATCCTAGAGTCCATCCATGACAGCGATTATCAGCGATTACTCCTCCTAACGTGGGCCGATAACGCATCCGAGCGACTGTCTCCCCTAGAGATAGGGTCCACTTCGCAACACGGAAATGCGCCGCACCTACGCCAGTAGGTTCTTCTATTTCTTTTACTGTCATTAGTGTGCCGATCTGTCCGTACGATCTGTCTGCGGCTGCTCTCAGATCGCACGGGAGCCCTTTAGCTTTTGGTTGGAATACCAACCAAGTCCTCTGTTGATGATGTGGCTTTGAACGTTGCTGTTTAGGCTACCGGAGGTTGGGAGCTGGGGGCATTTCCGATCAATGCCGCTCATCTCCCTAATTTCTTTACGGAGGATTTATGTCGAAACTTAAAGTTCTAATCGCGGGCTGCACGGTGATTTTATTCGCTACTGCAGCTGTTTTTCCGTCGGTAACCGGTACCGGATTCCACGGGGCAGGGAAATTGAATTCAGCGTCGACAGTCTCGAACAATGGAGCGATGTTGTCCGCTGATGGAAGTGATCCGCAACCTCCCGCACCGAGACCCCGGGTGGTGTAGACCCATAAACAAACGTTGAACGAGAGCGGGGGAGGGTTACTCTGCATTCTCCCCCTAACTCGTGCTAGCATTTACTCGCCAAGTAATATATTGCTGTGGACCTGGGGAGTGAAATGCTGAGCCAAGCCGTGTGGTATGGTGGTTTTGCGCTCGAAGTTCTTCTGCTGGTTCGCGCGTTTCGGGGGAAACTTGCCTCGCGGTATCCCATTTTTTACACATACATTTTCTGGGTGCTGATCCAGTCTTCCGCGCGCCTTTTGGTTCATCACAGGGCTCCGAAACTCTATCCTGAGTTTTACTGGACTACAGAAATCCTCGGCGTGTTCGTCGGTTGTGCCATAGTTTTTGAAATTTGCAGGGTAATACTGGCGTCGTATCCCGGAACCGCACGAATGGCCCGGAAGTTACTGGGTTTGGTGTTCGCGCTGGCAGTTGGCAAGGCGCTGCTAACCGCTGCGATCAATCCTGAGTGGTGGGATGTCTCCACCCGCATGGATCTGGAGCTGTCCTTACGGATAGTGCAGGCCGTTGCAATTCTTGCCTTGGTAGCTTTGTTTTTGTCTTATTCCATACCGATGGGCAGGAATTTACGAGGCATTCTGTTGGGATACGGGGTGTTTGTAGGGCTCAGCGTCATTCAGTTGACATTTGCTTCCGCCGGGGGCACGAATTTCGTGAGATTCTGGTCTTACGTGCACCCGATTTCCTACGATGTGGTGCTGTGCGTATGGATTATGCATCTCTGGTCCTATCGGGAAAATCCTGTGCCGCACGCCAACGTTCAACTCGAACAGCAGTATCAAAAGGTTGCGACTTCGACGAGCCAGCGGCTACGCGAGGCGCGCGGCTATCTCGCAAAGGTGGTCTGGCCGTGATTAGCGGGTTCGGGGCGCTGATTCTTGCGGTTCTGCTTCTTTTGCTGATAATCGTGTGGGTGCGAGCTGCTTCCACGCGGCGAGAGTTTCCGTTTACAGGTGACGGGTTACGGCCAAGTGATGACAAAAATCTGAACGCATGTCCGCCGGAATTCGTTTCCAGAATTTTTGGCGATGACGACATAGAATTCATTTCGCGATTGAAATCGTCGCAACTAGAAAAGCTTTTTCGGCAGGAACGCAACGCGGTCGCGCTCGTTTGGGTTCAACAGACTTCTTCAGCGGTGCGCCAGATCATGAGGCAACATCTAGAAACTAGCCGGCAGAGCGAAGATCTGGAATTCGCGACTGAAGCGAGTATTTTCCTGCAGTACGCACAACTCAGGTTTATTTGCGCGTTTCTATTCGCCTTGATTGATTTGGTGGGTACGCAACGGTTGCGCAGCTTAGCGATATACACCGTCAACCTCACGGAGCGCATTGGCGAGACGCAACGGGCGTTCCAATTGGCGGCACAAACGCGCGAAATTAGCAGCGCGAGATCTTCTTAATTTCTTTGAGGCGTTTTGAGCCCAGTGAGTACGAACCTACAACGCGTGCCGGTGCAGGAGGCCTACGACGATCTTTTGCATCGCACGCTTTCCAGAATTTCCAGCGATCTTGGGCGCTTGATATATCTTGCCTCGACTCGGGACTATAACTCCGGAAATTATCATCACGAAGGACTTGCCGACCGGTTTAGCGAGGAGGTAGCGCGAAAAGCCCTGGAAGATGCGCATCGAGGTTTTTTTTATCGCGTTTCAGGCCAATCGCTGGAAGACTTGGCCGAGGAACTGGAAATATATTTGCGTTCCTCGCGGGAAGATGCAGGAACTTTTCTTCGCACCTGGCACAAGCTGGAGCCATACCGCATCGCAATCCCCACGGATGTGGATCCCACGGTGGAGCGGCTTTTTCTGTGTAACGTCAGACTCGCCTTGGCAATCTTGCGCTTGCGTCAGGAGCCGAATCCCCTACGTCAGTAAGTTTCATAGCGACTGCTGTGACCTGCCCTACAATTTCCGCATCGCTACCATACTTGAATTTTCGCACGCTTACCGGCGACAGAGGATGAGGCAGGACCAGAAGCTGGTCATCGAGAAGGTCACACCACGAACAAGCGTAGCCGTCGCGGAGTTCCACAAAGTAAATGGGACGATCAAATTCGGTCCGCCACCGAAGCGGCTGCACTTTCCGCACGCGCGAATCGATTTGTACAAAGGTACCAGGGCGAAGCAGCGGGTACAGCGTAAAATCCTGAAGGCCAACGTAGCCATACTGGCTGTGCCGGATATCCAAATGCTGGATCAACGCGATCGGCACTTCGCCCCAGAGTTCCACCATACGCGAAAGAAGATTGGTGCTGTCGAGATCAAACGACCGGTCAAAGCGAACGGGAAAGGAAACGGTTCTATCCGCGTCATAGACTTCCAGTGTGGCTAAGTGGGTCTGAGGCAGCGGGGCTGCGAGTTGATGCAGATTCAGTTTTTCCAAGTCCAGGCCGTACAAGCGCAACAGGTCGGTGAATTTTAGCCGATAGATGGCACTCAAGCTGTACAGCTTGAAAATACTCGGCATGGAGTCCGAATTTTCTATTTGGGTAAGCCAAGCGTTGGATATCTGGAATTCCGGGTTACCTTCCGCTTGCGCAATCTTCTGGCTCAGCTCGGCTACATCGCGCGTGGTTATTCCAAGGCGGGCGCGCAAGTCCTTTAACTGTTCGTTGGGGGGCAACGGAGTCACAGTTTGTCCATATTACCTCAACCATATGGGAATTATCCTTAAGTATGCGCAGGGACAAACCGGACGCTATTGCGGAAACCTCGTGCAAACTTGATGTCAAAGAGCTGACGCAAGGCTAGTGCCAAAAAACGAGATAGCAAAACTGATGCTTCAACTCTTGGGCGTATTCGTTGGAGTCCTCCTGATTTCTTTGCTCGTGGTTCCACTACTCGGACCCTTATGACATCTACTTCTGTCACTTGAAAGTGAAGCGATTGACAACTCCTATCGGTAGCAAGTGTAAACATCTCTCGAGCCGGAGGTGCGGCCTTCCACCTACTACGAGGCAATGATGACGGAAGGGTTTCCTGCATCGGTGCAGGGCTTCCTAGCATTGAGCGGTGACGGCCTTCGTCAAGTAGAGCGGGCTGCGCTATTTCGTAATTACACCGCAGGCGATGCGATCACCGGCATTTCCAGCAGGGTCGGTCTTCATGTCGTCGGGCTTTGCATGGATGACGATTGAGGTGCCGCCATTGGTGAAAAGCGAATGACTGTCGGTGCCGAGGTTAACATCTTTATTTGCAGTTCTAATTTTCGCATTCCCGTGGGCATCAACAGTGATATTGACCATGTCACCGGCATGGTGACCCTCGGGATTCTCGAGTCCATGCTTCTTTCCGTCTGGATTTAAATGCGGCCCCGCGGACTTAAAGTCTGGCGAATCGCACTTGGCGATCTGATGAAAGTGCAGCGCGTGTTCGCCGGGCGGCAAATTTTTGAGATTGAGCTGTATCCCCACGCCACCCCCAGTTTTTGGCTCCCATAAAATGACGGTGCCCACGTCCTTTCCCTGGGCGTCCTTGAGATGGACGACGGTTTTGGCTACAGTCGCGACGGAGAGAGCAAGGGCGAAAAGAGTTAATGCAAGAGGCAATATTTTGGTCCGTTTCATGCGGGGATTATAGAGCGTTATATTACGTGCGGCAAGCACATGATATGTCCGGTTGAATGAACACTGTCGTTAGCTTCTTGCTGGTGGTATAGCGCAAGTAAGATTTTCGAAGTTGGCGCATCATTTGGCGCAGCCCCGACGTTTCGAATACTAGGGCAGGCGTCAGAATTTGGGTTCAAATGGTGCCCCGTGGTTAATTTCAGCCGCTGGATGCTAATAGGTAGATTCGAAGCGATTAGATTTTTTAAATGAACAATTTCATCTTGCGAGCTATTTGTCTATCTGCTCGACGGGGTGAATCTCCCAAAAGTGGTTCCCGGCCTTGGCATCGTATCGGCTGATGCCCTTAACCGTGATGGGCTTCCCAATTGGAGGAGCGTCGCACGGAAGCTTGGGAATGCATTTGGCCACGACGCAGCGCGCGCGATCCATGCCGTCTACTTTCGGATTTTCGCAGATGCGAATGTCCATGTCGCCGTCATCTTCTTTGGTTACTTGAGTGACGAAGCCGCTAACCGCGATGTGTGTGCGCATTCTATCCGTCCAGCGGTTGGAATCCTCGTTCACCAACTCACTGATCAATAGCTCGTCATAGGCACGCTTCGTCGATTTCTCCTCATGCTTGACGGGAACTGTCGATTTCACGAGAGAAACTTGATGCTTCTTTGGAGCAAGTTTTTGCTTGCTGGTCTGGGCGGCCCGCAGTGTGGGAAGGGCCATCAAGGCCACGAGCACGATTGCCAGGGATTTTTTCATTTTCACACCTCGCTGAAAACGTCGTCAGATTGGACGCTGAAACGATGATAAATGGTGCGAAAAGATAATGCAGGTGTTTGGCGAGGGCCACAGTCAATTGGTAACCGGACTGTCGGACAGGTGCGGGCGGGCGCGCGACGAGCCCAGCTTGTGGCGCTTAAAGAGAAGCCCAACGCCGAAGAGCAGCAGAAGTCGAAGTCAAGTAGACATGCAACCGATCTATCCTTGCTGCAGGGCGAGTGGGAGACCGGGGTCCATTAGAGAGGATCCACCGTCCACGGCGAGGAGCTGTCCGGTAATCCAGCTCGCTTCTTCCGAGCAGAGCAGAGCCACAACGTTTCCTATGTCCGCGGGGCGACCCAGATGTCCACTCGGGGTCCATCCGCTTTCGTGCCATCCGCGAATCATCTGCTGCGCTTGCTGCGGCAGCGTGTTAAGAACGCTGTCCTCAATCCAGCCAGGACTGATAGCATTGACAGTGATGCCGCGTTTTGCAAGCGCCACAGCAAAATAGCGACATAGCGATTCCATTGCAACCTTCGCCGAGCCCATCGCAACCCAAGGCTGCCAGCTTCCGGTGCGTCCACCGGGCGCGTAAGTAATGGCAATAATTCTGCCTCCTGCATTCATCAACGGGACAGCTTCTCGAACACCGACTAGAAACGCCTTCGCCTGGGAATTCATAGCCGTGTCCCATTGTTCGAGGGAGATATCCATGGGCCCTCGATAGAACGTAGACACATCAGTCCGTGCGTTGCTGACGAAGATATCAAGGCTGCCGAACTTGTCTTTCACTCGCGAGAACATTCTTGTGATTTCTTGCGGCTGGCAGACATCGGCCTGAATCACAAAACCGTCGGACCCTTTCTCTCGAACTTTGGCGAGCGTGTCCTTAGCGGCAGCTTCGTTCTTGAGATAGTTGATGGCGATTTTTACATTTTTTTCCGCCAGCTTTAGGACGATTCCTCGGCCAATCCCTCGAGAGCTCCCAGTAACCAACGCATGTTTTGCTGCAGGCGACATGGCGACCTCCTAAAGGAATGCTATTTGGGGCGGGTAGGAATGTCTGCAGGCGTATCTTAAATAGGGGGAAAGAACCAGTCAATAAAGACTCAACGCACTCACGCGGTGGCCCTGAAACAGTTACGTTGAAACAGAGTTCAGCTAAGTAACGCAGTAACTCAGCACTTGATTGCGCCAAAAGAATATTGAATCCTAAGACACAAAGCGCAAGAAGTTCTATTGTTCCGGTTTGGAACAGCCCCTTATTGTTGTGCCACGTTGAAACATCCCCATCGCGAGTGAATTACTGGTTGCTCTTTGCTCGTGAGGTTGCGTCACAGATGCTATGGAGAAGATCAAATGAAGAAAGTGTACGCGGTACTTCTGTGTGTGTTTGGATTGGTCTTGGCAGGATGCAACGGAAGTTCCGCCCCCCCTCCTATCAGCGTCGCGGTCTCACCGAGCAGCACACAAACGATCGATCAGGGGCAGACCGTAAATGTCACAGCTACGGTGACGAATGATTCGACGAATGCTGGAGTGACGTGGAGCGTGTCGGGCACCGGCTGCTCTGGTGTGGCTTGCGGGACGCTGACAAGTGCGACGACGACGGCGGTGACCTATAACGCGCCCGCAACAGTTTCTTCGAGTCTCACAGTCGCAATCACCGCGACATCGGTTAAAGACCCAACCAAGTCGGTATCGGCAAACGTAATGGTGACTCCGTCGCCGTCGATTACATCGACCTCACCGTTGGCGGCTGCGACAGTAGGGGTGGCGTACTCCGTTACGCTAACTTCCACTGGAGGAGCCGGCGCTCTTACGTGGAGCACCAGCGCCGGGAACCTTCCTGCAGGACTTTCGTTGAACGGCAGCACCGGCGCGATCAGCGGCACTCCCACTGCCACGGGAACTTCTACATTCACTGTTAAAGTTACGGATTCCGGTACCCCAGCGCTATCTGCGACAAAGCAGCTCAGCATCATCGTGGCTCCTGCGCCACTCGCGATCGTCACCACCACGCTGACTAACGCCACGGTGCAGAGCACTTATAGCGCGACACTGCAAGCGAGCGGTGGGACAACGCCATACACTTGGAGCGTAACCGCCGGCGCTTTGCCGACGGGACTAACTTTGAATACCGCAACAGGGCAGATCAGCGGCGTACCGACGACGTCTGGAACGTCCACCTTCACGGTGACCGTTAAGGATTCAGCTATACCTACGGCGCAGACTACATTCAAACAATTCCTCATTCTTGTGAATCCGGTGCTTTCGATTAGCACCGCTTCGCTGCCCAATGGCACGGTAGGAACGGCCTACAGTCAGACATTGCAATCGAACGGCGGAACGCCAACGATTTCGTGGAGCGTAACACTAGGGACGTTGCCGGCAGGCCTGACGCTGGACAGCACCACAGGCATAATTTCCGGCACGCCAACAGCCGCGGGAACATCAAATTTCACAGTGCGGGCAGCCGATTCGAGCGCGCCGCAACAACTGGCGACCAAGGCGCTGAGCATCGTCGTTAATCCGGCGCCGCTGGTGATCACGACGACAACGCTGCCGAACGGAACCGTTGGCAGTGCCTACAGTTCGACGCTGCAGTCGAGCGGCGGAACGACACCAGTTACCTGGAGCATCGTGACTGGTGGAACACTTCCCGCTGGGCTGAGCTTGAATGCCAGCACGGGTGCCATTACCGGCACGCCGACAGCAACGGGCACTTCCTCTTTCACGGCGAAAGCGACGGACTCGGCTGCCCCAACGGCGCAGACCACGACAAAGGCGTTAAGCATTACTGTCAGCCCATCGTGTGGGACAGGCAGCGAGGGACTCTTGAAGGGCCAATATGCCATCGCGCTGCGCGGTTTTGATGCGAATGGACCAGTAGGTATCGGTGGCACCTTCGACGCGGACGGGTCCGGACATATCGCCAAACTCGTTGGGGTGGAAGACATCAACAGCAACATCCTCTCGGGTCCACAAACGAATCTTGCCATCAACTCTGGGAGCAGCTCGTACTCGGTGGGTTCGGACCACCGTGGCTGCCTGACTATTGTTAGTCCGGCAGGAACCCAGATCTTCCGATTCTCGCTGGGCGGAATCTCAGCCGGGGTCGCGTCGAATGGACATATCATTGAATTCGACAACACGGGGTCACGTACCGCAGGTGTTCTTCGCAAACAGGACCTAACGGCCTTCTCCACCGCGCAGATCACCGGAAACTACGTGTTCGGTGCCTCTGGTCCCAAGTCTGGTGGCGGGAAATTCGCTGTTGCTGGAATGATTTCCCTTTCCGCTGGAGTGGTTCAGTCCGGGAGTGTCGTAGATTTCAATAACAACGGCAACGTTGATAGCGGTGGCACTACGTATCCTGCCAGTCCCATTTCCATCCTCAGCGGCACATACACTATCGCTTCGAGCGGCCGTGGCACCCTGCAGATTCTCCCTAGTGGCTCGACTACAGTGAACATGATTCTCTACGTCGTGTCCTCTGGCGAAGCGCTTACGCTGAGTTCGGACCTGCAAACGACGAACAGTCTTTTCGTTGGATCGGCGCAGCAACAATCTGGCGGGCCTTTTACTGCTTCATCCTTGAGCGCAAAAAGCGTTCTCTACACGAGTGGCCTAGGGAATAATGCAGGGACAGTGGTGAGCCGGGTCAGCGCGGGCATCCTCACTATCACAAGTACCGGAAACTTCTCTTTCTCCGGCCAACAAAATAACGGCGGCACCATCGCGGCACAAAGTGCCACGGGCACTTACAGTGTCGCTTCTAACGGACGAGTTACATTCGCCGGTGGTGGCGGCAGTGCCCCAATTGCCTATCTAATGAGTGCGAACAGAGCGTTCGTACTATTTACCGATAGCAACCTAACTAACGCCAAAGTGGAATCGGGCTTTCTGGAGCCACAGAGCGGTAACCCATTCGGAACTTCGTCCGCGAGCGGTACTTATGCCTTTGGGACGATCCAGCCTGAGGATTTGAATGTGTCCGACGAAGCAGGTTTTGCGAAGTTCGATGGGGCGGGAGCAATCTCCGGAACAAGCGACTCAAACCGGGCAGGCACCTTAAATCCTAACAGTACGTTCACAGGCACGTACGCGGTTGATGCGACTGGCGTGGGCGTCGTCCCTGCCGGTTGCATCATTGATCCACCAACCGCAAACTGCCAGACCGTCTTCTTCATCATTTCACCGACGAAGGCCGCGGTGTTCGACGTCCAAGCGAGCGCTATACCCACGCACCCAAATCTGCAGATTGCGGAACAGTAGGCAGCGATTCGGAATCACGTTAACCAAACTCAACCAATTCACTCTATAAATCAGGGCCGGCGCAAAATAGCGCCGGCCCGTTTCCTTTCTAAATCTTTTCCGAGTAACGCGCCTCTCCAATCATGGAGCTAACCCATGCCACCGGCAGGAAGAACGAGTCGAGAATGAATGAGCGACGGCATCTACAGGAAAACCCCGAGGGATTTACAAGGTAACAGGGATAGCCGTATGTAAAGACAATGTAATAGTTGCGTACCGCGGGCTTCTAGATTACGATGCAGAGCCGGTTCAACTACTTTGCGGTGTTCCAGCTAGTTGCGGCCCTTGGATTCAAGCGGACCGGGTAGATTTATCAGGGTTACGGGTAAGGTGGGTGGTGCAGTCCTTCACTGAGGCGGGTCTAAGTTATCCAGTGGTATTGGATATCGCGTGAATTCCAAGAGACGCTAAAGTGGGTTATGGAGGAATATGATGTACAAGTGGTGTGCGACAGTGGCTATGAGCGCGCTTATGGCGCTACCGGTTTTGGCTCAGCCGAAAAACAATGCAGGAGATGATGGTAGCGGCGGGTCTGGAACTACCGAAAGGAACACCACGGAGACGAATGCTGCCAACGTAGCGCCGCCCTTGAGGAGTAGCGCTGGATTGCCGGATGCTCCGCGGGCGACACCGTTTCCCAAAGCAGCGGAGGCGCAGAGTGACGAGCCGGGACGAGTTTGGCCGCGCTTTGAGGTCGCGGTGCTTTACCAATACCTAAATTTTCAACCAGGGGACCCGTTTCCTTCGGTGAATACGCATGGCGGAGCGGCATCGTTTGCGTATAACGCGTCCCGCTGGATTGGGCTGGTAGGTGAAGTGGGAGTCTACCGCTTCCACCAAAGTACGGTCGGCAGCGGGGTAATCGAAAGCTACCTCTTCGGGCCGCGGCTGAACCTGCGAAAGTTCGATCATATCGTTCCATTTGGCGAGTTCCTTGTGGGAAGCGCGCACCGGCCTGCGCTGGTGACCGGGGACAAGTCGGAGAGCACGTTCGCTATGGCCGCCGGAGGTGGTGTTGACGTGGTGCTAACGAAGAATATTGCGTGGCGCTTCGCGCAACTGGATTACCTGCTGACGAACTTTTCCGGACCTGCGCTAGGGACGACTTCGCGCCAGAACAACTTCCGTGCAGGAACCGGCGTGGTAATTCGTTGGGGAATACCAGAGCCACCACCGCCACCAAATCGTCCGCCGGTAGCGGCGTGCTCGGTAACGCCGACATCGGTTATTGTGGGATCAAATGACAGCGTGGCGGTACACGTAAACGCCAGCGACCCAGACAATGATACTTTGACGTATACCTATACGGCTACAGGTGGGACGGTCGAAGGCACCGGCCCGGATGCTCGCTGGAATTCCTCCGGCCTAAGTCAGGGGACGTACACGGTGAACGTCAAGGTTGACGACGGCAAGGGTGGCACGGCGACGTGCTCGGCCGATATAAAGGCGGAACCCAAACCGCGGCATCCGATAGCGCTGACGCTGTCCACGGACCGGAATCCCATTATGGTTGGCGAGCGCACGGGAATCACCGCTACGCCGGACAATCCGGATAACGCACCGCTGACGTTCAGCTACAAGACGACCGGCGGGCAGATTGTCGGACAAGGGCCGAAAGTGGAATTCGATTCCACCGGCGTCCAACCGGGCAGCTACACGGTGACCGGTACGATAACCGACGATATCGGCCAGACGGCAGAAGCGTCGACGAAGGTGGACGTCCAACAACCTCCGCCTCCTCCACAGGCGACCAAGGTGGGCGATTGCAGCTACCGCACGGCGGGCAGCTCGCGCGTAGACAATGTTTGCAAGCGCGTGCTGGATGATGTGGCTTTGCGACTGAAGAATGATCCTAGCGCGAAGCTGGTCATCACCGGTTATGCCGATCCCAAGGAGCTGAAGGCGGCCAAGCTCGCGGATACGCGCGCGGATCTGGCCAGAAAATACCTCGGCGAGAAGGGCATTGACGCGTCGCGAATCACCACCCGTACGGGCACCGCTTCAAAGGAGAAGGGTGCGGAAAAAGAAAACCGCCGCGTTGACTTCATCTTTGTGCCGGAGGGCGCCACATACTAAAACGACAGACCACTAGCGGCCGATAACGGCTGCTAATCATTAATTAGATGGGCCCTTCGAAGAGACCTCGAAGGGCCCATTTCGCTTAGAGCACGCGAAAATTCCTTACAAGATGAAACTGCCGCCCGCCGCGCAGGATGGGAGCCGATCTTTTCCCAAAACAGTCCCGTCGTCAATTCCATTGCTGTAACGAGAACGAAAAGAGGTGCGTACCAGGAACAAAAGGATGCGAGGCCACGAGAAAGGCGGGGAAATATTCCCAAACTGACATTCAGTACTAAGCTAATAAGATAGCTAATAAAATGAATTATTAATAGAATAAGAACATTCCATAAACGGTACGCGAGATGCAAGGTAGACGGGGAATCACAACACCCTGCAGTTAGCTCGGCTTAGACAACTAGGAACCATCCTTATAGATCTTCCAAAATGGAGCTTTCTCCAATCAGCTTTCTTTTTCCAATACTCTTTTCAAGAGAATCGGCTCCTGTTAGGCTTACGCTCCAGCGCGACCTACACGGGCCGCAGGCTGTCCCCATGAACGAAACGCCAGCACGCGAGAAAATCCGCGAAGAGTTTCCGGAATTGCTTGAAGGTCTGCGGCTCCTCGAAGGACGTTTTTCTTCCAACGAGATTGCCGAGCGGATCGTACGCGCGACGATGGCCCAAGCAGGCGTGGCCGGCGCGAGATTGTGGCGCATTGACCGCGGCGCGGCTGAAGTGTGGGCAGAAAAGGGAAGTTTGCCCCCGTTGGGCGCCCATCAGATAAGCACGCCTACCAAAAGTGGCGAAAATCCGGACGCCACACTTTGGACGGGCGCGCTGGGCAGCGATGATTTTCGAGTGCGAGTGTTGGAAGCGCGCGGCAGCGGGCCGCTGGGAGAAAGGGTACTCGCACAACTGGACTTGCTGGCACGATTTGCGGCGGTGGTGCTGGCACTGGCGGAGCGACGCGGCGCGATGCAAGAGTTATCCTGCATTATCGAGGCGACCAAGCGACTGAACTCCACGCTAGATCTGGGCGAGTTGATCCACATCATCCTGCAAATTGCTACGCGGCAGACGGGCGCGGCGCGTGGCACGGTGTTTCTCGTGGACCATGAGCGCCATGAGATTTGGTCGCTGGTGGGCCTCGGACTGGAGCAACACGTTATCCGCTTGCCAGCGGACCGGGGAATCGCTGGGTGGGTAGCGCGGGAGGGCTCAGCCGTACGCCTGGAAAATGCCTACGACGACCCGAGATTCGAGCCGGATATTGATCGCAAATTGGGGTTTACGACGCGGCGTCTGCTGTGTCTTCCCATCTTAAATGAAGCGGGCGCTATCGTTGGCGTGTTGCAACTCCTGAACAAAATGGAACCATTTACCGAAGAGGACGCGGCGTTTTTAGATGCACTTTCGGCGCACGTGGCGATAGCGCTGGAAAAAGCGCAACTCCATCGCGAGCGAGTAGAAAAAGAAAAGATGGAACGCGACCTGGCGCTGGCACGCGAAATCCAGGCGGGACTTTTGCCGGAAGCGCCCCCCGCGTGGAAAGGCGTGGAGATCGTCGTGTCGCACCGCGCGTCACAAATGGTTGGGGGAGACTATTACGATTTTCTGCCGGTGAATACAGATGGAAAAAATTTGCTGCTGTTGGTGGTGGCGGACGTAGAAGGGAAGGGTGCGGCTTCGGCGCTGGTGATGGCCAATGTGCAGGCTACGCTGCACGCACTCGCCGATCACGTGGAGCCGCTGGAAAAGTTGCCGGCAACGATCAATCAAAAAATTCTGGGCGGCGCGAGAGCTTCTATGTCCCAAGGGCGCGCGACGAAGTATTTGAGTATGTTTCTTGCCCTGGCGGAGAATGACGGGCGGAAATTGCATTACGTGAATGCCGGGCACGTGCCGCCGGCCGTTATCCGAGGCGATGGGCGGCACGAGTGGTTGGAAGCGGGAGGCATGGTGGTGGGATTGTTGCCTGACCAGGAATATGAGAGCGGCACTGTAGAGCTGGCACCAGGCGACCTATTGGTGGCATGCACGGACGGAATTTCGGAAGCGATGGATGCGGAAGGAAATGAATTCGGTAAATTGCGGCTGGTAGAGGCCGTAAAGCGACGACGGAGCGAACCACCCGAAGAAATTCTGAGTGCTGTTCTGAAGGAAGTAGATGCGCACTCTCGCGGTGGAATTCACGAAGACGATCGCATTCTGCTGGTTATGAAAGTGGTGGAGAGTTGAGACCGCTGGTGGAAGGGATCCGGAGAAATTCGCGCCGCGGCGCTAGGAACGAAACAATACGGATTCGCGTTGGAACATTTTGATAGCGAGAAATAAAGCTGCCGCGGCGTACACACAGGTAGAAGCGAAAATCAGCGAAATGTAGTTCCAATGATAGGTGTCAGTAACGAGCTCTTTGAGTAGGAGGCTGACATTGAGGATGGGAATCAACGCGAGTTTGGGCGTGAGCTCTATGCCGGGAAGCATGGCGGCAACTGCCGGAATGACGATGAGGAAAGTCATCGGCGTAAGGTAACTTTGTGCTTCTTTATGACTTTTCGCAAAGAGAGAGATGGTGAAAAGCACGGCAGAGAACAGCACGGCAACGGGCAAGGCCATTAGGAATACGGAGAGCACCGCGCTAAGTCCGATGTGCAGTTGCAGGACGGCGCCATCACCGGAATCGAGGGCATGGAACCGCTGAAAAACCCAGAAGGAAGTTCCCATAGAGATGACCGAGAGAGCGGCGGTGGCAAGCGAAGCGCTAAGCACCAGCAAAAATTTTCCCAAGACGAGATGAGTGCGAGAGACAGGACTTGAAAGGATAGTTTCCATGGTGCCACGTTCTTTTTCACCGGCCGTGAGGTCCATCGCAGGATACATAGCGCCAGTCATACAGAGCAGGATGACCATGTAGCCGACGACGCCGCCGAAGGCTGCTCCACCTACCTTTTCCGGCGGGGCGACGTTTTGCTGCTTAATGGTGAACGGCCTGAGCACACTGACAGGAAGGTTTTTGGCAGCGAGACGGTCTTTAACAATGGAGTCGCGATAGTCCTTAAGGTACTGCTCAATGCGGTCGGCGGCGAACGAAGACTTCAATTCTCCTTCATAAACATAAATCTTAACGACCGCAGCGTTCTCTTTAGCAATGTCGCTTTGAAAGCCGGGGGGAATCTCGACAGCCGCGCGCACTTCTTTGTTGATGACCTGATCTTTCCAATTAGGGGCGTAGGGCACGACTTCGATCTTGTCCATTTTTTTTAGTCCTGCAAGGATGTCTGGCGAATCCTCGCCGCCGAGAATCATGACCTTCGGAGTTTCTTGCTTGGCTTTACCGATGAGCATCACGGTGACAGCCCCGAACCCCACGGTTAGCACGGGAAAAAGAAATAGCGGCACTAGAATAGTTGAGATGAGCGTGCGGCGATCGCGGAGAGCCTCCGTCAATTCCTTGCGATAGACGATTCCAATATTTCGCAAGGACATTTCAGTTGGCCTCCGCGGAAGCATCATGGGAAGTCACCACTTTCACGAAAATCTCCTCGAGATCGATCTCCGCATATTTTTCGCGAAGACTTGCCAGCGTCCCTTCGGCAAGAAGTTTCCCGCTTTGAATGATGCCGATGGTGTCACAAAGCTTTTCAACTTCGCTCATGATGTGAGTGGAGAAAATAACGGTTTTGCCGAGGTCGCGGCACTCGCGGATAAATGCCGTAATAGTGCGCGAAGTCATGATGTCAAGACCCAGGGTAGGCTCGTCAAAGATCATGACGGGAGGATCGTGCACAAGGGTGCGCGCGATGGAGGTTTTTTGCTTCATGCCAGTGGAAAGCTTGTCACAGCGGCGATCGCGGAAGCCGTTCATATCGAGACGGGTGAAGATGTCATCGATGCGTTTTTTCAGTGTGGTTTCATCGAGACCGTTCAAGCGGCCGAAATATTCAACTAATTCCTGAGCCGTCAAGCGCGGATAAAGTGCCGTGGCGGTGGAAAGGAAGCCGACGCTAGAGCGCACCTTCTCGGGTTGTTCGACGATGTCGAAGCCACTAACGACAGCAGTACCGTCCGTGGGTTCAAGTATGGTGGCCAGCATGCGAAGGGTGGTAGTTTTGCCAGCGCCATTGGCTCCAAGCAGGCCATAGATTTTGCCCGGGGGGCAGGTAAAACTGACATTGTTCACGGCGTGGATCTCGCCGCGCTTCTTGTCCCGAAAGCGTTTGGACAGGCCACGAGCTTCGATCATTCTTGACCCTTTCAGGGAATTCGCACAACGGGACCGCCGCGCACACAGTGTACTACGTCAAAGCTACAAAAAATGTTACGCGGGCCTAACGACTAACGCCCAACTAAAGTCTTTAGTCCTTGTGACGGTTTGGGCAGCATTTGGCATCAAATGACAAGGGGGATTCAAGTACGAATTGCGACGAGAGCGCGCCGAGAAATTATAGAACACAGCATTATTTGAGAGACGCAATGCGGGCATCTTCTCTTGCGAAATACGCCTCAGAACAGATGGAGATCAGGAAGCTATATAGAAAGCCGTGCGGCTCTTGCTAAAATGAACCGTTTGACGCCTGCCGCGCGGAGGGCGCAGTAAGCTATCGACAAACAGTAGGACCGCGTATCACGTGGAAGCAGTCGCGTTACTGGCGGTGTCCCGAATGTGTACGGCACGCCTAGAATAGGAAGCGATGGACCGCAGGCTCCGCAATCGAATACTGATCTTTCTCATGGTGGCCGGGATGGTTGCCTTCGTATTGGTGCGACTGACTGGCCGCCAGCCGGTAGCGAAAATTTCCGCAGTGACGCCCATCCGGGAGAACGTGGTTTCGTCGATTAACAGCAACGGAAAGGTGGAGCCGATCTCGCCTTACGTAATGCGAGCGCAGTTAGACACCTTCGTGGAAAAGATCCACGGCCTCGAGGGACAGCCCGTCAAGAAAGGGCAGTTACTGCTGGAGTTGAACGTTAAGGATGTTGCGGCACAACTTGCGGATGCAAGGGCGAAGCTGTTACGTGCCCAGGACGATCTGCGTTCAGCAAAAGCCGGGGGTAAGGCGGACGAAGTTGCTCGTGTTGTTGGCGATTTGGCAAAGGTACAGGCGGAGCGTGACCGCTCGCAAGAGAATCATGACGCGCTGGCGAGGCTAATCGCCAAGCAAGCTGCCACCCAGGACGAGTTGGCAACCAATGACTTGGCACTAGCGAAGGCGCAAGCAGAGTTGACACGCTTGACAGCAACAAAGGAAGAATTTGATCGCGGCGTCAGGCTGGACGCAGGCCGGGCGGTTCTGCAAGTACAACAAGCGGAAAGCCAGGTGGCGGCGTTATCAGAAAAAGTGCAAAACGGACGAATTGCAGCGCCGGCTGATGGAACGCTCTATTCGCTGCCAGTGAAGATCGGAGATTACGTCAAGGTCGGCGATTTGTTACTCGAAATGGCGGATTTACACGAGGTGCGCGTGCGTGCGTTTATCGACGAACCAGAACTCGGCAATCTCGAGTCGGGCCAGGCGGTGAGTATTATCTGGGACGGCTTGCCCAACCGGATTTGGATGGGTAAGACGGACATAATTCCCAAGCAAGTGGTAGCCCGTGGGACACGAAGTGTTGGGGAATTACTGTGCTCGGTGAGCAACGAAAAGCTGGAATTGCTGCCGAACACCAACGTGAGCGTACGCATAAAGTCACGAGAGCGTATCAACGTGTTAACCGTGCCGCGCGGAGCTGTAGAAACTGATGCAGGGCATCGCTTTGTGTTTGTGGTTAAGAAAAACCAACTGGGCATAGGAAAGTCAACGCTGGAGAAGCGGGAAATTCAGGTGGGGATCGCCGACGCGACGAGCTATGAAGTCGTCAGCGGCCTGCAGGATACGGAGATGGTGGCGTTGCCTGGAGATGTCGATTTCCGCGACGGTATGGCGGTTAAGATCGTGAATACTGATGCGGCATATGTGCGGGGACATAAGAATGAGCCTTAAACGGCACCTGATCATTTTGAGTGTTCTTCTGGGGGGTGCGACAACGGCTTCGGCAAATGTGCAGGACGAGGGCCTGGAAGCCGGGCGCCGCGCCTACGAGAGGAGCGATTACGCGACGGCGGTGCAGATACTGCAGGCGGCCAGTACCAAAGACCCGCAAAATAGTGAAGCGCAATTGCTGCTGGCAAAGAGCTATTACGAACTTCGCCAATTTGATGGGGCCATTGCCACGGCCGAAAAAGCGGTGGCCATTGCTCCGCAGAATTCGGTGTATCACGAGTGGTTAGGGCGGGCGTACGGTGAGAAGGCCGATCATTCCGGTTGGCTCTCGGGAATATCGCTGGCCAAAAAGACGCGCAAAGAACTGGAAATCGCGGTGCAACTTGACGGTAAGAATTTTTCCGCTCGGCAGGCCTTGATCGAATTTGATTGTGCCGCTCCCGGCATGGTGGGAGGTGGGGAAGACCACGCTCGCCCGCACATCACAGAACTGGCGGCGATGGATCCAGCGGAGGGATATTACGCGGCGGGGAATTGCCGGCGGCAAAAGAAGAATTACGCGGCGGCGGATGAGGAATTCACTAAGGCTCTGCGGAGTAACCCAAGTTCCCCAGAACTGATTTATGACATTGGCGATTACGCCCTGAAACGCGGCCAGACAGAGCGACTCTTAGAGGTGGCCGATGCAGGCGAGAAAGCAGAGCCGCGGGATGTGCGAGGGAAATTTTACCGGGGCGTGGCTCTGGTTCTGAAGAAGGAGAAACCCGAGAAAGCCGAAATGTTGCTGCGGGAATATCTCACGAGCGCTCCGGTACGCACGGCTTATCCTAAAGCAGCGGATGCCCACCATTGGCTCGGGCGCCTCTACGAAAACCAAGACAACAAGGAAGCAGCCGCAAGTGAGTATGAGGCCGCGCGGAAACTAGATCCCCAAAATAAAACATACAGGAATCGTTGAAAAAGCTTGGCAAAGCCTGAAGAGATAAGTAGCCCGTCATCTAGTCGTAGTTGCGCCGGAGAACTCCTGACTAAACGCTAATGCATGTGCGAGAGACAATATCGGTAGCGATTGATGCACTGCGCTCGAATAAATTGCGCGCGGTGTTGACGTCGTTGGGTGTGGTTATCGGAAGTGCGTCCATTGTATTAGTCGTTACGGTAGCTTTGACTAGCCGGAAATTTGTTATCTCGCAGATTGAAGGCGTAGGGTCGAATTTAGTCTGGGCGGAAATGGTTCACACGCCGGACAAGGCGCAACCGCTCAGCCATGAAATCACCATCGACGACATGATTGCTGTAAAGACTTCGGTACCGGGCGTTCAGGAAGTTGCCGGAACGCGCGAAATGCCGATGGCAGTGCTGGCGAGCGGCATCGAAAGACCGGTGAATTTAATCGGTGTCACAGAAGGATTTCAGACCATCCGGCGTCTAGTCATTATTCGCGGACGCTATTTCGACGCGGTGGATATGAGTACGCGAAGCAAAGTGTGCTTGATCACTAGGGAACTTGCGGAGCGCGTGTTCGGCTTGGAAAACCCCTTGGGCAGGTCAGTGCGCATGGGTGAACTCACATTTACCGTGATCGGCGTCTTCCGCGAACGCGTCACCACGTTTGGCCTATCTGAAATTCAGAAAGAGTCGGTAATCATTCCGCTGACGCTAATGAAGTATTACACAGGTGTGGATGTGCTGCGCATACTGTACGCGCAAGCTGTGAGTCCGGAAGCCGTACCTGGAGTCGAACGGCAAGTGATGCAATTGCTCCGCAGCCGTCATCCTATCAATGCCGAATATGACGTGCAAACGCTGACAGCGATTCTTGGAGCGGCGCGCAATATTTCGCTGGCATTGACAATCGTATTGATAGTGATTGCGTTTATCGCGCTGCTGATCAGCGGAATTGGCATCATGAATATCATGCTGGTAACTGTAAAAGAGCGCACGCGGGAGATTGGTATTCGCAAAGCGATTGGTGCCGCGCACCGGGAGATTCTTTACCAATTTTTGATCGAAGCTTTTTTGATCAGCGGGGGCGGAGCAGTCCTGGGGATTCTCATCGGATTGGCCATCCCCGTTAGCATTCAGCCGCTGCTTCCTGGTAATTTGCGAGTGCCGATATCAGGTCTCAGCGTTCTAATCGCATTTTTCGTGTCGTGCTCAACTGGGCTATTCTTCGGTTATTTGCCGGCAAACCAGGCGGCCAGGTTGCAACCCATCGAATCGCTCCGCTATGAATGAAGACAAGAACTGCAGGCCGAAAGACAAGGTAAGGGCTGAAAAGCAAGCGCCCACTACGGCCGGCTGGATGCGACCTTTTAAATAGCGTAATGCCGACATCGATGGTCACGGATTAACGCAAGGAGCAGAGGAATGCGAACACATCATGGATTGCTGAGTGTGATTTGGTTAGGAATGCTCGGTGGCGCGGCTTGCGCACAGACGACTCAGGCTGCGACGCAAATGGCTGACCAGCCGGCCCGTGCCCAACAGGTGGTGTCCGGAGGCATCACCCTCACGTTGAAGCGCGCGATCGAACTGGCGCTGGAAAATAGCCAGGATATTCAGCTGGCCAAGATCCAAACGAGTCTGGCAGAACATTCCGCCATGATCACCAAGTCAGCTTTCATGCCAACCGTTTACGCCGGCTCAGGTGCAGGCTATACATCCGGGATTCCGGAGACGCCCGGTGGGCGGGCACCATCTATTTTCAATGTGACCTATTCAGAACAGATTTTTAATGAGCCTTTGCGCGGGCAAGGTAAAGAATTGCAGGAACAGACCAAGTCGCAAAGAATTGTTTTGGAAGAGGCAAAGAGTGGTGTGATCGTGCGGACAGCGTTGGCGTATTTGGAACTTGGCAAGGTGCGGCATTCGCTCGAGCTTTTGCGCGCCGGGCAGGAGAGCGCGGACAAGATCCTGCAAGTAACACAGGGTAGGCTGGGAGAAGGATTTGAGCTGCCCATTGACGTAACCAAGGCGCAGCTTACCAAGGCGCAAGTGTTGCAGCGCATTTTGCAACTTGAAGGACGCCAGGATGAGTTAGAGGTATTTATGCGTAACCAACTCGGGCTCCGTCAAGAACAGGCGATCGAAGTTTCGCCTGAAGACCTTCCAGGCGAGGCGGAGCAAGAAGGCGCTAATCTCGTGGCTCTGGCAATGCAGAACAACACGGGATTGCAGTTAGCGGAGTCGGATGTTCGCGCCAAGGAATTTCGGCTGACCGGCGAAAAGCGGGGGTATTTTCCCACGATAGAACTGGTCAGCGTGTACAGTCTGTTGGGGAGATTCAACAACTACGATAAGTTTTTCAGGACTTTTCAGCGAAACAATTTCAATGCCGGCGTGCAGGTACAGATGCCAATTTTCAGTGCGAGAACAAAGGCGGAAATTGGGCTGGCGCAAGTAAATCTGAGTGCGGCGAAGGCCATCCTGAACGGCAAGAAAACCGAACTGACCGCAGAAGTGCGACAGAAAACGGGTCGCGTGCGGGAGCGTGACGCGGCGAAAGACGTAGCCCGACTCGAGTTGCAACTGGCACAGCAGAGCGTTGCGGTCCTTCAATCGCAATTCGGCGAAGGTAAACTAAACCTTCGGGAAGTAGAGAAGGCCCGGCTGGACGAGAACGAAAAATGGATGGCTTACCTGGACGCAAATTTCCAACGGCAGCAAGCACAACTGGATTTGCTAAAGACGGCGGGACAACTGGATAAAGTGTGGCACTAACCAAAGTACTTAGGGGCAGTGCTTGGTGAGCCGGATGTTGGACGAGACAAGCCTACATATACTGGCAGGAGCAAAAAAGAAGCTGGATGAAGGATTTGCGAAATTACCAGCCTACGAGAAGCAGGTTCCAGGTCTCGCGCAATTGAATGAAGTTGTAACCGCGGCCGCGAACCGCCTGCAAGATAATTATCCTTATTTTCATCCCTTGTATGCCGGGCAGATGCTGAAGCCTCCCCACCCCGTTGCGCGGCTGGTCTACGCGCTGGCAATGACGCTCAATCCAAACAACCACGCGCTGGACGGGGGACGCGCGACCTCGGCGATGGAGAAAGAAGCGGTTGCGGAAATTGCTGCCATGTTTGGTTGGACGAACTTTCTAGGCCATCTATGCGGTGGCGGAACAATGGCGAATCTCGAGGCACTGTGGGTAGCCGGGCAGCTGCATCCGGGCAAGAAGATTTTGGCCAGCGAACAGGCGCACTATACCCACCAACGGATCAGCGGCGTTTTGAAGTTGCCGTTTGAATCTGTGCGCTGTGACGCACGCGGTCGGCTAGATGTGGATTTTCTGGCAGAGCGCGCAGCGCGGGGAGACGTAGGCACCGTCGTGGCCACCATGGGTACTACTGCTACGGGATCGGTCGATCCGCTGGCGGAGATTCTCGCGCTCAAGTTAGAGCATGGGTTCCGCGTTCATGCGGATGCAGCCTATGGCGGATATTTTGTACTGGCAGCAAATCTCGAACAGGACGCGCAAGAAGCATTTTCGCGGATGAGCGAAGTTGATTCCATCGTGCTTGACCCGCACAAGCATGGCTTGCAACCATACGGATGTGGTTGCGTGCTTTTCGGTGATCCATCGGTCGGTCGTTGGTACAAACACGATTCGCCCTACACGTATTTCAGCTCGAAGAACTTGCATCTTGGCGAAATCAGCCTGGAATGTTCCCGGCCGGGCGCTGCCGCAGCAGCGTTGTGGGCCACGCAGAAACTGCTGCCGCTTGAAAGAGGTAGAGAATTTGCCCAGGGGCTCGCGCGCGGCAGGGCGGCTGCGATGGCCCTTTATGGAAAGTTGCACACGGACGCCAGATTTGAAGTAGCATTCGCTCCCCAACTCGATATTGTGATCTTCCTACCCACAGCCGAACGGGCGAGCGAAGCCTCTGCCCGGTCGCGCCATATTTTTGAAGCTGCCGCCAAGCGGGATCTGCACTTGGCGGTTGCTGAACTGCCCCTAGCGTTCTGGGAGAACATCGGCAAAATGAAGCGCGACCGAAAGACCGTTAGCTGCCTGCGGTCTGTCCTGATGAAGCCCGAACACCTGGATTGGGTGGACCGCATTTGGGAAAGATTAGTCGCCGCAACAGAAGCCTCTGAAAATCGAGCATTGCTGCGTTCCTGAAGTACTGCAGCGACCTATCATCTCCGGAAGCCGCGGTAGTGCTCGCCAATCTTCTACGTAAGCTCCACTTAATGTGGTATTTAGCGTTTCGCCACCTTTAAACACCCGCTTGGCGAAAGGTTTGAGGCAATGGGAGCAACTCGGGTAAACTGGTAGCTACTGTTCGGGGCTTCCAGGCTTGCCCATTGGTACAGGCGGTTCCGATGGAGATCACGGGAGAAGTTTGCACCGCCAATATTGTTCGCAGAAGCTAAGGGTGAAGAATGCCGGATGTAATGAGGACGTTGCTGTTAAACCCGCCGAGTTTTGAAAACTTTGACGGCGGAGCAAGCTCGCGGTGGCCTGCAACACGCGAGATCGAGTCTTACTGGTACCCGGTGTGGCTGACGTACCCAGCCGGGTTAATTCCGCGCAGCCGCCTGCTGGACGCATCACCGCACAAAGTAAACTGGCAAGAAACCGTCGAAATTTGTAAAGGTTATGAGTTCCTGGTTTTATTCACGTCTACAGTGGGGTTTAGCAGCGATATCAAGCTCATCCGCAAAATAAAGGATGCAAATCCAGGCCTGAAGATCGCATTCGTAGGTCCGCACGGGCACATCAAGCCGGACGAAACGCTGATGGCTAGCGAAGACATTGAATTCGTGACGCGCGGAGAATTCGATCACTCGGTGGTCGAATACGCGCACGGCAAACCGCTCAGCGAAATTATGGGCGTTAGCTATCGCAAAGATGGACGCATTGTTCACAACGCAGACCGCGCACAGCTCCACACGGAAGAACTGGATGCGCTACCGTTCGCGACGGATATTTACAAGCGTGATCTGGAAATAGAACGTTATAACGTTCCGTTTCTGCTTCATCCGTACGTGTCTTTTTACACGACGCGCGGCTGCCCGGCGCTTTGCACTTTCTGCATGTGGCCGCAGACAATTTCGGGTCACGCATGGCGGACGCGCTCGACGGAAAATGTGGCGCGCGAAGTGAAACAGGCCATTGAACATTTCCCGCAGATGAAAGAGATCTTTTTTGACGATGACACATTTAATATCCGCAAAGATCGCGTGTTGGATCTTTGCACCAAGTTCAAGCCGCTGAAGTTCCAGTGGTCCTCCACCGCGCGCGTCCACAGCGATTACGAAACACTGAAGGCCATGGCAGATGGCGGAGCGCGGCTATTCATCGTGGGATTCGAATCTGGCGACCCGCAAATTCTGAAAAATATCAAGAAGGGCGCCACCGTGGAGATGGCGCGCACCTTCATGAAGAATTGCCGCAAGGTGGGCATTCGCGTCCACGGCGACTTTATCATTGGCCTTCCAGGCGAAACACGCGAGACGATCGAGAAGACCATTGATTTCGCAAAAGAACTGGACTGCGAAACGATTCAGGTTTCGCTCGCCCACGCCATGCCAGGAACCGAATTGCATGATTCCATGTCGAAGCAAGGATTTCTGAAGGTGGAAGCATTGGCCGACTCCGGAGGCCACCAATTGCCGCACATCGAATATCCGCATCTCTCCAAGGCGGAAATGATGTCGGGAGTAAATCGCTTCTACGACGAATACTACTTCCGGCCCAAAGTTGTGTGGCGCATTGTAAAAGAAGCGCTGTGGGACGGGAACGAACGAAAGCGCCTTTACCACGAGGCTACAGAATTCTTAAAGCTCCGCGCGGAGCGACTGAAGTGGGCTCGCGAAAGCGATCAATTCAGCAAGCCTATGATTTCCGTGCCGGAAACACCGTCGGCATCCGCAAACGACTAAACCCCAATCAAGATGGCGAACGAACAGAAGTTGCGGATGAAGACGCTCATGATGGTCTTCGCGATGGTGTTTTATGGCACCGTGGGTGATTTGCTATTGAAACACGGCATGACGCGTATCGGCGCGGTGCAGTTCACCCAAGTGGGACTCACTCAAGCATTCCGCATGATCGTGAGCAGCGGAACCATCTGGGTCGCCATTATATTCCTGATCGGCTTTATGTTGACCAATATGACCGTCCTAAGTTGGGCGGATTACAGTTACGTGATGCCGGCATCCGCATTCGGCTATGCCGTCGTGACATTTGCTGGAATGACGGTGCTCGGAGAAACGGTGACGCTACGTCGCTGGTTTGGTGTGGCCTTAATTTGTTCGGGCGTCATTCTCGTCGGCCAAACCAGGCCGCGGACAACGGCAATAATGGAAGTGGTACAATGATGCTGACTTGTCTGACTCTGTTGGCTTTTATCTTGTCGGGCTCCGTCGGCGAAATGGCTGTCTCTTACGGCATGAAGAAAGTAGGGGAACCGTCTCGTCTGCGTCCTAAAGAAGTGTTGCAGTTTCTTGGCAGAGCATTGTCCACACAGTGGTTCTGGGCGGGCATACCGCTGATGGCTCTTTCTTTTTACTTGTTGATGGTGCTGCTATCGTGGCAACCCATTAGCCTGATAATTCCGGCGTCGGCATTGAGCTACGTAGTGGGCACGCTCGGAGCTAAATATATCTTGAAAGAAGACGTGAATGCCTTGCGTTGGGCGGGCGTGGTTCTGGTGTGCGCCGGGGTAGCAATCGTTGCCGTCGGCTGATCGTAACTTAATAGATAGGTAACGTAGCGCTTTACACTTCTCCGCCAACGCTTTCACGTGTATGATGCAAAAAGGTACCCCCTGTTTTGCACGCCTCATACAAATGCGTTTTGAAGTAACTGCGAGCAGGGAGCGAGTGGAATTGTGTTGCGCACAATTTACTGGATCGTTTTAATACTGGCGGCCTCGCCGTTGGCGTACTACGTACTCTCGCTGTATTGTGTTGTTTCCTATTTCCACAAATTGCGCTCGTCAACTTCCCGGACGCCTTTTAACTTGCCCCCCGCAAGTATTTTGAAGCCTGTGAAGGGTGTAGATCACGATGCCTATGAAAATTTTGCAAGCTATTGCCGGCAAAATTATCCCGAGTACGAACTGATTTTTGCTGTAGCGGATTTACACGACCCAGTGATTCCCATCATTGAAAGATTGCGAACCGAATTTCCCAGCCGCTCGATACGCTTAATAACAGGCGTGGAATCTCTTGGCACGAATCGAAAAGTGAACAGCCTTTGCCGGCTTGTCCGGGAAGCTAAATATGACTTGGTCGTGATGAGCGACAGTGACGTGCGGGTACAGCCCGATTACTTGAAGGAAGTGATCACGCCATTTGCTGATCCTAAGGTGGGTGCGGTAACGGCGCTGTATCGAACTGTCGGGGGCCGCGGGTTCGCCGCCAGTCTAGACGCTCTGGGAATGTGCATGGACTCGGCGCCAGCGGCGCTGGTTGCGCGCAAGCTCGAGGGCAAAATGCAATTTGCTTTTGGCTGGACGATGGCCACGACAAAACATCACCTGGCGGAAATTGGCGGTTGGGAGATGATCGCAAATTATCACTCCGACGATTTTGAGCTGGGAAACCGCATCGCGCAGCGCGGCTACCGAGTGGAGCTGATGCGCAAGCCGGTTTGGATGGTAGTACCGAGGCAGACGTTGAAACAATTTCTAGCACATGAATTGCGGTGGTCCATTGGATTAAAGAATGTGCGGCCTTCCGGTTATTGGGGTTTGGTTTTCACCCATGGTTTGCCGTGGGCGATGTTGGCGGCACTGATTTCAAGTTTAGCAGGGCGGACCGGAATGGCCGTCTCCTACCTCGCGGCCTATCTGGCACTGCGTCTTATATCGGCCTGGACGACAGGCGTGTGGGGATTGGGCGACAAGAACATTGGGAAGAAACTTTGGCTTGTTCCTTTACGCGACGCCGCTAGTTTTCTGGTATGGATAGCCGCATTTTTCACTGACGAAATTATGTGGCGAGGAAGAAGTTACCGAGTGAAAAATCGCAGGCTGATTCCGACCGACAGCAATAGAGAGATCAGCACCGCACATGTCGTAGGGCCGGGTATCGCTACTCCTGAAAACATGTCGTAGCACAAATCTCGTTAAGTGCATCGCATTTCGCAACCTTGCTCGCACCTTTTGCACCGCCTGCCGCACATACATAATCCAGCCAGTATTTGCGCTTCCGCAGCAAGCTGCTAGAGTAACGAGAAGCCGCGGCTGGGCGGCATTTCCATGTGTTATGACGAGTAATTCATAATGAATCACGCGCACGCAAGTTGGCGGGATGCTGTCCTGCTGGTCGCGCTCATCCCGCTCATGTATTACGCATTGGCTTCCTTTGTTGCATGGCGGTTTTTTCGCAAAATACGTGTCTGCAAGCTTCCGGAATTCGCACCACCCGTCAGCATTTTGAAGCCGTTGCATGGCGTGGATTTCGCGTCGTACGAAAATTATATGAGTTTTTGCCGGCAAGACTATCCCGACTACGAAATACTGTTTGCCGTAAACGAGGACACGGATCCCGCGGCGCCTTTATTGCGGCGTTTGCAGGCGGAATTTCCGGGGCGACGTATCCGTGTGCTCGTGAGAGCTGAGCAGCTTGGTGCAAACCGCAAAGTGAATAGCTTAATCAGCCTGGTGCGCGAGGCACAGCATGAAGTCGTAGTGCTCAGCGACGGAGACGTGCGCGTTGGCCCTCAATACCTGCGACAAGTTGTAGCTCCCTTTGCGTCTAAGAAGATTGGGGCGGTTACTTGTCTCTATCGCGCGATTGCCGAAAGAAATCTCGGTGCGGAGATTGAGGCAATCGGCGCATCCAGTGACTTTTTCGCTGGAGTCTTGATGGCCGAGTGGACCGAGGGTATAAGCTTCGGTCTCGGCGCTTCAATCGCCACGACCAAAAGCTGGCTTGCGAAGATCGGCGGCTTAGAAGCGATCGCTGACCTGCTTGCAGATGACTATGAGCTGGGGAACCGGATCGTAAAAGCGGGTGGAGAAGTTGTACTTTCGGCCGAATCGGTGTGGACGATGTATCCGGCGCAGACCGCGCGTAGCTTCTGGCAGCACCAACTCCGCTGGGCGCGCACCGTCCGTGCATGCCGGCCGCTTGCGTATGCTGCGTTGATTCTTACTCAAGGGCTTCCTTGGGTCGTGTTGGCTGCGTTAGTCGCACCTACAAAGTGGAGCGCGTTGCTGTACGTGCTGTCCTATTTGATTCTTCGCTCGACATTAGCCTGGACAGTAGGAATCTGGGGTATTCAGGATGAAGTGCTGAGGCGGCGGGTGTGGCTTGTCCCTCTGCGGGACGCCGTGCGTTTTATCATCTGGCTTGCAAGTTTCACGTCGAATCGCGTCACCTGGGGTGGCCGCGAATACATCGTGGACAGAGGCAAAATGGTGCCCGTGGCCTCAGAGAATGAAGCGGCGGCCGGGGAAACTACCATCCAAGCACCTCGATAACGTTGCTAGGTCGATTGCAGCGCCGCTCACGGTGTCTTATTTGCGGAAGTAGTTAGGGATATTGCCAGTTGTGCTAGAGATTTGGCTGGGAGGCCTGGACTCGAACCAGGATAGCCAGATTCAGAGTCTGGAGTCCTACCAATTGGACGACCTCCCAACCGAGGAAGAAAAAAGAATCGCAGCACGTCCGGCTCTCCCGGCAGCCACGACTCTACCTTCTAATTTAATCGGGAATCATCGAGGCGTCAACCGACTGGACCAAATGGAATTGGAAAGGTTCATCGTTTACCCCTAGCGAAACTGAAGTGCATGAGTCCGAAGCGGGTGGTGGAGTTGACGGGCCGGCTGGGGGAGAGCCGTGTCGATCCTGGCGACATCTACGTAGTTGGTCCACGGCTGCTGGGGATGCTGTCGCTGCATGACCGCGCCATTGATCCCCGGCACGTCCGAGCCGGTGTCGCACAGCCAGTATTCCGGCCCGGGAAGGGAGGCCTGGTGGAACTTCCACCCAAATAGGTCGCTGTAGAACTTTCTGAGCTTTTCCGGTTCGTGCGCTGGAATTTCAAAGTGGACGATACGATTGGGCATGATCGCTCCTTAAGATGTGCGCGACAATCGGCAGAGGGCGCGCACCGAAATCATTATGCAATTACGCATAACACAGCAAATAGTTTCGGGCAAAGAGACTATGTCGCAGCCCCATCGGTGGTTGGTTCAGTACAAACTGTAGCGGAGTCCAAGAATCTATCCTTTCTCAAAAAAATCGATATTGCCTAAGCCAACCCGTGCGATAGTGATGCCCATAAGATTCGGCCTACGTTTCATGATTCCAGAAGGAGTGTGAATCCACAGATGTCGCTCACCGCAACCGATTGGATCGTTGTCGCCGTATACCTGCTGCTGAATCTACTGATTAGTCTGTATTACCGGCGGCGTTCATCGGGAAGCACAGAGGAATTCTTTGTCTCCGGCCGTAATGTTTCCTGGTGGCTGGCCGGCACTTCCATGGTGGCCACCACGTTTGCCGCAGACACCCCGCTTTTGGTGGCTGGGCTCGTGGCCAAAAATGGTATTGCCGGAAACTGGTTGTGGTGGTCGCAATGCTTAAGCGGCATGATGACTGTTTTTTTCTTTGCCCGCTATTGGCGCCGCGCTGAAATCCTCACCGATGTCGAATTCGTGGAGCTCCGGTACGAAGGAAAACCCGCTGGCTTCCTTCGCGGCTTCCGCGCCCTCTATCTCGGCGCTTTAATGAACTGTTTGATCCTAGGATGGGTCATTAAAGCCATGATCAGTATCACCACGGTTTTACTGGGGGATTTAATTGCCCAGGGGCGTATGCTGCAAATCGCAGTAGGCGGCCATGTGCTGCTGCACTACACCTTCGGGGAGCCCTCACGCACTGGACTTCTGATCTGCGTTCTGATTTTGGTGCCGTTCACCGGAATCTACACGTTCATTGGCGGTCTTTGGGGCGTACTCGTTACCGACTTATTTCAGTTTGTACTCAAAATGACAATGATCATCGTACTTGCCTGGGTGGCGGTCGCCAAGGTTGGCGGTATGACGCTCCTCAAAATTCAGTTGTCTCACGTGAATGACGTCGTACGCCAAACAGGACAGCCCACCGGCTCGATCCTTTCGTTTTTTCCTTCCTTTCATCTAGGATGGACTACCGACGCAATTTGGACGCTGCCGATAATTACCTTCGCGCTCTATTTGGGCGTGCAGTGGTGGGCAAGTTGGTATCCGGGCGCAGAGCCGGGGGGTGGCGGATATGTTGCGCAACGTATGTTCAGCGCCAAGGATGAAAAGAACTCTCTCGGCGCAACGCTTTGGTTCAACATTGCGCACTATGCGATGCGCTCGTGGCCTTGGATTCTCACCGGTCTTGTAGCTGTAGCGGTTTACTCGCCATATGGAGGGCTTAGGCCGAGTATGGAGTTTGCGGCGGAGCCCGAAAAAGGTTACGTAATGGTGCTCCGCGATTTCCTTCCGCCGGCTTTGCGCGGGTTAATGATCGCGGCTTTCCTTGCTGCATTCATGTCAACCGTAGGGACACAATTGAATTGGGGCACTTCTTATCTCATCAATGATTTTTACCGTCGCTTCCTGGTGAAGAAAGCGAGTGACAAGCATTATGTGTTCGTGAGCAAGCTCTTTATCGTCCTGCTGGTGATCCTCAGCGGGTATGCGGCAGCGAATATCAATTCGATCCAGTCTGCCTGGCAACTGCTTCTGGGAATCGGCGCGGGAACCGGAGGTGTGCTACTGCTGCGATGGTATTGGTGGCGCGTCAATGCCTGGAGCGAAATCTCGTCAATGGTCGCCGCCTTCGTCGTCTCGTTATCGTTGCAGCGAATTAACTTTGCGGGTAATACTTCCGTAGTATTCGCCAAAACGGTATTGATCACGACTATTTCCACGACCATAGTCTGGCTGGTGACTACTTTTCTCACCCGGCCAGAATCCGACGAGAGACTGCTAAAGTTTTACAGACGTGTCCAACCTACGGTTCACGGATGGAAGAACATTGCGCTGCTTGCTCCGGAAATTACGCCAGTCCGCGATCTGGGAGCCAATGCCATGAACTGGATTATGGGTTGCGCGATGGTCTATTGCTGCATGTTTGGTATCGGTGAGCTCGTACTGCAGGAATGGCTGGTAGGTTTCTTGCTGTTGGCGGGTGCTGCGATCTCAGGATATTTCATCTTTTGGAGTCTATCGCGTCGCGGTTGGCAGACTCTTTCCGGCGTTGTAACACAACCGTTGTCGTCGCCTAAGGTCGACCCCACCCTTCCGGAAAGTCATTGACGGTTGCGGGCATAGCTTTGGATTTATTCAAGCGCTGCAAAGCGAATTGGATACGATTGCTACAGACGTCGCTTATCCGGAAGGCGAACCTTGCACCCTTATCCTGAGCATTTCCTCTAGAGGAACATCCGACTATGCCTCGACTGCAAACGACCGAAGACCGGCGGCTTGAAGAAACCCGTACGCGAAAGAAGTACTGGAAGCGCTGGGGTCCTTACCTTTCTGAGCGGGAGTGGGGCACCGTTCGCGAGGATTACTCTCCTAATGGAACTGCATGGGAATATTTCCCGCACGATCATGCGAGGTCGCGCGCTTATCGTTGGGGTGAAGACGGCGTCGGCGGCATTTGCGATCGTCATCAGATGATTTGCTTTGGCCTGGCCCTTTGGAATGGCCGCGATCCCATCCTCAAGGAGAGGCTTTTCGGTGTCACGGGGAATCAAGGCAATCACGGCGAGGACGTTAAGGAATATTACTTTTATCTTGACTGCACCCCCACGCATACCTACATGCGCATGCTCTACAAATATCCCCAAGCGGCGTTCCCGTATGAATGGTTGGTGGAAGAGAATCGTCGCCGAAGCCGCCTGCAGCCGGAATTCGAGCTTCTGGATACCGGAGTATTTGCCGAGAATCGCTACTTCGATGTTTTCATCGAGTATGCCAAGGCCGACGTCGAAGACATGCTAATCAAAATTACAGCGATAAACCACGGCCCAGAGGCTGCGCCGCTGCACCTCCTGCCTTCACTTTGGTTTCGCAATACATGGTCCTGGGGCAAAGATTTGCGAAGACCGATCACGCGTACAGCCACCGGCGTCCCGGGATGCGCATGTGCTGAGGTGCAGCATTTTCAATACGGCAAGCGCTGGCTGCTCTGCGAAGGCCAGCCTGAATTGCTCTTTACGGAAAACGAAACGAACAATGCAAGGATCTTCGGCGGAACCAATCGGTCCTATGTGAAGGATGCTTTCCACGATTACGTCATTCATGGACAAAAAGCTGCCGTCAATCCACAGCAGGAGGGCACCAAGTTAGCTGCCAGTTACCCCTTGCAACTGGGGCCCGGACAATCGGTTACGCTAAAACTTCGGCTTACTGACACGGAGCCCCTCTCTGAGGATGCGATGGCGGCGACGATCAGTTCACCTGCGCGCGCTGAGCGCCCTGAAGGTGTGCCCGCCCCCAATGATTTTGCTGCGGGTTTCGATAACGTGTTTACCTTGCGCAAGAAAGAAGCGGACGAATTCTACGCCTCTCGCATCCCCAAAGAGCGCTCGGACGACGCGAAGGCTGTTATGCGGCAATCTTTGTCGGGAATGCTATGGTGTAAACAGTTCTATCACTACGATGTGAGCACTTGGCTGGAAGGCGATCCCGCGGGACCAAAACCTCCTCCCGAACGCTGGCAAGGTCGCAACAAGGATTGGACCCATTTGTACAACGAAGACATTATTTCCATGCCGGATAATTGGGAATACCCTTGGTACGCGGCCTGGGATCTGGCATTTCATTGCATTACCTTGGCTCTCGTGGATCCGGACTACGCGAAAGATCAGCTGGTTCTGCTTCTCCGCGAGTGGTACATGCACCCCAACGGGCAATTACCCGCATACGAATGGGCCTTCAGCGATGTAAATCCGCCGGTTCATGCTTGGGCCGCCTGGCGCGTCTACAAAATCGAGCGCCGTGTACGCGGAGTTGCCGATCGCGGCTTTCTTGAGAAGGTATTTCATAAGCTGCTGCTGAATTTCACTTGGTGGGTGAATCGCAAAGACCCTGATGGAGCGAATATTTTTCAAGGTGGTTTCCTAGGCCTCGATAATATCGGAGTATTCGATCGGTCCGCGCCGCTTCCCACCGGTGGCCATCTGGAACAGTCTGACGGCACAAGCTGGATGGGGATGTATTGCCTGAACATGCTGGCCATCGCATTGGAACTGGCCAAGGACGACGCCGCCTACGAAGACATAGCCAGCAAATTCTTTGAGCACTTCGTTTACATCGCGAGAGCCATGAACAACTTCGGCACCGGGCGCCGCTCGCTATGGGATGAGGAAGACGGCTTTTATTATGATGTCTTGCAATTGCCGAATGGCGAAGAACATTTCCTCAAGATACGTTCCATGGTCGGCTTGATTCCTTTATTTGCGGTGGAGACGCTCGAGCCCGAAATCGTCGATCGTCTGCCGGGTTTCAAGCGCCGCATGCAATGGTTCATCGAAAATCATGCCGATGTGCCGGAGCATATTGATATGACGCAGCGCTCCGCGCGCGGCGTGCGCCGCTTGCTTTCGCTCGTGAGCCGCAAGCAATTGAAGCGTGTGCTTTCCCGCATGCTGGATGAGACGGAATTTCTTTCCCCTTACGGTGTGCGCGCTCTATCCCGATACCATAAGGATCATCCCTACGAGCTGCATGTAAACGGCAGTGTCAATCGCGTCCAATACGAGCCTGCCGAGTCCACCACTGGAGTTTTTGGTGGCAATTCCAACTGGCGCGGACCTATCTGGTTCCCCGTGAACTATCTTCTGGTTGAGTCCCTCCAGAAGTTTCATCACTACTATGGTGAGGACTTCAAGGTGCCGTGCCCCACTTATGCCAAGAAAGAATCCGACCTTTGGCAGGTCGCTGCGGAAATTTCGCGCCGCCTAACTCACATTTTTTTGCGTGGCAAGGATGGCCGGCGTCCCGTCGATGGTGGTAACGAATTATTTCACACGGATCCGCATTGGCGAGACTTGATTCTCTTCTACGAATATTTTCATGGCGACAATGGAGCGGGCCTCGGCGCAAGTCACCAAACCGGCTGGACCGGCCTCGTCGCAAAATTGATCGAACAGAGCGGGGAATAGAGCATGGCCGCGCTCGCGGAAATTCAGTTTGGCAGGGAAGTCTGCGGCGATCTCCGCGCCGCCGAAGCTCACGAGTGGCTTGTTACCAACGGTCTCGGCGGCTATGCATCCGGCACTGTCGCCGGCAGTCTCACGCGGCGTTACCATGGGCTGCTCATCGCAGCATTGCAGCCTCCTGTGGGCCGCACTCAGCTAGTCGCGAGCTTGGATGAAATCATCGGCTATGCGGACACCGAATATTCTCTCGCAACGCATCGTTGGGCCAGCGGCGCAGTCGAACCGCAAGGTTTTCTAAACTTGGAGAGCTTTTCCGTCGAGGGCAGCAAGCCGGTATGGACCTTTGCCTTGGCCGACGCATTGCTCGAAAAGCGTGTCTGGATGCGTCAGGCCGAAAACACCACATTTATTCAGTATAAATTCATACGCGGCAGCAGCTCTCTCCAGCTGGACCTGAAAGCGCTCGTAAATTACCGCGATTTCCATTGCTCTACGCATGCCGGCGATTGGCAGATGGAAATTACTCCGGTCGAGCACGGACTCATGGTCTTGGCGTTCGATGGCGCGACTCCTTTCTATCTCATGAGCGCCGATGCTTCGTGCACGCCGCAACACGCGTGGTATCGCGATTACGCCATGCCCGTGGAAACCGCCCGCGGGCTCGACGATCATGATGACCATCTCTTCGCTGCGTTGTTTCGCGCAACGCTGGAAGTAGGCGCGAGTATCACGATCGTCGTCAGCACGGAATCGCAAACCGAGCTCGATGGCGAAACTGCCTTGGCTGCTCGCCAAAATCATGAGGTAAGGCTCTTTCACGACTGGCAAGCGGCCAATGAAGCGCCCTGTACGGAAGACGCGCCGCCCTGGTTGTGGCAACTGGTGCTGGCCGCGGATCAATTCATCGTCAAGCGCAGCCTCCCCCAACAACCTGATGGCCGCAGCATCATCGCCGGTTACCCTTGGTTTGGTGATTGGGGCCGCGACACGATGATTGCGCTGCCCGGATTGACGCTCGCAACAGGTCGCCCTGAAGTAGCCAAGCAGATTCTTCTGGCCTTCTCGCGTTTCATTGACGCCGGAATGCTGCCCAACAATTTTCCAGACGCTGGCGGCACGCCCGAATACAATACAGTGGATGCCGCGCTCTGGTATTTCGAAGCGGTTCGCCAGTATTTTGCGATTACGCAAGACGCTGCACTTTTGCAAAAATTATTTCCTGTCCTCGCGAGTATCCTCGACGCCCACGTAAAAGGTACGCGATATGAAATTCATGTGGACCCCGCCGACGGCTTGCTTTTTGCAGGCGGCCCAAGCGTTCAACTAACTTGGATGGACGCCAAAATGGGCGATTGGGTCGTCACGCCGCGAACGGGCAAGCCGGTGGAAATCAATGCGCTCTGGATCAATGCGCTCCAGACGATGGCGCAATTCGCGCGCCTGCTGGTGAAGCCTACCGAACGCTATGGCCGGCTCGAGACCCAGGCCAGAAAAAGTTTCTGGAAGTTCTGGAATGCCCAACGCCAATGCTGCTACGACGTGATCGACGCGCCAGGGATCGGCAACGATAGCTCTCTTCGTCCAAATCAAATTTTTGCCGTTTCGCTCCCGTGCAGTCTACTTAACGCAGATCAGCAAAAAGCAGTTGTCGATATTTGCGCGCGACGCATGCTCACCTCGCACGGATTGCGGAGCCTCGCGCAAGGTGAACCCGGCTATCAAGGCCATTACATTGGTGGCCTGCGCGAACGTGACGCGGCATATCACCAGGGAACCGTCTGGGGCTGGCTCTTGGGGCCCTTTGTGCACGCTCATCTGCGAGTTTACAAAGACCACGAGGCGGCCTTGCGTTTTCTCGAGCCTCTCGGCAGACAAATTTACGCGCGCGGCTTGGGCACTCTCCCCGAAATCTTCGATGGGGATGCGCCGTTCACGCCGCGCGGCTGCATCGCTCAAGCCTGGACGGTCGGCGAAGTCCTGCGTGCCTGGACCGAAATCTCCGCTTTCGCTTCGACTTCAGTGGTGGTTAGTGACGTTTAGTTCGTAGAGTTCAATCAAAACTTTATGGCCCGCCGGCAATAAAACTAGGAAGAAATTGACGCGCGTGCCGTCGCCTCCTACGACGTTTCGCTCATAAACAGGAGCAACTCCGAATTTCGCTTTTAAAATTTCCGTCGCGCGAGCCACATCCAGGCACCGAAATTCCACCTGTTGCACGCCTTCCCCAAACTTCTCCAAATAGCGCGCGATTGCTCCGGAACCCCCCGGCTCGCGCGTCGTGAGGATGTCCAAAGAAACGTTTCCTGGAAAGTGCAGCTCGAATTCCCTGGCATCCTGATCGGGCGGCACGTCTATAAAGCGCGGCGCGCCGTTCGCCGCGTGAATCCGGGCGAATGTCTCCGGCTGGACTGCGAGGCCTACGTTGACCGTGGGATTTGGTCCCAGCAGAAGAGCCGATAATTCGCTGTCTTTTCGCCATGCACTTACCGCGTCGTCGGCGGGAGCACGGCCAACGCGATAAATTTCAGCTCCCGCCGCCGTTCGTACTGCGGAATCGGCTGCGCACAGTGCGGCCACGAGGGCGCCAGAAATACGTTTAGACATAATTGCGCAAAGATTGTAGCGTGAGCGTAGGGCCAATTGAAGCAGCATGCTGGGAGCAACCTCAGCATTCCACGAAATAACGAAAGCGCATTGAGCTTCAGGAGATCGATATATGGCCACCACTTGTACGCATATCTATCAAATTCACAAGGCGAAACCAAAACCCCGGGTTTGTGAAGACTGCATCGTTACTGGTGACTCCTGGGTTCACTTGCGTCAATGCCTCACTTGCAGTCACGTAGGCTGCTGCGATTCTTCAAAAAATAGGCATGCCACAAAACATTTCCATGCTACGAAGCATCCGGTCATCCGCTCGCACGAACCTGGCGAAAATTGGATGTGGTGTTATGTAGACGAGTTGATGATTCAAGCGGAGTAAACGGCTAAGCTTCAGACTTCGCTTTGCCTAGCAGCGATGCTAACAGCGCAATTAGAAGTATGCCTATTACGATTGCCGATGAAATGTGGATTGGAATATGAATCCAGGGTTCCGCGATCATTTTTGCGCCGATAAATAGCAAAATCAGCGCCATGCCTTCATCAAGATACCGCAATCGGTCGAGCGCTCCGGCCAGCAGAAAATAAAGAGCGCGCAACCCTAGGATTGCAAAGACGTTCGAGGTGTAAACGATAAATGGATCGTGTGTGATTCCAAAGATCGCTGGAATTGAATCCACCGCCATCGTCAGATCGGTTATTTCCACTACCAACAGCACCAGAAACAGTGGTGTGGCCACAAGCTTTCCGCTTTCGCGAACAAAGAACCGCTCGCCTTGATACGTGCGCGTCACACGCAAATGCTTTTTCGCAAACGCGAACAATGCATTCTTTTCTGGATGCATGTCTTCGTGCTTCACGAACAGCATGTGTGCGGCCGCATAAATCAAAAACGCGCCGAGCACATACATTACCCAAGAAAAACGCTCGATCAGCGCCACACCGGTTGCAATCATGATTGCGCGCATAATCAGCGCACCCAGTATCCCCCAGGCCAGCACGCGATGTTGCACGCGATCATCTACGGCAAAAGCTTGGAAGATCACCAAGAACAAGAAAAGGTTGTCGACGCTGAGAGCCTTCTCAATCAGATAGCCCGTGAAAAATTCTAATCCCGGTTGGCGGCCCAGAAAAATGAACACCCCGGCGCCGAACAGCGAGGCAAGAATTACCCATACCGCGCTCCAGAAGCCGGCTTCGCGTACTCCGATCTTATGCGCGTCTCGATGGAACACGCGAAGATCCAGCGTAATGGCGGCGAGTACAAAGAAATTGAATATTACCCAGCGGAAGAGGGTGCCCATGCTCTCGGGCGGGCCTAGGGAGCGGAAGCGGCGCGCGCGTCAATAGCATTCAGGTTCGATAGCTCTACGCGCGTCAGCTGACCCGCTTGAATCGCGACCGGTACATCCCATCGCAAACGCGTGTCGCCGGCATCCACGTCCAGGCTCAGCGAGCTGATCCAATAATTGCCTGCGGGCAGCGCGGATAGCGCCGCCTGGCCGTCCAGATCGGTGTCGGCCTTGCCAACCAGATACTTTGTCTGCGCCACATCCGGCGCCAGACGTCGCACGCGTTTACTGTGGTCGCTGGCGATCTGCGCCCATTTCCGCTGTGGGTTTACGCTTTCCAGCTCCAGCTCCATCCCGCTAATTGTCTCCGGACGCGCTTGGATGAATTTCTTTAGAGCCGCGAGATATTCCTGCTGTTGTTTAGCGTATTTTTCTGGATGCTCGGCCTTGTCGGCTTCTTTGTATTTTGGTTTTGGAATACCGTCGGTCACGCCGCCGCTGTTAGCCCGCTGGTAAGCGGCCAGAAATTCGAGTGTGTTGATAATTTCGTCTGGTGTCAGCGCTTTATCCAGCCCCGGCATCGTTAAGTCCATAATTTCATGCGCCTTCAGCCATTTCTTTAGTTCGGCCGATACCTTCAAATCGTCGATAAACTGATCGCGCGAAGGAATCGCGTCTCCTGCTTCCACTTCCTTGGAAACATCCGCATAACTCTTCGTAAGAATGTAGAATGTGAATTGCCGCACTGGTTCTGGCCGGGCAGCCGTCGGCGTGATTTTTGCCGTAAATTGCAGCCTGCCAGTGGAAGTTTGCGCGTCGGATTCACTCGCGATGCCACCGGTCCACAAAAAAGCTACGAGAGAGAAGACTAGGGTTGTTCTCATGCGGAAATCCTAGCAGATTGACGCACCATCATGTTGCGGCTGCGTCCGCGATGTTGCCAGGAATGCGTAGAGAATCGCACAGTGACGTGCCCCATATGGCCGCGAGGTTGTTTGCCTGTGTCCGCCAAGGGACTAGTAGAGGTGGAAAGTAACTTCGATCTGCACGCGCGAATTGACAGGTCTGCCGTTGGGTCCGACCGCCGCTCGCATCTTCCAATTGCGTACCTGTGAGAGCGCTTTTTCTTCCAGCCCAAGACCCGGGCCTTTGATAACCACCGGATTAATCACGCGCCCATCAGCCGTTACCGTCACGTCCAGCAAAACCGTGCCTTGATACTTGGCCTTGCGCGCTTCATCGGAATATTCCGGCTGTGGGCAATAGATACATTGCGGTGCACCAACTCCATTGACGCCGGCGCGAAATACTCCGCCGCCCGTGCCGCCGCCTTCACCTGGACCAAGACCCCCGCCCGCACCGCTACCGATGCCGCCAGATTCTCCAGTGCCGATGCCACTGCCGCCGCCCGGTCCGCCGGACATATTTACGGATGCGGCCAGAGGATCACCCATGTTTGTAAGCACGGGATTTGTTACCTTCAACTCTGGTGGACCAAGCAAGGAAGGATCCATCGGCAGCTTCGGGGCCGGGTTCTTAATCGTTGCCGATGGCGGAGTGAATTGTGTCCACTCAAATTTCGGCGCGCGGCCCTTCGTGGGAGGCACAACGGAGCGATCGCCGCCACCACCCCCCCCTCCTGCCTTGTTCGCACCCGCCGGCAACTTAGATATGTAAGGCGAAATATCCAACGGCGTAACATCCATCTTATTCTTGGCTTCGGTAGACGGCGGCAGGATATGCGTAAACAGCGGAATTACCAGCAGGGCGATGATTCCCGCATGCAAACCGATTGACAGTACTTGCGTCCAGCCGAAATTCTCGTCCTTGGACCAGATATCTTTTACCTTAATCGGCTTGCTCGTTACTTGCAGCGGAGCCTGTTTTACTGGGAAGAATAATTCCTTGATGCGCTGGCCAAATCCGCCGAAGCCTGCGCCCCAGGCTACTTCCAGTCGGCTGTTTGACGGGCCTTTCGGTATCGGACGCGAACTGAAGAAATCTTTCAGATTGTCAGAGAAGCCGCTGCCATATTTCGACGGCATCAGCGGAGAAGAACCATGGCCTCTGACTTTGACAGGTCGCTCCGATAGGAAATGTTTAAGATTGGACCAGAAGCCATCCGTCAATACGTGTTTTGGCGGTGCAAACTGTGGTGTTGGTATGGCAGCGGTAGTCTGCGGGCTCCCAGCAGACACCTTTCCTTTTTTCAGTTCGGGCGGTAGTAAATTGATGATTTCGCTCGGCACCGTCTTCCCCTCAACTTAGACGCGAGTTTTCCCCGTTCAGTGTCGTTTAGAGCGCCCAGCCGGTATGATTCCCGAGGGCCGGGAAAGGTTGTGTTCGCCCCCGGCTGACACCAACTCACTTCCTAGTGTAACATACGCAATTACATTGCCTTGCGATGTTTCCCGCCTATAACCTGGCGCGACGCCGCAACTGCGGCGAATAGTAAATTGCCGCAATATATCGCAATATATTTAGATGCTTCAAAAAGAAGTTTCGTCGTTCCTAATAGCGGCATTGATAGCCGGATAAAAGGGAATCCGAACGCTCACCATGACTGCCGAGCCACTCGAACTTAAAAAAACTCTGAATCTGCCCAAGACCGAATTCCCTATGAAGGCCAGCCTCCCGCAGAATGAGCCTAAACAGCTAGCCACGTGGGAAGATGCGCATCTCTACGAACGCATTCTCGAGGCTCGTAAAGGCGAACCTCTCTTCGTTCTTCATGACGGTCCGCCCTATCCCACGGGAACGATTCACCTCGGCACCGGACTCAACAAAATTCTCAAAGACATGATTGTGAAGTCCAAGAGTATGGCTGGCCATTTCGCTCCATTTGTTCCCGGCTGGGATTGCCATGGTTTGCCCATTGAGACCCAGGTGGAAAAAGAGCTTGGCGGAAAAGGAAAAGTTGCCGCTTCTGAATTCCGCAAGCTCTGCCGGGAATTCGCGGCGCGGTATGTCGAGCAGCACAAAAAGGATTTTAAACGCCTTGGCGTTTTTGGCCGCTGGAACGACCCGTACCTCACCATGAACCATGATTATGAGGCGACCATCGCCGGAGCTTTCCTCGATTTCATGGAGAAAGGATACGTGTATCGCGGGCGCAAACCCGTGTATTGGTGCATTCATGACAGCACCGCGCTTGCCGAAGCCGAAGTCGAATACGAAGACCACACCAGTGAGTCGGTCTGGGTGAAGTTTGGCGTAGTCGGCGCCAACCTTGACGCTGCGGGTGCCGCTAAGCTGCCTCGTGAACCTTCCACCATGCAATCCATCGGCGACGATGTCAGCGCCGTCATCTGGACCACCACGCCTTGGACCCTCCCACACAATCGCGCGCTCGCTTTTCATCCCGACTATGAATATGCGGTAGTTGACACGGAAAAAGGCGCACTGCTACTCGCCGCGGACCGCATCGCTGCTTTGCAGGTGGAATGCGGCATCCAGGAAGCGCGTGTCCGCGCAACCTTCCAGGGACGCGCTTTCGAAGGCATGAAGTTTCAACATCCATTTCTGCCGCTCCAGGTTCCCGGCATTCTCGCGGACTACGTGACTCTCGATCAAGGTAGCGGCATCGTGCACACTGCTCCCGGCCACGGCACCGATGACTTTTACTCCGGCCAGAAATACGGCCTAGACACCTATGCGCCGGTGGACGACAAAGGTGTGTATCTCGAAGGCTTGCCGGAGTACAAAGGCAAGGATGTTTTTACCGCCAACCCGATTATCGTTAAACTTCTTGCGCGGCGTAATGCGCTTCTCGGCCATCACCAATACAAACACACCTACCCGCATTGCTGGCGCTGTCACAATCCCGTGATCTTTCGTGCCACCGAGCAATGGTTCATCAACATGGACCAAGCTGCCCATGGCACCACCACGTCTCTTCGGCAAGCCGCGCTCGATGAAGTCCACACTGTAAAGTGGATCCCTGCTTGGGGAGAAGATCGCATCTATGAAATGATCGAGAAGCGCCCCGATTGGTGCGTCTCGCGCCAGCGTTTCTGGGGTGTACCGATAATTGTTTTCTATTGTGACGCCTGCGGTACCCGCCTCGAACAGTACTCAGCGTTGCGCAATGTCGTGAAGTGGTTTGAAAAAGAAGGTGCCGACGCCTGGTACCGGCACACGCCCGACGAGTTGCTTCCCGCCGGCACAAAGTGTTCTTGTGGCGCCACCCGCTGGCGCAAGGAGAACGACATTCTCGATGTGTGGTTTGACTCCGGCTCCTCGCACCTCGCCGTTCTAAAAGGTCCCGAGTGGCCCGCCGATATTTATCTGGAAGGGCCCGACCAGTATCGCGGCTGGTTCCAAAGCTCTCTCCTGATCGCCACCGGCGTGCGCAACGCCGCGCCCTATCGCGGCGTAGTCACTCACGGTTGGACGCTCGATGAGCAGGGCCGGCCCATGTCGAAATCGCTTGGCAACGCCATCGAGCCCGCCGAAATCTGCGAAAAGTGGGGTGCGGACTTGCTCCGTCTTTGGGTCGCCTCCCAGGAATATCAAGCCGACGTAAAGATGAGCGAGCGCGTCATGACCCAGCTCAGCGAAGCGTATCGCAAGATTCGCAATACCTTCCGCTTCGCCCTCGGCAATCTCAGCGATTTCGACCCTGCGCGCGATATTCTTCCCAACGCGCAACTCGAAGAGATAGACCGCTGGATGCTTGAGCGTACTGCCGAGCTCGTCAAGAAATGCCGCGAGTGGTACGCCAACTATGAATTCCACCGCATCCATCACGCCGTTCACGATTACGCCGTCGTCGACCTTAGCTCCTTTTACTACGACGTGTTGAAAGATCGCCTCTACACCAAAGCGCCGGCCAGCACCTCACGCCGCTCTGCGCAGACCGCCATCTGGAAAATCACCAGTGCCCTGGTGCGTATCGCTGCGCCCATCCTGGTCTTCACCACCGAAGAAATTTGGAAGTTCTTGCCCAAAGCCAAAGACGATCCAGAGAGCGTCCACATCGCGCTCTTTCCCGAAGCAGCTTTACTTTCTTCTGGGATCAGCAACGACGTGTCCGAGAAATGGGCCAAGCTCGCCCAGATGCGCTCCGCTGTTCTCGTCGCCCTTGAAAAAGCGCGCGCCGCAAAAATCATTGGCGGCGGCCTGGAAGCCAAAGTAACTCTTCATGCCGCGGCGGAAATCTCAGGCCTGCAGAAACTTCTCGAGGAGAAACAACCAGTTTTGCCCGCGCTGCTGATCGTTTCGCAAGTGATCGTAGCTCCGGCACCGCCCGCCGCCGCGCTTCAAAGCGAAGCTTTGTCCGGACTAACCGTTAAAATCGAACGCGCGGACGGCGCAAAGTGCGAACGCTGCTGGAATTATTCGACACACGTCGGCGAGAATCCACGTTACCCAACCGTTTGCGAGCGCTGCAGCGAAGCTCTCGCTGAAATTGAACGTGCTGCCGTCGGCACCACTGTCACCGGGTCCAATTAACTCGGACGAACGGACGAATGCAAGCCCACTTAACGTGATGACACTCCCCGCGCGCCTCCGCTGGCTCTGGCTCACTCTGGTAGTCGTCATCTTGGACCGCGCCACCAAAGCATGGTTCGAATCGCAAACTCCCGAAGGCTGGAGCCGCGAGCTTATCCATCATTTCGTTTATCTTTTGCATCGCACAAATCCCGGCATCGCCTTCAGTTTTTTTGCGGACTCCTCATCGCCCTGGACGCGTGTCATCCTCATCGCCGGTTCCATTGCCATGATACTCGCGCTGGCCTGGCTACTCGTCCGCGGCAGCACGGGCGGTCCCACGACCTCCGCCGGTTTGTCTCTCCTCCTCGCGGGCGCCACGGGAAACGTTACCGACCGCCTGCTTCACGGCGCGGTCACCGATTTTCTTGAAGTATGGCTGGGCTCCTACCGCTGGCCCGCATTCAACCTTGCCGACGCTGCCATCACCGTAGGTGCCGTACTTATCATTCTTGATGTATTCTTCGGCGCAAGCCACGCCGCTGCTACGCCGACCTCATCCCGCAAGCGCCCTGGAACAAGAAACTGAGAATTCATTTGATCGACAGCGCAGAAAGTCCAGAAAACCCAAAGAACAATGACGAAGCCTCTTCGGCTTCCGGCAAAAGCGCACCGGATTCCATACTTTTCTTCGAAGTCGACTCAACCGAGGCAGGTGAGCGGCTGGATCGCCTGGTTACCGCTCATTGTCCTTCTCTTAGCCGCACCCGCGTGAAGGAACTCATCGAATCTGGCCTGGTCCTCGTAGATGGCCACGCTTCGAAAGGTTCGCATCGACTACACGGCCGCGAGCGCATCCAAGTCCATCCTGAGCAGCGCCCGCCAATGCGCGCGGAAGCCGAATCCATTCCGCTCGACATTCTTTACGAAGACGATGACGTCATCGCGGTAAATAAACCTGCCGGCATGACCGTCCACGCCGGCGCGGGCGTCTCCGCCGGCACTCTCGTCAACGCGCTTCTCGGTCGCGGCCAGCCTCTCTCTCATTCTGCTGAACTCCAGCGTCCCGGCATCGTCCACCGCCTCGACAAAGAGACTTCCGGCGTAATCCTCGTCGCCAAGAATGACGAGGCTCATGCCAAGCTCGGCGAAGCGTTCCGCCAGCGTACCGTCAATAAGATTTACATCGCTCTGGTGCAGGGCACTCTGAAAGAAAACGCCGGCAGCATTGCGTTGGCCATTGGTCGCGATCCTCTGCGCCGCGTGCGCATGGCCGTTCAGCAGAGAACCTGGCACGGCGCGAAGCTGTCCAATGCCCGCGAGGCGCTCACCGATTGGCGCGCCCTCCTGCGCATGGACCGCGCCACGCTCGTGGAAGTTCGCTTGCACACCGGCCGCACCCATCAGATTCGCGTGCATTTCTCGGCCATGAAACATCCCGTCGTTGGCGACACGCTGTACGGCGCTGCTGCCCACTTGCGCGTTGGCACCATTGATCTGCCGCCACTGGGCCGCAATTTTCTTCACGCCGCAAAGCTGGTTTTCTCGCAGCCACGCACCGGAGAAAGAATTGAGGTTCGCGCTCCACTTCCGGCGGAGCTTCGCGTCTTCTTACACAAGCTCGCTCAAGCTGTGGGCCAGGAGCCGCGTCGAATTGACGCTGCGCTCATAGGCTACCTATAATCGGTTTAATGCCCCGACAACTTATCTTTGTCTCTTTGATGGTCTTGTTGCTTCTCGCGCCGCTCGCTTATCGAGCCCAGCCGCCGGCCGCCCCACAAATCTCCGCCCCGCAATCTTCCACGCCCGGTCAGAGCAACCCGGAGACCGTCATCCCCGTCCGCGTCAATCTCGTCGACGTCCTTTTCACTGTCCTCAATCGCCGCAACAAACTTGTGCCCGATCTGGACAAGAACAATTTTAAAATTTCTGACGACAATGTTCCCCAGGAGATACGTTATTTCAGTCGGCAGACCGATCTGCCGCTCCGCATAGGTATGTTGCTGGACACGTCGAACAGTATTCGCGATCGCATCAAGTTTGAGCAGGAAGCTTCCGTCAATTTCCTATTCAGTGTTTTGCGCCGCAATAAGGACCAGGCCTTCGTCATGACCTTCGACGACGAGCCACAAGTGTTGCAGGCTTTCACCGGCGATGCCGGCTCGCTCCGCGATCAGATTGTAAAAACCCGCGCTGGCGGCGGCACCGCCATTTACGACGCCATTTACGAAGCCTGCGTTAAACAACTGAGTAACCCGCCGCGTCCCCCGGGCGATCAACCGGATGTTGTGCGCCGAGTGATGATCCTCATTAGTGATGGCGACGACAATTTGTCCAATCACACCCGTGCGGAAGCTATCGAAATGGCGCAGCGCACCAGCGTCGTGATCTATACCATCAGCACAAGCACGCAATGGATCGCCCTTTCGCAGACCGATCCTTCGAAACTCGCCAATCGCAAGTCGCACTTGACCGACGGCGACAAAATTCTGAAGGAACTCGCCGACGAAACAGGCGGCCGCGCATTTTTCCCCTACCACGTCGACGATTTGGACCAGTCCTTCCAGGACATTGGTGACGAATTGCGTAACCAGTATTCCGTCGCTTACAACCCCACCAATTACAAACTCGACGGCCGTTATCACAAAATCCGCATCGAAATTCCCGACCACAACGGCTATCAAGTGCGCGCCCGCCGTGGCTATTTTGCTAAGGCCGACGCCAAAACCCCAACCCAGCATTCCCCCGGCGCTCCTAGAAACTAATCGCCCGTTTCCAGTCACACTCGTGCGCCAAATTTTCCTGCTCTGATTTAACTAGCTCGGAAAGGTCCCCGTGTTTAGCCTCTCGGCGCGTAGTATCCCCGCCGTGCGAGAACCTTCAGGTCATGGTTGGCCATATCAACTTTAATCTTCCGGAATTTCCCATCCCGCATGCTGTTTGTCGGGTAATAACCCAACGTATATTGGCCGCGCAGCTCCGCGGAAATTTCATCAAAGGCTTCCATCAATTTCTTTTCCGATTTTACGGAGATCATGCGCCCGCCAGTTTCCTCCGTTAGCTTTTTGGCTGCTCCAACATTCGCTCCGCCGTAATGCGGATCGGCCACCAGCAAAATATGAATCACCGTATCGCTTCGCTGAGCCGCCTCGATCGCTTCTTCTATTCTTACCTTGCTTCCCTGATCGTCGGCGTCGGTGACAATCACGATCGCTTTGCGTCCCGCCTCCGTGTTCAGCTTCTCGCCGCATGCAAGATAAATCGCATCGTATAGAGCGGTTCCGACTGGATGGCTGTTCGGTATCGGGCCCGGATTGATCATTCCTCCACTGAACGATGTATTGATGCGCGCTCGACGCACTGCGCGTTCCAATTGTCCTCGGTCATCCGTGAAATCCGAAAGCAGATCCACGTCCGTATCGAACGACATCACCAAGGCTTCGTCGCCCTTGCGTAAAATGCGGCTTAAAAACGCGCTGCCCGTCTCCTGAATCGCCCCCAGCATTTCCGTTTCGCTGCCAGAGGTATCCAGCAGCAAGGCCAGTGTAATTGGAAGCGTCACCTCTTTAGAAAAGAAAGCGATGTCTTGCGGCTGATTGTCCTCGAAAATCTTGAAATCTTCCTTTTTCAGGTCCCCCACGATCCTCTTATTTTTGTCGCGCACCGTCGCGAACAAGTTGACGAGGTTCACCTGTGTTTTGATCGTCGGCCCGGTTGGCCCTTGGCCCGCCCGCTCCTGTGGCGTTGCTGGCACCGCCAACATCGAAGTCACGCTCGCCGCCAAACACACCTTCGCAATTTTCTTCAAAGAACGCATGTATACTTTCCTTTGCGAGAGACTCCCGCCATTCTGAGGCCCTGTGGAGTCCTTTCGCAATACTAGGATGCGGCACGGCAGCGCGATGGATGCGTGCGGACCGTCCCTAACGACAACATTCGAGAGGATGTGGCCGCCGGCCCATGAAAAGTCTAAGAAAAACAGCAATTCTCGCGTGCGTGCTGCTCCTTCCAGTCCCCTCTCCAGCACAGCAAACTAGCAACCCTCCGCCGCAATCGGAACGGCAGCCGCCGCCTACCGCTCCAAATTCCGGCCAGGCAAGAATCGTCATACCTGTGAATCAAGTCATCATACCGGTTACTGTCAAGGATAGCTCCGGACACTTGGTCCCCGACCTGCAAAAAGATGACTTCCGTATTTTTGAGGATGGAGTCGAGCAGCGAATTGGTTCTTTCAGCGCGGATCCTTACCCGCTCTCCATCGTGGTTCTTCTCGATAATGACCTGAAGTCCAAGGACGCCGAACAGGTCAATGGCAGTCTGCGCGCCATCTTGGCCGGATTGAGCTCCAGCGACGAAGCTTTTGTGTGCCGCTTCGACGAATATTTCCATCCCGGCAAAGGGTTTGTAAGCGATCAAGACAAACTTCTGACTGAGTTGAAGCGTACCCAGCTGGATAGCGAGCCCTCGGTAGCTCCCCCCGGGTCCACCTTCAATGGCCCGACGATCAACGGTCACTCCGCCACCAGTGACGCGCCCACCATGGGTGCAGCCACCGTCAATCTCAAAAATCAGCCCACCAAGGCCTTGGACGACGCCGTCTACAACGGTGCGCAACTCCTGAAGGATCGCGGCCGCAACCGTCGCAAGATCATCCTGCTCGTTTCTGATGGCGCAAACGGCAAGCACGCCAACACCAACACCTACGCTAATGCTGTCAAGGAGCTTCTACGCTACGATGTGTCCGTTTACAGCCTTGGGGTCAGTAGTGCCTTCTTCGACCGCAAGTTCTCCCGCCTGGTTGATTACGCCCATGCCACCGGCGGGGACGTCTATTTCGCTGCCAAGCGCAGCTCTATGGAGGAACTTTACTCCCGAGTCGCGGAACAAGCTCGCAACCAGTACACGCTCGCTTACTCACCTGTCGGAACCAACCGCGCCGTCGACTACCACACCATCGAAGTCCGCGTGAAGCGCGAAGGCCTTACCGTTGACGCTCGTCAGGGCTACTACGTCGGCGCGGCGCCGCAATAAATCATTAATTTTCGATCACCGTGCTGAATCCTCTTGACACGCCGGCTACACCCCTCCTATATGAAGCAATGAGCTGACTGTCGATAGCGTCAGCAAATTACGGAAGGTGTTCACCATGAAGAAAAAGTCAAAATCAGGGAAAATGAACCCCAAGAAAGAAAAGTAGCTTTCTGCAAATAGCCTTGTTTATCAGGCGCCGCTACCCGCGGCGCCTTTTTATTTCGTACAACCTTATCGCTAAGCTCGCTCCTTGCTTTCCACTGTCAAACTAAGCGCCTCTTCATGGCCCGGGCAGATAGGCTTATAAGCGCAACTCCTGCAGAAAAATCCGGGTTTGGCAGGGAATTGCCCCGCGCGAATATCCGCCGCCGCTTCCTGCACCAGCTTCTGTGCTTCGTCAAGTTGCTTGGCATCCCGCGTGGTCACTTGCACCTGATTGTTCTGTAGGTAGTGAAAAACCAGCCGAACCGGGTTCCATTCAAAAATTTCTCGTGCCGCCAGCGCGTAGATGCTCAGCTGCAGATTTTTGCGCGCATCCGCATCCTTCCTCGGCTTGCCGGTTTTGTAATCTACGATCTCCACATCGTTGCGTCCCAGCGAATTAACCTGATCGATCCGCCCCGCTACGATCACGTTATTTTCCATTGGCAGCTCAAACACCTTCTCCTGCTCCAAAATTTCCGGCAACCCCTTCAACATCGCCGCGTGGAACACCTTGAGCTGCTCCAGTCCATCCTTTTTGTATTCGCCTTCCTGGTAAGCGTCTTCAAATCCCAGCGATTTCCATTCCGTCTCAAAAATCCTCTGCACTTCTTCGAACGGAAGCATGTTGCCTTTACGCATTTCAGCCAGTGACCTTTTAATCGTGTCGTGTATCACGCGCCCAAAGGTCATCGTTCCGCGCGGGCCTTCCTCCAACGACCACAAATAGCTGAACAAATATTGTTGCGGGCATTTTCGATAGTTATCGATCGCCGAGGGACTCAATTGCAGCGGCTCCGGCGTGGGAGGATGAAACGTCTCTGCCCACACGGCGATCCGCGAAAAAATGCGAGGAGGCGCGCTGCGTACGGGGAACAGCAACTCAGCGCTCGTGTTGGCCCCAGCTGCGCTAGCCTTTATTTCCGCTGGAGGCATTTTAGGCGCAATTTGCAGTACGTCGCGCCTCTTGATCGCCGGTTCCATCACGATGTCCTCAACGAATGTCGGCACTTTGCCTTTCTTGTCCGTCAGCGTCGTAATGGTCAGGCGTTTTCGTGCGCGCGTCAGCGCCACATAAAATAAACGACGCTCCTCTTGAATGTGGAACTGCTCGGCGGGTCCACCCTCCTTCATCAACTCCGCAGGAAATTCAAATACATGAGCTCGTTCGGTTGCTGGAAAAGCTCGATTGTTCACTCGCAGAAGAAATACGTGTGGAAATTCCAGGCCTTTCGCGCCGTGCACGGTCATTAGTTGTACGGCATCGCCCGGAGCATCCTCTTCGAGGCCTACCGTTCCGCCCGCCTGGTCGAAGTACTCCAGATATTCGAGAAACTCGGCGAGCCCGCGCGAGTCGCTCTTCGGCTCCCATTCTTTTACGAATTGGATGAGTTGCAACACATACTTCCGGTCCTGCGCGCCAGTTCGCTCGTGTATCTCCAGCCATTCGATCATTTCGCCCAAAATCTCCCGCGCTGTGCGTCGGTTCAATGTTTTGCGTTGCGCCGACACAAATCCCAGCAGTTCCGGCAGCGCCGTTTGCGAAGCGTCGAACGGCAGTTCGGATTGCGGCGCTTGCAGCACATCATAAAGCGCCGTGCCACGCTTCTTCCCGGCGCGCTCCGTTAGACGCACCAAATCGACGGGTTCTAGATGCCAGGCGGGCGCGGCCAGTACGCGCGCGCACGCAATGTCGTCATAAGGGGTCGCGATCAAACGCAGGTATGCCAGTACGTCGCGCACCAGCGGATGCTCCAGAATCGAAAGTTTGCTGATCACGAAAGGAATGCTATTTCTGACCAGTTCTTCTACCAGTTCATTGCGGTGTGTATGTTGGCGATATAAAACCGCGAAATCCCGCCACGGGTGTCCGGTGGCGTGCAGCCGCGCCAATTCGCTTGCCACCCAGCGCGATTCCTCTTCCGCGTTGGCTAATTCAATGAGTCGAATGCGTTCGCCTGCCGGATGGTCCGTAGTCAGCACTTTGGGCGGAAACCGATCGCTGCGCGCATTCTGTCCGATAACGTGCGTAGCCACGCGCAAGATATTTGGCGTCGAGCGGTAATTTTCTGTAAGCGCGACCCGGTAAGGTCCCGGATCGTCTTGCTCCTTCAGTCCGGCAAATCGCTTTTCGAAAATCGAAAAGCTCGCGAACGAAGCGCCGCGAAAACGATAAATCGCCTGGTCGTCGTCACCCACGGCCACGATATTGCGAGGCTCCGCGCAGAGCAGGTGCAGCAGTTCGATTTGCGCGATATTCGTGTCCTGAAATTCATCCACCAGAATGTGCCGGTAACGCCGCTGCAATTTCTCGCGCAGCGCGCCATCTTTCTGCAACAACGCCACCGCTCCGGTGATCAGCGAGCCGAAGGAAACGCGTTTCTTCTCGCGCAACAATTCTTCGCTGGCTCGATACGCGCGCGCGATTTCCTGCTGTAGCGCGACTTGCTCCGCGCGCTGTGCGTAAGTATCTTCGTCAATCGCAGCGCGCTCCCCTTTCAATTTTTCCGCCAGACCATTTGCATACCGCTGATAGTCTTCGCACGAAACCAATTCATCTTGGCACCGACTGAAAAATTCCGCGAAATCGTTCAGGAACTGTCCCGGATCCGCTAGCCGCCGGTATTTCTCCAACTTCAGCCTGGCAATATTTCGCCGCAACAATATCCAGTGGTCGCATTTATCCAGAATTACGCGTTCCGGATCCAGCCCCACCAGTAGCGTTTCGCAGAACGAGTGAAATGTCGCCAGCGCTACGTCTTTTCCGCGCTCCCCAACCGCCTTCACCACTCGCGCTTTCATTTCCGCGGCGGCCTTTTTCGTGAACGTCAGCGCCAATATGTTTTCGCCGGAGAGCGCCGCATCTGATTCCAGCAAATACCGGATGCGCTCGGTGATTACTCGCGTTTTCCCCGTGCCCGCGCCAGCAATTACCAGCAACGGCCCGTAGCCATGCGTAATCGCGCGCTTTTGCGCGTCATTCATCTCGAGTCCGCCGTCCGGAGGCGGACACATGTCAAATAAGGTCGCCATCGTTCTAAAAAGTCACCACGGTTCTAATCGTCTAATGTCGCTATGTTTCTACAACGTCGCCATCGGTCTAGACCTCTACGGTAGCTTACGCTCAGGCCCACCGCGGTGAGAGTAAGGCCCGCCATGCGCTTGCTCGCCACCGTTCTAAACGTCGCTATCGTTCTAAAACGTCTCCAAAGGTCCTAAAACAGGGTAGCGGAATTCAGGGCGAAGAGGAAGCGAACAAAACTTCTTCCATCAATTAACTTTCGGAGTACAATCTCTTTCCTGACTTCTATGGCAAATCGTAAAATCACGGAGGAATTTCATGGCTATAAATCAGTTGCTACTCGGCGAGTTCGATCACGAAATGTCCAATACGCGCAAAACGCTGGAGCGCGTCCCAGCCGATAAATGGGACTGGAAGCCGCACGCCAAGTCCGGAACTTTAGGCTGGCTCGCTGGACACATCGCGACGCTACCGGCTTTCACCGTAACCACCATCCAGTTGACCGAATTGGAGATTGCCGGCTCTAAAACTCCAAAGGTTGCGAATGCTTCCGAGTTACTCCCTGCGTTTGCAAAGTGCCGCCAGGAAGCGCGTGACGCACTCGCCGGCGTAACCGACGAGCAGCTTCGCGTGACCTGGACGCTCAAGTGGAATGGCAAAGTACTCTTCTCCATGCCGCGCTACGACGTGCTCCGAATGAGCTGTTTCAATCACATCATTCACCACCGCGCGCAACTGACCACGTACCTGCGTGCTCTGGACGTTCCTGTTCCCGCGCTGTACGGCCCCAGCGCCGACGAGCAGATGTAGCGCTCGTCCACGCGCATGAGTAGACGTAGCACTCACCTACGCAGATGTAGCACTCACCCATCTGCGAGTATTCTATAAGCTAAGCGGGCAAGAGATTCCGAGGTAATGAAATGGAAACTCCAGTGATTCTCAGCGCGGTACGCACTCCCGTGGGTAAATTCCAAGGCGGCCTGGCCAGTTTTTCCGCGCCAGAGCTGGGCGGAAAAGTGGTGGCCGAAGCCATGCGCCGCGCGGGCATCGATGCCAGCCAAGTCGATGAAGTCATTCTCGGCAACGTCGTGCAAGCCGGCCTTGGGCAGAATCCCGCGCGCCAGGCCGCGCTAAAGGGCGGGTGCAACCCCCGCGTGGCGGCGCTTACCATCAACAAAGTTTGCGGCTCCGGCCTGAAAGCGGTAGCGCTGGCCGCACAAGCCGTTCAACTCGATGAGTCCGAGCTGGTGGTCGCCGGGGGGATGGAATCCATGTCCAACTGCCCGTATCTTCTGCCGCAGGCGCGAACTGGTTATCGCCTGGGTGACGGCAAGATTATCGACTCCATGATTCACGATGGCCTGTGGGATGTCTATGAAGACTTTCCTATGGGCATGGCCGGCGAACTCGTCGCCGAGAAATACGGCATCACGCGCGAAGAGCAGGACCGCTTCGCTTTTGAAAGCCACCAAAAAGCGGTTCGCGCGCGCAAATCGTGCTTCTTCGAGTCGCAAATCCTGCCGATCGAGGTCCCGCAGAAAAGGGGCGAGCCGCTCGTCGTCAAATATGATGACTCGCCCCGTGAAGACACCTCCATGGAAGCTTTGGGGAAGCTCAGGCCAGCTTTTAAGAAAGACGGCACCGTTACCGCGGGCAACGCTCCCGGAACCAGCGATGGCGCCGCCGCGCTGATCGTCACGAGCGAGCGCAACGCCGCGCGGCTCGGCAAACAACCTATGGTGCGCATTGTTGCGCAAGCGGTTAGCGGCGTCGAGCCGAAATGGGTGATGATGGCGCCGGTTGATGCGGTGGAAAAGCTTTTGGCGAAGACCGGCTGGGACCGGGACAAAGATGTCGATCTCGTGGAGTTGAATGAAGCGTTCGCGGTTGCAGCCATCGCGGTGACCCGCCAGCTGCGACTCAATCCGGAAAAGGTGAACGTCAATGGCGGGGCGGTTGCGCTCGGGCATCCCATCGGTGCTTCGGGGGCGCGCATCCTGGTTACGCTTTTGTACGAATTGCAGCGCCGCAAGTTGAAGCGGGGCATCGCCGCGCTCTGCCTCGGAGGAGGGAACGCGGTAGCGTTGGCCGTCGAGATGTAGGTCGGTGTTTCGTAAGAGTGGCAAGTAAAGGTACTTACAGGCTATGGAAAATGGAAGAGCGCGTAAGAGTGACAAATAAAGGGGCGCGGAGTTTCCTTAGTGGCTAAAGGCCGCGCGGAAAAGAAGCGGCGTATGTCGTAGTGTCGGAGCGCCCGGCAAGAGTGGGGAGGGAATCTCCACACGGCGTCCCGAGCTGCCTGGGGCGGATGCGGATGGCGAAAGTAATGAGGGCACGGTTCTTGTAACGCGTGGAGTGAGGATCGAAGTGGCGAGTGGCGAGAAAAAGACAGCGGAGAGAAGGTAGGTGCGTTCAATTTAGGCGCAGAGAAGTAGAGCCCTCCCCCCGTTCGCAAAGTGCGCGGCCGGGTTCAGGATGACAGAAAAAATGACAGCAAGAGACCGGCAGCGCGTCCCCTTGACTTTTACATTTTTCGGGAGCAGGATGCGCGAGAAAGCGTGCCTCGTTAGATTCCCTATCCAAGTCGAAAACTGACCGCGCTCCAGCAACAATTCCTGAGGCACTTTTTTTCGAAAGGGGGAGACTGCCATGGGTACTGCACCACGCCCCGCACTAGAGCGGGATCCTGTGAAGTTAGACCCTAAGCATTACAAAGTGGAGTTGGAGACAGACCGCTTCCGGGTCGTACGCATCAGCTACGGTCCGAATGAGAAGTCACCCATGCACCAGCATCTACCGGGCGTAGCCGTTATGCTCACCGATAGTAACTTCAAGTTCACCTTTCCGGATGGACGCACCGAGAAATTCCAGAAGAAGGCAGGGGAATTTCTCTCCTCAGAGGAACCTTGGGAACATCTGCCCGAAAACTTGGCCAACAAACCATTTGAAGCTCTGTTCATCGAACTAAAGAAGTAAGTGCGGGCGAAAGAACCCGGGACGGCAAATCTCGTGCTCGGCCGTCCTGGGTTCGCCCTTGTCGGGATTTTCCAAAAACGCGAGCGTGAGCATTGCGAATTGTTAAAAGGACTTTCCGGTCCTAGAACCCGCGTTATTAACGAAGCAGAAGGTCGGAGGTCCGAATCTCTCCGGTCGCTCAGACCTGGAGGCGTGGCTTGGGTCGGGACGGTTTCGGGCCGAAGGCTCTCGCCGTGTCGCGTGGTGCGGGAGAGAGCGCGCTGTCGCGCCAGTTCCTTGATCCCCTGTTCCTTATAGTCCGGGCTGGTCAGCGATGCCATGAACGCAATGACCTCGTCGATATCTCCCTCCGTCAGAGCGAGTGCTGAATGTCCTGATCGAAATAAGGGCTCTTCAAGTCGACGCCTTTGTTGTAGTGGTCCATGACATCCCAAAGCGTTTCGTGCGAACCGTCGTGAAAGTAAGGCTCCGTCACCAACACGTTGCGCAGTTTCCGCGTTTTGAAGGAGGTAATATCGGGTTCTTTCTTAGCGACGAGAAAGCGGCCAAGCGCCGACATCTCCGACTGAATGGCAGCGCGATCGATGGCCGCCGTATCCCCAGAGTTGATGAGCTGCTCGGCTTGTTGCGCCAGCGCGACAACGTTGTGCCTGACGATCGGCAGACCGGAGATGTGGTCTGCATTGACACGGGATGACAGACAAAATGAGTCAGCTACGGCGTGTTGCTGTCTTGCCGCTCGAGATTTTCGCGAGTGCCTGAGTGTAGGCTGCGATGGTTTTGGGGATGGCCTGGCTATAGACGAACTGCCCTTCGCGGCGGCAGGCGATGAGCCCGGCTTCGCTGAGAATCTTGAGATGGTGAGAGACGGTTGCGGGGGTCACGCCGCGCATCGAGACAATCTCGCCACAGCTCACGTGGTTGGTCGCCGAGATGGCCTCAAAGATCCTGAGGCGGGTCTGGTCGCCCAGGGCTTTTGATATTTTCTCAACTTGAGAACGGTCCATGGGTTCATCCAAAGTGCAGCGAAGTCATTGCCCTTAGCGCCAGAGAGTACTCCATCTTTCCGCGAGTAACTCCGGGAATATTATAACCTATTACTTCGATGTTCATCTAAATATCGAAGTATTGCCGGCGCCTTGGAGAGCGGATGGTCGCCCCCCGGAAAGAGGGCGAGGCATAAAAATTCGGCAAGGACAGGGAGACCGGCATGAAGAGACTCGAAGGAAAAGTAGCGGTAGTGACGGGCGGAAACAGCGGCATTGGGCTGGCGACGGCGAAGCGTCTACAGGAAGAAGGCGCGAGAGTAGCCATCTCGGGTCGAAGCAAGAAAACGCTGGATGAAGCGGTTAGAACGATCGGAAATGGCGTGGTGGCGGTGCAGTCGGACGTGGCCAAGCTCGGGGACATAGACAAGCTGTATGCAGAGGTTTTGCAGAAGCTGGGCAGAATTGACGTGTTGTTTGTGAACGCGGGAGTCGCGAAATTCGCGCCATTTGCCGAGACATCCGAAAGAGTATACGACGAGCAGTTTGACATCAATATCAAGGGAGCGTATTTCACGATCCAGAAAGCGTTGCCCTTGCTGAACGACGGGGCATCGATCATCTTGAATACCAGCGTGGCAGATCGCAAAGGCACGGTAGGCGCCAGTGCGTATTCGGCAACGAAGGCAGCGTTGCGCTCTCTAGCGAGAACTACGGCGGCGGAATTAGCGGGGCGTGGCATCCGCGTGAATACGGTTGCGCCGGGGCCGATTGTTACGCCGATTTTTGGCCGGACCGGACTACCGAAAGAAGCCATCGATGAATTCGCTAAGGAAATAGTTGCGAAGCTTCCGATGAAGCGGTTTGGGCAGCCCGAGGAAGTGGCAGGCGTCGTGGCGTTTTTGGCTTCGCAAGACGCCTCGTACATCACGGGCGTGGAGATCAATGTGGACGGTGGATTAGGGCAAGTCTGAATCGCTCGGGCGGTTGACAGAACACATCGAGGCAGCGAGTGGTTAATGCGGCACGCTGAATTCCCAGGCCGGACGGTCAGGTCGGTATGCGTTCGACTGGGGTAGAGGCGGACGACGAGCTGGAGGTTAAAGACGAAGAGCCCAGCTCGAAGGCGCAGTTCGGGCAATACTTGTCCGTTTCGACGACCTCGTGCTTGCACTGCGGGCAGGCGGGATGAAGGTTGGTTTTGCAGTTGGGACAAAAATTGTAGCGCGGGCCAAGCGTCTTGCCGCACTGCGGGCAGTTGTACGGGAGCGGCTCGCGAACTAGAAAATAAATAATGAACCCTAGCGCCATCCACGCCGGCGAGAGAATCAGCACGAGTAGCGTCCACAAACCGGAATGCATGCCGCGGCGCTGGGCGTCCTTATTAACGTAGCCCACCAAAAACAAAAATATGGCGATCGGAATGGCCGCAGCGGTAATAATGCCCGCCACGCTTAACGCGGCCAGAGCAGGATTGTTCCGAAATACGTACGGCCAGAGTTCGCTGCGGTTATCCCCATACGCATGAAAGCCTAAATTCCCGATGAAGCCAATGGCTTGGGCCACGAGAAAAAGGACAAGGACCCACAATGCAAGCCAGCGCGGAACAATGCGCCATTCATCGCGAAGGCGTGTCTTCTCTTTCTTCCGGCGAAAGCGAATAAGGCGCACACGCTCACTGAAGGAACCGCTCACGCGTTGCTGATAATCCGACATACTTTGCCCTCGCTTCTATTTTCCCCGGTGCTCGTTTTTCTAACGGTCCGACCAAGCTCTTTCGTTGGCGCGGCCAGCGTTTTCCAATAATAAAATTCCAGTGGCGATGAGCGCTGGAATCGTCCACCAGAGAACCACGCCGCTTTCCCAGAGAAATTTCGGAATTCCGGTACGCTCGCCAAGCCACTCAAACGCACGCCAAACATACGGGGCGGTAGCCACCCCCATGGCCCAAGACACTGCGGCGATAGCCCATAGCGTGCGGCGCTGCGGCTCGGATTCCTGCAATTCCTGGGCGCGCAGGCGAACGCGAAACTGCGTTCGGGCAGCCAACCCGCTAGGGAAGGGGACGTCCACGGCGGTGAGCGCACGCAAAGCCTCCTCGGTGTCGCGTGCGACGGCCGCGCAGAAAGCGCACGCGTGCAAGTGGGACTCCAGCGACGCGTGATCCGCGGGGGAGATACCTTCCACGCGCTCTTGCGCGATTAATTTTACGGCTTTTGCGTGAGAGTCTGCGTTCATGCCTGGCCTCCGGGAAGCGCGGCGCGGAGCGCCTCCAGCCCGCGATATAGACGGGATTTAACGGTAGAAATGGGCGCGTCGAGTACTGCGGCGATCTCGTCCAGTTGCAAATCTTCGTGAAAGCGAAGCAACAGCACTTCACGATAAATTCCGGCGAGCTGGCCAAGAGATGCCTGCATGCCGGACTCTTGTTCTTTGGTCAATATCTGGTGGAGCGGAGAAGGTTCCTGGGTGTTGGGAATTTGCAACGGCGCGCTTTGTTCCGGATCGGTCAGCGCGTCGAGACTGGTGACTTTTTTCTGGCGCTGCCAGTCAATCACCAAATGGCGCGCAATGGCGAAGAGCCACGCTTCAAATTTGGACTTCCCGTCATACTGATGCCCGCGTTCGAGAACGCGTATCCAAGTTTCCTGAAAGAAGTCCTCCGCTTTTTCGCGGCTGGCGGTGAGGTGGAACAAATAGCGGAACAAGCGGTATTGATACTGCTCGATCAGGAGGTCGAGCAGTTCGGGATCGCGCTGCTTCAATCCGCGCGCGAGCACTTTGGCGTCATCGGCTATCTGCGTCGAGAACAAGTAAGTTGCCATCTCGGCTGTGAAAAAGGAGGTGCTGGCGCTCATTCTAACCGTTATACGGATGAGGTCGAGAAAAAGACGCAGCGGTGGGGAGAGTGCTGGGAGTGAGTGAGTTTCCTAAGATGGGGGAGGCGGGGTTCCTCGTTTTTTGTTGTAGTACACTTTCCCCGTAATGATTTGTCCCCAATGCAAAGCTGAATATCGGCAAGGATTTACGGTTTGCGCCGACTGCGAGGTGGCGCTTGCGACGAGCCTGTCGCCAGGATCGATGGTGCGCGTAGGGTTCAGCGAAGCAGATGAGTCAGAGGGGCCAGGCAGGCCGGATGAGGACGGAGAAGACCCCATCTGCACGTTTTGGAAAGGGGATGATCCGCGCATTCACGTCGAGCTGTGCGAGATTCTAGATCGCGCAGGTATCCTACACAAGACGTTGCGGCGCAGCGACCATCTCTTCAACCTGACGGCCAAGAGCGCTTTCCAACTGGGCATTCCGTTTTCCTGTTTCGAAAAGGCCGAGGCGCTGGTCAAAGAAGCGTATGGTTCGAATGAAGATTTCCAGAAGGAAGAATTTTCGCCCGCGGCCCTTCCCGAGTCCGCGGAGGAGCAAATCTTGCGAGAAAACTGGGATCCGGACGAGTGGTATCCGGAGGATGCTACGGTGGAAGTGTGGTCCGGCGGGGAGCTGGATTTAACGGAGATGCTGACTGCGTGCCTGCGCGAAAACCAGATTCATTCGCGTAGCGCGGGAGATGCTGAGAAACGGAAGTTGTACGTGCTGCCCGAGGATGAGGCGCGGGCGAGAGAAATTGTCCGCGAAGTGATGGAGGGTGCTCCGCCGGGATAGACGCGCGCCGCGGAGCCGCCAGGAGATGGTTCTGGGCAGGTTTCAGGTTTGGCTGGGAGGAATGCATGAGCGTGGACGCGATTAAAACGGTGGCGGTGCTAGGCGCGGGCACGATGGGAAATGGCATCGCACACGTTTTTGCGCGCTCGGGATACAAAGTAATTCTTCGCGACGTCGAGCAGCGCCTCCTCGATCGGAGCATGGAAACGATTCGCGAGAACCTGGACCGCGAAATCAAAAAAGGCAAACTGGCGGAGTCCGAGCGCACTGCCGCTTTAGAACGGTTGCTGCCGGTCACGGACATATCCACAATTGCGGTGGCTGATTTTCTGGTGGAAGCAGTGCCTGAAAAAATGGAAATCAAGCGCGCGGTCTTGGCGGAAGCTGACCGGTTCTTGCGAGATGACGTGATCATCGCGAGTAATACCTCGTCGATCTCCATCACCACGCTGGCGGCGCTCACCAAGCGGGCGGAGCTGGTCGTGGGCATGCACTTCATGAACCCGGTGCCGGTGATGGCGCTGGTGGAAGTGATTCGCGCGCTGCAGACGAGCGACGCCACGTTCCAGACGACCATGCGACTTGCAGAAAAACTTGGCAAGAAGCCGGTGGCCGTCAACGACGCGCCGGGATTCGTCTCGAATCGCGTGCTCATGCCGCTGATCAACGAAGCGGCTTATTGCGTGATGGAAGGCGTGGCGACGCCGGAGGCTGTTGATGCGGTCATGAAAACGGGGATGAATCATCCTATGGGGCCGCTGGAGCTGGCGGATTTCATCGGGCTGGACGTTTGCGTTGATGTGATGCGGGTGCTGCAGGAAGGGCTGGGAGATCCAAAGTATCGGGCCTGCCCTCTGCTGAAGAAATATGTAGCGGCGGGGTGGTTAGGGCGAAAGTCAGGGCGCGGATTTTATAGGTATGAAGGGTGAGGTGCGGGAACTGGGAGCGGGGCTGGCCTAAGGCGAATAATAGGCGAAAATACTGTTTGCTTTTTCTTCGCCTTGGTGATAATTTGACCGACATAGTTTTCAACAGGCGCCGGTTCGCACTGCGCGAGCGACTGTTCTAAGCTGTAACCAACGTGTTGAGTACGATCAGGGACTCTTCATTGTCAGGTATCGTTGGGCAGTATAGGGTGCCCGGCAGCCGTAAAAGAAATAGCAAGATGATAAATCAAATAGTAATATTCATTATCAGCTATATTCCTGACAGCGGGGTCCGCGTTTTTCCCGGCGCGGAACGCTGGCAAGAGGGCCAATAGACAAAACTTTCCAATTTCCTCCACCGAGGTGTGACATGGCAGAAGATAAAACCAAATTGCTTGAAGCAGCAATCTCGCAGATCGAAAAATCCTACGGCAAAGGCTCGATCATGCGACTGGGCAGCCGGGACGTTCTGGTGCCCGTGAGCGTAATTCCCAGCGGATGCCTGTCCATCGACGCGGCTCTGGGCGTGGGAGGATTCCCACGCGGGCGCGTGATTGAAATTTATGGCCCAGAATCGGGCGGCAAAACCACAATGACGCTGCACGTGATTGCCGAAGCACAGAAGCTTGGCGGGCAGGCAGCGTTCATCGATGCGGAACATGCGCTCGATCCGGTATATGCACGGAAGCTGGGCGTGGACGTGGATAATCTGCTGGTGTCGCAGCCCGATAACGGGGAGCAGGCGCTGGAAATTGCGGAAACGCTGATTCGCTCCGGCGGAGTGGACGTTGTGGTGGTGGACTCGGTGGCGGCATTGGTGCCCAAAGCCGAGCTGGAAGGCGAAATGGGCGATCCGCAGATGGGTTTGCAAGCGCGGTTAATGTCGCAAGCGCTGCGGAAGCTCACGGCGATCGTTTCTAAGTCGCGCACGTGTCTCATCTTCATCAACCAGATCCGCGAAAAGATCGGCGTAATGTTTGGCAACCCGGAAACCACCACGGGTGGGCGAGCGCTGAAGTTTTATGCTTCCATGCGCGTGGATATCCGGCGCATTCAAGCCATCAAGGAAGGCGACAGGGTAGTAGGGTCGCGCACGCGCGCAAAAATCGTAAAGAACAAAGTGGCCGCACCGTTCCGCGAAGCCGAGTTCGACATCGTTTACGGGGAGGGCATTTCGCGGGAAGGCGATCTTATCGACTTGGGTGTGGATAAGGGCATTCTAGAAAAAAGCGGCACGTGGATCAGCTTCGGCAGCGAACGCATGGGCCAGGGGCGCGAAAACGCGCGCACTTTTCTGAAGGAGCACAAGGATATCCGCGACAAACTGGAAAACGTCCTGCGCAAAAAGCTGGAAATTCCCATGCCGAGCAACTCGAATGGCGGGACGGCATCTGGCGCCAACGGACACGCCGCGCCTGCGCAGCCTGAAAAGCCCCCGATAAAGTCCGCGGTGGCAGCCGGGAGCGATGGGTCCAAGGCTCGACCGGGTCGCTAATCGTAGATTTTTCGAGTCAATTGTGTGACGCGCCGGTCGCAATATGACAGCGCTAGAGTGCCATCCCGCCGCGATGGACATGGTCTGCGGAACCATTCGGAACCTTGGAATCATGGGATCTGGAGACCCGAAAAGCAAACCAGCAACACTTTTTCCACCCTTTTTCCCACCATTTCGAGCCATCTGCACCGTGAGTTTGCTTGTGCCGGCAGTGGCCATTCGGGCCATGGGTGCAGGAGTGCTGGCCCCTAGGTCAGTCGTTCAAACTAAAGCACATACCTTCGTACTGGCCTTAAAGGCTATTGCCCTCGACATGGGTTATACCTAAAATAAGTCTCAAGTTGAGCGTTGAAGTTCTCCCGGGTGCGAGAGGATTGAGGCGCGAAGCCAGTAAGTATTGTCAAATGAGTGGCCGTTTCATTGGTTAGTCGATTGCATTTGTAACCTTGTAAGCGGCGATTGCGCCTGTGTGTTTCGCGACCGCCCGGCGGAATGTTTGGTTGACCGGGTAGACAGGCTTAGGGTACAACTCACGCTCCTGATATAGAGGACCGTTGAGACAAAGGTTTGAGGTGTACACGGTGCGTCAACTCGGCAAAGCGACGGTGGCAATACTCGTAGCGGCGCTATTCGCTATTCCTGTACCTGCCGCGCCACGCGCGAGAGCAGGAAAGGCTAGCCGCAGGTCCCACGTAATACGCTACCGGGGCGGCGTTCCCACCTTTGCTGATTCGACTGGAACCGACATAAGCACCTACGACGACCCGATCGTGCGGCAAGCTGCGGTTGAAGGCCTCGGCCGTTATAACGGAGCTGTAGTGGCTGTTGATCCCAATACCGGGCGCATCCTTACGGTCGTCAATCAGAAACTCGCTTTTGGCGAGGGCTATATACCATGCTCCACCATTAAGCCAACCATCGCGCTGGCTGCGTTGGAAGAAGACGTCATCACCCGCGACACAATGCTGAAGGTGGGGCGTCGCAAGTACATGAACCTCACGGAAGCGATGGCGCGCTCCAACAACGTGTTTTTTGAGCAGTTGGGTATGCGCATGGGTTTCGAGACGGTTACGAAGTACGCGCGCCTGCTAGGACTCGGCGAGTTGGCTGGCTATAACCTGCCAGAAGAGCATCCTGGAGCTTTTCCAATACAGCCGCCTCCGAACGGCGGGCTGAAGCGCATGTCCAGCTTCGGCGAGGGAATACAGGTCACGCCTTTCCAACTTGTATCGCTCACCGCGGCGTTCGCCAATGGCGGCACGCTTTATTATTTGCAATACCCGCGCAGTGACGAAGAAAAACTGGCTTTTGCGCCGCGCGTGAAGAGGGAGTTGAATATCGCACAGCTGCTGCCGGATCTGCGCGAAGGCATGCTGGCCGCGGTGCTTTATGGCACGGGCAAGCGGAGTTTTGACCACGGTGGAGACGAAACGCCGCTCGGAAAGACTGGCACGTGTGATGATCACGTTACACCGTCGCGCATCGGCTGGTTCCTCAGCTACGCGGATGAAGCGCATCCGAAGATTGCGCTGGCGGTTCTGCTGCGCGGCAATACCAGCCGCGTGAAGGGTCCGATGGCCGCGGAAGTTGCGGGACGCATTTACCGCAAGCTGCGCGAGCAAAATTATTTTGCTGCAAGCATGATCCCGGCTGCTGGTGGTATCAGCAGCATTGCTTCCGCCGCGAAATAAATTCTTCCGATAAAAGTAACGTAATGTCAGTTAACTGGGTGCAGAACGCTGCATTCGTGTGAAGGTACGCTTTTAGTTAGTCGATGGTTTTCCAAGCGCAATTTAAGGATTCAGTGGGTGGGTTCAACCCATTTGAGACGCGCGGTTTTTTGGCACGGCCATCTGGCGCAGGCTCAATAGATAATGGGCAGCTTGGAAAAATCGAAAGGCGAGGCGTCCGTAACGCGCAGGACCAAAAGCGTTCGGTCATCGTGCTGTGCGACACCTGCGCCGCTGTGTTCGTCGGTTGCCCGGAGGATGCAGTCGGCGATGACCTGCGCGGACTCTTGTGCAGCCACATTCTCGAGCAGAGCCGCCAGCCGCTCGGAGCCAAACTGCTCTTCCTCTGCATTTTCGCACTCGAGAATACCGTCGGAGGCGAAGAGAACGACATCGCCGGGTTGCAGATCAACATGGATTTCTTCGTACTCCGTACCGGACATCAAGCCGAGCGGCACGCCGGCGATGGAAATCTCCTGCGCGACCGCGTTGCGCACCAGGAAAGGATAAGGTGAACCAGCATTAGAAAGTGTGAGGCGGCGCGCGGCAGCATCGTAAACGGCAAAAACCATGGCGATGAAACGCGATTCGAGGCGCACGCCATGGAGACGATGATTCAACAGCGCTAGCATCTGAGCGGGATCAGAAGCGCGGTCCACGACGAGCTCGCGAAGGGTGCCGATCGCCAGCGAGCCATACAGTGCTGCGGCCGTACCCTTTCCAGAAACATCGCCGAGCGCCAAGGCAAGCTTGCCCTCACTGTAAAGAAGAAAATCGTAGAAGTCGCCGCCAAGTTCCCGCGCCGGGGCGTAAGCAGCCGCTAAATCAAGTCCCGGGACATCGCGCGCTCCGGTAGGTAAGAGCTGGCGCTGAATTTCGCGCGCCGTCTCTAACTCGCTCTGAAGCCGGCGCTCATTTTCTCTCGCTTCCTGGTACATCCTGGCATTTTCGAGAGCAATGGCGATGTAAGAGGCCAGCGTGGCTAGCAGGCTTTCATGATCAGAAGTGAAAGCATGCGTCACGGTGCTCTCCAAATCGAGCACGCCGATGAGGCGGTCTTGTAAGAGCAGGGGCACGACCAACTCAGATCGCACTTCCACTTCACTCCCGCACTGAATGTAGCGCGGATCTTTCTTCACATCGTTGACGCGCAGCGTGCGCCGCTCTCCAGCAGCTATTCCGGTAATGCCTTGATGCAGGGGCACACGGAACGGTGCGGGGATGGAATTTTCATAGTGCATGGCAAAAACGCCTTCGAGCAGTTGGCGCTGCTCGTTCCACAACATAACGGTGAAAACGTGATAATTCACCAGGCGTTTTACTTGCTGCGCGATCCGGCGAAGCAACTCCTCGCGGTCGAGAATGGAAGTTAGCTCGCGCGTCACTTGGTACAACAGCGTGAGAGTCTCGGCCTGTTCCGGATAAGAGACGAGGAGGGCTGACGGTACGGGATCAGCATCGCCGATCAAGACGGTCGGTTCGAGTTTGGAGAGTTCATCCATTGGCCAGACACCATCTTACGGATGTTCACCGTGTCTCAAGTATAAGGTATTGGGTTTAGATGTAACAAAGCCGTGGAAGTTTCAACGGCTCTGCTTAAAAAATAGTTGGCAATCCCTCAGGGTGGGCGCGCTCCTTGCCGAACTACTTCACTTCCCAGGTATCGCCCGCACGCAGGAGTTTCGTTAAGTTGCCCGCGCCGCGCTTCGCGATGACGTCCTTGATCTGCTGATTTATCACATCTTCGTAGCGTGGCTGGTCATTCCAGGCACGCAAGACTCCAATGGGCGTCGGGAAGCCGGGGCGCTTTTCCATTTGCGAAAGCTGAAAGGCGTAGGCGGGCTCGGGATGGTGCGCGTCGTGGATCAATAATTCGCTCTCGGCGACGCCACTACCAAGCTGCACAATCTCCATCTCAATGCCTTTCATGCGGATGCCTTTGTCGCGATTCTTACCGAAGATCAGCGGCTTGCCGTGCTCCAGTTGAACGACTTGTTCGCTGCGCGCGTCACGCTCGGTAAGAGAAAACCAAGCTCCATCGTTGAAGATATTGCAATTCTGTAAAATTTCCACGAAAGCGGAGCCTTTATGCGCCGCGGCATGCTTCAGGGTGTCCTTCAAATGCGATTGAAATACATCAACGGAACGCGCTACGAAAGTCGCTTCCGCGCCTATTGCTAAGGAGAGCGGGCTGAAAGGACGATCCACCGAACCGAAGGGTGTAGACTTCGTCTTCTTATTAAATTCCGAGGTCGGGGAGTATTGGCCCTTCGTCAAACCATAAATTTTATTATTGAACAGAAGGACCTTGATGCCGACGTTACGCCGCAGCATGTGAATGGTGTGATTGCCGCCGATGGACAGCGCATCGCCATCGCCGGTGGCCAGCCAAACTTCCAGGTCCGGGCGCAGTGCTTTGATCCCGGTGGCCACGGCAGGCGCACGTCCATGGATGGTATGGAAGCCGAACGTGTTCATGTAGTAGGGAAAGCGGCTGGAGCAGCCGATACCCGAGACGACCACGAAATTTTCTCGCGCAATGCCCAGCTCCGGGAAAACGGCTTGTACCGCGGAGAGAATCGCGTAATCACCGCATCCGGGACACCATCGGACTTCCTGGTCGGTTTGAAAATCTCTTTTTGTGAGAGGCGTGATTGGAGGTAGCGTCACCGTGCTCATGAGCGTGTCCCGATCATGTCATCAATCTTATTCTCGAGTTCGGCTTGTTTGAATGGACGGCCCTGAATTTTGTTCAGGCCCACGGCGTCCACCAAATATTTCGCGCGCAGCACCCAGAGCAATTGACCCATGTTCAGTTCCGGCACGAGAACTTTCTTGTAGCGCTTGATGACGTTCCCAAGATTTGAAGGCAGCGGATTCAGGTAACGGAGATGTACGTGCCCTATCTTTTGTCCTTTGGCGCGTTGCGTCTTAACGGCCGCGGTAATTGAACCTTGCGTCGAACCCCAGGCCAGGATCAACAGGTCGCCCTGGGGATCACCGGCCGGTTCGGCGTCGGGAATTTCCCGCGCGATACCGGCCACTTTGGCGGCCCGAATGCGGACCATGTTCTCGTGATTTAGCGGTTCGTAGTTAATGTTGCCAGTTACGTCCTGTTTTTCCAGCCCGCCAATGCGATGTTCCAGCCCTTTGGTGCCCGGCACTGCCCACGGGCGCGCGAGAGTTTGCGGGTCGCGCTTGTAAGGAAGAAAACCCTCTGGATCGCTGGCGAAGTGCACCGGAATTTCCGGAATGTCGCTGACGTTCGGAATCTGCCAGGGCTCGGCGCCATTGGCCAGGTAGCCGTCAGAAAGAAGAATCACCGGCACCATATATTTTAGGGCGATCCGGGCGGCTTCCAGCGCAACCCAGAAGCAATCCGCGGGCGTGGAAGCCGCGAGGACTGGAATGGGCGCCTCGGAGTTGCGGCCGAAAAGTGCTTGCAGCAAATCGGCTTGCTCGGTTTTCGTCGGGAGACCGGTGGAAGGTCCTCCGCGCTGGATGTTACAAATCACCAGCGGAATTTCGACGGCCACGGCCAGACCCAGCGCCTCGGTTTTTAGCGCCATGCCGGGTCCCGAGGTTGTGGTAATGGCCAGCGCACCAGCGTAAGCCGCGCCAATCGCCGAAGTAATGGCGGCAATTTCATCTTCCGCCTGAAAGGTCATAACGCCAAAATCTTTGTACTGCGACAGCTCATGCAGAATGTCTGACGCGGGAGTAATCGGATAGCTGCCCTGGAACAGCCGGAGCCCGGACTTTTGCGAAGCGGTAACAAATCCAAGTGCTAATGCCTGGTTGCCGCTCAGGCTGCGATAGAGCCCGGGTGTCAATTGCGCAGGGGGGATTTCATAGCTGATCTGAAACGCTTCGGTAGCTTCGCAATAGGAATAGCCGGCTTTTAGCGCAAGCTTGTTGGCTTCGGTGAGCAGCGGTTTGGACTTAAACTTTTCTTCGATCCAGCGGACGGTGGAGTCCATCGAGCGGTTGTAGAGCCAGTAGCACATCCCCAGCGCGAAGAAATTTTTGCAGCGGTCCACGGACTTGGCGTCCAAGCCCAGATGTTCCAGCGCGCGGCGCGTGAGGCGCTCCAACTCAACAGAGAAGAGCCGATACTTATCGAGCGAATGGTCTTCTAGCGGATTTACCTTGGTTTGCGCTTTACGCAGGTCGTTCTCAGTGAAGCTGTCGCTATTGACGATCAAAATTCCATTGGCCTTCAGGTCAGCTATGTTTACCTTCAGCGCGGCCGGATTCATGGCGATGAGAACGTCCACGGCGTCGCCGGGGGTGTAAACATCGCTAGAAGAGAAATGGAGCTGGTAGCCGCTTACGCCGGGTAGGGTACCGGCGGGAGCGCGAATCTCGGCTGGATAGTCGGGAAAAGTGGCAATGTCGTTGCCGTAGAGAGCGACGGTGTTCGTGAATTGGCTGCCGGTGATTTGCATACCGTCGCCGGAGTCGCCCGCGAAGCGGATAACCGCCTTGTCTATCACTTCAGGCTTATGTTTAGGGCGCGGCAGTTCGGTCAAGGTCGACATAAGGTCTAAATCTCTCGCTAGTTACAGGCATTCCTATTTTGAGCCGGAATGCGCGGCTCATTCTGTGGCCACGCAGCGCGACGAGCGGGTGTTCACTCTGTCGCGGCAAAGGCCGAATACAACACGGGCCGAGCACACCCAGAATACCACAGCGGGCCAGGCATGGTATTTTAGCCGTGTCACAGAAGCAACGCCGACGCTAGTGTTCGCCGGATGATGACAACCTGATTTTGCGTAGCCGTTTTGCGAGAAACGTCAACAAACTTCTAGCATGACGATAAATGATCGCGTCCATTCTCGGCACGCTTCCCGGTACTGCAGGCAAGCGAGGCCGAAAACATGAAAGGAGCAACCTCGTGCAGATGGAAAAAATTCTGGAATTGGCCGGCGGTGAATCCCACCGCAATAATCTGACATTTGTGGCTTGACGTTCGCTTTCTTTTCGCCTAAGGTAGTAAAAGCTGGGGCTCGAACCAGGAGCTTGCGGCTAGACGAAGCGGAGGCAATCATGGCCCTGACTAAACGGCAAAAGGAAGTTCTTGATTACCTCGTAGTGTTTGAGACGAAACACGGCTATGCGCCGAGCTTTGAAGAAATCGGCAAGGGCTTAAAGCTGACCTCTCTCGCGACGGTACATAAGCACATCACCACACTCGAAAAGAAAGGTTTCATCCGTCGCGGTTATAACCAGAGCCGCTCGATCGAAATTCTACAGTTGCCAAAATCGGTGAAGGACCAAGTCATGGAGCGCAAGATACAAGAACTCCCGCTGGTCGGTCGCATTGCTGCCGGGCGCCCGCTGGAAGCGGTGGAGGAGCGAGAGACTCTTTCTTTGGGCGACTTTGCGCGTGGCGGCAATTCCTTTGTGCTGCAGGTTAAAGGGACTTCCATGATCGAGGACCACATCATGGATGGCGACTACGTCGTGTGCGAACAGACGCAGGTCGCCAACGCCGGGGATATTGTCGTGGCCTTAGTGGGCGGCGATGAAGCAACGCTAAAGCGCTTTTACCGGGAGGGCGCCGGCAAAATCCGGTTGCAGCCTGCAAACTCCGAAATGGGACCCATCATCGTGGCCGCCAATGAAGTCAAAATTCAGGGACGGGTTATCGGGGTGTTGCGAAAGTACTGATTCAGAGGAGTGGCTCTGTTCGACTTTCAATTTCAGCAATAGTTCACACCTCTCTTAAGCCGGTAGGTACCTTTCAACATATTCTTCCTTCGCTTCGCCAACTCACGAGTCCATTTTTGAGTTAGACTGGTCCTTCGCCCGCCCTGCGAAACCGGAGAACAACATCTTGAGAGTAAAAGAACGCCGAGAAGTCAGCAGTTGGCAGGCTCGCTTGTTCGCTGTAGTGCTTGCCGTGATTCTTTCGGCGACTTTTCCCCACTTTTGTGTAGCGTACGCCGTGCTTTCCCATGAGGCGATTATCGACACGGTGTGGGACACCCATATCAAACCGCTATTGCTCAAACGTTTTCCCAGCAGCACGCCGGATGAGTTGCGCAAAGCGCACGGATACTCTTACGGCGGGTCCATCATTCAGGATTTGGGCTATTACCCGCACGGCAGCCCCTTTTTTAGCGATCTAACGCATTATGTGCGCAGCGGCGATTTCGTTCTGGCGCTGCTTCATGACTCCAAGGACGAAAACGATTACGCTTTTGCCTTGGGCGCGCTGGCACATTACGCCGCTGACACCGACGGCCATCGCATCGGAACCAACCGCGCCGTACCGATTTTGTATCCTAAGCTGAGGAAAAAGTATGGTGACATCGTCACCTACGAGGACGACCGCCTCGCGCACCTTAAGACAGAATTTGGTTTCGATGTCCTGCAAGTAGCTCGGCAGCGTTACGCCCCGGACAGCTATCACGATTTCATCGGCTTTCAAGTAGCGGTACCGTTGCTGGAGCAAGCATTTCAGGAAACCTACGGCCTGGATTTGAAATCGGTCCTGACTGATGAGGAAAGAGTTCTTAATTCTTACCGCCACGCCGTCAGCACCCAGCTGCCCAAGGCCACGCGCATTGCCTGGAGCCTAAAAGGGAAAGATATCCAGAAAGATGTGCCGGGCATCACGAAGAGAAAATTTTTGTATAACATTTCGCGTGCCAGCTACGAAAAAGAATGGGGCCGCAATTATCAACCACCAACCTTTAGTGAGAAATTTATCGCTTTCATCGTGAGAATCCTGCCCAAGATCGGCCCACTCAGGGTTTTGCAGTTTCGCACGCCCACGCCCCAGACGGAAAAGATGTTCGAAGAAAGCTTCAATGCCATCCTAGACCGCTACCGGAAATTATTAACTGACACTGGAACAGGTCATGTGGACTTGCCAAATAATAACTTCGACACGGGTGATCAGACGGGCCCCGGAAAATATCGCCTGAATGATGAAACCCACGCCATGCTACTGGACAAGCTGGCTGCTGTGAATTTTGCTGGGGCCTCGCCCGAGGTTCGCGAGGAATTGCTCAATTTCTTCTCTGATCCCAATGCGCCTTACGCTACGAAGCGCAATCCCAAGGCTTGGGCCAAGGTGCAAGCCGAATTGCAGCAGTTGAAATCTGCCCCGGTTCCGCCCACCGTCGCCCGAACCAGCGAGACCTTTCCTTTCATGCCTTGAATTGGCGTCTGAAAACCTGACTCCTACCACGATGCCAAGAGCGCGCGCATAAACTTGGCTGGTCCCGCAAATCAAAAATTCCGCAGCACGTTCACGTGAAGTTTATGAAACAATGTAGAATTTCGCAGAGGCTTCTGACACGCTCGGAATGACGAACACCAAACCCATCCGCAAATTGCTCGCGGCCAACCGCAGCGAGATCGCTATTCGTATCTTCCGCGCGGCCAATGAACTCGGCCTGCGGACGGTGGCTATTTACTCGCAGGAAGATCGGCTAGCGCTGCACCGCTTTAAAGCGGACGAGGCTTATCAGATTGGAGCAGGGAAGGGACCGGTAGAGGCGTACCTCGATATCGCCGGCATCGTAGCACTGGCCAAAGAAAAAGGCGTCGACGCGATCCACCCGGGCTACGGTTTTCTCTCTGAAAATCCCGCCTTTGCGCGTGCTTGCGAAAGCGCTGGGATTATCTTTGTGGGCCCCACTCCTGACCTGCTCGAGCTGCTGGGAGATAAAACGACGGCGCGCCGGGTAGCGGCCTCGGCGGGAGTCCCAGTTTTACCGGGCACCGACAAGCCCTTAAAGTCCGCGAGCGAAGGGCAGCAGGTGGCCAAAGAAATCGGCTATCCCATCATCGTTAAAGCTGCCATGGGAGGCGGCGGGCGTGGCATGCGTGTGGTTCACGATGCCGCGCAATTAGATCGGCTGCTGGAAGAGGCCGCGGGGGAAGCACGATCGGCCTTCGGGGATGCTTCTGTTTTCCTTGAGAAATACTTGGCGCGCGCACGTCACCTGGAAGTGCAGATTCTTGCGGATCAGCATGGGAATTCGCTGCATTTGTATGAGCGCGATTGTTCCGTCCAACGGCGCCATCAGAAAGTCGTGGAAGTGGCGCCGGCGACCAATTTGCCCGGTGCGGTTCGCGACCAATTGTGCGAAGCAGCGCTGCAGCTGGCGCGCAAGGCGAAGTATCGCAATGCCGGCACAGTAGAATTTCTTTACGATGTCGATTCGCAGAAGTGGTACTTCATCGAAGTCAACCCGCGTATTCAGGTGGAGCACACGGTTACCGAAATGGTGACCGGCATAGACCTGGTGCGTTCGCAAATTCTTATCGCGCAGGGCCATAAACTGCATGAAGAGCCGCTTTCGCTGCCGAAGCAAGAAAGCGTTCCACTGTACGGTTCAGCGCTGCAGTGCCGTGTGACGACGGAAGATCCGCAAAACAATTTCGCGCCGGACTACGGAAAAATTTCCACTTATCGTTCGCCCGCCGGCTTTGGCATTCGTCTGGACGGGGGAACCGCGTACGCCGGCGCCGTGCTCGCGGCTTACTACGATTCGCTGCTCGTCAAAGTGACGGCCTGGGGCTCCAAACTACCGGAAGCCTGCCAGCGCATGGACCGCGCTTTGCGCGAATTCCGCATCCGCGGCGTCAAGACCAATATTCCCTTCCTTGAAAATGTGGTGAACCATCCGCGGTTTCGCGCGGGCGATGTGACCACGTCATTTCTCGACGAAAACCCCGAACTATTTCACTTCCAAAGCCGCGGCGACCGCGCCACAAAGCTTCTTTCCTACTTGGGCGATGTAATCCTGAATGGAAATCCGGAGGTGAAAGGGAAACCGGAGAACAAAGGGAAGAACGTCCGGCCGGAATTGGAAGTAGCCACTGCTCCTCGGTCGCCAGGCATCGAGCCGCCAGCCGGGAGCCGGCAATTGTTGCAAAAGCTCGGACCGGAAAAATTCGCGGGCTGGGCGCGGAAAGAAAAGCGCCTGTTGATTACGGATACCACCTTTCGCGATGCTCACCAGTCGTTGATGGCCACGCGCGTCCGCACCCACGATTTGCTGGCGCCGGCGAATGCCGTTGCGCAGCGCGTGCCCAACCTGTTCAGCCTGGAAATGTGGGGTGGCGCGACTTTCGATACTTCGCTGCGCTTCTTGCATGAAGATCCATGGCAACGCCTGCGCGAACTGCGCGCACGTGTGCCGAACATTTGCTTCCAGATGCTCCTGCGCGGCGCCAACGCGGTGGGATACGCCTCGTACCCTGACAATGTGATCGTGGAATTTGTTCGCGAGGCGCACGCGCAGGGCATCGACATTTTTCGCGTGTTCGATTCGCTGAATTCCATTGAAAACATGCGCGTTTCCATCGATGCCGTGCTCGCCACCGGTGCAGTCTGCGAACCGGCGATCTGCTACACCGGCGACATTCTCGACGGAAGCCGTCCGAAGTATTCGCTGAAGTATTATGTTGAGATGGCCAAAGAGCTGGAAAAGCTGGGCACGCATTTCCTAGCGATAAAAGACATGGCCGGTCTGTGCAAGCCATATGCCGCGCTTCAATTGGTGAAAACACTCCGCGAAGAGGTCGGACTGCCGATCCATTTTCACACGCATGACACTAGCGGTATGAATGCGGCGTCGATTCTGAAAGCCGCGGATGCCGGGGTGGACGTCGCAGACGCCGCCATCGCCGCCATGAGCGGCGGCACCAGCCAACCAAATCTAAACGCCATTGTTGAAGCGCTACGCCATACGCCGCGTGACACGCAGCTCGACGTGGAAACGCTTAATGAATGCTCGGATTACTGGGAGACGGTGCGGACTTATTATCTGCCGTTCGATTCCGGGCCAAAATCTGGCGCCGCGCGACTCTACCAGCACGAAATTCCCGGCGGGCAGTACACCAATCTGCGCGAGCAAGCGGTTGCCATGGGCCTGGGTCATCGCTGGCGCGAAGTCGAACAAACTTATGCGGAAGTGAATCAACTTTTTGGCGACATCGTGAAAGTTACGCCTTCCAGTAAAGTTGTCGGGGACATGACGCTCTTTCTGATGGCCAACGAATTGCAACCGTCGGACATTTTGAAGCTGGACGAACATCATGATTTGTCACTTCCCAATTCCGTTGTAGAGATGTTTTCGGGCGTTCTCGGTGTTCCGCCCGGGGGCTGGCCAAAGAAACTTCAGAAAATCATTTTGCGCGGCCAGGCACCTCTGCGCGGCCGGCCCAGCGCTAAGCTGCAGGCCGTGAAGTTCGATATTGAACAACAGTCCCTGGAGAAAAAAGTTGGACATACCGTTCGTCGCGACGACCTCTTGAGCTATCTGCTCTATCCGGACGTCTTTACGAAATATGACAAGTTTCGGCAAACCTATAGCGACGTAAGCGTGCTGCCGACTTCCGCCTTTTTCTATGGGTTGCAGTCCGGGGAAGAAGTAACCGTTGAAATCGAGTCCGGCAAATCCCTAATTATTAAATTTCTCACAGCTAGCGAGCCACATCCAGACGGTACGCGTACGCTCTTCTTCGAATTGAACGGCCAGCCTCGAGAAGTAAATGTGCGCGACCGGGCTCTGCGTGTCACGGAACGCGCGCACCCCAAAGCTGACCCGGCGGACCTGGGCCAAGTCGCTGCCCCCACTGCTGGCGTGATCAGCGGCATCGTGGTGCAGGCTAATCATGCAGTGGAACGCGGTGCCAAGCTACTGACTCTCGAGGCTATGAAAATGCAGTCCAACATTTATGCTCCCATGTCCGGTCGCATCGTAAAGCTTCTCGTTACGCCCGGGCAACACGTCGAAGCCAAGGATCTTCTGGTAAGCATCGCGCCGTGACCGCGCAACTCCGCAAACACGAACAATTTCGCTCGCGCTTCCTTAGAAACAAGCGGGACCTCATCGTCTACCTTCCTCCAGGATACGAGGAACAGCCTTCGCGGTGTTTTTCCGTTCTTTATTTGCACGACGGCCAGAATCTTTTCGATGGCACGACATCTTTCATTCCTGGCATGGACTGGCACGTCGGCGAGACTGCTGATCGCGTCATCAGCACCGGCGCCGTCGAGCCGCTGATTATTGTGGGAATTTATAACCTCGGCGAGCATCGCATTCACGAATACACCCCAACGCGCGCGCCAAGGCTTGGCGGCGGGCGCGCCGACCGCTACGCAAAATTTCTTCTGGAAGAACTGAAGCCCTTTGTGGAAGAGCACTATCGCACGCTTGTCGGGCCGCAACGCACGGGATTGGGTGGTTCTTCTCTTGGTGGTCTGGTCTCGCTTTATCTTGGTCTCAAGCTGCCATATGTTTTTGGGAAGCTTGCTGCACTCTCGCCGTCGGTTTGGTGGAATCAACGGGTTCTGCACCGTTTCGCAGCCGCGGCCGAAGTACATCCCCGGCCACGCATCTGGCTCGATATCGGCACGCGGGAAGGGCCACGTATTGTGCCGGACGTCGAGCAATTTCGCGATGTACTTTTGCAAAAAGGCTGGCAGCTCGGGAAAGATTTGCACTATGAGCAAGTCGAAGGCGCGGAGCACAATGAAGCTGCGTGGTCCCAACGGGTCGAGCCATTTCTGCGATTTCTCTTCCCTGCGAGCTAGACGGCAGTATAATCCGCGCTTTCGCACCGCAATGAGGTTATCGCCAGCAGCATGGCGTAGCACCTAGCGCGAGAATCGCATGCCAGAAGGCAAACCGCTCACCATCTTGTGCGTCAGCTCTTACGAAAAAGGTCAGGAGTTTATCCGCACGTGCAAGGCGATCGGCTGCCGTGTCCTGTTGCTCACCGTGGAAAAACTCCGTGATGCCGATTGGCCGCGTGATTCCATTGATGACATCTTCACCATGCCGGAAGAATTGCCGGTGGCGGGTCTGATCAATTCCGTCAGCTACATCGCGCGTTCCCAGAATATTGACCGCATAGTTGCGCTTGACGAGTTCGACATGGAAAACGTTTCCGCGCTGCGCGAGCACCTGCGCATTCCAGGCATGGGACTTACCACTGTCCGCTATTTCCGCGACAAGCTTTCGATGCGCGCCCGCGCAAAAGAAGCTGGCATCCGCGTTCCCGAATTCGTGCACGTCTTGAATTACGAGACTCTTCGCGAGTTTATGTCACGCGTGCCGGGCCCGTGGCTCTTGAAGCCGCGCTCGCAGGCTTCCGGAGTAGGCATGAAGATGATCCAGCGCGCGGACGAGCTCTGGCCCTGGCTGGACCAGCTTGGCGATCTGCAATCTTTTTATCTGCTGGAGCAGTTTGTGTCTGGCACGGTGTATCACGTAGATAGCGTGGTGTCTGAGAAGGACGTTGTGTTCGCCGCGGCACATGCTTACGGCACGCCTCCTTTGGACACCTCGCATCACGGCGGAGTATTCACCACCAGCACGCTGCCTCGCCATTCCCCTGAAACTCAGGAGCTTTTGGCCGTCAACCGCAGGGTCCTCGGCGAGTTAGGATTTGTGCGCGGCGTCACACACGCCGAATTCCTAAAAGCGCAGAATGACGGAAAGTTTTATTTCATCGAGGTAGCCGCCAGGGTCGGCGGAGCCTACATTGCGGACGTAATCGAGGCCGCCACCGGCGTCAATCTTTGGCGCGAATGGGCACGCCTCGAGGTTGGCGCGGGTCGCTCGTATAGCCTGCCCGACGTTCGGCGAGATTATGCCGCCGTGATTTTGTCACTCGCCAGGCAAGAGCATCCGGACACTTCCGCTTATCGCGATCCTGAAATTGTTTATCGTGTTTCCAAATATCATCACGCAGGACTCATCTTGAAGTCGCCGAACTCCGAGCGTCTTCAACAACTTATCGACTCTTATACCGCCCGCTTCCAACACGACTTTCTCGCCACGCAGCCTGTCCCGGATAAACCCACGGCTTGAGGCACGAACCCGCGCAGGCCGGATGTTCGTCGGCGTCGGTCTCCTGGGTGATGTTCTCAAGACGTTAGTTACTGTCTGGAACAATCGCGCTATACTCTGTTTGCGCCCAGCGAAACCGAGGGCTAGAGTTTCCTCTACCCGGGATTACATGAGTGTGGGAGAGCTGTTCCTTGGGGAGGTTCGATGTGGAGTAATAAGAAACCGGATACGCCGCCACAGGTCGCGCAACCGGAGCCGAAAAATTCAACTCTGAATCAGCCGCCGAAGCCTGCTCCGGCGACTTGGGAAGGAACAACCGCAATGAGTACAGATGCGATGCGTCCATTGGGTGCGACTGCTGACCGTGCAACCGCGCGGCTCGGGTCGAGCCTGCATGTAAAAGGCGAAATCTCCGGCAATGAAGATCTGTTGATCGATGGTTCGGTCGAAGGACTGGTCCAGCTCGATGAGCGGAAACTCACTATCGGGGCGACCGCTAAAGTTACGGCTGACATCATTGCCCGCGAGGTCGTGGTATACGGCAACGTAAAGGGCAATGTTCGCGCCAAGGACCGGATCGAAATCAAGAAGGACGGGTCCGTCAACGGCGACCTCACCACCGCGCGCATCATGATCGAAGACGGCGCATACTTTAAAGGCTCCATCGAGATCGATAAAACTGCGGATAAGGAAACCACCAGCAGTGGATTTAGCCGCAGCTCTACACCCGCCACGGCATCGAAAACTATTTAACGTTGTTTAGTTCCTGGATTGGCCAAGCGGTGCGAACTTCGAGTTCGCACCGCTTTTTGTTTCTCTCTTTGCTAACTTATTTATTAACGCTACAACGGTTACTCGTATAGGAATATGTCACTGGCTTTCCTCTGCAGCACAGTCGTACTCGTCCCGCCGGACTCGTCCCCGTTACAGCCAGTGACGCGGAATGCCTGTGCGGTCGTTCAAATGTCACGGGTATCGCGGTGCGTATTGCCGGGGGTTCTCCTTCTCGTAGGGGGCGCAATGGCAGGTTACGGCGGCGGCGCGACCGCGTATTCCCAGCCAGCCCCCGCGGGGCCGATTTTTCTCTGGCTCTCTCCGTTTCTTCGCTTTCCATCACCCAAAGCGGAACCTAACCCGTCAACTTTTCGGTCCAGCCCCAAATGGCTGCAGTGGCAGCGTTCAAGTGGTGCCTACCGGGACGCACCGCCGTACCAGGCTGCGTAGTGCGCTCTTCAGGAGCGCTGATCTATAGCTATTTCTTACTGCTTCGTCCGTTGCCCATGTCTTAAGAGGGAGCATCGACATTCTCAACGCGCATTCGGGTTTACTTCGTCTGCGTGTGTTTCTTCCACAACAGCTCCTGACTGCTGTCGACGGTTTCCTGGCTACCGATGAAAACGGACAAAGGCTCTTTGCGCTCACCTCTTCTATTCGCTGCAAAACGCTGCTCTCACGATCGTCCAGCGAGCCAGCGTGCCGCTGGGCATCGGCACAGTGTCTCCTGCCTCTGGGCCAAGCGCTGGCGGCGCCTTGATGACGATTCACGGCAGCGGTTTTCAACTGGGATTGCCATGACCATCGGCGATAAGTCCGTCAATCCGAACATGTGGGACATGAATACACTTACCTTGACCTCGCCCGCGCTTCCCCCGGCGCACAGCAGATCGTGCTTACCGATGCCAACGGCGAAAGTATTTCAATCGATGCCGCCTTCACCGCCACCGAATTCCCTGACTCATTTCTGCACAGTCACTGTAAATGCCCCCTACTCGCCAATCGGTCTGTTGGCCCACTCCACCCATCGAAAACGGTTGAAACAAAGTCAGCACCTAACCTTTTTCCTGGTTTCTCATCCAACTCTATAGTCAAACAACCGCTGAGGAAGCCATGCGCACCCGCAAACTAGGAAATTCCGATCTGAACATTACGCCTGTGGGATTCGGTGCCTGGGCCGTTGGCGGCTCCGGCTGGGAGTTCGCCTGGGGACACCAGGAGGACGCCGACTCGATCGCGGCGATCCATCGCTCGTTGGAACTAGGTGTCAATTGGATCGATACCGCTGCCGTCTACGGAATGGGGCATTCCGAAGAAGTTGTCGCCCGGGCCTTGCAGCATTGGCACGGCCCGCGCCCCTACGTTTTTACGAAGTGCACTTTGCTCTGGGACGAGACAGGCCAGGTGTATCCGTCTTTCAAGCCCGATACTATCCGCCGCGAGTGTGAAGATAGTCTCCGCCGCCTGCGGACCGAAGTGATCGACCTTTATCAAATGCACTGGCCGCCGCCAGACAACGGACCCGCTCTCGAAGAAACCTGGCAGACCATGGCGGCACTCCAGAAACAAGGCAAAGTCCGCTGGATCGGCGTCTCCAATTTCAACGTCAGCCAGATAAAACGGGCCGAGAGGATTGCGCCCGTCACTTTGTTGCAGCCGCCCTACTCATTAATTCGCAGGCAAATAGAAGCGGAAACTCTTCCGTACTGCGAAAAACGGGGAATTGGCATCATCGTCTATTCTCCGATGGCCTCGGGCCTGCTCACCGGAGCGATGACCCGCGAGCGTGCGGCAGCCTTGCCTACAGATGATTTTCGCAGCCGCAACCCGGAGTTTCAGGAGCCGCGCCTATCAAGAAATCTCGAGCTTGTGGAACGCCTTCGCAAAATCGGCGAGCGGCACGGTTGCAGTCCGGGCGCAGTAGCTATCGCTTGGACCTTGCGTTTGTCAGCCGTCGCCGGGGCTATCGTTGGTGCGCGCAATGCTAAGCAAGCCGAAGGTGTCATGAGCGCGGGTGAGATACAACTTGCCCCGCAAGAGATCGCCGAAATCGAAGGCGCCGCCGCGGCAGCCACCGCCCGTTGAATGTCGGCCTCTCTCAATGCGAAGACAAAGCGCTGATTGTTTTTTAATTTGACCGGAGATACGAATGGACCTCGGACTCAAACGTAAGATTGCTGTCGTAACCGGCTCAACGGCCGGCATCGGCTTCGCCATTGCCTCCGCTCTTGCCGCAGAAAGTGCCCGAGTCGTAGTTAATGGACGCACCGAAGGTCGCGTGAACTCTGCGCTTGATAAAATCCGCAAACGCATTCCGCACGCCGATCTTCGCGGAATTGCCGCCGATCTCGGCACCGCTAGTGGCATCGACATACTCGTGAAGCACATTCCCGATGCCGACGTTTTAATTAATAATCTTGGAATCTTTGAGCCCAAGCCGTTCGCGGAGATTCCCGACGCCGACTGGTTCCGCTTTTTCGAAGTGAACGTCATGAGCGGCGTCCGTCTGACGCGCCATTATCTTCCCGGCATGCTCAAGAAAAACTGGGGCCGCGTGATTTTTATCTCCAGCGAATCGGCGCAGCACATTCCTGCTGAGATGATTCACTACGGCATGACCAAAACGGCTCAGGTGGCCGTAGCCCGCGGTCTCGCGGAATCCGTCGCAGGGACCGGAGTTACCGTGAATTCTATTTTGGCGGGTCCCACGGCGTCGGAAGGGGTCGGTATTTTCGTCGAAGACATCGCCAAAAAACAGGGTAAATCCAAGGCCGAAGTTGAAAAGCAATTTTTTTCCAGTGTCCGACCCAGCTCGCTCCTGAAGCGCTTTGAAACCCCCGAAGAAGTTGCCGCCGTAGTCGCCTTTGTCGCAAGCACGCAAGCAATCACCATAAATGGCTCCGCTGTTCGCGCCGAAGGCGGAGTCGTCCGCAGCATTTTCTAGAACCCAGCCCGCGCACCGCTGCCAGGGATTTCAGCAAAACGCCGATTGCAAAATTAACTTGGCGTTCTGCCGCTGAGCTGTCGCCTAGCGTGTGCATTATCGAGGCCGCCCAGGAGACCGCAAATAGTTACGGAGCGAGCTTAAACCCGCAGGTGATCGGGCTTCCAACTTTTGATGAGCTGCTTGATGGCCTTGCGGTCCCTCAGCTTGTCGTCGCAAACTTTCCGCGCCAGCGAGGGAAGTTCCGCGTCGCTGGCAAAGCGCAGCGAAACCACTTGTCCGATCGTGAAATCATCGACGCGTGCCTTTAAGTCTTCAGGTAAAAGTCGTTGGCATCGCGCGCGTTCTTCCAATCGAATCACGCGGTCCTGCACCGTTAGGGCAAAAAGCCGCGCGTACAACGCCAAAATAATTAGAGCAGCCGCCACCAATGCGGAAATTAGGCCGTCGATCGAAAATCCGGAAGTCTTCCACCGATAGAGGGACCATCCAAAATTGAGGATGAACATCGGGATGGCAAAAAAGTGATATATCGGGACAAATCGGGCATGATTCGCAAAATTTTGTTCGGTCACTGATTTTCCCCTTACATCCGCGCTGGATTGTAGCAGACTGGCTCGCTCTTTTGAGACGAATCGACTTCACCGGAAGCCCCACGGAAGGTATACCGAAACCTGAGTGTGCAGGTTACAATATCTTTAGTGGGAAGATCTTGACCAGCCTATCTGGTAACCTTTCTAACTCTGCTTACGTAGATAGCATGTGGTTCCGTGTTTAAAGGAATAGGGCGCGGATGGCAACACCTACGAAAACACTTAAACCCGATCTCGGGTCGCTGCGTATCGGTGACGCTCAACGAAAGAGCAGCAAAACCGGTAAACGCCTTGCCCTGATCATTATAGGTGTGCTCCTGCTCGCAGGAATCGCTGCGGCTGCTTTTGCCTTTCGCAGTCAGAAGCTGATTGTGGAAGTCGCAGTCGCCGCAAAGCCGGAAGTAGGAGGGCGTCAGGCGCTGCTCAATGCCAGCGGCTACGTTACGCCGCGACGTCGAGCTACGTTGGCCGCCAAAATCACCGGGCGCGTAACCGGCGTTTTCTTCGATGAGGGGACTCACGTTCGCGAAGGCCAGTTGTTGGCTACTTTAGACGATTCCGATGCCAAGCGAACGCTCGAATCGGCACAAGCCGATCGCGAATCGGCGCAAGCCGCCATCGCCGATTACGAAGTGCAAGTGAAAAATGCGGAGAGGCAGCTGCATCGTGCGCAAGAACTGCAAAACGCTGGCGTGCAAACTCAAGAAGCGCTGGATAACGCGCACACCGCGGTCGACAGCTTACGCGCCAAGATCGCCTTAGCGAAGCAGCAAGTGCTGACCTCAGAAGCGCGCATGCACGAAGCCCAGCAGGGCGTTGCTAACCACGTCATCCATGCGCCCTTCGCGGGGATCGTTGTCTCCAAAGATGCGCAGGTGGGCGAGATGGTGTCGCCAGTGTCCGCGGGCGGCGGTTTCACACGCACGGGTATCGCCACGGTCGTTGACATGAATTCCTTGGAAATCGAAGTTGACGTGAACGAAGCTTACATCGCGCGCGTTACTCCGGATCAGCCGGTCACCGCGGTTCTCGACGCTTATCCCGATTGGCAGATTCCCGGTAAAGTTCGGACTGTGATTCCCACTGCGGACCGCCAAAAAGCTACCGTGAAGGTGCGCATTACCTTTTTGAAGTTGGATCCGCGCATCCTCCCGGATATGGGCGTGAAAGTGACTTTTCTCGGCACTGAGCCGGAAAAACGGAGTGGCGCAGTCACCTCTGCTGCACTCGTTCCGCAAGATGCAGTGCGCGAAGATCATGGCAAGAAAATTGTTTACTTAGTGAAAGATGATCGCGCCGAGCGCCGCGCCGTTAGCGTCGGCGGCACGCGAGGCTCCGATGTCGAAATTGTTGCGGGCCTCTCTGCGGGTGACACGGTAATCGTCAAAGGCCCCAAGGATTTGAAAGATGGGCAAGCCATCGAGATCAAGAAATAGGAGCACTGGAAAATGGTAAGAGTGGACGGCAATGGCGGAAGAGACAGCTTGATTCAAGTTCGCGGCCTCGACAAAACGTATCGGCGTGGCGGGGAAGAGATTCACGTGTTGCAGGGATTGAATCTGGACGTGGATAAAGGTGACTTCGTCGCTTTCATGGGCCCCAGCGGCTCCGGGAAGAGCACTTTGCTAAACCTGCTGGGTGGTCTCGACGTTCCTTCTCGCGGCAGCATCACTGTTGCCGGAGACGAAATCACGCACATGTCCTCCAGCAATTTGACGCGATGGAGAGCGCGCCACGTGGGCTTCATTTTTCAAATGTATAACCTCATTCCTGTGCTGACGGCCTTTCAAAACGTGGAACTGCCGCTTTTGCTGACCAAACTTTCTAAAGCGGACCGCCGCAAGCACGTGGAGACCGCCCTGGGAGTCGTTGATCTTTCCGATCGCATGTATCATTATCCACGTCAATTATCCGGCGGACAGGAACAACGCGTGGCCATCGCGCGTGCGATCGTTGCTGATCCCACTTTCCTGCTATGCGACGAGCCGACCGGCGATCTCGACCGTAAAAGCGCCGACGAAATCCTTAATTTGCTTACACGATTGTCCGAGGAGTATCACAAGACCATTCTGATGGTGACGCACGATCCTGCCGCTTCCGACCGGGCCCAAGCCACGCTGCATCTAAACAAGGGCGTATTGGTGGAAGGCGTCGCCGCTGCGAGTCACGCATGAAATACATGCCTTTGATTTTCGCCAATCTTTTCCGAAAAAAATTGCGCACCACTCTGACCGTTGGATCCTTTGCCGTGGCGTTGTTTCTTTTCGGCTTGCTCATCGTGGTTCGCGGCGCCTTTAGTCAAGGCGTGGACATCGCCGGGTCCGACCGCCTGATCGTCATTAACAAGACTTCACTAATTCAGCCGCTGCCATTTTCCTACCGCGACCGCCTGTTGCGTATTCCTGGAGTGAAATACGTCACATTTGACAGTTGGTTCGGCGGCATTTATCAGGAAGAAAAAAACTTCTTCCCGCAATTCGCCATTGACCCGGACAACCAACGCAAAGTTTTTCCGGAACTGGAAGTTCCGGAGGATCAATGGAAAGCCTTCGTCGAGGATCGCCAAGGGGCCATCGTCGGTCCGCAAACCGCCAAGCGCTTTGGCTGGAAGATCGGCGACCACATTCCGATTAAGGCCACCATTTTCGGGGGAGCTACGTGGGAATTTAACCTGCGAGGTATCTACGCCGCTAAACGTGACGGCGACGATTTGACGCAGTTCTGGTTTCAAAATCAGTATCTCGAAGAGCGCCGGTCCTTTGGGAAAGGCATGATCGGTTGGTACACCATCAAGCTCGATAATGCCGATTACGCAGTGAGCGCAGCCAAAACGATCGACGAAATGTTTCTCAACTCTCCAAACGAGACCAAGACAGAAACCGAAAAGGCCTTTGCTACTTCGTTTGCCAAGCAGGCCGGTAACATTGAATTTCTTATTCTGGTAATCGGTTCCGTGGTGCTCTTCACGCTCTTGTTGGTCACGGGCAATACCATGGCTATTTCCGTGCGCGAGCGCATCGGAGAACTTGCCGTCCTGAAAGCCATCGGCTTCACGGATCGCTTCGTTTTGTTCTTCGTGCTCGGTGAATCCTTGCTGATTGCCATGGTCGGCGGAATTCTTGGACTGGCGCTGTGCAAGCTGCTTACCATGCGTGGCGATCCGACGGGCGGCTTCCTGCCATACTTTTATCTTCCGGCGATGGCTATCGTAATGGGCCTGGTGGTTTCATTTGCCGTGGGCATTCTGGCTGGTTTGTTTCCTGCGTCTTCGGCAATGCGGCTGCGCGTAGTCACTGCGCTGCGGAGGGTTTGATTTATGGCCGTGCCTATTGTTTACAATCTGCGCAGTGTGCGAGCACGGTGGGTATCCGCGATTGTCGCGGTACTGGGTATTGCGGGTACTGTCGGCGTGTTCATCGCTATGCTGGCTCTGGCGAAGGGCTTCCGCGCCACACTGGTGGCGTCTGGTTCCCCGAGTAACGCTATCATCATGCGCGCTGGATCGCCGAGCGAAATGATGGGTTCCGTCACTTTGAGCCAGGTGCGCATCATTCAGGATGCGCCAGGCTTGGCGCGTGAAGGGAATCAACCGCTGCTGACTCCGGAAGTTGTGGTCATCGCCCCTTTTCCGCTGCAATCGACGGGCACCGACGCTAACGTGCAAGTTCGCGGCGTATCCGATAGCGCCTTGAAGGTACGAAATCAAATCCATATGGTGCAGGGGCGTTTCCTGGAGCCGGGCCTCGCGGAATTGGTGGTTGGTCGAAACGTTGCTGCCACGTATAAAGGTTTGAATCTCGGCGACACCATTAGATTTGGCGGCGGCACCTGGAAGGTGGTCGGCGTTTTCGATGCGGGGGGCAGCTCCTTTGACTCCGAGGTTTGGGCTGACTCGCGCGTGCTCGCACAGGTCTACAAGCGGCCGGAGTCCATCTTCCAATCGGTGACCGCGCACTTGACTTCCCCCGCTGCATTTACACAGTTGAAGGATAATTTGACTAGCGACCCGCGCATGACCGTGCAAGTCGATCGCGAAATTGACTATTACGAAAAGCAATCGCGCGGCCTAACGACATTGATCACGGTGTTGGGATCGCTGGTCGCCGGAGTAATGGGCGTGGGCGCGGTGTTCGGCTCGCTGAACACTATGTACTCTGCCGTTTCGGAACGCTCGCGCGAAATCGCGACGATACGCGCTCTAGGATTTGGCTCAGGCAGCGTAATCTTGTCCTTTATTCTTGAAGCGCTACTGATTGCATTCGTGGGGGGCGTGGTGGGTTGTCTCGCGGTTCTTCCTTTAAATGGCATCACCACCAGCACCATGAATTTCCAGACATTCTCTCACCTGGCATTTGCATTCAAGGTGACGCCGATGCTGCTGTTGGTTGGACTGATCTTCGCGCTCATCATGGGACTGATCGGTGGAGTTCCTCCAGCGATTCGCGCCGCGCGGCGTCCGGTCGCGCAAGCGTTGCGCGATTTGTAGAAACGAATTGAGACACGCACAAGTTGGCAAGATAGAAACACACGCACGCGACGCCCTGCGCTATAACTCCCTTCACTGCTCCTATTTCGGCAAATCGCCGGATTGCACGCCAACAAATTGTACGGCCGCCGTTCGAACTCACGCCGATGGATAAATGGGCGCGGAAACGCTACCAAGGTCGGTTGCGCTAACGGTGGGGGAAGTTTCGTCGCGATAGCGGACGATAAGCAAGGTCAGATCGTCAGCTTGGTGGGCGCCACGAGAAAAAGTCTCGACGGATTCGAGAATATGTTTCTGCAGGTGATCCAACGAACATGGTGCGTTCGAGGTTAGAAGCTCGCGCAGGCGACCAACTCCAAAAAATTCTTCGTCGGGATCCATAGCTTCTGTTACGCCGTCACTGAAAAGCACCAGCGTGTCGCCGGGCTCGAGTTGATGGTGGGCGACGTTATATTCGGCTTCGGCAAGCAGCCCGACCGGGCAACAGCCTTCCGAGAAAGGTTCTTGCGGGGCACCATGGCGAACCAAAAATGGCGAAGGATGCCCGGCATTGATGTAATCCAGACGGCCTTCGGAATCAAGAATGCCCAAAAACATAGTTGCGTAGCGACCGACTTCCGAATGGCTGCAGAGAAACCGGTTGAGGTGAGCGAAAACATTGGCGGGGTCGGTGGCGAGGCTCATGCCGGAAAGCGCGCCCTGCAACATCGTAGTCAACAGAGCTGCGCCTAATCCTTTGCCAGAAACGTCGGCGAGCAGGAAGACCGTGCGATTATCGCCAAGCGAAAAAACGTCGAAGTAGTCGCCTCCGACAGCCAAGCACGGGAAGTTGATGCCAGAAACGGAAAGGTGCGGAAAATTTCTAAAATCGCGCGGCAGTAGCGCTTGTTGAATGTCGCGCGCGATATTGATCTCTTGTTCCAGACGCTGACGTTCGCGTTCCCGCTCGACGAGGCGGGCGTTATCGAGAATGCTGGCGGCGTCTCCAGCGAGTGCGTCAAGAATGCGCCGATCCAGCTTGGAAAAGGCCGCGGGACGCCGCGAATCGAGATAAAGGACGCCGAGAAGATCGCCGAGCTTAACATTAACCATAGATTCTTGAGTGTTCGCGCGCGCGACTGCATACAGTGGTATTACCACCACCGCGCGCAAACGCTGAGCGACGATGCTTTGCGCAGCTTGCAAGTTCATGTCGGCATGCGCGAGGTCTTCTGTAATCACCGGGGCTTTCTGGCGCAGCGCAAGCTGAATGACGGTTTGGCTGGGAGAGAGGCTTTCTGGCGGAAGCCGAACGCTGCCGCTTCGGCGGGCGAGCCGGACCTTCAAAGCCGCGTCGCGCCCCGCTTCCAGCAGAAGCCCGCGGTCCGCGTCCGTGACGGCGATCGCATGGTCGAGCATAGTGCCGAGGACCGATTCGAGCGGAAGTTGGGAATGCAGCAACGTGGTAGCTTCGAGAAGCAGATTGAGTTTGCGCAGACCGCCGCCAGTGGACTCGGAGCTGGTAATGTGTTCTATGCGCGTAAGAAGATGTGGGATGGATTCATCGCTGCCGGTCGATGAGTAGCGGAAGAAAATTTCGTAAGAGTCGTCCAAGCCAAAAGTGATCGCGTCGCCGTCCTGAAGTTCGCGAGTGTCCACTTTTTCGCCATTGACGAAGATCCCACGCCGCTGGCCCCGGTCTTCCACATAGAAGCGGTGCGCTTCGGTAACAATCGCTGCACAGTTGCGCGAAATACGGCGGTCCGAAAGTTGCAGGTGGTTGCCTGTTTCAGCGCCCCGCCCAATGAGAAAAGGCGTTTGCGCGATGCGCGCGTAACGCCGCGAGCCCTCCGGTGAAACGACTTCGAGGACCGGTTCACCGGGCAGCGAAATTGCCGTGTCATGCATGGCCGCTTTCCAAGGCCGGAATTGTAGCACGCGCAGTAAAAAATATTAGGCTGGCCTGCGGGAGATGAAGAAAGCGGCAGCGCTATGGCGTAAAAGTGGAGCGAGTCAAAGAGTCACATCACCGCAGACTTGTGATTAGCGCTCCGGGGTCGTGCGTACCTTCTCGCCATGTTTTGTGGAGGAGGAAGCTGCGGATGCGGGAGAAACAGGTTTGCCCTGGGCCGGCGCGGTAATTTGCAGGACAGCTTCAGCCAGAGTTGTGGACAGATAGTCACGGCTATCCATACCGAGTCGATTAGCGGCTTTCATCAAGTCCCCGGGGGAATTCCACAAACCGATAATTATTCTTGTCCCAGGCAAATGCGTGTGAAATTTCCTGTACAAATCGCGCGAATGCAGGAGCGCGAATGGTGGCAGCGCGGAAATGCAAACGATTTCAGGATTGAGGTCCTAACTTGAGTGAGCATCTCCGCGGTTGTTGCCAGGGACGCGACTTGCGCATGACAGCCGGCGCGCTCCAAAAGTTGCGCGAGCATCGTGCACACAACTTCCTCGCTTTCGTTTCTACAGGGCACACAAAGGACGCTGCAACGCGTGCGGCGCATCGGTGATAGCTTTGGGGCAATTTTTAGATCGATTACTGACGGTTCTGAATCGGAAGCAGGCTGAGACGCAGGAATTATCAAATCATCCTTGCGTGTGTAACCAAATTCCTCCACAAATTCCTGCGTGCTCTGAAGAATGAATGTCGCCACTCCCTCTTCCAGGTCATTGGTATAACTGTCCTGCTCGGCAAGGCTGAGCGCAGGAATTAGGGCGGAGTCGTAGAGTTCGCCGAGTGAATGCTCCTTCAGGTAATCGTGTAACACTTCTTCTGCTTCCTCTTGATCGTTGGCTAGCAGTCGCTGGTAGTAATGAGCGCCGGGCGGAACGGGCTCGTCGCCGAGCAAAATATTCAGGAACTCCAAGCGCGGGACGTGACGGCCCAGAACAACCAGGCAAACAGTGAAGGGCGTGGATAACACCAGGCCAATAGGTCCCCACAGAAGTGTCCAAAAAATGGCGGCAAACAGAATTGCGAAAGAAGAAATTCTGGTTTGGCCGCCGTAGAGGAGCGGTTCGAGGAAATTAGCGACGATCAATTCGACTACTACATACAGACCGATGGTCATCGCGGGGCGAGTCCAACCAGTGAATAATGCTAGCGAAAGTAAAATAGGCACGACCGCACTTAAGGGCGCACCGATGTATGGAAGAAAACGTAAAACCGCGGCCACAACGCCCCACAATAGTGCGTTGGGTATGCCGATGAAATAGAGGCCAAGGCCGATGACCAACCCGAAACCCGAATTGACGATGAATTGTAAGAGCAGGTAGCGCGATACGCGGCTTCCGGCGTCATCGAGCGCTTGCGTCATGGCGCTGAATCGCCCATGAGCAACCAACCGGATAAAGCGGTTCCGTAAATCTTCGCGGCCCATCAGCATGAAGATCGTTAAGACGATGACGATGACCACGCCCCCTATCGGGCCGATCACGCTGTTCAAGGCACGCGAAAGCTTTCAAACCACCCAACCAGCGGAGCAAGCAGGAATGTAAGAAGCATGGCCAGAGCCAAGGGCACTACATTACCCGCGCAAAATAAAGCGTGCCGATAATCACCACGCTAGCGACGATGGTCACGAGGCGGGAAAGGTCGCGAGATTGTGTGGAAGTCGCCAACAATTATTCTCCGTGCAATTAGAATCCCGAACTATACGCTGCCCTAGCGTGTCTTCCGGAAACTTGGATGCATATTCCCCGTTGGGAGGAACGCAAGTTGCAAACAAGAGAGGATCACTACTGGGAAGACTAATCTAATCTACGCGTTTTACCGGATGGCCGTTTAAACCAACAGGGACTACGATTTGCTCGCTTTCTGAATTTTCAGACATAAGTAGCTACGCGGGGAAAGGGGCGACTAATACCCGCATTAGATCAAAAAATGAAAAGGAGCTAAGACCATGGATGATTTCAATAAGGATACCAGCCAATCCCGTCCCTACGGCGACAGCAGCAGCGGAACCGCGGGTACAGGTACTGCCGCAAGAATGAAGGAACAAGTTGTCGATAAGGCCAATGAAGTAAAGGAAAAGGTAGCGGATTTCGGTCGGAAGGCTGTGGATAAGCTCGACGCCCAACGCGAGGTAGCAGCTGGCACCTTGGAGAAGACCGCTTCCGGTCTTCACCAGAGGTCAGATCGTGCAGCATCCGCGGCACATTCCACGGCGGACAAGCTTCAGGCCACAGCGGATTACGTTCGGCAGCATGACCTGAAAGCCATGATGGATGACGTGCAGGACCTCGTGAAGCGCTATCCGGGACAATCGCTCGCCGCGGCAGCCGTGGTGGGATTTTTGGTCGCGCGGGTTTTTCGGAGCAATGACTGAAAACGTTTTTGCCTAGGAGGCTATATGGCTGCGCCTGGCGAACGGTCCGTTCCCGAAGTGTTCCAGGACATTATTGGCAACTTGGAAGATATCATCCGATCCGAGGTTCGTTTAGCCAAAACGGAAATCAAGGAGGAGGCCGCCAAGGCGGCTAAGCCAACCCTGCTCGTTGGGATAGGCATTGTCATGGCGGTATACGCCGTTGGTTTTTTTCTGCTGACCGGCGTGCACGCTCTGAGTATGGTGCTGGCGCCTTGGTTGGCCGCTCTCATCGTCGGCGCTTCGGTGGCGCTACTGGCGATTCTATTGATTAGCTCGGGTAGCGCACGCTTGAAACAGGTCAACACGGTACCGCAAAAAACGATCGAAAGTCTTAAGGAGAACGTGCAATGGGCGAAAAGTCAGACCAGATAGAGCGACACATCCAACAGACTCGGAACGAACTAGGCGAGAATATCAACGAACTGGGCGACAAAGTGAAGCACGCGGTGGATTGGCGGGCGCAGTTCCAGGAACGACCGATGGCCCTGATGGGAGCCGCTTTTGTGGGCGGCATGTTGCTTTCGGCTTTGATCCCTGGCCGTTTGCGACGGAGTAGTTCGCTGAGCGACCCGTGGAAGGCAAGGAGTGATGACCGCTGGAAGTCAGCGTCGGACAGTTCCAGATATTCGAACGCTAGTTCCAATACTTATCAGCAAAAAGCTTCGGAAACTTGGGAGAACGTCAAAGAAGCGCTGGTTGGGGTTGCAGCAACGAAAGCCAGCGATTTTCTAGAACAGATAATTCCTGGTTTTGCGGAGCATTATAAAAGGCGCGCAAGCAGGACTTCCGGTTCGCCTTCTTCAGGGATCCCGGACTCTTGGCAGAAGACCAGCGGATCCGGCACGGACTATGGCGCGCATTCATAACTGGGACGCACATTCTTAAGTGGGGACGCGCATTCCTAAGTGCAACCCACGTTCCTAGACTACCGGACGCTTAACTAGATCGCGCATTTCTTAAGGTAGAATCGGATTCTTGGGGGCGGCCTCGCCCCCAAGACATTATTTTACCTGCCTGGTCTTCGCTTAACGACCGCAAAGAGCCGGTTTGTTGTAATCATCGTTGTGCGCCATACACTAAAGTGCCTAGTACCTTACAACGTTTACCGGATGGCTAGAGATCCTGAAAGCCCGTAGTGTCCCAACATCTTCTTGCAGATAGTTCGTGGCTGCTACCCAGTCAGGAATGAAGACATCCCGAACTAAGAAGATAAGGAGACGGATTTGCTCTGGACTATTGCGGTAATCCTTCTGATCATGTGGCTGCTCGGACTCGTCAGCTCTTACACACTCGGCGGCTTCATCCACATTTTGCTGGTACTCGCGATTATCGTTGTGCTGATTCGCGTCATTCAAGGCCGCAGACCGGTTTAATGGCCAGCTTTCAGGCCGCCCACTCACATCGCATTAGCGCAACCATAATTAGCGCAATCTCGCATTGGCAGTGGGCGCAGCTCGCACGCGCAGTTTTCACTATTCCGGACGTGAGTTTAAAAAATAAAAGGAGCAACTGTGGCCACATCAGATACGAGTAACTCATCGAAAAAAAACGAAGGATTGCTGGTTAGCGTCGCGGAATCAATTGGGTCAACGTTGGGCAGTCTTGCAGCTAAAGCAACCGCTGCGACGGAAGCGTTGGGAAAGAGCACGACGCGAAAGCCTAGGAAACGCAAGGTAACGCGAAGCTACAGCACAACGCGAAAAAAGAGCGCGCGGAGCAGCGCGAAACGCCGCACAAAACCAACCAACCCAGCTAAAAAGACCAGCGCCCGCAGCCGAAAATAACTTCGCAGAAACTACCGTCGTCAAAAGATACTTTCGCCCAAAGTAATTTTACTTGGGCCGCTCTGCCAGTGAGCGGTTGACTATCTCCAGATTTTCGCGAGCCAGGGCAAGCGTGGGATCAATCCTCAACGCCACTTCCAAATGTGACTTCGCCTCTGTAAGATCTCCTACTTGCGCAAGCGCGGCGCCCAGATTAGCTTCCGCGTTGGCATCCTCCGGGCGCAAGCGAGCCGCTGCTCGAAAGTGTTCGATGGCCTCGCCAAACCGGCTCTCGGTGGCCAGGGCAATTCCTGAGTTGTAGTGTGCGTCGAAATTGTCCGGCTGCGCCCTCAGCGCGGCGATGAAATACGGGATGGCCTCGCCTGACTGTCCGGAAGCCAAGAGCACACCACCCAGCGCGTTGTTGACCGTGGCATCCTCGGGATGAATGCGTAGCGCCAATTGATAATGCCTTTTGGCTTCCGCTAATTGACCTCTTGCCTGCAGCCTCGCCGCAAGGTTGTACTGGGCCTCGAAATCCGCAGGTTTTTTTTCCACCTTGTGGCGCGCCATAGCTTCCTGGAGGAGTTCGCGAGGATCGCTGGACGCACCGGAAGGCGAGCCCGTCATGCGCAGTGGCGAAAAAATGTTGCGACTACCCAGTACTGCGCACAGAAGCACGAAAATGTGGCCACTACGCTGCATAAAAGGCCGCGTTTACACGAATCAGAAAAATAGTACAGCGGCCTAGTAGTGTTTGTCTATTTTGCATGCGAAAATTAGCGGGCTGCGGAGGCGAGGCGGCGTACCACGTAGTCGGAGACGTACGCACTAAAAGTTTCGTTGAGACGCTGCGTCACGCTGCCGGGAGCAGTAGCGATTTTATGGCCGGCAATTTCGGAAATGCCGATCACGTTGCGGTTCGTCGAGGAAACAAAGACTTCGTCAGCGGCGTAAAGATCATCAGGACGCAAAGATTGTTGCACGATGCTCACGCCAGCTTCCGGAGCGATCTCCATTAAAATTCCACGGGTAACGCCTTCCAAGCATCCTGAACTCAGAGGCGGAGTGAGAACCTTGTCGTTCTTAACGGCGAAGACATTTGCCGAGGTACACTCAGCGACCTCGCCGCGTTCATTGAGCAGGAGAACTTCGTCGAATCCTTCTTTGGTGGCTTCGGCAACGGTCCAGGCATTATTCAGCCAGGAAATAGTTTTCACCCCCGAGAGAGCCGACGCGGCGTGACGCGCTTGTTCGCGGAGCGAGAGGCGAAGAGTCGCGGGGTAATCCGGAAGCGGGGCGGTACAAATAATAAGGTCGACCTGCGGATGAAGTTCCGGACCTTGCCAGAAACCCACGGTATTATAAACCAGATAAATGCGAGCGCAGCCTTCGGTTACTTTGTTTGCGCGAATGACTTCATGCAGGTGGACACGCACCTTGGCAGCGGTGTAAGGCATGGGGAGGCGCACGATGGCGGCGTCCTTCTCCAAGCGGCGCCAATGACGCTCGTATGCGAAAGCCTCGCCGCGCGCGATCTGCAGCGTTGTAAACAGCCCCCAGCCACAGGTAAGTCCAGCCTGGCCAGCGGACAAGCGAACTTTTTCGATCGGCAGCAGGCTTTCGTTGTGAAAGATATTGCGATGAATCACGGGTCCTCGTCGTGGCCTTTTCCATTGTAACCGAAACGGAGTTGACAGGATTTCCGTGGGGTGGCGTCGAAGGGTAAAGGTAAACGTATCGAAATGGGAAGAGATGATATACACCCCCTATGTTTTCGTAAGAGTGGCAAGTAAAGGGGGTTACAGGAGGCGAAGTTTGTAAGAGCGGCAAGTAAAGGACATAGCCGCGCAGCATTTGCAGATTTTACGTGGAAAGAGTAGGACAGCGTGTGGGGGAGAAATACCGCGACTCAAAAAACGAGGGGTGGGTCAGAGTTGAGCGAGGATGGGTGGCGAGTGTAACGTGGAATTGCGTTACAAGAATTTAAACTCTTTCAGTAGTTACTGTACAGTATTCTACCTTATCGTGGATTTCGTTGAGACCTGTTGGGTGGGGTAGGCACTTCGGCGTACTATGTTGCCGCTTACCAGGCAGGCGAAGGCAAATCTCGGGGGTTAATGATGCAAAAAGTGCCGGAGCACGAATTGAAAGCGTTGCAGGAGAAGCCAGCGCGGCGGAAATTTCTGCAAACCAGCCTGATCGGTGGAGTTGCCGCTGCGGCGCTGCCGATGTTACGCCCGGTACTGGAGGTGGGTCGTGAAGGAGGGCCCGCAGCCACACCGTCGGAATCTCCGACGTTTGAATTTGACGAAATTACCATCACTGAATTGCAGGAGGGGATGAAGTCCGGCGAGTTTACGGCACGTTCCGTTACGGAGAAATATCTCAGGCGTATCGAGGCCATTGACAAGCGTGGTCCGGATATCAATTGCGTGATTGAAATCAATCCCGATGCGCTGGAAATTGCCGAAATGCTGGATAAGGAGCGCAGAGAGAAAAGGACCCGAGGACCGTTGCACGGCGTCCCGTTAATGATCAAGGACAACATAGACACCGCGGACCGCATGATGACGACGGCAGGATCGCTGGCGCTGGTGGGCGCAAAGCCGCCGAAGGATTCCTTCGTCGCGCAAAAATTGCGCCAAGCGGGTGCGGTGATCCTGGGCAAAACGAATTTGAGCGAGTGGGCCAACATGCGCTCCAATCAGTCGACGAGCGGATGGAGCGGGCGCGGTGGACTTACCAAGAATCCATACGCGTTGGATCGCAACCCGTGCGGTTCGAGTTCTGGATCTGCTGCGGGAGTCTCGGCAAATCTATGCGCCGGGGCGATCGGGACGGAGACGGACGGATCGATCGTGTGCCCGTCGTCAGCAAATGGAATTGTGGGCATCAAGCCGACGGTCGGATTGGTCAGCCGCAGCGGCATAATTCCAATTTCGCACAGTCAGGATGGCGCGGGTCCGATGTGCCGCACGGTGCGCGACGCGGCAATTATGCTGGGCGCGCTCACGGGTGTGGACCAGGAAGACGGCGCAACATCGAGAAGCCGCGGTAAATCCTTCACTGATTACACGCAATTTCTTACGGTCGACGGATTGGAAGGAGCGCGTATCGGCGTGGTGCGTGGAACATTTGGTTTTAACCAAGCGGTGGACAAGGTGATGGAAACGGCGCTCGATACGATGAAGCAGCATGGGGCGATTTTGGTGGATCCTGCGGAAATTAAAACCAGAGGCCAGTTTGATGAAAGCGAGTCCACGGTCTTCATGTACGAACTGAAAGCCGATTTGAATGCGTATCTGGCGCGACTGGGGCCAGCGGCGCCGGTGCATTCGCTGAAAGAAATCATCGATTTCAACGAGCGCCACCAGGAAGACGAGATGCCATATTTCGGTCAGGAGCTATTCATCAAGGCTGAAGGCAAAGGAACGTTAAGCAGCAAGGAATATTTGGAGGCATTGAAGAAAAATCATTTGCTGGCACGCACGAAAGGCATTGACGCGGTCATGGACAAATCCAAGCTGGACGCGCTGGTAGGACCGACTGGAGGGCCAGCGTGGTTGACGGATTTGATTGCGGGCGATCATTTTGGCGGGGGCAGCTCGGGTCCGGCGGCAGTAGCGGGGTATCCGAACATTAATGTGCCCGCGGGATTTGTGTTTGGCTTGCCGGTGGGAATTTCGTTTTTCGGGCGGGCGTGGAGCGAACCGGTGTTGATACGGCTGGCGTATGGGTTTGAGCAGGCGACGAAAGCGAGGAAGGCACCGCGATTTTTGGCAAGTATGGAGGTGAAGGGATAGAAAAAACGCAGGTGAGCATCCAATTTCTTTCTGGGGTCTAACAATGTCGGCCCGTCTACCGGACGTAGTTTCCAAGCAGCCACGAACATAGGTGCGCAAAGTTATTTCGTGGGCGACCCGAATTAGCCGGCTTTCAGTCGTGTCCCGTAGTACCCTGAACTGGCCAGTGACGAACCGCGCTTCGCGGGCAGGAACCGCCTCGGATGAACGCTCTCACAAGAACCACGTGGATCGCGGTGGGTCTTTTTATCCTGGATGCCTTCATCATGAATCAGGGGGTTGTGGCGCTGTGCCTCATTTTGGTCACCGTGTTCGTTTTCCTCCCCAGGGCGTTGTGGGTGCGTCGCGGGGATCGGCATCTTTACGAGCAACGATTGGCGAAGGCCGGGATTTATCTGCTAGCCGCAGTAGCTGTGTTCGGGTCCAATGCGCTGCAGAATCGGATGGCTGACCGCCGGGCAATCAAGATTGGAAATGCTTGTTTGGCGTACCACGTAAAGCACCAGCGTTATCCGCGTCGTCTCGACGAGTTGGTGCCCACCTTTCTTCCGTCAGTACCGGTTGCAAAGTACACGCTGGGAGGAAATAACTTTTTCTATTTAAGTCCGCCTGCAGGAGGCGAGCCCATGCTCTTCTATGAAGCGTTCCCGCCATTTGGACGGCGCTTCTTGAGACTGCGCTGTTCGAGCAGAAGCGTCCGCACCGGGTAACCTGTGCGCCCCCAGTGCCTCGTTTCGTAACTGTTCTAACCAGGCCCCTTTCACAAGCGATAGGGCTTGTGGGCGGCTAACAGATACCCAGTGCCAGGTAACCACCAATCGGAGAAATGGATTCTAAATGAGGCTAGCTTAAACTGTGCGGCCATGAGCGTCATCGACGAAGTCCTCGCCGCAAACGAAATTTATTCGCGTACGCATGATTTGCGCAAGTTGACCCCGTGTCCCGAGCGCAAGCTCGCGGTGCTGACCTGTATGGATACCCGGCTTTCGATTCGCACTCTGGGTTTGAAAACGGGAGACGCGCACATCATCCGCAATGCCGGCGGCATTGTTACGGACGACAGCCTGCGCTCCCTGGTGGTATCACACTATCTGCTGGGCACCGAGGAATTCATGGTCATCAATCACACGGATTGCGGATTGATGCACACCAGCGAACAGGATCTGCGCACGCGAATCCAGAACCATAGCGGAGCCGCCGCTGTTGCTCCCGCCTACTTCTACACCTTTCAAAACGTCGAAGAAAATGTCCGCCACCAATTGCAGAAGCTGCGCACCCATCCCTGGATTCCCAAGAACGTCGCGGTCCGCGGCTTTGTCTACGACGTGACCAATGGGCTTCTCCGTGAAATCAAGTATGACTGACCACGGGCCGCGTACCGGCCCGTGCCGAGCACGATAGAACGCGTGGAGGCACTGGTGAAAACGAAGGGCATCAAGGTCTTTGTCCGAGTGGATCACAGCGGAGAAGCAGAGAAGGTAGGGATGAAAATGCCCTCAACACAATTGCTAATCTTCTGCTAATCTTCGGAAACTCGAAGGGAGGCACTTGCTTGACGCTTGCGGCTCCCACTGCGGCAATTGACCTTCCTTTAAAGGCTTGGGCATGGCAGGGCATCGACGGAAAAGTCTGGTTAGGCTATAACGACCCGGAGTATCTGAAACGGCGATTTGACCTGACCGATGACCCAATCAAGACGAGCCTCTCGATACGCCCTTTCGCTTGCGGACTGTGGGCCGCGATCCATTCGATCCCCAGTTCGTTCAACGCTTGCCCGAACTGCGTGCGCAGCGGATCTCCCCGGAGTTGTTCGGGAAGTGGCTGCGGGCCGGCCTTTTGAAAGATGCTGTTTTTATCGGTGTAATGGGGCAAAGGGCGTCCATAGCGCCGTAACCATCCCTGCAGGGTTCGCAAGTTCTCTTCCGTGGTGTCGTGCTCGGTGAACCGTCCCCAGATGCGACTGGTGGCATCATCGATCAGGGCGATCCGATGGCAAGCCGGACCGCGCTCCTCCAGCAGCAGAACGGAGAGCTATCCTGCATCACCAGCTGGCCGCCAGCTTGCGGTTCGATGGCCGCCCTCGTAGTCCGTGAACCAGGGCACCATCCCCGCGCTCGCGAATCCGAAGCAGCATTCGCCGCACCTGGCGGTCCGTTACTTTTAACCGCACAGCTGCTGCTGCCTGCGAAAGATGCTTCTGCTTGACCTCGTGCAACACTTTCAATCGGTCTCGTTCTCGTTGGCTCAAGGTGATTCGCTCCGTTTGCATAGGGCCCTCGGACACCTATGAAAGCGGACATTTCTACTTTGCTCAAACCGGACATTCTCATTTTGCGGCGACACGATAGGCGGAGTCGTTGACAGGAGGGGTGTGGTACTTTAGGATTAAGGTTTGTCTCTAGAGGGAAAGGTGTGACTGTGCATGAGGACGTACGTAGCCAAAGGTGAGGAAGCAGAAGCGCTCAAGGTGGGCGCAAACTGGTTTGTTGTGGACGCCACGAACGTGGTGCTAGGGCGTTTGGCGACAAAAGTTGCCCGGATGCTGATCGGCAAGGACAAGCCAAGCTTTACGCCGTATCTCGATTCCGGAGATCACGTTGTGGTGATTAATGCGGACAAGATCCGCATGACGGGAAACAAGGTCGAGCAAAAAATTTATTATTCGCATAGCGGGTATCCAGGCGGACTGAAGGAAGTGCCAGCGAAGAGGTTGCGTGTGGCGAAGGCCGACTGGATGGTGCGCGAAGCGGTGTTGGGGATGCTGCCGAAGAATAAGCTGCGTGCGCGACGCGCGAAGAAGTTGCGCGTATATCGCGATGCAGCGGGTTTAGCGCGCCATGCCGGGCAAAAGCCACAAGCGGTGGCGATTTAGCCGCCGAATGAAGGGCATAAGTCCTTCGCTGTGATGTAGAGTTTTCCGCAGGTTGCGGTTCCTTTCTAGGCAATTCCTGAGCAGTGCCTAAGCAGGGAGCAAGACCGGGCGTGGATTTTTTCGAGGAGGGACGTTGAGTTCTATGGGTACGCCCATTGCGGGCAAGCAAGCATGGTTTCTGGGAACCGGACGTCGGAAGGAATCCGTGGCGCGCGTGTTCCTACGTCCCGGCGGCGGGAAATTCAAGGTCAATGGCCGGACGGTGGAACAGTACTTTCCGAATTTCGCCTGGAAGCACGACGCGATCGAGCCGCTGAAGTTCACAAATTTAATGGACCAGGTGGACGTAGTGGTGACGGCGCATGGCGGAGGGGTTGGCGGACAAGCCGGCGCAGTGCGTATGGGATTGTCGCGAGCCATTTCGCTGTTCAATCCGGAGTTGCGCCCGGCGCTACGCAAGAACGGATTCTTGACACGCGATTCTCGAATGAAGGAACGCAAGAAGTACGGGCAGAAGGGCGCGCGGAAACGCTTCCAGTTCACCAAGCGTTAAGGAAAGGCCCGGGGGTCCGAGCCGCTGTGTGTACCAATTTTTTGTTGCCAGCCTGCGCCGCGCAGGCTGGCAACGTCGAGCTCCGGCGGGTTTGCGGAAGCAAACACGCCGAGATCACGGCCGGCAAGGAGCCGGCAACAGGCTGTTCTGCAGCGTAATTTTTGCGCCAGAGTGGCGGGCTAAACCCGACGCCAAGGCACGAAGGAAAGCCGCTGCCGCAAACAGCTATCCTTAGAGGAGGTAACTTGGCAGTAGAAATTACGATGAAGGAGCTGCTGGAGGCCGGGGTGCATTTTGGTCACCAGACGCGACGATGGAACCCGAAGATGAAGGAATACATTTTTGGGGAACGCAACGGCATTCACATCATTGATCTTCAGAAGACCCTCAAGATGTTCCGCGAGGCGAGCCGCTTCGTAGGCGAACTTGCCGCACAAGGCAAATCAGTTTTGTTTGTAGGCACCAAGCGACAGGCGCAGGAAGCGGTCGCTGAAGAAGCCAAGCGGTGCGGCGCATTCCACGTTAACCACCGGTGGCTGGGCGGCACGCTGACGAATTGGGCGACGTTGCAGAAGTCCATCAAGCGGCTGAAGCTGTTAAAGGCCATGACGGAAGATGGCCGGATGAATGAATTGTCCAAGAAAGAAAAGGCGCGGCTGGAACGCGAGATGAAACACCTGCTGCAGAACCTAGAAGGCATCGAAAACATGGGGCAGCTTCCGGATGCGATGTTTGTGATCGATTCCAACGCGGAAGAGATCGCGGTGAAAGAAGCGCGGCGCATGGGCGTTCCGGTGGTTGCGGTGGTTGATACGAACTGCGATCCGGACGTGGTGGACTGGATCATTCCAGGGAACGACGACGCGTTGCGCGCGATTCGTCTGTTCACGTCAAAAATTTCGGAATCGGTTCTGGAAGGCCACAATGCGTATCAGCAATCGCAAGTGGCGGAGCAGAAAGCGGCGGCAGATCAAGCGTTGGCGGAAGGCGTCGAGTATGTGGATACGAGCGCTTACGAACAGTACGAGAAGCAGGAAGGCGACTTCGTAGAAGGCGTCGTGGATCTCCCGGCGGAGGCTCCGGTTGAAGCTGCTGAAACCGCTGAACCCGCGGAAGCTACCGTCCCGCCGGACGAGACAACGCACTAAACGGGTAGGAAATCCAAGGCCCGGCGGTGTCGTCGAGGACTCGCGCCGGGCCGTTTTGCAAGCTACGACTGTAGTCCGGCGAAATCCAATAAAATAGTCAACGAGAAGAGACGAGAATGAGTACACAACCTGAGGCAATTCAGATTCCGGCACAACGCGTGAAAGAATTGCGCGAGCGCACCAACGCGGGATTTGCCGATTGCCGCGCGGCACTGGTGGAAGCAGGCGGAGACATCGAGAAAGCCATCAGCGTCCTGCGGAAAAAAGGACAAGCGGCAGCAGCGAAGAAGGCCCAGCGCGACGCAAGCGAGGGGTTGGTGGGGAGCTACATCCACGCGGGGGGCAAAATTGGAGTGCTGGTGGAGATTAATTGCGAGTCCGATTTCGTGGCGCGCACGGAAGCCTTCCAGCAGCTAAGCCATGATATTGCCATGCACATCGCGGCATTGGATCCGCGTTATGTGCGGCGCGAAGAAGTGACGCCGGAGATGCTCGAGAAAGAACGTGAGATCTACGGTGCACAAGCGCGCGCCACCGGGAAGCCAGAAGCGGTGATCGAAAAGATCGTGAACGGCAAGATGGAAAAATTCTACGAGGATAATTGTTTGTACGAACAGCACTACATCAAGGATGAGAGTGTGACGATCGGTGAAATGATCGCGCAGGCAATCGCCAACCTCGGAGAAAATATCGCTATTCGACGTTTTGTACGCTTCAAGGTGGGCGAAGTAAGCGGCGCAGCTTCTTCCGGCTCAGAGAGTGCGTCGGTCGTGTCGCCAGTCGCCGTTTGACGCGAAACACAGTGACGATAACAATTGAAGAGCGTTCCGGCGATGCTGGGGCGCTCTTTTTATTTGTGTGATGGTGCGGTGTGCGGCGGTGGGAATAGTTTGTTACAATTTCGAAGCTTTGCACCGTGAGCGCGTGAACAATCAGGGCAGCTGAGCGAACCAAGAAAGCGACGAACAAAGTGGCGAATAAGGTGGCGAAGAATGGCAAGCCGGTTTACCAGCGGATTTTACTGAAGCTTTCCGGAGAATCGTTCCAGGGGCCGCAGGGATTCGGGATTCACGGGCCAACAATTCAGGCCATTGCCAAGGAGTTGAAGGACGTGCACACGCTGGGCGTAGAGATCGCCATCATGGTCGGCGGAGGCAACATTTTTCGAGGCGCCCGTCAAAAGGGTTTTGAGATCGATCGCGCGACCGGGGACTTCATGGGAATGCTGGCGACGGTAATTAACGCGTTAGCGCTGCAGGATGCGTTGGAGAAAGAAGGCGTACATACGCGCGTGCAGAGCGCGATTGAGATGCATCAGGTTTCGGAACCGTTTATCCGGCGCCGTGCGATCCGGCACCTGGAGAAAGGGCGCACGGTAATCTTCGCTGCGGGCATCGGCAATCCTTATTTTTCTACGGATACAGCAGCCGCGCTTCGCGCGATGGAAATTAAAGCGAACGTGATTTTGAAGGCCACGCGGGTTGACGGAATTTACGATGCCGACCCGGAGCAAGTGAAGGGCGCCAAGTTATTTTCGAAAGTCACCTATCGCGACGTGCTGCATAAGAATTTGAAAGTGATGGATGCTACCGCCATTTCGCTGTGCATGGATAATGGCATGCCCATCGTAGTCTTCAATATGAATCAACACGGAAATATCAGACGCGTGGTGCTAGGCGAGCGAGTGGGTTCGACAGTAATTCCGACGGTGCAATAACTCACGAAGGCCGGCGAGATCGTTTTCGTTTCGATCGGTATAAGCGCGATGAGGTATGAATGCTATGACGACAGTTGGGACAACCAAGGACGCGATGGCCGCGGCGAGAACGCGGATGGAGAAGGCCGTCGAAGATTTTCGCAAGGAACTGACGACACTACGCACCGGCCGCGCGAACGCCACGCTGCTGGACAGCATCCGCGTGGATTATCACGGTACACCGATGCCCGTGAATCAACTTGGAACAGTGACCACGCCGGACGCGACGATATTGGTAATTTCGCCATGGGATCCGGGAGCGGTGCCGCTGATTGACAAAGCCATTCGCTCATCGGACCTCGGCCTGAACCCAACGAACGATGGGAAGGTGGTGCGCGTGCCGATTCCGTCACTGACGGAAGAGCGACGCAAGGAACTCGTGAAGCACCTGCACAAAGTGCTGGAGAATCACCGCACGGCGATTCGGAATGTGCGGCGAGACGTGAAGGAAGCGATCGAAAAGCTGGAAAAAGACAAGAAGATTAGCGAAGACGAGAAGAAGCGAGGGCTCGACGAGCTGGAAAAGGTGTCGCACTCGGAGACCAAAAAAATAGAAGATCTCTCCGCAGCGAAAGAGAAGGAAGTGATGGAGATTAAGTAGCCAAGCGAACGCTCACCGCATCCCGAGCGGTGGGGGCCAAGGGAAACGTGCCGCAGAACAGAAAAAAATTAGAGAATATTAGGGCGTACGGAGGGCTTAGTTGGGATTAGGTGTGCGCTTTTCCGTGGCGGTAGCCTTTTTGGGTGCAGTCGGCGCAGCGGGTGTATCGGAGCGCTCGAGCGTAAAGTCCTGAGCTTCATCGTTCTGAATCGCGCGAACAAAGGCATTGTAGTCAGCTGCTCGTTCAGCAGGAACTTCACGAAGAAGAAAACGGATTCGGCGGGTGGCGGTGAGCGTAAGGTTCCTTGAAGGAGGCGCTCCCTCCAGGACTCCGTACTTTGACGTAAATGTGGCGTAGTCACGCTCGACGGATGTGCCGGTGGGCGCACGCGCTGTCGTTCCGGCAGGTATTTCCAGAGTAGCGTATGTTTCGACCTCGAGCGGAGTTCCCAGGTCGATTGATGAAGGAGTGTTAACGGTAGCGGATTTGGTCGGTGGATCAGGCAGGCCGACTTGCGGTAGCAGCGCCGGAATGCGCACGGGTCTCTTCGACCAATCCACAAACTTCGGCACTGTGATTTCGTAATCCAGAGTGAAAGGCTGTTTTGTAGAGGATGGATCGGAAGCCGAAACGTTGCCGGCCTCGCCGCGAAAGCCATCTGAAATCGCCAAAAGTTGCGCGAGATTTTTCCATTTTTCTTGGGGCGTCTGAAAGAAGGCCACGCGCAAAAGAAGTTCGTTGTCTCCACGCAAAACGTAATGCACTTTTGCGGTGAGTTTCCCATCGGCCGCGAGCATGGCGCCAATGCGCACTTGTTGTTTGGCGGGAAAAGGCAAGCCCTGCGGAACGGCACGCCATACGCCCTGGGCATCAGGGTCGACCATCAGAACGCGTCGCCCGCGAAACTGTGACGGAATCATGCCGTAGGGAGCAACCTGAATGTTCAGATCGACGAAACGGCTGACCGACGGCGTGCGAACCTCCGTGACCAGATGATCGAAGACAGATGGGCGAGCGAAGGCCGAGCTTTCTTTAGTTGGACTTGCAACGAAACCCGCTCGTGGAACTACGACACTGTTCAAGAGCGCAGAAAACAAAACAAATTTGTCTTCGGGAGTGGCGTAGCCGGACGTCAGAATTTCGATCGCAGGGCGCGTTCTGAATCCTGTTGCCCCGGGCGGAAGATCGACGGTACGAATCTTTTGAGAGACAAAATTATATATGGCTTCAATTTTTGCGTCGGGATCAGGTTTCGCATCAGCATTTGGAGCGGCGTCACGCATTAGCGCGGATACCTTGGCTGCGATCTCAAGTGCTCCGGGATTGTCAGGCGTGAAAAACTTGGCGAGACGAGTCACCAGTTGCTGCCATGAAGCGAAAGTAGTGAGTACGACGTCGGAGTCGGCGGATTCGGAATCATGAGAGGGTGAGGAGTTCGCAGCAGATGCATTTCGCCGCCAGCGATAAACATTGCGAGCTGAATCACCTTGCCCCGATTTCTCAACCGTAGTGGCAGGGGCCGCGGGGTTGATGTACAGCTGGATCTGGCGAGAAGCGGGAAAGTCGAGTTCGAAAAACTCATCGGTAACGACGCCGCCCTGCGAAAAGGAATGGGATAGATGAAAATCAGGAGCCAGCGGAGCGTGTAACAGGGTAGTGATAACTCGATATTCGAGCGTGTCGCCAGGCGCCATGCCGAGGATCCTGACAGTTTTGCGGCGTACATCATGGTAGGCAGGGGCATCAACGACGGCAGGATTGGGTTGATCGGAGATCGCTTTGGGAAGAATGTCCGCAGTGCCGCCGCTCGAGTGCGTGAGACGCACGAGCGGAATTTCAATTTGTTCGAAAGTGCGATGGTAATCGAAATTGAGCCGGCCGAATTGGCGCGCTCCCAGTTCGCTGTTGATGCGAACGCGGGCATGGACGTCCTTGCGGCTTGAGCCGTCGGCTTCAAAACGAATGCGTGTTTCGAGCAGCTCGATTTGCGCAGGCGTCTTGGGGGCTTCGGCAATAGGTTTGTCGAGGGGCTTCTGGCTAGATTTGTTTTGTGTTTCCTGAGCGTAGAGAATGCGGACGCAAAAGAGCACGGATAGGAAGTAAAAAATCATGTGGGACTGTAATAACGAGCGAAGAGCGAAACGAACTTTCATCGTGGCCTCTACGGCAGTGTAGGTGGAGTACGAATAACGGTAAAGCGGCGATGCAGGTGCGTTTCGATGCAAGCAAGTGTTAGTTTTCGAGTCTGTTAGAGTTTTGTGTGGGTAAGGGCGCGAGAAGAAAATAGCTAGCCAACGATTGATACTGCAGGTTTTTGAATTCTGGGAATCAGATATTTGTACAAGGTGCTTAGTGAAAACTCAGGAAAAGGCGAGTGCCGAGGGGACAAGAGAGTGGTGGTCTGGGCATATTGGGTGGGCGTAGAAGTCCATTATTATCAAAGACTTAGGCCTGTCTGCCAGCGGTGATCAAATTGGCTTTGCGTATGTGAGTAAAGTTTTCCACTGGCCAATACACCGTAGATTTGACAGGGCACGTTTTCTTGCCTATACTTCGTTGTTTGCCAGGGTTAGGTTATCCCTGGGTGAGTGCTAACCGCATGCGGTTGCACTCGTTGGAAGGGAAGATCTTCGGTCCCGGAACAAGCAAGATGGAATGGGACAGAAGAGCGGCCGGAATGGGGCGCCAGCCCCGCAAAGCCGAGTAAGCCTCTCCGAATCGAAGCTAAGAGCCGGATTGTTGCCTCTTGGAGTGCGTGCGGAGTTTCTTGCTGGTATCTCCGGATTCGCAGTAGACCTTTCAGCATTGACGTAAGGCTCTCGCGCATTTTTGTGTGCGCGCATTGCGAGAGCTTCGGGGGAATTGTGCGCGCAATTGTGGACCCTTCCCAGCGGGCGCACGAGAAAGTGATCGCTCTGACTGAGCGGTAAAGAGGAACAACTGTGCCGACGTTTGCGCAACTAGTAAGAATGGGACGCGAGAAAGTACGCGTAAAGACGAAATCGCCAGCATTGATGGGCTGTCCGGAGAAACGCGGTGTGTGCATCCGCGTGTATACGCAAACGCCGAAAAAGCCGAACTCCGCGTTGCGCAAAGTGGCGCGCGTGCGGCTGACAAATGCTATCGAAGTAACGACGTATATTCCTGGTGTTGGCCACAATTTGCAGGAGCACTCGATCGTGCTGGTGCGCGGCGGCCGCGTAAAAGATTTACCCGGCGTGCGTTATCACATTGTGCGTGGAACGCTGGATGCGGCGGGCGTGGAGAACCGCAAGCAAGGCCGTTCTAAGTACGGTGCAAAGAGGCCGAAGGCCGGACAAGCGAAGTAAATCGCCTGAGCGGCAGAATTTTGAAGGAGCGATAAAGAGCAATGTCACGCAAAGGAATCACAGTCCGGCGTCGTCAAGCGACAGACCCCGTATACGCCAGCGACCTGGTGGATAAATTTATCTGCTCGATGATGTGGGAAGGCAAGAAATCAACGGCGCAGCGGGTGTTTTACGGCGCGATGGACCAAGTGGCGAAGAAGACGAACGATGACGCGCTGAAGATTTTCAAGAAGGCCGTGGAGAACGTAAAGCCGTTACTAGAAGTAAAGACGCGACGCGTGGGCGGCGCGAACTACCAAGTTCCGGTGGAAGTGAATCCGTTCCGGCGGCAGTCGCTGGCGATTCGTTGGTTGCTGCAGTATTCGCGGGAGCGCGCGGGCAAGACGATGGTGGACAAGCTCGCGGATGAGCTGATTGACGCGGCGAATGCGCGCGGCGGGGCGATGAAGAAGAAGGAAGACGTGCACCGCATGGCGGAAGCGAACAAGGCGTTCGCACATTACCGATGGTAAGGAATAGGTGGTTGTCGTGAGTGAAGCAGTCGCAACTCGAGCAGGAGAAAAGAAGGCCGTTTCAGGAACCATGGGCAGAGTATTCAAACTCGAAGACACCCGCAACATCGGGATCATGGCGCACATCGATGCTGGGAAGACCACGTCGACGGAGCGCATCCTCTTTTATACGGGTGTGACCTATAAGATCGGTTCGGTGGATGAAGGCACCGCCACCATGGACTGGATGGAGCAGGAGCGCGAGCGCGGGATCACCATCACTAGCGCGGCGACGACCGCTTCCTGGGAGCGCTTCAACAAGAAATATCGCGTCAACATTATTGATACGCCGGGCCACGTGGACTTCACGGTGGAGGTGGAACGTTCGCTGCGCGTTCTGGACGGCGCGGTTTGCGTGTTTGACTCCGTGGCCGGCGTGCAGCCGCAATCGGAGACGGTGTGGCGTCAGGCGGATAAATACCGCGTCCCGCGCATCTGTTTTGTGAACAAGATGGACCGTATGGGCGCGGATTTCGACCACGTCGTCCGCACCATTCGCCAACGCCTCGGAGCCCACCCCGTTCCCCTACAGTTTCCCCTCGGCCGCGAAGATAATTTCATCGGTATTATCGATTTCCTCGAGGAAAACGTAATTGTTTGGCTGGAAGAAACGCTGGGAGCGAAATACGAGACCTTTCCCGTCGAAAAGCTCTGGGACAAGGCGTTCGTGGATTCGCGGCCGGATGTTGCCGCCGCGCTGAAGGGCTCTGCGATCGACAAGAAGTTTTACGACGAGCACCGCAACAAGGTTGTGGAATACATCGCCGAACACGACGACGAAGTGATCGACAAATATTTGACGGAAGGCACGCTCACGCTGGAAGAGATGCGCAAGTCAATTCGCAAGTCGACGCTGAATTTGAAGATTGTGCCGGTTCTGGCGGGTTCCGCGTTCAAGAATAAGGGGATTCAACCCTTGCTCGATGCGGTTGTGGATTATCTGCCCTCGCCTGTAGATGTTCCTCCGGTGGAGGGCGTGAATCCGGCGAATGACGAACCCGAGTTGCGCCTGGCCCGTGACGATCAACCCTTCTCCGCGCTGGCCTTCAAGATCATGTCCGACCCGTTCGTCGGCCACGTGACTTATATCCGCGTTTATTCCGGGGTGCTGAAGTCCGGAAGTTATGTATTGAATTCCGGCAAAGGCACACGGGAACGCATCAGCCGGTTGTTGCAAATGCACGCGAATAAGCGCGAAGAGATTGACGAAATTTATGCGGGCGACATCTGCGCTTGTGTCGGCTTAAAGAACGTAAATACCGGCGACACGCTGTGCGACGAAAACAAACCGATCATTCTGGAAAATATCGATTTCCCCACACCGGTGATTTCCGTAGCCATCGAGCCAAAGACGAAAGCCGACCAGGACAAACTGGGTGTGGCGATGCAGCGGCTGGCGCAGGAAGATCCGACGTTCCGCGTTTCCACCGAGCCGGATACCGGACAGACATTGATATCCGGGATGGGTGAGCTGCACCTGGAAATTATCGTGGACCGCATGCTGCGCGAATACAACGTGCAGGCCAATGTGGGACGTCCACAAGTGGCGTACCGCGAAACGATTCGCAAGAAGGCCACCGCGGAAGGCAAATACATCAAACAGACCGGCGGCCGCGGACAATACGGGCATTGCGAAATTGAGTTGCATCCGCTCCCGAGCGCCGGCCACGAGAACATGAAAGAACTGTCCACCGATGATCTGGACGCACTAGCCAAGCAAATCGTGGGCGGGCCGGCCGGAAAATGGAAGTTCGACAAAGAGCACCGTTTCCTGTTCATCGACAAGATCATTGGCGGGTCGATTCCGCGCGAATTCATCGCGCCTATTGAAGCGGGGATACGCGAAGCGTTGGACAACGGCATTCTGGCAGGATTCACGATGGTGGACGTCGCCGCCGTTCTGATCGACGGCAGTTCGCATGATGTGGACAGCTCGGAAATGGCATTCAAAATCGCGGGCTCGATGGCGTTCAAGGAAGCCTGCCACAAGGCTTCGCCGGTTCTTCTCGAACCGATCATGAAAGTGGAAGTAGTGGTTCCGGAAGAATACATGCCGCAAGTGTTCGGCGACTTGAATGCGCGGCGCTCGGCGATCCAAGGCACGGAAAACCGCGCGGGCAGCAACGTCATTCGAGTGGAGGTGCCTCTTTCGCAGATGTTCGGCTACGCCACGGATTTGCGCAGCCGCACGCAGGGACGGGCCACTTTCACGATGCATTTTTCGCATTACGCGGAACTTCCGAGCAGTCTGGCTGAGGAAATTATCAAGAAGGCCCGCGGCGGGAAGTAGATTCCGGTTTCAAGGGTTTGCAAGACTTCGACGGAGGAGCAGAGGACGAAATGGCGAAGGAGAAATTCGAGCGCAGTAAGCCGCACGTGAATATTGGGACGATCGGTCACATTGACCATGGCAAGACGACGCTGACGGCAGCGATCACGAAAGTATTGAGCAAGCATAACCCGAAGGTACAGTTCCGGGCG
>DATNMX010000028.1:0-5578 GCA_035602135.1 Candidatus Dormiibacterota bacterium
TACTTTCAGGCGCACACGTACTTAGGTTCTGATTCACGCGACCAAATCGCGCTCGCCAACAAAGTAGCAGGCCGGCAGGCAACCAAGTTTTCGGCGTGGGCTCGAGTGAATTTCCTGGCTTCAGAAAACGCCAATTCAGCGCGTTGATTGGAAAAAGAAAGAAATCGATGTTGACCGGTGCAGACACACTAAGTGTGCGCGGTTCTTACCGGGCGGCTCAACAAATAAAAGGAGAAAGTACATGGCAACGGATTCGATCGCAGTTTCCAAAAAGGCGGAGGCAACGAAATTTCGTCAAGGTGCAGTGGTTGCCTTGGGGCGGCTTTTGTTCGCGGTGATCTTCGTGATGGCTGGAGCCAATCATTTTAACAAGCAAACCATCGGCTATGCGGCTTCGCAAGGCGTGCCTTTGGCTGCGATCGCGGTTCCGCTTTCCGGCGTGCTGGCCATTGCCGGCGGCTTGAGCATCTTGTTGGGTTATCGCGCAAAGCTGGGCGCCTGGCTCATTGTGCTTTTCCTGGTCCCTGTCAGCTTGATGATGCATAAGTTCTGGACGGTAACCGATCCGATGATGGCGCAGCTACAAATGATCCTGTTCATGAAAAATGTCTCCATGCTCGGCGGCGCACTGCTGATTTCTCACTTCGGCGCAGGACCGTTCAGTCTGGATGCCCGTCGCTCGCGCTGAACGCGCCTAAGAGGAGACAACCAAAATGCGCAATCAACCTGAACCATCGAACTTTGCTGCCATCAAAGCCCCGATCTCACAGGAGGCTCTCGACCAGCTATTTTCGCAAGCGCGGACCCACTCCGTGTGGCTTCCCGAACCCGTGCCGGTAGAACTTCTGCGCAAAGCTTATGAATTGGCGCGCCTTGGACCGACTAGTGCCAACGGCTCGCCCGCCAGATTCGTTTTTCTAACCACTCCCGGTGCCAAGGCGCTCCTCAAGCCAGTTCTAGCGCCCGGCAATGTCGACAAAACCATGGCCGCTCCTGTGACCGTTATCATTGCCTGGGACACGGAATTCCACGAGCATCTTCCGAGGCTCTTTCCACAGTTTGATATGCGCTCCTATTTTGTCGGCAACCACACCCTTATTAACGAGACTGCCTTCCGGAACAGTTCGTTGCAGGCTGCTTATTTCATCCTGGCCGCACGCGCTTTGGGATTAGATTGCGGACCGATGTCCGGTTTCGACGCAGATAAATTGAATGCGGCATTCTTTCCGGACGGCAAGTGGAAGGTGAATCTTCTCTGCAACCTGGGTTATGGAGACCCAAACAAGCTCCACCCACGCAATCCTCGGCTCAATTTTGAGGAAGCATCCGTGATTCTGTAGAGGGCGAAAGTTGCCAACAAGCAATCCATCAGCCGCTCTTCGATGCTCCGGTCAGACGCAGAGGAGTTGTTTATGACAAAAGCCCAGTACGAAGTGTTTGAAGCTCGTCGTCGGCGGCCCGAACAAGGCCTTCCCATGGTTCGCCCCGAACGTCCCTGCCGCCAACACGAACGGCATGTTCTGAATTCTGAAACGCCGGCGCGCATGGCGCCCATTGGGCAGACTCAAGGAGAGCTCGCATGAAAGCTGTCAGATTGTTGGAATGCGGTGGGCAGTTGGTGTTCAACGATGTAGCGACGCCGACGATCGCACGCGACGAGATCTTGGTGAAGATCAAGAGTACCGCCGTCAATCATCTTGATCTTGTTGAGGCCTCCGGAACGGCAAGACAGATACTCCCGATCGACCTGCCGTGGATACCTGGTCATGAGTTTTCAGGTGTCGTCGAACAGATTGGCAGTGACGTTTCGGCATGTGCGCCAGGTGATGCCGTGTTCGGTACCACCACCGGAATGGGCGCGTACGCGGAGTATCTAGCTGTCAAGGCGGCGGCCATCGCAAGGAAACCATCCAACCTCTCTTTTGAGGAGGCGGCATCAGTGCCGGTGGCCTCCCAAACTGCGTTGGAGGGAATCTTCACCCACGGTCACCTGGAAAAGGGGCAAACGATCCTGATCCATGGTGGTGCCGGCGCTGTGGGCGCCTATGCGGTGCAATTGGCATCGCATGCCGGTGCCACCGTCATTGCCACGGCAAGCGGCGACGATGAGGCGTACCTCAACTCCATCGGAGCCAGCCGGGTTATCGATTATCGAGAGGCGGAGTTCGAGAAGGTTCTGCGAGAGAAGGTCGATGTGGTCTTCGACTTGATCGGTGGCGATACACAGAAACGGTCGTTCCTCGTCTTGAAGGAAGGCGGCCATCTCGTCGCTGCCACCCGGCCCGTATCGCAGGAAGAGACCGCGAGGCACCGTGTGTCGGGCGCGATGATGAGGCTCGCGCCGTCAGGGGACGGGCTCGGCAGAATCGCGCGACTGCTGGAAGAGGGGACGATACGACCAGACGTCGCGACCGTGTACGCGCTCCAGGATGCGGCCCAGGCCTGGAAGGACATCGCCGGGAACCTGCCAGGGGTTCATGGGATGTCGCCCAGTGGGCCGGGAGCGGCAAGACGCAGGCCACACGGCAAGATCGTGCTTCGTGTGGCCTAGACATCTCCAACGAGTGACATATCTCTTGGCTTATGGCTGGGCGTATTGCAAACGAGCCGAAGGACCCTCCGTTTTTCAAGCTAGCTAGGATGGCCATAGCGAAATAAATGCGACTCGATCGAATAAATTGCGACTCGATTCTCGAAATAGAACGAAACCGTCTTTCACCGCTGCGACGAAGAGGCCCTAAGACGTGCGCAATTTCGGCTCCGCAGACAAGCCGCACAGCTGGGATTTCAACTCATCCCTGTGCAGAACGGATGCTGTTCCTTGGGAGTCGGCTTGTAGGAAGCGATCTCTGCGCTTGGCCTGGACTCTGGACCCGAGAGTCTTCCCTTTACGCAGAGGGTCAACGCGTCAAAACTGTGTGCCTTCGAAGCGCAAATGTTTTAGAATCAATGCAGTTGCGCCCGTAGATCAGTTGGATAGAGCGCCTGCCTTCTAAGCAGAGGGTCGGGAGTTCGAATCTCTCCGGGCTCGCTGCTCCCCTTTTTTCGCGAGGAATGAAAAGATGAAAATCTCGCGTTCCAGATACGTTCCAGTTAGGCGCAATTCCTGATGCGAGAGCGTTTTTGGCGTGTCGAAAAATCAATAACTTACGTGTTTTCAACAAACCTGAATATTCCAACTCCCCCCGCCTCCACCATTACTAAATATACTGTAATCAACAGCTTACTGACACTTTGGCGCCCCCACCCGGTCCGTTTGCGTTCCAATTGCCTCTTTTCGGGAGGCGGGGGAATTCCCCCTGAATCCAGAACCAACGCGGGCAGCATTAACTCGTGGAATATTTTTGACTTCGCCATAGAATCAGAGCGGTGATCCATTCAAGGAAGCTTCCTTCGTGCAAGTGACCGGAAACTCTTGTAAAAGAAGAACGGAGAGATCCACGCATTCAGCATTGTTCCCGCACTCGCGCAGATTCATTGTGTCCGTCTGATCCAGGGTGTTAGTTGCGCGATGGAGTCGCCGGGATTGGACGAATCCGACTCACCAGGAGTTGTCCGGTCTGCCGGGCAATGGTTACTGGTGGGAAGCGGATTTCCCGACACAAATCTGCGAATATTGGACAAACCGTTCAAAATCGCACATAAACTCCCAGACCAAGTGTGCTATTCACTTGTCGGTGAAAACGGCACTCCATCAAGATCAAAAGCAGGGGCTTTGAAACCGCAATGACTCGTCGGCGCCAGAGGTCTTTTCACCCAGCAGTTTTTCTAGCAAAAATGGGCGCGAAAAGCATTATCGCCGTATTTCGTGAGGGGCAGGCCATCTGTTCACAGGGCGACGCCAGCAAGGAAGTGTTCTACATCGAGAAAGGGCAAGTGAAGCTCAAGGTTAAGTCGAAGCGGGGTAAGGAGACGGTCCTCGCGATTCTGCATCGTGGAGACTACCTCGGTACGGGATGCATGACGGGTCAAGCGTTCCGCACGGCAACCGCCACATCACTTACACGATGTACGATCCTGGTTATCGAAAAGAAGGAGATGATGCGCGCTCTCCACAATGGCCATGAGTTCTCAGACCATTTCATCGCCTGCTTGCTTGGACGGAACATCCGGATTGAAGAAGACCTAATCGACCAACACTTAAGTTCCTGTGAGGAACGGTTGGCTCGCGCGCTATTGCTAATCGCCCGCTACGACAAGATACGCAAGCCAACCACGATCATCCCGAAGATCAGTCATAAAACACTCGGGGGATTGATTCGCTCAACCCGAGGCCGGGTCTGTTATTTTATGAATAAGTTCAAGAAGCAAGGGTACATCGAGTATGGAAAGGGATTACGAGTTCACAGTTCTTCGCTGACCGGGGTCTTACAAGACTCGATGTTCTCCGATCTGCGTGCTTCTCGACCGAGCTGAACACCTGAGCGCAACTTGGGCGCAAAACAGGGCCGATGCGTCTTGGTCAACAACTAATCCCCAAAGGCGCTGGAAGACTGCTATCTCTGTGGCTCCTAATATTTTCACAATCTCTCAAAGTTAGTCTCTAACAAACCCTCAGCATATGGCTTGTGCCAGGCGGGGGGTTTAGTTTGTAGTTCACTGTGCTGCCCCCTTCCGATGCCAGCATGGCATGAGCCTTTGCCGAACGAGTGGCGACTGTAGACTCTGTCGTTCGACAGGGCTTCAGACCAAGTGTCAAATCGTGAACACATCAAGTGTCCAATTCTTGGGACATGGGACACCTCCGCCCGCTTTTTAAGCATGCGGCAGCCTCTGGGCACTGTTCTGTTTCGCACATAGTTAGGCTTATACTGCGGCAATGCCACGCAAGCTGGTATGGTTTGAGAACCAGAATTTTCAGGGCTTCGGTTGCTCCGAGTGTAACTGGGTGTTTAAGCCTTCTGGTGCGCTCGTTGGCGAATCACTGGATGAAATGAAGCAGAAGTATGAAGCCCAGCGTGACAAAGAGTTTGCTGCCCACGGTTGTGTCAAGCACCCAAGAGCCACGAGTCCAAAGATTGAATAGGTCGCAGCGGTCATTAAGGACATTGTAGGTACAAGCTACGAACACGCCAGACGAAGAATGGATCAAAACACTTGCAGACGGCAGAAGAGTGAAATTCATCTACCAGGAGCTGCCGAACGACGGGGCGTTTATCACTGGTCAGCTTGCAGGTAATGAGGTCGTCTATTCTTTCGTCTTGACCAACGCAAGAAACCCGCTGAGTCGTGAAGGTGTTGAAAGCCAATTCAAGGGCGAGCTTTCAAAGAAGTAGCACCACTCATTTTGAAACACTATCGGCGAAGCAACCGATTCAAGCCAGACCGCCACCAATCAATCAAGAACTTCTTGACTCGAATGACATGGTTGCGCTATACGTAGCGAGGTGGTGTCTGTATGCGGGCATCCACGACTTCCAGAAAGATCAAATCTAATATAAAACTCAAGCAGAAGCTCGCTTTCGATGCCCAAGCTTTTCTCGATTCGGCCGGGGTAGCGAGAAAAATTGTGCAGTATCGAAGATCGCAGAAGATCTACTCTCAAGGTGATCCCGCTAGCAGCGTGATGTACATTCAA
>DATNMX010000029.1:0-8016 GCA_035602135.1 Candidatus Dormiibacterota bacterium
CTACGATGCCGATCACCATGATTGCGCGCATCCCGGCAACCACGCTCTCGTGACCGGCGACCGCGCCGACGCCGAGCGCTCGCCAGGTCCATTCCTCAGCCTGGAAGCTGATCGCTAGCAGAGCAAAGATCAGGGCTCCGAGAATCCAGTTGAGGACGATCAGGACACGCAAAGTCACCCAGGTCGCGAGTAGCGCCGTCGAATGTTTCATAGTGGGTTCCGAGGTAATCATTATCGATAAACAATAACTGTTTTATCGTTTTTCGGCAAGTACTAATTTTGGCAAAAGAAAGTATGTAGTCCTAAACCGTGGCAAGCAGCGGACCCCCGAGAAAGGACAGTGCTGTTGCCGGCTGCTCAGCCGCCTTCGTCCGGTTGGTCGGCAATCCGGAAGTCGGGCCGTTCGCTAATTAGTTCCCCAAATGCGTCCCGGCATACAGGTGGGAGTTCCAGGGTCAATCGCCAACACAGCTATGGCTCCGCCTTCAGGCCCGATGCTAGTCCAGGTCGGACCTTGCGCGGACAAAGCGCTCGCCCGATCCAAGCAATAAAGGAACATGAGGGCCAGGAGAAAGCCCTTACACCTATAGACGAGAAAAATGTTCCTCATTTTCTCGTACTCCTTAGTCGCCACCGAAAGGCCCTTGCGTGCGGCTAACCTGGCGGGGCCATTTCTTCCTTTTCTTTTTCGACTGTCTGCGAACTCGACCCTTCTCTTTTCCGACCCCACGTTCGCTCGGAGTTTGGCTTCCGCTGCGTTCCTTTGAATCGGACCTCTCTGGGGGCGGGGCGTTTCTAACCGAGTACGAGAAACTTGGGCCTACCTAGGGAAAGGGCCTAACTTTGGGTACCGTCGATCATGGATGATTACATCGATGGGAATATAGTGATCTGCTTGCGCCTGCATAACTGGGAAGTCAATAATAATGTTTAGAAATAGTCGTACTGAGAGATGAAATGTGCGAAGACGATTCCTTTACTTCGGCGATAAAGGACAGAAGAGCACCCAAGTGCCTAGCATCTTTCTTAATCTTCACCAACCACGTCTAGCGATATATGTTCCGTCTTTCCGTTTCGCTACAATCCCCTCAAGGTTTTGCTCACACACTTCGCCTGGCTTGGTCGCTTGGCTCTGCATGGATCGCTAGAAGAATTAGCTACGCTTTGCAGCTGAATTTTCCTCTTCGTAAGGCGGATTTAAAGAAACGTGGATGGTCTTCAGCTCGAGGTCCGATTCGATGCTAAACATTCTGCGAAGAGGAGAAAGACTGTGATCCACATCGCCGAGCGTTCGGAGGGTCTCCACCGCGATGTCGTCATATTCCACCTTGTAATCCTCGAACGTACGGGGTTGAAGGCCTTTCCCTTCCCACCTCAAGGTCGTGGGCACTAGGAGAGTAGAGGGAATTTTATGGAGTTCGGCGCGTAACAGCTCTTCAATCTGAGCTTTCTTCTCAAGCGGGTTCATACAGTTATCTTACGTCTGCCTTGGTCTGCCTTCAGCTCGGAGTAAGTTTAGTAGTGCGCTTGGCTCTGACTGGCGGCTTCGCTGGAATCCATACTAGGTCAGTGCGTGGCTTCTTTTTGAATGACTCGAATAACTCGTGTCGTAGTTTCCGATTGTGTGTAGTGCGGTAGACGTTACGGTCATCTCGGCGCGGTTGCTGGACTGGCGGCTCCGGGGTCCTCTAGGATCTTGTGGCTGAAAGCGTCTAGCGGAATCAACGGAATGATTTAAGAGCCTTCGGCTCGTCATCATTGACATCAAAGACTTTGGTCAATTTTGTTATTTCTAAAAGTTCTCGGACTTTCGCGCTGGGTTTCAGCAGCTTAAGTTCACCGCCATGATGACGAACCGTGGTTATGGTTGCGACCAACTCGCCGATCCCCGCGCTGTCAACATATTGAATCTCGCCAAGATGTAGTAACAGTTTTTTGTGTCCTTGATCCAGCAGGCCGCGAATGGCGTCACGAAGCGCGGTAGTCCCTTCGCCGCGCGCGAGCTTCCCTTGAAGTCCGACGATGGTGACAGAATCTACGTGTCGCGAGCTGACTTGAATGGTCACGTTGAACCTCCGGGTAAAAACGGGTCTTGATGGGCTTCCATTTGAGAGACAGGGGATTAATTGGCACTATCTAGCGCATCCCCTGACATTCCGAGCCCCAAACGATCGAGCACGGAACATGCGGTAGCGACTGTCTCCTGCGATTCTGTTCGAACGACCACAAGAGAGCGTCCTTCTTTCAGGGCATTTCGGAATAAAGCCGTATCCGCACGACTGCGGTCCTGTGGAGTGGAGTCAGTGCCTCCGGCTCCGGTGTGGACGGCAGATCCCATGGCAGCACCCGCACCAGCGCCGATCAAACCGAGCAGCGCCGCCGCGCCAAATCCAAGCGCAAATACCGCCCCAATTCCAGGCAAGACCAATGTGCTCGCCACGGCCACCCCGAGCGACAGCCCGGTAGCCCCTCCTAACGTGCCTCCTACGGAGGCGCCCATGGCCGCGGCATCGCTCTTCTCTGGGGTTAGAAAGATAATACTGTCCTCCGGAACCTTTAGGGTTAGCAGTTCTTTGCAGGCGTTTTCCGCTCTATCGCGCGAGGCAAATACTCCAATCGCAGTTTCCACGTTGACCTCCGAGACCGACGATTAGGTCCTCAATTCCAGGGTGCAACATTCCATGCAACACACTGCGAGCAACGCTATGGTTAGCCCGAGGTATGGGCGAGAAATTGCTCCGCATATAGGTATTTGTCAAGTATTAAATCGGGGACTATGGTTTGCCTGGTTGAAAAGAGGGTTTTCGCGGCAAAGCGGCACCCCGAAGTGACTGCGACTCGAGTTAATTTGGCTGTACCCATCTGGGCAGGCGCATATGAAATTAGATGCGCTAAAATACCCGATATAAAGATGTGCCTACCGCCGCTTAAAGTTAAAGGAATTCAATTCCGCCATAAGTTCGCCTCGAGCGTCGATTATAATCGCCTGCACTCCGTCCAGAGGTCGCGGCGCTTTGAACCTTACGCTGTGACCCTGCAATGAAGAGTGGTCAGGCTGTTTCATTGCAGCTTCGCGTACTCCACCTTGGCTTGCACGAGGATGGGGATGTCGGGGTCGGCGTCTTTCCACCGGGCCAGGAAATCCTGGTAGGCAATGCGGGCTTTGGCGGTGTCGCCGGAGAGAGTATAGGCGCGGGCGAGGCCCAGATGAGCTAGCGCGCCAAGCGGAAAATTAAGAACGATGCCACGATGATCGATCAATTTCCGGAATTCAGTTTCGGCTTCCTTGGCCTTGCGCAGTTGCAAGTACGCCTCGCCGCGTAAATAGGTGGGAAAGAGAGTTCCAAGGTAAAACGTCTGAGGCTCGCCCAGCTCATACGAAACCGCCGGTTCAAGCACCCCGATGGCTTTTCCTGCGTTGTTGCGATGGATCTCGATGGCCGCGCGGATCGCCGGCAGCCAGTAAAACTTCAGGATCGAATTCTCGGGATTCTCTTTCTCCAGTTGGTCGGCCATTTTCTGTGCTCCCGGCAGGTCGCCGGCGCGGGCGAAAGCGAGTGCTGCCAATGTACGCACATCCCGGCCGGGCACCATGGCCAGGGCGGCCTGGGCATCCTTTTTGGCCTCCGTAGCATTTCCAAATTCCGCTTCGCGCAAACTAGCGTTTGCTTTATAAATGGCGCCCGTTTCTTTCTCGTCGGCGCGCACAGCGGAATCCACCGCGCGGAGCGAGACAGCACGGGCCTTCGCGAGCTGGCCATGAAATGCGTGGGTATCGGATTGCGCGGAAAGAAGAATATCTTCCGCGCCGCTTTTGCCATTGGCCCACGCAAGTTGCTGTTGCATTCCCGAAGCGTCCTCCCGTAGAAATGCAATCTGGTACAAGCCAAGGTGAAGCTGCGAAGATTCCAGCTTATGCACGAAAGCTTGATCATATGTCGCTTTGGCTTCATCCAGACGATTCAGCGCCAGATAGGCCTGGCCCAGATTGGAATGAGTGACGCCATTGTCGGGATTGAGATGCAAAGCGGCGAGAGTCTCAGAGACAGAAAGATCGTAGCGGCCTAGATATAAGTGTTCGTTTCCCAGGTCGCTGAGGGCTACGTCATCTCGCGGATAGGTCTGCGCCCAGAGGGCAAAGACTTGAACGGCGCGCTCGTTGTCGCCTAGGACGATCTCATAGTATAAGCCCTCGATATGATATTTCTCACGCTCACTGACGCGGTCGCGCAGTTCGTAGGCTTTTTTCATGTTCTCAGTAGCGAGGCTGGCCTCGCCCAGATTCACGTAAGCGACACCCAAGCTGGTGTACGCCATAGCAAAATTAGGGTCGAGTTCGACTGCCCGCTTATTTAGGAGAATGCTGGCGGCGTCGCCCTGCTCATAAAGGGTTTTTCTCGCCAACGTGTAAGCCTTTAAAGCTTCGAGGGAGTTGGTGGTTGCTTCCTCAATGGGCGCGTTGAATTTCTGAATGGAGGCAAGCGATTCGCCGAGCTTGCCGCGAATGTCCGAAGCCACTTTTCCGAGTGCATCGAGGACACGGTCCTTGTTGTCCGCTTCTGCTTCGGAACTTGCGAGCGATTCGCCATTCGCGCAATTCAGGCCATTCAGGATCAAATTGTAATGGGTGCCGATCTGCGCGATCGAGCCAGCCAGCATGGCCGTGCTGCTGGTCCGCTGGCAGATCTCTCGCGCTACATCCTGCGTCACGTGTGTTGTCGACGGCTGCCCCATAAACCGCAGGATTTGCTGCAGCTTTTCGTCCGGAAGAATGTTCAGGAATGGCGACTGTCCGAGTTGAACAGCGAGCGCTTGTTTCAGCGAATCGTCGAACACTGGGTCGCCGGTCGTATTCGAGAAGTCGGCGAGGACGATGGTGTCCTTGTCGGTGAGTTTCGGCGTGCGGTGGTAATAGAAGTACACGCCGCCCGCCGCCAGCGCAACGACCACTACGAGCGTAGCGGGAACCAGAAGCTTCCACCGCAGGTTGCGCGGTTGCTCGGTGACGGCGGGCTGGCTTGCGGAAGAGGCGGCTTTCTGTTGTCCGCTGGATGGCATCCCAGGCGCAGAAGCACTCCTTACTGCTTCACCTTCCGCAGCAACCGCCGCGCGGCTCGAATCGGTGTCCCGCTTCAGACGCTGCAGGTCAGTGCGCATGTCGGCGGCATGCTGGTAGCGCAACTTCCGGTCCTTCTCCAGAGCCTTATTGATGATGCTTTCGATCCCCTGCGGCAGGTCCGGATTCAATCGCACCGGCACGACCGGCTCGCGGTTCAGTATCGCTTCGTAGATGATTGCGGTGGAGTTGCCAGGAAACGCCATCCGGCCAGTCGCCATTTCGTAGAGCACAGCACCGAACGAGAACAAATCCGTACGTGCATCGAGTTCTTCACCGCGTGCCTGCTCCGGCGACATATAGGCGATGGTGCCCACCGCGGTGCCCGGGCTGGTCAGCAGTTCTTCCGCTGTGGCCGTCGCCATCGCGGAAACGCCCACGCCTTCAGCAACGCTCCGCACCGGGGCCAGCTTCGCCAAGCCGAAATCGAGCACTTTAGCCTGACCGCGCTTGGTGACGAAAAGATTCGCAGGCTTGATGTCACGATGGATGATGCCTTTTTCGTGAGCGGCGTCGAGCCCGTCCGCAATTTGGATCGCGAGGTCAAGTGTCTCTTCCGTTGGCAGCGGCTTGCTGGTGATGCGGTGCTTTAGCGTCTGGCCCTCAAGATACTCCATGACGATAAAGGTGCGGCCATTTTCATCGCCGATGTCATGGATGGTGCAAATGTTGGGATGATTGAGAGCGGAAGCAGCCTGGGCTTCGCGCTGGAAACGTTCGAGCGCCTGATGGTCGCGTGCAAAATCTTCGGGAAGGAATTTCAGGGCGACGGGACGATGCAGGCGGGTGTCCTCGGCCTTGTAGACCACACCCATACCTCCGCCACCGAGCGTTTCGAGAACTCGGTAGTGCGAGATGGTCTGCCCGATGAGTGGGTGGGAACCGGCCATTCCGCGCTCATCTTAGGTTGCCCTTGGAGTCAAGTCAACGAACGTAACTCTGCTGCTTCCGTCGAATCCATCAGTTTTTCGTCGCGGTTTCTTTTTGAATGACTCAAACAGCTCATGTCATCTCTCCGATTGTGTGTAGTTCGGATTTGGTATCGCGAATTGCTGCAACCGTCCGATAAGAGCTAGAGTTGCGAGATGCTCAAGAAACGAAACCAAGGTCTGTCCGAAGAGACGTTGGCCCTTCTGCGATGCTCTTCCAGAAGTCTCAAACCTTGCCGGAAATTTCGCAAAGCAGACATCTTGAAATTCGTAGAGCACCTCAACGAAGGAAAGTGCGAACAATGCCTAACGTTTTTCTGTCAGTTGGACAAAGAGTTGAGAATGATGGCGCTGCTGCTGGAGAGTAGAAACTGAATGAGAGCGCACCCATACGCTGCTCGCATTTCCTGCAAGATTTCCCGTTCCGGTCGTTCTAAGCACAAGGAGGACGGCACCACATGTGTAAACGAATTGCCCTGCTGATTCTTTCTTCATGTTTGGCTGCTTCAGTTGTTGCCCAAACCCCTCAGGGGTAACGCAGCAGCTTCAGTCTTCTGCCACCACGAGACCTGTTAGTTTGGCGACCTTAATCAAGAAAACCGTGGGCTCCCTTCGTGTAATGTTCTTGGGGGAGGACGGCCAACCGCAAACAGCCGAGGGAACTCGCTTCTTCGTCATTTATCCAGACAAAAGAGGGGGCGACAACTTTGGATTTATATATTTGGTTACCAATCGGCATATGGCTAGGCCGGGAATCCAAGACAGGAAAAATTATCCGGTCTTGTGGACTCATGTTCGGCTAAATCTGCGGAATTCTGACCAGGGTTCTGAGGAGGGTAACCTGCCCATTGGAGGGCCGTTGCAATGGTCTTTCCCTGCGGATGATTCAGTTGATTTAGCTGTGCTGCCACTAGCTCCAGCCCAGACAAAATATGATTACGTTACCGTTCCGATTGCCGAGTTCGCTAAACACAATGTAGTTGACACTCAGCAAGTCGCTGAGGGCGACAATGTTCTGTTTACTGGTTACTTCTATCAATTTCCTGTTGGTGGATTTTCTTTTTGTAACGTTGATGCCGGAGAAAGGAGTCGAACCTTCACGACCTTGCGGTCACCGGACGACCACTAGCGACGCCGAGCGCATCTGGGCTAACGGGGATCAGGATTAGTTCTTTCGGAAGGCACGCGTTAAGCAGAGCGGGGCATCTGTCGCCCCGCTTTCTGTTCGTTCGTCCCTCGGATGCCTTGGTTCCAAGGAGCCTACGCACCGGCTGCCGATACCTGCTCGACTGATTGCTTTGCCGGAGCCAGCATGATCAGCGCTACGCCGATGACAACGAGGGCAGCTACGCCAAGCAGTTCTCCGCGTGCGATCACTTTACGGAATGCCTGCACCCCCATAACAGCGGCGTGAGCGAGGCTGGACCATGCGGTGAAGGCGATCAGGCTACGATTCGCCGATGGGTTCCGTGCCGCTATCAACAAGAAAATCCCGAGAGTGACATAGAGGCTAAGCATCATCGCAACGGCGGCTTCGGACCGGAAAAACATCGTCAATGGATAAATCCCAGCCAAAAAGAGCAGGCCCACCAACACCAACACCACCTTTAACGCTCGTTCTCGAAGCATTGCTCCTCCTGCTAAATCACGTAATGTGGAAAAGACATACAGTCAGCCGCAGTGCCGTCATATTAGGTTACCGGTCTAAGCACGTCAACGAATCTGCCAAGTGGCGTACGGCGGTTGGTGACTTATGCCGTCCATTTTTGAGGTGGTACGGCTGATTGATGAGGTTTAAGCGGGATCTGGCGAGGATACCAGCAAACGGCACCGAATTGGACCTTTTGGTTCAATTTAAGCTAGGAAACAACGGCGGAGAACTCGGGGAATCCAACGGAACTTTATCGAACGCTGTCCGACAGAAACTCAAGCGCCTGCTCACGAAGCTCCGTCGCCTGGCGCGATAAATTG
>DATNMX010000030.1:0-20164 GCA_035602135.1 Candidatus Dormiibacterota bacterium
AGTGCAAGCCGATGGTCCATATTTCAATCTTTTGGACTTTTTCGGCCGCATGAGCAGGTTATCGCGGATTATCAACGTCGGGGATTTGTCATTCGAAGATCCCGAGAAGGCCAAGGGCACGAAGTATCCGCTGCGCCCAGGGACGACCGTATCCGCAATATTCACAGCAACTACTTTTTTCACCAAGCCCAGTGATGCGAGTACGGCTTCGACAGCGGGAGCCAAAACTCAGTCGCCTGCGGCTGGAAAACCCTGAGCGGGAATGAGCGAACTATGCGTTCAGTGATGACTCTCGTAATCGGGATTTTACTAACGGCAGCGGCGTCCTGCCTGCACGCGCAGGCACAGTCGGCCGCATCAGCGGGAGGCGCTAAGTCCGCGCCGCCAGCGGCTGCGAAACGGAAGCCGGCGAAGGTGCCGGCAAAGACCCCTTCCAAGTCGAGCGCCAAAGCCGGTATGAAAGCTCCGGCAAAGGCCTCACCTCGAGTGGCCGCGAGCCATGCGGTCGAGCAGGCGCCGAAGACTGTGCGGCGCGATCCATTTGAGTCGCTAGTGGGGCGTCAGAGGGCCCAAGCGGATGCGGCGAAGAACCTGCCACCAGGTAAAGCTGGATTGCAGGTGAGTACGCTGCGGCTAGATGGCATCGTAAAGTCGTCAAACGGGATGATTGCGGTAGTCAGCAATCCGCAGGCGCGCACCTATTTCCTGCGCGAAGGCGATCAATTGTATGACGGTCGGGTGGAAAAGATTGCAATGGATGGCGTTTCATTTCACGAGATAGGCAAAGATGCTTTTGGGAAGCCTGTCGAACGCCAAGTGAATAAGAGAATTAACTCGAGTGTAGGAGAACAGCAATGAAGACGAACTGGCCGGCCCTCCGGTCTGGCTTCCTAATCCTTGCAAGTGCAGCTGCGGCCATGAGCCCGGCTCTTGCTCAGGCACAGGAACCTGCCGGCGCAATAACGACGCCATCGGTTATTTCCAGCGTCGCGGTGATGCAGGCATCCCTGCGGGCAAGCGTACGGCTGGAAGGCGAAGGACGCCTCGATGCCCATGCCGCACGCATGCAAAATCCCGAGCGCCTGGTGCTGGACTTTTCGAAGACGCGGCTGGCGGTCAAAAAGACGACTATCGCGGGTGTGTCTGCTCCGGTGGTCGATGTGCGCCTGGGACAATACCGGCCGGATGTGACGCGGGTCGTGATCGATCTAAGCAGCGCAGCTCCGTACCAGATTTCGCGCGATGGTAACGCAGTCGTGGTTTTCTTTGACGCGCAGCCGGAGGCATCTTCCGGCAACGCGGATATTACTTCGCAGCAGATAACCAAGACACGCGGCGAATTTCATTACAACGCCGCGGCACCACGCACGGTAGCTTTCCGTTCGATGAAAAATGCACCCATTTCTAGTCCTCGTTTCGCTTTGCCCAACGAGCTGGCCCAGCCCTCCTTCGTTTTGGCAGCGTTTAACGGAAAGAGCGAACCGGCCCGTCCAGACGAGACGACGCCAGCAGCCAAGCAGGCGGCACAGCAAGCGAATACCGCCGCTACCACCATGGCCACGAGTTCCGGGCAAGTAGCTAGTGTAGTTGCGCAGCCTGGCAAATACACCGGGGAACCCATCTCCGTGAATTTGAAGGATGTAGACCTTCGAGACTTCTTCCGACTGATTCACGAAATCAGCGGATTGAACGTGGTGCTAGACCCGGCGGTCAAGGGCAGCCTTACGATCGTCCTGGACGAAGTGCCGTGGGATCAGGCGCTCGATATCGTTTTACAGAATAACGGCCTGGATAAACAATTGAACGGAAACGTGCTGCGTATAGCTACAAGGGACACGTTAAAGAAAGAGGCGGAGACTCAGCGCGACCTGGAGAAGGCTCAAGCGGAAGCGGTGGCGCCGGTTACTGTTACGCGGGTGCTGAGCTACGCGAAGGCCGCGTCCATGACAACTACGCTGAAGAAATTCCTGAGCGCGCGGGGCGACATTCTTTCTGACGACAGGTCAAACCAGTTGATCATCCGAGACATTCCTTCGGTCATCCCAGTTGTTGACAATCTGATTCGGCAACTGGACCGCAAGTCGCAACAGGTAGAAATCGAAGCGCGGGTGGTGTCTGCTTCGCGCGCCTTCGCGCAAGATATTGGGACGCAGTTGGGGTTTGCCGGATCCGCTACCAATGGCCGTTCGCTATTCAGTGGCTTGCCATCGGTGGGTGGGAGCGGTGCCGTCGTTGGAGCACCGGCGCCGCCATCCCCAGTGGTGATGGCAACTGGAGTGCCCTCCGGCAATGGTATAGCCTCCGGTATACCATTACTTACAAACCTGGTTGCCGGTGTTCCGACAAGCGGCGTCGGCTTTTCGCACCGGTCGCCGAACTTCGCGATCGACTTTTTTATAACTGCCGCCGAATCCAAGGGCGTGGGCAAGCTGCTATCCAAGCCTAAAGTTATTACGCAGAACAACGAAAAGGCGACGGTCAAGCAAGGTACTAAGATCCCGATCCAGACGACCATCAACAACACCATTTCCGTGCAATTTATCGATGCCGTACTGAAGCTGGAGGTTACCCCGCAGATAACGGCGGAAGGCACGGTATTCATGGACGTGCTAGTGGAAAACACGACCATCGACGCAGGTATACCGCGCGTGCAGGGCATACCGGCGCTAAATACACAGTCCGCCGAAACGAAGGTGCTTGTGGCCGACGGCGGTACGGTGGTCATTGGCGGAATCATCATCTCCTCGCAACGGCGGGACGTGACCGAAGTACCGCTGGTGGGCAGTTTGCCAATCATCGGGCATCTCTTTAAGAGAACTAACGTCACGGTGCAGTCGCAGGAGCTGTTGTTCTTCCTGACGCCGCGAATCATCCCTGGATAACCGGCCTGGATAACGGGGCTGGGTCAAGCTAGGGTTGAGGCTGATTTACAACGCCAAGTTAGGCATCCCGGGCCGGTGGGTCGTGCCAGGGTAAATCTAAAGTTCCAGAGCAGAGCGTAATCGAGGAGACTTCGGTCTCCTCGATTCATTTTATGAACACACCGTTTAAACAAAGACGCCGGAATCTGCTGTCGAGATTCGCACCAGCCGAAATAAAGAGTTTGCTGATCACGCATCCTGCGGACTGGTATTACCTGACCGGGTTCACAGGTGAATCGGGTGCCATGGTCGTTTCGCCTCGCGGCACAACGCTGTTTACGGACGGACGTTTCGCAACGCAGGCCCGGGAGGAGAGCGCCGGAGTCCGGGTGGTGCTACAAAAATCATCGCTCTTCGAATCGGTGGGAGAATTCTTTCGTTATGAGGCGACCGAATCCGTAGGATTTGATCCGGCGCAGCTGTCTGTAGCGCAGCACCGGACGCTGCGAAGGGTTGCCGGAGCTCGTGTACGGTGGAAAGCGGCTGGAGGGTTGGTTGCGGAGCTGCGGATGCGAAAAGAGCCTCATGAACTCGCGGTAATGCGCAGGGCGGCCATTCTAGCAGGTGCAGTGCTGGAAGGCGCAGCGAGCCTGTTGAAACCCGGCGTGCGGGAGTTCGAGATCGCGAGTGAAATCGAGTACCAGATGCGGAAGCGCGGGGCGTCCGGTCCGGCGTTCAACAGTATCGTGGCATTTGGCGAGAGATCCGCACTTCCGCATGCGCCGCCCACGGCCAAACGACTGAGGAAAAATGAGTTGGTCGTGCTAGACGTGGGTGCTATACTCGCGCACTATTGCAGCGACCTTACCCGCACGTTTTATGTCGGGCGGGCTCCTGTGCGGATTCGCGAATGCTATGAAGCCGTCAAGGAGGCGCAGACAGCGGCGATAGCTTCGGTGCGCAGCGGCGCTGCTTGCGGGGACGTAGATTCGGCAGCAAGGCAAGTCCTATCGGGATACCGGCTAGACAAGTACTTCGTGCACAGCACCGGCCACGGGCTTGGCTTGGAAGTGCATGAAGAACCCCGGTTAGCCCGGGGACAAAAGCATCGACTTGAACCCGGAAACGTAGTTACGATCGAACCCGGCGTATACATAGAAGGCATCGGGGGAATACGGATCGAGGACGACGTTGCCGTACACGCTAACCGAACCGAAGTACTGACCCGTATACCGCGGGATCTCATCGAGATCTAAAACAGGCATGAAACGCAAAAAGACTGAAAAGCCGCTGGGAAGTCCGTCGTTCGGTAAACCTGAAATTCAACAAATCGAACAGCTCCTGAGCTTTATGGCGGAGCACAATCTGGAAGAGTTCGAATACTCCCGGGGCGATTTGCAAATTCGCTTGCGGAAACCGGGTGTGAGTGGGCAGCTGCAGACGCACCGATCAATGTCACCGCCTGAAATCATAATCTCCGGCGGCGCGGAAACTTCCACGACGGCGGGACAGAGTTCTGGAGCAGCCGCGCAGCATTCAAGCGGGGACTTGCACCTGATCAAATCGCCAATCGTGGGGACCTATTATGGGGCGCCGAGCCCTGGCGCCGAAGCCTTTGTGAAGGTAGGAGGGAACGTGGAGGTTGGCCAGGTGCTGTGCATTGTGGAGGCCATGAAATTAATGAACGAAATCGAATCAGACGCCAGCGGCGAAGTCATTCGCATCTTCGCAGAGAACGGACAGCCCGTGGAATACGGCCAACCCCTATTCGGCATCCGCCCAAGCAGGAAGAAGTAAGCCGGCCCCCGCGCATATGTTCCAGAAAATTTTAGTAGCCAATCGCGGGGAAATTGCCCTGCGGGTGATCTGCGCGTGCAAGGAACTGGGCATCGCGACGGTGGCGGTGTATTCCGAGGCGGACCGCAACTCATTGCACGTGCGATTTGCGGACGAAGCAGTATGCATCGGCCCACCACGCAGCAGCGAGAGCTACCTAAACATCCCGCAGGTGATTAGCGCCGCGGAGATCACCAACGTAGATGCCATTCACCCCGGCTACGGATTTTTATCGGAAAACGCCAACTTCGCGAAGGTGTGCGAGCTTTCAGAAATTACGTTTATCGGACCAACTCCAGAAGTAATTGAAATGATGGGGGACAAGGACCGCGCGCGCAGGGAGGTCCGAGCAGCGGGGCTGACCACCGTTCCCGGCAGCGATGCAGTGGTACAAGGGGAAGAGCAGCTTAACCAAGAAGCCGCCAAGATTGGTTACCCACTGATCCTCAAGGCGTCGGCGGGCGGCGGTGGGCGCGGCATGCGCGTAGTACGCCGGCAGGAAGAACTGCTGGGTGCCTATCAAACGGCGCGCACTGAAGCAGAGCAAGCTTTTGGGAATGCCGACGTTTATGCAGAAAAGTTTATTGAGCATCCGCGGCACATTGAATACCAGGTTCTCGGCGATCAACACGGCAAAGTGATTCATCTGGGCGAGCGGGAATGCAGCATCCAGCGGAGGCATCAAAAATTAGTAGAAGAATCGCCGTCCCCGGCCATGGACGCGAAAATACGCAAGGAAATGGGTGCGAAGGTCGTCAAGGCGCTTGAACAGATCGGCTATACCAACGCAGGAACGGTGGAGTTCTTGATGGACGAAGATGGAGCGATGTACTTCATCGAGATGAATACCCGAATCCAGGTGGAGCATCCAGTGACGGAGCTGGTGACTGGCGTGGATTTGATCAAAGCGCAGATCCGCATCGCGGCAGGTGAAAAGCTGCACGACGCAACAGGAGAGATTCACTTTTCTGGCCACGCCATGGAATGCCGGATCAATGCCGAGGACCCGGAGAGTTTTGTGCCCTCGGCAGGCCGTATCACGACCTTCCAGGCGCCGGGAGGCACTGGCGTGCGAGTGGACTCCGCAGCCCACGCAGACGCGGTGATTCCTCCTTACTACGATTCGATGATAGCGAAGCTGATCGTGAAGGGTCGCGACCGTAGCGAGGCGATTGGGCGCATGAAGCGGGCGCTGGAGATGTTCGTTATCGAAGGGATTAAGACGTCGATACCATTGCATCGCCGGATCTTTGCGGACCCTGATTTTGCGTCCGGCCGGTTTGACACGCATTTTCTTGAACGTTTGCTCGGGACTAACGGGAAATAAGCATTGTATGCAGCTTGTCCTCCCCCGGCTGTATGTGATACTAGACGCAGGATTGCTTACCATTCCTGTAAATGAGTGCGCGAAAGACCTGGCCGCCTCCGGGGTGCGATTGATCCAATACCGCAACAAAACGGCTGCGGCCCGGGAACTGCTAAATACCTCCCGCGAACTTAGCAGCTTGCTGAAACCCTTACATGTGTTGTTTTTTGTGAATGACCGGGCGGACGTCGCGGCCCTTGCTCGCGCCGATGGAGTACACGTGGGCCAGGAAGACCTAGATGTGGAACAGGCAAGGTCGGTGATAGGCGAGGAAAAATGGGTGGGGGTATCCACACACAACGCAGAGCAGTTCCAGCGGGCAGCGGCGACGCGCGCGGATTACATTGCCGTCGGTCCGATTTTTGCAACGGGCACGAAAGCTAACGCCGATCCGGTGATGGGCGTGGAATTGATCAAACAAGCGCGAGCGATGACCCGGAAACCAATCGTGGCGATTGGTGGTATCACGTTAGAACGGGCACGCGAGGTAATCGAGGCGGGGGCGGATAGCGTGGCGGTGGGCAGCGATATCTTGCGTGCCCCACATCCAAGGGTGCGGGCGCGACAATACATGGATTTGTTGGGCCCCTATGGCCAGGCTGTGGGAACTAGGCGGCAGTGACCAGGTGGCGATGATCTGAGCTAGCGACGAATGACAGAGAGAACGCAAAGTCTTCCCCAGAGCGCGATCCAGAGTGAGGGCGGATTTGTCCGGGCGATAGGGTTGTTTGACGGCACCATGATTGTCGTTGGCTCGATGATCGGCTCCGGGATCTTCATTGTTGCGGCGGACATCACAAGACAAACGGGGTCGTCCGGTGGTTTGTTGCTGACGTGGATTATTACCGGATTACTCACGGTGTCGGCGGCGTTGTCGTTCGGGGAACTGGCGGCGCTTTTTCCGCATGCCGGCGGACAATATATTTACTTGCGGGAAGCGTATTCGCCGCTGTGGGGATTCTTGTATGGGTGGACGCTGTTTCTGGTGATTCAGACCGGCACCATTGCCGCGGTGGCCATAGGTTTCGCGCGCTACCTGGGCGTTATGTTTCCTGCTATTTCGCCGCAAACGTGGATAATACGTCCGATTGATTTTTCCTCCAAATACGCAATTAGTTTGTCGGTGCAGCAGTTGGTGGCAGTTCTGATGATTATTTTCCTAACGTTTCTTAATACGCTGGGGGTGCGGCTGGGAAAATTGATCCAAAACATTTTCACCTCGGCCAAAACCCTGGCGTTGGTCGGACTGATCGTGCTGGGGGTTTTTGTGGCGCGCAACCACGCCGCCATCACCGATAATTTTTCTCATTTGTGGGCTATTCGCGGTGCGCAGCCGATCGAACCAGGCGCTAATTTTCTTCGACGCTGGGTGCCGACGATCAGCGCGGCCAGTGGGGCGTTTGGATTGTTCGTGGCATTCGGTGTTGCGCAAGTAGGATCGCTGTTTTCGGCGGACGCCTGGAACAATATTGGGTTCACGGCGGGGGAAGTAAAGAATCCGAAGCGCGACGTTGCGCTGTCCATGGCGTTCGGCACGATGATCGTGATCACGCTGTACGTGCTCGCCAACCTGGCGTATCTGTGCACGCTGCCGCTGGCGCAGATCCAAAATGCGCCGGATGACCGGGTGGCTAGCGCTGCGCTCCAGGCGATTTTTGGTCCCGCAGGCGCGGGAATCATGGCGATAGCGATCATTATTTCGACTTTCGGTTGTAATAATGGATTGATCCTCGCGGGAGCGCGCGTGGCGTACGTCATGGCGAAAGATGGATTGTTCTTCCGGGCGACGGGCGTGCTGAATAGGCGAGGCGTTCCGGGCCGCGCGCTGTTGTATCAGGGAATTTGGATCATCGTGCTAATACTCTTACGGACCCGTCGGTCTGACGGAAGCTACGGCAATCTATACAGCAACCTGCTGGACTACGTGACGTTTTCCGTACTGATTTTCTATGTGTTGACGATTGCGGGAATTTTCGTGCTGCGTGCCAAGCGGCCGGATGCCGAACGTCCGTACCGGGCGTTTGGATATCCCTTCGTGCCGCTGCTGTATATTGTAGCGGCGGTGGCGATCATGTTTGTGTTGCTGCTTTACAAGACACAAACGACGTGGCCGGGTTTGTTGATTGTGCTGCTGGGCGTGCCGGTGTATCTACTGTGGTCGCGCCGGTTGGGCGCGCGCAATGCATAGGAAAGTAGAAGCGCTAACTTCCAAAGGAGGAGTTGCATGAGCAACCCCTTGTTTGCAAAGAAGCCGATGAGCATGCTGATGTCGGAATCGCAGGAGGTTGGTGCGCGCAGCCTTAAGCGCACGCTGGGGCCGTTCCAGCTTACGGCGTTGGGGGTAGGCGCGATCATCGGCGCGGGCATCTTTGTCCTTTCTGGCTTGGGTGCGCACTACGCTGGGCCGGGCTTGATGCTTTCTTTCGTGTTATCGGGGTTGGGTTGCGCGTTTGCCGGACTGTGCTACGCGGAATTTGCTGCGATGATACCTCTTGCAGGAAGCGCTTACACGTATGCATATGCGACGCTGGGCGAATTGTTTGCGTGGATCATCGGCTGGGATCTCACGCTGGAATATGCGATGGGCGCGAGCACCGTATCTTCCGGGTGGTCCAATCATTTCATCGAACTGCTGAATATTTTTCATGTACGCATGCCCCTGTGGTTGGCGTATGACCATTGGACAGCGTTGCATACGGCAGAAAAGATGGTTGCGCGACAGATGGCACAAGCATTCGATCCAACGTTGGTGCCGGGGACGCAGCCATTTCTGGACAGGGTCAACCAGATCATGGCGCTGCACTCGTCAGATCTGGTGCAGCGGGCGCACGAGATGGTGCATGCGCCTCAGATTTTCGGCATGGATATTGGATTCAACTTGCCAGCTTTTCTGATCGCCCTGGTGATTACGGCGATTCTGGTGGTAGGGATTCGAGAAAGCGCACGATTCAATGCCACGATCGTAGTGATCAAGGTTGCAGTGGTTCTGTTTGTTATCGGACTGGGCTTTAAGTATGTAAATGCAGCGAACTGGGGCAGCGATTGGCATAGTTTCGCCCCCATGGGCTTGGCAGGAATTGGCACCGGAGCGGCATATATATTTTTCGCCTACATCGGATTTGACGCAGTGTCCACAACGGCGCAAGAGGCCAAGAATCCGCAGCGGGACTTGCCGATCGGCATTATCCTTTCACTCGTGATTTGCACCATCTTATACATCGCAGTGGCAGCCGTGCTGACCGGCATGGTGAATTGGCAGGAAATTAACATCGAGGCTCCTATCGCGCACGCTTTTCTGGATCGTGGGCTGACGGCGGCCTCGCATATCATCACGGTGGGAGCGTTAGCAGGCCTAACGAGTGTGATGCTGGTCATGCTGTTGGGCCAGACACGCGTACTCTATTCCATGGCCAACGACGGATTGCTGCCCAAGAAATTTTTTGCGGCAATTCACCCGAAGTTTCGCACGCCCTATAAGAACACGATGGCGGTGGGATTGTTGGCGGCGATAGTCGGCAGCGTTACGCCCATCGATGACATCGGGAAGATGGTGAACATCGGGACCCTGCTGGCGTTCGTGATCGTTTGCATCGCAGTGATGGTGCTGCGCCGGACGAATCCCCAGCAACCACGGCCGTTCCGCACTCCGTGGGTGCCAGGCGTGCCGATTTTGGGCATTTTGTTTAACGGCTACATGATGTACAAGCTGGGCTGGGTTAATTGGGCACGCCTTATCGTGTGGCTGCTGATCGGTCTGGTGATTTACTTTACCTATAGCCGGTACCATAGCCGCGTCTCGAACCCCCAGCGGGGATAAAAGTTCGACATCTCTGATTCCGGGCTGATGCCCGTTCTTATTCTCCTTATGCTTCTACCGTGTTGCGTTTCTTCAGGTAGAGTATTGTTTCTAACTCTAATCTGATGACTGCTCTCGGACCTAACGTACGAAACTTCTTGCGTCACCTATCCGGCATGGACTTGGCGGCGCTGGCTTTTCTGCTATTGGGTTTAGGTGTTACTTTTCTCGGGCTGGCCGGCGGCGTTTATAGCTTCTCTAAGTTCATTGCCGCACTGGCCAGCTTGTATTTGATTTTTCGTTTCATTGGGTGGTGGCGCACGCGCCTCTTGTGGAGCCTGCGTAACCGCTTGATCGTGGCGTACCTCTTCATCGCTGTCGTTCCCATCCTCCTGATTCTGACGTTGGTCATCCTCGCGGGACGAATTCTATATTCGCAGTTGGGCGCGTACCTTCTGTACGAAGATATTCACGATCGGATTGAAAAGACCGCCGATATTACCGAACACATTGCTGCCGCGCACGACCAACCGGCGGCCGGAATCACACCGGAACAGTTGGAAGGCATCCTGACCGCGCAGTCCTATGCCGTGCATGGCCGGGAGCTGCCGGGGATGAGTATCGATTTTTCGAACGACGCGGTGCTGCTCCGCAGAATAGTGGGGCCAGGCCGAGATTCGTATGCTGGATTAGTCCAACGGGAAAATGCGCTCGCCTTAATGGCCATTCGAGCTTTGAAAGGGGCGACTGGTTTGCGGGTCGTGACGCTGCGGGTTCCAGTGACGCCTGAGTTTGTGGCGGAGATTGCGCCGGACGTGGGTGCGATTCAATTGAACTTGATGGAGAGATTTACCGGAGGCCGGCAGCAAAGCGTGATCTATTCGTCTGGAGGAGAACAATACATTGCGGCGGGACGCATCGTTGCTAAAAATCGTGTACTTCAACCGGGAGCATTCTGGATCGATACTCCGGTAAACATCGTGTCCAGACTGGATGCGGTGTATGTGGGCCGCGACGGACGGATTGAGCAGCAGCGACCGGTGCTGGCGGTCTTCAACGCTCGCCCTTCGCGGTTGAACGCTCGAATTTTTACCTCGCTCGGCGAGCTGCGAGATTCGTACTTCATACTGTTTATTCTGGTGGGAATGGTATTCCTGCTGATCGAGATTGCCGCGTTGGCGACGGGCATTGTCCTGACACGACGGATTACCAAGGCGGTAGGCGACCTATACCTAGCCACGCAATACGTTCAGACCGGCGATTTGTCTCATCGCGTGCGCATCGACCGGCGCGATCAACTCGGTGTTCTGGGCGAATCGTTCAATCAGATGACCTCTTCTGTAGGTGATTTGCTGCAAGAGCAGAATCAGCGGCAACGCCTGGAAAACGAAATTTTCATTGCGCGCGAAGTGCAGAACCAACTTTTCCCCCAAAGGCTGCCATCGGTGCCGGGTGTGGAGATCGAGGCCATATGCAAAGCGGCGCGCTCCGTCAGTGGCGACTATTACGATTTTATTCAGCTGAGTGCCACGCACGTGGCGATCGCCATCGCCGATATTTCGGGGAAGGGAATTTCTGCGGCGTTGCTGATGGCCAGTCTACAGGCGGCCCTGCGGAGTCAATTACTGACCGCAGGCAGCGAGTCGCTGAATATGGCTGAACTGGTGTCGCGGCTCAATATGCACCTGGTACGGAATACCGGGGATGATCGCTTCGCCACGTTTTTTATCGCGGTATACGACAGTGCTACACGAACGATGCGCTACACCAATGCAGGTCACTTGCCGGCATTTCTAATTTCCCAAGGGGTGGCGACGCATCTGGACAAGGGCGGAATGGTGCTGGGCGTTGAGGAAGAGTACGCCTATGAGGAAGGCTTCGTGAAGGTGCCTCCCGATGCGCTGCTGGTGGGCTATAGCGACGGTTTAATTGAACCTGAGAATGTCTACGGAGAAGAATTTGGCGTGCGACGTTTGCAGGAAGCGGCGGTCCGAGTTCAGAGCGGCAGACCTCGCGCAGTCGCGGAATCGTTGATGACGGCAGCGGAAGAATGGGCGGGCACGGCGGAACAGGCTGATGACATGACGATTATCGTCGCGCGACTGCGGTAGTAGGACTTCTATGGCTGGGCTATACTGACAAGCTTTCAGAAATAAATAAAGGAGTGAAATGTCTCTGCATAATCGGGTGGTGCTTGTCACCGGCGGGAGCCGGGGCATCGGGCGTGGAATTGCCATGCGGCTTGCACAAGATGGAGCGCGCGTGGCTATCGCTTACCGCTCGAACAAAGCCGCTGCCCAACAGACGCTCCTGCAATTGCAGGCCACCGGCGCGGACTGCGTGGCGGTAGAAACAGACATAAGTGATCCCGGGCGCGCCGAGCAACTCCTGAAAACTGTGGTGGACCGCTTTGCACGAGTCGACGTGGTGGTAAATAACGTGGGTGATTTTCGCTGGGGCATGGTCGCCGAGTCTTCTTTGGAAGACTGGCAAAACATTTTTTCGTCGAATTTGATGACCGTCTTATGTGTCAGTCGGTCGGCGCTACCGCACATGCGGCGTGGACGCTGGGGACGCATCATCAATCTGGGGGCAGTCGGCGCCGAGCGTGCTTTTGGCCAGGCCAAGATTTCGGCATATGCGGCGGCCAAGGCAGCGGTCGTGGCGCTATCCCGGTCTTTGGCACTCGAAGAAGCCAAGAATGGAATCACCGTGAACGTCGTGAATCCCTCGAGCATTGATGAAAATGAGCTGACGCTAAGCGAAGCGCGCCGCATCCGTGACGCGCGGTTTCCTATCGGGCGGCCGCCTACGGTCGAGGATGTGGCAGCTACCGTGTCGTTTTTTGCTTCGGAAGAAGCCGAGTACGTGACCGGTCAGGTAATGAATGTGAGCGGCGGCTGGATGTTGTAGTGGTAGCTGTGAACCCTCAATGAAAGCACTTACGGCGGCGGAGATGCGCGAGGTCGATCGACTGACGACCGAACGCTTCGGCATTTCCCAGCTGCAATTAATGGAAAATGCGGGGAAATGCGTCGCGGATGCGATTCTCCGGCACTTCGGCGAAGAGCGGTCGCAACGGGTCGCTATTCTCTGTGGCAAAGGAAACAACGGCGGAGACGGTCTGGTCGCCGCCAAATATTTGCTTTCGGCCGGCGTAAATCCGCAAGTTTACTTGTTCGCTGACCCTGCGGCGATCACCGGGGAGGCCGCGCAGAACCTCAAGCGGTGGCGAGAGAGCGGATCTACCCTCTCAGTTGTAGACAGCGAGGCCAAGTGGGAAAAGGCGTGGCCTGCAATTGCTAATGGGCAGGTGATCGTCGACGCTTTGCTGGGAACCGGATTGCGAGGAGCAGCGTCGGGCTCGATCGCCCAAGCCATTGAAGACATTAATCGCGTCTCGCACAACGCGACCGCTCCCAGACCAGGATTGATCATCGCGGTAGACACTCCTTCCGGGTTTCCATCCGACGGAGAAGCGGCTCAGGGCGCCATGCTGCGTGTTCACAAAACGGTGACGTTTACCGCACCTAAGATTGGACAGCTCGTTTCGCGGGACGCCGCTGCTGTCGGTCAACTGCAAGTCGGCGAAATTGGATCGCCAGCCGCGCTGGTCGAGGAAGTGGGTCAAGGGCACGTGCGCTGGGTGGAGCCGCAAGAGTTCGCCGGTTTACCACTGGTGCGTGAAGTAGATTCGAACAAAGGCAGATTTGGGCATGTTCTGGTGATTGCAGGGTCGCCGGGGAAAAGCGGCGCTGCGATTCTGGCAGGGCGCATGGCCTTGCGCGGCGGTGCAGGTTTGGTGACCGTGGCTACACCCTCGATCGCATGGCCCATGGTTGCGAGCGCGCAACCCGAGTACATGACCGAATCACTGGAGGCGACGGCTGGCGGCAACGTTGCACTGAGAAACATTACAGGGAATCGAATTTCGCATATCGAAAAAGGGAAGACGGTGCTAGCGGTGGGGCCAGGTCTAGGCACGGAACCTGAAACACAGGAATTTATCCGCACGCTCGTTAAACAAACGACATTGCCCGTCGTCCTGGACGCTGATGGTTTGAACGCCTTTGCCGGGCGCGGCGACGGTATGCGCGAGCGCAAAACTGAATTTCTTGCCATCACGCCACACCCCGGTGAGATGGCGCGCATTCTAGGACGCTCAACGCATGAGGTGCAGGACGATCGAGTCAAGGCGGCTACGGAAGCGGCTCGACGTTGGAATACGCATGTTGTATTAAAAGGGTTCCATACGGTTGTGGCTTCACCCGAGGGCGGCCTTTTCGTTAGCACTAGCGGAAACGCCGGGCTCGCTAAAGGCGGATCAGGTGATGTGCTGATGGGATTGCTGGCCGCTCTAATCGCGCAATTCGCAGTTCATGAGCGGCACCGCGTGCTCGCGCTGGGCGTTTATTTGCATGGGCTAGCGGCGGAAATTGCAACGACCCAGATCGATCCTGCAGGCCTGCTGGCCGGCGACCTCACGCTTGCTCTGGCCCAAGCTCGTTGGCAAATGCTGCAGGAGATTCAGCGGCGTGGTTGAAGAGACCATCACGCACTCCGCTGAGGAAACGACACAATGGGGCAGGGAATTCGCCGCCCGCTTGAAAGCTCCCGTGATGGTGTTGTTGACGGGTGAGCTGGGCAGCGGAAAAACCACGCTGACCAAAGGCATTGTGTCCGGGCTGGGCGCTGCCCAGGAAGACGAAGTCACGAGCCCCACATTTACTCTGGTTCATGTGTACGGAAAAAACGCGAAGGTTTATCACGCGGACTTGTATCGTATAGAGAGCTTCCACGACTTTGAGACCCTCGGGCTGGAGGACGTCTTCGAAAAGCCCGCAGTGCTGATTCTGGAATGGTCCGAGCGGTTTCCGTTGCCATCTCCCTGGCCCCAAATCAGGGTACAGCTGGAGCATTTGGGAAGCGACGCGCGACGCATCAGCGTGCAAGCTTGATGGCTTACTCTCTGGCTACCGTCCTGTCGCCGAAGTCTTGTTGGCCTAGCGTCTCGCTGATAACGTGGTTAAAGCCCCTTCGGTTGGAGAGCTATGGCCAACGAGTCCGTTACGTCGAACGAGACCGACGCGGCCCGGATAGAACTAAAAAGCTACAGCATCACGATCCCTATGGGGTCGCTGGTCATCGGTGTGGACAACATCCACCACGATGTGTTTTTGAGCTCGAAGTTCGTCCAGGCGGCGCGCGATTATCTCTTTGAAGTGCTCCGTCAGGGCACGAAGACTACTTATTTTCCCGGCATTGAGCTGCGCTCGGTCAAAGCACCCGATAATGCCACTTTTCGGAAGCTGCTTACTGATTTGCTGCAGAGCGCGCTAACCCAAGCAAAATATCAAAAAAATATTGAGATCGACCTGCTCTTCCGCCTGGCAGTGCTCAAATTTTTAACCGCGGAAATAGGCCACCAGTTCGCGAACTTGATTTTGGAAGTCAAGGAATGGATCCGTCAGCGTGGCGAGCATTTCGAGCGCAGCCAGCAGGCGCACGTCATCAAAGCGCGCCTATCGGAGCTGCAATCAGCGCGACGGGCGGTCATTCGCAGAGTCGGTCAACAAGTGGCGCAGATGGTGTCCGAGCTGGAAGACAATATCATCGCGAAAGCTCGCCGCGCGTTGTTTGGGGAAGACTTTGCACCCCTTTACGAAGTATTGAAAAACCGTTTGATTTTCCTGGACGGGGGAAAAGACGACGTCTTTTTTCTGGAGCACTATGTCTTGCTAGGGAACTACAACCAGGACCCCGACCGCTTTGAGGTCATGGATGCGTTGTTCCAGGGATTCTTGGGCGAGGCCGGCCTCACCATTAACCAGGATCCGGAATTCACGGAAGCAGATCAGGCGCACAACGAAATTGTCGAACTAGCGCAGAAGCTTCGGTCGGAAATCGCCGATCTGGAGAGCCAGCGGGAGAGTTTGCTGAAGAAGATGAGCCGGGGAGACAGCTTCCTCAATAAACTTCTAAGTTCCGGCGATCCCTCCGACCTAAAAGCTTCGTTAGCTGATATCGAACTTCGGCTAAAGCATCAGGAGCGGAAATTAGAGGAATTCGGCCCACAGCTCGATGCGGCGAAGCAAAAGCTGGATTTCTTTAACAAAGACTACCAGGCGCGGCTCGGCGATTATCTAAACAATGCGGACAATGCCAAGCGCTTGTTCGATGCTTCCGCGGGGCCAGCCGCAGAGAGCCCGTTGCGCGCGCAACTGCTTTCGCAGCTTCTGGACCGGCTCGAAGAACACGAACTTCTCTACCATGTCCTTGCGAGTTATGAGATTCGGCCAATCGCTTCCGACTACAGCCCACCCGTCCACTTGCAGCAGCTGCGGAAGGCGCTGGTATCGAAAGATGAAATGAAGCGGGTGGAACAGGTGTTGCAGCAGGTGCCGGCGCGCAAACTGTCGCTGAAACCCATCGAAGACCTATCGAGAAAGATCCGGCGTTACTCGCGTGAGGAGATGCAGGCATTCGTGCTGCGATTTGCTGTGGACTTTCTGCGACTGCGGCGTGACTTACACGATGCCGAGCACCTGACCACGTGCATGGAACGCATCCATCTGGTGATGACGGAGAAGGCGCGCGAATTATCGCGCATGAATAACCGTCTTTACGAATGTGTCCTGCACGAAGAAGCTACGCTGCAAGACGACCAAGTGGTATCGCACGTAATTATCAAGGCGGATGTACGCGGGTCAACCCGAATGACTCAGGACCTGTTGTCGCGCGGGTTGAGTCCGGCATCGCATTTCAGCCTGAATTTGCACGAGCCAGTGAAGCGACTGCTGGATCGCTACTCCGCAAAGAAGGTATTTATCGAAGGGGACGCGATCGTGCTGGCGATTTTTGAGTCGGAAGCAACACGCGCCTATGCACGAGCGGTGGCGAAGGCATGTGTATTGGCGCGACAAATTCTGACGGTCTGTAATTCTTACAATGATGGGGCCGCGGCCAACGATCTTCCGGCCCTGGAAATCGGCGTTGGTGTGGCCTTTCAGGGGTCGGCGCCGACTTATTGGACGGATGGCGATTCCCGTATCATGATTTCGAAAGCGTTGAATCTTTCAGACCGCTTATCGAGCTGCGCAAAATTGGCCAAACGCATGCTGACCCGGCAGAAATCGAATTTTGCCGTGTTTCAATTCCTGAGCGCCATGGAAGGCGCCTCCCCGGAAGAACTGGACGAATTTTTGGTGCGCTTCAACATGAACGGCATCGAGTTGAATGAAGAAGGGTTTCAAAAACTGTCGGAGGAAATCTCGCTGGATTCCATTCAGACCAAGCTGGATCTGCCTTGGGGCAAGGAAAACGTGACGCTGTTTTACGGGGAAGTGCCCATTGGCGAGTCGGTGGAATTATTGGTCTTGCGCAAGGGCCACGCACGCCAGCTACTGCCGGACGGTACTGTCGGCGCGGCCTCTTCGCATGCGTACTACGAAGTGTGCACTAGCCCAGCGCTGTATGATTTGGTCGCCGCATTGGTGCGCACGCAAGAAACCTCCATGATGGCGCCAGTCGGAGCTAAGCATTCGATCAAGACAGTTGAACCGTCAGCTTTGACAGGTAGATAAGGTGACGGACGAGACACTAGACCCGCAACGATGAACAAACAACCTGTGATCGTGACGGGTAGGGGACGTTTCATAGCATTGAGACTCTAGCGGTAGCGTTCAACCCGAGACCTCCAAAGCGTTATTGTACGCAGCATGCACGCCTATCTTGGTGCAACGCTACTTTCATTTAGCAACCGGATACCGATGGGTTTTTGTGATGGCCCTCCTTTCGACCTTTCTAAAGCATGCGCGTCATATTTGACCACTCGTCGGATACACAAACAGGATGTGCTTTAAATCGGTGGCACGCATCCCGGAACGGATGGCAAGCGCGAAGAGATTCCGAATACCTCGCCAGCAAGTTCGATGCCCTGCACGGAGGTACCGTATTCCCCGATCACTAAGTCTGGCCATAGTAGCTTGCTCGCTTGGCTTCGACTGGCGGCTCCGAGCTTTACGCGCGGTTTCTTTTTGCCACGTATTTCTCAAGTATCTCGTCTAGCTCCTGCTGTCGGATCGGTTTACTCAGATGACCATCCATCCCCGCTGCCAGACACGGCCCACGGTCGACGCTGGCGGTGAAGGCAATCACGGGTTGGTGGAATCCAGTCTCTTTTTCTCTTTCGCGAATTGCTGCGGTCGCCTCGAATCCGTCCATCACCGGCATATGTACATCCATCAAAATCAAGTCGTAACTCCCGTTCTTTAGCGCCTTAAGAGCGTCACGGCCATTGGTGACGATCACTACGCGGTGACCTCGCTTCTCGAGTGACCGCGTCGGTACGAGTTGGTTTACCTGATTATCTTCTGCAAGCAACACATGCAGGGAGCTCATAGGGTCGCGAACATGTTGCAGAGAGTGCGGGGTGAAGAGTGGGATTGCACCTGTTTTCTCTCGTGCCTCAGGCGGGGACATGGTCACTTCTTCGATCGTTTTCCCTGAGGTCTCCAGCCGTGCCGTGAAATGGAATTGGGTTCCACAATCTATTTTGCTCTTCACCCGCAGTTTTCCCCCCATCTTCTCCACCAAGTACTTTGAAATGGTCAGTCCCAGGCCAGTTCCCCCGTATCTCCGCGTCGTCGAACTGTCTACCTGGGAAAATGGGGCAAAGATGATTTGTTGCTTGTCGGCAGGAATCCCGATCCCGGTATCCGCTACTACAAAATGCAAGATGCGATCTCCGCCGCCCTCATTCTCCATATGAACACGCAACGCTACCTCGCCCTTCGGTGTGAACTTAATAGCGTTGCCTACGAGATTTATTATGATTTGTCGCAGCCGGCCAGAACCCCCGAGCACGACATTCGGAACCTCGGGAGCCACCTCGCAGAGAAGTTCCAGGCTCTTTTCGTCTGCGTGGACCGCCAGTGTCTTCAGCGTAGACTCCAGGCAATCGCGCAAGTTGAAATCGATCGCTTCCAGGTCGATCTTTCCCGCCTCGATTTTGGAGAAGTCCAGAATATCGTTGATAATCAGGAGAAGAGATTCTCCTGAGAGTTTCACGAGCTCCAGGTTAGAGCGTTGTTCCTTGGTTAGCTGAGTGTCTAAAACCAACTCAGTCATGCCAAGAATCCCACTCATCGGCGTGCGAATCTCATGGCTCATGGTCGCCAGAAACATACTTTTTGCTTGATTCGCGGCCTCCGCTGTCGCTTTGTCCTTCTGTTCGGTAAGAAACGCCCGATGGTCAGCTTCGCGCGCGCGCAGCATAGAGTAAGCGACTGTCGTAGCAATCACTGTGACGAATACAATCGTGATGGCATGGGACTGCCAAAGGACAGCGGTTGGGAAAAATAGCGTTTTGGCGCCCTCGTAAAGAAACATACCGACGAACGTTACGAGACCTGTCACGAGAAGGGAAGGTCCGAGGCCAAAGCGTTGCTGAACACTGGGCGTCACAAGCATCTCCTCCGACGGTACTATGGTCTCCTCATGTGTGCCGCTCGAATATAAAGGGCATCTCCCTCATTTCCATCAAAGTTGGGCTGGAACCGAAATCATTGAAAGCTTGGACAAATTCACGGGAGCCAGTTCCTTCCCCTTCGCCCAACCGGCTCCCGAGAGTGAGGTGAAACAGACGAAATCTATACCCGCATGGTATTCCTGTCTGTATAATATTTAACATGTGTACCTGTGTGTTATATTATTGCAGCACGGATTAGCTCTCTGTAAAACCACCTACGTAAATCTGCGGATACCAATCGTTATCCATTTAGCCGATTATTTGTCTCGCTTATTTCAATCGGCGATTGGAGGGAGAAGAAGTCGTCAGGCGAGTCCGCGAGCAGATGAGTATCGAATGGAACGTCAACTAGATAGCTACGCGGAGGGCTATGTACGACCGAAGGCTTCGGAGTGCCGTTGTGTGAGCGCTGAGCGTGATCGAGGTCGACATCCCCACGAAGCGCTTTGCGAAACAGCACCATCCGCCGATGGCTACCGGGGTGGTGTCAGCCCAGTACCAGGCACCCTCAGTCCCGAGCCGAGGTTTCTCAAGCTCGTCTGCAAATTAAAAAACAGCCTCAAGTACGATCTGCTGCGCTTGTTCTACCGGTTCGCGTATCACTTAGCTGCGCCTGCGGTTTACTCTCGCCAGCCATTTGTGAGATATCCCTACATGTATCTGCCTTCGGAGATCATGGAGCTTACCAGGCAACTCCTGTCCGTCCAGGTGCCTGGCGCTGCGGTCGAGGTGGGCTGCCACCAAGGTTGGACCACCTGTTTCCTGGTGGAAGCCCT
>DATNMX010000031.1:0-9567 GCA_035602135.1 Candidatus Dormiibacterota bacterium
ATGTCTGGTTCTCAATCGAAGAGGAACCACCGCCGAGAGGCACGAACGCGAGCTGAAGCACCTAAGAATTTTATACACGCGCTTCTCCGAAGCGCGTCGGGAGAGCTTTTGCCCTCTTGACACGGACTTATCATGGATGTCAGCTACTCGGAAATTACTCCTGCGCGTTACGCGATCTGGCCCTATACGCTCATTCTGAGTTTGCGTATCCCATCGCGAATCTGATATGCATTGGCGCCGCCGTAGCCCAGGATCAGGCCCCCCCTCCTCGGAGGTTTCAAGTAGCATGTGGACAAAGGTAGTGCAGAAATGCCCTTTTGGGCAGCCTTCCTGGAAACCTGCACATCGTCAGTACCCGGGGGTAACAGTGCAACTAGATGCATTCCTGCTTCGGAACCGATCACCTCGGTCATATCTCCTATTTGGCTTTGGATCGCATTCACGAGCGCTCTTCGCCGCTCCATGTAGAGCATTCGCATCCGACGGATATGGCGAGCGAAATGTCCCTCTCGGATGAAATCAGTTAAAACAGCCTGATAGAGGGTCGATGAAAAAATGTCGGCGGCATCCCGAGCCGCGGAGAAAGCGGCTACTAAATCCTTGGGAACAACCACGTAGCCCAAGCGCAAAGCAGGAAACATGACTTTGCTGAAGGTCCCGACATAGATGACCCTCCCATCCGTGTCCAGGCCTTGCAGCGACGCGATCGGGCGGCTTCCAAACCTATACTCGCTATCGTAATCGTCTTCAATGATCCAAGCACCCGAGCGCCTCGCCCAATTGAGGAGAAGCATACGGCGTGTGGCGCCCATCGTCATGCCCGTGGGATATTGGTGCGATGGCGTGACATACACAGCACGCGCATCGCGACCTCGACGGATCATCTCTGCTACGTTCATGCCGTCATGATCCACCCGAACCGGAATCAATTGAGCCCCAGCCGCCATGAAAGCCTGGCGCGCGCCGGGATAGCCCGGCTCTTCCATGCACACCCGATCTTTGGGATCCAACAAAACCTGCGCCGAAATCTGCAAGGCCTGTTGCGACCCTGTTGTCACGAGAATCTGCGAGGCCTCACATCGCACCCCACGAACTGCACCCAGATACTCCGCGATGGCTTCGCGGAATGGCAGATATCCCATCGCATCGCCATAGGCCATGATGCCCCTTGGCGGCCTTCGAGAATGCCGAGCCACCAGCTTCGACCAGACGCCGATTGGAAAGTGGTCGAGGGCAGGCAGACTTACTCGAAATGCACCCAAGTTGTCCAACCATGATTGCGCCGGCACGTGCGTCAACGCCATCCCACGTCGTGATATTCGGCGCGGACCCCGCTTCTCAACTGTTTCTTGAAGCCCGTTCTGTGCTTTCACGCCCGGGGGATTCAACATTTCATCCGGGATGGATCTAGCCACGCACGTGCCAGCTCCAACGAAAGTCTCCAAGTAACCTTCAGCAAGCAATTGCTCGAAAGCACCCAGCACGGGCATCCGGGAAATCTTCAGCTCGGCGGCGAGGTTTCTGGTTGACGGCACTCGTTGTCCCGGCCGCAATTGGCCGCCGGTGATCGCCCGCCGAAACCAGTCATACAACTGTTGGTATATCGGAATTTTCACGCGATCTTGGAGCGTAATCGGTGGAAGGTAGCTGGCCGGAGTCCGTTTGACGCGGGAGGAGTGCAAAGTGGCATATCGTATCACATTAAAGTGGCTATTGTGACAGACCACTGCTCGGGTTAGTTTTTCTTGGGCGACGACGGATCGCACTCGCATTCGACGTAGTCCATCAACGATAAGCGCGATCCACGGCTTAGTCCGCTGCGGAGTTCAGCACGCTGGGTCAGATTCATCTTGGGGGCGGTATGAACCGTGTGATTTCCGCAACAACAAACGCAGAGGCAAAGCAGTTTGATTTTCTCGAAGGCGAGTGGGAAGCCCTCTGCCGCTTTCCTCTGCCCGATGGATCCTGGGGCGGGGGCCCCGGCTCGCTGAAGGCAAGCAAGGTCCTGGATGGCTGCGTTTCCCTGGAATTCTTCGAGGGGCCCTATCAGGGAGCGATCATCAAGGGCCTCGGTCTCCGCGCCTTCAATCCGCAAACCTCCCAGTGGGAACATACGTGGACGGACACTTCTGCGCCGGGTGACTTCCAGGTCTGGCGCGGACGATTTGAAGGCAACGCCATCGATCTTCACGGCCAGTGGGAGGATCAGACTGGGCACCACGTTCTCTCGCGTCTCACCTGGTCTCGGATCACCGAGAGGTCTGCCCACTGGGAGAGTCACCGCTCCATAGATGGCGGCAAAACTTGGACCACTCACTGGGTGATTGATTTCATGCGGAAGACCGCGAAGTAAACCTGCGGATTTTGCCGAAAGAGCACCGATCGCGCCGGGTTGAAGGCCAGCCGCTGGGGAGCATAGCGAACCGGTCGACGCGAGTAAGAAGGATGGAAAAACGAATTTAGGGAGGCGGTGATGAACGCGCTCAAACACATTCGGACTTATCTCATGGTGTGCAGCTTAGTTGCCATCTTGCAGCCCCTTCAGGTGGTCACAAAGCAAAATTCAGATGCATCGAAAATGAGCGTTCGACACACTTCCGCGGAACGGGATGGACAACACGATTTTGACTTCGAGACGGGTACTTGGAAAACTCACTTAAAGCGCCTCCTGCATCCCTTAACGGGCTCCACTGCCTGGGTCGAATATGAGGGCACTACCGTGGTGCGCAAGGTTTGGAATGGCCGGGCTAATCTGTTGGAGCTCGAGGCCGATGGCCCAGCAGGTCACTTCGAGGGTCTGAACCTGCGTCTATACAATCCCCAATCACACCAGTGGAGCCTCAATTTTGCCAACAGCAACGGCGGTACCCTGAGCCAACCCACCGTCGGCGAGTTCAAAAATGGACGCGGTGAGTTTTTCGATCAGGAACCATTTAATGGCAGAGCCATTTTCGTTCGGTTTGTCATCTCGGACATCACTCCGAATTCATGCCATTTCGAACAGGCTTTCTCTGACGATGGAGGCAAGACTTGGGAGGTGAACTGGATCGCGACAGACACACGGGTGAACGGCAATACTGACAAGGTAAACTGAACTCTGCTCACACACAATGCAGAGGTCCCGCAACTGGAAAATGAGCCGCCGAATGGTTGGGCGCGGGCTTTCTCACTCACGTCGGATTTTGCGTGGATGGCCAGCTGTTTGTATCTGGCGCTCAGGAGTACAGCCATATATCTGTGGAATGCGGCGGCTCAGTGAAGAACAACCTGGCACTGAATCAAGATCGGCTTGGAGAACATATGCTGAATGCGTGCCGCAACAAAATATTGAAGACGATTTTTGCTTGCCTACTTTTATTGCTGACGATTGCGCCTCTGATTTTGGCGGAAGACTCCAAGGACCTTACCCAAGCGGAACTCCTCCGTCGCACGCAAGCGCTATTTGATTCAATTGTTGCCGGTGACCAAACTCCGTGGAAGCGGTATTACGCCGATGACTGCCTGTTCTTTGATGAGAAGGGCAGGAATCTGGATAAAACCGCAATCGTCAATGACATTACTCCATTTCCAAAGGGTTATTCAGGCAGCATTAGGATTCTGAATCCAAAATTCCGAATCGCTAACGATGTTGCGGTCCTAAGCTACGACCTAGATGAATCGGAGACAGTATTCGGACAACAACTGAGTGCCCGTTATCACGAGACTGACACTTGGGTTCGCCGCAACGGCAATTGGCAGATCATTGCGACGCAAATGTTCCGATATTACGAGGATCCATCGCCGGGAACTATAGATTCCAAATTACTGGATCACTATATCGGGACCTATCAGCTCGCACCTGATGTCATCCTCACAATTTCGCGGCAGGGCGCTGAACTGTACCGGACACGCGGGAAAAATACGCCAGAAAAATTGATACCTGAGGCTACCGGAATATTTTTTCGCAAAGGCGTCGAGGGAAGGATTCTCTTCCACACTAACCAGTCTGGCAAAGTCGATCAACTTATAGATCGCCGGAACAACGAAGATTTGATCTGGAAGAAAGTCAGCTAGAACAAAACATTGGAATGGACAGCCGATTCAGGAATCAGTCCAACGGCGAACTGATCAAAGAATCGCCTTGCCGACATCGGGCTATCCTAGTGACCGAGTTCGCGATGCAACTCTCGTCACGGGCTGTCGCGCCACCACCACAAAGGCGCGAGTGGCTTACGAACCGGGTAGACTTCATCCAAGGTGTTTCCGTCGAATAGCTCTCCATTTTTCATCACATAGCGGATGGTGTTGCTGTTGTGTATGTCGTCGAGTGGATTCTTACTGAGCACCACAAGGTCTGCAAGTTTTCCGGGTTCGATGGAACCAAGATCTCCCACCAATCCGAGGGCCTCGGCACCGCTGAGCCGCGCTATCCAGCTCCAAGGTATGAACTGTCCAAGGTGTGTATGTCCGGAAAGTTGCAGACAAAAACCCGCGGCCTCCGCAATGTCCGGATTGTCTGATGCGTGTGTCAATAAGATGCTCGGACGGTCCCGATCCAAAAGCGTCGGTAAAAATGGATGCAATGTCCGAATGCCTGGATTGTTGATGACTCTTCCCTAATCTATACGGAAGAGTAGCCCCTCCCTCAAGGAAGCGCGACGAGGCTTGCTATCGCTGTACGATGCCGGGCTTCGGATTGGCCGAGCTGAAATGTCTATTGGTCTATGCCCGATCGCTCGGCCTGGGTGGAACGGTTTGGAATAAGAAAAGATAGCGGAGCTTGAGCATGCTAATCAGGAGGCACTCGCAGCGCGGGCTGCCTGTTGGCTGGCCATTTGTTCCTTCATCTTCTGTTGCATTTCCTTAGGTGTGGGTTGTGCAATGTGGGTAGCGACCATCCAAGTGTAACCCTCGGGATCGACAACGGTTCCACAGCGGTCGCCCCAAAACATATCTATCACTTGTCCCTTGGGCGCGGCACCGAGCTTTACGGCCTTGGCAACCGTCTTGTCTGCGTTCTCCGTCAGCAGATACAAACTCGTCGGCGAGGCGCCTATTGTTTTCGCGCCGCGGTAACCCATCTGTGGCATTTCCGGCCCCAACATTAATGTCGTGCCGCGGAGCGTCAGCTCGGCATGGATCGCCTTGCCGTCTGGGCCATTCATGATCCCCCGTTTGGCAAAGCCGAATGCCTTTTGATAAAAGGCGGCCGCCGCTCTCACGTCAGTCACCGTTAACATTGCCGTTACTGAACCATAGAGCTTCTTATTGAGGGGATCGATTTGTCTGGGCATGACACTCCTTTCGTGAGGCGAGCATTCGAGCTGAATTTCGGCGGACGTTGTTCATGATGCACCGCTCAAAGAAACTGCTCGGCAGCGGGGATGAAGAATACTTCAATAAGAAACGTCCGGTCAATGTGCGAGTCGATGCCACCGCACACCTCGCCGAGTCTTCCGGCGCCCGGGGGATACAATCACCAAGAATGGCAGTGCGGAGGAGAATTCCGAATTTCAAACATCCGCTGGCATTCGTGTAGCTCTTGAACGACTCGACAAGAGAGGATGCCCTAATCATTTCAACACTCATGACTTCTGACTTAATGGACCGTCGTGACTTTAACCTGACACTGGCGACTTGCCGGCCGGGTCAAATAGGAGATGGCGAGGAGCAGCAGTAATATCAGTGGCATGAATGCTTTCGGGCCATCTTTCGCAAGATAGTGCGCAACAAATGCCGAGATCCACGTGAATGTGAAGCCGGCATAGGCCCACTCCTTAAGTTTGGCCAAGCTGGGGACGAGGAGAGTGATCGCACCAAGGAGTTTGGCGATCCCAAGAATAATGCGCAGTTGCTGCGGATATCCCACGTGTGCAAATCCTTGAACCGCCTGTGGATTGCCCGATAAGTAACTGAATGCAGCAAAGACTGAAAGCGCAGCCAGCAGACCGGTGGTCACCCAATAACTTATTTTGCGTGTCATGTGCTGTGTTCTCCTCGGTTAATTAATAACAGTAAAAGCAGTGCCGTTCTATTGAACGAGACTTGCGCGACATGCAAGCTCTCGATGCTTGACGGAACACCCCTGAACGACAGGCACCGGCGGCTTTTTTAGCGTCGGCGAGCTTCGACTTTAGCCGAATTCGCGCCTCAGCGGGTAGTGGACAATGATGGCCCGGCCGTCAGTGGCTTTAACTGAAGTGGGGAATGTTGCTTTGCTGTTGCCGGAACTATTTCGGGTAGTGCAGATGCTCTTACTTACGACCAATGGCGAGCAATCTCTGCCACCCGACCTTGCTCATCCTTAAGCGTCGCCCGCTGGCCAAGATAACGGAACCCTCGCTTCGACCCTCACGAAGGATCTCACGCACTCGATCCACATTGACTATCGTGGAGCGATGGATACGTACAAATTTCAAATGTTCATAGCGGTCATCGAGGAACGCAGCGTCCAGCGAGCGGCAGACCGGGTATCTCGCACTCAGCCGGCCGTCAGCATCGCTCTGGTAAAGCTCGAAGACCATGTTGGTACAGCACTCCTAGACCGTTCCCGCCGGCGAGACTACCGTCCGACGAAGGCAGGCGAGCTTCTATATGAATTCGCCTCGCGGGCATGATCGCCATGCGCGATGACGCTGTATCCGCACTCCGCGGAGTGCCGACGGGCCATACAAGGCGCCTCTCCATTGGCGCCAGCCGAACCGCCAATTTGCGCTGGGTGCCGGAGCTTGCCAGTGAATTCTGCGAGCGCCATCCGCTGGTGCGCGTCGAAATAGTGTCCGCCGACCCGGAAAAGCTGCTCGCAGATGTGGCGGATCGCAAGATTGACGCTGCATTCTTGCCTACACAGCCGATAGCTCACCGACCCAGAAGCGACGTTGTTTTGAGTCCACTGAGCACTTTCACAGCACACGAGACGTTCTGGCTCGCACTACCGCGAGCAGGCCGTTCCCATACCCTAAAGATGTTTGAAGAAATGGTTTGTTCCGGATCCCCAATCGTTATGGAACCTGGATCACTATGTCGAGGGAGCGCTCGTGAGCAGTGGGAAGCTAACACTTTCACCCAAGGTTTCAGAAGGTAAGACGACTTTCTCAAGGAGATACGAGAAAAGTAGACTGAAAGCACAGACGAACCGCGATCAATCCATTCCATTCCTTCAACCCGATAGAACAAATTTCCTCACCAAGCTAACACCGTATACACCAAACCCCAACGCCCCCACCGATTCACGGCGCGCCGCTATCGCACCTCCTCTCCCACCACCGTGCCATGTTCTCTTCCTATCTCCGCCACTTCGAAGCGCAGCCGATTGTCCCGAGCGAACTCCAGTGCTTTCAGCTGTACCACTCTGCCGCGGAGGCCAAGCGCTTCTTCCCAACCCAGCTTCTCGTAACGCTCGGAACTCATACCGTCGGCTGACTTCGGGTCTCGCGAATACAGGCCGTCCACGTCTTTGACCAGCCGGCACCGACCGGCACGCAGCTTGTGCGCGAGAAACACGGCCGTCAAATCGGACCCGCCCCGCCCCAACAGTACTGTCGTCCCGCGCACCGTTCGTGCGATGAACCCCGGAACAACCACCACGTCCGCTTCCGTGAAGGCCGACCAAATACGCTCGGCACTCACTCCGGTGAGTCTCGCGTCGAGCGGCGTTCCCTCGCCGATCAAGCGAATTTGCTCTGGACCCAAAAGCTTCGCTCGCATCCCCGCTCTTCCCAGCGCAAGAGCCAGCAGGGCCGCCGCCTCTTCTTCTCCAGTGGCCACAAGTCGCGCCACGGCTTCCTCGTTCGTTCCACCTTCGTAGCATGTATCTCCGTAGGATCTGGCGCGCTTGAAAAGCTTCTCGGTTGTATTACCGAAGGCCGAAACGACGGCAAGGACGTACTGTTTGTTCCTAAGCCATCGAGCAATTTCCTTCACAACCACCGGCAAGTCTTCTTCGCCCCGTAACACCGAACTGCCAAATTTCACAACCGTGAGCCCGTTTCGAAACACAAGTCCTCCGTTTCATCCTCAGAATTCTGGTTAAGGTCGGCCGTGAGATTTTTTGAGGGCAGCGCGCAGGAAAACAAAAAACCTCCGTGCCAAAGAGTGCTCGGAGGGTTCTGGAGAAAGATCTTCTCTCGGAAACTCTACTAGCTCTTTAGCAGTTTTTTACGTGGAGCAAGTTGCCCTAAATCGCCACGCTTCCATCATCGCTCTTAAAACTGCGACCGTTCTTTCTCGCATACTTCGACGCTGCTCGTCAAGAGATTGTACTCGTCCAGTAGATTAGTGACACTTTGCCTTTCGATTCGGGCCGATGTCGTGCGCAAACTCGATCGCGGCGAGTTGGAACCCGAAGTGAATACTTCGGGTTCCGCTGCTTCGGATGAAGCAGGCAGCGTTTCTGAAGCGGCTCCGTTCTGACTGCTCGAACACACATCGGGCCCCGGTACTGAACCGGGGCCCTTTCCTTTTCTATTTCAGTCATCGCTGCGCGCCTGCCGAATCTGCACAAAAGGTTCACCGTGTATCTCAAGAGGAATGGGACCGGCACGTGCGGCACGTTAATGTACGGGACTGGAGCGTGGGCGCGAACTCCTTCCACAGGCTCTGCACTGCGGAAGCCGGAGGCCTTTTTCGTTTGTCCTGCATCCCTGCCAACGACAACAAATTTCACTGCCACGATCGCGGATTGTAGAGGATACGCCTCTTCCGCTGGCGCGCTTGGTCAGCGGCGATCCGACGCCGGTTGATCCCCGCAACCGATGGCTGTTTCTTTACCGCTCAGCAGCTATTGAGAGCACGTCCCCGCTCTCCCGTATCGCCCCAGTCTCCCACTGGGAACGGAGGGGAGTAGGCCTATGCCCCTAGGAACCACGTGCAACTGCGCACTTTGCCATATCGAAGTGCGGCTGCTTTCAGAATTATCCCTTGCTGAAGGAAGCGTCTTGAGCGAACTGGTTTTTGTTTCGAATGAGTTGAGTGAATTCTCATCCGTTTCTAGCCTGCTCTCGCATTTGCGGGCCACGTCTGCGGACACTAAGTCCGATGAGTTGCTACGCCAACTCTTTGCGGCACGCGCAATCAATCCTATGTTCGTCGAGAGTCTTCTTGTAGTCGCATTTCTTCCAATGTTGCATGGCACAATCCGCCGCGTGGCAAAGCAGCAACCTGCGCTCTTGTCCGAGGACATTACGCAACAAACTCTAAGTGTCCTGCTGCAGTATCTTCGTTCCGATGAGCTTCGAGTGCGGCAGTCTCACTTCGCGTTTGCGATTTCGCGTGCCGTAAAACGCCAGGTATTCGAGTGGGCCTGCCGCCAGGGCGGACAGAATGGAGTGATGAACCACGGTAACGCTGAATCCCTCTCTGCCTTGATGGTCGAGGAGCCATTCGAACGCTACGCTTTCCTCCGTCATTTTCTGGATCGATGTGTGACCAAAGGTCTTCTGACGGACGCCGAATTGGACCTTTTGGTTCAATTTAAGCTAGGAAACAACGGCGGAGAACTCGGGGAATCCAACGGAACTTTATCGAACGCTGTCCGACAGAAACTCAAGCGCCTGCTCACGAAGCTCCGTCGCCTGGCGCGATAAATTG
>DATNMX010000032.1:0-10984 GCA_035602135.1 Candidatus Dormiibacterota bacterium
TCCAAGCTGCGCCAGGCACGACACCGCGCCGGCAACATACGCACCGTTCACGATCTGCAGGATGCCAGAGTGGGCTGGAGGATCTTGGTTCGGTGTAGTCGGGTTCTGAGTCATCAACCGGAATCTCCTTTTTGAATTCAAAAGCGGCGAGATTGTACACCCATCCTGCCTGGTCGCACTCTCTCACGCGAGCCTGATCGGCGGCCTTTAGACAGATGATGAAGGGCGTCCAGTTCGCAGTTGACGTAATCAGGCCATTACACTCATAGTACCGACCGACCCTATTTTGGGCGTATCACGAGCAACCCTTCCGTAATCCGGTAAGGTAAGGGTTGCCGAGGCCACTCGGCTGACCGGTTCTCCGGCCTTCCATAACGGTGTTGTGTTTGTTCCCGCTGCGTCGTGGGAAGAGACTCGATCGATTTCTCCCGACTACCCTTGTTGTACCTTTCGCGGGAGTATCACTGCCCTCCGTGCCTCAGATGGTTCGCCGATTTGGAAGACATACCTGGTTGATACCCCGCGGAAGACCGGCGCCACGCTAGCAGGCAAGCCGACCTTCGGACCTTCTGGTGCCCCAGTGTGGTCCACCCCGACGGTGGACGAAAAGCGGGGGGCGCTTTACGTGACTACAGGTGACAACTATTCCCTCCCGGCAACATCCAACAGCGATGCCGTTGTTGCCCAGCAACTGAAAACCGGTCAGATCCTCTGGTCGCAACAAACCAGGTCGGGTGACGCCTGGAATAATTCCTGCACCGTCCGAGGCCCGAATTGTCCGTTCGATGGTGGGCCTGATTTTGACTTTGGTTCTTCGGCCCTCTTGGTAAACGCCAGGGGACGGGAAATCCTCATCGCTGGTCAAAAGTCTGGACTCGTATACGCGTTTGACCTAGATCAGAAGGGAAAGATTCTTTGGCAGGCGCGTGTGGGCAAAGGAGGAATCAATGGCGGTGTCCAGTGGGGAATGACGAGCGATGAGAAAAACATCTATGCCTCCGTCTCGGATGCGGTCAAAAATCAATTGATCACGGCTGCCAAAGTCGGTGGGGCAGATTTCGACCCGATCCAGGGAGGCGGCCTCACAGCGTTGCAGCTAACAGACGGCAACAAGGTTTGGTTTGCACCCAGTTATCCGTGTACTCCTCCACGACCGGGCTGCAGCCCAGCTCAGTCGGCAGCGTTATCGTCCATCTATGGTGCCGTTTTCTCTGGGTCCATCGACGGACATCTCCGAGCGTTCTCGACGGAGGACGGCCGCCTCCTTTGGGACTTTGACACCGTGAGCGACTACCACACGGTGAACGGCGTTCCAGGTAGGGGTGGTTCACTTGATGGTGCAGGTCCTGTAATCGTGGATGGTGTGCTCTACGTTAATTCCGGCTACCCACGCCTCGGCGGCATGCCGGGAAACGTATTACTTGCCTTTTCCGTGGACGGCAAATAAAGAATGGCCAAATATTCCACATCTTGACGAGTCTCGAGAAAGGAACAGAATATGACCGACCTGCGTCTGACCCTCGGTGCACTGATCGCGGTGATGATCGTGACTGGCATTGCCAGCAGCGCCCTCGCCCACCACCAGTCGGAGACACCGCCACTCATCGGTACCTGGATCCTCGTCTCCCTGTATAACATACGCGAGGATGGCAGCCGGTTCAGTCCCGTGGGCTCAAATCCGAAGGGCATTCTCATCTACGATGCGACAGGCCGGATGTCTGTTCAGATCATGGGCTCCGAGCGCGCAAGATTTGCGGCGGGGAACTTTCTCGAAGGCACTGCCGAGGAAAACAAGGCTGCGGTCCACGGGACGATCTCCTATTTCGGCACGTACGTCGTCGATGAGGCAAGCCACATCGTCACACACCACATTGAAGGCAGCCTCTTCCCGAACTGGGATGGTACTGATCAAAGGCGCACCTATACGTTCGTTGGCGATGAGTTAAAGCTGACCACGCCACCTGTCGCCTTCCCAGGCGGGTCGTCCGTTGGCCATCTGGTTTGGAAACGAGCCAAGTAGTACTCGGCGCGCCGTCACGGTCACCGCCACAATGCTGACCTCCGCCGCGGCCGATGAGGGGCGCCCTCCCGGGATCGTGCCCGAGTGACGCCAGTGCTCTATCGGAGGCGCGTTTTTGCGAATAAGTTAAGGCGGGCGCGGTGCTCTGCGCGCGTTCGATAGAGCCGTTTGAACGAAGCCGCCCGTGGTTTGCGGCGGACGCGGGCCCTATGCAAATTCAATGGAGGGAAGGTGCGGTGTGGAGATGCGCGGGAGCTTTGCGGCAGAGCACAGCAACGGGCGCTGAGGGAGAAAAGACGGACGTAGGTGTAAGGGGCGAGCGCTCGGGAAGGCGGGATGACATGGTTTGTAGAACGGCAGGGCACAGAGAGACTGAGCGCGCTGAGGCACGCAAAGGTTTCGTGTTGGAGAGAGTCGATTCATGCGGCAGCAGTGACGAGAGTGGGAGGAGAACGAAGTTGAATTTCGGCAGCAGTAAGTCTTTCGATGACCATCATCGGTCCACCGCACTTGGGGCAGAGCCGAGGATTGTTGGCGTCATTGGCGGTAGATAGCTCTTGCTTGGTTTGCTGCGGCGAGCCGAGCAAGTGAAAACAAAGCGGCAGGAGTGTGGCGCGTCGGCGATTGGCGAGGAATCCGAAGTTGCGGATGCGCACGAAGCCTTTGGGAAGCACGTGCAAGAGGAAGCAGCGCAGGAATTCATCGACAGTAAGAGTCAGCAACTTCTGTTCGTTGTTGTGAGCGGAGTCGCGCCAACGAAAAGTGACGTTGCCATCCACAAAAGAAACTAGACGATGGTTGGAGATGGCCACGCGATGGGTGTAGCGGCCCAGATACTGGAGCACATACTGGGGGCCACCGAACGGTGGTTTCGCATAGACCACCCAGTCCTTTCGGAACAGTGGCCGCAGCCAGGCGGCGAAGGTCTTGGGGTGAGCGAGTAGTGTCATCTCTCCATGGAAATTGAGTTGGCCTTCCTGGAAGGCCCGCTGGAGACCGGCAACGAACTTGCCGCGGAAGACGCGACGGAGCACGTTAATGGGGAGAAAGAACTGATAGCGTGATTTAAGCCAGTGGGTGTGATCGAGCGACAGGCCGCCGGCGGGAATGACGCAATGGACATGGGGATGAAGCCCGAGCTTCTGACTCCAAGTGTGCAGCACGGTGAAGAAGCCGAGTTCCGCGCCGAGGTGTCTGGGATCGCGAGCGACTTCGAGAAGAGTTTCCGCACTGGCGCGGAACAACAGATCATAGAGGATCTTCTTGTTCTGCAGGGCCAGTGGCGCCAACCGGTGAGGTAGTGTGAAGACCACATGGACGTAGCGTGTCGGGAGAAGTTCTCTTTGCCGAGCGGCGATCCAGCGTTCCCGGGCCGCGGTCTGACACTTCGGGCAGTGGCGATTGCGGCAGCTGTTGTAGGAGATGGTGGCGCGATGCCCGCAGCGGGTGCATTCATCGAGATGACCGCCGAGTGCGGCGGTGCGACAGCGCGCAATGGCCAGCAGCACTTTGATGTGCTTCCAGCTGATCCACTGGCGATTTCGTTCGATGAAGGCAGCTCCTGCGCTGCGGATGAGATCGGCCACCTCGAGGGGCGGCCGGCTCATCTACTCCTCCTGCGTTGACCTATCTTTGAGCTTCAGCGAGTCCAGAGGACTGGCGGTCGCGTGGAGGTGACGTTCGGAGAGATGCAGGTAGAGGGTGGTCTCTTTCAGATCGCGGTGGCCTAACAGGATCTGAATGCGGCGGAGATCTGCACCAGCTTCGAGAAGGTGAGTGGCGAAGCAGTGGCGCAGGGTGTGGGGATGGGCACCTTTCTTGATGCCCGCCCGCTTGGCGGCTTCCTTACACGCATACCAAACCGTTTTCGTATCGATGGGCTGATCACCGTTATGGTGGTGGTTGCCTGGAAACAACCAGGTGCTGGGTTTTCGCCGCAAGCGGTGCCCATGTGCACGCAGTTCCTCGAGCAACTTTGCGCTGAGCATGACATCGCGATCTCGGCGTCCCTTGCCGCCTTGAATGTGAATCACCATGCGCTTGCTATCGATGTCGCTGACTTTCAAGTGTGTCAACTCGGCGTTCCGCGCACCCGTGGCGTAGAGCGTCATCAGCAGAATGCGATGGAAGGGAGTGAGCGCAGAATCGATGAGTCGTGTGACTTCTTCCTGGCTCAGGATCGACGGAAGGTGAAATGCTCTTTTCGGGTAGGGAGTCTCGGCGATACTCCAGGCCCTTTTGAGAGTCTTGGTATAGAAAAACCTGAGAGCCGCCAGATGTTGCGTAACGGAGCCCGGAGACAACTTCCGCTTCTGAAACAACTCGGCTTGGTATTCGCGAATGTGGCGCGGCCCCAAGCGGTCAGGCGCACGGTTGAAGCGTCGAGAGAAATCTTCGACTGTGCGGATGTAATGGCGTGTGGTAGTCTCTGCGTAGTTACGACGCTGGAGTTCCTCCAGCATCATTTTGCGTAAATGGGTCACAGGGGTGCCTCCTTGTGACCCAAACTTATCTCAGCCGCTAGGCAACCACCGCTCCTTCACCTCACGCGAAGCGTCCGCCGCACGGGCGGCTTTGTTCTAACGGGCAAACCTGAAGTTATCGCCTTGTCTCTAATCGCTTCGGAGAACTGGAAACTGTGATGGCAACTAGCGCGATACGTTCTTGAAGGATAGCGAATAAAAAGCGAATATGATATTTTCTGGCTATGCCAGTCCGATCTTGCCGAGTAACAATCCAAGACATGGACGGCGTCTCGCACACTGTCGAGGTAACGGCGGCCACGCTGTATGAGGCCGTAGCCCAAGGGCTTGCCGCGATTCGGGGCAACGAATGGGTTGCTGGGATCGCCCAAGGCCTCAACACCGTTAAGGTGTCGGTCGCGGACGTGCGCGTCGAGCACAAAGTGAAGCTGATAGATTTTACGAATGGGTGGATCGGACGGGTGGCTCGCCGCGAGAGATTAATGACCGTCAACGTATTCGGTCGATCTTGGGGATGCCGGTTTCACGATAGAATCGAAACCCTGAAATCTTCCGGTTCGAAAATGTCTATCATCCTTAGATACGAAGAGCACACTAAACGTTTGGCTAATGTCGCTGTTCTCATCCGTTTCACGATGGGAGCAATAGACCGACTCGAACGCGACCTTCCGAATGATGAGAACTATATACGAGCCAAAGAGGGCGTCGTTGAGGGTTTCGGTAGGGTTTGAACTCATCGGCGACGCTCTGGGGCTTCTCAGAAACCGGCCTCATGAGGCGAATTTTGTCAGCATTTCAAAAACGTTGATTCCACTAGCTAATGACCGCGTTCTCGTCTTTGAATTGGACCGCCTGATCGAAGCTTTTGTATGAGTTGCGGCACCGCGACCTGAGACCGGCTGCTAGGGAATTCAGCTGCTAACCGGTAGACCGGCTACTCGCCGGCCTCCCAGCCATTGTTCGGAGTTCGGCTAGTAGAGCTTAATGCTTCCGCCGAGTAGACGCCCGCTGTTGCTGTAGCCGTTGCTCAGCGTGATGCTGAACAACCCTGGCGGCACCAGGGAGCTATCCGCAGCAACGATCGTGAACACCACCGGCAAGCCGTTGTTAGTGCCTAAGCCCGCGATCGTCATTGTATGTGCGACGTCGTCATAGGCCACCGAATTGACCTGCGTGGAATGGAAATCGGTTCCCGAATTCGGATCACTGAAATCCGCGCTGTCCCCCTGCCGATTGCAATCGTTCTCATGGATGCGGAAGTGGGCACTCCCTCCGTTCTTGCCGGGTTCGTCGCCCTCCCCGTCTGCTTGGTGGCAGCTGCCTGCACATGCGCCCGTGGTGACGATGCCCTGGGTTGCCTTCTTCTGCCGTGTGAAGTACGTGACAGACGTGCCCGCGTGGTTATCCGCGTAGGCAACGTTGACGAGATGATTGGTCGGGTCAATCGCGATCTGGAAAAAGTCAGCAAGGCTGCGGTCGGAGCTGCCAAGTAGGCCACCGGTGGAGATCTGCCCCGTGTGGTTGACGTGGTCGGTCGCCAGGCTTTGCGTGAAAGCCGGCGCGGTAGCGTGGCCGTTGACGGTCTCCGCAACGTAGACATTCCAGTGTGTGGTGGCCGCCGGGACCGTGTTCGAATCGCCAGCTACATCGGCGCCATACCACGCGACGGCCACGTGGCCGTTGGCGTCGGCCGCGACCCAAGGGAACACGTTCGACTTTCCGGCTTGGGGCGTGTTCTGAGTTAGCTTGATGGCCGGAGACCAGCTCTTCCCCTGGTGCTGCGAGAACGAGTAATAGATGTTGCTGTTGTCCGACCAGGCGGCATACACGTAGCCGAAGTTGTCTACTGCCAGCGCGGGGAACAGATTGCCGAGCCCGAGCCCAGTAGGACAGGTCGAACCCGCGCCGCAACTGAAGATCTTGTAGTCATTGAACGGTATCGTGGAACTCGTGAGACTCACGTTCGAGGCCACGCCAACATAGGCGGCGTTGATGAAGCTGGCGCTGTTTTGCAGGTTGTCCGTCGCGTTGTCGGGGCCCACAAAGATCTGGTACAGGTTGCCGTGGCTTGGACAACTACTGTGGTCCACCTTGATCTGGCCGGCGATGTTACCGGTAGGAGGCCCGACAGCCGGTTGCAACGCAGCCGAAACTACGGGACTAGGGAGGCTGTCGGTGTAGGTCTGGCCTCCATCGATCGAGCGTTGCACAAAGATTTGGGAGGTTGTTCCAAAATCGTGATATTCCATGTAGACGTGGTTCGGATCGTCCAAGCCGTCGATCCACATGCGATCGTCGAAGGGAATGTGGGCGGTGGCCGGGTTCGGGAGAGAGAAGGTATCCGCGCGGTCGGTGGAATGGCTGCCTGTAATTTCCAATGCGGACAGACTGACTACGGCCAGATTGGGAACGTTCAAGGGGTTCGGCGCGTTCACGGCGACATCCCCATCGCCTCCTCCCGGCGCCACCCCGGCCATTGTGCAGAATTTGTTTAGGGGGAAGATGCCGCAATCAGGCTGACCTTCGTACTTGAATGGCAGGGTTCCGTCGGCATTCGGTCCTCCGTCGGGGGTGTTCGGTCCTAGGGCTCGATCCCAACGCCATAGGTCAAGGCCTCCTGGGACTCCGCGGATGGACTCGACGTAGATTGTGCCCTGCGAGTCCACGGTCATGCTGGGCTCGACGGCTTGGCCTGCCCCCGCAGGCAGACACAGACTCTCATTGGGGGTGTAATTCGCGGTTCCCGGACCAACGAATGCCGGCACGGCCTGACCATTCGGGCAGTTGTGCTGACCGGTTGGGTTGCTGGGGGCTGCAGCCGCAGCCACATTGATTCGAATCGCGAAGTTGGAGACTTTCGTCCCCGCATTGAACCCGACGGTATTCCTCAGAAAGTCGCCGTTCGTCGTTGATATCGTAAATACCGGGATAGTCGATGGGGCAGTGACTGCACTGTCACGTATGAGCAGGAGAGCGCGGCCTCCCTTGAGCTGACAGTTTGTGGCTATTTGGCCGAACAGTGTAGTCCCGGTAAGATCACGGGTATCGGCCAGGCAGATTTGCCCGATCGTTGCAGCCGGAAAGTCGGTAGCTAAAGCCCCACCGTTGGGAACGAATACGAAGTTCGCCGTGATCGCTGTGGCGATGTCCATCCCCCCGTTGGAGGTCGTGGACCACGTCGCCGGAATACAATTTGGGTTCATGGTGCAGCCGACCGTGTTCGCCGGTTGTGGCGATCCGGTCCCGAGGACATCAACGCTGTTCTGGGCGGCGAGGGGAGCGACACCCAGCAGCAACGTACTTCCCAACAAGAACAACATCCGTAGCTTTTTCATCGCTTCTCTCTCCTTGCCACTTCGGCCCGATCCGGGTCTCGGGAGCATCAAAATTGATGCACCGCCACAGTGTGTCGGAAGTATTACGCTGCCGAGAAATCGTTGCATAACAACCGCGGCATCGGCTGATACCGTACATAGAGAGAATAAAAATCACAAATACAGTAAATTCTGTAGAAAAAACAGCAGCGTACTGTATGAAGACACCGGCGAGATTATGCTCACTCAGAAACTCGGGGATGATGTTGCAACACGCGGTCTCGGAAGTTGAGCAACGAGGGCAGAGCTTCTTTTTCATTGGATTGGCTGCATAGAAGTGACAGGGTGCAACTCATTCCATCCATGGTCCGCGTCGTGGACATATGTGCCCCAGACTTGGTATCGCTGGCCGATCTGCGGTTCAAAATAAGGACCGTTGTAGCGGCTGCAGGATACTGTGGCATCGGCCTGTCTAACTTTGCCCTGGCATATCGGTTCGAGAATTAGATCGCCATACTGTCTTGAGACGTTCTTCTCGTTTAAGAGCGATTCAAACTGCTGATCCAGGCGAAACAGGATGTGGACATCGCCGTCGGCTTCTTTGCGGACCTCGTCCACGGTGCCAGTTACCGAAATGCACGGTTCCGTGATTTGGAGCCGGGCGGGATTGTAGACATATTGCCAGAGACTTTGATCACACTGTAGAGCGGTTGTTTGTGGAGACGCTTGGGGTTCGGAAGTTTGCGGAGCGTGCGAGAACCTATAAGTAACGAAGAAAAAGAAACCCCCGACAAGTAGAAGCAGCACAGTGGTTCTTGCTCGTTTCATGCGTGGGAGAAAATGAGTCTAACACGACATGTAGAGCTAAGATTGATGGCGCTTCTGAGGGAGAGCAGGAACTGAGTTAATGACGCTCCGTCGTATGTCGATCCGGCTTACCCTAGCCAGCCTTCTTCTCGATGGCCTCCATAGCGGAATACTGCCGATCTACGTGAGGTCGTGAGCGCGGAGCACCGGAATGAAGCACACAACGCCTCCCGACAGAGACACCACAGGTAGGACAAGGCACAGCGGACAACTGTTTGAGCGTGAGCTCGTTTCTTTTCATGCGGACAGAGTGCAATAAAGACGTTCCGTAAAACAGCACAATTTGGGATAACCATCCCGTGCTGGTTATTATAAAGCCTTATAATTTACATATCGGAAATCGTGAAGTCGCTTTTGGTAGGCTAGGGTATCGACAAAAAGGAAATACATACTCTGGTCGAGGACCTCGATCATCGCTTGGGAGCTTTGCTAAAGGGGCGTGATTCTCAGTCTTGAGTGTAACCGCAAGCTGAGTTCAGAGACCTGTTGTAGGACTTACCCTCCGTATTTTCCGTCACGTGTTTTTCATAACGAAGTACAGGCCACTATAGCGGGAATTAAGTCAGTACCGAGTCTCGCTTTGTCCAATAGTTGAACCGCGCCGAAACTAGCGGCCAGAGCCTTGGTCTCAGCGTCATTCCAAATAGAAATAGCCAACAACCGCGAAACCGAGGGCGTTAAGCAAGACTTCACTTGCTGCTGGGTCACCACTCGGCCGTCGGGCATGTGTAAGTCTATGATGACGACCTCTGGTCTCAAGTCTTCGATCATCTGGATTGTTTGAGCAAAATTTATGGCTTCACCAACAATTTCAATTTTGGGCTCGCCGTTAAGCAGACTTCGAATCGCCCGCCGCATGAGGTCAGTGTCATCAGCTAGGAGCACTTTAATAGGCATGATCCTCCTACCTTCCAAAATCCTATCGAGGGGACAAAAGTTCCAGAACTTTTCGGGGACTAACACGGATGTTATAGCACCGGCTGTGGGACAAGACAAGAAAATTACAGACGTGGTGGTCGGTCGTCCGTAAACCGGACGGCATTGAAAGGAAAGTACTACACGATATGAATCACGTGCGGTTATCAGGCCAATTTAAGCCCGGTATGTAAGATTATGACGCTGATAAGTGGCCTTGTATCCGCAATTAGGACATTCGAGCTCGGTCCCGGCGGGTGGGAACTCAGGCTTGAGAGGGAGGAAGTAGTTCGACATCCCAACGTCGTCAATTATCGAGCATGTCAAAATAAATTTGCAGTTACGACATTCCACGATCCAAGTAGGCATTACCACACCAAAAAGCGACCGTACGCTTCCTGGGTGTTTGAAGATATACACGAAAACCCCTAGTGCCGGGTGTGCCATGTTGGGCGAAGGCTATATCCGCATCCAGAAAGCGGAGCCTTTATCGAGGCTAGCTTAGCGGCTGTTCACTGTGGCTATCACTTGCCGAGAGGGCACATGCACTGCCATGAACTCATTGGAGGAGAGTGCGGCCAACTCATGTAACTTAGCAACTGCATTCTCCTGCCCAACTAGCACGGCCCGCCAAACCAGAGAGCCATCGGGGAGTTTCTCAAACAGGTCCAATTCCACGGGCATTTCCTTTACGCGCCCACGCGTGCCCGCATTCTCCACAGAAAGAAATTTTGGGATTAACCAAGCTTGTTATACCACTGACGGTAATACGGGCCAATAGACATGGCAGCGAAGCGCGGCGGTTCGCCCAGAAAGTGACTAATCGAATACTAAGACGAAATGACCGAAAGACCGGAACGCGACTTCGCCGTAAGGCTTCCCATAGTGCTGGCCGTACGTGGCCGAAAGTACCAGACGACGATGAACGGGTGGACTATTTACGCGTAGACCGGCCAAGCGCAAACTCGGCACTGTAGTCGATAACAATCCTCCTTTGCACCCCGAGCGGCCCGGTAGCCCCCTATCGGGCCCGCTCATTTGTTATTGGCCAGAATACTAGCCTGGAGTGTGGTAAAAACTGTGCTTCGGCCTAGGGTATACGACGAAGCAATGTAGTTTGTGATAGTGCCGGGCTGGATGTATGTTCATGACAGACACAGGGGGGAAGCTTTCTCAAGCTCGTCTGCAAATTAAAAAACAGCCTTAAGTACGATCTCTGCTGCGCTTGTTCTACCGGTTCGCGTATTTGTGAGATATCCCTACATGTATCTGCCTTCGGAGATCATGGAGCTTACCAGGCAACTCCTGTCCGTCCAGGTGCCTGGCGCTGCGGTCGAGGTGGGCTGCCACCAAGGTTGGACCACCTGTTTCCTGGTGGAAGCCCT
>DATNMX010000033.1:0-46746 GCA_035602135.1 Candidatus Dormiibacterota bacterium
CAGCGGCGTCTTCCGCGACTTCAGTCCCTGCGTGTCCACTCCCATTTCCCCAAACGCCGCCGCATCGTCAAACCGGTTCTTATGTCCGTCCAATTCAATCTCAATGAACGGCTTCCCTTGCGGGTCGTTGAATCCTCCCCACCGCGCTACTACTTCCTGCCACTTCCCTGGAACCAGAGCAGCTTCTTTCACGGGTATGCTCACGCGCTCGGTTAAGAAGTTCTGGCTCGTCACTGCAAACTTCAAATCCTCTCCACCCCAACAACCCAGGCTGAATGTATTCACCCCAGTCCCCTGCCAGGGTGCTGTTTTCGCTACTCCGATCCCCGTGTTGAAAATGATCTGCGGCCGCTTTCCCTCCACCTGATCGTGCAGCCGGATCTTCACCCGCACCTCTCCGGCCCCAGGATTGAAATATCGCTCCCGCGGATACTGCAGATAGTCCTTCCCATTCAAACGCGCGAACGCTCCGCCCTCGCCCGTGACTACTTCGATCCCTCGTCTCTTCCGCCTCATCACCGTCAACAGCGTCGGCCACTTCCCTCCCAATACCCAGCACTCATGCTGCGTCCGCGTACCTTCTACACCTACCTTATTCCCAAGCCGCGTCGACCCCAACTCACCGATCACCGCCACAAACTCATCCTGTCCACCAACGCACGGTAAGCTTCCGCACCCTACTGGTGACGCCTCCGCCGCCCCAATCAATTTCAGCACCGGATAGCCTGCATATTGCACATGCAAGTTACTGAAGCTGTGCGCCACACCGCCGTTGTAACCCAACAACTGCACGATCATGCCTTTCTCCGCCCAACTGCTCCGTAAAAACGTCACTGTCCCGTAAGTGGGCGTGAAGGACTTGCACAACGGATACGCAACTTGCTGCCGGTTGGGCTTGAAGTTCGGGTCAAAGAACAAATACGCGTAAGGTCCCCAGCTTTCCATGCACTCCGCAGCGCTGTTCTTTACACCGCTGCCATAAAGATGAACGCGCCCCAGCAGCGGGTCACGAAGAGCGATGTCACGCAACTCGTCGTCGCCTGCTGCCTGAGCTAGACGTAGCAACACAGGGCTGTAAGCATCGAGCTGGTTGGAGCCGGTCCCGGTTAGGCAGCTGGAATTGTTCTCGGCATAGCGCTCGCGAGAAAGCTTCTTCGATGGAGCAAGACAGTAACGAGCCCACATCAAAGGCCTGCTGATTCTTTCCGGAAATTCCTTATATAGATCAATCCCTACCACATTCCGCAGAGCGTCGCAGAACTCTACCATCTGAATGTTTTCGTCGTTCCAAAAATTAATGCCATCTTCAGGTTCTCCATCTTTACCGCAACCGTGCAGCATGACGCCGGCTCGGAAGCGATCCACCACAGCTGCCACCCACTCAGGAGCGTCAGGATGGTGGCCCAACAGTTGAAGCGCTGCCATGCCGAAGTGACCGTTGTCCACTGACGCGTGATTGCCCCCTTCAGCATCATGCCGATGCTTGTCCACCTCCGGCCACCAGCGGTTCATCATCTGCACCAGGGTCTTAACTACCGCTGCCTCCTCCTGCTCCGTCAACCCACCCACCAGCCAGTCCAGCGCTAAGGCATATGCTTCCATGTAACGATTAGCACTGTAAAAATGCTCCTCGATTTCGTCACCGTGCTTCCAACTCGCCGATGCCAGCAGCCACTGCTTGGCCTTAGCCAGCCAACGCTCATCATGTGTCATCCGCCACGCGAAAGCATACTGCTCAATTAACGCACTGGCCCCCATGGCCGAATAAAACGTGATGTACAGCTGATGAAAAGGAAGCGGACTGTTCGGCACCTCCGGAATCTGCTCCCACGGTTCTCGCTTGGAGAATTCCTCACAGTCGGCGACAAGGTTCTGCAGAATGAGCTTACGTACGGGGTCGGTGGGTGCAGCGAAGCGGTACTCGGGATCGTCCATCGGATGATAGAGCCGAGGACGCGACTGCCGCAAAACCTCTAAGGCCGGTCGCGCGCCCAGGTGCGGGAGACGGAAGCCTACCGCGACCGATACCCCCCCCAACCCCATAGCCTTAAGCGCCTTCCTCCGGGTAAGTATGTTTAAGCTCCTTTGAGTAAAGTCCGTGAGAGAGTTAGCAGCACAATTATTCCCGCGTGTCTTTTAGCCGATGCAGTTCGTCACGGGCAGCAGAGAGTTGAGGATTTGCAGCGAGTGCGAGATGCAACTCTCGCGCTGCCTCGTCGTTTCTCATCTGCTTCAGAAATACAAGAGCCAGATTATAATGTGCCTGGGCAAAGTTATGTTCTAGCTGGATGCTTTTGACAAATTCTAGGCGTGCTCCTTCCAGATCTCCGCGCCTGAAGCATAGGCTGCCCCAAGCATTGTGTGCCGCTGCCGATTGCGGATATGCCCTGAGAGCCAACCGCAATTGGTTCTCGCCCTCTTCGAGCTGGCTCTCCATGATTGCCAGCACCCCCAAATTAAAGTGTGCTGCATAATCGTCCGGAGCGAACATCAGAATACTTGTGAAGTGTGCGCGTGCTTGATCGTATTCTTTCCTTTGAAAAAAGATCGATCCCAACAGTTCTTCTGCTCTCGTATAATATGGTGCAATAGCCAGGGTTGCGCCGGCCTCTTTAATTGCCTCATCAAATTGGTGCAGCGCAAAGTAACTGGTTGCTAGGTCAAAGTGCGCTTGCATATTCGCTGGTTCCGATTTGAGGACCCGACGAAAATTTTCGACAGCATTCTGATGTTGACCTAACTTTTGCATGTTCACACCCAAGGCGATACGCACGTCGAGGAGTTCTGGTCTTTTGCGCAGCAAGCGCTTGAGGAGCGTGTTCGCTTCAGACAACTTCCCTGAAGAAGCCAAGGCCCGAGAACGGCTAAACTCTTCGAAATCGGAAACGAGATCCTTCGGATCAGGCCCTGATTCTTCGGGCTTCGAATAAGTTGAGCTTGAAGCTACGTAGCCGAGAGAATTAAGCTTGTTAATGGCTTCCACTGTTAGTGCACTCGAATCCGAGCCGTGCGCCCGATTGAACCGACCACGAAGCAAGAGCAGTCTCTCCCGGAATGTAAATGCAAGCGCCTTTTCATGTGCATATAAGTTAGTTTTTTCGTTGGGATCTTGAGCCAAATCGTAAAATTCTGGCTTCGGTGCTTCCGTGTACTTGTAACGACCGACCCGCAAACTGTGCAAACCGCTACAACCGAAATGGTTGTGGGCGTAGAGGGATTCAGTGTAGACCTCCCGGCCGGGATCGGGCGATTCTCGCTTCAGCCGCCCAAGCAAACTTCGGCCTTGCGAATTTTCCAACTGTCGACTGCCTACGAACTCGAGGATCGTCGGCGACACGTCCAATAGACTTACGGGATCGTCCACCCGCTCGGCAAAGGAATCCCCATGCGTTGGCCAATGGAAGATGAGCGGTACCCTGACTGTACTTTGGTAAATAAAAGAACCATGAGTATCTTCGCCGTGCTCCCCGAGGCCTTCGCCGTGGTCTGAGATAAACACCAGCAGGGTCTTCTCCCATAGACCTCGCCGGACTAGAAAGTCCCAGAATGCGCCTAATACCCGGTTTACGTACTCGAGCTCTGCTTCGTATCCCGAACCGTGGAAAGAATGGCGAGTTGCGAGCGGAAGATCGTAAGGAGTATGTAGATCATATAAGTGCAGAAACATAAAAAACGGCTCCGATGAGTTCTCCGCAAGCCATTTCGTCGCGTCACGAACGACTTCTTCACCGGGCCGCTTAACATCCCCAGAATTTGTTCCCTCCTGCTCGTGAAGGTCGAAAGAGCTATTGTAAACATCAAACCCCTGATTCAGCCCGAAGCGCCCATCGAGCACGAAGCCGCCCACGAAAGCGGCGGTCCGGTATCCCCGGGATTTAAGAACCGTGGCAAGCGTCGATACACGTGGCGCAAGACGCTGACCGTTGTCTTCAATACCGTTCACAAATGGGTAAGTGGACGTAAATAGGGAAACATGAGAAGGCAACGTCAAGGGGACCTGAGACGTAACCTGCGAGAATAGGGTCCCCCCTTTCGTGAGCGCATCGATAGCTGAGGTTCGCAGTCCGTGATATCCGTAACAGCTAAGACGATCGGCACGGAGCGTATCAACGGATATAAGGATAACTGAAGTGCGAGAATCAGTTACGGCCGGAACAAAGTGTGCACCTCCTGGAGAAATAGCACACAACAAGACTATCCAGAAGGCAAGCAGTCGAGGTCGGAATTGAGACACGGTCATCCGCGACTCCAAGCTGGATTCTTTTGCCATGCGACTATGCCGATCCGCCCAATCTTGTCCCGAAGGCTGAGTTTGGTAAACCGAACCTGTGTGCTTCGAGTCTGCTCTTCAATTCCCTTTTTACCCGGACCCTGTGCGGGCGAACACCATCTCTTTGCTGACATCGACTCGGGGGGTGCGTTAAAACATGTACTTAAGACCGAATTGGATTTGCCGCGGATCGTTTGCCTGACTGGTTATTTTCCCAAAACTCCCGCTGCCAAACCTTGTTCCAGGCGCCCCAAACACAACGCTGTTAAAGGCATTGAAAAACTCCGCTCGGAACTGTAGAGAATGCGCCTCATGGATCTTCAAGACCTTTAAGAGCGATAAATCAAAGTTCGCAATTCCATCGGCGTCGACGATATCACGGCCCGCGTTGCCAAAGGTAAACGGTGCAGGCTGGGAGAACACCGAAGTGTCAAACCAACGATCAATCGTGCGTTGGCTGTCAGGCAAGTTGGGATTTCCGTTCAGGTTCGGCCTCTGCCCGCCCAGCCCGATATTCGCCGGATCTCCTATCACCGTGATGCCGACCGGAAAACCCGACTGGAAAGTAATGATTGACGAAGACTGCCATCCTCCAATCACCTTGCCAAGTGCCCCTGTTAACTTTTGACCCGGGAGGTCCCAAATAGCACTAGTCACCCAACGATGGCGCGTATCAAACTTCGAACGAGACTTTTCCGATCCCCTATCAAACGGATTGGCCGGGCTATTCCCGTTACCGCCAAAACCACCGTTACCCGTGGAGAAGCTCCCACTATCAATCGTCTTCGACCAGGTGTAAGCAGACAGGAGTGTCAGGCCATGGGAGTAGACCTTGCGAGCTTGTACGAGCAGTCCGTTATAACTGGAGTTCACCTCACCCGACCAGAAAAAGATGTCGGAAAAGGCTTGGTATGGACGCCGCGGTTGCACGTCCCCCGGGCCCGGACGGGGTGCATTGAGCTCGTACCAGTGCCCCAACTTGTGCGCCGAGGATCCCACGTAGCCCACTTCCAATTTTACATCGTGAAACAGTTCTCGCTGGATGTTTAGACTCCACTCCTGGTTATAACCAGTCTTAATGTGAGGATCCACCGGAATTAGGAACGGAAAATCAACCGCGGGGTTGATCGGATCACTAAGCAACTCGGGATTAGTTACCGTGTTGGTAAAACTTGAAGAGAAGAAGGTGGGAGGGTTACTCGACAGGATCGTCCACTGGTTGTGCTCCACATGGTCATAATAGACCCCTGCCCCCGCCCGAATGACGGTCTTGGAGCTCCACGAGGGTTGCCAGGCAATACCGACGCGAGGGGCGAAATTATTGTGATCACCGTCCACCAAAGCTGTTGCCTTCCCCGCCCCAAAGACTTCACCCGTCCTCGGGTCGAAATTAGAGGCGAGTCCATGAACATCGTAAGGCATCGTGTGCAGGTCATAGCGTAAGCCCAGTGTGAGGTTAAGATTCGGTCGGAGTGCAAAATTATCCTGAAAGTACACGCCCCATACGTTAGAACGCTGATAAGAGGGAACTGAGCCAGAACCCGAGACAACACTTGCGGGAATTCCCAGAAGGAAGTCAGCTAGGGCATTCTCGGGAGCCGGCGCAGCCCCCTGAGGCGTCGTGTACCTCCCGTCAAAGGAAAATATACCCCGGGAAAATGACTCTACAAACTCGTTATGCTGCTCGCGAACGAATTGGATCCCGGTAGAGAGGTTGTGACGGCCTTTGATAAAATGTAAGTTGCCTTCTAAGGGAAACTCATTGTCGGCTGAGCGAAAGGGAGTATAAGGCTCATCGCCAATACCGCTGAACCCCGAGATACTTATGAGAGGAACTCCTACTAACGAAGGATTGTTGGTGGCCAGTGGAATTCCCAGGGCGGTACCAGAGAATTTAGTGGGGTCACGATGCGGGAAAGTGCGGCTCGAATATAAACGAAAGAAACCACCTTTAACTTCTAGCAACCAAGTAGGACTGAACGTGTGGGTGTAGTTCACGCCTACAGTCCAGGATGGTTGCGGAAAACTGGTCTGGAAAAAAGGAATTAACGGTGTCGTGTCCACCGACCACACTGATCGAGCATAGTGTCCGTTGATCCTGTCTTTCGAGGAGAAGGTGTGGTCAATCTTTGCTATATACTGATTGTTAATCTCTCCGCTGGATCCCGAAGTAATGTAGTTGTAGCCCGGCGCGTTGGTGTTGGGCGCAGGCCAGAACTGAGTCAGGTTCTTAGCGGACCGATTGATCGCTGAAGCGGGAATAATATTGCCTGGAAAAGGTTGGCCGGTGGCTGGATTGATGATCGTCCCGCTGAAACCCGAAAAGTCCCCCTGAAATTGCTGTTGGATCGGCATGATACCCGTCAGGGTTACCGGCTGAGGAAGGCGCAATCCCTCATAATTGAAAAGCCAGAAGGTCTTGTCCCGGATAATTGGTCCGGAAACCACCACCCCGAACTGGTTTCGCTTGAACTCGGGCCTTTTTACCCCCGCCCTGTTTAGGAAAAAATTGTTGGCATCCAGCTCATCATTTCGCAGGAACTCGAAGACTGTGCCGTGGAATTTATTGGTCCCAGATTTGAGAACTAGGTTCACCTGGGCGCCCAGCGCCATGGCCCGCTCTGCCGAGTACTGCCCGGTCTCCATGTCGAATTCTTGAAGGGCATCGATCGAAGGCCGCACCGTAGCAAACCGACCTATGATGGCGGTTGCGACGTCACCGTCGATCGTGAAATTATTGCCGGAACTGGGTCTCTGGCCGTTGGCGGCGACCTGTCCCCCCGCCTGCAATTCGCCGTTGAGCGTACTGTTCGGCAATCCCGAATTTGTACCCGCGACGAGCGTCGTGAGCTGCATGAAACTTCTTCCGTTCAGAGGCAGGTCCACGATTCGCCGCTCGTCAATGACCGTCGAAAGCGTTGCATCCTCGGTTTGCAACAGCGGAGCACGACCGGTGACTTCCACCTTTTCAGTCACCTCCCCAACCTCCAACTTGATGTCTATCCGGATGATCTGGCCAGCGTCCAACTTAATTCCAGTGAGAGTGCTTTGCTTGAAGCCGGAGAGCTCTGCCGTAATCGAGTAGGTTCCCACGGGTAGAAGCTGTATGGTATAGACGCCCTCATTGCCAGTCTTCGACGAGGTTTGAATTCCTGTAGCGACGTTGGTAACCGTTATAGCGACACCAGAAGTCACTCCTCCGGTGGAGTCTCGGACGTCACCGGTAATCGTACCGGTGTCCTGACCCAAAGCTACCCCGCTGCAAACAACCATCAAAGAAATGAAAAGACCGAACCTCAGGAAAAAAGGCAGTCCGCGCACAATACCCTCCCCCTAGAATTATCCACTGGGTGGATATTCTGTCCACTTTACAATGGTGATATCACAGTCTCACTTTTTGTGTCAAGGTAAAAGTTCAGGTATTCGAGGTGGTCAGTCATGTATAATCACGCCGCTCAATGCGAGCGGGAGGCTGCATGAAGTGGATTTGCCAAGGTCGGACGCTGATTTTATTTGCCGCGGCGGTTGCTGGGGTTTTGATCGCCTCATTATGGACGGAAAGATTAGCGGCACAGAGTACGTCGCAGCAATCCAGTTCGTCGGAGTTGCCGAGCGAAACGCCGGCGAAGTTCGAGCCTGCCACGCAGAGTTTTGATTACGCGAGGCGCGAGGTGATGATCCCGATGCGTGACGGCGTGAAGCTGCACACCGTCATCCTGGTGCCCAAAGGCGCGAAGAGTGCACCAATCCTGCTAACGCGCACGCCTTACAACGCCAATGTGTTTACGAGCCACGCCGCCAGCTCGCACCTCGGGCCGATCTTGCAGGGCTACGACAACGCGACTGAACTGATTGTGGAGGGCGCCTACATTCGAGTGGTGCAGGACGTCCGGGGACGATACGGATCAGAGGGCGATTATGTTATGACGCGGCCGCTGCATGGACCGCTGAATCCGACGCCAGTCGATCATTCCACGGACACCTACGACACGATTGACTGGCTCGTGAAAAACATCCCCGAAAGTAACGGCAGGGTTGGAATTTTGGGCATTTCGTATGACGGCTTTTTGCCCTTGATGGCGCTGGTCAATCCGCATCCGGCATTGAAGATAGCTGTGGCCATGAATCCCATGGTCGATGGGTGGAGGGGGGACGACTGGTTCCACAATGGTGCTTTCCGCGAACAGATGATGGCCTACATCTACGAGCAGGAGGCAACCCGAGATAGCACGGAAAAGTGGTGGACGGATCATTTCGACGATTACGACGTGTTCCTGAAAGCGGGATCTGCGGGTGAACTGGGCCGCCGCCACGGGCTCGAACAGGTGGGCTTCTGGCGGAAGCTTTTAGAGCATCCGAGCTATGACGCGTTTTGGCAACAGCAGGCGATGGACAAGATCCTCGCCGTACAACCGTTGAAAGTCCCGGTGATGCTGGTGCACAGCCTCTGGGACCAGGAGGACATTTATGGGGCGCCTGCCGTCTACAAAGCGATAAAGCCGAAGGACACGGGCAACGATAAGGTTTTTCTCGTGATGGGGCCATGGCATCACGGAGAGGAAATCGGGAACGGCAGCACGCTAGGGGCATTGAAATTCAACAGCGATACCGGACTTTATTTTCGTCAGGAGATTTTGCGTCCATTCCTGGCGCAATACCTGAAGGAAGGTGCGCCCAAGGCGGATGTGGCACCAGTGTCTGCGTTTGAAACGGGAACGAACACATGGCGGCGGTTGCCTTCGTGGCCGGCTGGATGCGCGAGCGGCTGCACGGTGAAACCGACGCCGCTGTATCTGGGTGCTGACCTGAAGCTGAACTTCTCGGCACCGAGGCAAGGCGAAGCTGCGTTCGATGAATACGTCTCTGATCCCGCGAAACCTGTGCCGTTTCGAGCCCGGCCGAGCCAACCGATCGGCTATGGTAACGGGCTGACATGGCCAGAGTGGCTTGTGGACGATCAGCGTGAAGCCTCGGGCCGCCCGGACGTTGTCGTATACGTCTCCGATGTGTTGAGCGCGCCGCTGAAAATCAGCGGACAACCGCTTGCGAATTTGGTTGCGTCAACGAGTGGTACGGATTCGGACTGGGTGGTGAAGTTGATAGACGTCTATCCCGATGAAGTCGCGGCGCAGCCAGCTATGGGCGGTTATCAGCTGATGATCTCCGCGGATATTTTCCGCGGCCGGTATCGCGAAAGCCTTGAGACGCCAAAGCCTATTGCGGCTGACCAGCCTCTTGTCTATCGATTTAGCCTGCCTACGGCGAACCATGTTTTCCTGCCCGGGCACCGGATCATGGTGCAGATCCAGTCGAGTTGGTTTCCGCTGTACGATCGCAATCCGCAAACTTTCGTGCCGAATATTTTTTGGGCGAAATCCGTGGATTTCCGGAAAGCAACGCAGAGGGTGTACCACACGAGTTTCCTGGATTTACCGTTGGTGGCGGCGCCATAGCCAAAGCCGGAAAGAAAGCGCCCGTCAAAATCCGCGGCCACTACAGTTGGATGTGCATTTCATCTCGGCAGTACTTGCGTGTGAGCCGATCAAATTGGGTACCGCCAAGGCAAAGCTTCGGGAACTGGTGATAAATACCGACAAGCCCCACGTACTAAACCGAATTTTAAAGCTCATTTCCACCCGCTAGTTATTTCGTTTCATGCTGGACGCTAAGGGTCACCGCCCTAACGTCTGCAGGAATCAAAACTTAGATATTTCGTCCACTTTGGCGGCGTTGAGCCGGATCAGGACTTCTACCAATAAATCTACAGCGCCGTCAAAATCTTTGCGGTCTATCACGCTGCCGTGCCCGTGTGTGTAGCGTGTAGGTACAACGAGACAAATAGTTGGCCGGCCGGTATCATAACGCTGGATCTCAGTGCCATCTTGACCAAAGCTCCCCGTCAGGACCTCTGTTTGTAGTGCAATCTTCTTCTCCGCTGCGACGTTGAGAAAGAAGTCGCGCAGCTTGCGATGGGGAATCATCGTATCTTCATATAGGAAAATCGCCGGTCCCTCACCCAGCCGTTCCTGCGATTGCTCGGGCACTACGCTCGGTACGTCGCCTGCGATGCCTACCTCAAGAGCTATCCCGATATCAGGCTTAACCGATTGAACTGCAGTTTGCGCTCCGCGTTCGCCGATTTCCTCCTGAGTAGTTCCTACGAAATAAATCGTATTCGGGTGCGTGATACGGCGTTCTTTAAACTTACGCAGCACCTCGAGCATGATCAAACAGCCCACACGGTCGTCCCATGCCTTAGACAGATACCGATTGTTCGCCAAAATCATAAAAGGACTCGCCGGAGCGATGGGATCCCCAGGACGAATGCCTAGCCGGATAACGTCCTCTTTTGAGCTGGCTCCTACGTCGAGAAAGATTTCCGAGCGAGGGATCAAACGCGCAAGCTGCTTCGCTGTCCAAACATGATCGTCTGGACCTCCGGTGACTGCGGGCACCGGACCTTTATCCGTAAGAATTGTCCAACGTTGATCGATTAAGGCCTGGTCTGTCCACCCACCCAGGGTCCGAAACGAGATAAAGCCGTCCGGCCTGATGAATTGCACCATGAGGCCCACCTCATCCATATGAGCGTCGACCATGATGCGCGGACGGTCGGACTGGCCACGCACTACTCCTATGACCGAACCGAGACCATCCACCGAGACACTGGCTCCTCCGGCACGAAGGTCACGGACCAGCAAGTCCCGGACCGGGCCTTCATAGCCTGGCGGAGCCGGCGCATCTGTGTACTCTCTCATGAGTTCGATTAAACGATCTCCTTTCGGCGGCTCTTGAGCGGACAGCACTCCTAGCGCCGAGATCATGAAAACAAACACAACCGCCGAAATCCGCTTAAGCATAATTTCTCTCCAATCGAACTAGCAAATTGACTTTCACGTCACAGGACAGAACAGAACCGGGTCAGCGTCCGGCCCCTGGAGTCGAAAAGCCTTCCACAATTGAAATGTCTTGACGCTAAATTCCCAATTAGAAGGGTGCTTTCCCCACCGATGTCGACGCTCGAATTGGTATAAGGCAGCGCCGAGCTGCTGTGGATCATTCCGTTGAAATTTTGCGCCTTTCAGCTCGGTCGGACAATATTCATTGCTGCGGCGATACACCACCGATTTATTTAGCAAGGTCGCCGAATTGTTTCAAATACTCCAGAACAGCGTCGTAGTCTCCGGTGCTATATTTCTCATCAATCAGTGAAATGCCCATAGTCAATGCCCACCACTTATCAGTTGTAAATCCTTCGTTGCGAGTGAACGTGTGCCCTTCCCCCCCGTTCTTTGACGCCACCGCGTAAGAATTTGAGGCGCTGATGTTGTAGAGGCGAGCGATGAGTGCTTGGAAATAAACCTCGCGCACGAAATCCGAAAGATATCTTTTCCTCTCAGCAAGATTCGTTTGCTCGGCCATCTCTTCTATCCGAAGCACGCGTTCGTCGTCCACACTCACATACTTTTTCAAACCAGTGATGATCTTCTGATTTTCACTGATGGCCTTGGGCAGCACTTCTTTGGTGTAAAATTCACTGAGCCTTTGATATTCGAAAGGTATGGGCCGGGCTTTTGCGTCTGCAACCGTGGCTATCCGCTCGGGCTTCCCGTCATTATTCGTGTCGAACTCCCACCGGTCGAAGTAGCCGTCACCGTTCGTATCGAAATAGCGAATTTCTCCCATTTTTTCACTCCCTAGGATGTGCCCGTACTCAATCCAGCCGTCCTGGGCGCCGAACAAGTGGATCCGCTTGTCGATTTCCGAATAATAGAGCTTCCGCTCTTTGGAAGGGTTCTTGTCAAACTCTCGCCGCATGTTCCACTTCCGACTGGGTCCCCCCGTGTTATAGAGCACGTGACGCTCATAAAGCCAGAAAACTCCTTCATAAATCGGACGGGCGCCGTTGTCCAAGGTGCTTTCACCCCATTCGTCCCAACTAAAACCGGTTTCATCTGCAGGGTAAGTGTTGGCCATTTCCAAGCCGCTGGCATGGTCAATCCGAGTAAAGGTTTTCGGATGCCTCCGCTTATCATTCTTATAGTTCATGTTTGGGTATTGATAAGGAGCCTTACCAACCATAGTGAATCCCATGTCATATTCGAGCGGTCGAGCAGGGGTATCATCATTCTTGATGTTATAGCTATATCGCACGTTTAGATTGCCCATTTGCTGCATATTAGGTTTGATGGGTCCCCAAATATTGTTGTAACTGTTCGCATACTCGTAGATGTCCATCGAGGGAGCCTTTTCCCCTGGGTTTCGCTTGCCCTGGTATGTATCTAAAGGGGCAGCGCTCACTCGAATGACCGCCTCTGGCCGACCATCCTTATCCAAATCGAAGAATGCAAAAGGGCATTCCGAAATCGGAAAGTAGGTATCCCGTTCAGGGTCGTACTTATTGATGGCATAGCTAGTATTGCCCTGACATATCAAAGCGAATACTTCGGCGTAGTTCCCTCCAGGGATGTGTCCGGGGTTACGTACGATCTGATACCAATCAAAAGGCCACCCGGCCCAGCTATTCCATTTGCCATCGAATGATTCAAACAGCCAGCCCCAAACCAGATGGCCTGCATTGAAGAATCGGAATTCCACTTCGTCTGGCGAACCGTCGCCATTGTTATCGACATAATCGATTATGCGATCCACTAGCCCATCGCCGTCGTAGTCGATCACCCAACAGGAGTCAACGTAATCCCCCATTGTGGTTTCATTACTCCAGCGCAGGCCGTCGTCAATTACTTCCACAATGGCTTGGCCTTCTTTGAAGATAATCGTGTCACGTCGCCCGTCACTATTGAGGTCTAGATAAATTCTTTCCCCTGACTTCAAAGCCTGCGCTTTGGCGAACCAAGGCTTCTCACGGAAGCTGAGGAATCCATGGTTCATGCGCGTCTCTTCTTCCCACCAGGCACCTTTCGGCCCCGCAGCGCTCAATTTGGGTAAGCGTGAACTTAATACGGTCGAGGCAGTAGCTAATGCAGCAGTTTTGATGGCTTTTCTACGGCTCAGCATATCCAAGCTCCTTTAAAGTAAGTTTTTCGGAGGCATCCTGAAAAATGCCCGAACGGGTTTGATCTCGTCGGTTTACTACGTGCTTTCAATCCGAATCACTCCACAAGTACTTCCCCGCGAGCTTTCCGCAGGGTAGCAATCCGAAATTGCGCTAGCCGAGCCCGACGTCCAGCGTGCCCTCCCTAGTCGCGCGATTTGATCCTGGAAGTATCGAAAGATCGGCGGTGGAACTTATAGAGAAGCGCCCCTAATAAGGCCAGCGCAGCCGCTACTAGCCAGTCCAAATGTTGTCCCGAGCGGGACGGCGAAAAACATCCGGCCAGGAACAGAACGAATCCCAGTCCCACGAGTACTAAGCCGGCAATAAAAAACGGAGAGGGGACCTCGGCCTGCGCTTCGGCCTCCTCTTCAATCGGAGTTTCCAACCGATGGAAGAAAAGCCGAACCTTCTGCTCATCCGCAGGACTTCGCTTCTCGAGAACGCTTACGAGAAACATCGCGAGAACTGTCACTCCGATATTTATAAACGTCGAATAAGCGGTAAATGTGTATGTCAGCCACTCTTTGTTCAGTCCGCCTTGTCTTTCTAGAGCAAGCGTCCGATATAAGTAGAGACCTATGCCGGAAGCAAATCCCGCAATGAATCCGGCAAGGGCCCCTCGAGCAGAAAGCTTTCGGACACATAACCCACCCAACATCGGCAGAACGGTAGGGCCTAGCGCCAGGCCGAACAAAACTACCATCTTGTTAAAGAGTCCCGTTGTCCCGGATGCCAGAACGAGAAGACTCACGCCAATGGCGAGGCCACCCCCCAGCAGAGTACAGAACATTCCCACCGTCCGAAGATGCCGGGAAGAGGCTCCGGGGTTGAACATCCGACGGTAAATGTCATTGGTGACGACGCTCGAAAGCGCGTTGTAATCAGCGCTCAGAGCTCCCATGGCGGCCGCGAGCATGGCGGCAATTAAAATCCCCATCATCCCGGCCGGCAAAAGCTGCAATCCAAGCTCCGCGTAGGCGTACTGCGGACTCCCGGGAGGAGTACCCAGGTTAGGCAATAGTTGGCGTGCGATCATAGGCGGGATTAGGAAGAGCAATGGCCCGACGAGATTCAGGCCCGCAGCGAGCAGCGCAACATTCCTCGCGTCTTTTTCCCGCTTAACGCAATAAAACCTCTGCACAATGGACCACGTGCCGTTGTAACTCATTGCGGCAATCAAAACGAATGCAAGGAGATACTTGAAGTCATAAGGGCCTGAGGCGATGGCAAAGAATCCCGGAGGAGATCCGTGAATGAAGCCCTGCAAGCCCCCAACCCGAATCCACGCGAGGGGAAAAATAAGCAGTACCGCAACGGTCAGCACGATAAACTGTAAAAGATCGCTGATGGTTACCGCCCAAATTCCGCCCATGAATGTATAAGCTAGAGTAACTATGCCGCAGGCAATTACTCCCGTCTTCAGGTCCAATCCCATCCCGACCGATACGAACAACCCCACTGCGTAGAGTCTCAATCCATCCAAGATGACCTTTACCGGAATTCCCGCCAATGCAAAGAGTTGTCTTAATGTATTGCTGAAGCGAGCTTCGAGGAATTCTACGGGACTGATAATTCGTGCACGGCGCCACAATTTACTGAAAATAAAAACGCTCAGCAGACACCCAGGTACAACCATCCACCATACGGTTAAGGCTACGAAGCCGTGTTTATAGGCGATCTCGGAATAGGCTACGAAGGCAAAGGCACTAATACTGGACATAAAGTGAGAAATCCCCGCTAACCACCACGGGAGTTGGTTGGCACCTGTAAAATAGTCCTCCACGCGCTTCATGTACCGTAAGAAATAAAACCCGATCGCAAGCATCAAGGCAAAATAACCTATGATCACGATGTAGTCGGAAGTAATCAAATGAGCCTTCATAAACTCCTTCCAACACACCGGGGTGTCCTAGGAATCCTTAAACAACGAAATAATCCTTCATGTACTTTCCGCTGGCTTGTCATCCTAGGAGGTCGCTTCCCGCTGCACTATATTCTCGATCCTGCCGATTTGCTCGATCTCCCCACAGACCTTGTCCCCGGGTTTAAGAAATAGATTTCGAGACATACCAACACCTTCCGGAGTGCCCGTTGCGATTATGTCTCCCGGCTCCAGAGTCATAAACGACGAAATATAGGCGATCGTTTCGGGAATATTGAAAATCATGTGTTTCGTGTTGGAGTTCTGCATGAGCTCGCCGTTCACCGTCAGCCGGATACTGAGCTGGCGAGCGTCATCCACATCATCTGAAGTAACAATGGCGGGACCGAGCGGAGCAAAGCTATCGAACCACTTGCCATTGAGCCAGTCGAAAAAAGGGTCGAACTCTCGTTTGAAGCGGTCCACAAAACCCGAATTCATTCGCCGCTCAGAAACGTCGTTCATAATCGTATACCCGAATACATAGTCCATCGCTCGTTCCGGCGTTATGTACTTTCCCCGCTTGCCTACCACCACCGCCAGTTCGAGCTCCCAGTCAACGGCAACGCTGTCCTGCTGAATCAGAATCGGATCGAAGGGTCCGATGATGGTCGTGGACGGCGGCTTCATGAACACCTGCGGAGTCATCCGGCCACTGTGCTCCGAAGCGCGAAGCCCAGCCTCCTTGATGTGCATCCGGTAATTTCCCGCAAGGCAAAGGAGCTTATTGGGATTTGGAAGCGGAGACAAAAAACCACAAGATTCTCGCGGATAGCTAAACCCATCGCGAAAGTTTGATTCATCCTGCGCGGTCTGTTGGATCCTCCGGATTACCGACAAGCCAGCTTCGCCGTCCTCGATCACATCTTTCATTTCAGAATAGGGAACCAAATCGAGCGCTTCGGCTGCTTTACGTCCATCCACGACGACCTCACCCGCGTCCAGCCCCCAACCGACCTTATCCCTGCGTAAGAACCGCACCAGCCGCATAATCCTACTTGCTCACTTTCCTGAATGAATGCAAACCACCCCAGGAACATCGCTTCAGCAACATGTTGGGCGTATCCTTTGAACGATTCATGGTCTATCGGCACGTGCATTCTGAAAGGTTCAACAAGCAATAACTCAACCGACGGAACATCAATGTGCCAAATCACGACTACCAAGAAAATGATCGAACCATGCGAGAGTACGCCGATCGATATCGCGTAGCATCTTGGGTTCCTGTGGGCCATGCAACATCCTGGGATACACAACCATCTCGGTCGTGACGCCTCGGCGTTTTAGCAGGTTGTAAAGTTCGTACCCCTGCGAAACTGGAACCCGTTCGTCAGCTTCACCGTGAAGAATTAGGGTAGGCGTAGAGATTTGGATCCCGTGGAAGACAGCGGAGCGGTTACGATAGAAATTCTCGTCAGTCCATAATTCCTCGCCAAAGTGGCCCGGAAGGAAGCTGGGAATATCCGTTGTCCCGGTAAAACTTACAAGGTCCGTTATTCCGGCGCCAACTACAGCTGCCTTGAATCGTTTGGTTTGGCTAATGAGCCACGAACTCAGATACCCGCCATAACTCCACCCCATGACTCCCAACCGGTCGGGATCCGCCACCCCCATTTCGACAACTCGGTCAACGCCCGTCATCAGGTCGTTATAATCCATTCCGCCCCAATCCTTGTGATTGGCGTAACGAAAGGCTTTTCCCCGCCCTGACGAACCGCGCACGTTGCACTGCAACATCGCGTATCCCGCCGCGGCAAAAACAGCAGGCGAATCAAGGCCTCGATTGGCCATAAATGTTTGCAGGAACGCGCCCGTGGGGCCTCCGTGTATATCAAGTATCATCGGATACTTCTTCCTGCTTTCGTAACCCACCGGGTAGGTGATTAATCCCTCGATTGTTAGACCATCCTTAGACTTCCAATGAATAACTTCCCGCCGCCCCAACGGGTAGGGTGCGAGATCAGGATTTGCATGGCTAATCTGGATCGGGGCGAACCGATCTACTCCGGAGACATATGCTTCGGGTGAATTCGTCGATGTCTGTCCAACAAACCCCATCATCTTCCGGGAACCGTTCAGATTAAGATCGGATATCACCATGTTACCGGCGTCGACGTCTTGCGGCGGACCGCCATCGATCGGTATAGCGGAAAGGCTCGAACCCGTTCCGCGATCCTCGGTGAAATAAATCCGTCGACTGTCAGCCGACCAGGCAACAGAGCGAGGCTCGTGGTCGAACGTCTCGGCCAATGGTCGAGACATTCCCCCTCCTGAAGGCACCACATGGACAGTAAAGGTGAGGTTCCAGGTGAAGGTGCTGTCGCCCTCCAGATAGGCGATCCATCGCCCATCCGGCGAATACAATGGCACAATTTCGCCTACCCCCGTACTGACCAAGGGGCGGATGATTCCTGTCGAGATATCGATGACGGAAATATCACTTGAAGGCCAAGCGTTCGGATTGGTCGTCCGTGTGTGCGAGAAAGCCATTTGCTTCCCGTCTGGTGACCAATCGAAGCCTCCACCAAAAGAATAGTGCCAGAACACGGTGCTGCCCACGTTGAGAGTATCCGGCGTAATGGCATGAGCTTGACGTTCTCCGTGCGCGTCCTTTTCAACCGGGATGACCCATACTTGGTTCATCATTCCGTCTTGGCCCACCATTCGCGAGTCGTCCTTTCCTTTCTGACTTTTCAACTCTGCTTCCGAAGGCGGGCCGGGCATAACGAACGCGATTTGCTTTCCGTCCGGGGACCACTTAAAACGCGTAACGGCCGTGTAAGGACTTCCTGCAGCAACCACCCCTCTTTGGACATCGGTCAGACGCTCGGCCTCTCCCCCATCCACGCGGATCCGCCAGAGGTTAACCTTCCCCGACCGGCCCGAGGAGAATGCAATCCATTTACCGTCCGGTGACCAGCTTGGGCTGCTGCAGGACTCGTCTCCAGCGGTAAGCTGATATTGTCCGGAGCCATCTGCATTGGCGAGATAGATCTGGGTCAGGTATTCACTCTTTTCATCATTCACCACTGCTTTCGTTAAAGTAAATGCGACCCTGCGTCCATCCGGAGAAGGTTGGACATCGCCGACGGACTTAACGGTTAGGATATTTTCCGGGGTCCATTTGCCAACCCCCTGTCCAAACATCCCCATAGGAAGAGCGACGAAGAGGCCAACGCCCCAACCCAACACGCGACCAGATTTGTGCATCACTTCCTCACCATGGAATTTGACGCTCGAAACCCCCTTCTTTTAGCAGTGTGTCCGGAGCGTCCCCTCGCCGGCCGGAAGTAGAAGCCGTAACTGCTTTTGACTGCTGTCATAGTCAAATTTCGCGGCAACCGCATTCAATGTGACTCGAGAAGGTTTGCAAGGACAATAAATAGCGATTTCACCGCCGGAGTCGGCCTTGAACGAAGCTGTGACTTCCTCGCGCTCAAGGTGAGCTCCGAACGAGAACAAGTCTCTCGCCCGGAAGAGTGAGCGGCCACGGTTTAACAGCACCGACCCTTTATGGATCCCGTATCCCGTCACTTCATCCCTGGATCGCTGTAGTAAACAGTTTTCGCCATCGGTATATGATGCTTCGGCAAAAGCAACCCGGCCTAGACGCCATAGCAATAAATCCTGACGATTCGAACCATCTAGGCGGAGGAAAATCGTGTCGCCTTGCCTTCCACCTCTCACCTGGGAAGACTCCATCAAACCCTCCGGGTAGAAAACGTTTAAGAAGCAAGGCGGAGGAGAAGGCTTCGTTTTTGCATCCTGTTTTTCCAAAGCCAATAGAAGGCGGGGGTATTCATGGGGATCTACCGTCACCTGTACTGCGCCATTGCCCACGGTGCGATACATCCGTTCCTTGATGACTTCATAGTTAGCGACCTGTGGAAAGACTGTCTGCAGGCGCAAACGCGCGGATCCCCGAGCGAGGCTCACTTGACCGGGTCCTGCGATCTCTATATTGCCCATGGAGTGGAGTTCCCAACGAATCTGCTCCGTCGGGGCATCTACCACATCGATGGCGTCAAACATCACAATGTAATGAGGTTGCAGGAAGAAAACGTGACGCTGGAACCTATGGGCATCAACCTGGGTATAGGAATAAGCCGACGTGGAGAAGAATTCTGGAACGTTTGCATCCAGCTGGTCCTCGCCTCGAAACTCAATGGTGTTAGGCGCTAGATGGTTCATTGATGGGTTCTTCGCTTCCAGCTGCTGGTATGTGGCTAGCGTCTGCCCCTTGTAGTGAATAATGAAATCGAGGGCACCCTGAGAACCTGGAGCTCGACCTTCAATGCCGAAGAAAAGTTCGTCATCCTCCCAGGAATTCCGCATCATCACCTGTTCGGCTCCCCGGAAGCGACGAGCGAGGGGTAGAGCTGAGAGCTTTTCGGGCTTCACGGACGCGTCGTACCAGAGATAGGAAAAGGGCCCCAGACAAAATATTAGTTTGTCTGGATATCCAACCACGGAGGTTTCGCTCGTCTGTATTTTGCCTAGGTTGGGATCTCTCAACGCAACCCATTGCGCATGGGGGTCCTGGTATGCGGAGGCGAAGCGCAATAACGCCGGCGACGAATAGTTCAGTTGTCCGTAATCCGCCGAGAAAGCTACAAATTCGTTCGTTTCGTACAACTCCTTAGCCGGGACTTCGCCGCCCATGTAGGAGTAAATCCCCCAGGCCAGGGGCAGCGCTACTTCGTAGCGGTGCTTTTGGTAGTAATCCTCACCGGTTGTATTCTTGAGCGCATCCAGAAAAAAGAACCGATACTGATTCTGGGAAGCCCAGAAAGTCATGCCCTCTTGGTGCCCGCCATCTATACTGAATCCGAAGGGGAGAATGGCCGTCTCAAATTTCTCTCTGACCAAGTCGAGCCAATGCTGCGCCTTCGGCATTTCTCCTAACAAGGCGCAAGCCGCCACTCCTCCGCCACAGTAATAAATCGTGGCGTGGTGGGTTGAGAAGCTCTTGTCATCTAGGTGGGGTCCAAGAACGTCCGCCTCATACTTCTCCATTTGGGAGGTTAGGAGCTCTCGTATCTGCTCTCGTTCGCTTTCGCTCAGTTCGTCATAAAGACAATCATAATAAACTGATGCTCCGAGCAGGTACCTGGAATACAGGTACGGTGGCCCCCAGGTCCGCTCCCACCCTAGTAACGCATTCATCCAGGAACGTGCATGTTCGAGGTATCGCCTATCCTGGCCAAGCACATAACAAAACGTGAAGTGCTCCAACATCGCCATGGTGAACATGGAGTGATAAAAAGTCACATAAAGGTCGTGATATTGAATGTCTGATCGGCCATGCGGAATCGCAGCAGGTGGCTTGTGGCTCAAAAACTCTTCCGCCGAGTCGCGCATGTTCTTCCAAATTACGGCGTGCTGACCCTTATGGATATTGGCGCGCAGGCGCTGAAGATCTTCTCGATGGTAGAAAAGGTGGGGATGGGGATATTTTCCAGCCGGAAGCGGGAACGGGGAGGCCATTAGCTCGCTCGGTTTTAAACTGCTGGCTACACCCGCCGATGCGGCCAGCTTTAGAAAAGTTCGTCGGTTCGGGAGATTCATGGTGGTATCTCTCTGGGCCAAGCCGTTCCATTTTGGCCAACGGAAAATTGGGTTTCTTAACTCCACTGAGCAAGAAATGACAAGCGCCTTAGAGCACTTCCGTGGCACTTACGCGAACAAACGTCCACTGGGAAAAGACGACCAAGCGAAACGGACGGTCTCGATGTGCCGCCACTCCTCCCAGATGTCCATTACATGGATTAGATGTCTATTATCCCGATGCGTCGCGGATGGTGGCACTGTCTCGTTCTTGTGTCAAGAAAAAAATCGCCAAACCAACAATGCGCGTGGTCCACTCTTGCATTGTCCCGGCAAGTCCGCAGGTAGTTTATACGGCCCGAGTGCTTGCCGGAGGACCAATGGACGAGTCTGTGAAGAAGCACGCATGAAAAAGCGAATGACAAACGCTCAGCTGATTTGCGGGCACTTAAAGAGATGCACGCAGCGTGAATAGATTATTGGAGTGCGGCTGCTCTTTGTGCGCCATTCAATGATTCCGCTTGACACCATCTTTCATCGGTTGGTACAAAACCTACTCAATACAGGAGTGAGCAAGTGAAAGTTAAAGTTCCCCCAACACCTCTCATGTGCCGAGCTTTGCGCGGATTCGGTGTGTGGAGAGTGGTGACCGCTCTGCTTTTGGCTTTAACCAATCTCCCTCTGGCGATCGCACAAAATCAGAGTGCGGCCATAGAACAATACAACCGTGCAAACGTGCTGCTGAAAGAGGGCGATCTTGCCGGAGCTCAGCTTGAAATCGAGAAGGTCCTGAAAGAATTTCCGAATGTTCCTGAGGCACTCAATCTGGCCGGGATTATTTCGGACGTGCAGGGCGAACACCAGCGAGCGATCGACTATTTCAAAAGGGCATTGAGCGTCAGAAGTAACTATTTCGACGCCCGAAGCAACCTAGCCTATTCCTACAGCGAAACGAAGCAATATGAAAGAGGACTCCTCGAATTCGAAGAAGTATTGAAGGGAGCGCCCCGCCATGTTGGGGCGAATCTGGGCCTAGCTCAGACGCTTTATAAAACCGGTCGATTTGCGGATGCGCTCAAGGCTGTCAATCATACGCTCACTCTCTCCCCTGAAAATCCGGACGCTTTATTGCTAGCAGTGAAAGTCAAGTTCCAGCTAAAGCATGTCGAGGAAGCGGTGGAATCTGGCAGAAAGTTTCGCCTTATGTTTTCGGAGAATGGCCCCCAATTAGCGGCCTTGGGTGTTGTCCTCCTCGATAACGGTCAGTATGCGGATGCCATACAGGTGCTTAAGCAAGCTGCAGCACTGGAAGGGCGCGATGCCGATGTCCTTCATTCGCTGGGTTTGAGCTACGCACTCTCTAGAAAGCTCAATGAAGCGAAATCCGTCTTCGCAAAATCGATCCAGGTCAATCCCGAACGAGCGGAGGGTTACTTACTGCTTGGTCTTTGTTACGAAATGGAGGGGGAATTTCAGAAATCCAGTGAGCAGTTAAGGAAGGCTTTGGCGATAAACCCCAGCGACTCCGAAGCCGCCCTCCATCTCGGAATCTGCCTTTATAAACAGGGCGTCGCAAAAGACGCCTGGCGAAGTTTCGAGCAGGCGCTCGCCCGTCAACCCAACAGCATTGACGCGCTCTACTACGAGGCGCTGATCAGATTCGATCAGAAAGACTACCAACACTCCAGGTCGCTGCTTTCTCGTGTCTTAGAGATCAATCCGGATCACTTAGGGGCGAACTTCAAATTAGCCCAAATCTACCTGAAATTGGGGGATAAAGGAGAATCAACTAAGTATCTTAAGACCTTCGATGAATTAAACAGCGAAAGCGCTCGTAGGGCAGCCGCGAATCCCCGCATCTATGCCGGCTCGGACAATCAGATCTCCTTCTTCGAGCAAAAATGACGGATCGATTCACCAATCAAATCCCTCGGGAGACCAGGTCGGCGAAAAGCCGAATATTTCAACTAATCCCTTACTCTTCGGGAGAATTCTGTCGAGCGGTACAGACCTTCTCGACGAGCGATACAACGTATCTGAGGGGTCCGAGCGACTTAGTCGTCGCAAGCCAACGGACAACGCCTACGCGGAATCTTTCCACGGGAGCCGGCGAGACGATTGCTTGAACACCAATTGGTTTTTGTCACTGGAGGAGGCCCAAGGCAAGATCGAAACTTGGCGACGGTATTAGAACGAGAGTCGGCCTCACATTGCACGAGTAGATGTGCCAGCCAGCGAATTCGCCAGCAAGACCCGGAAAATTCTCTCCCCCAACATTGCCGGTCGCGTCACTCTGTCAGAAGGGCGACAATTATGTCGCTTGCCTTCTCCAGTTCGACTACCGGAACACATTCCGCGTTGGTGTGAGCTAATGTGATGGATCCTGGCCCGAACACTGCTGTTGGTATTCCCGCCGCAGACAAGATGGATGCATCAGTCCCAAAATGAGCCGTCTGGAACTCTGGCTTCCAATTCACTATTTTGCTGGCCTCGATAAGAGACCGGCAAGGAAGGCTATCCTTTCGATGATAAACGCCCGGAGCTTCTACGTACGGATCTAGGATTTTTACGTGTTTGCCCAGCTTCGCTAGTCGACCTTGCAACAGAGAGCGGACCGACACGTAATCCTCACCCGGCAAGAGACGACGATCAATATCGATCGTGCATGAGGGAGGAACCGTGTTCACAGCTTCTCCCCCGAAAATGCGACCCACATTGATGGTTGCGGGCCCAAGCTCCGGGTGCGTGCGCCCCTTCAGTTCTTCAGAGTGCATCTGAATCTCGTGAATTACGTCCGCCATCCGGTAAATTGCGTTGTCGCCAAGCCAAGGCAAGGCGGCATGTGCACTTGTACCCTCCGTTTGCAAGAGAAACCTGCAAACTCCCTTATGGGCGAATATGATGTTCAACGAGGTCGGCTCTCCGGCAATAGCAAAGCTGGCGGCAATCCCCTGGCGGGCGAGCTCGCGCGAACCGCCGAAGGCGTACTCTTCATCATGCACGCCTGCAATTATGAAGTTGCGCTTCAAACGGAGTCTCTGCGTAGTGATGACGGATGCAGCATGCAAATAAACAGCAAGTGAAGCTTTCGTATCGCAGGATCCTCGCCCATACAAGTAGCCTTGTTTGACAACGGGATCGAATGGGCTAATTGTCATGTTTTCGTGTGACACAGTGTCCATATGTGCCTCCAACAGAACTGTCTGGGAGCATCCAAGGTCAGCCAACACCAAAATATTAGGATGTTGCTTGTCGTTCCCGACTAGTTTTGTATCGAAGCCCAAATTGCTGCAATACCGCTGGACATAGGCAGCTACATGCTTCTCAGAATAGATATCGCCGACCGCCGATGTTCCCATGGGATTCACCGAGGGAATCGCAATCAGGTCGCGTGCAATAGTGACCGCTCCATGCATCACTCCTCCGATTAATTAACAAGAATAATCAGTTCGGCACAAGGGATACGCACGAACTTGCTGCCGAGAGTCTCTACCGCTTACCATTTTGAGGCAACTTCCTTTACAGATAGCGGACACCAAAATGGCCCTCCAACAAACTGTGTCTCTCCAGATAACTCTGACCCAGAAAACACTCGTCAGCGCTTCCACTTGACCTGCCATTCATTCTCATCGCTTGGATCGCAACCTTCCAATCCAGGAAAAGATTGAATCGCGAACACTTTCTGGTTTCGCACGGCCACCGACTCCTCCGGATTCGCTTGATGGAAGCACCTGTTGGCGCTTCCATCTCCGAGTTGCGAACAATCACGGGTGTTTGTGGAGTTGCGGTTCGAGAAGTGGCACGTTGCAGGAGACGGAATCGTCGACACCGGCGAAACGATAGAGGGCAGCATGGTCCGACTTCCCCCAGGTACCCGCGACGTGCACTCCCGGGACGGCGGCGTCGTGCTCGACGTGCGTCACGGGCACATGTTCAACCTCAATCTCGTCGGCTCGAAGATCGTGGAATTCCTCGCACGCGGCTACTCGGATCTCCAGATCGTCGAGGAAATCAGCAGTCGCTTCCAAGTCAGCCGCGATACCGTCAAGAACGACTTGCAAGAATTCCTCGATTCGCTTGAGAGAAACCAACTGCTCGTTCGAAATACCGACGAACTTCCCTGACCGGAATGGAGCCGTGGCTAGCTTGCTTCCATTGCAAAACGAGACGTGGCGCATTCTTCTCTCAAGGAAGCACGGCTCCGAGACCCTTTTGTTGGCAAGAGGCGCGGGATTTTTCCTACCGGAAGTTACGATTCCGCGGTATCAACAGACGGCCAAACACGTCAACGCGGAGATGAAACGCCGTTGGAACTTGGAAGTCATTTCTCTCTTCTCTCCCCAATTCGATACCGATGCAACCGACGTTTCGCGTTTTCCTTATTACGCTGTGGAATCCACACACCCTAACGCTCGCCCGCCAACCGGAATGTACTGGGTGCCCGTTTCCGAGCTGACGGACGCCTCTTTCAGCGATGCATGTGATTTCAAGGCGATTCGGAAATTCGCTCGTGACTGCAACGGTGGGCTCCGAGATGGATCCGCCGGCCCCTTCGGAAAACCCGGCTGGTTCCACGAAGTTTCGGCATGGGTAGGAAACGAAATTCGTCTATTGGATCTCCGTTTGAATGGTCGTTTCCAGCAATTCAACGCCGCCCCGGCGTTCAGCCTTGTAAGGTTCGAAACGAACGGTGTTGCCGTCTGGTTCAAAGCAGTCGGCGAACCCAATATCCGCGAATTTCCGATCACGCTCGCCTTGGCACAACTCATCCCATCCTATGTTCCGCGACTGATTGCGTCACGGCCAGAGTGGAATGCGTGGCTCGCACGAGAGGCGGAAGGCAGCGAGTTGTTCGCAACCGCGGACGTCACCCTCTGGGAAATGGCGGCCGCGGCTTTCGCGAGCGCCCAACGGGAATCCGCTCCGAACGCCGAACGCCTCCTCGCTGTTGGCGCCCGAGACGTGAGGGTAGGCTCGCTCCAACAGCTCGTCGATCCGTTTTTCCAGGCTTCCTCGGAAGCCATGGCACGACAAATCAAGACGACTCCGGCCTGTTTGAAGGAATCGGAGCTCCAGACTTTGAAGTTGGAAGTAAAGTGTGCCCTCCGCGAACTGGAAGTTACGCATTTTCCGGACGCTTGTGGACACCTCGACCTCAACCCGCGAAACATCATCGTGGCCCCCGGAAAATGTACGTTCCTCGACTGGGCCGAAGCGTGTGTCGGTCATCCCGTTCTATCGTGCGAATACCTTCTCGAGCACTTCCGCCGCACATTTCCTGAAGACCGCGACGGCGCACTACGGCTCACCGAACGCTATGTCGCGTCCTGGGCATCGTTGCTTCCCTCTTGCAACGTCTATGCGGCATTCACCGTTGCGCCGCTCTTGGCAGTGTTCACTTACGCGGTCACCTGCATCGATTGGCGAGATCCGCGAACTCTTGCGCAACCGGCGAAAGCCGGTTACCTGCGAAGTCTGACTCGCCGGATGAAGCACGAGGCGGACCGACTGGCCGGTAAGAAAGATCGATGCACGACCTCATGAACCCTCCACCCTATTCTCAAGTGGAACCCGTCACCGATGTCCTGCACGGCGTTTCGATCTCTGATCCCTACCGCTGACTCGAAGATCAGGATTCTGAACGAACCAAGGCGTGGCTCGAAGCCCAAGCACGACACGCCCGGATGTACTTTGACGCAATTCCGAACCGGCAGCGAATTCGAGAACGCGTCCGAGAACTGCTCGAAGTAGAAACATTCGACTCGCTGCAACGGGTTGGCGATCGCTATATCTTCAGGAAGCGTCTGCCCGAACAGGAACAACCCAGCATCTACATGCGAGCGGGTACCGACGGCACAGATACCCTTTTGATCGACCCGACAGAACGAGGAACCGGAAGCTTCACTTCCGTCACGCCCCTTCAGGTATCGCCGGACGGACGTTTATTACTCTACGAAGTCAAAGAAGGCGGAGAATCAACCGGAAAGTTCGAATTGCTCGACATGACCACTCGGGCGACTTTGTCCGATTCCCTACCGCATGGATACTTGCGCGGCTTCGCTTTCGCACCGGACGGCAAAAGTTTCTACTACGTTCAGGAGCCTGCGGATGCAAGAAAGCCAATTCGATGGGCCGCCTACAAGCACGCGCTCGGAACTCCCTCGTGCGAAGATGTGGAAGTCTTTGTTGCTGATGGCCAAGAAAACCTCCGCCTTCATATCATCCCCGGTAAGAAGTACTTAGGGTTCCTCATCTATCGATTTCTGGAAACGACTCACACCGACATCTACCGTCGGTCGTTCGATGACGAGAGTGTCCCGGTTCCTATTGTGAAGGACGCGAAATGCGGCCTCAGCCCGGTCTTCGTAGGCGATCGCATCATCGCTCTAACCGACCAACACGCACCTAACCTTCGGATTGTCGAGATTCAGCCGCGCGACGGTTTCGATGCCGAATTGGTCGATCTCGTTCCCCAGACCGATTCTCGTATCTGCAACTGGACAATCGCTGCAGGTCGCCTCTTCGTTTCTTATTGGCGGCATGAAAAAGCGGAAATTCGAATATTCGACATGACCGGGTCTACGGTAGGAATCGTGCCCACGAGGAAACACGAGACCGTTCGAGTCCTTGGTGCCGGCAACCCCGATCAGGAAGAAATATTCCTTGAAACCGAGTCATTCGTCGAGCCTGTTCGCATCGAACGGTACGATGTGCGCACGGGCCGATTGAACCTTTGGTCGAAACGACCGGTTCCCTTCGACTCCAGCCGGTACGCTCATACGTACATTTCGTTTTCCGCCAAAGACGGAACGCGTATCCCCATGTTCCTCGTCAGCCGACGAGACGTCCTCCAGGAAGGATGCCACCCGGCGATCATGACCTCTTATGGTGCTTACGGGGTCTCTTCGACGCCGCAGTTCAGCGCATTCGTCGCGTGCCTTCTGGAATGCGGCTGCCTATTCGCCCTGCCGAACATTCGAGGAGGCTCTGAATTCGGCGCGGACTGGCACGAAGCGGCTCGGCGGAGAAACCGCCAGGTGGCCTTCGACGATTTTCTTAGCGCGGCCGAATGGCTCGTTACCCACCACAAGACTATCCCTGAAAAGCTGGCGATCTTCGGAGGCTCGAACTCCGGGCTGTTGGTAGGCGCGGCTCTTACGCAGCGGCCCGAGCTGTTTCGGGCGGTTATTTGTATCGCACCACTCCTCGACATGCTTCGCTATCATTTGTTTGTATCTAGACCCGCATGGCGCGAAGAATTCGGCACCGCGCAGGATGCCGAGGATTTCGCAGCCCTTTCACGATATTCCCCTTATCACAGGGTAGGAATCGGCGTTGCCTATCCCGCAGTGATGTTCGTCTCCGGTCATCTCGATCGGAATTGCCATCCGATGCACGCGCGCAAGATGACCGCTCGCTTGCAAGCCGCCAGTTCCAGTCGTTTTCCCGTCGTTCTGGACTACAGCGAAGCCCGCGGGCACGCCCCGGTGCTTCCTTTGAGCAAACGCATCTCGAGCTTAACTGATCGTCTCGCCTTCCTTTGCGATCAGCTTCAGCTCGCAGTTTGAAGTTGGAGGTACCGCCGTGCGATTCATGGTCTTACAGGCATACGTCGAACTCGTCCGATTCGATGCCTATCTCATTCGCGGCGATTTCGCAGCTCTCTACCAACGAGTCCGCGCTTGCCGCGTAGCCCAACCACCACCGGCGGGTTCGACTCTGGACGCAGTCTGCTCCGCTGTCGATCGAGCGTGCGTCTTTTACGTGAAAGAAGTTCTATGTTTGCAGCGATCCGCGGCAACCACCTGTTTGCTGAGGAGACACGGAGTTTCCGCAGAACTCGCGATCGGTGCGCAACACACACCCTTTCGCGCTCACGCATGGGTTGAAGTGGATGGCCGCGTGATAAACGACAAACCTTACGTTTCCGAAACTTACGCCGTCGTCGACCGTTGTTAAGGGCGGAGTTCGAAAACAAGGAGTGCAATTGTGAGCGTTCAGTACGGCAGATGGAACTTCGATGGCCGTCCCGTTGAACCTTCCGATTTCGCGAAGGCCCAGAATTTGATCGCTGCGCACGCACCGGATGGAATCGCATCTCACAGGGGGTGTGGTGGCGCGATAACCTACGCAGCATTCCACACGACCAAAGAATCGCGTCTTGAGAAGCAGCCTCACATCGACCCCGAAGGGACCGTTTTTACGTGGGATGGACGGCTCGACAATCGCGGAGAACTGATTCGTTGCCTGCGGAATCAGGTCGATTCCGGTTCAACCGATGTTGCGATCGTTGCCGCGGCTTACCACAGGTGGGCTCTCGGATGCTTCGGGCGAATCGTGGGGGACTGGGCACTCTCCATCTGGAATCCCCTTCAATCCTCACTCATCCTCGCGAAGGATGTCTTGGGTGTCCGACCCTGCTTCTACGTCCGTAACGAGCGCGGAGTCTCTTGGAGCTCGCTACTAGAGCCCCTGGTTCTTCTCGCCGGTCGCTCGTTTCGAGTGAATGAAGAATACATCGCAGGCTGGCTTTCCTTCTTTCCGGCGACGCAGTTGACACCATATGCCGGAATTGAGTCTGTTCCTCCGGCGTCGTACGTCCAGGTGACGAACGAAAAAGTAACCTGTCGAGAATATTGGAAGTTCGATCCGGCACATTCCATCCGCTACGCTACCGACGAAGATTACGAAGAACACTTCCGAACTCTTTTCGCCGAGTCTATTCGAAGACGGCTGCGAGCCGATGCTGCGATCACCGCGGAACTCAGCGGCGGCATGGATTCGTCATCCATCGTTTGCATGGCAGACGAGTTGACCTCTCACGCCGGCGAGCAGGTTCCGCAACTCGACACCATTTCCTATTTCGACGATGCAGAACCAAACTGGGACGAGCGTCCTTATTTCGCTGCAGTCGAAGAGCGCCGCATTCGAACGAGGCGTCATCTCGCCGTAGAGATACCTTCCGCGATCGCTATTTCTCCCGAGCCTGCTACGTTTCGCGCAACGCCCGCCTCCGCTGGCTATTCACCTTCTCCAGTCGTCCAGCTCGCAGATTATTTCATCCAACGAAAGAGTCGCGTTCTTCTATCCGGAATCGGAGGCGATGAAGTTCTGGGCGGCGTTCCTACGCCTATACCTGAACTTGCCGACCTACTGGTAAGCCGACAGTGGAAGCTATTCCACCGGCAGACGACCCGATGGGCCCTCGCGGTCCGAAAGCCCTGGATTCACCTGGTGCGGGAAACGGCCCAAAGGTTTTTGTCTCCGGCGATCCGCAAGCTCCCCTTGAGTCAAACCCCACCATCGTGGCTCACGAAGGAGTTTGTGGAGCGGTATCACAACGCCCTGCAAGGATACGAGCGACGGCTTGCATTCGACGGGACTCGCCCGAGCTTCCAAATCAACATGCTCACTCTCGAAGCCTTGCGGAGACAGATCGCATGTACTCCCATCTACGGTGAACTGCTTCTAGAAACCCGTTACCCTTACCTCGATCGCGAACTTCTCCAATTTCTGTTTGCGATTCCGCGCGAACAGCTGGTTCGCCCACACCAGCGCCGTTCCCTCATGCGTCGTGCTTTGGCCGGTACCGTTCCGAACGTTGTCCTGAATCGAAGACGGAAAGCTTACGCATCTCGCAATCCGCTCGCCCTAATCGTCAGTCAATGCGAGTCGCTCATGGCTAGGAACGGCCGTTGGGCGTCCGCGGACATCGGAGTCGTCGACCAGAAGGCTATCGTCACCGCGGTGCAACGGGCTCAGTCGGGCGAAAACCTTCCTTTGTTCCAGCTCTCTCGCACGCTGGCCTTGGAATCGTGGCTTCGCGGCCTTACTGACGACTGGCAGCCGGTCTCTGTAACTTTACCGATGAGCGCCCCATCCGGAATACGAAACCCTGGCAACGCCGTCCCAGAAGAAAGAGACGTGCGCAGGCGGGGACGAACCTCCGTGGTTCCTCCCGGGAGCTACCCGATTTTCTCAGCTGAGGAAAATCCATAGAGAAAGGAGGTGAACACCATGGAATATAAGAAACCGCGAATCGGCATGATCTCCGAAGCTTTGGATCTAATTCAGAGCGATGGGTTGAAGAACCACACCCTCACCGACGGAGTTCAGCCGCCCGCCGCAAACAAACCGACGATTCCTGCTTACGAGGCCGACGAGTAAGTTAAACCGCTGGGGCGTTCACGACCTCGAGCGCCCCGGCAACTTGTTGCGAACTGCGTGATATGCAGGCGATTCGCTTATCCTATATATATATATCCGCCTATCCTCTATATATAGGTGGGTGGGCTTTCAATGCCGTAGGAGCCATCTTTTCGAATGGACGCTCTCCGTTACGTTCGCCTTTCTTTCGCATGAGCCGCCGCAATCTCCGCCATCGCTCGAATTGCACCTGCTTTCCTGCGTCACCGTTCTCTTCGCCTTTTAGCCAGAATACGTACCAATCCACGTTCCCCTCCTGCGATGTCAATCGTTCCCAAGGCTTTACAAGCAAGTGAGTTGCGTCCGGTAAAAAGATCAGCTCGACTGGCTTCTTCTGTTCCGCTAGCCGCCTGTACCATTCCCAGCCAGACAGGTAGGAAAAGCCTCCGTACCCCTCGATACGAACTGGCGTCTCGACACTTTCCGTGTTGAATCCAGGTACGTTGGCGAACCAGGCAGGCAAGTTTTTTCTAAAGGGTCTACCACCGTTGATGAGGTAACCATCTGGCGAGATGTACGTGGCCAAGATGTATTGGAAATATCCGCCGTCCATTCCATCGGCGAGTGTTGCCGCCCGAAAATGGTATCTCGAATGTGTGAGTGTGTAGCCCACGTGGTACACGGTCCGGCTGAATCCGATGATGCCCACCCGGTTCGGGTCGACCCATCCTCGACGGTCCAGATCGTTGATCGCTCCCTCATAAGCGGCCATTTCCCGCGGTGCCTCACCCGGGGTATTGATCGCCGCTCGCTCTCGTTCGGTGTCGCCGGCCGTCCCGATTTGCAACACGAAGATTCCCTTGGCCGCGAGAGCTTGCGCGGCGAAAGCGCTGCTCCAAGGACCGTCCGGCCAGAAGCGCTCCGGAAGAAAGCCGTGCGTCTGAATCACCAGCGGATATCGGCTCCCCGGCATGTACCCGATGGGGAAATACAAGCCGCCCTTCATCGAGTGTCCGTCCGATGAAGTCCATTGCATGATTTCTTCGCGCCCGAACTGCAATCCGGCGAACTGGGGATTGAGGTCCAATAGCATGATCTTGCGTTTGCTATGAGGGTCACGCGCGTAAATCTTCGGAGGTTGATTCAACCCCTCTTCCAGCGCGACCTCGAGGGGAGCTGGGTTCCCCCCGTTTTTAACTTGCACGTTCGTCTCCCGCCAGCCTTGTGGATTCCTTTCGTAGGCTGCCGGAACCTGTGATTTCCAAGGGTATGGATTCTCCAGCATGATTCGCTGCAAGGCCGGATCCCAGCCCGTAAGTTTCAAATCCTTTTCACTAATAATTGCGTAACGCTTGCTCGGTAGTTTCACCTCTACGATGTAAGAATTCCTTTCGCGACGCTTGTTCTCCGCCTCCTCGGCCGCATCGAGCGGCAGGTAGGTGCCGGATACCACGATGGATTGCCCATCGGTTGTCCAGCGGAACGCACTCTTGCGTTCATCCGCAGGCGCGTCGAAAAGAGGTGCGATGGTGCGTGCGTCCACGTCTAATAGAGAATAGCTTCGCAGTGTATTGCTTGCCTCCCCGCTCTGCTCCGCAGAGACCATTTCGCTCAACCGCCGGTCGGTGTAAAGAGACCAGGATTTCGGTACGTCGCTCGCAAAAGTTTCGATCGCCGCGTAGCGACCGCTTGGAGAGAGTGATAACTCGCTTCGCGGGAAGAAACGGTCGCCCATCGAAACCCGGACCGGTGGCTCGTTCCCGATTCTCAAGTACAGTTCTTCCCCCTCCGTTGCCGTCGGATCGTAACCCGAGCACTCACGTCCCAATAGATCGAGCATCGTTGCACTATCTACGAGCATGCCGTTTCTCCTCACTGCGGCGTTAACCAGCCGACGTGGTTGCCGATCGGCTGCATAGAGGAGGGTTTTCCCGTCGGAGGTGATATCAAACGCGACTACCGGCGTAGGATGATCCGTTAATCGTTCGAGAGTTTTGGTTTGCAAATCTAAGACGTAAACCTGCGGGAGCTCTCCAGGGTTTTCCCCAAGGAAGGCGATCGACCGGTCAGTCAACCACTTCACGTTACCGATGGCAGGCCGATTCGACGATGATGCCAACGTGAGTAGCGTAACCGCTTTCCGGTGCTCGAAGATGCCAGCGGTCTCAAAGAGAAGCAGAGAATATTCGTTCGTGTTGTTGTCTAAATTTCCTCTAACCACGGGAACGATGAACTGCCTGCCATCCGGTGAAAACAAAGCCACGCGCCCTTTCGATGGACCTCCTTGAAGGTAGACGGGATCACCCAAACTTCTCATTTGAATGATGTCCGATACCGTTACGAAACGCGGTGCTTCTTGGGCGCACATACCCCAACAAGAAACGCCGGTTACGAGCAAGCCCAGAATCCAGTATTTCCACAACGACGATTTCCGGCCGGCGCTTTGCATCTCGTTCGTTCCCGACTTCTCTCTTCCCCCGTGCAGTCCGGTCCGAAAATTGATGGAAAACATCGTTTCGCCCATCGGCGTCGAGCACACCCCTCGCGGAGACAGAGCTCAAGCCTGTCGTATCGCCATCCACAATGCTTTTAGAAAATGAGCTTGATCGAAATCTGAAGCGAGCGCGGGCCACCTTCTTGGAACAGCGGGTTCAAGCCGCCCAGGCTCTGGTTCAGCATTTGGTGTGATTCGAGCGCTGACGGAGCAAACTGAATAGCTCCCGATGGATTCGTGAAATTGGGATGGTTTAGAACGTTGAATGCATCCGTCCGAAACTGAAGGCTGATCCGCTCCGTGATGGAAAAACTTCTCATCAGCGACAGATCGACCTGGGTGAGTCCAAAACCTGCGATGTCATTTCGCCCCTCCGTGCCTTGCCGAATTACGGTCGGGACGGTGAATGCGGCTGGATTCACCCGCTTTCCACCGGCAGCGCTCGAAGCAGAAATCCAATGCGGCTGTCCGGCTACAGCATCGGGACGAGTGAGCACGAATCCCAGAGGGTCCGGCGAGGTCCCGAATACGATGCCGTTGAAAGGGAAACCCGTACGGGCCACAACCACCGTCGCAATCGACCAATTCCTTACTACAGCGCTAAGGCCGTTTCGTCCTTTAGGTGACGGTAGTTCCCAAGTGATTGCGCCTGAAAAACTGTGCCGGACGTCGAAGTCCGACGAGGCGTAGTCGTTATTAGCGCTGATTACCGTCCCGGAGAAGCCAGCGACCGTGTCGTTCGATGCGTTATCGAGCGAATGAGAGAAAGTGTAATTCAGCAACGCTTGCACGCCCTGCTTTAGTGGCCGTCGATACTGCACTTGCATGGCGCCGTAATTGGAACGAGCGGAATTTCGAGTAAGCACGAATTCACTTCGGAAGTTGGGATTTGGCTTGAACAGTGCCTCCTGGCGAAGGAGATCGCGTCCAGCTTGGCCAACGTAGGTTACGGAGACGGCCTGCGTCGCACCGAAAGACTTTTCGAGACTCAGGTTCCATTGATACGACTTCGGGAGCGACAATGCCGGATCGAATGCGTAGACCGTACCTGAAAAGGGAGGCCCGTACGATGCGGGAGGCGGCAGAGACATAGCGGGATCGCCTATCGGCACGGTCACGGTAGGTACGACGCGGGTCAGGAAATTCGGAAACGACTTTGCAAGTCGCGTCACGTTCCCGAAACCTAGGTCGTAAAAAATCCCGGCGCCGGCACGCAAGAGAAGATCTCCGGCTTCATTCAGGCGGTACGCAGCTCCAATCCTTGGCCCAAAATTGGAGTATCTCGTATTCCACAGCGAAGCTCCTATCGGTGCCAAAACGATATTCGCAGGGGTGTCCACACCCCTCCAGGCGGCAACGGTCGTGCCGCTGCGGCCCGAAGGCGCCGGACTCAATTCCCAACGAAGCCCGTATATTAAGGTCAGACGGCTGTTGAGCCTCCAGGTATCCTGACCGTAGATGGACAACGATTGCGCGAGCAGCTCCGAAGGTGACACCGATCCGGTTACGAGGATTGCCTGGTTCGTCTTGACGAAATCTCCCACAGATGGCGCCAAGATCTCCGAGAAGTTCCGGTAAGCCCTCGTATCAAGAAAGATGGCCCGATAATCTCCTCCGACTTTCCATTGGTGGGTGCCTCGCATGACGGCAAAATCATCAACGATGTTCATTTGTTTAGCCCGATTGTTCGAAAACGGGCCGGCGCTGTAACTCTGTGTGTCGAACGTAAGAAAGACTCCGTAATTCTGTGCAGGAGAAAGACTTCCGAGAAGCAAGGGAATGTCGATCGGCGTCGCGCGACCGAAAGAATCAGTCGTGAACGACTTGCCCGAGTTCTGACTTGAATAGTTTGCCCGAAGCGCGTTGAACAGATCATCGCCGAATACTTCGTTTAGTCCCACCGTTACGGTTCTCGTATTTACATTCGTGAAGCTGACGTTATTCAGGCTGCCCACGCGATTTACCGTCTGCGACGGCCCTTCGTTATAGCGGCCGAAAATCGATAGCTTGCTGTTGAACGTATGGTCGATGCGCACGCTTCCGGCGTTCAACTTCGCGCTGTCCGAATACGTTCCGGTGAATTGAGCGGTCGCACCATCGGGCGAAATCGGACCGTTGGGATCGGGTAAGGGATAGCTCCTCAGGTACGGTGCCGCGGCCGCCGACGCGGCTTGACGCGCGGCGGTCGACGGGACTTGGATAACGGTCGTCTGCGGCAGCCTGAGCCGCGCTCCTTCGTAAGACAAGAAGTAGAACGTCTTCCCTTTGACGATGGCCCCGCCTAGGAACCCGCCGAAATCATTGTGCCTTTCCGGTGCACGAGCGTTACTTGCGGCGTTCGCAAACCAATCGTTGGCGTCGAGAGCGTCGTTGCGAAAGTATTCGTACAATCCTCCGTGAATTTCGTTCGTGCCGGAACGTGTCGTCAAGACAACCTGACCTCCGGGCATTCGTCCGAACTCGGGTGATGCTGAGGATGTTTCGACGCGGAATTCTTGTAAGGCCTCTACGGACACCAAGCTGCTGGTGCCTCCGATCGCGCTGAAAGCCGGAGTTTGCCCGAGACCAGTAGCGCCGGGCGGAAATCCGGAGAGAGTTCCAAAATTTGCAGACACTCCATCGATGGTGAAATAGTTCGCATCGGTTCGTTGTCCGGCCACGCTGAATTGTCCGGCTGCGTCGCCGTTCGCAACGGGAGCGATAACCACTCCCGGCGTCAATTGTAGGAGCGTGTTGAAGCTGCGGCCGTTCAACGGAAGGTTCTGGACGAATTGCTTGTCGATCACGGTCCCTACGGAGCCCGATTCCGTGTTTACGAGAGGGGAGCCTCCTTGTACGGTTACCACTTCCGAGAGGGCTCCGATCGGGAGCGTGAAATTGATGGCCAGGGCATCTTGAACGTTCAAGATCACATCTGGTTTGATCAGAGTCTTGAATCCGGGCTTAGATACCTGAAGGCGGTACGGCCCTGGCGGAACGTTCGGGACAACGTAGATTCCCTCACCGTTCGTTCTCCCAGGATATTGAACGCTGGTGGTATCGCTCACGATCAAAACATCGGCGCCCACTATCGCTCTTCCCGCTGGATCGAGCACGATACCGCTGACGGTTCCGTTGGGAGACTGCCCTAAGCACATACCTACGGAGAATAAGTTCAACAATCCGATCGCAACCCATGCACGCACTCGCAAACAACCTCCTTCGAGTGAAAGACGGCTTCACTCGTAAGGTCTATGCGGGCGGCGCATGGTTTGTGCCAATGCTTAGAGATTGTCCTGAAATCGAGACAGCTCCCGATCCGTTTACTCTTTGTCAGGGATGATTGGGATTCACGCGAAGGTAGGCGAAAAGAAGTGGCTTTCCACTCGGCCGATGACTGCCGCCAATCGGCTCAACCGTAACGAACACGGCATCGATTTGATCCAGAGTTTTTGGATCGTCGAACTTCAATATCCAGCGTTTCTTGCCCACGTTGTCTTCGTAGAAAACCCCAAGATTCCGGGCTTGCTTCTTATCAGGCCCTGTCCGGCCCCAGGCCTGAAATGAACTCGCGTTCTTGATTCCCGGTTGCTCGTCCAGATCGTAGGCGTAGAAGATCAGCGACTTCCCTTTCGTGTAGAAGACACGCCCGTAGGTCTTGTTAGTTTGACCTGTTTTCGCCACATCGTAAACTTCTGCGATGTAAAGATCGCGCGCGCCCATCAATTCCCGAATGTCCCGGTCATGGTCCAAAAGCTCCTGCTGCTTGGAGATCTCCGCTTGTTGCTGGTCTACGGTATGCTCGCGGTCGCGGAGCCCTTGCGAAAGCTCCTCTACCTTCCCTTCTAATGCGGCGGCTCGAGTTCCGGCTTGTTGCCTCTGCAAGCAAGGTTGCAGGAGCTTCAACAGAAACTGGATGTCGAGACGGAGCTGTGCAGCTTCGTATTCTTCCGTGCTTTTGCTTCGAGGCTCCTTTTCGGACTGTACGGCCTGGGTAGGTTGCGTATTCGCTTTGACCTCACCGCCTGCAGTTTTGAGTTTGTTTAGTAACGCCTTCTGTTCTCCAAGTTCCCGTTGCAATTCACCGATGATTGTGCTCTCTTCCGTCAGCCTCGCCACGAGTGCGGCGTGCTCGTGGCCCGCATCGCTCATTTGTTCTTGCAAAGACACAGTCGAGTTAGTAGGAACTGAAGGAATCGCCTGTGTAACTTCCGTGCCTCGCCGAACCCCCATCCGGTAACCAGCAATTCCCAATGCCAGCGCGAGGAGCACGCATGCCGCAAAAGGCATCCAGATTTCCCGCCAGCGAATCCTGGAGGGTCGGTAAGTAAGGCGTCGGCCGGCAGGTAACTCCGAGTTCTCGCGTGCACTTGATTCCTCGGGTTGCGGACTTTCTTTTTTCAGTCGCTCGAAGAAAGCCGTCTCTGCCTTTTCAACCGACCACGAAGGATCGGCACCCATCCTTTCGGCAGGAAAATCACATGCGAGAGCTCGCACCGCTCCGCCGGCCGCAGTCTCGTAGTCCTTTATCGCTTGACGGCACGAAGCACAACTCAGGAGGTGCGTCTCAAGCTTTTTACGCTCTTCCTCGGTCAGTTCGCCCGAGGTAGCTAGCGCGCTAAGTTGAAGGAATTCATCATGCGTAGCCATTTGCTACAACGCCTCGACTTCTCGGCTAAATTCTACTTTCTCCCATACCGCTATCTCATGCACGATTTCTTCCGGAGATATGTCTGCGGATCTTATCCAAGCCTCTGTAATAGTGGTGTCGCACGTTCACGCGCGATTGGCCCAATTTCTCGCCGATCTCTCCTAACGTGTACCCTTCAAAGAAATGGAGTCGTAGCGTTTCCCGTTGGTCCGCGGTCAGCTGGTTCAGAATCTCCCTCCAACGGTTCCTCCCGAACAGACCCTCCACGGAATGATCGTAGTCTGCCACTGCATTCACAAGGCATCCCTCCCCATTCGTTTTGTCCATATTTACGGACGAATAGAAGCATCTTGAGTTGAGATGACGCCTGCGCAGGAAGGCTTGGGTATACGCAACTTGGACGATCCACGAACGCCCTGAGCCTTTTGACTTGTCGAATAGCATGCTTTTCCGATGGATGTAAAGAAAGACCTCTTGAACTAGGTCATCTGCCTCACCATCATCACGCAGGATTTTCCGTCCTACGCATCGAACTAGTCGAGCATAGCGCCGGAAAACGAGACCAAGAGCATCTCGGTCACCTCCGCGAATCTTGGTGAGGAGCGTTTCATCGGAGAATTCCGCTGGAGGTGCAGGAACTCCATTCTCTACTAAGGAACTGGCACCTCTTTCAGGCGATGCCTGCAGCGAGGGAAAACGCGCTGTGACGGAGGAGCTCACCCCAACCTTACCTCGTCAAACTGCCTATCCCGCTGCGCCCCGTGTGTAGGAGTAACACCCGTCGCGTGACTCATCACAACTGATTGGCGTTTCGAAGTGTTCATACTTCACCGTTGGTTGGAGGTTACCATTCTAAGTTTTTCGTGTCCAGCTATTCTGCTCGTGGTGTTTTTGCTCGTATCCGCCTATCTATTGGGTGTGATCGACGCGACCGCATTCTTCCGAGCGCTTGGCAAGCGAGTTCGCTCTTTGCGGGAGACAAAGGGGTTTATCCAGGAGGATATGATCTCGTTTGGTTTTTCAGCGCGTCATTGGCAGCAAATTGAAAAAGGTCGTCCAATTACTGCGACGACCCTTCTGCGAATCACGCTTGCACTCAACCACCCTCTTTATAGGCTCGTCCGGGGACTACCGAAACCCGTTCTCCTTGATCCGCGGGACCCTAAATAGATGAGTCGAAGTACTCGACAACTGTGCCCTTCCGTGTTCCAAGTAAAGTCCTATTTTCCGGAGCATCATTTCAACCCCGCGTGAGTGTTTCAAGCTAATCCGCTCGTGGTGTTCTTGCTAGTAGTCGAATACATGCTTGTATGTGATAAATGAAAGACAATTTTTCCGCGCCTTGGGTTTGAGAATTAAGCAATTGCGTAAGGCCCGGAGATACACGCAGGAAGACATGATCAGCTTTGGTTTTTCTGCGCGTCACTGGCAGCAGATCGAGGCCGGAAGGCCGATCACCATAAAGACGCTGCTCCGCATCTGCGACACATTCAGCATTCGCGCTGCTCAATTGATTAGAGACTTGGATCGTGGAATCTACAAGAATTAGTCGACTCTCTTTCCCCAGAATACTGCGTACATTCTAATGATCGCCACCGGCGTTTAATCGGTGGCCCATTCTTCCTCCGTAGACAATCACGCATCGCACGGAGGCGGTCACCAATAATCATGGCGCATTCTTGCATCAAGTGTGTGCTGAGCAACAGCCTCTGTCTTTAAGTCGTTTGATACCTCTCCGTGTCTCGTAGAAACTCTGTCCGGCATTCCTGACATGATATAACTCACGCGATTAGTGTCGCTGTCGAATGATACTTTGCCTGAATCTAGGGAATGAGGATTTTCAGGCAATTGGTCAATGAGATTCATCGAACAATCTCCCGCCTCCATCGTGTCTGTCAGCCGCCCCCCCTTCTGGCTGCGGTTCAGTTCTTTGCTTGTGCTCGCCCTTGCAGTCAGTCTGTTCCTGCTTTCATTACGTTCCGACATTTACCGTTCCGGTCTCTCGACAATTCTCTTGCCCGCTCTGCTGATTGCCTTAGCTGCCGCCGTGTTCTTGAACATCTATACTCTGTGGCGGGCGCGGAACGAAGAACATCAGAGTGATAGTGCGTTCCGTGACACAGACTGTGAATTCTCGTCCATCTTTCGGCATGTGATCGACGGCATTCTGATTCTCGACAACGAAGGTCGTTGTCTGGACGCAAATCCGTCAGCCGCCACAATCCTCCATGTTTCCAGAGCAACACTCATAGGCCAGAATCTTGACCATTTCTTCCCAGACTTTCAGTCTTTTGCTCGCATCTGGGAATCGTTCTTGCATAGCCACTACAAACGAGGACTACTCGAGTTGACGGCCGAGAACGGTACAACCCTGTTTGTAGATTTCACCGCAGCAGCAAATTACCTGCCGGGCCGGCATATCTTCATCCTCTGTGACGCGACCGAGCGTAGACGGGCAGAGATGTCCTTGCGGCAAAGTGAAGAACGCTTCCAACAAATGGCCAGCCATATCCAAGAACTTTTTTGGATGATGGACGCAGACACCAAAGAAGTGACTTACGTAAACCAAGCATACGTCAACCTTACGGGCCACAGCATTGAGTCCCTGTACGACAATCCTTCCTCATACCGCGAACTCATCCACCCGCAAGACCGAATTCGTGTTCTATCTAAATTGCAGGAAATTGTCAGTTCAGGGTCTTTCGACGAAGAGTTTCGGTTCATACGCGCTGACGGTGCGATTCGTTGGATCTGGGCCAAAGGCTTCCCAGTACGAGCCGAAGGAGCAACACGTTGGCTCGTCGGTACCGCTCAGGACATAACTTCTCGCAAGGATGCTGAAATGCAAATCAGCGAGCACCTGGACGCAGCGGAGGCAGCTCGGGCCGAGGCAGAAGCGTTGAGGAAATCGACCTTGGCTCTTAGTCAAAACCTCGCAATGGATTTTGTGCTCGATACTCTCCTGCAATGCATTTCGGAACTTGTTCCTTTTGACACAGCGACCGTCTTGTTCGCAGAGGGCGGCTCAGACCTCATGGTTGCGCGCGAGGCCCCTTCGTCAACAAGGAAGATGCTAGGCGTAACCGTGAACGCTGCCGAGAATCCGTTCCTACAAAAAATCCTCTTTGAACACAAGGCATTACTCTTGCCAGACACCGGTAGCGAGGCCGAATGGAGAAATACGACTCCGTTCAAAGATGTGCAATCGTGGCTCGGCATCCCTCTGGTCTCTGCGGGTCGCATTCTTGGTGTTCTTTCCCTTGGAACGAATACATGTCGTGCCTTCACAACGGAGCATCTCCGCCTCGCCAAATCACTTGCCATCCCCGCCGCTGTTGCCATTCAGAACGCCAGGACGCACGAACGCGCCGAGATCTACGCATCTGAGTTGGAACTCCGCCTTCAGGAGCTGCATGAAGCTCAGAAGACCGTGCTCCAGGGTAACCCGAGAGTCACTTCGACTACACAATAAGTGAATTTCGAAGCTCCTTCATGGTCCTTCCGATCTAGGGCGCTGGGGATCAAAATTGCAACTCTTCAAAACAAGCCCTGAGTTGTCAACGGCGTAGCATCACTGCCCTTCTTCCAATTGGTGTCAAATGGTGTCTAGCAGACGGCTGGCGTGCGTGCGTCTGCGGCTAACCCATTTCAATAGCTAGTTAAGTGTCCCAGATGGTGGAGAGGGTGGGACTCAACACAACGGCGATAAGCGGCCGAGACCGCCTGAGGTAGCCGGATAAGTGCCTGTAATCTACTGACAGCATTAGACTTCGAAATTGATTGTTGGGAGTGATTGTTTCGGAAGGATTTACAGCCGTTCAATCTACCCTGTTTTTAGTAGGCCTGTACTGATGAAAACGAAGGACTTCGCATAGGGTTGCGGTTCATTTCTGCTTATCGTTTTTATGCGCTTCCGAATGCCCCATTGGATCGTCTCGCGGCCATTTACGATCTTCCTCCTTCGCAGTCGGAACCCTTTCCTTTAATCGATCTTCAATCTTGCTTAGTTTCCAAAAGATCAAAATAAGTACGGTCCGTCATCTCTCGGTCTGGACCCGGACATTAGCGAAATCATGGTCAGCGGGCCGGAGAGAATCTTCATTGAAAAAGCCGGACACCTTCAGCGCGTCCCCGAAGTAAAACTCACTTCGGAATCGCTCATGGTTGCCGTCAAGAACATTGCCAGACGGTTAGGCGACGATATTTCAGAGGCAAAGCCAATCCTCAACTCACGTCTACCCGACGGAAGCCGCGTGGCCGCTGTAATTCCGCCTTGCAGCATTCACGGTGTCGCCCTGACCATCAGAAAATTCAACTCCCACAAATTCAAAATGAAGGACCTCATCGAACTTGGAACAGTCACACCGGAAGTCGCTGCGCAGTTGGAAGATTATGTTGTCCAGCGTAAGAACATCCTGCTAACAGCGATGCAGCGACAGGTTGATGACCAATGCTCCTGCCGCAGTTTTTTCAGCACATGGTCGCCGTCGGTGCCGTAGGAAAACACGCCCGCATCGACTTCGGCATCGTCAAATTCAAGCGGAGAGAAATTCAGCAGCAACCCTGCAGCGGAACTCTTTCCATATTGCGGCTTGCCGGCATACGCCGGCCGTTGCGGGGTTTTCATCATGCTGCTCTCCGTGACGCAGCGTTCGGGCTGAGAAATGCCTTTATCTTTTTCTTAAGCGCGCGTCCGCTCCGAATCTCACATTCCCAGACAACCAGCGATTTCCATCCCGCCGTACGGAGCAGCTCGATGTTCCTGGCATCGCGCGCCTGATTGCGCTGGAGCTTCGGCCCCCAGTATGCGGCATTGGATTTTGGCGTATGCGCAATGCTGCAGTCATGCGCGTGCCAGAAACATCCGTGCACAAATATCACTTTCCGCCGCGAGACAAACACCAGATCCGGCTTTCCCGGAAGATCCTTCCGGTGCAGCCGGAAACGGAAACCCATCCTGTGCACGAGGCTGCGCACCGCCAGCTCGGGAAGCATCCCCTTGCTGCGGATGCGGCGCATGTTCTCACTGCGGTCCACGGCTCACAGCTCCGCAATGATGGCTTGCTCGTAGACCTTTGCGGGCGGCAGGTTGCTGGGAGCGGTAAAGGCAAGCGCCACCTGGTCAATGGTCGTAGTCGATTGCCCGCCAAGTTCGAGTGCGCGGATCTGGCCGTCAGGCACAGCCGGGCCAACGTCGTAGCGCATTAATGTAACCGAGCCCGCCTGCTGATGTATCTCCTCCAGCTTGCCGCCAAGCCGCTCTGCTATCTTGTTGTAGACCGGCGTGGGGCAGATGAAGAAAAGCCCCTTCTGGCACAGGGGCTCGCGCCTCAGCACATGGCCCTTGTAAATGACCTGCGGAAGTATCCGCTTGTTGACGTTCTCCCAGTTCGGACCCGCCGTGCTGTTGCCCTTGAATGAGCTGCCCTCCAAATAAGCCTTACGTTCCGCGCGGTAATTCCCCGTGGTGTCGATGGACTGCACTTCGATGGCGACAAACCCCAGCAGCTTCCCGTCGGCATCGGTGTGCGCCAGAATCCAGTCAACAAAATATGCCCCTACCTTTCCGCCAGCTTTCTTGGCCCGGCTCGGCAGGCGCAGCTCTTTGCCCCACCGTTTTCCGAATACGGCTATGCCGGGTTTGCCTGGATTCCTGGCGCGGTAACCGGCGACATCGCTTCCGGCAATCAGATCGATTCCGCTGCCAAACGCCTGCAGGGCAACGTCTTTTAGAACCTGATAGTCGTTTGCATAGAGGCGGACCGGGCAGCAGATGACGGGCCCGCTGGTCATGGGTTTGAGCGTGCACATGCCGCTGATGGTGCCGTCACTCAGCGTTTTTGTGCAGGTCTGCACGAGAAACGGGCATTCCAGAGATTTCCGGGCCTTCCGCGCAGCGGGCGATTGATCCGTTGGGCTGTACCCGAAAAGCTCAGTGATGTTGCTAGCCATGCGCGGCTTCTGCTTCCTGCAAGGCCGCACGAACGGCCCCAGGCGCTTCAAGATGAGCGCGTGTCTGCAGCGCGATGGCTTTGGCCATCAGAACGGGAACCGCATTGCCGACCTGCTCATACTGCGAGACGCGCGGGCCGAGAAATTGATACGTGTCGGGAAAGGATTGAAAGCGTGCTGCCTCGCGCACCGTGAGCGAGCGGTCCTGGTCCGGCAGGAACACCGTGCCCCAGTGCGGATCGCATTTCGTCATGACGGTGCCGGCCAAGCCATTGTTGTGCAGCCGGCCGTAACGCTTGGTATGATCCGACTTGCGCGCGCGCTGCATGCCCTTGGGCAGCATGTGGTGCGGAATGTCGCGCCAGGAGCCGCCCGGCTTTACGAATTTCATGCGCTCGGCATTCTGTTTTGAAAGCTTCGCTGCGAAATGATTGTAGGTCACGCCTTCGGGGTTACGCATTTCGCGGGCGTATCCGCTGATTTTTCCGGCCGTATATCCGATGGTCTCAGCCCCCTCCCCCATTATGAGGCGCGGCAGATCGCCGATGGCTTCGCGCACGGTCACGGCGGGCAGCAGGCGATGCTTGTCGGAATCGGTGAGCCGGAACGTGAGCACGCCGCCTCCGCCCCGGAAATTCGCGCGCCCGGCCGCGTAATGCGTGGGCTCCGGCGGCACAATCTCGCTGAATTTGGAACCGAGCAGAATCAGCCGCCAGCGCTCCTGCGGAACGCCATAATGCGCGGCAAACAGAATTTTCACGGTTACGTGATAGTCGAGCCGGGCAAATTCAGCGAGGACACGGTCAAGCACCTTGCCGTCGCCCAGGGACAGCAGACCTGGGACATTTTCAAAAAGGAACGTCTTGGGCTCGAATTCTTCGAGGAACCGTACATAATCCTTGAAAAGCTTGTTGCGCGGGTCGGTGAGGAAACGCTCCGGTGCATTGATGGAGAAACCCTGGCACGGAGGTCCGCCGGCAAGAACATCGAGTTCCCCTTTTCTGATGCCGAGCTTCGCCCGGATCTCTGAGGGTTTTATATTCTCAATGTTGCGGCAGTCAGCCCAGGCTCCCGGATGGTTCTGTTTGAAGGTCTCAATCGCCTCGGGCATGCAGTCGTTTGCATACAGGCATTCGTATCCCGCTTGCCGGAATCCTTCGGTGATGCCCCCTGCCCCGGAAAACAGATCCATAGTGCGCAGTACGGGCGGGCGTTTGACTTGCTTCTCCGGCTTCACAAGTTCAAGCCTAACCTTCTTCATCTTTGTCGCTGCGCCCATTATTTCTCTCCGCCTATCAGGCTTTTTCCAAACAGCGGCCATTTGTCCGCTACATACTGTTCCGCCGCTTCGCGGACCACCCAGGCCAGCGAGACTTTTTTCTCGCGTGCGATCCCTTCGAGAGTCTTATAGAGTTCAGACGGAAAACTGATAGTCGCCCGCACGGAAGCGCCCTCGGTCGACACAGGCTTTTGTTTTCGTTTTGCCCCTCTGGTCACTTAACAGGCTCACCTTGCCCGGAGTATATCACCACAATTCACCATAGTGGTGAGGCCTGTGGAAAACACCGCAAGTGAGCGCAAAAAAGGCGCGGTCTGCCCGCGGATTTCAGGCTACCTCCTGCGCCCACACGTCAGCCTATCGTAGCATATTCGCCTTATGTTCGCCTCGGCAGTTTCCACCCCCTCTCGTTGTGCATTGCTTCGCGGAGGCAATTCGACGTGACGCCGGGCACATTTGGACCGGGACATTATTGATTGTCCATGCGCGAAGAGTTGCGAACCAGTCAGTAGAGCTCTGGCTTCAGCTCCGCCAGGCTCTCGGGGTGAAATATCTTGGACAGAACCTTGTATCCTCTCTTTTCGGTCTTCTCTGCGAGGGGCAAGCAATGCAAACTTCCGCAGACCACAAGGCCTGTTCCGTCACCGGCGGCCTCCTGAATTCTATCCAGCCAGAATTCCTCTCTGATTCCGTCCTCCACCGGAGCGTACCGAATGGCTGAAGTTGGATTACCACTGGCGTCATAACGAAGCTGCATTCGATTTAGAAGTTTTCCGTCAATGTGTGCCGTGATCTGATCCCCGATAGACATATCGATTTGAATCCACCTGAGACCCATTGACTTTGATACGTCGCGAGCAATCGTGTTCACCATGGGGCGATTTTCCTCAGCGACGAATGTGATTTGTTCCCGCACCAGGATTTCTGTGATGAGAACCTTGAGGTCTTGGTCGTTGCGCTGAAGTTCATGGTCCGTGCCGAGAATAATGATTCGCATCGACAGTCGTACTCCATTCGTCAAAATTGTGATTATCCCTTCGAATAAACAGCATCGAAGGCCGCAAGTTTGGCTTCGACAGAATTGTTGTGCCATCCTGGAATCTGAACCCATCCGTCACCATCGCGGGGTAAATAGCTAACGGCCCATCCGCCAAGCTTCCCGCGTTTATGCACGAAGATCATGCCGTCCTTATTCAGTCGTAGATTCCCCATATGCGCGAGCCATTGGTGCCACCCTGAAGGCTCTTTTCTTATTGCCGCCTTATGCCGCCTCGACAAATCGCTAAGTTGTTGTTGGGAAAAAGGATGGTTGGTAGGGGCGGTGGGGATCGAAATTGCATCCCTACACCACAAAGACCTGCACGGGAATGACTTAGCGCCACCGCCCACTTTCAATTGTTGTCAAATGTTGTCAGATTGCGAAAACACTCCATTTTCATTGTAGTTATG
>DATNMX010000034.1:0-26891 GCA_035602135.1 Candidatus Dormiibacterota bacterium
CGGCGGGAGCGGCACTGACGCGACACATGGACGTCGATAAGGTGGCGTTTACCGGCTCGACGGAAGTAGGCCAACTGGTGATGAAGGCGGCGGCTGAATCGAACCTTAAACGCGTGACGCTGGAGCTAGGCGGCAAGAGCCCGAATATCGTGTTCGCGGATGCGGATATGGATAAGGCGATTGAAGGCGCGCACTTCGCGTTGTTCTTCAATCAGGGGCAGTGCTGCTGCGCGGGTTCGCGGACGTTCGTGGAAGATAAGTGCTACGACGAATTCGTGGAGAGAAGCGCGTCGCGCGCTAAGAAGCGCACCGTCGGCAACCCCTTCGATAAGAATACCGAGCAGGGGCCGCAGGTGGACCAGGACCAGTTCACGAAAGTGATGGGGTATATCGACGCAGGCAAACAGGAAAAGGCCAAGCTGGTCGCGGGCGGTAATCGCGTCGGTGACAAAGGCTACTTCATCGAGCCGACCGTGTTTGCAGACGTGCAAGACAATATGAAGATCGCGCAGGAAGAAATTTTTGGGCCGGTGATGTCCATCCTGCGATTCAAGGACCTGGACGAGGTGGTGGAACGCGCGAACAAGTCCATGTATGGCCTGGCGGCAGCCGTGTGGACCAAGGACATTACCAAAGCGCATGCCATCGCAGACAGCGTTCGCGCCGGCACCGTGTGGGTGAATTGCTACGACGTGTTCGATGCGGCGGCTCCGTTCGGCGGATTCAAGCAGTCGGGGATTGGACGGGAGCTGGGCGAATACGGCTTGGCAAATTACACCGAGGTGAAAACCATTACGATAAAGCTGTAGAGAGCTTGTTGGTTGCAAAAACACGTGACATAGCGCGACATAGCAAGACGGGGACGCACTTGGGTGCGTCCCCTGTTTTGTTTTCAGGCGCCTTCGATATGGCTGCCGTGATGCCTGCTGCGCGCGGGAGTTTAACGCCGCGCGCCCAAAGATTGTGGAAGCGCGTCGCCGGGATGGAAGTGCTTGGGCGTAGAATCTCGGCATGACGGTGACGTTACGCTCGTACGAGCCGCATGACTTTGCCGCGCTACACCGCCTGGACCAATCCTGCTTTCCGCGAGGGATTTCCTATTCGAAGACCACACTGCATTACTTTTTGAGGCTGGCGTCCGCGGATTGCGTGGTGGCGGCGGATGGCGACAAAATCGCAGGATTCATCGTGTCCGAAGAGAATCCGCCGCTGGCACACATTATCACCCTGGACGTTTCGGAAAAGCATCGACGGAGCGGCGTAGGCACGGCGCTGTTGGTGAAGCTGGAATCGAACCTGGCGGCGCGCGGGGTGCGCACGATCCTGCTGGAGACGGCAATCGATAATGCTGCCGCGGTTGCGTTCTGGCAGCGGCATGGTTATGGTATCCAGGCAGTATTGAAGCGCTACTACCTGGGCCGGCTGGACGCTTATGAAATGCGCAAAATCCTGCCAGGCGCAGTCTAAATAAACGTTGGAAAATCGGAAGGAACAAATTGAACGATTACTTGATCTCTGTACTCTTGGGAATTGTGGAAGGACTCACGGAATTTTTGCCCGTTAGCTCCACCGCCCACCTGCGGCTGAGCGAGGCGCTGTTGCACATAGACCTGACCAGCGGCTACTGGAAAATGTACACGATCGTGATTCAATTAGGCGCGATTCTCTGCCTACCGGTTTATTTCCGCGAGCGCATCGTCAAATTTCTTGCGACCTTTCCCAGAGGGGAACGCGGCGACCGCACGGCGCTCACGCACCCGCTGGGTCTGACGATGGCGGCGTTCGTAGTCACCGCGATTCCTGCGTTTCTGTTCACCAAAGTTATCGGAAAGCATCTGGAAAGCTTATACATCATGGGGAGCGCGCTATTGATTGGGGGAATCGTGATGTGGATCATCGATGCGATCCATGCGCAAGCCGAGAAAGCAGGGCCGGATGCTGCGCAAAGTCTCATCCACACTTGGCGTATGGAGGATATGAGTTTGGGCCAAGCGATATGGATTGGTGCCTGTCAGATACTCTCCGCGGTGTTTCCGGGAACCTCGCGGTCCATGTCGACGATCGCGGCAGGCCAGTTGGCTGGAATGTCGCGCGCAGCAGCTTTAGATTTCTCTTTTTTCCTGTCGATACCGACGATGGCAGCAGCGACCTGCTACGACCTGTTGAAATCTGTCCGGGGCAAGGGGGACAATGCGATCGGGGTGTCCCATATAGACGCTCACGGTTGGGTCGTGTTGTTGATAGGTTTCGTCATTTCTTTTATCGTCGCGTATGGCACGGTTGCATGGTTCCTAGCATGGGTGCGAAAGCATGGGTTTGCGCCCTTTGCTGTCTACCGCATCATGGTGGGCATCCTGGTGCTGGCCTGGGCTTCGGGGTTCCTTGGGTAAGCCTCTTTGGATACAACTCTTAGAAACTATTTGGTGCCCGCGCGAGGTTGTCTGATATATTCAACTCGGTTTGGCGTTTCTTTATGCGGGCGCGCACTAGCGCCAACGTGCCCGCTGCTTCGCTCAGCCTTCCCCAAAAGCTGAGGAGATATACGTGCGCTTCCTGACTCCAACAGAAAACAAGCGGTTCAATGAGCTGATCGGATTTTTGTGTATCACGCTGGCGGTGTTAACGGCGCTAGCGTTGATTTCCTATTCTCCGCGAGACGCGGCATTCAATGTGAGCTCGTCATCTCTGGACGGCGGCACGGCGCGCAACTGGATCGGGCCAGTGGGGGCATACGGGGCGGATCTGTTATTTCAAGGGTTCGGGTTTGCTGCCTTCTTGTTACCGCTGGGATTGGGCGTTTTGGGCTGGCGGTGGCTGCGCAGCCAGGCAATCACGGACTCGCACTACGCTACGCTGATTGGTTATGGCTTGCTGTTGCTGGCGCTGCCTTCTTTGCTTTCGCTGTGGCATTTCCCGGACGTGCGGGGCTCAGTGCCGCCCGGCGGGATGTTGGGAGTGCTAGTGTCTGGCGGGCTGCGAACGGGTTTTAATCCCATCGGAGCGAATGTTGTGGCGGTGGCGCTGCTGTTAACTGCACTGTTTATGGCCACCAGATTTTCGTTCTCCGGCGCGCATGCCTGGGTGAGCGGTCCGAAGGGACCGATTGGCGTCGTTGAGAAACTAGGGATATTGCAGAAAGCGCAAGCGCGGTGGCAAGCGTGGCGACAAGATCGCGAACAGCAGCGGATGCGGCGCCGCGTCGCAGAGACGCGCATTTCGGGACGGAAACCGGTGCCCCCACAATCGGTTGGCAATGCTTCGGTATTGAACGAACCGCCGGAGAACATTGCATTAGCCGACGAGAGCGATATTTTCAAAGGCGAGGAAGAAGATCGCGCGCAAGAGCAAGGAAACAAGCGAGACAAGGACGCTACGCAGAAAGCTCCGATCTTTGTGCTTCACCGCGACACTGAAAAAACAGCGATGAACAAAAGCGTGGGGCCCAAGATTGCCAAAAGTAGTCCTAATTACAAGCTGCCTTCCCCGTCCCTGCTGCGCGAAGGAGAGCGGAGCCAAAAACTAGACGAAGCTGAATTAAAATTGCGCGCGCGGGCCATCGAAGAGAAGTGTCAGGAATTTGATATTCAGGGGCGCGTAACGCAGATCAATCCCGGCCCGGTGGTGACAACATTTGAATTCAAGCCGGAAGCCGGGATCAAGTACAGTCGGATCACCGGGCTGACCGAGGATTTGTGCCTGGCGTTACAAGCGGAATCGATTTTGATCGAGCGTATACCGGGCAAGTCCACGATCGGAATCGAAGTACCGAACCTTAATCGCCAAACCATCGCGCTACGGGAAATTATCGAAGCGCCGGAATTTATCAATTCAACAAGCAAACTCACATTAGCAATGGGACGGGACCTGCATGGGCGAATTCGGGCGGCAGATCTTGCGGCTATGCCGCACTTGCTGATCGCGGGATCAACCGGCACGGGCAAGAGCGTTTTCATCAATTCGTTGATGATGTCCATCCTGTACAAATCTAGCCCGGACGATGTGAAGCTGGTTCTGGTGGACCCGAAGCGGCTGGAACTGAATCTTTACGAAAATATTCCGCACTTGATCGCTCCGGTCGTGACCGATCCGAAGATCGCATCCAACGTGCTGCGAAATGCGACGCGCGAGATGGAAAACCGGCTGAAGCTGCTGGCGCAGCGTGGAGTGCGCAACATCGAGCAGTACAACAGAACATTCCAGAAGCAGCAGTCATTGTCGCTATTCGAGAACTTGGAAGAGAGCGAACACAAACCACTTCCCTACCTGGTAATTGTTATCGATGAGCTGGCTGACCTGATGATGGTGGACACAAATAGCGTGGAGGAATCCATCACACGACTCGCGCAAATGGCGCGCGCGGTTGGCATCCATTTGATTCTGGCAACGCAGCGGCCGTCGGTGGACGTAATAACGGGTTTGATTAAAGCAAACTTCCCGGCGCGCATATCTTTCCGCGTAGCCAGCAAAGTGGATTCGCGGACCATTCTGGATTCCAATGGTTCGGAATCGCTGCTGGGCAAGGGCGACATGCTTTATTTGCCGGCGGGTTCCGCGCGGCTGCACCGTATCCACGGCCCGCTCGTGACTGAAGATGAAATTGTTTCGGTGTGCGATTTCTGGCGGCAGCAGGCACAAGCAAAATACAACGAACAGTTGCTGGAGGCGCCGAAAGAGGACAACGCTAAGGTTGAGGGCGCCGAACAGACTGATGGAGCGGGTGGAGAAGATGTCGACGACGATCTCTACCAGGATGCTATCCGCGTAGTGTGCGACGCCGGTCGCGCTTCTACTTCGACGCTGCAGCGTCGCTTGCGGATCGGCTATGGGCGCGCGGCGCGTTTGATCGATTTGATGGAGAAAGATGGCATTGTAGGCCCTCCAGACGGGACCAAACCCCGCGAAGTGCTGAAGAATCGGAATTGGATGAGGGAATTCGACGAGTCGGGGCAGCAATAGGCGAAGGTTGGTAAGAAAAAAGAAAAGTTTGTGCGCGATTCCACGCTGGCATGAAGTTCGCGAAGAGCTTCGAGAATTGACACAACTGTCTAACCGCCCCTACAATTTCAGAGTTAGTTGTGCCGGGGTAGCTCAGTGGTAGAGCGCCGCCCTGAAAAGGCGGGCGTAGCCAGTTCGATTCTGGCCCCCGGCACCATCGTAGTTAGCCCAAACCTAAGAGATTCCAATCCCCTACGGCCTTATACGTATTCGCTTGCGGCATGAGAATAATCTTTCGGATGTGTTTCGCAATTTCAACGCGCGAGACTAGCATCTCGGTTCCCGAATATTGAACAGCCTCGCCTCTGCGAAATGCCGGATATCACCTTGGCGCACCGTCACACCTTCGGGTTTCATGTTTGCGAGTTGAACTTTTGCTTCCTGTACCTCTGCCTCGAGAAGGCCAATTCGATCGAGGAAACTCTTGAACTTATGGCCTTCGGCGATTGCGGCCGTGCAGTTGCAGGTCGCGAGGATGGGGCGCGCGCACCGGCCAATTGGCCGCTCACCACCTTGTTCGTATGCCCATAGGCGAGTATCATCGCGCCAAGTCTCACCAGGGGTTCCTCGCGATGCCCATCTCGAGAACGAAACCACCTGGACCTCGCGGGCTGCCCTTTGTTGGGACGTCCTACATGGCTCGGCGGAACCCGATGGCCACACTCGCGCGTTGGGCGCAACAGTTTGGAGATATTGTCCATTATCGCTTCTTCGGATTGTCGGTCTATCTTCTGGTTAACCCACAGCACATCGAGCAAGTTTTGGTGGGCAAGACCAGGGACCTCGGAAAAGGCATGTTTGCGCGTATGAACTCAGAGCTGTTTGGCAACGGGCTGCTGACGAGCGATGGTGATTTCTGGCGCCGACAGCGGCGGTTGAGTAGTCCGGCGTTTCACCGGGAAAGCATCGTTCGCTATGCAGAGATTACGGTCGAGGAAGCCGCGCGGATGTTGGCCGGATGGAGGCAAGGCAACGCCCGCAACATACATAACGAGATGATGAATGTAACGCTACTCATCGTGCTGCGGTCGTTGTTCGGCGGCGAGTTAGGCGAGCGGACACGAGTGATCGAGCAGGCGCTCGACGTCATCATGCGAGGATCTTCCGGCATTCATGTGGTCACAGGATATTTGCGCATCCCCACCCTGACTCGAACGCGTTACCTTCGCGCTGTGCGCCAATTAGACGCCGTCGTTTTCGAGTTGATTTCGCGCGGAAGAAAAAAGATCAAAGAAGACGTGCGCGGTGGCGTCAAGGATCTGCTCACGCTCCTTCTCCTGGCTCGAGACGAAGACGGCAGCGTCATGACGGACCAGCAGCTCCGTGATGAGGTGATAACTCTGTTACTCGCAGGACACGAGACGAGCGCGATCACGCTGTCCTGGACTTGGTACCTGCTAGCGCAACATCCAGCAGTGGAAAAGCGCCTGCATGAGGAACTCGATGCCACGCTCGGCGGCCGATTGCCTACTGCGGGAGACCTGACCAAGCTGCCGTACGCGGATAAAGTGATTCGCGAGGCTCTGCGACTCTACCCACCGGCGTGGAGGATTGGGCGGACGGCCGGCGAGCCCCTCGAAGTGGGCGATTACGTTCTGCCAGCAGGTTCGAATATTCTGATGAGCCAGTGGGTGACCCATCGTGACGAACGGTGGTTCCCCGATCCAGAGCGGTTTAATCCAGACCGTTGGGGCGCTGAGTCAATGGCGAAGCTCCCTCGGCTCGCTTATTTTCCGTTCGGCGGTGGTCCACGTGTTTGCATCGGAGCGGGATTTGCAATGATGGAGGCAACGCTGCTGCTGGCGGTGATCGCTCAGCAATATCGGATACGCCTGGCGCCGGGTCAACGAATCGAGCCGCTTCCGAGTATCACTCTTCGGCCGAAGAATGGCATATTTGTCGAGTTGGAGGAGCGTGCCGCAACCGGGAGTCGCCGCCAACGCCAAATGATGTGCTCAGCGTGACGGGAAGATTGTCCTCCGGAATACATTCCGTGTTGCCAACGATACGCCCGGAATGTGCTAAGTACGAACGGCGCTTCCACGCTACATCCCCGATCTATCCGAATTGTGCTCACTGATGACAGCAATCTTGCCGCGATGTAGGCGGCAACGGTGTATCCGATTTGCGTCGTGAGCAACCGGGATGGCAACGTCGTCGGGATTACAGAGTGGAGCAGCTGGGAACGAGCACTGCGGGCCAATCAAGCACATTAACTGGAAGAACGGAGTTGGGGACCTTCCGGTGTGGGCGTTGATGTATCTGAAACGCCAACCAATAGTTCTATTGCGAGATGCAGAATTACCCCTGAAGCTTGTCCGGTAGCAAGTCGGTGCTTCATCTAACCGTGGGTCGGCGAAATCCGCGATCCGGCCTTGCCAAAAAGGAAATCAAGCGTGGACACAACAATTCTGAGTACATCGTGTGACTCGGTACCTACCGTATCTATCATTTCGCGGATGCTACTGGCTTCGAAACAGGTGAGTGATTTATTCCTGTCGCCGGGATGTCAGCCGAACGTCAAGATAAATGGCGCGCTAGTGCCTATTCAAGTCCCGGGTATCGAGATACTCAGTGCGGAAGACACAGCGCGGATTGCTGGTGACATTATCGGTTCAAATCGATTTGCAGTGCAGAAGCTGAAGGAAGACGGTTCCTGCGACGTGTCCTACAGCGTGCCGAAGCTCGCGAGGTTGCGCGTGAATGTATTCACGCAGCGCGGGACTTGCGCCATCGTTATGCGCGTAATCCCAACCGATATCCCCGATTTGACGTCGCTAAATCTCCCGAGCGAGCTTGCGCAGATTGCGGAACTGAAGAACGGCATCGTATTGGTAACCGGGCCGACAGGATCTGGAAAGTCTTCCACGCTGGCGGCGATCATCAATCTAATTAACGAAAAGAAGTCCTACCACATCGTGACGATCGAGGATCCGATTGAATTTTCGCACAACCACAAGAAGTCGATCGTCCATCAACGAGAACTGCATAGCGATACACCGCGCTTCGATCTAGCCCTGCGCGCAGCCTTGCGACAATCGCCGGACGTCATTCTGGTCGGAGAAATGCGCGACAAAGAAGCTATCGAGATCGCCCTAGAAGCGGCCGAGACAGGCCATCTGGTGCTCTCCACGCTGCATACCATTGATGCATCCTCCAGCCTGGAACGGATCGTCGGCGTGTTTCCCTTGAGCGATCAGCAATCGATTCGCAACCGGGTCGCAAAATCGTTTCGGTATATTGTTTCACAGAGGCTAATTCCGCGGAGGGACGGTCGGGGACGAGTAGCGATTGTCGAGATATTAAAAGCCACGCTGCGGACTCGGGAGTATGTGCTGAAGGGTGAGTCCCAGGGCAAATCGCTGGTCGATGCGATGCATGATGGATCAGACGACGGCATGCAGCATTTTGACGGCGAAATACAGAAACTGATTCGCAGTGGAGCAATCGATATCGAAACGGGATTGGCCTTTGCCACGAACTCGGGGAATCTTCGCTTAGAACTATCGGACTTCATGGAGAAGCGTGGCACTGGGTCATCAAGCGACGACGCTTTAGCTGAGACGGAGTTGGAAATCGAACGCTAGGAAATGGATGTTTGCGTTGTTTGGAATGGGCTATGGCATTTTGACGCGCGTGAGCAGATGAAAAAGCACGCCTGCCGGAATTCGGAGTTTAACGCTACGGTTTGTCGAGTTGAAAAGCTTCACGCGGCTCCAAATAACTTTCTTTCCAAAAAAGTTCTGGAGATAGTGACGCATTCGCTAATTGTTCTATGTTGGCCAGGGTTGCCGCAACGATCCCGCCATCTGCCGAATCGAATATAACCACAACTCCCTGTACTCCGGCGGGATGGGGAGTGGCCAGGGCGAATTTTTCAAAAAGCGATGCCGCAAAATTGAGTTTCGCGGACGCCGCCGTGCCCTTCGCATTCGGCGAAACCGGCTGCACGGTGTAAATCCTGACTGATTTTCCTCGCAGAGGATCCCAATCGGCCGGAAACGCGCTCGTCTCTTCGCTTGCCAACTTGAAAACTTCTTGTTTGAGACTGGCCGTATTTCCATTTTGCGATTTCAAATGCGCGGCAAACAACTCCGGCAACTCTAAATTGCTCCGGTGGACGTAGCCACGCGAAGCACCAGAAATCTGCACATGGATCCAGTCACGCTCGGCGTCAAGGAATTCGAATTCGTCGTCAGCAGCCGCGGTGAAAAGAACACGGGATCCTTCCGCAGGCCGCGCAAGCACCGGCGCACCAGACTTTCCAATAACTACCAAGTTATCGGGATACGCCTGGTTACGTTCGATCTCCTGCAAGCCTTGCAATGTGGAGTTGAGCTCGCGCACGCGAGCCTCTTCCGTTTCGCGCTTCACACGTAAGGAAGAGACTTCGCCATCGGTCAAGGCTGGGGCTGTCCCGGGCTGCGATGTTGCAGGTGACGGGCTGCTCGAAGGCCGAAAAGTTCTAGGCACGGCGGACGAAAGGTCAATTTTTGGTTTCGGCGCCTGAACATCTGACTTGGATGCCGCAACCGGCTTCCCACCGAGTTTTTCCGTCAGCCGGTCGAGCAAATCCAATTCCAGCCGCCCGTTGGACGGCAGCACGTGATACCCAGACTTCGCCGGATCGCGGTCGGCATACCATGCGGTGATTTTTGCAGTGAGGCGAACGATGGTGCCAACTGAATTGCCCGGTAGAAGCTCGATAGAAAACTGATAGAAGGCGCGTTCGTAACGATCGAGCGGCTGATCTCCCAGGGCCACAAAACCTTCCACAATCGGCAATTTTTGACCTGAGTAAGCCTGTAGTTCGTTCAAAGCCTTCGCAACTTCCTCTTTTGATTTCGGAAAGGCACCGGCATAGGGCATCGCTTGAGCCGCAGCGAGCTGCGGCTCAGTCAGAATTGCCGCCAGGATAACGAATAAAGAAAAGACGAGGAGCGCGAAGTAGGATCGGCGGCGATTATTCACGGGAGAAGCTCCAATTGGTTGATCGGAAGCCATCCACGCTGCCCTTCAGGTGTCTGGATACCGTACCAGTGTGGAGTGACAATAACGATAACTACCTCGGTGAAGGCTGCCAGGGTGGAAACGGTCGCGGCGGAGCGAAATGGCGCAGCTTTCAGGATCGCGCCCGGTGCCGCGACGCGACGTTCCACTTGACGTTGCAGAGAATCAACACGCTGCTGAAGATCCCGCACGGAAGACTGCGCTGCACTCAGGCGCGTGCTCTCGTCCTCCCGTTGGCGAAGTAGAGTGTCATTTGCTAGGTCGATGCTCGCCCTACGGCGTAGAGCGTCCGCAGTCTCCTGTCTTGTGAATTGCATCGCTTGGAGATAGTCCTGAAGTACTTTAGATTCGCTGCTTTCGACGGTGCCATCGGAAGGATGCACGGTGCGGTGCGCAGTTTCCACGAATACTGCATCAATCCTCAAACGCGTGCGCTCCGGAGTGACGCTGGTTACGACATAACGCACCGCAATCGTTCCCTGATCTTCGCTGTCGCGGAAATTCCTGGGCGCAATTGCGTCTTTGCGAATTTTGTAGAAAACTTTGCCGTCTCCGGTCCAGGGCGCAAATAGAGGCGTGGACATTACCACCATTGCGCCGGTGAGCGTCGGCTCCTTGTCGAACATTTGAGTCCCATGGATGGTTTGATCCTGCAACACGTCTTGCAACGCTTGCAGGACATCCTCAAAAGATGCCGCCAATTCGGTCACAAATCCTGGATTCGGCGAATCGCGATCTTTCGCAGCTTGCAGTCCAGGTGCAGGCCAAAACACGCAAAGCAGAATGAGAGCAATAGCAGGTCGGCAGTTCACAATTCGAGTCGACACATTCCCGGTAGATTTGATCAAAAACTCTTCTCGTACCTTCCTACGCCATTCGCTCAACTCGTGTCAATCCAGAAAGCCGGCTGTTTCAAGCATTCGAGCAGCAGATATTAAAATTATTAAGAATGTTTTCGCGGAATGACGTGTCGGGTAGCCGACATATTCATCTGTTGATGGACGGTTTAGATAAATAAAAATTAATTTAACTTAGAAAAGTCTTGCATTCGGTTTTTTGCGGGAGTACATTCGCCACGGTTTAGGGACTGCGGGATTGGTCTGTTTCTTCTCGAGGGAGCGTTCGTACGAAGAAATGGGTTGATTCACCACGGGCTGCTTTCGAAATTCTCGCGTTCGAGCATCTCACGATTCTTACTCATTTCCGCGGCATGTTGGCAGGGCTGTACGCCGGCCCGCGCCGTAAACCCTGTCCCGTGCAATTTTTAGTTATTCGTGTAGCGCTCGGCTGATGTCGAATGCCAGGCCTAGGAGGCGGTATGCATTCTCCGTTAAGGAATAGACGAATTGCTTGTCTGGGTTCCGCTGGGTTCGTTGGATTCCTATTTCTTTCCATCCTGCTCGGAGATATTCCCTCGGCGTGCGCGCTACCACTGCCTCGGACCGGGGTTTATGCCCTTCCAGCGTTCGCAAGAAAGTATGGGATGCCGTGCTCTTCTTGTCACGAAGCGTGGCCGAAACTTAGTCCGTTCGGCCAATCGTTCAAGGACAACGGCTATCAGATGGGGAATGAGCGCGACGCTCCCATCTTCCAGCAACCGGCGTACTGGCCCGTAACCTTCCGCATCACGCCGACCTGGCACCGCGAGAGCCAGAATCGCACCACTGTCGACGATCCAGCCGGCCCAACCGGCGCTCAGATGGAAGCGAGAGTGACTACACATGGGTTCGACTGGACGGGTTTGGATTTTCATACCGCCGGCACCCTAGCTAAGAACATTTCATTTTATGTGCTGCCCTCATCGAACAATTTAGGCCAGTTTCACTTCGAGGCGGTCTGGACACGCTTTAATAATCTGCTTGGCACGACTTGGCTGAACGTCAAGGTCGGAAAGTTCGAGCTAGATAACCTGCTGTCAGAAAAGCGCATTCTGACTTTGAGCCAGGTGGGTGGTTTATACCAAAATTATCATTTCCAGCCCCCGGGCGAAAGCTCGTACGTCTTCGGGATCGGCGACAACCAAGTAGGTGCCGAACTCATGGGGCACTCGAAGAATGATCGCACCCGATATTCAGCTGCTTTGCTCAGCTCGAACGACGGGAACCCAGGCTTACCAAGTGGGCGTGGTTACAATACCTTCCTCGCCGCTAGTCACGCCTTTGAAGCAGGAACCTTGGGCGTACAACGGATAGGCGCGTTCGCCTATATCGGACAAGCACCAACGTATTTCCAATACAAAGCGAGTGGAGCAAACATTGCAGGCACGGGTATCGGCAACAAAGGCTTCTACCGCGCCGGATTAATCGGCATGTGGTACATCAAGAAACTGGATGTGACCACGATGTACTTTCACGGCTGGGACAGCGCATTTCTAGGCACGAACACCCCAGCAAACGGTGCGTTACCGGATGGAGCGCAAGGGCCAACTTGGAACGGCGGCCTGTTCGAGACGCACTATACCGTCAATCCCCAACTAATCCTGATCAATCGGTATGAACTGATCCGGATGTCGCGCCAAGCCTTCGTCACGAATCCAGGAAACCTTGGCAACCTCGACGCGCTGACCTTCGGCTATCGCTATTACCCCTTCATCTCGAGCCGAGCAGGCTTCGCCTTTCATAATGAATTCGCGCGTCTCAGGCAGCGCGGAACGACACTTACCGGGCTCGACATGACTACCAACAGCTTGCTGCTCGGTTTTGACTTCGCGTTCTAACGACCGAAGGATGGAGAGGACATCTAAAATGATGACAATGGCAAACAAGCTGTCCGTAATCCTCGTCGCTATCTTGGCGGTCCCTTCGTTCGCGATCGGACAACAAGCGGAATCTCATGCCGCAAAATTCAATGGACACGAAGGCGCCGGCAAGCAACTTTATTATCGCTACTGCTGGGGATGCCACGGTTTCCGAGGCGATGGCAACGGTGAAAATGCTCCTTACCTCAATCCCCTTCCCAGGAATTTTGTGGCCGCCACGTTTAAATGCCGTTCGACGCCGACCGGTACTCTGCCGACCGACCAGGATCTTTACAACGCGATTAACCGCGGCTTCAACACGACAAATATGCCGTCCTGGATAACGTTGACCGACCAGAACCGTACCGATTTGATCTCTTTTATCAAGACTTTCTCCCCGCGCTGGAAAAATGAGAAGCCCGGCGACGTTATCAATATTCCGCCGGAATCCAAGCTGACGGTCGAAAGCATTAAGCATGGACAGGAAGTATTTCAAAAACTGGAATGCTGGAAGTGCCATGGACAAGAGGGTCGCGGCGACGGCCCGTCCGCTTCTACGCTCACGGACAGTAACGATCAGCCTATTCGCCCTTATAACTTCTCTGTGGGCTCGCGCTTCAAATGTGGAGTCACCAACCAGGATCTGTACAAAATTTTTATGACGGGACTGGACGGCACGCCAATGCCATCGTTTGCCGACACCATGAAACCAGAAGATGCCTGGGACCTGGTGCACTTCCTGCGCACGTTGCAGGTTTACCTCAAAACGCCGGAATTGGCTTTATGGCAGACAACCAAGGAAGGCGCAGAGCAAATTGCCGCAAGAAGGGTCAGCGGAACCGCTACGGGTTCCGGTATTAAACAGTGATTTAGACAGAGAAAGTGCTGCACGGGAGGAACAAGGATTATGCGAACTAGATTAGCCTATATCGGAGCCTTCACAGCGCTAGCTGTGTTGACGATTGCCGTCGCTAGGCCCAGCGGTGGCAGCGTCAGCGGCAAAGTCACCTACGAAGGCACACCAGCCAAGCAAAAACCGATAGATATGTCTAAGGAACCGAGCTGCGCCAAGCAGTATTCCACACCGCCGACGACAGAGACGGTAGTGACTGGCCCGGGTAATACTTTGGAAAACGTTATTGTCTACATTTCCGCCGGTGCGCCAGATGAATCGTCCGCGCCCGCCCAGGCTGTTAAGTTTGACCAGAAGGGCTGCCGCTATATTCCACATGTCCTTGCTTTGCACGTAAACCAGCCGCTGGAGGTCGTCAACGATGACCAAACGTCGCACAACATTCATCCACTCGCGAAAGTTAATCACGAATGGAACAAATCGCAGCCCCCAGGCGCGCCACCTATCGTCGAAAAGTTCGAGAAGCCTGAATTTATCCCAGTGAAGTGCAACGTTCACCCTTGGATGCACGGAACGTTCGCGGTGCTCAAAACGTCTCATTATGGCATCTCGCATGATGGCGGCGCTTTCACGCTCCCCAACTTGCCGACCGGCAAATATACGATTACGGCATGGCACGAGGCCTATGGCGAGCAAAATCAGGATGTGACCATTTCCGGTAACGAGACCAAGACGGTCAACTTTGTTTTCAAGGCCAAGCCTTATTAATTGTGACGGCGTAATCGCGTCGTGGCCATGAACAGCATTGACCCGCAGCAGCGACGGGCAGTCCTTAATCTGAAATTGACGCTGCACACTGGCAGAGACGAGGCACCATGGGAAAATTCTTAGCAGTGGTTCTCACCATCATCGCGCTGGTGTCCGCGTATCCCATCATCACGCATAAATACGTCCAGCCGGAAGACATCTCCACTCACGGCCACGCCATCGACGAACAAATGTCGGAGACTATGGCTGAAGCTGGGTTTGCCTTCCTCGGCGCTCAATTGCTACTCGCTTTTTTTATCTGGAAGTTTTCCGGCCGCAAAGATGGCGCAAAGGTTACACATCTGCCCGGCGGAGCGAAGCTGGTAGTCGCCACCGCATTCATTTTCGTGGGCAGCGAGGTGCTCGCCCTGGGAATTCTCGGCCAGAAAGCGTGGGCCGCCATCTATTTCACTGCGCCTAAGCCCGACGCTTTGCAAGTTCAGTCGCAAGCCGGGCAATTTGCGTTTTATTTTCGCTACCCCGGCGCTGACGGTAAGTTTGGCATGATTCATCCGGACAAGATCGACGAAGGCAACCAGAACTTTTTTGGCCTTGATCCAGCCAATGATGTAGACGCACGAGACGACATTGTGACGGCCGAGCTCGCTATCCCGGCAAATCGTGAAGTTCAACTGTTGCTTCACGCCAAGGACGTTGGTCATGCATTTTACGTGCGCGAGTTACGAATCCAGCAGGACTACGTCCCGGGCCTGGACCTCTCGATTCATTTCACGGCTACGAAAGCGGGAAGGTACGAAATCGTCTGCACCCAATTGTGCGGGCTTGGCCACTACAACATGAAAGCCTACCTAAACGTGTTGTCGCAGGAAGACTTTGATAAGTGGATGAAGCAAAAAGCATCGGAGCAGTAAGTTCTACGCGGGTCGGATTATTTTGGCACCGACCGCGGTGTTCCAGGATGAGGTGACCAATGGAGCAGCAATCGGTCCAGCCGGCACACGTTCATGCACCGCCAGAAGGTTTCATCCGTAAATATGTGTTCAGCCTCGATCATAAAATGATCGGCAAGCAGTATTACGGCCTTGCCCTCACAGCGGTGTTCACGGGGATGGTGCTGTCCTGGCTGATGCGTTTCCACCTGGTGTGGCCAAACGCAAAAATCCCGGGTCTCGATATCATTTCGAAGGCCGGGGCGCCTGGCGGGGTTATGACCCCGGAATATTACTTGTCGCTCTTAACGATGCACGGCACGCTTATGGTCTTCTTCGTTCTGACCAACGCGCCATTCGCCGGGTTCGGGAATTTTTTTCTACCAATCCAGATTGGCGCGGAAGATATGGCCTTCCCGCGTTTCAACATGATGTCCTTCTGGGTTACGTTCGTCTCCTTCGTGGTCCTGATTTCAGCGTTTTTCATTCCAGATGGTCCACCCATCTCCGGCTGGACAGCCTATGCGCCGCTCAGTGCAGTGGGTAAAGATGCAGGTCCCGGCCTCGGTTGGGGACAGAATCTGTGGGCGATTTCGATTTCGCTCTTTTGCGTTGGGCAGTTGCTGGGCTCCTTGAATTTCATCGCCACCACGCTCGATCTGCGTGCCAAAGGCATGACGCTCATGCGTATGCCCATCTGCACGTGGGCGTGGTTTATTACTTCATGCATCGGACTGCTGGCGTTCGCGGTTCTTCTTCCGGCCTGTCTACTTCTCATCCTCGACCGCGTGGCGGGCACTAGCTTCTTCATACCTTCGGGGTTGGTTATCAGCGATCGTTTGCAGAACCATGCGGGCGGGTCGCCGCTGCTATGGCAGCATTTATTCTGGTTTTTTGGTCATCCGGAAGTGTACATCGCGATTTTGCCCGCGGTGGGCATCGTTTCCCATGTGCTGATCAACAGCATTCGCAAGCCACTACTGAGTGCGCGGGTCATTATCTATTCGATGCTCTCCATCGGGTTTCTGAGCTGGATGGTGTGGGGCCATCACATGTTCATCAGTGGCATGAACCCCTTCTCCTCGCTCTTGTTCTCCTTTCCAACCCTGACCATTACCATTCCGGCGACCATCATAACGCTCATCTGGCTTGGCAGTTTGTATGGCGCAAATCTCCAGATCAACTCGGCTTCCCTTTTCGCGCTGGGCTTCGTGTCGATGTTTGTCAGCGGCGGCATCAGCGGTTTCTTCCTGGCACAACCGTCCATTGACGTCTATCTGCACGCTACGTATTTCGTCGTCGGACATTTCCACATGGTGATGGGCGTTGCGGCTATCTTCGGGATCTTCGCCGGCACCTATTTCTGGTTCCCCAAAATGTCTGGCCGCATGATGAACGAGACTCTTGGCGCACTGCACTTCTGGGTCACCTTAATCGGCACCTATTGTATCTTCATGCCTTTCCACTATCTGGGGATGGCCGGAAACGTGCGCCGCTACTCTTCCTTCGTTAACGATTTCATGGCGCCATTGATGCCCGTGCACAAATTCATTACCATCGCTGCACTCATCACCGGCGCGGCACAGTTTATTTTCCTCTACAACCTCATTCATAGCCGGTTCTGGGGCAAGCCGGCACCAGAAAATCCATGGAACGGGACGTCCCTGGAATGGAGCGTCCCGTCGCCTCCGCCTTGGAATAATTTTGGCGGCAATCATCCGGTGGTGTATCACGACCCATATCAATATGGGGTGAAGGGTTCGAAGGGCGATTACGTCATGCAGGTTTCTCCGGAGACGGTGGAAGGCGAAAAAACATGATGTGGCGGCTGCCACCTTTCGATTTTGCCGCATCGCGAAGTTGAGAACAGATTGGAGATTATGGCCTCAGCGATTCAGACACGACTTGCTTCCACACATCGCGTTGCGGTCCATGCGGATGCCACTCGAAGCGGCGTGTGGGTTGGTATCTTCGCAATCACCATGTCGTTTGCCGCGTTCACCAGTGCCCTGTTCGTTCGGCAAGGTTCTTCAGACTGGACGCACCTGGCGGTGCCGCCGTTAGTGTACGCGAACACCTTGATCCTAATCATGAGCAGTATCACTTTCGAAATGTCGCGTCGCGCCATGGCAAAAGGATTAGAGTCCGATCGCAGCGAGCTCCGCATCGGGGTGCGGTGGCTGTGGGGCGCGCTGGTGCTGGGATTAGCTTTTGTGGCCGGGCAATACATGGTGTGGCGCCAGCTCGCCGCTGCCGGCATTTATCTTGCAACAAATCCCAACAGCTCGTTTTTTTACGTATTCACCGGCATGCATGCCCTTCATCTCATCGGCGGTATCCTGGCGCTTGTTTATTTGATTGCGCGGCTCTCTGGGAAAGGGGCTGCATTCCGGCAAAGCTTGTTTGAGAGCACGGCGATTTACTGGCATTTTATGGCTGGTCTCTGGCTGTATCTGCTCCTCGTTATGCGCACCAGACTGTAACTGTGAGAAAGGGAGATATTCCATGAGTGAGTCAGGTATAGCCGTGCACGGGTACGGGGGAGCAATCTTGGAACAATCGCCTTATGCGATTCCGTCCAGAAAGCTCACCATTTGGTTGTTTATTATCTCTGACGCGGTGACGTTTGGCGCCCTGCTGTTCGGTTACGGCTATTTACGTGCGGCTAGCAGCGATTGGCCTACTCCCTTTAAGTTCAGTCCCACCATTGTCAACGTGATGATCATGACCTTTGTTCTGATCACCAGCAGTTTAACAATGCTTGGTGCCGTGGAATCCGCAAATGCTGGTGACAAAGGCAAAGCAAGGCGCTTCTTGTGGTCCACCATTCTGTTCGGCCTCATTTTCGCCGCCCTACACATCCGTGAGTGGGTCGCTTTGATTCATGAAGGTGTTCGGATGTTCCAGAACCCCTGGGGCTCGCCGCTATTCGGCGCCACGTTTTTTAGTATTACCGGCCTCCATTTGCTGCACGTAATCAGCGGTGTCGTAGCCATTGCGGTGGTTTCTCGCGGTTACAGCCGAGGTAGTTTAACGGCCGGGCATGTCGAAACAACCGGTTTATATTGGCACTTCGTAGATTTGGTCTGGATGTTTGTTGTGCCGTTGCTCTATCTTTTAAACGTGTCACGTTGATCGTACTGCCGAGGGAGACGCGCTATGATAGATTCAGTTAAGTCGCGAAACGTGATCGCTCGATATCTTCCTGTCTATGTCATTTTGCTCGCTATTGCCGTTCTGGAAGTCTTCCTGGCTTATCACCCGATAGGCTCACGGCTGATCGTTTTGTTAGGCCTTGCGATTTGCAGTGCAGGCTTCGCGCTTATGTATTTCATGCACCTCGCTTACGAAAAACGCAGTTTGTTGTTGACCCTGGTTCCAGTCACCATTTTTGTATTGCTGATGATGAATATGATTTGGTCGGACAGCTTGCGCTTGCAACACATGCGGCCCTTCGCGCACTAGCGTGAGTTTCGTCGTCCGCTATGGTCGGTTGACCGAGCGGCGCCGCAGCCGGATACTTAGGGAATCGGATTTGCCGATGAGATCAATAAGCACTCTTCGCCTTCGCCTCTTCAGCCGGGCAATCGCTCTCAGTATGGCGTTATCTATTCCATCTTTGGTATACGCGCAGAATTGCCCGCTCTGCTATACGCAGGCCGCCGGAGCCGGTGCTCGCGTTATTCAAGCCCTACGTAGCGGCATTCTAGTTCTGGTGATCCCTCCCATGTTGATCTGTATCGGTATCGCGATCATGGCTTACAAGAAGCGCAATCAGTTCAACGAAAGCGAGTCGGCGGCCAGTGAAGAAAGCGGATCCTTACTGAGGTAAGGTACCCGGTTCGTCAGCTCGGGGGGGCAGATGATGGGTGGCCCTCGAGGAGAAATAAAACTTCTACCGTTGTACCCGAACTTCCCGTACGAATCTGCATCTGGCCACCCAACTGCTGCACTCGCTCTCGGATACCACTAATGCCGACGCCGATCCGATGGTGGCTTACGTTTTCGCCCTCACCCACCGGCTCATCCATTCCTCTACCCTGGTCTTCGATCTTCAAACGAAGTTGTTGATTGACTCTAGAGAGACGGACCTTGGCCGTCGAACTTCCCGAGTGACGGTGCACATTCGTCAAACACTCCTGCACGATCCGGAATATCGCGATTTCAAGCTCACGTGGAAACCGCTCAACATCTTTAGGAATATCGACGTCAACCTTGAGTCGACTACGCTCCGCGAAACCTGAAATGTACCATGACAGAGCGCTGGACAGCCCCACCTCATCCAGTAAGGGAGGATGGAGAAGATAGGAAATGGTGCGAATCTCGCGCATCGCCTGGTCGACGAGGTTGCAAGATTCTGATATCAATTTCAACGTTTCCAGTTTGGAATCTTGTAGCTGGGTTTCCGCGACGGAAAGATGCATTTTTACTCCGGCGAGCTGTTGTCCCACGCTATCGTGCAAATCACGCGCCAGTCGACGACGTTCCTCATCCCGAAGATTCAAGAGGCGGCCTGACAGGCGACGCAAGGCGTGCTCGGCGTGTTTCCGTTTGGTGATATCCGTGTCCAGCTGCAGGCGTCCCAAGTACTGACCAGAATCATCGCGGCGTAGGGCCCAACGGCTAGCGACAGTAAGATTGGTTCCGTCCCGAGTGGTTTGTATCAGCTCATGCTCCCACACACCCTCTTGACGCAGAATGGTCTCGATCTGCGCGAGCGGTCTCGGGAGACGTGTTTTCAACAACTCGACGGGAAATGCTCCTGAAGCCTCTGCGGCGCTCCAGCCGTAAAGTTTCTCCGCAGCTCGATTCAAGAATAAGATTTTTCCTTCCAAATCGAGGACAAATATGGCTTCTCTCGAGAGTTTGAAGAGTTCGGAATCTAACCACGACTGGTTGGTCGATATGTCAGCAGATGTCTTCTCGATTGGCGACAAGGGTATGTGATCCACGGAGCCCCATTCTTGTTGCCCCGCAACGCTGGGATACTTCTCCTTTGACATCTACAGTACCCCAAATAGGAGTTCCATGGGTCGGCCAGGCAAGCGCCCACAACGCGTCAACCGCAAGTCACGATCATGCCACAAACCATCGGAATACGACTAGGCGACAATCAATTTTATTATTGCTATTTCATCCATCGCCAATGGAACAATTGCCTTTGTAACCAAGAAAGTATGATAATGTCCGCCCAGTTCGTTCTATGATTTTGTCTCATCGGATACCGGAGCCGCACACGCATGAAGCAGGAAACATCGAAAAAACAGATCCTTTTCGTCGATGACGAAGCTAGTATCCGCATGACATTGCCGCCGATCCTGGAAAAAGCTGGTTTTGAAGTTCGCGTGGCGGATAGCGTCCCTGACGCCATTTTTGAAATTAATTCGCACAATTTTGACATACTCATTACCGATCTGAATATCGGTGAAGAAGGCGACGGTTTCTTGGTGGCAAGCAGCATGCGACACATTCAGCCACAGTGTGCGACCTTCATTTTGACCGGTTATCCTGCGTTCGAAACTGCCTTACAGGCCATTCAATGCCAGGTTGACGACTACCTGGTGAAACCTGTCGAGGTGAACTCACTCGTTGAAACCTTAAACAAGAAACTGCTGGAACATCAATCCAAAGTTTCTGGCGGAAAAAAGTGGCTGGTTCAAGCATTGCAAGAAAATCGAGATAAAATAATAGAATCCATCAAGCGTACTTCCAGCCATGCATCTGGATCTTCTGCGAAACCTCAACCTGCCGAATACTTGAGTAAAGTCCTGGATACGATAACGTCTCAAATTGAGCTGGAACGAAATGAACTCGACAACGCGGCCAAACACGAGGCTGCGGCCTACGGCATGCTAAAAAGACAAGATGGGTTACCGATCTCTTCAATTACGGGGGATTTCAGATTATTGGCTGATTTGATGTACGACGTCATCCAAAATAGTCTAAAGGAGCTGGAACCGATAGGCGTGGTCTTGGACCTGCGGCGCCTAAATGTCATCCTGAATTTGGTTATGGAACAAGCATTGGAAGCTTTCGCAGGAAAACCTGCCTCGAAATCCGCGTAACCTCCCTTTCTAGTAATCAATCCACGCGAAATTCACGTGTTAGAGACAAAGGCAGCTATCCACGATTATTTTTCTCTGTTCCGAGCGCCAGGTCCGCCAAATCGAGATAGTGTTCCAATCGCGATGGTTCGTGTGAAGTAGCGTCGCCTAACGGCAGCAGGCGAGGCCCTTCGTCCCGCGCGGCGTCAGCCGAAGGCGGAAGGCGTTGCACGCTGCTTTGCGTTTGGAGCGCGCGCTTAGAAACGCGTTTTCGATGTTTCCGCAGTTTCATAGAGTCAGCGTTTTACGCCGCAATCCGTCACTCGTCGTGGTCGGGAAGGCCTGCTAATTGGCGCTTTCGTTCTTCAATTTCTCGCAGCTCACGAAAAATAGCCGCCTCTGCCTCGACATACTCTTGCTCCGAGATATCGCCGGATTCGAGCTCCTCTTGTAACTCCAAGAGTCGTGTCTTAAGCGGTCCAGTATCCGTGTACTGCTCCCGTGCGACCTTTTCCAGAGTTTTCAAAACGAATCTGACCCCACTGACAGGCAACATGAGAAGGTCGTCAATTATAAACATCGAGTGCAGGCTCCTCACATACTCAAGAAGCAGAGACGCGCTCCAATTTCAACCGGATGTTGACGAAATTGTATGGCGGCCACGGTCCAGTGTACTTAAATTTGAGACGTTTACCATATTTGCGAGCGATCTTGTTGACCACCTCGTCAAATTCAGCTTCGCGCTCACGTTCCACGAGAAACGCCGCATTCATAATCATTTTGTCACCAATGGGTTGATTGTCGCGAGAGGCCACGCAACAACTACGTAACGCTTCATAAATCTCGCGGACGTACTGCGTGGAGCGTTCGGCTAAAGCTTTGTCAATCATGCGTCCCAATTGCATTCGCGCAAAATACGTAGATTGCAACTGCTTCCGAATGATCTCTTGATGAAACCGCTGGATCTCTTCATCCTGCTGTTTCAACTCTTCAATAATCTGGTCGCGATCCCAGTTGACCTTCAGACCAAATTCGAGCTTACCCGCCATGCGGCTCAACACTTCCTTTACCGATGCGTATATGCCTTTCAACACTTCGCGAATGTCGTCGTCGGTGCGGAAAACAGTTCCGAAACTCATCGGAATAATCGTGTGATTTTTCATTACCGTCTCGATCACATGTTCGTGAGCCAAGGCATTCTCCCGAGTGGGATCGAATATGGCCACTGAAGTCTTACTAACAACCGCGGCGATATCCAGAAAGTTCAGGGTGTAAACTGCTTCCCCGGTTCCTCCGATACCGATCTTGCCAAAATTAGTCTGTTCCTTGGACTGCACAATCCCATAAACGTAGCGCCCCGCTTCGCCGGGACCCGTCTCCACGATTTCGCGCGCCTCGGCCATCCTGACGTGAACATCTTCTTTCGCGCGAGCACTGCGCTTACTGGTTCTGCTTAGTTTTTTAGCAGCCATCAGATGTCCTCGATAATATAGTCATGAAAGATTCCGACCACCTAGAGCGCCCTTCTCATCGCGACCTGATACGCAATCGGAAAAACAAGTTTGATTAAGGTTCCCGTTCCAACCGTGCTTCGGACGCGGATGCGACCATTGTGGGTTTCCACGATTCCTTTCACAATCCAAAGGCCCAACCCGGTACCCTTTTCTCCCTTGGTTGTTACAAACGGCTCGAATATAGACTTCTGAAGCGCGGGTGGGATACCGCACCCGGTGTCAGCGATGCTTATACTTACTGTTCCGCGCAAACCATCTGCACTGCGAATTTCCTTGGTACGGATGATCAGTCGTCCGCCGGCATTCATGCTGTCCCTCGAATTGACTACCAGATTAGACAGAAGTTGCCGGAATTGGTCCTCGGAACCTTTGAAGGGCGAAATAGCGCCAAGTTTCTTGGTAACGGTTATGCCGACTTTAGCCAATGGCCTGGCGAAGAGTGCGAGGGTGTCTTCCACCGTAGCGTTTAGATCGAAGGGCCTAACTTGGCCGGTGTTGCGGTAAAGCCCCAGCATTTGACGCACGATGCGGGTCACGCGTGCCGTCTCACTCTTAAGGATTTCGTACACTTGGTGCGATTCAGGCCGGATTTCACGTTCCAGCAGATGAATCGAGTTTTTGATGGCCTCCAGCGGATTGTTAATTTCGTGAGCGATGGTGCCGGCCAAGCGTCCGGTTGCGGCAAATTTTTCCATTTCCAGCATTTTTTGCTCGATTTGAAGCTGCTCCAATTTCTTCCATGCTGAAAAATCTCGCAAAACGGTAACCGTAAAAGCTACCTGGCCGCGAGCATCGTAAATCTTTCCAGACCGAGCGGCATACTCGACTTCGCCATGAGAGGCGGCGTTGTAAAGATGCAGCGCTTTATTTTCCTTCTCGGCGAAAGAAAATGTGAAAGACGTTAAGTACGCGTCGAGTTTAGCCTGATTCTTTACTAGTTGTGGATTTCTCAACAGATCAGTGGAACCGAATAATTCCTTTGCTAAAGGATCGAGCAAAACTATCTTTGCGGAATTGTCAGCCACGATGATCGGATCGCCAACGTTTTCGATGACCAGATTCAAACGATCGCGGTCCTGCCGCACAATTTCTTCCGCGGCACGAAGCTTTTCGAGGTTAGCACGGACTTCCTGATCAGCGCGTCGCAGGTCCGTGACATCACGCATCACTGTAACGATGCCGGTACGTGAGCCGTCGCTGCTGTGGGTTGGAGCGCAACCCGCTTCGAAAAGGACTTCTTCCCCATCCATCACATCCACCAACGTAAGGTCCCGAGAAGATTCTCTGGTGCTCACCATCATCGAGGACAAGGCAGCGGTAAAGAGAAGGTTATTGAGTTCGACAGCCCTCTTGCCACCCTCGCTGACGCCCTCGGGCACTCGAAAGAAACGCTCGGCCGCCTTGTTCTGGACGACCACGCGGTGCTGATTGTCGGTCAAAATGACGGGATCGGCCATGCTCTGCATCACTGCACGCAAGCGCGAAATAGTGATTTCCATGTCGCGCATGCGATTGTAATAGTGCTCTACCTTAAAAAGGTGTGAGAGGTGCCCGTTGGCCCGCTCGATAAGATTCCGCAGTTCTCGCCGATTGCTCTCGCGCAACGTGGGGGTTACCTGTGCTACCACTAGCGTCGTATACCCGCGCATACCACACGCCCTACAGCTCTGCTCTTCAAAGCTAAGTTTCCCCGCCATGCGGTGGTTCTGCAGCGCCAGACAATCGTCACGGTGGTCCTTTTCTGCTTCCCAACACCGTGTACGGCTACGATAAATCATCGGGTGGATATAGAACGACTGCCCCTTAGTGGGGCTTGAACGTAACATTCCGGGCGTCAAATTTTGCAGAGCGGTGACGATCCGATCTTCTGTCACCCATAAGGAAGTGTGAAATCTTTTCAAATCTTCATTTGAACAATTGAGCGAGGCGGCAGGTTTCACAGCTCCGGTGTCGAAATCCACATCAACAACCAGAGCTTTAGGAAATCCAAGTTTGACGATTTCTTCAAGAAGAACGGGGAAGATTTCTTCGGAGCGTTCGGCGGCGAGTAAACGGAGCGCAGCTGACTCCCGCACAAGACCACGATGGAACAGAAGTTCCGAGTGAGTTTTGGGCCTCGGACGCACCCGAGTGCGCGCACGAGCTCTCATCGGATGCTACTCAGGTGCGCCGACGTGGCCGCCGGGTAGCGGGTACCCGCGCCCGACGCCGAGGCGCTTCGACGGTGATCGCTGGCTCCTCAGCAACACCCAATTGGGGCCGCGCAGCAAGTCCCATGAGTCCAACGGCGTCGGCATACTTCAAATAGGTATCAATGGATGCTACGACGACGCGTGCCTCCACAGTAATCAAGTCAATTCCGACCAGAGAGATACGAACCCAAGCATCGATGACGATTCCTTTGTCCAAGATGCGGTCGAGTACATCAATGAGGCTTGATCCACCCGACATTCGCTCGACAGCCATGCAGTAGCCTCCTTAGAACAAAAGCGAGCTAGCGCTTCCGTTTAGCGTTGACACCCTTCGTCACACTCTTCGAACCGCGGATTACTCGCCGGGGTTTGGACGAGTCGCCCGCAATGCGTCGTACTGGTGGACCCATCGTTAAGTGCGGATCATACTTCCACCAGTTCAAACCAATTTCCTCTGCTTTGTCTACAGAACATACAAGAAGGCGAATCCGGATGGTCAATAGCTCTACATTGGCAAGGGAAACGCGAATGTCACCTGCGATTACTAATCCTTTGTCCAGGACACGATCTAGGATGTCGACAAGATTAGTGGTTCCAGAGACGGTTGGCACTCGATCCATGATTGTGTGGAAGCCCTTGTTTTTGAAACCACGCTGCGAGACTGCCGGGGCTCGCGCTACAAATCCTTGCTGGCCGTGCAAATCGTAACGGCTGAACTGCGAGATGTCAACAGCGGTGTTAACGTTTGTAGCCGCAAAGTGAGAATGTCCGCTTTGTGCAAAGTAGAAATGTCCGCTTTTCTAGAGGCCGGGAGGGCGGCCTCATGGAAGAGGAGCGGATCAACTTGAGCCAACGAGAGAGAGACCGGTTGAGAGTGTTGCACGAACTCGAACAAGGCCATTTGCGACAGAGAGAAGCCGCGCGGCGCTTGCGGCTGAGCGCCCGGCAGATCCGGCGGTTAGAGGCGCGCCTCGAACAGGAAGGAGATCGCGGGCTGGTGCATCGGCTGCGCGGCCGGACGTCCAACTGCAAGATCCCCGAGGACCTGCAGCAGCGCGCTTTGCGGTTGCTCCGCTGGGGACGACCGCTGGCCCTGTACACCGATAAAAACAGCATGTTTTTGACATCCCGGCCGGTGCAATGGGAGGAACAACTCCAAGGCCTCCCGACCCGTACCCAGTTTGGCCGGGCTTTGTCCGAACTGGACGTGGAATGGATCGCGGCGCACAGCCCCCAGGCCAAGGGACGGATCGAGCGATTGTTCGGCACCTTGCAAGATCGCCTGGTGAAGGAAATGCGCGTTTCTCAGATCACCACCCTGGAACAGGCCAATCGCTTTCTGGAAATCACCTTCTGGCCGTTCTGGGAACAGCGTTTCACCGTGAAGCTGGCATCGTCGAACAACGCCCATCGTGCTCTGCAGAGTGCACACCGACTGGAGGAAATTCTCAGCGTGCGGGTGGCGCGAAGTGTAGCTTGTGATCACACCGTGAAATGGAATGGCCAGCGCTGGGGCGTTCCCCGCGAGCAGGTGTGTGTCGGGTTGCGCGGAGCTCGAGCGGAGATAGAACGCCGACTCGATGGTTCGCATTGGCTGCGCTTCCGGGGTCGCTACCTACCGCTGGTAGCCCGCCCGGCACCTCGTTTCGCAAGTCCTTCCGGCCTACGGCCTGCAGGACTCGCGAAACGAAGAGTAAAAGCTCCAAAGGAAATCAAACCCAAATACCATGTGCCTGCCGATCACCCTTGGAGAAGACCATGGAAGCGGACATTTCTATCTTGCGAAAAACCGGACATTTCTACTTTGCGTTGACACAGCGGTGCTAACGCTTTCAACAGAAATGTTAGC